>NZ_PJME01000004.1 GCF_002954775.1 Streptomyces geranii
GGAAGGTGTGCCCGATGGGGTGGATCGGGGGGAGGTAGAGGACGTCGAAGCCCATCGCGGCGATGGCGGGCAGCCTGCGGACGGCTGTCCGGAACGTGCCGTGAGGCTCCTCGGCAGTGCCCTCGGAACGGGGGAAGAACTCGTACCAGGCCCCGTACAACGCCCGCTCCCGCTCCACGACCAGCGGCAAGGTGTCGGACGCGGTGACCAGCTCCCGCAGCGGATACCGGCGCAGCACCTTCTCCACCGCCGGCGTCAGCGCGGGCCCGAGGCGGTTCGCCACCGGGAGCGAGTCGTCGCCCAGGGCCCGCGCTGCGGCCAGTACGACAGCCCGGCCCGCCTTCCGTGGCACACCCTCGGCGGCACGCTCGTACAGGAGCGCGCCCTCCTCCAGCACCAGACCCGTGTCGATCCCGGCCGGGATCTTGATGCCCGCGTGGTGGCGCCAGGTGGTGATCGGGTCGCCCCACGCCTCGACCCGGTAGGTCCACCGGCCCGTCGCGTCCGGGGTGACGTCCGCGCCCCAGCGGTCGGTGCCCGGGGCGAGTTCGCGCATCGGTGTCCAGGGGCCCGGGCGGCCCTCCGGGTCGCACAGCACGACGTTCGCGCCGACCGCATCATGGCCCTCACGGAAGACCGTCGCGGTGACCTGGAAGGTCTCTCCCGCGACGGCCTTCGCCGGGCGCCGGCCGGCCTCGACGGCCGGGCACACGTCCCGGATCGGGATGCGGCCGATGGCCGGGGTCGGGCTCATGGGTCTCACCTCTGCCGTGCTCGGGGTCGGGGCGGGAGTCGCGGGCGGGGCTATCCCCCTGCGGTGCTGCGCTGGGCGACCGGGGGAACATGCCCGGCGAAACGGTCCGTGTGGGTCCAGCCGGCCTGTTCACGGAGGTAGGCGACCAGGCTCGTACGGAGATAGCGCTCGGCGGCGTGCGCGGCCTCCCGCGCGCACCGCTTCCCCATCAGCACGCACAGGGTGTAGCCCGAGTCCTCGAAACTGTCGCGCGCCGAACGGTCGGACGGGGCCGCGAGCATGACACGTTCCCACGCCCGGTACTTGTTCAACTGCCGGGCGACCTCGGCTTTGGCGGGCAAGAGCATGGTGCTGGTCACCTTCCTGTGACTGCTTCTGCTTCTTCTGCTGCTTGTACTCGTACCTGTGCTTCTTCTTCCGGCTTGTGCGGTGAGAACTTCACTCATGGTGCACGCGCGACGACCCAGCGTCTTGTTGGGTCTTCAACCACCACAGAGGTCGCTCGTGTTGCACGAATGGACTAGCGCTCCCACTCTGGAGCTGACTCAGAAGCGAACAGTGCTCACGCTTCGCGTTCGGCAGCGTGGGTCCGCCGTGAGGAGCCAACGACGATGAAGACCGCATCGCCCTGCTACTACCACCTCGACGTGGAGGTCTGTCCCGAACGGGTCGGCCAGGTCGAACGCATCCTGGCCGCCCACCTCCGCCTCTGGGACCTGGAGCACCTGGTGGGACCCGTCTGCCATGGCACCGAGGTGCTGCTGCGTGCCATCGACGAGCACGCGACCGACAAGCGCGCGGTGATCGAGATGTGGTGGAACGGCCAGCACCTCATCACCGCCATCGCCGAGAACGACCGCGCCCTGCGCCCCGACCAGGAACTCCGCGGCTGTCTGGCGTGGATCGCCGCCCTGAGCGACGGCTGGGGCTGCTGTGCCACGGACACCGGTGCCAAGGTCATCTGGTTCTCCCGCCGGGCCCGCTCCTGCGAGGGCGTCCCCCTGATCCGGACCGGGCCCTCGCCGACCTTGCGGGAGGTGCGCCAGGTGCCGCGAGCGGTCCCGTCCTTCGCCGGTACGGCGGACCGGGCACAGGACGCCTTCGTGAACGTGCAGTAGGAACGGTCGGACACCGGGTCCGGGCGGCCGGCGGGCTCAGCGCGTGACGCGTGACGTCACCGTGAACTGGGCGCCGTCCGGATCGCGCAGCACCGCCTCGAACGGCCCCGAACCGGTGTCGTACCGCAGGACGCTGCCGCCGTTGTTCTCCGCGGCCTTGACACAGGCACCCACGTCCTCGACCGCGAAGTGGACCTGCCAGTGCGGGCGGATCGTCGGGTCCGGCGCCGCCTCCAGCGCGCCCGAGCCGATCCGGGCCACGACGTCGCCCCGGCTGCGCAGGACGACCTCGTCACCCTCGTAGTCGACCTCGCAGCAGCCGGGGCGGCCCGAGGCCCACTCCAGGATCTCGCCGTAGAAGATGGCCGAGTCGAAGGCGTCGCGGGTGTGCAGCCGGACGAACGCGGGGGCGGCGCGGCGCCAGGCCTCCCAGCCGGCCGGCAGTTCGCCCTCCCAGATGCCGAAGGTCGCCCCGTCCCGGTCGGCCAGCAGGGCGGCACGGCCGGGCGGGAAGGAGATCGGGCCGACCGCCGTCGTACCGCCGCGCTCGCGGGCCCGGCTCACCGCCTCGTCCGCGCTCGGCACCGCGAAGTACGGGATCCAGGCGACCGCGACCTGCCAGACGGAGGCCACCGCGGCGATCCCCGCGACCGGCGTGCCCTGCGCCAGTGCGACCCGGAAGCGGTCGCCCAGCCGGGCCGAACGCCACCGCCAGCCCAGTACGGCGCTGTAGAACGCCTCGGTGGCCCGCAGATCGCGGCTGGTCAGGCTCACCCAGCAGGGGGCGCCGAACTCGGAATGGGTCGAGACGGCGTCCGTCGCGCCGGTGGATGGTGTCGTGTCGTGGTTCATCGCCCTCGCGTCCTGGTTCCGTACACCGGCGGGCACCGGCCGGACACCAGTCTCCGGCCGAATCCCGTCCCGGTGCCTGTCGAGTACCCCGATCGGGGCTGTTGGCACCCGGCGGGCTCAGTGGCGACGATGGAGGGGCCAGCCCGGACGCGACGAACAGGAGGTGGCCATGCCGACGGACGGCGGCTCGACGGACGAAAGTTCGAAGGGTGACGGTTCCAGGGACGACGATCAGATCTTCGCGCTGCGGGCCGAGGTCGATCAGCTCAAGCAGGCCGTCACCTCGCACGCCGTCGTCGACCAGGCGATCGGCATGATGGTCGCGCTCGGGCGGGTCACCCCGGACCAGGGGTGGGAGGTGCTGAAGGAGGTCTCCCAGCACACGAACGTCAAGCTGCGCGCTGTCGCGGAGATGATCCTGATCTGGGGACGCGACGGGGACATGCCGTCCGGCATCCGGGCCGCGCTGGAGGACGCCCTCGACCGCCACGGACCGACCCAGATTCCGGGTGGCGGCGCGAACACGTAGCGCCTTTCCCGGCCGGAAGGGTGTTTCAATCCCGCCCCTTCGGTGACACCGAGGAGCAGGGCACGCCGGTGAACCGCTCCCGGGAGGGTTCGGCAGTGAGCCCGCCCCGCAGTCGCCCGGCCGCTGATGAATTGTCCGGGCGACTGCGGTGCTCGTCGCCGGGCCCGGGGTCGAGTTCCTCGCGGATGCGCGCACAGCAGGTGCTGAGCAGCCGGGAGACGTGCATCTGCGAGATGCCGAGCTGCCCGGCGATCCGGCTCTGCGTCATCCCGCGGAAGAACCGCAGGTAGAGGATGGTCCGCTCGCGCTCGGGCAGCGCCCGCAGACAGGGGCTGACGGCCGCGCGGTCGACGATCAGGTCGAACCCGGGATCGGCCCCGCCGACGGTGTCCGCGAGCGCGTACCCGTCCGTGCGCGGCAGCTCCGCCTCCAGCGACAGCACGGCGAAGCACTCCAGGGCCTCCATGCCCGTACGGACCTCGCTCTCGGTCAGCTCCGTGTACGCGGCGATCTCGGCGACGGTCGGGGGCCGGCCAGGGACGGTCGCGGACAGCTCCTTCGACGCGTTGCGCACCCGGTTGCGCAGATCCTGCACGCGGCGTGGCACGTGCAGTGCCCACAGGTGGTCGCGGAAGTGCCGCTTGATCTCGCCGGTGACGGTCGGCACGGCGTACGCCTCGAAGGCGGCGCCGCGCGCGGGGTCGTAGTGGTCGACCGCCTTGACGAGGCCGACCGCCGCGACCTGGTACAGGTCCTCCAGGGTCTCGCCGCGGCCCCGGAAGCGGACGGCGATCCGCTCCGACATGGGCAGCCAGGCCCGTACGAGGTCGTCGCGGAGGGCGTGCCGCTCGGGCCCCTCGGGCAGCCGGGCCAGGCGTTCGAACGCGGCGGCGGTGTCGGGGGCGTCGTCGTGGGGGTGGCGGTTCGTTCTCGGTGCAGTGCTCGTGGCGATGCGCATCGCGCGCACCTTCCTCCGTCGGCGCGGCTCTCAAGGACGTGCCTGCTGGCCGAAGCACTGCAAGGAAAATTCCCGCCCCCGGCAGCGTGGAAACAAATCGACATGAATCGCTACTAAACGGGTCTGTCCGGTCGCCGCATGCATGCGCGGCGGCACGGAACATGCGGCATGCACGTTCTTGACCCGGCCTTTCCTTCCCCGTTCCCCGAATACCTCTGACACAGAGCTAATCTCGGCCCTGTGGAACCAGCGAACTTCGCCGACGAACTGGCCGACGCGCTTGTCGGAGTGCAGCGGCTGATCCGGCGCCGACTGCGCGGCGGGACGAGCGTGCCCCGGCTGCGGGGCGCCGAGGTCGAGCTGCTGCGCCTGGTCATGGACCGGCCCGGCATCGGGATCTCGGACGCGGCCAGGGAGCTGTACCTCGCGGGCAACTCCGTGTCGACGCTCGTCAACCAGCTGGTCAAGGACGGTTATCTGATCCGGGGCACGGACCCGGCCGACCGGCGGGCCGCCCGCCTGCTGACCACCCCGGCGGCCGAGGCCCGCCTGAGGGACTGGCGGGAGCGACGCACCGCGCTCGTCCGACGGCAGGTGGCGCGTCTCGACGACGCCGACCGGGACGCCCTGCGCGCCGCGCTCCCTGCCCTGCGGAAGCTGGCCCGGAACCTGCGCGAGGAGACGGAGGAGACGTGACGTACGACAGGCTCACCAAGGCCGACAGGCTCACCGAAGCCGGCGGGAGCGCCGAGGTCGGTGACATCGCCGAGAGCCGGGAAGCCGTCAGCTGTACCGGACTCGTGTACGCCTTCGGTGACACCAACGCCGTCGACGGACTCGACCTGAGCGTCCGCGAGGGCGAGGTGTTCGGCCTCCTCGGGCCCAACGGCGCGGGCAAGACCACCGCCATCCGCTGTGTCACCACACTCCTGCCGGTACCAGTCGGCATGGTCCGCGTCTTCGGGAACGACGCCGCCGGGGACCGGATGGCGGTGCGCCGGCTGCTCGGCTACGTACCGCAGCAGCTGTCCGCCGACTCCGGGCTGACCGGACGCGAGAACGTTGTCCTGTTCGCCCGGGTCTTCGACGTCCCGCGCCGCGAACGCGCCGAACGGGTCGGCCAGGCGCTCGCGGCGGTCGGGCTCAGCGACGCCGCCGACCGGCTCGCCGGGACGTACTCCGGTGGCATGGTGCGCCGGCTCGAACTGGCCCAGGCGCTGGTCAGCGCGCCCCGGCTGCTCATCCTCGACGAACCCACCATCGGGCTCGACCCCATCGCCAGGACCGGCGTGTGGGAGCACATCGACGCCGTGCGCGCCGCCACCGGCATGACGGTCCTGGTCACCACGCACTACATGGACGAGGCCGACCAGTACTGCGACCGCGTCGCCCTGATGCACCACGGCCGCATCCGCGCCCTCGGCACCCCCGACGAACTCCGGGCGGGACTCGGCGAACGGCGCCGGGCCGAGGGCGCGTCCGACACCGCACCGCCGCCCACGCTGGAGGACGTCTTCCGGGACATCGCCGGCAGCGGCCTCGACGAACGGTCAGGAGACTTCCGCGATGTCCGCAGCACCCGCCGCACCGCTTCCCGCGTCGGCTGACCCCGCCGCCCGCAACCTCCTGCTCGTACCGCCCACGCCCCGAACGGGCTGGCGGCTGCTGCCCGCCAGGGTCGGCGCCATGTGCGCCGTCGAGCTGCAGAAACTCCGCCACGACCGCACCGAGCTGTACACCCGGGCCATCCAGCCCGCCCTCTGGCTGCTGATCTTCGGCGAGACCTTCACCCGGATCAGGGCGATACCGACCGGCGGCATCCCCTACCTCGACTATCTGGCGCCCGGCATCATCGCCCAGTCCGCGATGTTCATCGCCATCTTCTACGGCATCATGATCATCTGGGAGCGGGACGCCGGCATCCTCACCAAGCTCCTCGTCACCCCCACCCCGCGCGCGGCCCTCGTCACCGGCAAGGCCTTCGCGGCCGGGGTGAAGGCGCTCATCCAGGCCGTCGTCGTGATCGTCATCGCGGCCCTGCTCGGCGTGGCCATGACCTGGAACCCGCTCAAGCTGCTCGGCGTCGCGGCGGCCGTCGTCCTCGGCTCCGCCTTCTTCTCCTGCCTGTCGATGACGATCGCCGGGATCGTCCTCACCCGCGACCGTCTGATGGGCATCGGCCAGGCCATCACCATGCCGCTCTTCTTCGGCTCCAACGCCCTCTACCCGGTCAGCGTGATGCCCGGCTGGCTCCAGACGATCAGCCGGATCAACCCGCTCAGCTACCAGGTGAACGCCCTGCGCGGACTCCTCCTCGGTACGCCGTCCAACCTCCTCGTCGACTTCGGGGTGCTGCTCGTCGCAGCCGCCCTGAGCATCGTGGCGGCCTCCTCGCTCCTCGGTCGGCTGGCCCGCTGAACACCGGTCACGACCTTGCACCGGAACGTGATGTGCGGCACGCGGCCACCGTGTGTGGGACGGCTCTTCGGCGGATTTCCGCTGCACACCGCTTGATCAGTGATCAAGGGGGCGAATTCGCTGGCCACAGCGCATTCCGCTCATTTGACTGTGCGCCGGGCACAAGGATAGGAAGCAGCCATCCGAGGTCGAGAGGTGGACTGTGCGCGAGCCGAACGTGGTCGGGGACTGGCATGAGTACGACGAGCATGCCGGCCTGCGTGTCCGCGTCCACCGTCTGCTGGCGGCCGAACCGCCGCGCGGACGCGACGACGCAGCCGACGGCCTGACCTATTTCAGCCTCCGGGTCACCGTCGAGAACCGTGGCGACCGGCACTACGGCGTCCACCTGGAGGACGGCCAGATCGACGTCCGGGTCGGCCCCGACGGCGAGGGCGCCTTCATCGACTGGCGGAACTCGCAGTTCATCGAGGGCTTCGACGTCCACCCGCTGCGCCGCGCCACGGCCGTCCTGTACGCCGCCGGCCCCGAAGCCGCCCTGACGCAGGTGGACGTACAGATCCAGCTGCGGGTCGAGGAGGAGTGGACCGCCCGGCACCTGTGGGCGGGCGGGATCGGCCTCCCCGAGGACTTCACCGGCACCGGCGCCCACCATGGCACCGCCCGGGACGGCGTGGCCGTACAGGCCAGCGACTTCCTGAAGGCCCAGCGGGAACTCAGGGAGCAGCGGGACCAGAAGGGCCAGACGGAACCCACCTGAGCGGCCCGCCGCTCGCCCCCGGCTCTCAGTGCCTCTCAGTGCGCGATGTCGTCGATCAGCTCGCGCGCGCCCTGCCGCAGCAGCGCCACCGCCACCGACGTGCCGAGCGTGGCCGGGTCGAGACGGCCCGCCCATTCGTGGGCGTTCAGCTGGACCTTGCCGTCCGGGGTGAACACACAGGCGCGCAGCGAGAGTTCGCCGCTGCGGGACACGCGCGCGTACCCGGCGATCGGGCTGTTGCAGTGGCCCTGGAGGACGTGCAGGAACATTCGTTCGGCCGTCGCCTCGCGCCAGGTGTCCGGGTCGCCGAGGCCGCTGACCGCGTCGATCACCTCGGTGTCGCCCTCGCGGCACTGGAGGGCGAGGATGCCCGCGCCGATCGGCGGCATCATCGTCTCGGGGGAGAGGACCTCGCTGGCCACGTCCATCCGGCCGATGCGCTCCAGCCCGGCCACGGCGAGCAGCAGGGCGTCCGCCTCGCCGGCCGCGAGCTTCTCCAGCCGCCGGTTGGCGTTGCCGCGGAACGGCACGCACTCCAGGTGCGGGTGGGAGGCGGCCAGCTGGGCGATGCGGCGCACCGAGGACGTACCGATCCGGGTGCCGTCAGGCAGCTCGTCCAGGGTCAGGCCGCCCGGGTGGATCAGGGCGTCGCGGATGTCGTCCCGCTTGAGGAACGCGGCGAACATCGTGCCCTTGGGCAGCGGCCGGTCGGCGGGCACGTCCTTGACGCAGTGCACCGCGAGATCGGCCTCACCGGCGAGCAGCGCGGCGTCGACCTCCTTGGTGAACGCCCCCTTGCCCTCGACCTGGGACAGATCGCCCATCCACTTGTCGCCGGTCGTCTTCACGGGGACGACCTCGGTGCGCGTGTGCGGATGGACGACGGCCAGTTCGGCACGTACCCGCTCCACCTGGGCCAGGGCCATGGGCGAGTCGCGGGAGACGATACGGATCAGTTCAGGGACGGACATGCCGACACGATAGACCCTCAGAAGCCCCCTCCCGCTCCGAATCCGTCGCTTCGCCGCGGGAGTCCGCACCCGGCCCGGCAGCCACCAGCCGCCCCGCAAGGGCCTTCGCGAGGACCGGGCTCCCCGAGCGAACGGTTTCCGTCGAGTTTGGACCGGTGTCTCCGACCGCCGGGTCGGCGGGGCGGCCGGCCAGGGCTCCGACCCGGCGACCCCCTCCGGCCTGGTCGGCCGGATCGAGGCGGGCGAGTCGACCCGCGACGAGGCGGACCGGTTGGGCTTCCTGCTGCTGATCGCCGGCCACGAGACCACCGCCGACATGAGCGCCCTCGGCACCCTCGCCCTGCTCCGGCACCCGGGCCGGCTCGCCCTGCCGCGCGACCCGGACGACCCGAAGCCGGTCACTTCAGCGGTCGAGGAACTGCTGCGCTGCCTCAACATCGCCCACGGCGGACGGCGCCGCGCGGCCCTGGCGGACATCGGGTTCGCGGCAGCGCCTTCGCCTTCGGGGTCCACCAGTGCCTGGGCCGGCCGCCGGCCAGGCTGGAGCTGGAGATCGTCCACGGCACGCCGTACCGCCGTATCCCCGCCCTGCGCCTGGCCACCGGCCTGGAGAACATCGCCTTCAAGCACGACGGACCGGTGTACGGGGTCCACGGACTCCCCGTCGAGTGGTGACCCGCCGTACCGGTCGCCGCCCCGACCGCTAGAGGTCGTTCTGCCCGTCGAAGGTGACGACGACCTTCTCGGCCGCGCCGGGGGTGAGGGCGAGGGTGAAGGCGGTGTCGACCTCGTCGAAGGGGACGCGGTGGCTGATGAGCTTGGCGAAGCGCTCGTGGTGCTCGACGAGTTCGGGGGTGACCTCGAAGATCTCGGTGGGGTAGCCCTGCGAGGCGATGAGGGTCAGCTCGCTGCGGAGCATGCCGCCGAGGTCGATCTGGTCGGACTTCTTCTGTACGGCGACCATGACGAGCTTCGCCTTCCACTTCGCGGAGTCGACCACGGTCTGGATGACGGCGGGTGCGCCGGCGGCGTCGATGTAGATGTCGGTGCCCGGCCGGGGCTGGCCCAGCGCGTTGGCGGCCTGGCCGTGCAGCTCGGTCAGCCGTTCGGTGACGTTCTCGGTCCTGGAGTTGATGACGGCGTCGGCGCCGACGGCGAGGGCGGTCTCCAGGCGCTCGGGGATGACGTCGGCGACGACGACGTGCTTGACGCCGCGCAGCTTGAGCCAGATGGTGGCGCCGAGGCCGATGGGTCCGGCGCCGAAGACGATCACGGTGTCCTCGGGCGTGGCCTCGGAGCGGTTGACGCAGTGCCGGGCCACCGCCATCGGCTCGTTGAGGGACGCGATGTCGAAGGGGACGGTCTCGGGGAACACGGTGACGGTCCTGCCCACCTCGCAGTCGTCGAGGAGCAGGTACTCGCTCATCGCGCCGTGCTCGCCGCCGCAGCCGATGATCCCGGACGACACCCCCTGCGGATTCACGACCACCCGGTCACCCGCCTTGAGGCCCGTGACCTCCGCGCCGACCTCCACGACCTCACCGGCCGGCTCGTGGCCGAGCGGGATGGAGACCATCGACCCGTCGGGACCGAGCGGGCTCCCGCCGATGTGCACGAAGAACGTGTCGGTGCCGCAGATGCCGCAGGCGCGGACCCGCATCAGGACGTCCTTGGGCCCGGGCACCGGACGCTCGACCTCGACGACCTCGATCTTGCCCTGGGGGCCGGTCTTGACGGACTTCATGGTGGTCATGGGATGGCTCGCCTTCTGCGTAGGGAATCGCTGTTCGGGTGGGGGAGATCCAAGGGTCGGGGCCGCTCGCCCCGATGTGCCGAGGGCGCGCGGGGCGGCATCGGCCGAACCTTCCGTCTCCAGGTGTCCCGAGCCCGGCACCGGACGGGGGGAGTTGTCCGGTGCCGGGCCCGTGGACTGCGCCGATCCCCGTCCCCACGGGTTCGACGCGGCGGGGCCTCCTCCGCTCAAGGCGGCCCCGGTCGGGGGGGTCGTGCGGTTCCGAGGAATCCGACGAGCCGTTTTGCTTGAGTAAGGCAAGCACATGTGAATTACTTGAGTCAAGCAAGCTAAATCGACCAGTCGCCGATCGCGGCGAGGGGAGTGGGTAATTTTGCTTGAGTCACGCAAGCAGAATGCTAGGGTGGCGCGCATGCCCAGACCACCGTCAGCGGAAGTCCCCGCTCCGGCGGCGACCGACGTGGCCGAGATCGACCGCAATCTCAACCGGATGGCTCATCTGGCCAACCACGCCAGAGAGCACGGACGGCTGAGAGAGCTGGCCGGCATCCCGCTGGAGCGCTCCGCCGTGGTGCTCCTGCGCCAGATCGCCGACTCCGAACCCCTGCGCCCGGGGGAGCTGGCGAACCTGCTGGCCGTGGAGGCCTCGCACATCACCCGACAGGTGCAGCGCCTCCAGGACGCCGGTTACGTCACCCGCGTACCCGACCCCGTCGACCGCCGTGCCCAGCGCATCCGGCTCACCGCGGCGGGCGAGGAGGCGGTCGGCCGCATCCGTGCGGTCAAGTGCCGGTCCATGCGGATGGCACTGGAGGACTGGTCACCCCAGGAACTCCGGCGCCTGGCCGCCTTCGTCGACCGGATGGTCGACGACCTCCTCGCGTACGCCATCGCCTCGGACGGCGGCCGTGAGACCGCCGTACCCCACCGCACCCCCTGACCGCACCGGGCGGCACCGGGCGTCCCCCGCCCGCCTTGCCGTCCGGTCCCGCCGGACGGCCGGCCACGGGGCTCGCGCAGTCGTCAGGACGGGAAGCGTGGAACCAACATGAACGGTCCTTCCATGGTGAGCAGCAGCGACGAACCGGCGCCGGTCCAGGACGGCGGACAGCACATCCTGGTCGTCGCCGGTGATCCCGCGACCGTCGAGCTGCTGTCCACGACCCTGGAACTGGCGGGCTACCTGGTAGCCGTCGCCTACTCCGGGACCGAGGCCCTGAGCCGACTCGGCGGCTTCCGCTTCGACCTCGTGGTCCTCGACCTGACTCTGCCGGACCTGGACGTCCTGGCCCGCCGGCACCGCGTCACCGGCGAACGTCCCGCCGTCCTCTTCCTGGCCCCCGCCGACTCCCTGGGCATGCTGCTGACGGCGATGGGCCGGGCCGGCCAGGACTACGTGACCACCCCGCTGCGCATCGCCGAGGTGCTGGTCCGCGTCCAGGTACTGCTGCGCGCCTGGAGCCCGGCCCGGCGGCTGAGGGTGCTGTCGTACGGCGACCTGGCCCTGGACGACGCCAGCTGCGAGGCGCGCAGGGGGCCGCGTCCGCTCGAACTGACCCCGGCGGAGTACCGGCTGCTGCGCCATCTGCTGGTCAACTCCGGAAAGGTGCTGTCGAAGGAGCAGATCGCCGGGCACGTCTGGGGCGAGTACCGGGGCGGCAACGCGATCGAACAGCTCGTCTCCCGGCTGCGCCGCAAGGTGAACCAGGAACGCCCGGCGCTGATCCACACCCGCCGGGGCTTCGGCTACTGGCTCGGCAGCCCCACCCCGTGACCCGCAACGGCCACCGGCCACCGGGATCGCGAGACGTACGACCCGACCGACCGCGCACGACGAGGAACTACCCGACGACGAACTCGGAGCGCCGACATGACCATGCGTGTGGAACTCGACGAACCGAAGTGCGTCGCCTCGGGCCAGTGTGTGATGGCCTCGCCGGAGGTCTTCGACCAGCGCGACGAGGACGGCATCGCCGTCGTCCTGGAGGAGACCCCCGGGGACGGACTCCTCGACGGCGTCCAGGAAGCCGTCGCCATCTGCCCGGCGGCGGCCATCCGGCTGGTCGAGCGGTGAGGCGGATCCTGGACGACGGTCCGGTCTGCGACGAGTGCTGCGCGGCGGCCCCCTATGTGTACGCGGCCGGTGATGTGGCCCGCAATCTCCTCGCCCCGGACGCCCGCAGGCCCTTCGCGCCCGTGCCCTACTTCTGGTCCGACCAGTACGTCATGTTCCTGGCCGCCTAGCGCACGGCGACCGGCTGGTGGGCGTCCTGGTGGGAGCCGACCCGGTGGTGGTCGGCCGAGGTGCGGCGGTCGCTCGGCGGCCGTGACGGCGGACTGCCGGCAAACCAATTTAGTTGAGTTACGCAACGAGATGGTAAAGTGGAGGCCATGTCCACACCGCCACCCAAAACCGCTCCCGCCCCGAAGGATGTGGCCGAGATCGAGCGAGCTCTCACCCGCATCTCCTATCTGGTCAGCCGTGCCCGACAGCACGACCGTCTGATGGCGGTCGCCGGAGTGCCGCTCGACCGGGCCGCCACCGCGCTGCTGCGGCAGATCGCCGACTCGGAACCGATGCGCCCGGGCGAACTCGCCAACCGGCTCGCGGTCGAGGCCTCCCATGTCACCCGCCAGGTGCAGCAGCTCCAGAAGGCCGGTTACGTCACGCGCGTGCCCGACCCCGACGACCGCCGTGCCCAGCGCATCGAGCTGACCGCCACGGGCGAGGACGCCGTCGAGCGCATCCGGGAGGCGAGTATTCGAGGGATGCGGATGGCCCTCGGCAACTGGTCCGCCGAGGAACTCCAGCAACTCGCCGGCCTCTTCCACCGGATGGTCGACGACTTCCTCGCCTACTCCTTCGAGGAGGAGGGCGAGCCGACCGACGCGACCGAGGGGGCCGCAGCGGGCGGGACGGGCGTCGTCCAGTCGGTGCCCAGTACCTGACGCACCACCCCATGCCGTGTCGCACCGTCCCCGCGGTGCGATCGGCTACTCCCCATCGAGTCCTTCGAGCCCTTCGAGTACCAGCTCGACCGTATGGCGGCCCCTTCCGGCCGCGCTGAGAACCGGGGCGCCCGGCCGGCCGTCCACCGTGCAGGAGCGCACCCGGTTCCCCGCGCCGCTCAGCGTGATGTCCAGCGTCAGGTCCCGCCAGCGCAGGCCGTGCAGCCGGACCGGACCCCAGTGCCGGGGCAGGCACGGTCTCAGCCGCACGGTGTCCGCCGAGTGCACCAGGCCGACCATCCCCTCATGGATCAGGCGCAGATACGCGGTCGCCGACCAGGTCTGGTGCGGTTGTGAGACGAAGTGCTCGGGTCTGCCGCTCGCACCGCTCTGCCAGCCCCCGTCGACTTTTCCGCTCACCGAGTCGTACACCTCGTAGAAGTCGCCCCCGCTGCCGGTGACGAGGTCCGCGAAGGTCTCCACGGCCCGCGCGAACTCCTCGGTCCGTCCTGCCATGGCCGCCGCCAGCCCGTACAGGCCGTGCACCATCGGCCACACCATCACGTTGTGCCGCCCCGGACGGCTCGCGCCGAACCGGGCGAAGTGCGGCCAGACGTTCACGATGCCGTGCGGCTGCCAGTGCGCGCCGGCCAGGAGCTGCCGCGCCCGCCGCTCGTCGGCCACCCCCAGCAGCACCGCGAGGGCCAGCCCGGCGCCCTCCTGCGAGGTGTCGACCCGCCCCGCGAACGGCCCGCTCCCGTGCACCAGATACGCGTACGTCCCCGCTTCCGGCCGCCACAGCTGCCGGTCTACCGCCGCCCGCAGCCGCCCGGCCGACGTCCGCCACGCCTCGGCCTCCTCCGGTCTGCCCAGGGCGTCGGCCATGGCCGCCAGCGCTGTCCGGGCGCCGTAGTACAGGCAGTTGGTCGACAGGCACATCAGGTCGGCGGCGTGCGGATGGTCCAGGACGAAGGACGAGCGGACCTCCGGGGCGGAGGGCGGCTCGGGATAGCCGGAGATCCCGTCGTTCATGAACCCCGGCCCCCGGAAGAGCCCGTACGCAGCGTCGAAACTGTGCTTCTCGCGCTCCCTCATCGTGTGCACGGACGTCTCGTACGCCTTGGCCAGGAAGTCCCCGTCGTCGGTGACCAGATGGTGGTGCCGGGCGGCCACGATCCACACGACCTGGTCCCACCACTGGTTGTCCTGCTGCACGACCAGCCCGCCCGGCCCCCGGTCCACCACCGACCACAGGGTGTTGCGCCCGACGTCCGGTGCCAGCAGCGAGGCCGCGCTCCAGGCGTTGACGGCCGCGTCCCGGGTCCACCGCTGGGGCGTCGGATAGCCCGCCCCGGCCCGCACCAGGGTGCCGGGAGGGTCGGTGAGCAGTCCGGCCCTGTCGTAGACCGCCGGATCCGCCGCGATGGTGTTGCGGTCGGTCATGTCCGTGAGCGCGGAGGCGTAGAGCCTGCCGAGCCGTTGCTGGGTGGTCGGGTCGTCGAAGGCGAGTGAGGGCATGGTGTCCCCGATCTGCGGGATCACTGCACGGGCACGGGTAGGGGTCATGGTGCGGGTGGGGGCGCTGGTCGGGGCCGGTGGCGGTGCTTGTACCGGGGTGCGGGTTGGTGCCGGGGCCGCGCCGACTGCCGCCGCCGTGAGCGCCGTACCGCTCGCGGCCTTGAGGAACCTCCGTCGGTGGAGCGGGCCTCCGCCGCCGGCCCGGTCGCCGGTGTCCTGCTCCGCAGCCGTCATGGTCGTTCCTCTCCGCGCCCCGTGAGCCCTGTGACTCCCGGAGCCTGGAGAACGACGGCCCGGCGCGGTCGGTGACGCGGTGGTGCCGGTCGTACGCGGGCGGCGGATCAGACGATGCCTCCGTTCGCGCGCAGCACCTGGCCGTTCACCCAGTGGCCGGTCGGGCCGACCAGGAAGGCGACCACCGAGGCGATGTCCTGGGGTGTGCCCAGGCGCTCCAGCGGGGGCTGGGCGGCCAGGCGGGCGACGGTCTCCTCGTCCTTGCCGTCGAGGAACAGGTCGGTGGCCGTCGGTCCGGGCGCGACCGCGTTCACCGTGATGTCCCGGCCGCGCAGCTCCCGGGCGAGGATCAGGGTGAGGGCCTCGACTGCGCCCTTGCTCGCCGCGTAGGCGCCGTACCCCGGGAAGGACAGCCCGAGGACCGAGGTCGAGAAGTTGACGAGCGCGCCGCCCGGCCGCAGTCGGCGTGCCGCTTCGCGGTCGACGACGAACGTGCCCCGGATGTTGGTGCGGTGGACGGCGTCCAGCTCGTCCAGGTCGAGGTCCGCTATCGGGGACAGGGCCATGCGGCCGGCGGCGTTGACGACGGCGTCGACACCGCCGTACGTGCTCTCCGCCAGCTCGAACAGGGCGCTCACGTCGGACTCGTCGGCGACGTCCGCGCGGGCGGGGAGCGCGGTGCCGCCGGCGGTCACGATGTCGCGTACGACATCCTCCGCGGCCTCCTTGCTGCCCGCGTAGCCGACCACCACGGCGAAGCCGTCGGCGGCGAGCTGCCGGGCGACCTGACGGCCTATGCCGCGCGAGCCGCCGGTGACGATCGCGACGCGCGGGCCGGTGGTGGGGCGGTCGGAGTGGGTGGAGCCTGGCTGGCTGGTCATGACGGTTTCCTTCCCATTGCTTCGTAGCGACGCTACGGCCGACTCGTATCGACGGTATCACGGAATCGTAGCGATGTTAAGAGTTGCTCGTAACGGCGCTACGGATGGCGTACCGTGAACGCATGGACGCGAGAGAGAAGATCCTGGACGCCGCCACGGAACTGCTGGCCGGAGCCCCCGCCGCCGATGTCTCGACGCGCGCCGTGTGCGAGGCCGCGGGTGTCGGGGCGCCGATGCTCTACCGGCTCTTCGGCGACAAGGCGGGGCTGCTCGCCGCCGTGGTCGACCGGGGATTCGAGCAGTACCTCGCCTCCAAGCGCGCCGCCCGCCCCAGCGCCGACCCGGTCGCCGACCTCAAGCGCGGCTGGGACAACCACATGCGGTTCGCGCTGGACCACCCGAATCACTACCGCCTGATGTACTCGCCCGAGCTGACCGCACCCCCCGCCGCCGCCAAGGAGGCCCACGCCCTGCTGCACGGCGTGCTGGAGCGGTGCGCGGCGGCCGGAGTGCTGACCGTGCCTCCGGAGGCCGCCACCCGGGTCGTCATGGCGGCGAACGTCGGTGCGGCCCTGTCCATGCTCACCAGACCCGAGCAGTACCCCGACATCCGGTTCGCCGCCCGGCTGCGCGACTCGGTGATCGACTCCCTCACCCGCACCGCCGGCGAACCGCACGACTCCGGCCCGGGGAGCGCCGTACCGGCGGCGGCGGCCACCCTCGCGGCCCGGCTGCGCGCCGAACCCCCGCAGCGGCTCACCGCGGTGGAGGCGGCCCTGCTCCAGCAGTGGCTGGGCACCCTGGCCGACTCCGGCGAGCCCCCGGCCTGACCTCGGGCGGCGGTCGAACACCCGCCTCCCCAGCGTCTTTTACCGTCCAGTAGGATCGCCCGGCACACCATCCGAGGAGGAAGCGTGTCCGGCTCCCAACGCTCACCCCTGCTGCTCGCCGGTCTGCTGGCCGCAGCCGGTGTCACCCACTTCGTCGCGCCCCGCACCTACGACGCGATCGTGCCGCGAGCACTGCCGGGCACGCCCAGGACCTGGACGTACGCCAGTGGTGTCGCCGAACTCGCGCTGGCGGCCGGGGTGGCGCTGCCGCGCACCCGGCGGGTCGCCGCGCTCGCCACGGCGGGCTTCTTCGTCGGGGTGTTCCCGGCCAACGTGAAGATGGCCGTCGACTGGCGAAACCGGCCCGCAGCCCTGCGGGCCGGTGCCATCGGGCGGCTGCCGCTCCAGGTGCCGCTCGTCCTGTGGGCACGCAGTGTCGCGAAGAACGGAGAGGGCCGGTCATGACACGCAAGCTGAACGTCGGCGACAAGATCGAGGACTTCGAACTGCCCGACGAGAGCGGAGCGCCCCGCAAGCTCTCCGAACTCCTCGCCGACGGGCCGATCGTCCTCTTCTTCTATCCCGCCGCCCTGACGCCCGGCTGCACCGCCGAGGCCTGCCACTTCCGGGACCTGGCCGCCGAGTTCGCCGCCGTCGGCGCCCGGCCGGTCGGGATCAGCGGGGACTCGGTCGACCGCCAGCAGGAGTTCGCGCAGAGCCACACCCTCGGCATGCCCCTGTTGTCGGACGCCGACGGGAAGGTCCGCGAGCTGTTCGGGGTGAAGCGCGGCTTCTCGATGATGCCCACCAAGCGGGTCACCTTCGTCATAGCCCAGGACCGCACGGTCCTGGAGGTCGTGACGAGCGAACTGCGCATGAACACCCACGCGGACCGCGCCCTCGAAGCCCTCCGCGCGCACCGGGGCTGACCTCCCCGCGCGCGGGACGTTCCCCGGCCGTCCCTCCCGTCCCGCGGAAGGACAGGTTCCGCGCGACAGGTGTGCCGAGGTCGTCCATCTGGGTTGATGCCAGGGGGCCCAGGGACCATCCTGGGGCGTATGAAACAAGTCGCCGCCGCGGTGATCGTCGATGCCCGAGGCATGGTGACGGGATGGAGCGAGGGTGCCCGGCGGTTGACGGGACACCCGGCCGAAGCGGTCGTAGGACACCCGGCCGCCGCACTGCTCGCCGAGCCCCTGCCGCCGACGGCCGTGACCGAGCTGGCCGGAGTGGTCGCGCTCCGCCACCGGGACGGCCGCCGCGTCGAACTCGCCGTCAGCGCGTGCCCCGTACAGGGCGAGGACGGCGAGGCGCGCGGGTACGTCGTCACCGCGCTCCCCGAACCGGCCGCCCCCGAACCGCCGTCGGCCGCGCCGGGATCCGCCCTCATCGAGCGCGTCGTCCAGCAGGCATCCGTGTCCCTGTCCGCCTTCGACGCGGACCAGCGGTACCTGTGGCTCAACGGCGCCGCCAGCGAACTGATGGGCATCGAGGAGCAGGCCCTGGTCGGACGGTTCTACGCGGACCGGAACGCCATTCCCGACGACCGGATCAGCACGGGATTCCTGATCAACCTGCGCGAGGTCGTCCGCACCGGCCGGCCCGCACGCTACGAGACCTTCGGCAAGGACGCGGACGACGGCCGGGAACACGCCTGGAGCCTTGAGATGTGGCCGGTGCGTGACGAACTGGGCGCCGTCACCTCGGTGGGCATCGCCGCCTTCGACAGCAGCGAGGAGCACTGGGCCCGCCGGCGGCTCGCCCTGCTCAACGAGGCCGCCACCGCCGTCGGGACCACCCTCGACGTCGTCCGCACCGCCGAGGAACTCGTCGAACTGGCCGTCCCCCGCTTCGCCGACTTCGTCAGCGTGGACCTCCTCGACTGGGTGCTCGGCGCGGACGAGCCGCCGAGGGCCGCCGACGAGATCGTGCTGCGCCGGGTCGCCCACGGCTCCGTCACCGAGGGCACCCCCGAGGCCGTCATCCCGCTCGGCGCGACGGACACCTATCCGCCGTTCACCCCGCCCGTCCGCGCGATGGCGGAGGGCCGGGCGCTGCTCGGCCGGGCAGGCGAGCGGGCGTTCGACGAATGGGTGGCCGAGCGCAACGCCCGCGAACCCGTCGGCCGCGAGTTCCGCAAGGGCGTCCACTCCATGGTCACCGTGCCCCTGCGGGCCCGCGGCACCACGCTGGGCGTCGCCGTCTTCCTGCGCATCGCCTGCCCCGACCCCTACACGGAGGACGACGTCGTCCTCGCCGAGGAACTGGCCAGCCGCGCCGCCGTCTGCGTCGACAACGCCCGCCGGTTCGCCCGGGAACGCACCACCGCGCTCGCCCTCCAGCACAGCCTGCTGCCCCGGGGACTGCCCGGCCAGGCGGCCGTCGAGATCGCCCACCGCTATCTGCCGTGCGGGTCGGTGGCCGGGATCGGCGGCGACTGGTTCGACGTCATCCCGCTGTCCGGCAGCCGGGTCGCCCTCTGCGTCGGCGACGTCGTCGGCCACGGCATCCAGTCCTCCGCGACCATGGGACGGCTGCGTACGGCCGTACGGACCCTCGCGGACGTCGACCTCCCGCCCGACGAACTCCTCACCCACCTCGACGACCTGGTCACCCACCTGGCCGACGAGGAGGACGGCGACGACGTCGCAGAACTGGGCGCCACCTGCCTCTACGCCGTCTACGACCCGGTCTCGCGCCGACTGACCCTCGCCTCCGCAGGACACCCGCCGCCCGCCTTCGTACCGCCCGGCGGTGTCGCCGAGCTGATCGAGGTGGCGGCCGGACCGCCGCTCGGCGTCGGCGGTCTGCCCTTCGAGGCGACCGAGCTGAAACTGCCCGAGGGATCTCTCCTCGCCCTCTACACGGACGGCCTGATCGAGGACCGCGACCGGGACATCGACCACGCCACCGCCGAGCTGTGCCGCGCCCTCGACCTGCCCGGCGCCTCCCTCGACACCGTGTGCGACGCGGTCCTCAAGGCCGTACTGCCCGAACAGCCGGGCGACGACGTGGCCCTGCTGCTCGCCCGTACGCACGCCCTGGGCACCGGGCGGGTGGCCACCTGGGACCTTCCGCAGGACCCCGCGCACGTGGCCGTCGCCCGTCAGGGGGCGATGGAACAACTGGCCGCCTGGGGACTGGAGGAGGAGGCCTTCGTCACCGAACTCGTCGTCAGCGAGTTGGTGACCAACGCGATCCGGTACGGCGAACCGCCCATCCAGCTCCGGCTGATCCGGGACCGCGCCCTCATCGTCGAGGTCTCGGACGGCAGTTCGACCTCACCGCATCTGCGCCGGGCGCACGCCTACGACGAGGGCGGCCGTGGTCTGCTGCTCGTCGCCCAGCTCACCCAGCGCTGGGGCAGCCGGCAGACGGGCACGGGCAAGACGATCTGGGCGGAGCAGCCGCTGCCGGCCGAGTGATCCGCCCGGCCGGCCCGGTTCAGCGGTCGGTCACTCGAAGTCGCAGCCGGGGTTCGGCGCGTCCTCGGAGAAGGGCGAGCCGTGCGGCAGCACGTACAGGACGTCGAGGACCACGGGTGTGCTGCCGAGGTTGCGGCCGATGTGGACGTTGCCCGGGCCGGCCGGTTCGGTGATGGTGCTGCCCTTCGGATACACCCCGTCGGAGGCGCAGGTCGAGTCGAAGTGACTGAGGGTGCCCTGCTTGACGATGCCGTAGAGCGGGCCGTCGTGGTAGTGCCAGCCGGTGGCCTGACCTGCGGGGATGGTGATCTCGCGCAGGGTGTAGTCGGTGCCGCCGATGGTCTTCTGGGCGATGATCACACCGGAGACTCCCGGACCCGGCGGAGTCGCCTGGGCGGTGCCGCCGAGGAGGACCGCGGTGACGGTCACGGCTCCGGCGGTGGCGGTGCGAAGCAGGTTGCGCATGGTGTGGGGCTCCTCAAGGAAGAGAAGTGAGCGCGCCATGACATCTCGACGTGATCGTAGGGGGCACGGCGCCCGGCCGAAAGAGGGGAGCCGTCCACCGGACGGGTCGCGCCGGTGACCGCCCGTCCGTCACGTACGGGCAGTCACCGGCGCCGGGGAGAGGGGGCCGGGGCGGGGTGCTCAGGCCCGCTCGGCCACCGCCCCGGCCGGAACCGGGGTCGCCTCCTCCGCCGCTTCCGGCCGGGGCCGGCGCGGAATCCCCAGCGCGCACAGCGCGCCCGCGAACACCACGGCGACGCCGACCCACACCGCCGGGTGCAGCCCGTCCACGAACTGCTGCGGCGAACCCGTGGAGCCGTGCGCCACGAACACCGTGCTCAGTACGGCGATCCCGAGCGCCCCGCCGATCTCCCGGACGGTGGTGTTGGCACCGGACGCCTTGCCCGCGTGCTCACGGCTGACCGAGCCCAGCACGACCGCCGCCGTCGGCGCGAACACGAAGCCCATGCCGATCCCGGCCACGATCATCGGCCCGACCAGCGAGGAGTACGGCGTGTCGATGCCCGCGACCAGGTTGATCCAGCCGAGCCCGACGCCCTGGAGGAAGAGGCCCAGCGCCATCAGCCGGCCGCCGCCCACCTTGTCGGTGAGGAGACCCGCGACGGGCGCCACGAACATCGGCATCAGCGTCCAGGCGAGGGTGCGGACGCCCGCCTCGAACGGGGTGCGCGGCGGCACGATCTGGAGGTACTGGGCGAGCAGGAAGAGCGAACCGAAGACCCCGAAGTACATCGCCGCCGACACGATGTTGGTGAGGGTGAACGCCCGCACCTTGTAGAAGGACAGCGGCAGCATCGGTTGCGCGACCCGGGACTCCCAGGCGACGAACACCGCGAGCAGCACCGCGCCCGCGCCGAACGCGCCGAGCACCTCGGCCGAGGTCCAGCCGTCCGTCTCGCCGTTCACGATGCCCCACACCAGGGCGAACAGCCCGGCGGCGGCCAGCACCATGCCGACCAGGTCGAGCCGGACCCCCGGCAGCGAACTCTCGCGGAGCGTCAGCAGGATCAGCGGTACGGCGACGATGCCCACCGGCACGTTGATCCAGAAGATCCACCGCCAGTCCAGCCCGTCGACCACCGCACCGCCCACCACGGGTCCCATCGCGACGGCGAGACCGCTGACGCCCGACCACAGACCGAGCGCCAGCCCGCGCAGCCGGTCCGGGACCGCCTGCGACAACAGGGTCAGCGACAGCGGCATCACGGCCGCCGCGCCGAAGCCCTGCACCGTACGGAACGTGATCAGCTGCGCGCTGGTGTCGGCGAGACCGCAGCCGACCGAGGCCAGCGTGAAGACGACGATGCCGATCACGAAGACCGAGCGGCGGCCGAAGCGGTCACCGAGCGCGGCTCCCGTCATCAGCAGACAGGCGAAGCTGAGCACGTAGGCGTTGACGAACCACTGGAGCTGCTGGGTGTCCGCCTTCAGATCGACGGCCAGGGTGTGCAGGGCGGTCGAGACGACCAGGTTGTCGAGCGCGACCATGAACATGGGCACGCTGCACGCGACGATCGCGAGCCACAGCGGCACACGCCGGCCCTCGGCCGGCGGCGCGACGGCCGCGTCCTCCACGACCGGGTTCTCTTCGGACAGCGTCATGGCGGGGGAGTCTCCTTGGCGGGGAACGGGGTGGGGGAGGGAGAAGGAGGAGGGGGAGGGCGGTTCAGACGGCCGGGGTTCCGCCGTCAGCGTCCGCGCGCTCCTGGGCTGCCAGCCGCTCGCGCGCGTCCGACCAGTCGATGGGCAGGCCCGCCGACGGCGTCTCCCAGAAGGTGAAGACCGAGCGGTCCATCGTCGAGCGCAGACCGGCCATGACCGACTTGTGCGGCTCGGTGCGCGCGTACGTGTAGAGGGCCTGCTTGTCCTCCCAGGCCGACAGCGTCCAGAACGTGCGTTTGAGCGGCTGGGCGATCAGCGAGGCGCCGTACGCGCCCGGCGCGCTCTTGACCTGCTTCCACGCGGCGAGGGACCGCAGGAAGAAGCGGGGTACGTCGCTCAGCGAGCGGACCTCGAGGCGGGACGCCATGACGTACGCCGTCGCGTCCGGAGCGGGCTTGTTGACCTTGGTCCAAGGCAGGGTGGGCATGGCGGGCGGCCTTCTTCTGGGAGGCGAGTCGGACTTCTGGGAGGCAGGGCGAAGCGAGGGCGTTCTTGGATACCTCCACTATCCATGTTAGACAGTAGAGGTATCCAATGACCAGAGCGGAGCCCGACCGATGCGCATGTCCGAGCTGAGCCGTCGCAGTGGCGCCTCCGTCACGACGATCAAGTACTACCTCCGCGAAGGGCTCCTCCCGGCCGGCCGTCAGCTCTCGGCGACCCAGGCCGAGTACGACGAGAACCATCTGCGCAGACTCCGGCTGATCCGCGCCCTCATCGGCGTACGGGGCCTGTCCGTCAGCACCACCCGGGAGGTGCTGGGCGCTCTCGCCGAGGACACCGACGACACCCACCGCCTCCTGGGGCTCACCCTCGGGGCGATCCGGCTGGCCGACGAGGCGGAGCCGGACTCACCGGAACCGGCCGAAGTCGACGCGCTGATCGAGGAGTTGGACTGGAACGTGCACGGTTCCGCACCCGCCCGCGCCACCCTCGCGGAGACCCTCGCCGCACTGCGCACCCTCGGCTCCCCCCTGGACTGGCGGGTGCTCCTGCCGTACGCCCGGCTGGCCGAGCAGACCGCGGTCCTCGACCTCGACCAACTGGACGGCATCGAGGACCCGTTGGAGGTCGCCGAACGCGCCCTCCTGCTCACCGTCCTCCTGGAGCCTGCGCTGCTGGCGCTGCGGCGCATGGCCCAGGAGAACGAGTCGGCCAGGCGGCACGCGGACGCCACCGGCAACTGACCTGACCTGTCAGCCCAGTTCGCGCAGCAGCTGTGCCGCCGCCTCCTTGCCCGCGGAGAACGCGGCCTCGTGCGAGCCGATCTGGTCGTGGTACTGCTGCTTGGAGTGGAAGTACGAACCGCACAGCTTGACCCGGGGGCCCTCGTTGACCTCGTAGATGGTCTGCTGGGCGCGGCGCATCGCCATGTCGAGGACGGGGTGTTCGTAGGGGAAGGTGCGGATGACCGTGTCCTCGGCGACGGCCAGCGGGTAGTCGAGGGTGACGAAGTAGTCGGTCTCCGACTCGAAGCCGTGCAGCTTGTTCATGTAGTAGGCGACGTACGTGCGTGGCTTGCCGTCGATCGTCACCTTGCCGTAGTTCCACGCCTCCCACCGGGACCGGTCCGCCGGCATCACGGTCGGATCGGTGTGCAGGATCACCGTGGAGGCGTTGTAGCGCAGCGGCGCCAGCAGTTCGCGCTGGCGGTCGGTGGGGTTCTCCAGCAGGGCGCGGGTCACATCGGCGTGCGTGGCGAGGACGGCGTGGTCGAAGCGCTCGGAGCCGGCGGCGGTACGGACGGTGACACCGTCCGCGTCCTGGTGGACGCCGGTGACCGGCTCGGACAGCCGTACCTTCGGGTCGATCGCCGCGAGTGCCTTGCGGACGTAGGAGATCGAACCGCCGCCCACGGTGCGCCAGTCCACGCGCCGGCCGCCGAGGCCGCTCTCGTCGTGGGCCATGTAGAAGGCGATCACGGTCGTGGCCGGCATCTCCCAGACCAGCTCGGCGGGCACCGACCACACCGCGCTGCACAGCAGGATGAAGTAGCCGTACCGGAACTCCTGGCTGTAGCCGCCCCGGTCGAGGTACTCGCCCATCGGCATGTCGGTGCGCTTGCGGAAGAAGTCCCGGCGCCCCTCCTCGTGGAAGCGGCGGGCCTCGCGCCAGATGGTGTGGAACGACTCGGGATAGCGGGCGCGCACCTCCTCCTCCGGCAGGTCCATCTCCTCGCTGCCGAACTGGGTGCCCTCGGTGAGGTCGAAGAAGTTGAAGCCGCTGAGCAACTGCTTGGACTCGACGCCGAGTTCGTCGAGGAAGCCGCTGAGGTTGGGGTAGGCGGGGCGGTTGAAGACGACGAACGCGGTGTCGATGCCCAGGACCCGGCCCGCGTCCTCCACCTCGACGGTGTTGGCGTGGCCGCCGTAGTGGTCCTCGCGTTCGAACAGGGTGATCTCGGCGTGCTCGCGCAGGGCGTAGGCGGCGGAGAGGCCGGCGACGCCACCGCCGACGACGGCGATGCTGGGCTTGGCGGACATCGGGGCTCCTTGGGATCGGGCGATCGGTGGGTCGGTGGGTCGGTGGGGCGGGCGAACGGTCAGTCGCCGAGGGTGGTGGTGAACAGTCCGCCCGGGGCGCCGCCCTCGGCGGCCACGGCGACCACATGGCCCGGACTCGGGTGGATCAGGTCGAACTGCCAGCGGTCGTCGGCCGGTTGGGGCTGGTCCGTGTCGTACAGACGGATGTGTCCACCGGTCAGACCGGTGAAGGCGATCGTCGACAGGTCGCGCCGCAGCCCGGTGCCGAGCGCCTTCAGATACGCCTCCTTGAGAACCCAGTAGGCGGCGATGTGGCCGGGGCGGTCGGCGTCCGGGACGGTGGCCAGTTCGGTGCGCTCGCGGTCGGCGAAGAATCGGGGGAGGTGGGCGACCGCGTCGGCGCCCGCAGGGGAGCGTTCGGCATCCACCCCGCAGGTCCGGCCGCCGTCGGTGACCACGCAGGCGGTCAGCCCGTCGGTGTGGGAGAGATTGAAGCGCAGCCGGTGGTCCGTGGACGGTTCCGGCTCCGGTCGGCCGTCCGAAGTGGTGTGGAAACGCCAGGAGTTGAGGGGGCGGCCGGTACGGGAGCTGAGCGCGTGCCGGGCCAGCAGTCGGGCCGCCAGCCTGCGGCGCCGTTCGCGCGGTGCGAGGACGCGCTCGCACCGCGCGCGCTCGGCCGGGTCGAGCAGGGCCGGACCGCCGGTGCGGGCGATGAACGCGTCGGCAGCCGAGTCCGGCAGCAGCCACAGATGGCGGTCGGGGGTCGGCATCGGGTCCGCCGGTCAGAGTCCGGCGGCGGGCAGGTCGCCGCGCTCGGCGAGCGGGAACTGCCAGTACGAGAACAGCCGGTTCCGCCGGTGCAGTTGGCGCAGCACCCGCATCACGTCGTCGACCACGGCGGCGTCGGTCACGGCTTCGTGCGGGTGCACATGCCGTCGTACGCGCTCCAGTTGGAGGAGGAGCAGGGCGCCGCTGGGCAGCGGGTCGTCGAGCGCCGGGGTGGAGTGGACGTAGGTGAGCACGCAGGCGGCGGTGGCGTGCAGGAGGCAGTACTCCTTGGCCAGGTCGAAGAGTTCGGCGGACTGGCCGTACTCGCGGCCGAGCGCCGCCTTGAGCGAGGCGACACGTTCCGCCAACGAGGCCGCTCCGGCGAGGAGTTGCTCGGCGGTGTCCGCCGCCCGGGTCAGCCAGTCCCGTTCGTGCGGCTTGGCCTCCTCGGCCATCTTGCGCAGGTGGACGAGTGCGGTGGGTGCGGCGAGGAGGGCGTCGTCGCGGCCCCGGCTGTACAACTCCTGGTCCCAGGGCCGGTACAGCGGCAGCTCGCGGTCGACGCCGAAGAGGACGGCCGCGCGCTCGGCGGCCTCGTCGCGCAGTGCCTGATCGGCTGTCGCGGCCGTGCCGAGGAGGCCTTCGAGCTGGAGCGCGAGGTTCTTGAGGTTCACGACGGTGTTGCCGTCGGCGAAGTTGGCGACCGGCAGATCACGCATCATCTTCTGGTGGATCGCGTAGTGCGGGTGGTCGCGCAGGTAAAAGCGCGCGCCGAGGACGACGTTGAGCTGGGCGAAGGTGCGCTCCAGGAGCGTCGGCACGAAGTACTTGACGACCGACGACCACACACTGGTCTGCTCCGGCACGACCTGCAGCGCCCGGACCGCGCCCAGGCTGACCGCGTCGGCGACCATCAGATCCGCGAAGCACTCCACCAACTGGCGCCGGGAGTAAGGGACATCGCTGACCGTACGGCCGAAGACCGTCCGCTGCTCGGTGAAGTCGAGGGTGACGCGCAGGCCGGTGTCCACGGCGGAGAGCGCGATGCCGCTGATGAGGGCGCGGGCCGTCTGGGAGGTCTTGAGCGCGATCTCCAGGCCCTGTCCCTCGCGGCCGATCAGCGCGGAGTCCGGCACGAAGACCCGGTCGAGGCGGAAGCCGCTCATGTCGAGCCCGCGCAGGCCGTGCATGCGCTCGCGCGGCAGCTCGTCCACGGCTCCGGCGGGGGTCTGCCGCTTGTCGAGGACGAAGACGGAGTAGCCGCCCGGGCCGCCCCGGGGGTCGGTGCGGGCGTGGACGCTCAGCCCGTCGGCGACCCGGCCGTTGCCGATCAGCCACTTCTCGCCGGTGAGGAGATAGCCGCCCTCCGTCTTCTCGGCGGTCATCTCGTTGGCGAGCAGATCACTGCCGTGGCGGCGCTCGGACAGGCCCCAGGCATACCGGGTTCCGCGCTGGATGGCGTCCACCATGGCCCGCTTCTGGGCGTCGGTGCCCGCCACCCAGGCCGGCATGAAACTGAGGCTGGTGATGATGAACGCGGTCGCGGTGGTCGGGTCCCGGCGGGCGATCAGCCGCATCAGGTTGAAACCGATCTCCACGTCGCCCGCCTTGCCGCCCTGGGCGCGGGGCAGGGAGTGGTCCAGCGCGCCCCAGCGCTGGAGGAGGTTCACGAACTCGTAGGGGTAGTCCTCGCGTTCGTCGTATTCGAGGACGCGGCTGTACGGCATGCGGCTGGTCGGGTCGTGCGGGTCGCCCAGATGGCGTTCCAGCCGCGCGGCCAGCTCCGTGAGGTCCGACTTCGGCACGGGTTCTCCAACGGTCAGTGGGCGGTGGCCGGTTCGGGGTTCGGTGTCAGCTGTTCCGGGCGTGCGCAGAAGAGTTGGTTGCGGGTGTGGAGTCGCGTGGTGATGTCCAGGGCGGGGAGCAGGGCGGGGGCCTCTCGCCGGGGGTCGGTGCCGGTCGCTCTCGCGAGGAGGTAGGCGAGGGTGGCCGCGAGCCAGCGGGTATCGCCGGGAGGAGTGCCGAAGAGGGGGTAGGTGGGGTTGGCCCACCAGAGGAGGAGGGCGCAGGTGGCGGCGTGGAGGTAGGCGAAGCTGTCGGCTGCGTCTACCAGGCCTGTGTCTCGGTCGGCTGTCGCCATGTCTTCGGCGAGTTGGGTGAGAGTGGTGGTGAGGCGGGTGATGAGGGTTGCGGTTGTTTGGTCTGCTTGAGCGGTGAGTTGGGGTGCCAGGTCGAACAGGGCTTTGGTTATGGGGGAGTTGCCTCGGGCTGTGAGGTCCAGGTGTTCCGGGGCGTATGGGGGGAGGGGTTCTGTCAGGTCGAAGAGCCTGCGTATGGGTTGGTGCTCTTGGTGGGCGGGTGTCTCGCCGTCGTGGCTTGTCGCGCAGTTCCCCGCGCCCCTGAGGCCGATCTCCTGGACGAGAGTTGGTAGTTGGGCCGCGTATGCGCGCAGGTTTGCCAAGGTGCTGGTGTCTACGACCCTCACGATGGCCGCGTCGCGTTGGAGCTTCTGGAACAGGCCGTTGCCCGGGCCCTCCGTGCGGAGTACCGCGCGGGTTGCCAGAACCGTGGCGCAGCGGCGGAGTGCGTCGTCGGTGTTCTCCGCCACCACGTGCTTGGCGGCACAGCCCCAGACACTGAACACCTCCGGGAACACATGGATGCCCCGGGCAGCCGTCAGCGCCGTGACGTCCGCTGCCAGCAGCGCGGCCGATGCGATGGCCAACTCGCGTCTGGGGTACGGGGATTCGCTGACCGTCGTACGGCCGACCCGGCGGGCTGTCGCGAAGTCCAGGGTCAGGCGCAGGGCCGTGTCGGCGCAGCCGAGGCTGCCGGCCATGCTCATCACCCGGACCACCTGCTGGGCCTTCATCACCGACTCCAGCGCCTGGCCCTCGCGGCCCACCAACGCCTCGGCGGGGACCGGGAACCGGTCGAAGCGGAGGTGGGCGAAGTCGATGCCGCGCATTCCGGAGGCCGGAACGGCCGGGCCGCGCTCCACGTCTCCGGGCAGGTCGAGCAGTACCGCCGAGAACGCGCCCGGTCCGCGCTCGCCCGTCCGTGCCACGAGGTACAGCGCCTCGCAGCGGCGGCCCAGGCCCACCATCCACTTCTCGCCCGTCAACTCCCAGCCGTCAGCGGTCGGTTCGAGGCGGGCCGTGTTGGCGAGCAGGTCGCTGCCGTGGTCCGCCTCCGACAGGGCGAAGCCCACCGCGCCGCCCCTCGCGAGGATCTCCGCCGCGTGCTTCTGCTGCTCCGGCGAGCCGTGCAGCGCCAGACAGGTCGCCGCGGTGATCCCGAACATGGTGGCCGGCATGATGTTCAGGTCCCGGCGGGCGGCCGTGCGGACCAGGACCATGCTGTGCTCGAAGGACTCGAACCGTCCGCCCCACTCCTGCGGCAGGTAGTTGAGGTGGAAGCCCGCCTCACGCAACGCCCCGCTCAACTCCTCGGGGAACGCGTCCTGTTCGTCCCGGCGGACGGCCGCCGCGAAGCCGTACGGATTCTCCGCGTCGTACGGATCGCCCAGCAGCCGCTCGATCTCCTCGGCGGTCGGCGACGCGCTCATCGGGCCCCTTCCAGGGCCGCCTGCGGTTCCAGGGGAACGGGACGGTAGTCCGCCGCCGACGCCGGGATGCGTACGCCGGAGACGCGGAGTTGGGCCAGGCGGGTGTGGAAGGCGGCGCCGCGCATGAGGTGGTGGGCGACGTCCGCGACCCGGCGGTTGCCCGGGGCCTTGAGATAGCTGGCGGTGACCCAGTCGTTGAACGCGCCCATCGCCGGGCCGCACCACACCTGGTAGTCGAGGACCCGGTCCGGATCGCCGACCGTCGACCAGCGGGACGCCATGCCCAGGTACCAGCGGAACACCAGCGCCATCCGCCGCTTCGGGTTCTCGGCGGCGCGGGCCAGCTGTTCGGGGTCACGGCGGCCGAAGTAGCCGACGCACTCCTGCCAGACCTCCTCCAGCGGGCGGCGGATGATCTGTGTCTCCAGCCGGGCGCGCTCGCTGTCGGGCAGCGCCTCCAGGCCGTCGTACGTCTGGTACAGCTCGTACAGGCGCTTGGCGCGCATCGGGAACAGGGTGCCCTTCTTCAACACCTGTAGTTCCACGCCCATTTCGAACATGTCGGCCGCCGGCGCCATCTCGCAGTCGGCGATGCCCGCGTCCGCCAGCAGCGACTTCGTCGGCTTCGACGCGCCCGACTCCACGCACGACTGGTTGACCGAGCCGGTGACGACATAGGCGGCACCCATGGTGAACGCCGCCGCGACCGAGGAGGGACAGCCCAGGCCGCCCGCCGCGCCCACCCGGATGGGGGTGGGGTAGCGGTGGTCGTGCTGGACGGTGTCGCGCAGGCGGAGGATCGTCGGGAGGAGGGCGGTGAGCGGGCGGCGGTCGGTGTGGCCGCCCGAGTCGCCCTCGACCGTGATGTCGTCGGCCATCGGGACGTACTTCGCCAGGTCGGCCTGCTCCGCCGTGATCAGGCCCTGGTTGAGCAACGCGCTCACCACGGTCGCCGGCGCGGGGCGCATGAAACGTTCCGCCGTCTCCGGGCGGGAGATCTTCGCGATGAGACGGTGCGCGGCCACGACCTCTCCGGACGGGCCGCGCCGCAGACCGGCCAGGCGGTAGCGCACCACGTGCGGGCTGAGGCTCATGAAGGCCGACGCCTCCACGCACTGGACGCCGTGGCGGAGGAACAGCTCCACCGCCTCCCGTTCCAGGCGTTCCTCGCTCGGGCTGTGGATCAGATTGACGGCGTACGGCAGTCCCGGGATCTCGGCGGCGAACCGGGTGAGCGCCTTCTCGATGGTCTCGGGGAGCAGGCCTGCCGCCCCGTACGAGGCGAGGAAACCCTCTCTGGCCAGGGCGATCACCAGGTCGGCCGAGGCGATGCCGCCCGCCATCGCGCCCGCCATGTAGGCGTACCGCACGCCGTGCGCGGCCAGGAAGGCGGGCGAGCCGAGGGCGCGCGGGGGCAGTGGGCCGGCGGCGGCCAGCAGGGGGAGGCCGTCTCCCGGGGTCGGTCCGCCGCCGGAGACGGCGCCGATGCCGGCCGGGGTGCGGACGACGAAGGCGGGACGGTCGAGGTCGGCGAGGGACCGGTAGATGCCGGCCGGGTCGGTGCCGGGGCTGCCGTCTCCGTACCACCGCAGAGGAGTTGTCTGGGTGTGCATGGTCGGGGTCGTCTCCTCTGAGCCGGTCAGGCTGCCTGGTCGCGGATGGTGTCGGGGCTGACCTCGATGGCCACGTCGACGAGTTCGTAGATGCGCAGGCCCGGCTTCCACAGGTCGGCGTCCGCGATCACCACGAGGCGGTCGCCGTCCCGGCGGACCTCCTTGACGTGCACGTCGAACCTCAACTCCCCGTCGTGGCGCAGGATCTGGCCCCGGTACTTCCAGCTGGTGGGTACGTCCACGGCCAGGCCGAACCGGGGGTTCTCGATCCCCTCGGCCAGGCCCTGCTCCAGGACGAACAGGCGCATCCCCTGGAGGATCGCCTCCACGCCGAGCGAGCCGGGCATCACCGGGTCGCGGTGGAAGTGGCAGTCGAAGTACCACTCGTCGGACCGGACCTGGCGGTATCCGTGGAGGTATCCGGCGCCGTGCCTGCCGCCGTCCGCGACCAGGTCGACGTGGTCGACGAGGTGGTAGTGGCCGCCGGGAAGGTGCAGTCGGCCGCCGGTCCGGTCGGTGAACGCGGGTGCGTCGTCGGGGAGTTCGATACGGCGGACGCGGGCCGCGTCCGGCTTCTCCTGCTCGATCCAGGGGGCGACGTACGTGCCGTTGTCCAGGCCGACCTGGTTGGAGAGGGCGGCCTCGCTGAAGTACCCGAACAGGGACTCGCCGGTGTAGAAGACCTCGCCGTCGGCGGAGAGTTCGTACTTGAAGTTCTGAAGTACCGCACCGGATACGGCACTTGTCATCAGGAGGGTGGAGTGGTGCCGGATCGTCTTCCCCCGAAGGTCGATGTCCTTGACGTAGGTCGCTCTGCCGTCGAGGTTGCGGATCGAGTACTCGGTCTCCGGCTGCTTGAGGGTGGCGCCCAGGTAGTAGCCGTTGAGGATGGCCGCCTGGAGCGAGGTCTCCATCAGGACACAGTTGGGGAGGTGGGGGTGCGCGTTCTCGCGGTAGTACCAGGCGTCGGAAGGTGAGTCGTACTCCGTCACCATCTCGGCGCCGGGCTTCAACTCGCCTCGCGTGCCCGTGAGTTCCATGATGCGGTCCACGAACTGGAAGTCCCCGTTGGGGATGTACGGGGCCCGGCTCTCCTTGTACACGTCGAACTCGGGGCCCATCGCCGTGCCGAGGTCGCCCTTCGCGGCGTGCGCGAGGTGGAGTTCGTTGATCAGCGCGGGCTCGCCGGCGCGGTTGCGGCGGCCGAGGAACTCCGGGATGCCGCCGGGGCCCGCCCGGTACGGCGTACCGTCCTTCTCGCGGATCTGGATGCCGAAGTTGCGCATCCGGATCACCGCCTTGTCGCCCAGGTACACGAGGATGTCGGCGATCACGGAGGGGCGCGGCAGCAGCGTCAGCTCCATGACCTCGATCTCGTACCGGATCTCCCGGTGTTGGGGCGTGATCTGGCCGCGGACCTGCACCTCCGTCTCCAGCCCGACGATCGTCTGGAACCGGGCGTCGGGCAGTACCAGATGCATGCCCTGGTGGAGCAGATACGCCTGGAGGGTCTGGACGGCGCCCTCCGCCACCATCGACCCGGCCAGCACCGGGTCGTCGGGGAAGTGGCACTCGAAGTACCAGGCGTCCGGGTCCAGTTGCTTGTGCGCGGTGATCGCACCGAGGCCGCGCGGCCCGCCCGTACGGTCGATCAGGATGTCGTCGACCATGCGCAGTCGCGCGTCGGGCAGCCGCAGCGCCGGGTTGAGGCCGGCGTCCTGGGCGTGGTGCGGCCCGAACACCTCGCCGGGCCTGCCCGCCGCCAGCAACTCCAGGTCGGCGGCGGTGAGTCGGTTCTTCTCGGTGTCGGCCAGCGACTTGAAGGAGGTCCTGGTCAGCGCGGCGCGGCGCTTGCGGTCCCGTTCGGTGACGACGACACCCAACGGCGTGTCGAGTTCGGCCTGGGTGAAGAACCCGGCGCTGGCGTCCTTGAGTTCGAGGATCAGCTCGCCGTCGGCGTAGCAGAGGTAGCTGAAGAAGAAGAGGGTCGTGTCGCCCTGGCGGACGAAACGGTTGATCGAGATGTCGTAGCGCAGGGTCTGGCCGGTTCGCGGCAGGTCGCCGTGGAAGACGAGGGTGCTGTCGAGGAGCCGGTAGACCCGCTCGCCCTTGTTGCGGAAGTCGATGCCGAGATAGCTGATGAGCAGCAGGTCGCACTGCCCCGCCTCGATGGCCACGGCCGGCGGCACCCCGCCGTCCACCGCGTACCAGGCGTCCTTCGGCACGTCGTACTCGGTGCGGATGAAGGACGGTTCGTAGACGCCGGTCTCGGCCCGGAGGCCGGTGACGCGGGTGACGAAGTGGTACGGCGGTGCGGGCAGCCGGACGCGCTTCGCGTAGCCGTCGATGTCCGCGAAGTCGGGACCGAAGACGTCCGCGACGCGGCCGGTGGCGAAGGCGAGGAGCTGCTTCTCGTCCCAGATCACACCCGGGGGAGTGGGGAGTTGGGCGGGCTGGGGCGCGGCCTCGATGGCCGTGCGCGGGGGCGGGCCGCCGGTGAGCACGGGTGCGGGCGGCGGCGGGGTGAGGGGGATGGGCGCGGTGGGTGTCGTGACAGGCGCGGGCGCGGAGGTCTCGTCGAGCAGGGCCTCCGTGCGGGTGAGGGTGTTCTCCTGGAGGACGCGCTGGGTCTCCATCACCACCGAGTGCGTGGCCACCATCTGCTGCCGGATCTCTCGTACGAGATCGGCGGCGGGGTTTCCCGACGACCACTCGGCGGACGGGCCGGGGGTCGGGGCGGTGGCGGGGGCCGGGGTGCGGCCGGTGGGCGCGACGGAGGTGCGTGGCGGTGCCGGAACGGGCGCGGTCGGTTCCGTCCAGGGGAGGAAGGCGATCGGTTCGCCGTCGAAGGTGATGACCTCGACGTCGTCGAGGCTCGGGTCGGCGGGCATGGGGGCGGATACCTCCAGCGAGACGGCCGCCGTACGGGCGGGCTGGGCGTCCTTGACGTCAACTGCCGTGGGCACGGGCTCCGTTGAGCGGCGAGCGGGAGTCGCGTCGGCGTGTGCGGGGGTGGGGCGTGGCGCGGTGGCGAGGGCCGGTGCCGGCGAGGCCGCCGCCGCTGCCCGGGCCGCGATGCCCGCCGGGATCGGGGCGCCGCCGCCGACCGGCACCCGCAGCCGGGCCGCACGGGTGGTGGCCGTTTGCGGGTCCGGGCCGAGCAGCGCCGCCAGATCAACTGGCAGGCCGTGCGCGGCCAGTCGGGCCGCCAGTTGGGCCACGGAACGGGCGGCGGGGACACCGCGCCGGTCCACCGGCATCGCCACGTGCTCGGCGTCGCCGAGGGTGTCGTGCACCCAGCGGGTGCAGGTCGCGCCCGGACCGACCTCGACGAAGTACCGGAAACCGCGGTCGTACGCCGTGCGCACCAGACGCGGGAAGTCGATCGTGCCGCGCAGGGTCTGGGCGATGCGCCGGGCCACCTCCGACCGGTCCAGATCGGTGACCGAGCCGTAGTCGTACGCGCTGAAGAGGTCGAGGCCCAGGTCGTCCTTCGTGCCCGTCGGGTGGTCGTTGAGTTCGGCGAGGCCCGCCAACTCCCCGTCCACCACCGGGCAGTGCATCACCGAGCCGACGGGGGAGCGGGCCGACGGGCAGGCCAACTCCTCGATCAGCGAACGGCATTGAGCTGGCTCGCCCGCGATCACGGCCTCGCGCGGGGTGTTCACATGGGTCAGGAACACCTTGTCGTAGGGCGTGCCGGGGCGGGACAGCGCGGCCGTGACGCGGTCCGCCGACTCCAGCAGGACGAAGCTGCCCCACACCGCCTCGTCGGGCGTGTCCTCCGGCAGCCGCCACAGGTCGCGGACGGTGCGGCGGGGTCCGGACAGCCGGTCGCGGAACAGGGGAGTGGCGCTGATCCGGTCGTCGCGGCGCGCGGAGCGCTGCCAGCCGCCGGTGGCGAACAGCATGCTGCTCTCGCCGAGGCTGTAGCCGAACGCGCCCTGCGCCTTCACGCCGAGCAGTTCGCGTACGAGGTCGGTGTAGAGGATCGCGAAGGTGGTGCCGGTGGCGAGCATGAACGGGATGTCCTCGCCGAGCCTCCCCTCCAGCGCCATCAAGTCCCGTCGTTCAGGGGTTACTTGGGTACGCGGGTAGAGCTGGGCCGCGCGGAAGAGGCGGTCCGGGTCGGTGGCCTCGGCCTCGAAGGCGTCGAGGAGGGAGGGGAAGGCGCGGAAGAAGTCCTGGCCGAGACCCGGGTACGAGTTGAACGCCCCCGGGTAGACGAGCGCCACCTTCCCTTCCGGACCGATCGGCCGGGGCGCGAAGCAACTCCCCGCCGGGGTCGTCCACTCCTCGCCCTTCGCCGCCGCGCCCGGGAGATCGCGGGCCGCCGACTCCAGCTGGCTGCGCAGCTGTTCGGTGTCCCGGCCGACCAGGACGACCCGCAGCGCGCTGCCCGGCAGCCGTTCGGCGGCGGCCCGGCCGAGCCGGTACGGATCGGCGCCCTCGGCCAACAGCGCGAGATGCCGCCGCACTTCGGCGAGCAGCCCGTCGAGGTCCGGTGCGCCGAGCGGCAGCAGCACCGGGCCGCCGGCCTTGCGCCAGTCACTGCGGGCGACCTCGCCCCGCGTCCGGTCTGCGGACAGGACGACGTGCGCATGGGCGCCGTCCGAGCCGACGGCACTGACGGCCGCGTACCGGCGTACACCTTGGGCGGTGCGCAGCCAGGGCCGGGAGGCGTCCGGCACATGGAACGCGGACGCGGCGAAGTGGTCGACCAGCTCCGGCGCGGGCCGACGCCAGCCGGGCGTGCCGGGCACATAGGCGTGGTGCAGGCAGAGCACCGCTCTCAGCAGGCCCGCCATCGCGGCGGCGGTCTGGGTGTCGCCGAGCTGCGCCTTGGCGCTGCCGAGCGCGACCGTGCCGGAGCCGGCCGGGTACACCTGGGCCAGCGCCGCCAGTTCGGCCGCGTCCTGGCCGGGGGTGCCGCCCGCGTGGGCCTCGACGTAGCCGACGTCTGCGGGGCCGATGCCTGCGGCGGCCAGCGCCTGCCCGGCGGCTTCGGCGAGCGTGGCGGAATCCGCCTCCGGCAGCACACCGGCGACGGGTGCCGCGTGGCGAACGGCGACGGACTCGATGCGCGCGTAGGGGTTCCGCGTGCTCGGCCCCAGACCCGCAGCCTGCGCGGGACCCGTATCCGCGCCTGCTTCTGCCCGCCTGACGACAACAGCCCCCGCGCCCTCCCCGATCCGTCGCCCCCGCTGCCCCTCCCCGAAGCTCAACCCGGCCCCGGCGACCGGGTTTCCGTCGCGCAGCAGCAGGTTCTCCGGTGAGGCCGCGAGGTCCACCGCGCCCACCAGCACCGCCTCGACGCTCTCGTCCAGCAGCAGGAGTTGGGCGATCTGGAGTGCCTCGGCGGTGCCCGCGCCGTCCGACGAGACGGTGAAGGACGGGCCGGTGAGGTTCCACAGGGAGGAGATCCGGCTCGCCATGATGTTGCCGATGTAGCTCAACACCTCGTTGGCGACGATCGGTTCGTGGACGCCCTCCCGGGCAGCTGCGGCCAGCGCCGTGAGTTGATCCTCCGTCAGTTTCAGGCCCGCGTCGGCGTATGCGCGGCCGAGGAAGTCGCCGAGTCCGTAACGGGCCAGATGCAGATGGGCACTTGGCTCGATCTCCATCGCCACCACCACCGCGATCCGGCGCGGCTCGGGCGCCCTGCGGCCCGCCGGAACCGTCCGGTCGTACCCCGCGTCGCGCAGTGCCTCGTCGGCGACCTTCGACATCAGGGCGTGCTGGAGGTTGTAGTTGCGCAGGTCGGCCGGGGGGATGCGGTGGTCGGCCGGGTCGACGTCGATCCGGTCCACGAAGCCGCCCTCGGGGAGCGCCGAGCGGTTCAGCCCCGCCCGCTCCAGCGTCCCGCCGGTGGTGTCCTCCAGGCCGCGCCAGCGGTGTTCGGGCAGTGGGCGGAAGGCGTCCGTGCCGTCGTGCAGGGCGCGTTCGAGTGCGGGTACGTCCGCGAGGGTGCCGAAGTGGGCGCCGAGGCCGATGACGTCCAGGGCGGGCGGTACGACGGGCTCCGTGACCCCCGCCTCCACGGCGTCCGGCCGCTGGGAGAGGACGACATGGGCGTTCGTACCGCCGAAGCCGAACGCGGAGACCGCCGCCCGGCGCGGTCCCGGACCACGGTCGGGCCAGTCGCGGCCCGCGCGGACGACCGGAACCTCGCCCGCTGCCGGTGTGTTGAGCGGCTCGGCTATGCCGATCGTCGGCGGGAGATGTCCGTGCGCCATGGACAGGATTACCTTGAGGAGGCTGCTCAGCCCCGCCACCGTGAGCAGATGGCCGAGGTTGCCCTTCACCGAGCCGAGCGGGGGGACCGTGCCCCCGGCGCCGAACCAGGCGGCGACCGACTCCGCCTCCGTGCCGTCCCCTACGGGCGTCCCGGTGGCGTGGCACTCCAGGTAGTCGACCTGTTCGGGGCCGAAACCGGCCTGCGCGTAGGCGAGTTCGTAGGAGCTGAGCTGGCCCGTCGGGTTCGGTACGAGGAGATGGCGGCCGGCGCCGTCGTTCGACAGGCCGATGCCGTCGATCACGGCGTAGATCCGGTCGCCGTCCGCGACGGCGTCCGCGAGACGGCGTACGGCGACCATGCCGGCGCCCTGGCCGGTGAGGATGCCGGTGGAGCGGGCGTCGAAGGGCTGGCTGACGCCGTTCTGGGGGTAGGCGTGCAGGTCGGAGAAGGAGAGGTGGATGAGGGTGGGGTCGGGGGCGCACACCCCGCCCGCGAGCACCAAGTCGGCCTGTCCGGCGGCGAGATGGTCGCAGGCCAGCTTCAGCGCGTACAGGGCCGAGGAGCAGGCGGCGTCCAGCGCGTAACGGGGGCCGCCGAGGCCCAGGGCGGTGGCCGCCAGTCGGGCGGGGGCGCCGCTCACCCGGGCGTCGGCGGGGGACACGGTGGCCGGGTCGAGCAGCGGGCCCGGCGCGGGTGCGGGGTTGCCGGATCTGCGCAGGCCCTCAAGTACGGCCTCGTGGACCAGGGGCAGGCTGATGCGGGCCGAGGCAGGAGTGGGGAAGGAGTAGTCGCCGACCAACAGGCCGGTGCGGGCCAGGAGTTCCGGGCGGTCGGCGTGACCGCTGTCCCGCAGCGCCTCGCGGGCCACGTGCAGCGACCAGTGGAACACCCGGTCGAGGGCGGTGAGTTCCTCCGGGCGGAGACGGAAGCCGGTGGGGTCGAACTCGAAGCCGGTGACGAAGCCGCCCCGGACGCAGGTGATGGCGTGATCCGGGTCGGGGGCCTTCTTCGTGCCTTCGGCCGACCCGGGGGCGACGGGGCCGAAGACCTCCGGGCCGCCCTCCGTGCGGCTGTCGACGCCCGCGCGGAGGTTGTCCCAGAACGCGCCGGGAGTGTCCGCCCCGGGGAAGAGGCAGGAGATCCCGACGATCGCGAACTTGCTGGTGCTCATTGAGGCTGTTCCCTCCAGGGGGCCGGGGACCCGGCGGCGGCCGTGGAGGCCCGCCGCCGGGATGACCACCGGTCCGGTCGTCGGCTCAGCGGCTCGCGAACTTGGCGGCCAGCTGCGGGGTGGACACAAGGGAAACTCCTGTGAACCGAGTCAACACCCGGCCGCCGGGAGTGCACGCCGTCACTGTGAGCGCAGCGGACGTACGATTCCCGCTCCCGTTGCCGTTCACAGCGGCCGACTCCGGTTCCACCACCACGACGAACGGCTCCCCGTCCGGCAGCGCCTCGTACAGATCGACCCGAGCCACTCCCATCGGCAGACTCGCCGTGTCCCGGTGCAGCCGCATCCACACCAGCGCGGCCTGGAGCAGCAGATCGGCGGTGCCGGGCGCGTACCGGCCCGTTCCGAACGCGCCGCCCGCCGGCCGGTGCTCGGCCAGCGCGCACTCCAGGACCAACCGGTCCTCGCCCGACGCCAGCACTCGCCGCAGCCCGCGCAGCGACACCCCGTGGAACAGCGTGCCGTCGGCGTAGAACACCTGTGCGTCACTGCCGCCGCCCAGCGCGGGCAGCCCGGTCACCCGTCCCCGGGCCTCGGACCCGGACTCGTACCCGGCGTCGCCCAGGATCACCCGGGCCGCGTAGTGCGGCCGTACGGTGCCGTCGGCGTTCGTCGAGCGGATCGCGACGTCGGCCTCGGCGCCGTCGGGCGTCGGATCGACGGAGAGCTGGAAGGGCCGGCCGCCGCCGGCGCTGCCGTCCTCGTCGAAGACCACGCCCTTGTGCACCGCGAAGTCCCTGACCTGCGAGACCGTCCCACCGGTCAGCCGTTCCACCGCCCCCGCGGCCCAGCCGAGGGCGGCGGCGGCCGGCAGCACCGGCGCGTCACCGATCACATGGTCCGCGACGAGCGGATCGGTGATCAGGCCCGCGAGATCCCGCTCCAGTACGGCCGCCGACGTGGGCGCGACGGGCTCGCGCGCCGAGAGAGGGGTGGTCGGGCCGAGGACCGTGACCACGTCCCCCGCCCGCTCGGGGCCGAACTGCTCGGTGAACATCAGGGTCCCGGTCCCCACCGGGATCAGCGCGATGCCCCGCTCCTGGAACACCGCCTTGATCTGCGGCGACACCATGCCGCTGTCCCAGGCACCCCAGTTGAGGGCGGTCACATGGGCCTGCGGGTGGCTGCGCCGGAAGGCGGCGGCCCAGGCGTTGAGCACCTCGTTGGCCATCGCGTAGTCCGACTGCCCCCGGTTGCCGAAGAACCCGGCGACCGAGGAGAACAGCACCACGTGCCGCAGCTGTTCGGCGGGCAGCGCGGCCACCACCGAGCGCAGCCCGCCCAGCTTGACGGAGAAGACCCGGTCGATCTCGGCGGCCTTCTTCGCGGAGATCAGCTGGTCCGCGAGCACACCGGCCCCATGGACGACACCCGTGATCCGCTCCTGGTACGGGGCCAGCGCGGCGGCGGTCGCGGCGGCGTCGGCGATGTCCACGGCCAGGTACTCGACCTCGCTGCCCGCCGCCCGGATCTCCGCGAGCGTCGAACGCACCTCGCGCTCACCGATCACGGCCTGGTACAGCTGCTCGACCCGCTTCGGCGTCGGCTTCTCGCCCGCCCGCTTCAACTGGTCCACCGCTGCCGCCTTGAGCGCGGCGGCATCGGCAAGACCGCGCGCCCACTCGGGCTCCTCGCCGAGCGCAGTGCGGCCGAGGAGCAGCAGGCCGGGCCGGTTCGCGGCGGCCAGGGCCACTGTGCAGCGGGCGGTGATCCCGCGTCCGCCGCCGGTCACGACGAGCAGGTCGTCGGCGCCGAGGGCGGGGGGCGGAGTGGTCGGGCGGGTCGTGTCTCCGGGGGCGATCCCCGGTGCGGAGCCGAGGGTGAGGGCGACCCGGTGGGTTCCGTCGCGGCCCACCTGGACCGGGCCGGCCGCCGCGTCGTACACCTCCTCCAGGACCAGTTCCGCCGCCTCTGTCGAACCCAGAGCGGGGGTGAGATCGACGGCACGGCAGAACAGTTCGGGTGCCTCGACGGCGAGGGTCTTGACCAGGCCGCCGATGCCACCGGCGGGCACCGCGTCCTCACTCACGCCGCCCAGCCCGAAGGTTCCGTCGAGCCGGGTGACGGTGACGAACGCGGCCCGGTGACCGCTCGCGGCGGCCTTGGTGAGCGGGCCCACCGCGTGCTTGGCGACGAGCAGGGAGTGCGCCAGTCTGCGGACGCCCTCGGCCCACGGCAGCTCGTCCGCCGCAGCGAACCCGAGCACGAGATGCACCCGTTCGTCGCCCAACTCCTCGAAGCGGGTGGCGAGTTCACTCGCGCCCCAGCCGGTGAGGGGCAGGTCCGTCGCCCCGGTGACCCGCTGGGCGACGCCGGGCAGCCGCAGCACCCGTACCCGCCAGCCGGTCGAGACGAGCCGCGCGGCCGAGGCCTCGGCGACCGCACTGCCGTCGTCGACGACCACGGCGGCGGCGCCCAGCGGATAGGCGTCGACGAGCCGGTCCGGCGTCGGCAGCTCGGCGAGCGCCGCCTGCCCACGGCCGAGCGCGGGCGGCGCGGAGACGACAGCGGCCTTGGATGCCGGTCGAGACGCCTGCTCCCGGTCGGCCGGGCCCGCGACAGGAGCCGGGGAGCCGGCCGAAGGAGCGGAGGACGGGGCTTCGGACAGCCCGGCGACAAAGCCCACGATGTCGCCCAACGTCCGCAGTTCCGCGAGCTGTTCGGGCCCCACGGGCGTCGGGCTCGGGAACCGCTCCTGGAGGACGCCCATGATCTCCACCCGCTTGATGGAGTCGATGCCCAGGTCGGCCTCCACATCCATGCCGAGGTCCAGCATCTCGGCCGGGTAACCGGTCTTGGCGGCCACGACGTCGAGCAGGGCACCGCGCACGGCGTCACCGTCGACGGCAGGAGCCGCGGACGGGGCGGGAGTTGACGCCGAGGAGCCGGAACCGCCGTTCAGGCTCAGCATGAAGCCGACGATCTCGTTCAACGTGCGCAGTTCCGCGAGCTGTTCGGGTCCGACGGGGGTGGGGCTCGGGAAGCGTTCCTGGAGGACGCCCATGATCTCGACGCGCTTGATGGAGTCGATGCCCAGGTCGGCCTCGACGTCCATGTCCAGGTCCAGCGTCTCCGCCGGGTAGCCCGTCTTGTCCGACACGACTCCGAGCAGTACGTCCGCCACATCCTGGGCGCCGATCGCCGAGGCGGGCCGAGTCTGAACCAGGGCCTGCGCCTGGACCTGGACCTGAGGAACGAGGCTGCTCGAACCACCGAGGCTGAGCACGAAGCCGACGATCTCGTTCAACGTGCGCAGTTCCGCGAGTTGTTCGGGTCCGACGGGGGTGGGGCTCGGGAAGCGTTCCTGGAGGACGCCCATGATCTCGACGCGCTTGATGGAGTCGATGCCCAAGTCAGCCTCCACGTCCATGCCGAGGTCGAGCATCTCGGCCGGGTAGCCGGTCTTCTGCGACACGATGTCGAGAAGCGCCGCCTGTACGTCGTCCTCCGTGACGGCGGTCGACGGAGGCTCGGAAGCAACCGGGCCCGCAACAGGAGCAGGCGCAGGAGCAGGCGCAGTTGCGGGCGCGCGTGCAGGCAGGGCGACAGGCGGTGACTCGACGGCAGCCGCCACCGGGGCCACCGGGAGAGGGGCCGGCGCCGCGATCACGGGAGTGGCAGGTACCGCCGGAGCGGCCGGTGCCAGTGTGCCGATCTCCATCGCCGCCAGGTCCCGCAGGATCTCGTTGGCCCGCAGATGCGTACGCCCGATGGCCAGCCCGTGTTCCTTCACGGTGGCCACTCCGGGGATGACCGCGTCGACCCTGCCCTGCTCGTCGGCCCGCTCCAGGATGCCCATCAGCCGCTGGGCGCTGTTCAACTGGCCCTGGAGATAGTCGTCGTGCAGTGCCAGATGGTCGGCGATCAGTCCGGAGAGCCGGTCGGCGCCCGGGGCGGTGGTCCGGTCGAGTTCTTCCACAGGCTCGCTCTCCAGGGTGTGGGCGGCGGGAACGGGCGGCGCCACGGACGCCGACGGTTGGGCGACGGGCCGTACGGCGACCGCGGTCGAGGTGGCCACGGGCGCGGGCGAGGGCTGCGCCGAGGGCGTCAGGGGACCGCGCGCGATCACGGCGCCCGGCACCGGCACGGTCTCCCGACCGATGTGCACGGCACCGCCCCCGCCGCCATCCCCGTTCCGGTCCACGCCCGTCACCCGGTAGCCGTTCTCCAGAGCCTCCCGGTAGGCGTCCTTGCGGGCCTGCGGCACATGGTTGATGCCGTTGAGCGGCACCGTCATGCCCTTCACCGGCGGGACGGCCTCGGGCTCGGACACATACCGGTCGGCCGTGGCCAACGGCAGTCCGAGCACGACGAGTTGGGCGACGGCCCGCTTCAGCGCGGTGTCGGCGTCCCCGCCGCTGCCCGGGTCGAGCTGGACCGCGAAGTGCTCGCGCTCGCCGAGGATGCGGTGGACCAGCTGGGTCAGCACGCCCTTGGGGCCGAACTCGACGAACGTGCGGAAGCCCGCCGCGTACATCTCCTCGACCCGGTCGGCGAACTGCACCGGCTGCACGAGCTGGTCGACCAGCGTCCGCCGGTTGGCGTTGACGTCCGAACCGTAGGCGGCGCCGGGCGAGTTGGCGAACACCGGGCGGCGCGGCTCCAGGATGTGCGCGCCGGCCACCTGGCGGCCGAAGGCGTCCACCGCGTGGGCGACGAACGGCGTGTGGAAGGCCGCCGACACCGGCAGCCGCAGCGCCCGTATCCCGGCCGTGTCCGCCGCCTCCACCAGCCGCTCCACGGCGTCGGTCGCACCGCCGACCACCACCTGGTCCGGCGCGTTGCGGTTGCAGACGGTCAACCCGGGGTGGGCGGCGAGGAGTTGCTCCACCTGGGCGGCGGAGGCGGTCACCGCGGCCATCGCGCCGGGGTCGAAGCCGGGCTCGGCGGGCGGGGCCATCGCGGCGCCCCGTGCCCGGGCCAGCGCGAAGTACGTGTCGTCGTCGATCGCGCCGGCCGCCCACAGTGCCGCCAGTTCACCGAAGCTGTGGCCGAGGAACCCGTCGGCGTCGAAGCCCAGTTCGGCCAGATATCGGAAGTGACCGGCGGCCAGCGCGCCGATGGCGGGCTGGGCGTACTCCGTGCGGCGCAGCGCGCTCTCCTGGGCCGTGCGCGTCGCCTCGTCGAAGGCGGGCGGCGGGAACGCCACCCGGGACAGCGGGAGTTCGTGGTCGCCGAAGGCCGCGTTGGCCCGGTCGAAGGCCGCCCGCAGTGGGGGCAGCGCCAGGACCGCGGTCCGGCCCGGGGCGACGTACTGGCTGCCCTGGCCCGCGAAGAGCGCGGCCACCTTGCCGGTCGGGGCGGCGGACCGGCGGAAGTAGATCCCCTTGGGGTGGGTCCAGGAGTCGGCTTCGCCCCTGGCCCGCAGCTCGGCCGCCGCGAGGGTGCGCAGTTCGGCGAGTTCCTCCTCGGTGCGGGCCACCAGGGCGAGCCGCGGGTGGTTCGCCGGGGCCTGGCCCGGTCGGGACTCGGCTCCCCCTTCCAGCGCCCGTATCAGACTGTTCATGTCAGGCTCATGCCATGTATGAACTCGGCTGACCGGGAACATCACCCGAAGGTCGTCGCCGTCGCCGTGTTCCTCCATCACCAGATGGAAGTTGGTGCCGCCGAAGCCGAACGAGGAGACCCCGGCCCGGCGTTGCGGTCTGCGCGGGTCGCGGATCCACGGGCGGGTCCGGGTGCCGACGTAGAAGGGGCTCTGGGGCCAGTCGAGCGCCGGGTTCGGGGTGTCCACGTTGATCGTGGGCGGCAGCAGCTTGTGGTGCAGGGCCAGCGCCAGCTTGATCATGCCGGCCGCGCCGGCCGCCGCCTTGGTGTGGCCGATCTGCGACTTCACACTGCCGACCGCCGCGAACTGCCGTTCCTCGGTGTGCTGCGACACCACCGCCGACAGCGCCGACAGTTCGGTCGCCTCGCCGACCGCCGTGCCCGTGCCGTGCGCCTCGAACAGCTCGACCGAGGCGGGAGAGCAGTCCGCGTCCTCGTACGCGCGGCGCAGGGCGGCCATCTGGCCCTCCTTGCGCGGGGCGTAGATGGACTTGAAGCGGCCGTCGCTCGACGAACCGATGCCCCGGATCACCGCGTAGACGCGGTTGCCGTCCCGCTCGGCGTCCGAGAGCCGGCGCAGGGCCAGCATGCCGATGCCCTCGCCGATGAGGGTGCCGTCGGCGTTCTCGTCGAACGGGCGGATGTGGCCCGCCTTGGAGAACGCGGGCGTCTTGCTGAAGCACAGGTACATGAAGATGGTGTTCTCGGCGTCGCAGCCGCCCACCAGCATCATGTCCGAGCGCCGCTCCAGGAGTTCGCTGACCGCCGCCTTCACCGCGCCCAGCGAACTGGCGCAGGCCGCGTCGATCGTCATGTTGGTGCCGCCCAGGTCGAGGCGGTTGGCGATCCGCCCGGCCACCACGTTGCCCAGCATGCCGGGGAAGGAGTTCTCCTCCCAGGGCGCGAACGCCAGCTTGAACTTCTCCGCGATCTCGTCGGCGTCCCGGTCCGAGAGCCCGCAACTGCGCACGACCTCCTTGAGGACGGGCGTCTGGAGCCGGGCCGACAGCGGCTGGGTGAGCTGGTTGGCGCCGGTCACCCCGAGCACCACCCCGGTCCGCGAGGCGTCGTACCACTGCTGGTCGGAGCCCGCGTCCCGGAGCAGATCGCGGGCCACGACCAGGCTCAACAGCTGGAGGACGTCGGTGACTTCGAGGGTGTTGGGCGGAAGCCCGAACTCCAGCGGGTTGAACGGGACGGCCGGGATGAAGCCGCCCCGCTTCGAGTACGTCCGGTCGGGCGCGGTCGGGTCGGAGTCGTAGTGCTCGGCGACGTTCCAGTGGGTCTCGGGCACGTCCTCGATGCAGTCGGCGGCGGAGACCACGTTGTCCCAGAAGGCGCGCAGATCACGCGACTTGGGGTACAGCGCGGACAGCCCGACGATCGCGATGGGGTCCCGGGCCAGCCGGCGGTCGAGTTCGGAAGGATGCGAAGCGTTCACGGGAGGCTCTCTTGGTCGGACGGCGGGGGAGGATCGCCCCGCAGCGGTTCGGAGGAACTGCGCATGACGTACGAGAGAACGAAGCAGAGGTGGCAGCGGAAAGGGTGAGAGAAGCCGTGGGGGGCGAGAGGGGGCGTCGGTCAGGAGGCCCGGAGCAGCGGTGCGATCACGCCGAGGGAGTCCGCACGGGTGAGCATCGTGTAGTGGTCGCCCGGACAGCGGTGAGCGGTGAGGCCGTGGGGGGCGAGCGGGCGCCAGCCGAGCGTGGGGTCGGCCGGGACCAGGCTGCGTTCGGGCTGCACCAGCGTCACGGGCAGCGGGGCGGTTCCGGGGTGGTGCGGTGCCGTCAGCCGGTTGTTGCGCAACAGGCCGTCGACGTAGGTGTCGTAGAGCTTGCGCAGCCCCGGCAGCGGGGTGTCCGGCAGCAGTGCGCCGGAGGCGGTCGCGGCGTCGAGGACCGCGGTGAGCCCGTCGTCGGTGCCGCAGCCGGCCAGCCGGTCCAGGTCCAGGGGTACGGGCCTGCCGCGCTTGGCGCCCAGGTACATGGCGAACCAGCTGAGCAGCAGCTCGGGGCGCAGCGCGTCGTCGGGCTGCTTGTACTCCTCGACGGGGGCGATGCTGTCCAGCACCACCAGACGCCCGGGCCGTCGCTCGGCCGGCATCAGCCGGGTCGCCGCCAGCGCGAGCACCCCGCCGAAGGACCAGCCGGCCAGGGTCCAACTCCCGTCCGTGGCAGCGCCGTTCTCCTGCCGGGACCGCTCCAGCGCGGCCAGCAGCAGGGCCGCCAGGTCCTCCACGGTGGTCGCCGCCCGGCCACCGGTGAGCGCCGCTTCCGCGTACTCGGGGACCGCGCCCAGGTCGAGCACCGTGAGCCCGGTGCCGTCCGGCAGGGCGCCCGCGAGGCCCTCGTACACCTCGACGGAGAGGGCGCCCGGATGGACGACGTACACCGTGGACCCGCCGGGGACGGCGGGGCGGAAGGCGCGGGCGACCGGCGGTGGACCCTTACGCGGTGGCCGCACGACGGCCGCACTCCTCGGCTATGTAGGCCGCCAGGTCCTTCACGGTCGGGTGGTACCAGAGCGTCGTCGTGCTCAGCTCGAAACCGAGCCAGTTCTCCATCTCGCCGGCGAGGATGAGCGCCTCGGTCGAGTCGAGATCGAGTTCGTCGAAGTACACCTCGGGCGAGACCTCGCCCGTCGCCACGCCCATCCGGTGGGCGATCTTCTCGATCAGCCAGTCCTGGGCCTCACGAGCGGTCACTACGGCCATGGTGTGTCGTCCTTCCCTGTGGCGCGCGCCCGGCGGGACCCGGGGCGCGAGCGGATGGTGAATACGCCTGCCCGGCATCAATGGGGGACCGGGTACGGAAATGGTCGATACGGACGGCAGTGATTTGTGACTGACTTCACGCGGAGTGCGGCAGAGAACAACCCGTCAGTAGACAGGTGCAGTAGGAATCCGGTCTCTTTGGTCCAGACATGCGCTTCCACATGAAAGGAGCTGCGTTCGGGAGTGGCCGCCCGAAGCATGCAGGCCACAGTCTTGCCAGTTGACTGAATCTTGGACAACCACTCTTCCGGAGAGTGGAAAGAAATCGTGGTTTACGGGCGTAGAACGCGAGGCGGAATGTGTTACCGGCGGGTGAACTTTCGGCCGGTGACTTCGTCGGCGGCCTCTAATCCCGTGGTCCGGCACCCCGCCGGAAAGCGCCGGGTGTCATATTCACCCGACGTATGAAGAACTTCCCGAAGTTCGTGACTTCGGTGAATCCGAGCTGGCGGGCGATGCTGCCGACGGGCAGATCCGTGTGCACCAGCAGACGCTTCGCCTCCAGGGCGACCCGGGCGTCGATGAGGTCCTTCGTGGTGGTGCCGGCGACGCTGCGGCAGGCCCGCGAGAGGGTGCGGGGCGTGCAGTTGAGCGCGGCGGCGTAGTCCTCGACCAGCCGCGTCTTGCGGTAGGAGTCCTCCAGCTCGCGGCGGAAACGCAGGAAGAGTTCGCCGTTCTCGCCGGCCGGGCTGCCGCTGTGCTGCTGGTCCGCGCGGTGGCTGCGGCACATCTGGTCGATGTGGAGCAGGGCGACCGCCAGCAGATGCTTCAGGAGATCCTCGCCCAGGCCCTCGTCGGGCCGCTCGAACTCCTCGCGGAGCAGGGCGAGCACCCGCCGGAAGGTGCCCAGTTCGTCGTCGGTGAGTTGCCAGTGGGAGGGCCGCAGGACGTCGTCGAGCATCCCCATGTGGGCTCGCAGCCGCAACGGGAACGTCTCGGTGAACATCACCAGACAGGCCTCCATGTCCGAGGGCAACTCGAACTGGATCACCTGGTTCGGCCTGATCCACAACAGGGAACCCACCCGGGAGGGGTAGGGCGTGGAGTCGATCGTGAAGGCGCCGGTACCCTCTTCGACCAGCACGATCTGGTGGAAGTCGAGCCGGTGCGGGGTGGCGGTGAAGTCCACGAGACCCGCCTCGCGGATCTTGTCCCGCACCTCGCTCAGGGTGGTCATGGCCATGCCCACTCCGGGTCTGCAGACGGGGGTGTAGGGGACTACCGGTATCGGTAACGAAGCGAAATCGACCATGAGCGTTCCGGAATCGACCTTTCTCGGGCTCCTTTAAAAATCAATGATAGGTGTGGCCGCCCGTTGCTGGATCACTCCGGCGCATGCACGAGCAACAATCCCCACACGATGTGCAGGTGAAGGGAAGTAGACGGGATGACCACCCACCCCGGCGCCCCCGAGCGCTCGGTTGTCGACCGGACGCTCAGCATCCTCGGCGTCTTCGACCGCGACAACCGCACCCTGACGCTGAGCGACATCAGCCGCCGCTCAGGTCTTCCGGTCGCCACGGTCCATCGCATCGTCAACAAGCTCCACGGCTGGGGTGCGCTGGAACGAAGAGAGGAGGGCGGTTACAGCATCGGTCTGCGACTGTGGGAGACGGCGACGCTGGCCCCCCGCTACTCGGGCCTCGCCGAGGCCGCGCAGCCGCACCTCGTCGACCTCCACGCCCAGTGCGGCGGCGCGGCGGTCCTCGCCCTGCGGGACGGGACGGAGAGCGTCTGCATCTCCTTCCTCTCCAACGACGCCGCTCTCACGGCCCATTGGGGCGACCCCGGCCGCCGGCTCCCGCTGCACGTCACCGCGGTGGGCCTGGTCCTGCTGGCCAACGCGGGCGCCGGACTGCAGGACGAGATCTGCGCAGGCCCGCTGCGCGCGTACACCGCCGCCACGATCACCGACGGCACCACCCTGCGCAACTGCCTCAACAAGTCCCGGCGCGAGGGGTACACGATGGTCCGCGGCACCCTGCGCGAGGGCCGCGGCGCCATCGCGGCCCCGGTACGCAACGCACGCGGCACCGTCGTGGCGGCGGTCGGCATCGTGAGCCCGGTGGACATGCTCCAGCCGTCCCGCCTGACCCCCCTGATCCTGGCCACGGCGGAGGCGGTCTCCCAGCACGACCGGACGGAGGGCTGGCGGATGGCGGGGGTGGGGGCATAGCCCCCGGCCCAGAGGGGCGCGGGGCTGCGTCGATCTACAACTCCGCCGTGTGGGCGCGACCGGCCACGACGCATCCGTGGACGACACACAAGGCTCCCGGCGGAGCCCCTACGCTCAGGTGAGGCCGACGAACCACACCGCCCCCACGATCGGAGCGTGCATGACGACGGATCGGACCACGAACGGCGAAGTGCCGCCCACGGCAAGGGAGTCGGGGTCACCCACCGCCGACGTGAAGGTGAGTCCGGTCGCCGGGCACATCGGCGCCGAGATCTCCGGCGTCGACCTGACCGAACCCCTGAACGACACCGTGGTCGCCACGATCAGGGCGGCCGTCCTGCGCTGGAAGGTGGTTTTCTTCCGCGACCAGCGGCTGGACCACGCCGCCCACCTCGCGTTCGCCCGCCGCTTCGGCGACCCCGTCGTCCTCCGCCGCCGCGGCGGCGCCTCACCGCCCGACTTCCCCGAGGTCGAGACGACCGCCGACCGCCTCGAACTCGGCGGACGCTACGGCATGGAGCACACCGAGTGGCTGGAACGCCGCCGCCACTCCCTGCTGCGCGGCTGGCACTGCGACCACGGCGCCCGTATCGACCCGCCCGCCGCGACCGTCCTGCGCGCCGAGACCGTACCGCCGTACGGCGGCGACACCACCTGGTCCAACCTGGCCGCCGCGTACGCCGGACTCTCCGCGCCCGTACGGGAGTTCGTGGACGGACTGCGGGCCGAGCACCGGCTCGGCGTCGGCTACCAGTCGCGCCCCGGCGACGACGCGTACCTCCGGCACCTGCTCGACCACCAGGTCGCCTCCGTGCACCCGTTGGTCAGGGTCCACCCGGAGACGGGCGAGCGGGTGCTGTTCGTCAACGGCTACTACCTGGAGCAGATCGTGGACGTCTCCCGCGCGGAGAGCCGCCTGCTCCTGGAGCTGCTGCTCGAACAGGCGACCAGGCCCGAGTACACGGTCCGCTTCCGCTGGGAGCCCGGCAGCGTCGCCTTCTGGGACAACCGGGCCACCATCCACCTCGCCCCCAGCGACAACGCCCACCTCGGCCACCCCCGGGTCATGCACCGTGTGATGCTGACCGGCGACATCCCGGCCGGAGTGGACGGCAAGCCTTCGCAGCCGGTCACCGGCACCGCACCCGGGAGGTGGTGAGGGCGCCTCAGCCGGTGGCCGACGGCTGCCAGCCCAGAGCGGGCCCGAGCCGGGTCGCGATGTCGGTGAGGATCTGGACGTAGTCCTCGTGCTCGAAGGTGAACGGCAGCGCGAAGGCCACCTCGTCGATCTCCTGGAACGCGACGTGCGCGTACAGGCGTTCGGCGATCTCGGCCGATGTGCCGACGAGGTCCGGCGCGAACATCATGCGCGCCGGACCCTGCGGGCTCGCGGTCCTCGGCAGCCGCTTCGCCGCGTACTCCTCGTACCTCGCGCGCTGCCCGGGCGAGGCGCTGTCGGTCGGGATGACGACGAGCCCCTGGGAGACCCGGGCCCGCTCACCGTCCGGATGACGCTCACGGAAGGCCCGTACGTGCGACAACTGGATCGAGGCGAAGTCCGGCGACCCACCGCTGTCCCCACTTCCCCCGCTTGCCCCGCCCTCTTCGAGTCCTTCCGCCTTTACGACACTGCTGGTCAGGAAGTTCATCCCGTGCTCGCCGGCCCACTGCGCCGACCGCAGGCTCCCGCCGCCGTACCACAGCCGTCGCCCCAGCCCGGGGGAATGCGGCTGCACCCGGTCGGAGAACACCTCGAACCCCTCGACCCCGCTGAAGTCGGTGGCGGGCTTGCCGCGGACGAGGTCCAGGAGCCGCTGCACACGCTCGTAGCCGAAGTCCTCGGCGTCCGCCGTGTCGGGGTAGAGGGCGTCCTTGACCTGGTCGAAGTGCATCGGCGGGCCCACGCTCAGACCCGGGTTGAGCCGGCCGCCGGAGAGGATGTCGACGGTCGCCAGGTCCTCCGCGAGGCGCAGCGGGTTCTCCCAGCCCAGCGGGATGACCGCGGTGCCCAGCTCGATCCGCCGGGTGCGCTGCGAGGCCGCCGCGAGGACGGCGACGGGGGAGGAGATCCCGTACTGGAGATGGCGGTGGCGCAGCCACGCGCTGTCGAAGCCGAGCCGCTCACCCAGCTCGATGATCTCCAGCGTCGACTCGTGCCCGGCCCGAGGATCGTCCCCGTCGAACAGCCCGATGGTGAGAAAGCCCAGCTTGCGCAGGGGGTGAGAGGGGGACGGCACGGACTCCTCCAGCGGATGTCGTACGGACGTTCACACCCCGTCGATTGTGCCAGGCGGCCGGGTGAACGGGATCGTGACCTCGTCCTCGACCGGCGGATCCAGCTCCTGGCTGAGCAGGCCGGTCGCGGAGAAGCAGCGCAGCCGGACCGCCTCCGGGGAGACGTCGAAACGCAGGAAGCTCTTGAAGAAGGGCGGGCTGTACGTCGCCGAGCCGGGCGAGAAGAGCTGGGTGTACGTCTTGCGCACCGGGAGCCGCAGCCGCCGGGTGCGGTCGGGTCGGCCGGCCGTGCCCAGCAGACCGGCGACCAGCCGGACGCGCCGGGTGAGCCGGACGGGCTCGCTCAGGGAGCGCGTCGGACCGATGCCCAGGCGCTCGGCGATCACGGCCGCCGCCTCGGCCTCGGAGAGGGTGAAGAAGCGCTTGAGGTGCAGACGTCGGCCGTAGACCCTGCTGTAGAAGGCCAGTGAGTCGCCGCGCAGCGGATAGCAGCGGAAGTCGTCCTCGGTGACGTCGGCGACCGAGACGCGCTTGATGGTGTGCGTGGCGTGCGTGAAGGCCCCGCCGCCGCCCGAGACGACGTACTGGATCGTCCGGCCGTGCACGTCCACCGGATAGCGCTGGTAGTTGTGGATGTCGCCGCCTATCGCGGCCACGAAGTTGCGCTCCGGGTCGCGGACCAGGTCGTCGACCGTGCCGCCGCCGTCGATCGGGCAGGGGTGGTGCTCGCCGTCCACGTACAGGGGCGACCCGGTGACGAGGATCTTCGGGACCGGCCCGGCGGACACCTCCCGCAGCCAGCGGCCCTGTTCGGCGTCGAGCGTGCCCAGCAGACCGGTGTCGATGCCTATGATCCGCACGGGTCCGGCGTCGATCGCCCAGTACGGGCCCGGCTGTACCGCCTGTTGGGCCGGTGCGGGCCTCAACTTGGTCGCCTCCGCCAGGCGTTGCTCGTCCACCGCGCTCGGCCTGTGCCACAGGAGCCCGCGCAGCCAGGCCCGGGTGAGCGGGCGCGGCGCGGGTTCCGCCGGGAGGGGCGGGGCGTCGCAGAAGACGCGCATGAACCCGTTCAGGTCCTCGTACCAGTCGTGGTTGCCCGGTATCGCGTAGATGGGCGCCGGGTAGTCCTGGTAGGGGCGGAAGAACTTCGTGTTGTAGTCGTCGGTCGCCCCGACCGGGTAGATCACGTCACTGGCGAGCACGGTGAACGCGGTGTCCTGACCCACCTTCAGAAAGCCCGGGACGACGGCGTATTGGGGCGCGTCGCCCTCGCCGGTGTCGCCGATGACCATGAAGGAGAAGCGGTCCGGGTCGGCGCGCCGGACCACCTTGTCGGCGGGTGCGCCCGCGGCCGTGCGCTGCTCCGCCCAACGGCTCCGGGTCCGGCCCGTCGGGTCCCCGAACCAGGAGGCGAGCACGCCGTTGCGGGCGGGCCACAGTGTGCGGGGGTTCAGCCACGAGAGCTTCTCGACCCGGGCGGGCATCAACTCCCGGTAGGCGCCCGGCTCTTCGGCGCCCCAGCCGGCGCCCTCGGCGGTGTCGCGGGACGAGTGGGCGCGTACGGAATCGGCCCGTGATGAGTCAGCCATCGGGGCACCGTAGCAATGTCCTACAGTCGAAGATCCGTCCGGGGCGAGGTCCGCTGCCAACTCGGCTTCGGCCGACCCGTTTCCTGCCTCGGCTGTTGCCCTGTTTCCTGCCCCGACGGCTGTCCGAACGACTGACCCGCCGACTGCCTCGGGATCTGCCGGATCTGCCCCTCGGCCTGCTGCCGGGTGCCCTTCGCGCCCCATTCGCCGTCGCCGAGCACCAGCAGCGGGTCGAACATCACCACGACCGAGGCCAGCAGCAGGAAGATGGCCGGACCGATCAGCATCGGCAGCAGCAGCGAGGTCGGCGAGTCACCGGCCCAGGTCGCGCCGCCCGAGTCGTGCAGATGCACGCTGACGGCGGCCATGCCCGTGTAGTGCATCCCGCTGACGGCCACCCCCATCACCAGACTGGCCCCGAGGCTGGTCACGAAACCCCGGATGGACACGGCGGCCCACAGCGCGGCGGTCGCGGCGGCGACGGCGATCACCACGGAGAGGGCCACGGTCGCCGTGTCGTAGTGGATCTCGCCGTTCAGATGGAGCGCCGCCATACCGAGGTAGTGCATCGCGGCCACACCGAGACCGGTGATGACGCCCGCGACGGAGAGCGCGACCGGTGTGGCGCCGCGATAGCCGACGACGAACACACCGATACCGACGACGACTATCGCCACGGCGAGACTGATGACCGTGAGCCCGACGTCGTACCGGACCGCGGTCTCCTCGACCTGGAACCCGATCATCGCGATGAAATGCATCGTCCAGATGCCGCACCCGATGGCAGACGCCCCCAGCGCCAGCCAACCCGGCTTCCAGGACTCCTCGTTGAGCAGCGATCTGACCACGCAGCGCAGCCCCAGGGCGCTCCCCAGGCAGGCCATGATGTAGGCGGCAACCGGGGTGACGAACCCGTAACTGAATCCGTCAATTGTTCCTTGCATATGCCAAATCCCCCCGAGATACGCCATGTTGAGGGTGAAATTCTCGCTTCACGTGCGAGTAAAGCAAGGAGTTACCGCGAGTATCGGGTGAATATTTCTTGACTGAAGGTCAGGGGGCTGCGGAGAAGCCGATACCCGGGCGGAATCCCCTGTTCCGGTACGGGTGCTGCCGTCCGGCCCGCTGATCGCTATGCTGCGCGGCAAAGCGTTCAAACGAACATGACGAACACGACGAACACAACGAACACGGCGAACTCGACGAGTATGGAGCGAACGGTATGCGCGAGCCGGTCGAACTGAGGCGGCAGCGGATTCTGGCCGCCGTGCAGGCGCGCGGTTCGGCCCGGGTGACCGATCTCGCCGCCGAGCTGGAGGTCTCGGTGGTCACCGTCCGACGGGACGTGGAGGAACTCGCCCGCGAGGGCCGGCTCCGGCGCGGCCACGGCATCGCCCGCTCCACCCTCCCCGCACCGGCCGCCCCGCCCGGGCACGCCACGGCACCGGAGGACGGCGACACCGTCGCCCTGGTCGTCCCCGCCCGCCACTCCTACCTGTACGAGACCCTGCACGGCGCCCGCCCTCTGCTGGAGGAGGCCGGCGTACGCATCGCCCTGCACATCGCCCCGCAGGTCGCCGGCGCCGAACGCCCCCTGGTGGAGCGGGCGTTGGCGGACGGCGCCCGGGGTGTGCTGATCGCCCCGCGCTGGCGCACCCTCGCCGACGAGGAAGCCGACGCCAAGTGGCTGTGCGGGCTTGGCGTACCGACCGTCCTGATGGAGCGCAGGCCCCGCTCCGGCAGTGCGCTGCACGCCCTGGACTCGGTCTGCACCGACCACTGGTACGGCGCCCATCTGGCCGTCGAGCACCTGGTCGCCCTCGGCCACCGCAGGATCGTCTTCGCCACCCGCGACGACAGCCCGACCGCACGTGCCCTGCGCGCGGCGCTCACCGGGATCGCCGGGTCCCATCCCAAGCTCGACGCCTGGACCCTCACCCTCAGTTCGCCCGAAGCGGGCCCCGACCGCTCGGCCGGCGCGGACCGGCCGCCCGTCGACCTGCCCGGCGTCCTGCGTGAACTGGCCGCCACGGCCTGCGTACTGCACGGCGACGTGGACGCCCTGATGCTGGTCCAGGAGCTGGCCACGCACGGCGTCCGGGTGCCGGAGGACTGCTCGGTCGTCGCGTACGACGATGTGGTGGCCGCCCTCGGCAGCACCCCGCTCACCGCCGTGTCCCCGCCCAAGGGTGAGGTCGGCCGGGCCGCCGCCGAACTGCTCCTGCACCGGCTGGCGGACCCGCGCGGCGGCGGGGCGGCACCGGCGCGACGGATCGAGCTGCTGCCGGAGTTGAAGGTACGTGGGTCGACCCGGAGCGTGTAGCGAGCGATCGTTTGACCGCTTTATTTTCTTCTGATCGCTGTATTGACCGTTTCTGGTGGGCCGATCAGGATTCCCGTATCTCGATCGAACAGGACGGGAGGCACCCATGCCTGGTCGACGGAACCCACGTCGACGAAGTCGTCGGTCCGTGCTCACCGCGATGGCCGCATTACCGCTGGCGGGCACGGTGAACGCCTGCAGCGGGGGAGCGGACTCCGCCGCGCGCGCCACCGGCGGGAAAGTCACTCGCATCACCTTCTGGTCCGCGCTGCGCGGCAGCCAGGAGGTGGTGGACGCCTTCAACAGCACCCACGACAGCATCCAGGTCGACTACCAGCAGGTCCCGTCCGGCGGTCAGGGCGGCTACGCCAAGCTCAGCAACGCGGCCCGCGCGGGCAACGCCCCCGACGTGGCGACCATCGAATACCCGCAGGTGCCGGGATTCGCCATCGACGGCGTAGCCCGCGACCTCACCTCGATGGTCACCGACGAACTGCGCGCGAAACTGCTGCCGCAGGCTCTCGGCCTCACCACCTTCGAACAGCGCGTGTTCAGCGTTCCGTTGGACGTCGAACCGATGGTGATGCACTACCGCGCCGACCTGTTCGCCGAGCACGGCTTCGAAGTGCCGGGCACCTGGGCGGAGTTCGAGGAGCTGGCCCGCGCAGTCCGCCGTAAACTGCCCGGCCGTCGGCTGGTTCTCTTCCCCACGGACGGCGGCACCCAGTTCGCCGCCTACTCCTGGCAGGCCGGCGCCCAGTGGTTCGACACGGCGGGCGGTGCCTGGAACGTCTCCCTCGCCGACGCCCCCACCCGGCGCGTCGCCGCCTATTGGCAGCGCCTCATCGACGAGGACCTCGTCTTCGTGAACGCCGTGGAGAGCAGACAGTCCGACGCCCAGATCGCCGACGGACTGGTCCTCACCCGGCTCACCGGTGCCTGGGAGGCGGGCGCCCAGATGAAGGCGCGGCCCGCACAGGCGGGCCAGTGGCGGATCGCCCCGCTGCCCCAGTGGGAGATCGGCCGCCCGTCCGTCGGCACCCACGGCGGCTCCACCTTCGCGGTCACCAAGGACAGCCGACACCCGGAAGCCGCCCTGGAGTTCATCGCCTGGCAGGTCTCCCACCCCGACGCGCTGCGCGCCCGTCTCTCCAGCGGCACCAGCAGCCAGTACCCGGCCGCCTCCGCACTGGTCACCGTCGGCCGCGAGGCCTTCGACCGCACCTACTACGGCAACCAGGACATCTACACCCTCTTCGAGGAGGAGGCCCACAAGATCCGCGACGGCTGGGTCTGGGGCCCTCGCTTCACCGCCACCCAGCGGGTCATGCAGGACAACTTCGCGCGCGTCGGCGGCGGCCAGGGCTCCCTCATCGACTCCGTACGCGCGGCCCAGGACGGCACGATGCCCGACCTGAAGGCCCTCGGACTGGCGACCACGCAGCACAGCACATGAGCCGGAACCCCCACACGCTCCGCACGGTCCGCCGCCCGAAAGGCAGGTGACACCCCATGACCGCGACCACCCAGGCCCAGCCCACCGCGCCCGCCACCGCCTCCCGCGCCACCGTCCCGGCCTCGGCCCAGCGCGCCCGCAAGAGGGCCCGTCGAGGTCAACTCGCCGCGTGCGCAGTCCTGATGGCCCCCTTCTTCGCGCTCCTCGTCACCGTCTTCCTGATCCCCGTCGGCACGGCGATCTACCTGAGCTTCTTCAGCGACGACCAGCCAGGCCTCGGCTTCGGCCCCGAGCGCACGATCTTCGTCGGCCTGCGCAGCTACGCCGCAGTCCTCACCGACCCGACCTTCCTGTCCGGGCTCGCCACGGTCGCCCTGTACTGCCTGATCTACATCCCCCTGATGGTGATCGGCGCCCTGGCCCTGGCCCTGCTCCTCGACTCCGGCGTCGTACGCCTGCGCGCCTGGGCGCAGTTGGGCCTGTTCCTGCCGCACGCCGTGCCCGGCATCATCGCCGCCCTCATCTGGCTGTACCTCTACACACCCGGGATCAGCCCGGTGATCGACCTGTTCGCCAAGGCCGACATCACCATCGACTTCCTCGGCATCCACACCGTGCTCCCGTCGATCGTGAACATCGCCCTGTGGAGCAACCTTGGCTACAACATGGTCGTCTTCTACGCCGCCCTCCAGGCCGTTCCCCGGGAGGTCATCGAGGCGTCGGTGGTCGACGGCGCCGGGCCCGTCCGCACCGCACTCCAGGTCAAGACGCCCCTGGTCCGCACCTCGATCGTCATGGTCGCCATCTTCACCCTCATCTGGGCGCTGCAGCTGTTCACCGAGCCCATGCTGCTCAGCCAGTCCTCCCCGATGATCAACTCCCGTTTCTCGCCCAGCATGTACATCTACGACGCCGCCTTCACCCGCAACAACTACAGCCTCGCGGCAGCCGCCTCGGTCGTCCTGCTCGTCTGCACGATCGCCCTGTCCTACGGCGTGACCCGCTGGACCAGCCGCGCCAACACCCCCGAGGAGACGGCCCGATGAGCACCGGCGACAGCACCCTCATGCGCCCGCGCCTGCTCGGCCGGGCCACGGTCAACGCGGTCGTCGCGATCTCCGTCCTCTACACCCTGCTGCCAGTCCTGTGGCTGGTCCTGGCCGCCGGCAAGAACCGGGACGCGCTCTTCAGCAGCAACCTGCTGTCGCTGGGCGACTTCTCCTTCGTACAGAACGTCCGCGACCTGTTCGCGATGGACGACGGCCTGTACACCCGCTGGTACGGCAACAGCCTGCTGTACGCCGTCCTGGGCGCCGGAGTCGGCGCGTTGGTGAGCGTGGCCTGTGGCTACGCCTTCGACAAGTACGGCTTCCGGCACAAGGAGAAGCTGTTCGGCCTGGTCCTGGCGGCCGTCATGGTGCCGCAGACGGTGCTCGCGCTGCCGCTGTACCTGATGGCCTCGGAGGCGGGCCTCGTCAACACCTTCTGGGCCGTGTTCATCCCCGTCCTGTTCAACCCGTTCGGCGTCTACCTCGGCCGGATCTTCAGCCAGGGCTATGTCCCCGACGAGGTGTTGGAGGCGGCCCGCGTCGACGGCGCGGGCGAACTCACCACCTACGTACGGGTGGCGCTGCGGATGCTCGGCCCCGGCCTGGTCACGGTCTTCCTCTTCCAGCTCACCGCCATCTGGAACAACTTCTTCCTGCCCATGGTGATGCTCTCCGACCAGGACCTGTATCCCGTCAGCCTCGGCCTGTACCAGTGGAACAGCTCGGCCTCCGTGTCGCCCGAGTACTACCCGGTGGTGATCATGGGATCGTTGCTCGCGGTCGTCCCCCTCATCCTCGCCTTCGCCCTGCTGCAACGCTTCTGGCGCAGCGGACTGACGGCGGGCTCCGTCAAATAGCTGTGCCTGTACCGGAGTTGTCGACCAGCAAGGAGTACCCGACCCCGAATGACCGTGTCCTCGCCGGGCCCCGGCTTCCGCCCCCGTGCCGCACTGGCCATGTCCCCGGACGCCGCCGACGCCGTCCTCGACCCCGACTCGCTCGCCGCCCTCGCCGCAGTGTGCGACCTGGCCCCGCTCCCCGTACTCGACGACTTCGGCACCGAGCGCGCCCGCGAGATCCTCGCCGGCGTCGACCTCCTGATCACCGGCTGGGGCTGCCCGGTCCTGGACGCCGACGCCCTGGAGGCGGCTCCGCGACTGCGGGCGGTCGTGCACACGGCGGGCAGTGTCCGCCCGCACGTCACCGAGGCCTGCTGGGAGCGCGGCATCGAGGTGTCGTCCGCCGCCGCCGCGAACGCCCTGCCGGTCGCCGAGTACACCCTCGCGATGATCCTGCTCAGCGGCAAACAGGTCCTGGAACGGGCCCACGCGTACGCCGCCACCCGCACCCGTGACGACTGGCTGCGCACCTCCCGCACGATCGGCAACTATCGCCGAACCGTCGGCATCGTCTCGGCCTCCCTGATCGGCCGCCGAGTCATCGAACTGCTCCATCCCCACGACTTCGAGATCCTCCTCTACGACCCCTACGTGACCGACGCCGAAGCCGCCGAACTCGGCGTGGAGCGCGTCGAGTTGGACACCCTGTTCGCCCGCTGCGACACGGTCAGCCTGCATACCCCGCTGCTGCCCGCCACCCAGGGCCTGGTGAGCCGCGCCCTGCTCGACTCCATGCGTCCGGGCGCCGTGTTCATCAACACCGCCCGGGGAGGTGTCGTCGACCAGGACGCCCTCACCGACGCGGTCCGCGAACGCCGTATCCGCGCCGTCCTGGACGTCACCGACCCCGAAGTGCTGCCGCCCGAGCACCCGTTGTGGCAGTGCCCCGACGCTCTCCTCACCCCCCACCTCGCCGGTTCCCAGGGCAACGAGTGGCACCGCCTCGCCGATCTGGCAGTCGCCGAGACGGAACACTGGGCATCCGGCGCGGGCTTCCGCCATCCCGTACGACGCGAAAGGCTGGCCTTCCTCGCATGAGCAGCACGACCCGTATCACCAGCAGCGGAATCCCCTTCGAACTCCCGCCCGAGGACCGCGAGTCGAGCCCGCACACCGGCTACACGCGGGCCCACTGGGAGGCCGTGGCGGACGGACTCCTGGCCGCCGCCTGGCGCTGGAGCACCCCCGGCGGCGCCCTGCTCGACCTGCCCGGTGCCCCGTCCCGCTCGGGCGTGCGCTCCGACGGCCTCGAAGGCTACACGCGCACCTTCCTCGCCGCCGCCTTCCGGGTCGCGGGCGCGAACGGCGACGACCCGCACGGCTGGCTCGACCGCTACGCCCAGGGCCTCGCCTCGGGCACCACCACCCCCGGCCGCGCCGACACCGAGTCCTGGCCGCTCATCCTCGACCACGACGTCCAGGGCCAGCCGATGGTCGAGTCGGCGTCCGTGGCCCTCGGCCTGCGACTGACGGCGCCCTGGCTCTGGAAACGGCTCGACTCCGCCGTACAGGACCGGGCGGAGGAGTGGCTGCGCGGCTCGCTGCGCCACTCGCCCGCCCCGAACAACTGGTACCTCTTTCCGTACACGGTCGCCGGTTTCCTGGAGTCGGTCGGACGCGGCGATGCGGAGACGGCCAGGGCTCGCGAGCGAGCCCTGGAGCTGATGGAGACCTGGTACCGGGGCGACGGCTGGTACGCCGACGGCGACGGCCGGGCCTTCGACCACTACAACGGCTGGGCCCTGCACCTGTACCCGGTACTGGACGCCCACCTGGGAGACGACCGCGAACTGTCGTCCCTCTACGGCCCCCGTCTGCGCGAACACCTGGACGGCTTCGCGCTGATGTTCGGCGGTGACGGCGCCCCGATCCACTTCGGCCGCTCCCTCTCGTACCGCTTCGCCGCCTCGGCGGCCGTGGGCCTGGGCGCCCTCACCGGCCACACTCCACTGACCCCCGGCACGAGCCGCCGCATCATCAGCGGCAGCCTCCGCCACTTCCTCGACCGGGGCGCCCTGACGGAGGACGGCCTCCTGACCCTCGGCTGGCACGGCCCCCACCAGGCCACCTTGCAGACCTACTCGGGCCCGGCGTCCCCGTACTGGGCCTCGAAGGCCTTCGTCTCCCTGCTCGCCCCGGCCGACGCCCCGCTCTGGACGGCGGTAGAGGAACCGTCACCGGTGGAGGAAAGGGACCGGGTGCTGTCCCTGCCCGCCCCCGGCCTGCTGGTGCAGTCGACGCGCGCGGACGGGATCGTACGACTGCACAACCACGGCAGCGATCACGTCCGCCCGCACGAGGGCGAGACGGCGGACCAGGACGACCCGCACTACGGCCGCCAGGCCTACTCGACCCACTCCGGCCCGACGGCCCCCGCCAACATCGCCGACAACCACCTCTCCGTGGAGATCGGCGGCCGGGGCAGTGTCCGCCGCCGCATCCACCCTCTGGGCGCGGGCCACGGCGACGACTGGGGCTGGGCGGCCTCCTGGCACCGCCCCGTCTTCACCTCGGGCCCGCCCATGGTGCCGGGCCTGCGGGTGGAGAGCGTGACGGTGGTACGAGGCCGCCACGAACTCCGCGTCCACCGCGTGATCGGCGCCCCGACGGGCACCCGGGTCACGCACACGGGCTGGGCGACGGGCCCCGAGGAGCCGTTGACGTCGACCCTGCACCCCCTGCACGGCTGGAACCCGGAGACGGAGGAGGCCCGGGCTCCGCAGGGCACGGCGTACACCCGCTGGGCAATCGTCCCCCGCCTGACGGGCGAGGCGGACGGCACGTCCCTGTACGTGGCCCTGGCGACTCTGACAGCGGACCCGACCCCGCTGGTACCCGACCAGGTCATCTCCGAGATCGAGGCGACGGAGACGACGGTGGAGGTGACCTGGGCGGGGGACGCCGCCCGAACGAGGATCACCTTCGAACCGGTAGCGGTACAGCAGCGCACCTAAGGGGCGCGGGGAACTGCGCGACAAGCCCCCACGCACCCGCAGCCAACAACGAACCCCTACGGCAGCAACTTGTCCAACGCGGCAGCCCCCTCCTCCGCCAACTTCCGCTCAGCCCAAGCCAGACTCCGCGGAGTCACATCACGCCCCGTCGCAAGCACCAGATCCTCAGCGGAAGCGCCATGCTCCGCACCGGTGTGCAGCAGGGCATCGGGCGTCGTGGCATCGTCGGACCACGAGGGCGAATCGGAGTGCTGGATCGGCATGGCGGTCTCCTCGTTCGACGGACCTGCTACCACCATGCACAGCTCACGCCCGGCGCGCACCCCGCGCCGGTACGGGAGCGGGAGCCGTCACTCGAATCGTGACGTGTCTCCCGCGCCCCGGCGCACGATCTCCGCCTCGCCGCTGGAGAAGTCGATCACCGTCGTCGGCTCCGTGCCGCAGTCACCGGAGTCGACGACCGCGTCCAGGACGTGGTCGAGCCGCTCCTTGATCTCCCAGCCCTGCGTCAACGGCTCCTTCTCGTCGGGGAGGAGCAGCGTGCTGGACAGGAGGGGCTCGCCCAGCTCCGCCAACAGGGCCTGCGTGACCGTGTGGTCGGGGATGCGCACGCCGACCGTCTTCTTCTTCGGGTGCAGCAGCTTGCGCGGGACCTCACGCGTCGCCGGGAGGATAAAGGTGTAACTGCCGGGCGTGGACGCCTTGACGGCTCGGAACACGTCGTTGTCGACCTGCACGAACTGGCCGAGCTGGGCGAAGTCCCGGCACACGAGGGTGAAATGGTGCCGGTCGTCGAGCTGCCGGATCGACCGGATCCGGTCGATGCCGTCACGGCTGCCGAGCTGGCAGCCGAGGGCGAAACAGGAGTCCGTCGGATACGCGATCAGCGCACCGGAGCGGATGCTGTCGGCGACCTGACTGATCGTGCGCGGCTGCGGGTTGTCGGGATGGACGTCGAAGTACCTTGCCATCCGGCGAGCCTATGCCCTCCGTGCGGTAAATTCCGGACCGTGATGCGGTGTGAACGTGATTGACCGGGGAAGGGCCGTCGTGGCAGGCAGTGGAGCCGGCGACGGGCAGGACGACATGGGTGGCAAGGCCTCGGGGAACTGGGCGGACGAACTCCTCGACCATCTGCGCCCGGCCGCCCGGGACATCGGCAGGGTGGCCGCCTGGCTCGCCGGGGCCGTCGACGCCGAGGTGTCCCTCCAGGATGTGAACGGCAGCCTCCTCGCCGGGACCGGCGTCCCCGCCGACGACGGTCTGGTGCTGGACGTGTCCACCGGCAGAATCGCTTCTGCGGCCGTCCACGCCCACGGCCGTCACGTCCGGCTGGACGGACTCGGCCACCCCGCCACCAAAGGCGTGCTCGCGGTGACCCGCAGCCGGCCCTTCGACCAGCGGACCACTGACATCGTTGCCCGCACGGCCTGGGTCCTCGAACTGCTCCTGCGCGAACGCGAGACGGCTAGCGCCGAACACCGCCTCGACCAGGCCACCTCCGACCTCCGGCTCGCCATCCTCCAGCTGCTGATGGTCGGCGACATCATCGCCGCCCGCCGGGTCGCCGCGGGCCTCTGGCCCGGCCTCTTCGACACCGACACCGCCTGCGTCTACGTACTGGAGGGCCACGCCGCCAGGCGCGACGACCTCGCCGAGGACTGCCAGGAGGCGGCGGACGGCCACGCGCTCATCGTGCGGTGCCCGGCCGTGGACGAGCATCTGATCGTCGTCGCGCCCGTCGACCGGGGCCAGGACCGGGCGGGACCGGAGCTGCGCACGGTCGTCGGTGAATGGCCCGACACCTTCATCGGCGGCAGCGTCCGGCAGGACCTCGCCCAGACCGCCACCGCGTACGGCCAGGCCGTCAGCGCCCTCGCCGTGGCCCGCTTCCGCCCGGACCGGGCCGCCGTGTACGCCGAACGCACGCACCCCGAGCGGCTGATGAACCCCCTCGCCCTGCGCGGCTGGGCCGACGGGCTGCTGAGCCCGCTCGACGACCTGCCCCACCACACGCGCGCCGAACTCCTCGCCACCACCCGCCTCGGCTTCTCCTTCACCGCCGTCAAGACGGCGATCATCCTCGGCGTCAGCCGCAACACCGTGCGCGCCCGGATGGAACGCGTCGAGGGCCTGCTCGGCGCCGACTTCTCCGACCTCACCACCCGGGCCGCCGTCCAGCTCGCCCTGAACACCCAGGCCGCCGTCCCCGACGGACCGCGCCCGCCCGCGGCCCCGCCCGCCGGAGTGACCGAGCTGCTGCGCACCGACCCGCTCGTGGCCTGGGCGGACGGCCTCCTCGGCCGCCTCACCACGGACTCCCGGGACCTGCGGCGGACGGTCCGCACCTGGATCGCGGCCGGCGGCAACGCCGAACGCACCGCGCAGGTGCTCGGCATCCACGCGCAGACCGTCCGCGACCATGTACGCAGTGCCGAACCCGTCCTGGAACGCCAGTTGCTCTCCGGCGGCAGCGACCTGTACGAGGTCGTCCTCGCCCATCTGGCACTCGGTGACCTCGGCGAACCCGCCGTCGGCCGGGCGAAGCGGGACCATTCGGACGTGACCGTGCACGAGTGAGTCCTCGGCGCCCGAGAGAGGGCACCGGCGAGATACACACCCCCGCTCAACGCGCGTAGGTTCATGTGCACGCCGGTGCTCCAGTGCGCGAGCGCCGGAGCCCACGACGTGGTGCCTGGCCGGAAACCGGCCCCCAAGGCGCCGCGGGTGCGGGGGCGCGGCAGGCACGGGGGTCCGGCCGTTTCCCGCACCCGCGGCTTTCATTCGCGTATGCCGGAATTCGGGTGCGCCGCGTGAGTAGCCCGGCGATTCGTGGGAACTCGGCGGCCATGGACACGGCACGAGCAGCAGCGGACGCGGGTCAGGTACTCGCCGCGTCGAGCGACGTACTCAATGTGATCGCCGCCTTCGCCGGTGGCCTCATCGTGGCGGGCCTGCTGATCTGGGCCGTCCGGTTCGGCGTGCGGGTGAAGGACACGGAGGCGCCCCGGCCCCGGCCGGACGAGCAGCCCAGGCTGCCCGCGTCCGGGGCGGTGCACGAGGAGCGGGAGCGGCGCGAGCCCAACGAGGTGCCGCACACCTCGGCCGAGGACGAGCGGCTCAGGCCGCACAACCTCCACCCCTCCGGCACGAAACGCGGCGAGGACCAGACCCGGCCGCGCTGGTCGCCGGGCAACAGCGGCTCCTTCGGCAGCGGTGGCTCGGGCCGGACCTGACTCCTAGAGTGGGCCGTATGGGGGAAACACCTGACACACGGCCCACGTCCGAGTTCCACGCCGGCAATTTCTCCACCGCCGACGTGGACAGGCTCGTGGCGGGCCTGGACGCGCAGGATCAGGCCGACGGCGTACGACGGCTGCGTGCCTGGGCACAGGGCGCGCTCGACCCGCGTCCGGGCGAACGCGTGATCGACATCGGGAGCGGTACGGGGACTCAGACCCTGGCCCTGGCGGCGGCCGTGGCGCCGTCCGGCGACGCGCTCGGCATCGAGGCGAACCCGGTGATGCGCGAGGTCGCCGAGCGGCGAGCGGCGGCGGCCGGGGGTCCGGCCCGCTTCCTGCACGGCGACGCGGTCGCCCTCCCGGTTCCCGATGCCTCGGTGGACGTGGTCTGGTGCGAGCGGGTCCTGCAGCATCTGTCCGAGCCGGACAAGGCCGTGCGCGAGATCGCCCGGGTGCTGCGCCCCGGCGGGCGCGTGGCGCTGATCGACTCCGACTGGGGGACCGCCCTCCTGCACCCCGCAGACCCCGACACGTTGGCCGCGCTGACGAAGGGAATCCTGGCCATGGCGGCCAATCCGTACTCCGGCCGCCGGCTGCTCGGCCAGGTCGCCGACGCGGGGCTGGTCGCCGACGACCAGGGTTCGCAGGCGCTCATCCAGGACCGCGGGTCGGTGACCTGGCCGCTGGTGCGCATGATGACCGAGTCGACCGTACGGAGCGGCCTGCTGACCGAGGAGCAGCGGGACCGGCTGCACGCGGAGCTGGCCGCGGCGGCGGAGCGGGGCGCCCTGCACATGTCGGTGACGATGTTCGCCGTGGTGGCACACCGGCCCCGCTGAGCTGCCTCGCCCGTTCCCCCGCCGGTCCCCGGGCCGGTGGCGCTCGGCGTGCGGGCGGCCCCGGGGCGTGGTCCGCTGTGAGGCCGAGGCGGGTGGCGACGGACCCTGTGGTGGCGCGATGTGCTGGAGTGCGACGGCGGACCTGGTGGCGGGCGCGGGCATCGCCGCCGTGGGCGTGGCCTGCGTGACGACCGTGGCGCGGGCGGGCCGGGCCCGTGAGCTGCCGCTGGCCGCGCTGCCGTTGCTGCTGGGAGCCCACCAGGTCGTCGAGTCCCTGGTGTGGCGGGCGGACGGCGGCACCGGCCCGGCGACCGTGGCCTGGGCCGTCATCGCCCTCCCGCTGCTCGCCCTCTGGGTACCGGTGGCCGTCCTGTGCGCGGCACCCGCGACAGCCAGGCCCCGTCTGCTGCTGCCGCTGGGCGCCGGAGTCGCGACGAGCGCCGCACTCGCGTACAACCTGTCCCGCCACCCGGTGGCCGCGGACATCCGCGGCCACACCGTCGGCTACGCGGTCCAGCTGTCCCACTCCGGACTGCTCGTCGTGGGCTATCTGCTCGCCACGGTCGGCTCCCTGCTCCTCTCCGGCGATCGCCGTCTGGTGCTGTTCGGAGCGCTGGCCGGCGTGGGCGCACCCGTGTGCTGGGCGCTGTGGCGGCTGGAGTTCGTCTCCACCTGGTGCGCCCTCGCCGCGCTCTGCTCCCTGGTCCTGCTGGGCTGGGCCCACCGCCGGACCGGGCCCTACTCGGCGTCGGCCCCGACGAGCGCGCGGACCTCGAACTCCTCGTACGAGGACGGCTCCTGACGTCTGGTCAGAACAGTGCCGAGCCAGCCCAGGAGGAAGCCCGCCGGGATCGACACGATGCCGGGATTCTGCAGCGGGAACCAGGCGAAGTCCGACTCCGGATAGATGGAGGACGGGGTCGACGACACCACTGGCGAGACCACCACCAGCAGCACCGAGCAGACCAGGCCCCCGCACAGACTGAGCAGCGCGCCCCGGGAGTTGAAGCGCCGCCAGAACAGGCTGTAGAGGAGCGTGGGCAGCAGCGCGGACGCGGCGATGGCGAAGGCGAGGAAGGCGAGCGTCGAGACGTTGGTCTCCCAGGACAGCAGGGCCAGCGCCATCCCGAGGACGCCGATGAGTACGGCGGCCAGCCGGGCCACGCCCAGCTCCTCGGCCTGGGTGGCGCGGCCCTTGCGGACGACCTCGCCGTACAGGTCGTGGGCGAGGGAGGAGGCGGCGGCGAGGGTGAGGCCGGCCGCGACCGCGAGGAGCGTCACGAAGGCGAGGCAGGACAGCAGCGCGGTGAGCACCCCGCCGCCGATGGACTGGGCGAGCAGCAGTACCGCCGCGTCGCCCTTCGGGTCGGTGTCGACGATGTTGTCCCGGCCCACCAGGGCGGTCGCGCCGAGGCCGAGGACACCGGCGGCCAGACAGACGAAGCCGACCAGACCGGCGGCCCACACCACCGAGGAGCGCAGGACGTTGGTGGAGCGCGGCGCGAGCAGCCGCATCATCACGTGGGGGAGCGCGGCGAGGCCGAGCACGATGGCCAACTGGAGGCTCAGGAAGTCGAGTTTGCTGGTGGTGCTGGCGCCGTAGCGCAGCCCGGGTTCGAGGAACCGCTGTCCGATGCCGCTGTTGTCGGTGGCCGCGTCCAGCAGCGCGTTCACGTTCCAGTCGAAGCGGTTGAGCACCATGACGGCCGCGACGGTGACGCCGCAGATGAGCATCACGGCCTTGACGATCTGGATGAACGTCGCCCCGGGCATACCGCCGAGCGAGGCGTACACGATGACGATGGTCCCGATGACGACGACGCACAGGGTGCGCGTGGTGGAGCTGGGGACGCCGGTGAACTGGGTCAACAGAGCGACGCTGCCGACGAGTTGGGCGACCAGATAGAGGCAGCAGATGGTCAGGGTGCACAGGGAGAGGGCGACCCGGACCGCCCGTCCGCCCTGCGGGAGCCGCAGCGCCAGGGTGTCCCCGAGCGTGAACCGGCCGGAGTTGCGCAGCGGTTCGGCGATCACCAGGAGCACCATCATCCAGGCGACCGTGGTGCCGCACAGATACAGCAGCCCGTCGTAGCCGGTGAGGGCGACCAGTCCGGTACTGCCGAGCAGGGTCGCGGCCGAGAGGTAGTCCCCGCACATCGCCAGGCCGTTGCGCAGCGGCGACATCTCCCGGTTGCCGAGATAGAACTCGGCGACCTCGTCGCGCTGCGGGGCGATCAGCAGCGCGGCGAACAGCGTCACCACGACGACGGAGAGGAAGAGCACGAAGGTCAGCTGCCGGCTGAACGGGTCGGCGACACCCGCACCGATGCTCACCACGCGCGGTACTCCCTCGCGCTCGGCGTGCCGTACGTGCTCTGCGTCCCGGGCCGACGCTGCTCCGCCTGGGCCCGCAGCCCCCGGGCGACCGGATCGAACTGGGTGCGCATCCGCCGGACGTAGCACCAGGCGGTGACCCCCATCACCGCGAACTGCCCGAGCCCGAGGGCCAGTCCGAGCGTCAGACGACCGGCGAGCGGCTGGTTCATGATGCCGGGAGCGAAGTTGGACAACAGGACATAGAGCAGGAATCCGCCGACGGATAACGCCGTCGAAACCGCTGCGAAGCGGCGGTAGCCGTTTCGTAACGACTGGAATTCGGGGTGGTCGTGTATCGACCTTCCCGGGGTGCTTCCGGAGGTGCTTTCGGGGTATCGGGGGCTGTATGCGGGCGGCTCGTCCGGCCGCGTGAAATAGTTGGACATAAACGCACCTTCTTTGCTGCTTTATGTCGCGCATCCAAAGTCGCGCGCTTCTGCGGACTTGGTGGAAGCAGATTGTGGCAGCGCCCCTCCGGAACAATCAACAGGCTGTGATGGGGAGATCGCGGTGTGGAGGCGCCGTGAAGGGGAAGTCGAAGGGCAAGGAAGAACAGGGCAAGAGCGGCGAACAGCGGAGGAATGATGGATTCCACCACGACGGTGATCGTGGTCGTCGCGGTACTGGCGGTGGCCGCGCTGGCCGTGGCGGCCACCGTGCTGGTACGGCTGGTCCGCACCCGCCGGGACCTGCGCCGCGCGGGCCTGCCGACGGGCTCGCGCTGGGTGTTCTGGGGCGCCGTCCTCTATCTGGTGCTCCCGACCGACCTCGTGCCCGACCCCGTCTACCTGGACGACATCGGCGTACTCCTGCTGGCCCTGCGCTCCATGCGGGCACAGGCGCGGGAGCGGGAGCTGGAGTTGGACGCCGGCGGGCCGGTGGAGTCCGCTCCGGGCGGCCGGGCGGACCGGTTCGGGTGAGACACGTGACAGGGCCCGGCCCGCGGTACGCCGCGGACCGGGCCCTGTCGTTCGTGCCTGCTACCTGCGCACCTGCTACCGGTGGGTGTGCTGCCGGTGCATCCCGGTGTCTTTACGGTACGTTCACGCCTCGCTGGCGCGGAGCATGCCCTCGCGCTCGACGATCTTGACGCGCTCGCGGCCCTCGGGCTCGCCCAGCGCCTTCTCCGCGGCGTCCAGCTTGTACCAGCCCTCCCAGGTGGTGAAGCGGACGTTCCGCTCGCCGAGGAAGGCCTCCACGGCCGCCGGGTCGGGCGAGGCGGGCGTGCGGAGCCGGTCGTTCGCGAAGTCGTCCAGCAGGTTGGCGACGGTCTCGTTGGCGTCGCCCTTCGTGTGGCCGATCAGACCGACGGGGCCGCGCCGGATCCAGCCGGTGACGTACGTCGACGCGAGGTGCTCGCCGGTCTCCTCGATGACCCGGCCGCCCTCGTCCGGGACGGTGCCCGAGTCGACGTCCCAGGGCAGCTTCGGCAGCTTGTCGGAGAGGTAGCCCACCGCGCGGTAGACGGCGCCGAGGTCCCAGTCCTTGAACTCGCCGGTGCCCTTGACGTTGCCGGTGCCGTCCAGCGCGGTCCGCTCCGTGCGCAGGCCGACGACCCTGCCGTCCTCGCCGAGGATCTCGGTGGGCGACTCGAAGAAGTGCAGGAAGAGCTTGTGCGGGCGCTCGCCGGTGTCCCGGATCGCCCAGTTCTCCAGCGTCTTGGCGACCATGTCGGCCTGCTTGTTGCCGCGCCGGGTCGCGATCGAGCCCTCGTCGTAGTCGATGTCCTCGGGGTCGACGATGACCTCGATGTTGGGGGAGTGGTCCAGCTCGCGCAGCTCCAGCGGGCTGAACTTGGCCTGCGCCGGGCCGCGGCGGCCGAACACGTGCACTTCGAGCGCCTTGTTGGCCTTGAGGCCCTCGTGGACGTTCGGCGGGATCTCGGTCGGCAGCAGTTCCTCAGCCGTCTTGGCGAGGACGCGGGCCACGTCGAGCGCGACGTTGCCGACGCCGAGGACCGCGACCTTCTCCGCGTCGAGCGGCCAGGTGCGCGGCACGTCCGGGTGGCCGTCGTACCAGGAGACGAAGTCGGCGGCGCCGTACGAGCCCTCCAGGTCGATGCCGGGTATGTCGAGCGCGCGGTCGGCCGTGGCGCCCGTGGAGAAGATCACCGCGTCGTAGAAGGCGCGCAGGTCGTCCAGGTTGATGTCGCCCGGGTAGTCGACGTTGCCGAAGAGACGGATCTGCGGCTTGTCGAGCACCTGGTGCAGGGCGGTGACGATGCCCTTGATGCGCGGGTGGTCGGGGGCGACGCCGTACCGGATCAGGCCGAAGGGGGCGGGCATCCGCTCGAAGAGGTCGATGGACACGCCGGGCTCCACGGCCACTGCGGACTTGAGCAACGCGTCGGCGGCGTAGATCCCGGCCGGGCCGGCTCCGACAATGGCCACCCGCAGAGGGCGAGGCATGATCAGGTTCCCTTCGAACGATGACAAGAGATCTTCGAAGGAAGCCTAAACTAAGGCAAGCCTAAGCTAGTACCGGGGTCCGGGTTATGGGCTCATAAGGCGGACTTATGGGGTGTGTGATGCCCCTGGTCCGCCGGTCTTCCTTAGAGATTCCTATGAATCCGCGGGGCGTTTGAACGCTCGGGAGCCCGTCCGCGTATGGCACTGGGGGCATTTCCATGTCGAATCCGGCCATGACGCGCAGGAGTACTCCGTGGGACGTAACACGCGCAGACGCCCGACAGGTCCACGCCGAGCGACCTTTGCCGCGGTCGCCCTGATGCTGGGCGGAGGTGGACTGGTCGTCGGGAACGTCTACGCCTCCGCCACCGAGAGCGGCCCGGGCGGTGAATCGGCCGACCGGACGCTGTCCTCCGGGGCCGCCACGATCGACTGCCCCGAAGTCGGCGGCAGACTGGCGGCCGTACCGGACGAGGCGCGGCCGGAGGTGGACAGGGAACTCGCCGCCCTCGACCAGCAGATAGCCGAGGCCTATCAGCGGCTGCAGAACTCGGCCCGGGAGATCCGGCAGGACGGCGGCTTCGCCGAGTCCGCGATCATGAACCCGCTGAAGGAGAAGCGGGCGGCCACGATCGAGCGGATAGCTCTTGCCATCGACCGGGTGGGGGACCGCCCCGAGGGCCTGGAGGACCTGGCCGCCTGTGTGTTCCGCGAATCCGGCAATCAGCCGGAGGACGAGGGTGAGTGGCAGGACGGGGGCGGCGGGACCGAGGAGGGGCAGGACCAGAACGGCGACGGCCAGGACCAGGGGAGTGGCCAGGACCAGGGCGACGGCCAAAACGGTGGCGACCAGGGCAACGACCAGGGCGGCGACGAGGGGCAGCAGCAGGGCGCCGGCAACGGCGGACAGGCCGGGAACGGTCCTGTCGCCGTCGACTTCGTGGACATCGCCACCGTTCAGCCCAACGTCTCGAACCCGGCTCAGCAGGGCGACGCCTCCCGGGGCACCTTCACCACCAGCTGCGGGGTGAACGCCGAGGGCCTGTTCAACTCGGACAACGTCATCGTGGCCCCCGGCGTCTCCAACGGCGCGCACCACTTCCACGACTACGTCGGCAACCAGTCCAACAACGCCTTCGCGAGCGACGAGGACCTGGCCGCCGCGCGCACCAGTTGCGTAGACCAGGGCGACAGGTCCTCGTACTTCTGGCCGGTACTGCGCCTGCAGAACGGCGCACAGGAGCAGGACGCGAACTCTCCTGGCGGCGGCATCGAGGGCAACGCCGGGGAGATCGTCACGCCCCGGCAGGTCACGATGACCTTCGTGGGCAACCCGCGCGGCGAGGTCGTCGCCATGCCCAGGCTGCTGCGCATTATCACCGGCGACGCCAAGGCGTTCGTCAACGGCACGGCCAACGCCAACGCCTCCTGGAGCTGCACCGGCTTCGAGGACAAGGCGCAGCTGAAGGACAAGTACCCGCTCTGCCCCCGGGGCAGCGAGGTCGTGCGCACCTTCAGGTTCCAGAGCTGCTGGGACGGCAGCAACATCGACAGCGCCAACCACCGCACCCACGTGGCCTTCACCGACGCCGACGGGAACTGCCCGACCGACTTCGAGGCCATCCCGCAGCTGGTCCAGCGCATCGTGTACGACGTCGACGCGCCGAGCCTGCGGGACGGCGGCCGTACGACCCCGCTGTTCGCGGTCGACTCCTTTCCCGAGCAGCTGCACAAGCCGGTCACCGACCACGGCGACTTCATCAACGTCTTCGACGAGGACCTGATGCGGGAGATGGTCGGCTGCATCAACACCGGACGGCAGTGCGGGGCCGGCGCCCCGAACGGCGAGGAGCCGGAGAACAGTCCGTCACCGACCCCCGCCCCGCCGTCCGAGCAGCCCTCCGAACCGCCGTCCGAGGAGACCACCGAACCGGCCCCCGACCCCGTGGACACCACTCCCGGCCCCGTGGACACCCCGGGCCGGGACGAGACCGCCGAGCCCACGCGGACCCCGGACCAGGCGAGCGCCGAGCCCACGAAGAACCCCGTAGAGGCGGAGCCCCGGGCCTACACCTCGCCGCCGGCCACCCAGCGGCCCGAGACGGCCGCGTCGCCGACGGACGACACCGGCGGTGCGGTCGGCGGCGAGATCGGCAGCGCGGCGACCGCCGACGAGGGCGACGGCGACAACGACGGTGTCATCACCCAGCCCGCACCGCAGGCGGTCACCGGCGACCTCGCCGACACGGGGACCCAGCTGTGGCCGGCCGCGGTCGGCGCACTGCTGCTGATCGGCGGCTTCGTGCTGCTCCGCCGGGTGCGGCGCGGATCACGCTGACGGCGACCGGCGGCGCCCATCGGCGCGGCGCCGCCGGTCAGGGCCGGTAGGACTGCTGCTGCGTGTTCGCCTGGCCACCGGCGCCGCCGTGCTGCAGCTGTTCCGCCTGCTCCTTGGTCACCTTCTGCTCCGCACCGCAGAAGGTGCACTGCGTCTGGTACTTCGTCGAGAAGGGGAACAGCGGCACGAAGAACAGGGTGAACTTCGTGACGCGTTTGCGCAGGGCGTGCGCGGACGGGTTGCCGCAGTGCCCGCACACCAGGGTGAGTATCGCGAGCTGGTAGAGATAGCCCTTGGTGCCAAAGATGATCATGTTCTACGTCCCGTCCTCGGTGCGTCTGCCGGCTGCCTGGGGCCCCTCAAAAGGGGGTAGTGGATTATGTGCGTCCGGTTCATGGTGAGGGACATGACCGCACTGCAGACTTTCCAACTGCCCCTGACCGTAGAGGGCGGCGACGCCGACCGGTTACTCGGCCGGGCACTCGTCGCCGCCTGGCAGGCCGACGGTATCTTCCAGGTCGAGGCCACCCCTGACCAGGACGTCGCCACCGGACGGGCCCTCGACGCATCCCGTGCCTTCGTCGGCCGGCCGCTCAAGGAGAAGGCCGGGCATGTGTCCGACCTCACCTACAGCGGCTATGTCGCCTCCGGTGAGGAGGAGACGGCAGGGGAGAAGGACGGCTCCGAGATCTTCACCGTCTGCCCCGACATCCCCGCCACCGACACCCGCGTCGTCGACAAGTGGCCCTGCCACGGCCCCGCCCCCTGGCCGTCCGGCGAGTACGCGGCTGCCATGAAGGACTACATGGCCGTCGTCGGCGACATCGGCCACCGGCTGCTGCAGCTGACCGCGCTGGGCCTCGGCCTGGACGACATGGACCACTTCACGCGGCTCACCGACGACGGCTGGCACCACATGAGGGTGCTGCGCTTCCCGCCCGCCGACGCGACCTCCGAGCGCGGCATCGGCTCCCACACCGACTACGGCCTGCTCGTCATCGCGGTCCAGGACGACGTGGGCGGCCTCTACATCCGGCCGCCCGTACCCGGCGAGACCCGGGGCCGCAACTGGCTGCCGGAGGAGTCCATGGCCGGGCGCTACGAGAACGAGGAGCCCTGGACCTTCGTCACCCCGGCCCCCTCGGTCTTCACCGTCTTCCCCGGCGACATCATGCAGTTCATCACCGGCGGGACCCTTCTCTCCACCCCGCACAAGGTGCGCCTGGCCGACCGTGAGCGCTTCACCATGGCCTACTTCCACGAGCCGTCGTTCCAGGCCGTGGCCCGCCCGCTGGAGCCCGCCGACGCCGACGAGTTCATCCACTACGGCACGCACTTCACGAACATGTTCATGCGCTGCTACCCGGACCGCTCGACCACCGCGCGGATCGAACAGGAGGACCGACTGTCCGTCCTGGAGCGGCTCCGCAAGGAGGCCCTCAACTCCTGAGCGGGACACCGGATTTCCCTGGAGCCGCCCGGCGGAACAACCGCCGGGCGGCTTCGGTGAATAGGTGAACAGCGCTCAGCAAATCGCCCGGCCGAATTCTCGCCGGGGTGTTCCGCATTCCTGGCTCACGGACGATGGCCGATCACCGGCGTACTGAGGAAAAGGGGCCAATTCGGCGGTCAGGGGAGCAGGCCGAGGCGCCGGGCCGTCATGACGGCCTCCAGCCGTGAATGGGATCCCAGCCTGCGCATCGCACTGCGCAGATAGCTTTTCACCGTTTCGGCCCGCAGGCCGAGTTCGTCCGCCACATCGGTATTGGTCCGGCCCAGTGCGACGCACGACAGCACGTCGAGTTCGCGCGCGGACAGGGCCGGTGCGGCGGGGTGCCGGGCGGCGGGGGCTCCGGCGCCGGCGAGCCTGTCGCTCAGGGCGGTGACCCGGTCGCGCAGCTCGGTGTCCGTCAAGTGCTGGGCGAGGAGCCGCAGTTCGGCGTAGGCCTCGCGGATCGTCTCCCACCGGGGCGAGGCCGGCCCCGGTGGCCGGTCGGCGGCCACCGGGGGCTCGTCGAGTTCGGCGAGGCGGCGGGCCACCTCGTCGCGCACCGCCAGGTTCTGTTCCAGCGCGCGGGCGGTGTCCATGACGGCGTCGACCGTCCGGTCGCCCAGCCCGACGGACTGGCGGACCGCGCCGTACATCACCGCCCGCACCGTCCGGTTCACCACGACGGGGGCCGCGACGACGGCGCGAATGCCCTCTGCGGCGACCATGAGGTCGTAATGGTGGCTGATCCGCTTGGAGTTGGCGTAGTCGTTGACCGCGATCGGGCGGTGCAGGGCCACCGCCTTGCCGCCGAGCCCCATGCCGAACCCGAGGGTCAGCCCCATGAGGGCTCTGGTCGAGTGACCGGCGAACTCGGTGAGCTGGGCGTGCCGCCCTCTGGTCACGACACCGCCGAAGGTGAGGTCCACGCCGGTGGAGTCGCGTAACCCCTCGATGGCCCGCCTGAGTTGGCGGTCGTCGTCCGAGGCGGGGAGTGGTGTGGGTGTCATGCGCATCCTCGCTGTGCTCCGGAGCCCGGGCGGGCGGCCTGTACGGCTGTACATCCCGTTTCCCCGGCCGGGCAGCGGCCTTCCGCTCACACCACGATGAGGTAAAGGCCACGGCTCTGCTACCCCCGGATGAGGGGTGGAACGGAGGGGGACGCTCCTCGCGAACCGGCGGCCGTGAGACGTCAATTACTTGTACTCTCAAGGGTATTGACGTCGGTATGCGCTTGCAGAACTCTTCTGCTGGCAACGGGGCACCCTCGGCCAGGTAAGGAGTCGACGCGCTCATGCTGCCGACGGAAGACAGTGAGGAGGCCGCCGCGGCCCGTGCCGCCGTGCTGGCGCTGCGCAGGGACAGCGGTCTGCCGATCGCGGGTGCGGCCTGGCTCGTCGGCCCGCGGCTGCTGCGGATCAGCGAGACCAGCGGCGTGACGTCGCGGTGCCGCCGGGGGTTCGCCGTACCGGCGGGTGCCGGACTGATGGGCAAGGTGCTGACGACCCGACGGCTGGCGGCGGTCAGCGACTACCGGGCCGCCCGGCAGATCAGCCACGAGTACGACGCCTTCGTCGCGGCGGAGGAGGTGCGGGCGATGGCGGCGGCCCCCGTGATCGTCGGCGACACGGTACGGGCCGCGCTCTTCGTGGGCTCGCGCGAAGCCGTACGCCTCGGCGACCGCGTACTGACGGCTGTCACGCAGGCAGCCCGCGACCTGGAGCAGTTCCTCGCCGCCCACGAACAGGCGCACCGCCTCCTCTCGGAGGCCAGGGCCGTACGGCGCACCCCCTCGCTCCAGGACGCAGCGGCCCTGGAGCGGGTGCACGAGGTCCACACCGAACTGCTGGAGCTGACGGCGACGATCGACGAGGGCGACCTCAAGTCGCGCTTCCACGAGGTGTGTTCGCTGCTGGAGTCGGGCTGCTGTGCCGAACGCCCGGCACCGGAACCGGCGGCGCGGCTCACGCCCCGCGAACTGGACGTCCTGGCCGGGGTCGCCGCGGGCCGCACCAACCTGGAGATCTCGGACCGGCTCGACATCGGCCTGGAGACCGTCAAGGGCTATCTGCGCTCGGTGATGCGCAAGCTCGGCACCGGCACCCGCCTCGAAGCGGTCACCGCGGCCCGCCGGGCGGGGCAGCTCCCGTAGCGCCGGGCACGCCGCTCAAGTCGCCGGCCTCGCTAAGGGTGTCGCGGTAGAGGAACGGCACGAGGTGCTGGTGGACGTCGATCCGGCGGGGTGCAGTGCTCATCGTGGTCTCTGGGGCCTCAGCCGTCGAAGCGTGACGAGCCGAGCGTCACCTGGTGCCCGACGAGGCCGATCTCGACGCCGTCCGCGCCGGCCCGCGCCGACTCGAAGCCGACGCCCTGCGGGAGGCCGACCCGCCAGTCCAGTCCGGGCCGGTCGACACCGGGGACCGTCAGGGAAAGCTCGGTGCCCTGCGCCAGCAGCGTTCCCGTGGCGTCCAGCGCCGTACCGCCGACCGTGCCCGTGACCCTGACGCGGGCCGCCTGGCCGTTCGAGCCCGCTGCCCGGGAGACCTTCAGTGGGCCGCCGTCGCCCGCGAGCCGGGTGAGCACTCCCGACAGTTCCGCGTACGAGATCGACAGGGTGCCGGTGGCGGTGTTCGCCTCGGCGCTGCGCGACGCCAGCGAGGTCACCCGTACCCCGCGCAGGTCCAGCTGGAGGCGGTCGACGTGCAGATAGCCGCCCTGGGCGTTGTTCGTCGTGTCGATCAGGAAGCGGCGCGCGTTCAGCGTCACATGGTCGAAGCTCTCACCGGCCGCCTGCGTCAGGAAAGGGAAGCCCTCGATCGACACGTCCATACCGCCGTCGGTGGTGTTGGCGTAGCCGTACTTCTCCTTGGCGAGCTGTGTCGCCTCCTTGTCGGCGTAGTGCACGGCGACGCGGTCGGCCGCAGTGAACAGCGCGGCGAGCACCACGACCGTGACCAGCAGAACCTTCACCCATCGACGTCTCACGCCGATCCCTCCCCCGCACCGCGCCGAGCCGAGCACATGGCACTCACACGGAGGCCGGTGGAGACTCTAGGACGCCGTCGGCCATGAACAGCCGTACGGATGTTCAAGGCCGCGTCAAGGTGTCCGCCCCGCACGCGGGGAACGGACGCCCGACCCGCGCGGGCCGGGCGACCGCCGGGTCAGACGGCGTCCAGCTCGGCCAACTCCTCCGCGGAGAGCTTCAGTTCGGTGGCCGCCGCCGAGTCACGGATGGTCTCCGGGCGGGACGAACCCGGGATCGGCACGACCACCGGGGACTTCGCGAGCATCCAGGCCAGGCACACCCGCTGCGCACTGACACCGTGCGCCTCGGCGACCCGGGCGAAGGGGGCGTACGCCGAACCGAGCCCGCCCGCCCGGGAGATACCGCCGAGCGGGCTCCACGGCAGGAACGCGATGCCCAGCTCGTCGCAGAGCCGCAGCTCCGGCTCGCTGGAGCGGAAGGCCGGGGAGAACTGGTTCTGCACGGAGACCAGTCGGCCGCCGAGGATCTCGTTCGCCTGCCGGATCTGTTCCGGGTTCGCGTTGGAGATCCCGGCCAGCCGGATCTTGCCCTCGTCCAGCAGGTCCCGGATCGCGCCGACCGACTCGGCGTACGGGACCTTGGGGTCGGGACGGTGGAACTGGTACAGCCCGATGGCCTCCACGCCCAGTCGGCGCAGCGAGGCCTCGCAGGCCTCCTTCAGGTGCTCGGGCGAGCCGTCCAGGGTCCAGCTGCCGTCACCGGGGCGCAGATGGCCGCCCTTGGTGGCGACCAGCACGTCCGCGCCGCGCTCATGGGTGGCGAGCGCCTTGGCGATGAGGGTCTCGTTGTGACCGACCTCGTCGGCGTCCCGGTGGTAGGCGTCCGCCGTGTCGATCAGCGTCAGGCCCGCGTCGAGCGCGGCGTGGACGGTGGCCAGGGAACGGGCCTCGTCCGGCCGCCCCTCGATCGACATGGGCATCCCGCCCAGACCGATCGCGCCGACCTCCACGTCACCGATGCGTCGAGTGTGCATGTGTTCGTTGCCTCTTCCGGGAGTCGAGCGGCGGGTGTCCAGTGGCGGGTGCCGCGGTCGTGGGGCAAGGGCTTGCACTCCAGCGTTGCCCGCCGGACGCCCCGGGGTCCAATAGAGGAATCCGAACGCATTCAGCACCCGGGCCGCTGAATCCCGGTGAGCCGGAGGCCCGTGGGGCCGCCGCTGGTAAAATGGGGTCACACTTCGACACCGCCTGGGCCCGTACCGCATGGGTACGGGCCCCGGTGCGTTCGAGGCGTCAGACCAGGAAGGCTCCCCATGACCGCCGAACCGTCGGCCCGCACAGCGCCGCAGGGCGAACTCATCACTCCGCGGACGGGGACCCCGGGCCTGCCGCCGGCCGAGTCCTTCGACGCGCTCGGCCTGCCGCCGAAGCTGCTGGCGACACTGACGGACCTCGGCGTGACGGAGCCCTTCCCGATCCAGGCGGCGACCCTGCCCAACGCGCTGGCCGGCCGCGACGTCCTCGGCCGCGCCCGCACCGGCTCCGGCAAGACGCTCGCCTTCGGGCTCGCGCTCCTCGTCCGTACGGCGGGACTGCGCGCGGAGGCGAAGCGGCCCCTCGCGCTGGTGCTGGTGCCGACCCGGGAGCTGGCACAGCAGGTCGGCGACGCGCTGGAGCCGTACACGCGGGCCCTGGACGTACGCCTCGCGACCGTGGTCGGCGGGCTGTCGATCAACAAGCAGCAGGCGCAGCTGCGGGCCGGCGCCGAGGTGCTCATCGCGACGCCGGGACGGCTGACCGACCTGGTGTCCCGCCGGGACTGCCTCCTGAACCATGTCCGGATCACCGTGCTGGACGAGGCCGACCAGATGTGCGACCTGGGCTTTCTGCCGCAGGTCTCCGAACTGGTCGGCCAGGTCCGTCCCGACGGGCAGCGGCTGCTGTTCTCGGCCACCCTCGACCGCAACGTCGACCAGCTGGTCCGCGACCACCTGCACGACCCGGTGCTCGCGACGGTCGACCGGGTGGCGGGCTCGGTCACCACCATGGAGCACCACGTCCTGAACATCCACGCCGCCGACAAGTACGCGACCGCGACCGAGATCGCCGCCCGCGACGGCCGGGTCCTGATGTTCCTCGACACCAAGTCCGGCGTCGACCAGTTCACCCGGCACCTGCGCGCCAGCGGGGTCCGGGCGGGCGCCCTGCACAGCGGCAAGTCGCAGCCCCAGCGCACGCACACGCTCGGCCAGTTCAAGGACGGCGAGATCACCGTGCTGGTCGCCACCAACGTGGCGGCGCGCGGCATCCACATCGAGGCGCTCGACCTCGTCGTCAACGTCGACCCGCCCGCCGACGCCAAGGAGTACCTGCACCGAGGCGGGCGTACGGCGCGGGCGGGGGAGTCCGGGAAGGTGGTCACCCTGGTCACCCCCAACCAGCGGCGCGACGTCAACCGCATGATGACCGACGCGGGCATCCGGCCGACGGTCGTCCAGGTGCGCTCGGGCGAGGAGAAGCTGACCGCCATCACCGGCGCGAAGCGCCCGCCGACCGAGACGAAGGCCGCCACCGGCAACGCCCCCTTCCGGGGCATGGGCACCCGCCCGGGCCGCCCCGCGAAGGAGTCCCGCAAGGCCGCCGAGGCCCGCAAGACGGCGGAAGCCCGCGCCGCCGCCCGGGTGCGCAAGGGGCGCTGACTCTAGGTCCTGTCGTCAAATTCCCGTCGTCGCCCGAAGGGCGGCCCTGCGGCGTCAGGTGCGTGCTCCCGGCGTGCCGGGCCCTGACTCGCGTACTGGACGTACTCGGGTCAGGGCCCGGTGCGGCGGGAGTGCGTGCATGGCGTCGCGGGGCAGACGGGAATTTGACGACAGGGCCTAGTAGTGCTTGGGCAGGTTCACTCGCCGGTGGCGTGTCCGTTTGATCGCTTGTTCCGTTGACCTGTTGTGATGGGTGGGGAGCTTGCCGCGGTCCGGTGTGATCTCGAGGACTTCGCGGCAGAGATGTTCGAGCCGTTCGCGCGGGCGGATCAACGCCGGTGGGGAACGGTCTATCTGCGGGGCCTGCTGCTGGACGGGCGGCGCAAGTCGGTGGAACCGATGGCCGCCCGCCTGGGCGAGGACGGCAACCGGCAGGCCCTGGCGAACTTCATCACCACCAGCCCGTGGGACGCGGCGCATGTCCGCGCCCGCCTGGCCTGGCGGATGCAGCAGGTGGTCAAGCCGACCGCGCTGATCGTGGATGACACAGGCTTCCTCAAGGACGGGGACGCCTCGGCGTGTGTGGCCCGGCAGTACACCGGCACCGCGGGCAAGGTCACCAACTGTCAGGCCGGGGTGTCCCTGCACCTGGCCTCCGACGACGCGTCGGCTGCTGTCGACTGGCGTCTGTTCCTGCCCGAGAGCTGGGATCCCGCCTCGTCCAAGGCCGATCCGGGCAAGGTGGCCCGCCGCACCACGTGCGGCATCCCCACCGACGTCGGACACGTCGAGAAGTGGCAGCTGGCCCTGGACATGATCGACGAGACCAGGTCGTGGGGCATCGACGTCCCGATCGTCGTCGCCGACGGCGGTTACGGCGATACCGCAGCCTTCCGGCTGGGCCTGGAAGAACGCGGGCTCGGCTACGCGGTCGGCATCTCCACCACGACCACCGCCCACCCGGAAACGGCACGGCCGCATACCCCGCCCTACGGCGGTCGCGGCCCTCGGCCCCAGCCGGTTTATCCCGAGGCGGCCAGGACGGTGAAGAAGCTGGTTATCGAGGCCGGCAAGCAGACAGCCCGGCCGGTGCAGTGGCGGGAAGGCTCCCGCCCGGGCAGCGGCCGCAGCGGCGTCAAGCGCATGTACTCCCGCTTCGTGGCCCTGCGCGTGCGGCCCGCCGGACGCGAGATCCGCAAAGCCTGCGACGGCCCGGAACTGCCCGTCTGCTGGCTGCTGGCCGAATGGCCCGCCGACCAGCCCGAACCCGTCCAGTTCTGGCTGTCCAACCTTCCCGCCGACACGGCGCTGGCCACCCTCGTGCGCACCGCGAAACTACGCTGGCGCATCGAGCACGACTACCGCGAGATGAAGCAGACCCTGGGCCTGGCCCACTTCGAAGGCCGCACCTGGCGAGGCTGGCACCACCACGTCACCCTCGTCTCCGTCGCACACGCCTTTTGCACCCTTCAGCGCATCACCCGGTCCCCAAAAGAGACGGCGCCGGCCTGAGCCTCTACCAGGTCGCCCGCGAACTGCAGCTACTCCTCGCGGTCTGGACCGGCGCCTGCCCCACCTGTCACCGCAACATGCCAGAACCGATACCGACCTGACCAAGCACTACTAGGGCTTCGCCCTGACCAGGCCGGCGTCGTACGCCGTGATCACCGCCTGGATGCGGTCGCGGGCGCCGATCTTGGCGAGGACGCGGCCGACGTGCTTCTTGACGGTCGACTCGGTGAGGACGAGCCGTTCGGCGATCTCGCTGTTGGTCCAGCCCTGTGCGACGGCGATCAGCACCTCGCGCTCCCGGTCGCTGAGCGACCGCAGCCGGGGGTCGACGGCCGCCGGGGCGCCGGGCGGGGCGAGGACCTGGTGGGCGTAGGCGTCCAGGAGGCGGCGGGTGAGGCGGGGGGCCACGACGGCGTCGCCGGTCGCCACCGCGTGGATGCCCGCGACGAGTTCCTCGGGGCGGGCGTCCTTGAGCAGGAAGCCGCTGGCACCGGCCCGCAGACCTTCGTACGCGTACTCGTCGAGGTCGAAGGTCGTCACGATGAGTACGCGGGTGCGGGCGCCGGTGGCGGTGATGCGGCGGGTGGCCTCCAGGCCGTCCATGCCGGGCATCCGGATGTCCATCAGGACGACGTCGGGACGGAGTTCGGCGGCCAGCCGGACCGCCTCGGCGCCGTGCGCGGCCTCGCCGACCGGGGTCAGGCCCGGGGTGCCCTCGATGAGCATGCGGAAGCCCATGCGCTGCAGGGGCTGGTCGTCGGCGATCAGCACGGTGGTCATGACAGGTGTTCTCCCGAGGCGGGCGGGGCGGGCGCGGAGGGCGCGTCGAGGACGACGTCCACCAGCCAGCCGTGGCCGGTGTCGCGCGGCCCGATGGTGACGGCACCGCTGTACATGGCGGCCCGCTGACGGATGCCGACCACGCCGTGACCGGTGTCTCCGGTGTCCGGAGCGGCCTTCGCAGACGCGCCCTGGGGCAGACCCGTGTCCTCGACCCGTACTCGGACCCGGCCGGCGTCGGCGGCCACGGTGACCTCGGCGCTGGAGCCCGTACCCGCGTGCTTGATCGTGTTGGTCAGCGCTTCCTGGACGATGCGGTAGACGGTGAGCTGGACGCCGCTGGTCAGTGCGTCGAGTTCGCCCACCGTCCGGTAGGTCACCGTCAGCCCCGCCGCGCGGACCCGGGACAGCAGGAGGTCCAGGTCGTGGATGCCGGGCTGCGGGTTGAGCAGGCGTACGTCGTCCTCCTCCTCGCGCAGGACACCCAGCACCCGGCGGAGTTCGCCCATGGCCTGGCGGCCGGTGTCGCCGAGGATGCGCAGGGCCTCGGCGGACTTCTCGCCCCGGTTGGCGGCGAGGGTCGCGGCGCCGTCGGCGACGCTGACCATGACGGAGAGGTTGTGGCCGACGATGTCGTGCATCTCGCGCGCGACCCGGGACCGCTCGGCGGCGGCGGTCAGCCGCACCCGCTGGTCGCGCTCGACCTCCAGCCGGGCGGCCCGGTCCTCCAGCGCCGCCAGGTACATCCGGCGGATGCGCAGCGTCAGACCGACGGCGATGGCCGCCGTCGTCGTCCCCAGCAGGAAGAACATGGCGAGCAGCGGCGGCTCGACGGGCACCAGGACGAACACCGCCAGGGCGACCTGGACACCGGCCACCGCGGCGGCCCAGCCCAGCTTCCGCAGCGATCCGTGCAGGGCGAGGCTGTACAGCGCGACCAGCATGCTCATGCCGGCCTGCTGCCAGATGCCCAGGGACCACTGGACGAGGGACACCAGCGCGATGACGAAGAAGGTGACGGCCGGGGCCCTGCGCCGCCACCACAGCGGCACGACGAGCGCCATGGCGAAGGCGAACAGGACGCCGGTCGGATGGGTGCTGTTGCGGACCGTGTCCTCGAAGGGACCGCTTCTCTCATGGGAGAACACGTCCGGCAGGCTGGTGAGGGCGACGAACAGGACCACCGCCGTGTCCAGCAGCCACGGATGCCGCCGGTCCAGCCGCTGTCTGCGGCTCTGGTCCCGCAGCAGTCTGCCCAGCAGCGGATGTGTCCAGGCGGCGTCGAACCCGGAGGACGGCGCGAACGCCGCCTCCGGGGCCGGGTGTGCGGGGCCGGCTGCCGCCCGCTCGGGACTCATGAGCCTCATTGTCCCCGGCCCGCCGCTCACGCGTCGCTGCGGACCAGCCGGTACGCCGCCCCGGCGAGGGTCAGCGCCACCCAGCCGGCGAAGACGGCGAGGCCCGCTCCGGGCGAGAGGGCGTCGGAGGACTCGTGCAGGGCGTACACGGCCGAGCCCGCGTTGCTGGGGAAGTACGGGTTGATGTTGTCGTACAGCGAGTCCGGCAGCAGCGAGGCCAGGCCGGGCAGGATCAGCAGAACACCGACCAGGACCGCGATGGCGCCGGCGGAGGAGCGCAGCAGCACACCCAGGGCGACACCGAACACGGCGACCAGACCGAGGTAGACCCCGGCACCTGCCAGGCTGCGCAGCACCCCGTCGTCGCTCAGGGACAGGGCGATCTTCTCGCCGTCCAGACCGAGGGTGCCCAGCTGGAAGGCGGCCAGCGCGCCGACGGTGGAGAGGACCAGGGCGACGGGCCCGATCACGGCGGCCTTCGACCACAGCACGGGCAGCCGGCGCGGTACGGCGGTGAGGGTGGAGCGGATCATGCCGGTGCTGTACTCGCCCGCCGACAGCAGCACCCCGAGGACGCCGACGGCCAGCGAGGCGAAGGTCACCCCGAGCAGCGCGAGACTCACCGCGTCCTGGGTGCCGGAGCCCGGACCGCCGGGCGGCCCGCCGTCGGCGACGACGTCCGGACTGTAGGTGGCGGAGGCGATGGCACCGAGGGCGACCAGCAGGAGCAGGGAGACGCCCAGGGTGATCCAACTGGAGCGCAGCGACCAGAACTTGGCCCACTCCGAACGCAGTACCCGCAGGGCGGTCACCTTGCGCACGGTCGTGCGGACGGGAGCCGCGGAAAGGGTGTCGGTGGTCATCAGGCGGCCTTTCGTGCGGTGTCGGCGGGGGCGCTCTGGTACTCGACGGCGTCATGGGTGAGCGCCATGAAGGCCTCCTCCAGGGAGACGGCCTGCGGGGTGAGTTCGTACAGCGCGATCCCGTGCTCGGCGGCGACCGCCCCGATCTCCCGGGCGCTGCGCCCCGACACCACCAGTTCCTCGGCGGCGGACGAGCTGACGACGACGTCCGGGCCCGCCAGCAGCGAACGCAGCCGTACGGCCTCGGTGGTGGAGACCTTCACACCGCCGCCGCCCGCCTCCCGCACGAAGTCGTCGACCGTGGTGTCCGCGAGGAGCCGGCCCCGGCCGATGATCACGAGGTGGTCGGCGATCAGCGCGGTCTCGCTCATCAGGTGCGAGGAGAGCATCACCGCCCGGCCCTCGTCGGCCAGCGAGCGCAGCAGGTTGCGTACCCACAACACGCCCTCCGGATCGAGGCCGTTGACCGGTTCGTCCAGCATGACGATCGCCGGGTCGGCGAGCAGCGCCGAGGCGATGCCGAGCCGCTGGCCCATCCCGAGCGAGAAGGCGCCGACCCGCTTCCCGGCCACGCTGGTCAGCCCCGCCAGCTCGATGACCTCGTCGACCCGGCCGCGCGAGATGCCGTGGGTGTGCGCGAGCGCCATCAGGTGGTTGAACGCCGTACGCCCCGGGTGGACGGACTTGGCCTCCAGCAGGGAGCCGATCTCGTGCAACGGCGCCGGGTGCTTCGCGTAGGAGCGCCCGTTGACCGTGACCGAGCCGCCCGTGGGGGCGTCCAGGCCGATGATCATGCGCATGGTCGTGGACTTGCCCGCGCCGTTGGGGCCGAGGAAGCCGGTCACCTCACCCGGTTTGACGGTGAAGCTCAAGTGGTCGACGACCGTCTTGTCGCCGTACCGCTTCGTCAGCTCACGCGCTTCGATCATGGGAGTGGCCTTCCTGCCTCGAACACGGCTGCGGATGCACCGCGGCGTCTGCTGTCGAAACTACGAGACGCACTGGTCACGACCGTGGGACCACAGGGGACACTCCGGTGACCGGGTGGTACCGCGGTACCACTGGCGGGTCCTTCGCAAGCGGTACGTGAGCGGCCGTCAGGAGGCGCGGCCGTGCGCGGCGGGAACCGTCAGGAGGCGCCGTCGTCCAGGAGCCGGTCCGCGCCGAAGGGGAGGGACAGCGCGCGGTCGCCCAGATCGGCGGGGACCTCGGGGTGGCCCGGGTTGATCCGCACCAGGCGGGCGCCAGGGGTGTGGCGTACGAGGCTCTCCATGGGCCGGCGGATCACGCCCGGGGTGTTGAACCCGGCGCCGATCTCCACGACGAGCAACCGGCCGCCGGTGGTCTCCCGGTCCAGCCACTCGGCCAGTCGCCGCCCGGCGGGCAGGTGGGCGTCGTCGACGAACCCGGGGCCGACCCGGACGTTCGGGAAGACCTCGCCACCGCAGTCCGGGCACCGGGGCAGGGCCGCCGGGTCGGTCACCCGGCCGCTCTCCCGGTCGTACGCCGCGAGGACGGTGTCGAGGAACGGCCTGCTCGGCCAGGTCTCGCGCGTGCAGGGCACCGTGCACTGCAGCCGGCCGTAGTCGCCCTGCGGGGTGAAGACCCGGTCCGCCGCGAAGCCGTTGCGGGCGAACAGGGCGTCCACGTTCGACGTCATCACCCAGTGGTCGCGGTCGCCGACCAGGGCCCGCAGCCGCCGGTAGAGCGGGTTCGGGGCGGTGCCGTACCTGATGTCGTCGATGTGGACGGCCCAGTAGCCCCACATCATGTCCGCCGGCAGCGGCACGCCCAGCAGATAGCGCGAACGCAGACCGAGCCGGTACAGCGCGGGCAGGAGCTGCCGGAAGCGTTCGGTGTCGCCGTAGTCGTAGCCCGCGGCGGCGCTGAGGCCCGCACCGGCCGCGATCAGGACCCGGTCCGCCTCGCCCAGCCAGTCACGGAACGTCCCGTCGGCCCGGGCCGCGGAGAGAGGGGAGTTGCTGCTCGTGGCGCTCACGTGTCCTTCGTACCCTTTCCATTTTCCGCCGCACCGGCACCTTGCCGAGACGGCGTGACCTCGAACGTACGAGGAGGAACCGGTGCGGGCCGGATACACTTCCGACTGATGATGGCCAAAAACCGACAGAGTGCGGCGCGGGAGATCCGCGAGGTCCCCTTCGCCGCACCGGCCGGAACGCCCGCCGGTGTCGAGACCATGTCGCTGGCCGACCTGCGCGGACGGGTACCCGGTGAGCGCCTCGCCCGGCCGCAGCGCCCCGACTTCCACCACCTGCTCACGCTCACGGCGGGCGGCCTCGCCCACACCGTGGACTTCACCGCGCACGCGCTGCGGCCGGGCTCCTGGCTGTGGGTGCGGCCCGGGCAGGTGCAGCAGTGGGGCGACGTCACCGGGGCCGAGGGCACGCTCGTCCTGTTCCGGCAGGACTTCCTCGACCCGGCCACCGCCACGGCCGCCCGCGTCGACGACGCGCACGCCCCCGTCGTCAGCACCCCCGTCGCCGACGACGCCCGGGCCCTCGACCTCGCGGCGGAGCATCTGAGCCGCGAGTTCCACGCCCTCGGCCAGCTGCCGCTTGACGTGCACGTGGCGGCCCTGCGGCACCTCCTGGCGGTCCTCGTGCTGCGGCTGGCCCACCTCACGGTCCCGGCCGACGGGCCCGCGCCGGAGCCGGACGAGACCTACCTGAGGTTCCGGGACGCGGTCGAACAGCACTTCACCCGGACCCGGCGCGTGGAGGACTACGCCCAGCTGCTCGGCTACTCCCCGCGCACCCTCGCCCGGGCCACGCTGGGCGCCGCCGGGGTCAGCGCCAAGGAGTTCGTGGACCGCCGGGTCGTCCTGGAGGCGAAGCGGCTGCTGGCCCACAGCGACCAGACGGCGGCGCGGGTCGCGGCCCAGCTCGGCTTCGCCAACCCGTCCCAGTTCAGCAAGTACTTCCAGCACCGGGTCGGGCAGTCGCCGATCGACTTCCGGGAGGTCGTGCGGGGGCGGGCGGAGAAGTAGGCCATGGCTCCGCCGGGGCGCCGGCCGGCCTTTACGCGCGCTGGTCAGAGGTGCGGGCGGTTCGGTTCGGTGCGCAGTGCCTGGCGGTAGGCGTTCTCGTCGGCCGCTCCGAACACCGTGAACACCACCCGGTCGAAGCGTCCGGGGTACGTGTCGAGCCAGTCGGCGACCGTGCGCAGGGCCAGGGGCGCGGCCTGTTCCTTGGGGTAGCCGAAGACGCCGGTGCTCACGGCGCACAGGGCGACCGTGCGGATGGACCCGACCTCGGCGGCCAGGTCCAGACAGGCCCGGTAGGCGGCGGCGAGCGCCTCCTCGTCGTCCGCGCGCGGCCGGCCGTCGGTGATGGGGCCGACGGTGTGCAGGACGTAGTGGGCGGGCAGGTGGTAGCCCCGGGTGATCTTGGCCGTGCCGGTCGGTTCGGCGGTGCCCTGGAGGGTGACGACGGTCTGGCAGTCGTCCCGCAGCCGGGGCCCGGCGGCACTGTGGATGGCGTTGTCGATACAGGCGTGCAGGGGCTGGAAGCAGCCGAGCAGGGCGCTGTTGGCGGCGTTGACGATGGCGTCCGCCGAGAGGGTCGTGATGTCGCCCCGCCACAGTGCGGTGCGGTCGGCCGCCCGGTAGGGGGAGTGGGGGAACCGCGCCGCGATGGTGGGGAGTCGGGACGCCCGCACCGTCGGCCGGAGGCCGCGTTCCGCGCCGAGGACGGCGTCCAGCGCCTCGGTGACACCGTCCGGCAGGGCGCCGGGCGGGCGGACGGTCAGCAGGGCGCGCAGCAGCCGGCGGGCCGAGGCGCCGTCGGCCGCGAGGTCCCGCAGGGCGTCGGGCCGCAGACCGAGCCGGGGTACCGCCGGGTCGTCGCTGAGCAGCCGCAGGGCCGTGCGCACCCGCTCGTCCAGCCGATCGGGCGGGGCTGGAGCCGTGGACGGCAGGAAGGGCTCGTCGAGCGAGATCGCGGCGCGGTAGGCGGCCAGGGGGAGTCCCGGTCCCGAGGACGGCCGGTCGGCGAGGCCGCTGTGCGGGGAGAAGGCGGACGGGGACGGCGGCATCGTCATGGGGAGGCTCCGGGGCGGAGGGCGGAGGGCGGAGGGGGAGTGGAGCGGGTGGCAGCCGGATCAATGGGTCGGGGGTGGGTCGGGGCGCCGGTCGTGCCGGTGCCCGGCGGGCGCGCGTCGTGGCGCGGCTGCCGGGCACCGGACACCGGGAGGATCAGGCGAGGCCGATCTGCTGGAGGAAGGTCTGGTTGTCCCAGAAGAGGAACTCCTCGTCCATGACACCGCGCTTGTTCCAGAGGCCGACGGTCACCATGTTCACGGCGAAGCTGTTGCCCGTCGGCTGGACGAAGCCGCCGTTCCCGTCCGGCATCGGCCGGGAGAAGGTGCCCTTCATGACGCCGGTGACGGCGGTCAGCTCGCCCTTGGCGATCCGGATCGGGTGCTCGCTGATCCGGGTGTTCGGCGCCCAGACGAACTGGGCCTTCAGGTCGGCGACATGACGTTCGATGCCGTCGGTGTAGTGGCCGTCGGGCCAGTGCACGCGGATGTTCCGGGAGTGGCTCTCGCCGAGCCGCTCCCACTCCTGGCCGGAGTAGACCGCGAAGTCCAGCTCGTCGAAGGTCTTGAGGTTGCGGCGCTCGGTGGGGGTGAGGTGCTGGGGCCACAGCGACTCCGCCTCGGGGGTCGAGGCCGGGTCGCCGAGGAGCTGCGGGTGGCGTTCGGCAGCGGCGGCCAGGTCGGTGCCGCCGGCCACGGCGGTGAGCGCCAGCGCGCCGAGGGTGGCGGCACTGCTGTTCCGGAGGAGGGAACGGCGGTCTATCACGGGGGGTTCCTCGGGGTTTGTGGAGGTGTCGAGGTACAGAGGTGTGGAGGCCACGGTGTGCGTCGAGCCGGCGACATATCGAGGTGGCGACGTATCGAGCCGGCGACGCGTCGCGGTGTCGGTGGCGGTTCGCCGTCAGAACAGGCCGTTGCCGTGCGGGAGTTCGGCGGGCACGGGCGCGATGACGTCCCAGTGCTCGACGATCTTTCCGTCGGCGACGCGGAACAGGTCGTAGTAGGCGACGGGCACGCCGAACTCGCCCTCGGACTGGGTCAGCACGAGGTCGCCCTCGGCGATCACCTTGTGGACCTTCTTGTAGACGAGGTTCTTGCCCTCCTCGGCCCACTTCGCGGCGGCGGCGCCGAAGCCGTCCAGACCGTCGGCGGCCTCGGTGTTGTGCTGGTGGTAGGTCTCGGTGGAGATGTAGTCGGTCAGGACCGAGTAGTCGGCGCTGACGAGGACCTTCTCCGCGAACTCCGTGACCAGGGCGCGGTTGGCGTCCGTGCTGTCCGCGTCGCCGGTGCCGGTCGGCCCGTCGGTCTGGGAGCGGCCCGAGACGGTGTCCTCGACCTGCGGGGTCAGGGCGTCCCAGTGCTCGGCCAGCTTGCCGTCGGCGTCGACGCGGAAGATGTCGAAGCCGACGAGCGGGACGGGGCCGAAGCCGTGGTAGGTGCCGTGCAGGGCGACCAGGTCGCCGTCGGCGACGACCCGGGCGCCCTCGTAGCGGAAGTCCGCGCCGAGGCTCGCGACCAGCCCGCGGAGGGCTTCGGGGCCGTCGGCGGCGAGGGAGCTGTGCTGCCTGTAGTCGGCGGCGACCCAGCGGTCCACGGCCGAGGGGTCCTTGTCGCCGAACAGTTCGGTGGCGGCCTGGAGAACCGTGTTCTTCACGTTGCTCATGACTGTCTTCACTGTCTTCCTGGTTTGCGGAACCGCGCGGGACGATCGGGGCGGTGTGTTCAAACTAGGTCGGGAAGACAGGGTCGGCCGGGCTTCCAGCCGACTCTCGATGGTCAAAAAGCGACAGTCAGAAGGCGAACGCCTCGGTGAGGCGCACGCTGTAGCCGTCCTCCTCCATCAGGACGACGGTGACACCGAAGGGGGAGGGGTGGTCGATGTCGAGCGGGACGAAGGAGTAGTCGACGGCGGCCCGGACCGGCGGCAGCAGTTCGGCGCCCGGCTGGGGCTCGGGCGCGGGCAGCCAGCGCGGCTCGACCCCGGCCGGGCCCTCGGCCCCGGTGCCGGGGGAGGTGGCGAGGGCCTGCTCGGCGTAGGGGAACCGGTGCAGGGTGTGGCTGTCCTTCGTGGCGTGCAGCATGTTCAGGCACGGCTCCGGGCCGTCGGCCGGCTGCTCGCACAGGGCGGCGACGTCCCGCGACTCCCAGGCGAGGACGACCTCGTCGGCACCGGCCGCCGCCGCGATGTTCGACAGCTGGGCGATGCCGGTGAGCGCGTCCCTGCCGGTCTCGACGGGACGCAGCCAGATCAGGCCGACGAGTTCACCACGGACCAGCGGCATGATGACCGGACGGGGCACGGCCCCCTCGCCCAGGCCCGCGGTGTACGCGTTCCTCATCGATGCGGCCAGTGCGTCCCAGGTCTGCGTGTCCACGAACTTCCTCTCACCCACGGCACAGTCACGACTCGGGCGACCCTGTCACGGCGGCGGTGGTCGACGCCAACTCGGCCGGGAGCAGAGGGAGCGGCAGCGGCCGGTCCGGGACAGCCCGGGGCACGCGCTCCAGGATGCCGCCCGCGAACACGTCGTACAGCGGCAGTGTCTCCAGGTGCACGTAGCCGATGTGGCAGTCGCACACCCGCAGCGGACAGGCCCGCGGTCCGAGCGCGGCCCGGTAGGAGCCGTCGTACAGATTTCCCAGCTCCGTACGGACGAAATGGCACCGGCGTACCGTGCCCTCGCCGTCCACCGAGAGTACCGACTCGCCGGTGCGGCAGGGCAGGCCCGCCGAGCGGTGCGGATGGCGGCTGAAGGGGAAGAGGGGGTCCAGGGCGGTCCAGCGGTCGGCCTCCTCGTCCGTGTAGGTGTGGCCCTCGGCGGCGTTCACCCACAGGTAGACGTGTTCCGGCAGCTCCGCGCGCAGCCGTCGCGCGTGCTCCAGATGGTCCGGCACGCCGACGACACCGACGCTGAAGCGGACCCCGAGGGCGGACAGTTCGTGCGTCTTGGTGAGGAACCGTTCGTAGGGCGTCTGTCCGGGGTGGTAGGTGCACCAGAGGGCGACGGTGTCGCGGTCCGCGTCCGCCAGCCAGTCGGTGCGGCAGCTCAGGTTGGTCTGGATGGCCACCCGGTGTATGTGCGGCTCGTGCGAGAGGTCGACGAGAGCGCGCCGGTACCAGGAGCGGACCAGCCCCTCGCCCCACGGTGTGAAGAGCACCGACAGCCGGTCCTCCCGCTGCTCCCGCGCCCACCCGGTGAACCTCTCCAACGCGGCTCGGTCGGCGCGGAGTTGGGCCGTGCTGTCGCGGCGCTTCGCGAACGGGCAGTAGGGGCAGTCGTAGTCGCAGGAGGAGAGCGGACCCCGGTACAGCAGCGTCAGATCCATGCCGACCCGCTCACTTCGTCTCGTAGGCGGCCATGGCGGCCCGCACGTCCGGCGAGAAGAACTCGGGCCCGATGGCGTCGGAGTGGGCCAACCCCTCGGCGGACAGCCGCAGTTGTCCCGCCCGGTCGCCGTCGAGCCAGCCTCGGGCGGCGAGGGTGTCCAGCTCGGCGGGGAAGTCGGCGTAAGGATCGGAGCCGAACCGCAGCCGGTACTCGGCGACGGGCATGCCCTCCGCCTGGAGCAGCGACTGCAGCAGATGGCGGCGCCGAGCCTCGTCCGCGTCGACCCAACGCCCGTGCAGGGCACGGGAGAAGTCGGCGGTGGCCGTGTAGTCGTCGATGATGCCGCGTATCTCGCCCATCGACACGGCGTAGTCGAAGGAGTAGTGCAGCCGCGAGGTGTAGGAACGGGCCCCGCAGCCGAGACCGATCATGCCGTCGGTCTGGCAGGCGTAGTCGTCCGGGCCCTGTGGTGGTGCGTCCGCGCGCCGGAACATCCGCATCGACACCTGCTCGTAGCCCTGGGAGAGCAGATGGTCGCGGCCCTCCCGGTAGCGGCGCAGGCGCTGCTCGTCCCACTCGCGGTCGGCCGCCGCCGGGTCGACCCGGCGGCCGAGGCCGGTGAGCGGGCGGATGTAGAGGGGGTAGAGGTAGATCTCCTCGGGGCGCCAGGCCAGCGCCGCGTCGAGGGAGTAGCGCCAACTGGCCGCGGTCTGGCCGTCGATGCCGTAGATCAGGTCGATGTTGAGGACGGGGACGGCGGCCTCACGGATGCGGGCGAGCGCCGCCTCCACATCCGACCTGTGCTGCGGGCGTACGGCGGCCCGTGCCTCCTCCTCGACGAAGCTCTGCACGCCGAGGCTGAGCCGGGTGGCGCCCCGCTCGGCGAGCACCGCCAGCCGGTCGGCCGTGGCGGTGGACGGCGACGCCTCCACCGACAGCGGTACGGCCCGCAGGTCGACGCCCATCTCCGACTCGGCGATGTCGCACAGCCGATCAAGCTCCGTGGCCTCCAGGAAGGTCGGAGTGCCGCCGCCGAAGGCCGCGTTGACGAACCGGGGGGTCTCCGCGTCGCCCAACGCCTCCCGCACGGCGGCGGCCTGGCGCCGCACGGCGTCCAGATAGCGGCCCGGCAGACCGTCGGGCGCCCCGATGCGGGTGAACAGGTTGCAGAAGCCGCAGCGCACCTCGCAGAACGGGATGTGCAGATACAGCGACAGCGACTGCCGTGACTCCCCGGCCCACAGGTCCGCGAGCCGGGGCGCGGGTGACAGCGGCCGGTAGGCGGTCTTGTGCGGGTAGGCGTACGTATAGCTCTGGTAGGGCCGTGGGGTGAGTGTGGCGCTGTCGGTCGCGGTGACGGTCATACGGACGGCTCCAGGAAGAAGTGGCCGTAGGGCACGGTCCACACGGACTCGTGGCCGAGGCGGTGGCCGGTGTAACCGTCGTCCCCGTAGGCGGTGCCGTGGTCGGAGCAGACGATGGCGAAGCAGCGGCGGCGCGAACTCATCGCCGCGAACAGCCGCCCGACATGCCGGTCGACGTACTCCAGCGCGGCGGCATGGGTGGCCCGGCTGTCGCCCGCCTCCCGGGTCGCGCCGGGCAGGTGGAACCAGTTGGGCTGGTGCAGCGCGGAGACGTTGACGAAGAGGAACAGTCGCTGCTCGGGCGGCAGTTCGGCGACGGTCTTCTCGGCGCGCGCCACCTGTGCCTCGAAGGAGGTCGGGGAGGCCACGGAGAACTCCGGCTCCCAGTGGCTCTCCTGGAAGAACCCGGGCAGTACGTCGCCCAGGGCGCCCTGCTTGTTGAAGAAGCCGACCCCGCCGACGCACACCGTGCGGTACCCGTGCGCGGCGAGCCCGGACACCAGGTCCGGAGTGTCGAAGACGTAGGTGCCGTCCGCCGTCGACTCGCTGCCCGCGAACCTGGCCGCGAACAGGCGCGGATGCGGTCCTGGTCCGGCCGGGGTGGGCAGGAAGCCCGCGAACATCGCCTGGTGGGAGGCGTAGGTGAAGCTCCCGGGCGCGTGCCGCTCCTCCCAGACGCCGCCCGGCAGCCGGGCGGTCAGGTTGGGCAGCCGTCCGGCGGCGGCGAGTTCGACGGCCACGTCGTACCGGAGGGTGTCCAGGGTGAGGAGGAGCAGGTCGTCCCGGCCCACCACCTCGTTCATGTCCGGCCCGGCGGGCGGGGCGGGGGAGGGCTCAGACGGTGGCATGGGTGTTCCTCGGCAGTTCGTACGACAGTTCGTGCGGTCGTTCGGGTGACAGTCCGGGCAGTCCGGGTGGTGCGATCGGGCCGACAGCCGCGGCCTGTCCCGGGAGCCGGCCGGGGGAGAAGGAGACGGCCGCGGCGACCTGTGCGGCGTAGGTGTCCAGGCCCTCCGCCCCGCTGCCCGGGAGGCCGGTCAGCCGGGGGAGCAGGTCGCCGAAGGCGTTGACCTCGCCGACGGCGAACCGGCGCCAGCCGACCGCGGGCAGCACATCGACGCCGACGCACAGGGTGCCCGGGAAGCAGGCCGCGGCCCGCTCGGCGGTTTCGAGGGCCGTGGCCCACCGGTCACCGGCCAGCGCCCGGACGGCCGCCAGATCGCCGCGCGCCCCGCCGAGATGCAGATTGGTCAGCGGGGAGCGGCTGGTGCGGACCACGGCGTGGGTGGCCCGGCCGCCCACGACCACGATGCGCAGATCCGCCGACCGGCCGCCGAGGGAGGCCTTCGGCAGCCACCGCTCGATGTGCAGCCCGTCCGGCGCCAGCGCGTCGACGATCGCGGCGATCTCCCGCTCCTCGGTGTACCGGCGCACCCGCAGGGAGTTGTGGAGCCGGCCCTCCCCGGTCCGCTCCACGGACGTGGTCGCGCGGATCCGCCCCGACGCGGTGGTCTCGACCGCGAGGACACCGGAGGCGGAGGAACCGTGCGCGAGCTTGACGAAGACCCGCCGCAGCCCCGCCTCGTCCATGAGACGGCGTACGTCCGCCCAGTCCCGCACCGGCGGTACGCCCCCCGAGGTGGGGGACTGCGGCACGGGCACGTCCGCCCGGGCCAGCCGGTCGTGACAGAGCCGCTTGTCGAACATCACGGCCAGCTCCGCCGGGTCGTCGAGCCTGCGCCCGCCGCGCAACGAGGCCACGCCCGCCAGAAACCGCCCGTACCAGCGCGCGGAGCCCTCCACCCGCGTCGGTTCGTCGGCCCCGCGCAGCAGCGCGTCCACCTCGGCGTCCTCCCCCGGGGAGTCGAGGCGGACCAGCTCGTCGTCCGCGAAGTCGTGGCCGCCGTCCCGCAGCACGTCGGCCCACTCGACCACGCGGGGCGTGCCGTGACCGGCCGCCTCGGTGGCCGCGGCGAACATGCCCACCCGGCGGTTGTCACCGTTGGCGACCACCGCCCACCTCGGCGGAGCGTCCTCCTCATGCGTGCGCCCCATGGTGCTCACCATCCCCCTCTTCGTACCTGTCTCCGGCCCCCCGAGCGCCCTACTCGCCCACCGAGACGAACCGCCAGACCGTGCCGTCCTCCTCCTCGTCGGACTCGGCGTCCTCGGGATCGGCGTCCACCTCCACCCCGGCGGGCTCCAGCGTCTCCAGCAGCCGGGTGCGCAGCTCGTCGCTGAGGTAGTTGTGGTACAGGTCGAGCTTCTTCAGATGTGTCAGCGGCTGGCCGGTCAGCAGGGCCGTGGCACCGTCGTCGGTGAGCACGCCCATCGAGATGTCCAGCACCTCAAGGCGGGCCACCACCGGCGCGGACGCGAGCGCCGTACAGATGGCGTCCTGCATCTCGCTGTTGCGCAGGGCGAGATGCGTCAGGCCGGGCAGCCGCGTGCCCGCGAAGAAGGGCTCCAGGTCGGCGATCTCCGCGTCGCCGCCGTACTCGGGCGTGCCGAGCCACAGGTCGAGTTCGACGAGGGCGGGCAGATCGCTGCCCGCGATGCCGCGCACCACCGCGACGGGCAGACCGCCGGACTCGACGGCCAGTTTGCGCAGCCGCTCGTGCCGCACGGCCGGGAAGACCAGTCCGTTGCCGCCCCGGACCGTGAACTCCTCCAGGGCGGGGAAGGCCTCCAGGAGGGGTGTGACCTCGCCCTGGGTGATCCAGGAGATCTCGGCCTCCTCCATCACGATGTCGCCCAGGAACAGGCCGCGCAGCGCGGGCAGCCGGTCGCGGGCCTCGACCAGCGCCTTGATCACCTCGTCCGGACCGCTGTCGTACACATCGCTCCACGCGCCGACGACCAGGGCGCGGACCCGCTCGGTGTCGACGGCCGCCAGGAAGCGGGCGAAGGCCTCCTCCCACTGCTCCTTGGAGTCGTAGGAGTCCACGGCGACCCGCCAGGCGACGGACTCGGGCGCCGGCAGGGCGGACGCGTCCGCCGACGTGTCACCGGCGTCGGGAAACGTGAAGGCGGGCAGGCCGTGGAACTCCGTGAGGTGGCTACCGATGGTCATGCGTGCCTGCTCCCTGATGCGATGCCGGTGGATCGGCGGTCGTGGTCCCGGTCCTGGCGCGCGCCGATCGCGTCCAGGTAGAGGAGTTCTACCAAGCCCCACTGACAACGCCGCCAACTGGGGCCTCCCACACGGCGAACCGGCTCGTCGGCGGCCCGTGGAGACGGTGCCGGGGACCGATTGTCAGTGCCCGCCCCTACGGTCGTTCCCATGGCACACGGAGTGCCGAAACGGGAGGGAGACCCATGTACCGGCAGGGAGACGTACTGATCGTGGCACTGGCGGAGGGCGCGGTGCCGGAGTTCGCGGTCGACGCGGCGTCCGAACCGCGCGACGGCCGCGGCAGACTCGTCCTGGCGCTCGGCGAGGTCACCGGCCACGCCCACGCGGTGGCCGGTCCGGGGCGGCTGATCCGCGAGGCCGGGGTGTTCGGCCCGATGCTGCTGCACGTGCCCGAGGGAGCCCGCGTCGTCCACGAGGAGCACGCGGCGATCACGCTCCCGAAGGGCTGGTACCGGGTGATCAGGCAGCGGGAGTACATACCGGGCTCGGTGCGCGTCGTCGCCGACTGACGACGCCCGGGCACACACACGGGACCGATGAAGGACCGACCGGACCGTACGACATGGGGACGCGGCCGGCGGCACAGCACTTGGAGAGGAACGGCACTGATGGACCAGGGCAGTTGGCGGACGGCGGCGACAGCGACGGGACCGGGCGACCGGGCGGCGGCCGAGGCGGGCGTCCGGCTCGCCTACCGGCGGGCGGGCCTGCCGGAACCCGAGCGCGTCCTGTGGGCGCGCTCGCCCCTGGAGGCCGTACGGATGCTCATGACGGAGGCGCACCCGGACGGTTCGCCGCTCGGCACCCTCGGCGCGGGTGTCCGGGACGCCGTGTGGAGCGCGCCCTGGGCCGCCGAACGGGGGCGGCTGCACGCCGAGTTGGGCGCCGAGCGGTGGAGCGGGCACTGGCGGGCCACCGGGGCCGGGCTGTGGGAGGCGACCCGCACGCTGGTGGACCGGGTGCGGGCGGGCATCGTCGAGGAACTCGGCGCCGACCGGAAGACGGAGGCGCGGGTCCGTCTGCTGCTCCTGGACGCGGCGCTGGGGCAGCACGACGCGGCGTGGATGTGCGCGTTCGAGCCGGGCGACGACAGCCCGCTGGCCGGCCTGGCAGCCGTGGCGCGCGACGCGGGCTGGTGGTGGCCGTACGAGAGGACCGTGATCCTCAGCGAACGCCCGCTGGCCCTGCACCGCGACGAGGCGGGCCGCCTGGACCGGGGCGACGGCCCGGCCCTCGGCTACGCGGACGGCTTCGAGCTGTACGCCTGGCGCGGCATGCCCGTACCGAAGGACTTCCTGGACGAACTGAGCACCCTCACCCCGGAGCGCATCCGCGACGAGGAGAACGCCGAACTCCGGCGCGTGATGCTGGAGTTCTACGGCTACGACCGCTATCTGGAGGAGTCCGGCGCGGTACCCGTCCACCGCGACGAGACAGGTGTGCTGTGGCGCGTCCAGCTCGTCGGCGACGAGGACGTGGTGATGGTCGAGGTCGTCAACTCCACACCTGAACCGGACGGTACGAGCCGTACGTACTGGCTGAGGGTGCCGCCGACGACCCGTACGGCGCGCGAAGGGGTGGCCTGGACGTTCGGTGTCGAGGCGGAGGCGTACGAGCCGCTCCGGCAGACGTGAACGGGGGCGCTGCTGCGATCATCCTGACGAAGGCGGAACACATGGTCGAGGGAGCGGGATGATTTCGGAGCCGGAGTTGGCCGGGGAGTTCGACGGAGTCGACACCCGCGAGGTGGTGGGCGGCTTCGACGAGGAGCCCGGTGGGGAACCCCGGCCGCGACCGCCGTGGCAGTGGGCGCTGGGCGGGGCCGTGCTGGCGTCCGTCCTCTGGGCGGCGGCGCTGTTCGTGTACGGAGCGGGCGAGCAGAAGCCGGACTTGAACGGGTACCAGCTGAAGCAAGACCCTTGCCCGTCGCTGCGGTTGAAGGCGCTCGGTGCGGTGATCGCGCCGAGAGAGCCCACCTCCAAGATCGACTCGGCCCTGCTGCGCGATGCGGCCCTCGACCAGATCCAGTGCTCTATTCCCCTCCGGTTCCTGGCCGGCGGGGAGCAGGCCGGGAAGGGGTGGTTCACCGGCTACACCGTCGGAATCGCGGTGGCACTGCACAAGAAGACCGATCCCGGCGCGGAGTTCGAGGCAGGCCGACGGGTGACCGATGCCGGCATTCTTTCCGAGGACCAGGTCCAGACGGTTCCGGACCTTGGCGACAAGGCGTATCTCCTGACCCAGGACAACAACAAGGCGGAGTTGCGGGTACTGGACGGGGGAGCGGTCCTCTCGCTGGATCTCTCCGTCTACACGTACTACAAGGGCGACAACCAGGACGAGACCGCCGTCGGTGACGGGCCGGAACTCCCCGACCTGTCCCTGTACCGGTCGGCCATGATCGCCGACATGCGCGACCTGATGTCGAGCCTCAAGCGGTGAGGAACTCGGCGGCCGTCCGGCGGGCCGGGGCCTCGGTCTCCCGCGCGATGCGGTGGAAGGTCTCCTGGGCCGGGCGGGCCGGCCAGTCCGCGGGCAGATGGCGGGCGGGGAGCCGGGGGTCCGTGCGGATGATGTCCAGCCACTCGCTGATCACCCGCAGCCGGATGCCCAGCGGATCGCCGGAGGCGGTGCCCGGCCGGTCGGACCAGCGTTTGTCGAAGTCGGCGTAGCGGGCGCCGACCTCGCCCAGGTCCCAGGTGTCCCGGATCATCAGGGCGATGTCGGTGGCGTCGTCGGCAGTGGCGTGGAAGATCTTGACGTGGGCGGCGAGGCCCAGCTCGGCGACGAAGGAGGAGGCGTCCACGTCGCCGGGCGCGATCCACAGCCCGCTGTAGAGGGCGCCGAAGCCCGACCAGGTGAGCCGGGAGCGCAGATCGTGCCGCTGGCGCTGCCAGGACTCGGGCAGTGAGAAGCCGAGCAGTGTCCAGGTGCCGTCCCAGTCGTCGTTCACGGCACCGGTCTGCCACAGGCGCCGCTTGCCGTCCCACAGGACCTGCTCCGTCTGCGCGGTCAGCCCGAAGTGCATCCGGCGCCCCTCGCGCTGCCGCCGCAGCAGCCCCCGGTTGACCATGCGCGTGAGGGTGGACCGGACGGCGTGCTCACCGACCCCGGTGCGGGCGAGGACATCGATGATGCTGCCCGAGTACACGGGCCCGAGCCCCTCCTCCAGGACGTAGCTGCCGAAGAAGGCGAACAGCAGCGACTGGGGGCGCAGCTGCGGGATGGGCGAGGTCATGGAGGGCTGAACTCCCTTTCGCCTGGGCCTCGGCCGGGTGGTGGCCGCGCCGGTCGAAGTCGCCGGGTGCCTCTCTTGTCCGGAGTGCTGACAGCGCGAACATAGGTGTGTACATTGCGGCCGTCAAGAAAGTGCACAACATTCGGTGTTGCTTCCTCAGGAGGGGCCCATGCAAAGGCGCATTCTCGGGCTTGCCGCAGTAGTGATCACGGTCGTCGGTGCGGCCGGATGCGGATCGTCGGACTCGGCGGACAGCGGTTCGTCGTCCTCGGGCGGAGCCAAGACCACCAAGGTCAAGGTCGGCATCATCCCCATCATCGACGTGGCCCCGCTCTATCTGGGCCAGAAGAAGGGGTTCTTCAGCAGCCGCGGCATCGAACTGGAGATGGTGGCCGCCCAGGGCGGCGCGGCGATCATCCCCGGTGTGGTGAGCGACCAGTTCCAGTTCGGCTTCAGCAACACCACGTCGCTGATGATCGCCCAGGTCAAGGGCGTACCGATCAAGTCCGTCGTCAACGGCGCGGCCTCCAACGGGAAGATCGGGGGCGATGTCACCGGGGTGGCCGTCAAGAAGGACAGCTCGATCAAGTCGGCCAAGGACCTCGCCGGGCACACGGTCGCCGTCAACACCCTGCAGAACATCGGGTCCACGACGGTGCGTGAGTCGGTGCGGCTGGCCGGCGGCGACCCGTCGAAGGTCAAGTTCGTCGAAATACCGTTCGACCAGATGCCGGCCGCACTGGACGCCGGACGGGTGGACGCCGCCTGGATGGGCGATCCCGCGATGAACGCCGCCAAGGCGCAGGGTGCCCGCGTCGTGGCCTCGCCGTTCGCCGAGACGGACCCGAAGCTCACCGTCGCGACCTACTTCACCTCCACCCAGCTCACAAAACAGAAGCCCGACCTGGTCAAGAAGTTCGCCGAGGCCATGACCGAGTCGCTGAAGTACGCCACCGACCACCCGGACGAGGCACGCCAGATCCTCACCACCTACACGAAGATCAGCGCAGACGTCCTGAACCAGCTCACACTGCCCGCCTGGCCCGCCGAGATCGACATGGCCTCGCTGGAGAAGCTGGCCTCCCTCGGCGAGACGGACGGCCTCTTCGACGGCAAGAAGCCCGACCTGACCGCCCTCTTCTCATGACCCGCCCCGCCACAAGCACCACCGTGGTGGGCGGCTCCGCCGGGACCGGCACCGGTCCCGGCGGAGCCCCCGCCCGGCGGCGGCTGCCGGACCGGGCCGTCACCCCGCTGCGCGGCCTCGCCGGGCTCGCGGGCCTGGTAGCCGTACTCGAAGCGCTCCCGCACACCGGCCTGGTGTCGGCCGACTACCTGCCACCGGCCTCGGAGACCGTCCGCGCGCTGTGGGGTCTGCTCGCCGAGCAGACCTTCTGGACCGCCCTCGGCGACACCCTCACCGGCTGGGGCCTGGGCCTGGTCATCTCCGTCGTGGCGGGCGTGGCGGCCGGACTGGTCATCGGCTCGGTGCCCGTCCTGCGCGCGGTCACCGCCTCCACCATCGAGTTCCTGCGCCCCATCCCGTCCGTCGCCCTGATCCCCGTCGCCGTCCTCCTCTACGGCGCCGACCTCAGGTCCAAACTCCTGCTCGTCGTGTACGCCGCCTTCTGGCAGGTCATCGTCCAGGTCCTGGCCGGCATCCAGGACGTCGACCCGGTCGCCGACGACACCGCCCGCAGCTACCGCCTCGGCACCTGGGGACGGCTGCGCCACGTCATGTGGCCCACCGCGCTGCCGTACGTCATGACGGGCGTCCGGCTGGCCGCCACCGTCGCGCTCATCCTCGCCGTCACCGCCGAACTCGTCATCGGCGCCCCCGGACTCGGCCAGGAGATCGCCGTCGCCCAGACCTCCGGCGCCGTACCGCGCGTCTACGCCCTCGTCCTGGTCACCGGGCTGCTCGGCGTCGCCGTCAACCTCGCGGCCAGAGCGGTCGAGCGCCGGGCCCTGCACTGGCACCAGTCCGTACGCACGGAGGTGAACGCATGACCGCCCTCACCGTCCTGCGCCGAGCCCTGCTCCTGCTGGGCCTGCCCGCCACCCTGTTCGCCGTGTGGTGGTACGCCACCGCCGACAGCACCGACTTCTACGTCCCGCCCCTGTCCGCCATCCTCGACGCCTTCGGCAAGGTCTGGACGGGAGACCGGCTCCTGTCCGACGTCGTACCGAGCCTCCTGCGCCTCACGGCCGGCTATCTCCTCGCCGTCGTCATCGGCGTGGGCCTCGGCCTGCTGGTCGGCATGCGGCGGGCCGTACGCGACGTCCTCGAACCCGTCCTCGAACTCTTCCGGGCCATCCCGCCACCCGTACTCGTACCGGTGATCATGCTGTTCGCGGGCATCGGCGACACCATGAAGGTGCTCGTCATCGTCAGCGGCTGCGTCTGGCCGATCCTCCTCAACACCGTCGAGGGCGTCCGCGCCGTCGACGAGGTGCTCAGCGACACCTGCCGGTCCTACGGCATCACCGGCACCGCCCGCCTGCGCCACCTGGTGCTGCGCGGGGCGAGCCCGCAGATCGTCACCGGTATGCGGCAGGCGCTGTCGATCGGCATCATCCTCATGGTCATCAGCGAGATGTTCGCCGCCAGCAACGGCCTGGGCTTCACCATCGTGCAGTTCCAGCGCTCGTTCGCCATCCCCGAGATGTGGAGCGGCGTCCTGCTGCTCGGCATCCTCGGCTTCCTCCTCTCCCTGCTCTTCCGGTTCGCCGAGAACCGCGCCCTGGCCTGGTACCACGGCCTGCGCCGGGCCCGGCGCACCCCCTGAAAAGGAGCCGTCGATGCTCGACGTACGCAACCTCCAGAAGATCTACACCGGCCGGAACCGCGAGGTCGAGGCCCTCAGGAACCTGACCTTCCACATCGGCGCGGGCGAACTCGTGTGCCTGGTCGGGCCGTCGGGCTGCGGCAAGACCACCCTGCTCAAGTGCATGGCGGGACTGCTCGACCCCACCAGCGGCCAAGTGCTCCTGGAGGGAAAGCCCGTCGACGGACCCCCGCCGGGCATGGCCGTCGTCTTCCAGGAGTACGGCCGCTCCCTGTTCGCCTGGATGAACGTCCGCGACAACGTCGCCCTGCCGCTGCGCCGCAAGAAGCTCGGCAAGGCACGCGAGCGGGAGTTGGTGGACCACGCACTGGAGGTGGTCGGGCTCGCCGACGCCCACGAGGCCTACCCCTGGCAGCTGTCCGGAGGCATGCAGCAGCGCGTCGCCATCGCCCGCGCGGTCGCGTACGAGCCGAAGGTGCTGCTCATGGACGAGCCCTTCGCGGCCGTCGACGCGCAGACCCGCGCCGAACTGGAGGATCTGATCCGGGAGTTGTGGCGCGAACTCGGCGTCACCGTCCTGTTCGTCACCCACGACATCGACGAGGCCGTCTATCTCGGCCAGCGCACTGTCATCCTGTCCAAGTCGCCGACCGTCGTACAGGAGGACCTCACCATCGACCTCCCCGACGAACGCGACCAGTTGCACACCCGCTCCAGCCCCCGCTTCGCCGAACTCCGCGCCCATGTCTACGAGCAGATCCAGCGGGCGAAGTACCGGAGCGGGGACACGGACGCAGGGGTGGTGGACCGGGCCCCCGAGCCCGCGAAGACACGGAGTTGATGACCACGATCGACGACATCGACAGCATCGAGGAGCAGGTCGCCCTGGTCGACGCGGCCGTCCGGCCCATCGCCGAGCGGCCGGTGGACACCAGCGATCCCGACTGGGCGGACAAGATGCGGCAGCGACCGGCCGCCATGGACGAGGCGGGCGTCCGGACGGAGGCCGAGGCAGCGCTGCGCGCCCTGATCGCCGTCTACGCACAGGGCGACGAAGTGCTCCGTGCGTCCGTGCGCGGGCTCTTCTCCCGCTACACCAACTTCCGTTGGGCCGTACACCTCCCCGTCGAACCCACCCCCGAGGGCTTCCGGTGGCGCCTGCTGCACATGTCCGCCGTCGACCAGGGCAACGACACCCGCGACGAACTGCTCGCGCTGCGGGATCTGTGCGCGGACGCCCGCACGGCCGGGATCGACCTCGGGCCGATCCTGCGCGAGGTGGCCGAACTGTCCAGCCGGGAGGACAAGTTCGGGTGGGGGTCCATGCGGGACATCCTGCTGAGAGCCGCGTAGCCCCGGCGGGCCCTACCCGGTCGGCAGTGCGACCGGCTGGCCGGTGCGCAGCGACTCGTAGGCCGCCAGCACGATCCGCAGGGTACGCAGACCCGCCTCGCCGTCGGGGGAGGGGCGCCGCCCGGTGCGTACGGCGTCGAGGAACTCGTCGAGCATCGCGGCGTCCAGATCCACCCCGCCCGCCTCCCAACGGCCGCGCCCGGTACGGGAGTCGAAGCCGCCGAGCAGCGGCGGGAAGGCGTCGAACTCCACGATCGCCTTCTCGGCGACGCAGGTCATCGCGAGCCCGCCCCACGTCGGGTGGTCCGGCGGATGACTCCAACTGGCGTCCACGGCGGTGACCAGCCCGCCGGGGTACCGGATGGTGACCAGCCCCGCCGTCTCCACCTCGGGCGTCGGACCGCCGTCGTCGAGGACGCTGTTCGCCTGCGCGTACACCTCCGCCGCCTGCTCGCCGTCCAGCAACGCGTCCACCAGGTCGGCGACATGGACGGTGTGGTCGGCCAGCGCGCCGCCGCCCGCCAGCTCCGGGTCGGCGAACCAGGCATGCGAACGGGCCGGATTCGAGCCGTTGTTGGCGCCATGGACACTGATCAGCCCGCCGAGCGAGCCCTCGGCGAAGGCCCGGCGCAGGGCGGTGAAGGCGGGGCTGAACCGTACGGGATAGGCGGTCATCAACCGCACCCCGGCATCAGCGCAGGCGTCGATCATGGCCGTCGCGTCCGCCTCCGTCGTCGCGAGGGGCTTCTCGCACAGGACGTGCGCCCCGCTCGCGGCGGCCCGTTCGACCAGGTGCCGGTGCCGGGCGTTCTCGCTGGTGACGATGACGGCGTCGGGGCGTTGGGCGAACACCTCGTCCCAGGTGTCGGCGTAGGCGACGCCGAGCCGTTCGGCGAGGGCGCGGCCACGGGTGGGGTCGCCGGGCGGGGCCTCCGGGTCGGCGGTGATCAGTTCGATGCCCTCGCGGTCCCGCAGCAGCCCGATGTAGGTCGCGGCGTGCAGATGGGCGAAGGACAGTACGGCGACTCTCACTGCTCGATTCCCTTCGTGGCGACGGTGGTTGAGCCAGTTGTTCCCGGCGCGAGTTCCACGGCCCGTCCGGTGCGCGCCGACTCGGCCGCCGCCTCGGCGATGCGGACGGCCGTCACCCCGTCCCGGCCGCTCACCCGGGGTTCGGGACCGCCCGCGAACGCCGCCGCGAACTCGCGGATCTGGGTGACGTACGGCGACTCCCCGAAGTCCCCGGCCGGGATGCCCTCCGCCGGGCCGCCGGACACGGCACCCGTGATCCGCAGATCCAGATGCGCCAGCGAGTCGTGCTGGACGGTGCCACCGGTGCCCGACACCTGGAACGTGGTACGGAACGGTGTCGCGGGCGGCCCCCACACCCCGACGACCTGGGAGATCGTGCCGCTCGCATGGGTGAGCACGGCCGTGCCGGTGGCTACCGCGCCCTCCGGTGCCGGGGCGGTGAGGTGCCCCTGCTGGGCGGCGTGGACGCGGACGACGTCGCCGAAGAGCCAGCGGGCGATGTCCATGTCGTGGATCATCTGGTCCGTCAGGATCCCGCCGGAACGCGCCGGGTCGGCGAACCAGCCGCTCCAGGTCGGGTAGCGGCCGGTGCGGGTGAACCGGGCCACGGCCACCCGGCCCAGGGCGCCCCCTGCGACGAGGTCGCGCAGCCGGGCGTACGCGGGGAAGAAACGTACGACATGCCCCGGGTACAGCCGCACCCCGGCGGCCTCCGCCGCGTCGGCCATCTCCGTCGCCTCCGTCGCGCCGAGCGCGAGGGGCTTCTCGCACAGGACGTGCGCCCCGGCCGCCACGGCGGCGAGCGTGACCTCCCGGTGGGTGTCGGTCGGGGTGCACACGTCCACCACCGCGGCCCCGTCGAGCGCCTCGCTCAGCGAGCCCACCGAGGTCGCGCCGAACTCGCGGGCCAGGGCGGGGGCCCGGTCGTCGGGCGCGTAGAGGCGTACCCGCGCGCCGAGCGCCGTCCACGCGGGCAGATGCGCGCGGGCGATGCCGCCCGCGCCGATCAGCGCGACTTCGAGTTCTGCCATGGAAATCTCCGACCTCCTGTGTGTTCGGTGTGTTCGGTCCGGGTGCGGGGTCAGCCCTTGAGGGCGCCGCTGAGCACACCGCTGATGAAGTGCCGCTGGAAGAACAGGTAGACGAGCACCACCGGGGCGATCACGATCAGCGTGGCGGCGGCGAGCAGCGGTACGTCGACGCCGAACTGCCCGGTGAAGAAGCCCAGTCCGGCCGGTGCCGTACGGCGGGACGGGTCCTGGATCAGGATGAGCGGGAGCAGGAACTGGTTCCAGCTCCACACGAAGTACAGAACACCCAGCGTCGTCACCGCCGGGCGGGAGCTGGGCAGCAGGATCCGCCAGAGCGTCGCCCACGACGAGGCACCGTCCAGCCGGGCCGCCTCGATGAGACTGCGGGGCATGGTCGCGAAGTGGGCGCGCATCCAGAACACCCCGAAGGGCATGAACGCGCCGATCTCCGCGAGCGCCAGCCCCGGCACGGTGTTCGTCAGGCCGACGGCACGCAGGTCGTAGTAGAGCGGGATGATCGTGCCCTCGGTGGGGATGGACAGGCCGAGCAGCAGATAGGCGTACAACCGCCCCCGGCCGGGCACGTCGAGCGTCGCCAGGGCGTAGCCGGCGAGCGTCGCGCACACCACCGCGGCCGGCACCACGCACACCGCGATCAGCACGCTCGACCGCAGCAGCGTGCCGAACCCCGCCGCCGACCAGGCCCGGGAGAAGTTCTCGAAGTGCAGCCCGTCCGGGAGCGCGAAGCCGGTCAGCGGGGCGCCCGCGGGCTGGAGCGCCGCCAGCAGCAGGGAGGCGAACGGCACGAGTACGGCGGCGATGAAGAGGACGAGGACTATGGGCGCCGCCAGCCGTCCCGCAACCGCTCGCGCGGGTGCGGCAGTTGAGGTCAGCGTGGTCACGGTGCCTCCCTGGACAGCCGGTTGATCACCAGGACGGCCACCGAGATGACCGCCGTCAGGACGATCGCCAGCGCGCTGGCCACCCCCACCGCGCCGCCCCCGAACGCCAGCCGGTAGATGAGGATGCCGGGCACGACCGTGCTGTTGCCCGGGCCGCCGCCGGTGGTGATGTAGATGAGGTCGAAGCTGGACAGGGCCGCGATCACGGTGATCGACAGCGCCACCGCGAACTCGGGGCGCAGCAGCGGGACGGTGATCGACCAGAACTCCCTTACCGGGCCCGCCCCGTCCATCCGGGCCGCCTCGTAGATCTCCTGGTCGATGCGCTGGGTGCCGGACAGGAACAGCACCATGCACAGGCCCGACACGACCCAGGTCCCGATCAGCCCGACGGCGGGCAGCGCCCAGGTGAAGCTGCCCAGCCAGGCGTCGGCGAGTCCGCCCAACCCGACTGCCCGCAAAGCCTGGTTGAGGATGCCGTCCTCGGCGTACACCCAGCGCCAGAGGATGCCGACCGCGACCAGCGGGATGACCTGCGGCAGGAACAGCACCGTCCGGACCAGCCCGGTGCCCCGGCGCCCGGCCCGCCGGGACACGAGCGCCGCCGCGACCAGGCCGACACAGATCGGCAGCACGGAGAAGAAGAGGATCAGCGCGCCCGCGTGCCAGGCGGCGGCGCGCAGCTGCGGATCGCTGCCGATCCGGCCGTAGTTGTCGAGGCCGACGAAGGACGGGAGCGTCACCCCGTCCCAGTCGAAGAACGAGAGGTAGGCGGTGTGCAGCAACGGCAGGACGGAGAACAGGGTGTAGGGGAGCAGGGCCGGCAGCAGGTACAGCAACGCCACGGTCCGGCGTCGGCGGCGGCCGGACCGTGCCGTACGGCGGCCCCCGCGCCCGGCGCGGTCCGGCCCGGGTTTCGTCGGGCGCGGGGCGGCGAGGGCGCGGGCGGGCTCGGCGGTCAGCCGCCGGTCGGCAGTGGTCATTTGTGGTAGTTCTCGAAGTCCGACTGTAGCCCGGCCAGGAACTTCTCCGGGGTGACCTTTCCGCCGACCAGCAGCTGGAGCTGGGTGGTGAGGGTGTCGCCCATCGTCGGGGTGGAGGAGTTCTGGATGAACGGCTGCAGCCCGGCGTCCTTGACGATCGTCTCCCAGCCCGACTGGACATCGCCCAGCAGACCCGTCTGGCTCGGCATCGCGCCCGCGTCCGGCGCCATGAAGCCCGCCTTGGCGGTGACGGCGGCGGCCCGCGCGCTCGCCGCGAAGTCGAGGAAGGCAGCGGCTGCCGCGGCGTTCTTCGACTTGCTGGACACGCAGTAGTACACCCCGGCGCCGGTGGTGCGAACCTTTCCGCCCGCCGTGACCGGCGGCATGTTGAAGTAACCCGCCCGGTCACCAAGGCCCTTGGCCACCGCAGCCGCCGCCCAGTTGCCGCTGATCCGGAAGACCCCCTCGCCCTTGGCGAACGCGGCGGTGGCGTCGTTGTCGCTGACGCCGTTGACCTTCGGCGTGACGTACCCCTTGTCCACCCAGCGCAGCAGCGTCTCGGCCGCCGTCTTCGCCTCGGGCAGCACGATGGTGGCGCTCCGATGACCGAAGGCCCACGCCTCGCGGTCCTTCGGGGTCAGATAGGCCGAGAGCAGCACGTTGAAGGGGTGGTTGAGCCCGCCGTCCAGATTCCCGGCGACCAGCGCGGTCTCACCGGCCGCCCTGGCCTTGGCGAACAGCGCCTCCAGGTCCGCGAGGGTGGCCGGGGGAGTGGTCAGGCCCAGCTCGTTCGCCTTGGCCTTGTTGTAGTAGACGCCCTCGAAGGACAGGCCCGCGCCCACCCCGTAGAGGTCGCCGGTGCCGACGGTCTTGCCGTCCGGGGTGAGGGTGATCTGGTCCAGGCCGGGGAACTTCGTCGCCCAGCCGTACGCCTTCCCGTACTCGCCGACCTTGAGCAGCAGCCGGCCGGGGACGAGGTTCTGCATGCCTGACGTGAACTGGGCGATGTCGGGGGCCGTGTCCGCCGACATGGTGGTGTTGATGCTCTTGAGATAGTCGTCCCAGCCCGTGTACTGGCGCTTGACGGTGATGTTGGGGTGCTGCTCCCGGAAGGCGTCGAGCAGACCCGGGGTCATGGTGGTGTCGTCGGCGTCCGCGACCACCAGCGTGATCTTGTCGGCCGGTACGGCGGTGGAGAAGGGGCCGGTGCTGCTCTTGTCGGACGACGAGGCGCCCGGGGTCAGCTCACTGCACGCGGTGAGCGCCACGGCACCGATCGCACCGGTGGCCGTGAGGAACGTACGTCTGGACAGGGACGACGGACTGTGGCTCATGGATCTCATGAGGTCTCCTGGGCATGACGGGACGGGGAAGCCGAGGGAGAGAAGAGGAAAGTCAGGGCACCGGGGGAGACATGCGCCCTAGTTCGATAACGCAGTTGCGTTTTATAATCAGAGTGGGTCCGGTCCGCGTCAAGCACTCACGGCTGGATTGTTATCGTCGGGACGGTCGGTGCCGGTCCCCGATGTGCCTCGATGTTCCCCGCTGTTCAGGAGGTTGATCATTGGTCCCGCAGACGTGGTGGCCGCTCGGCGGACTGCCGGAGCCGTCCGCTCCCGGGCGTGAACTCCCGGCGGTGGTGGGCGTCGGCGACCTGCGGGCCACGAACGCGGCGGCCGTTCTCGCCGCCGTCCGCACCACGGACCCGCACCCCCGGCTCGCCGCACTGGTCGAGGCGACCAGGCTCTCCCGGCCCACGGTCGAGGCGATCGTCGAGGAACTCACCGACTGCGGCCTCATCGAGGTCGCCCCGGCCGTCTCCGCCCGGGGCCAGCGCTCGCCCGGCCGCCCGGCCCGCCGGTTCCGCTTCCGCCCGCACGCGGGCTTCGTCGTCGGCGTGGACGTACGGGCCCGCTCGGTGAGCGCCTGCGTGGCCGACCTCGACGGCAGGACGGTCGCCGTCGAACGCAGGGCGGTGCGCGCCGACTTGAGCGGCTCGGCCCGCGCCCGTGCGGTAACCGCCGTAGTACAGCGCGCTGTTGACGGCTCGGGGGCCGACGCCCGCCAGGTGTGGGCCGCGACGGTGGGCACGCCCGGACTGGTGAACCGGAGCAACTCCCGTATCCGGCAGGCCGACAACCTCCGGGGCTGGGCCGAGGCGGACATCGTCACCGTCCTCGGCGACGCCCTCGGCTGCCCGGTGGCCGTGGAGAACGACGCCAACCTCGCCGCACTCGGCGAGCAGTGGCGCGGGGTCGGCGGCGCCGCCGACGAGATGGTCTTCGTCCTGCTCGGCGAACGCCTCGGCGCCGGAGTCATCACCGGCGGGCGGCTGCTGCGCGGGCACCGGGGCGCGGCAGGCGAGATCGGCTTCATCCGCTTCCCCGGCAGCACCTCGGCACAGCCCGGACTGGAACCCCTGGTCCCGGACAGCGCGGGTCGGGAGGGCACGGGCATCGTGGGCGGCGCGGCCTCCGGCGACCCGGAAGCGGTCGCGGCCATCACCTCGTACGGCCGGAGACTGGCCGCCGGGATCGCCCCGGTGCTGCTCGCGCTGGACCCGGCCCTGGTCGTGCTCGGCACCAGCCTCTTCCCCGTGCCCGGGCTGCTCCCGGCGGCGGAACTCCTCCTCGGGGCGGCCGAGGAGGAGGCGGCCAGTCTGCTCGTCGACCTGCCGCAGTGGCGGCTGTCCGCGCTGGGCGACGAGGCCGTGATCACCGGCGCGGTGCGGTTCGCCCTCTCGTCGGTCGAGGAGGTGCTCCGCACCCGGCCGACCAGCCTCGCCGCACGGGGCACGCTCGCGGAGCACTCGTAACACCTCGCACGGACGGCCTCAGCGCAGGGCGGCCTCACCCGCCCGGACGGCACGCAGGGCGCGCTCCACGTTCTGCTCGTTCTCGCCCACCGGAGCCACGTAGTCGAGGACGCCTCGCGCGGCGGCCTCGCCGAGGGTGCGGGTGATCACCCAGGTGGCGAGGTACTGCGAGGCCAGGCAGCCGCCCGCCGTGGCGATGTTCCCCTCCGCGTGGAAGGGCGCGTCGAGCACGGTGACGCCATGGGCCTCGACGAAGGGGCGGCTCGTCCGGTCCGTACAGGCGGGCATGTCACCGAGCAGACCGAGCCGGGCGAGCACCAGCGCGCCGGAGCACTGCGAACCGATCAACTGCCGTGCGGGATCGAGCGGCAGCCGGGCGATCAGCCGGTCGTCGGCGACCACCTCGCGTGCCTTCACCCCGCTGCCGATCAGCACGACCTCGGCCTCGGCCACGAACTCCATCGGCCGCTGCCCGGTCACCTCGACGCCGTTCATCGACGTGACGACCGGCGTCGGCGTCGTGATGAAGGCCTCCAGACCGTCCTTGCGGCAGCGGTTGATCAGCGCGGAGGCGATGAAACTGTCGAGTTCGTTGAACCCGTCGAAAGTGACCACGGCTACCCGCATCACAGCCCCTCTCTCCCTTCTCTCCCTGCGAGATTCGTACGGCTGTCTATTGTCCCGCGGTCTGGAAACCGTCGGCGGACCGGTCGCGGACCGCCGGTTCCGGGGCGGGCGGCGGGTCGTCGAGGAAGTCGGCGGTCGGTACGTGGAAGAGCGTGCCGGTGACCGCCGTGGAGAAGTCGAGCAGCCGGTCGTGGCTGCCCGGCGGATCGCCGATGAACATGTTCTCCAGCATCCGCTCGATGACCGACGGGGTGCTGGAGTAGCCGATGAAGTACGTGCCGAACTCCCCGCGCCCGGGCGCCCCGAAGGGCATGTTGCTGCGCAGGATCTCGCGTTCCGTGCCGTCCGGGTCGGTGATCGAGGTGAGCGCGACGTGCGAGTCGGCGGGCTTGACGTCGTCGGGCAGCTCGATGTCGGAGAGCTTGTGGCGGCCGACCGCGCGCTCCTGAGCCTCGACCGGGAGCGCGTTCCACGACGGCAGGTCGTGCAGGTACTTCTGCACGATGACATAGCTGCCGCCGGTGAAGTCCGGGTCCTGGTCCGGATCGGCGTCGCCGATGACGACGGCGGTGTTCGCGGCGGGCCCGGTGGGGTTCTCGGTGCCGTCGACGAAGCCGAGCAGATCGCGTTCGTCGAAGTACTTGAACCCCGCCACCTCGTCGCGGACGGTGACCGCGCCGCGCAGCCGGTCCATCAGCTGCGTGGCCAGCTCGAAGCAGAGGTCCGGCTGCCGGGCCTTGAGGTGGAAGAGCAGGTCGCCCGGGGTGGCCGGCGCGGTGTGCGCGGCGCCGACGACCTCCCGGAAGGGGTGCAGTTCGGCGGGCCTGGGGCCGGTGAACAGCCGGTCCCAGGCGTCGGAACCGATACCGGCGACGCAGGTCAGCTCGCCCTCCGGGCTGCGGAACCCGACGGCCCGCACCAGACCGGAGAGGTCGGTCAGCAGTTCCCGTACGACCGGTTCGCCGCCGGGGTCGACGGTCACGACCAGGAAGACGGCGGAGTTGGTGAGCGGGCTCAGTACCGACTGCGGGACGGGTTGCGGCTCGGGCACGGACATTCCCCAATCCTTCGGCGAACAGGGCGAGCGGACCCGATCAGCCTCTCACCGGAGACCGCTCCCTCGCGCTGTCATCGATGATCCGCTCCCTGGCCGGTGGACGCCTGGGGGCGCGAAGCGGACCTCCGCACCGGCCGGGTGGCGCGTGCCGGAGCACATCGTTCCCGCGGTGATACTTGGCGGACGTTCAAGATTCGGGGGCCGTGGTGACCTGGTCGATGATGCTCGCCGGGCTGACCGCCGGTCTGTTGATCGCGGCGGTGACCGCACCGGTGGGGGTCTCGGGCGCGGTGTTCCTGCTGCCGGTCCAGTTGAGCGTGTTCGGTGTCCCCAGCCCCGCGGTCACGCCCACGAACCTGTTGTTCAACGTCGTGGCCGGACCTGGTGCCCTGCTCCGCTACCGCCGCGAGGGCACGCTGTACGGTCCGCTGACCCGCCGACTGGTGGCGGGCACCCTGCCGGGCGTGGTCATCGGCGCCGTGGTGCGGGTCTTCGCGGTTCCCGGGGCGGGGATCTTCCGCCTGCTGGTCGCCTGTCTGCTGCTGCCGCTCGGCCTGTGGCTCATCGCGCGTACGTTGCGGAAGCCCGCCCGGCAGCTCCCGGCAGCGCCGCCCTCGCCTCGCACCGTCACCGGTCTGGCGCTGGTCGTGGGAATCGTCGGCGGGATCTACGGCATCGGCGGCGGCTCCATCGTCGGACCGATCCTGGTCGGCCGCGGCATGCCCGTCACCCAGGTCGCGCCGGCCGCCCTGGCCTCGACCTTCGCGACCTCCTCGGTGGGTGCGGCGGCCTTCGCCCTGCTCTCCCTCACCGGCTCCGGAGACATCGCGCCGGACTGGTACCTGGGCCTGGCCTGCGGCCTCGGCGGGCTGGTGGGCGGTTACCTCGGCGCGCACCTCCAACCTCGGCTGCCCGAGACGGCGTTGCGCCTGATGCTCGGCACCCTGGCCGCCGCCCTGGGCGTTCTGTACGCCGTCCAGTCACTGCGCTGACAGACCCGTCCCGGTGACGGTCTCGCCGCACGCCTCCGTCTCGGCGAGGTGACCGGCACCAGCGGGTGCTGACATCATTCGCACCCGATGCCGTCGTGAGACACCTGAGACACGAGGGGCCTCTGATGTCCGACAAGCCCTCCGTGCTGTTCGTCTGTGTCCAGGTCGGCATCGACATCTCCGCCGAGGTCCCGAAGACGCTCACCGTGGACGCGGTCAAGGAGTCGGACGTCTGCGTCACCATGGGCTGCGGCGACACCTGCCCCGTCTTCCCCGGCAAGCGCTACCTCGACTGGACCCTGGACGACCCGGCGGGCCGCACCGTCGACGACGTCCGCCCCATCCGCGACGACATCGAGCGCCGCGTCCGCGGCCTTCTCGACGACCTCGGAGTCCCGGCCCGGCACTGACCACGCGAGACGAACGGCGGCCGGACACGCGCAGCCGCACCCGCACCGGGAACTGGTCCGAGCGGCGCCCCGCACGGATGATGTCCGACATGCGCATCCGTATCGACGCCGTCGACCTTCCCGGCCGCACCTGCCCACCCGGAGCGTTCCCCGGCGACGACGCCTCGGCCTACCGAGACATCCACGTCGCCGTGCAACGCCGGGACCGTCCGGCCGAACTCCTCGGCCTCAAGCCCGGCGACGCCGCCACGGCGACCTGGACCCTGGAGTGCACCACGGCGGCCTCACCCGACGGCACCGACGTCAAGGGCCCCTACGTGCAGGGCCGTCCCGGAGGCCGGTTCATCTACCTCTCCTGGGGCAGCGTCGACGGCTCCGGCACCTTCACGATGTTCCGCCGCGCCAAGCTGATGCTCGACGCCGTGCCCGCCGACGTACTCGACGCCGCCGCGTCCACCGGTCTGCTCGTGGGCCGCCTCGGACTGACCGACGCACGCGGCGGACCCCTGTGCGCACGGGTCGTACCGCCGCGCATCACCTGGACCGCCGAACCCGCCAGCCCCGTTTAACCTGCTGAATCTCCATGAATTGGCATGCCGGTTCGAAAAGCCTTGAGCAGCGCGGCAAGTACCCTTCTCCAAGGCAGCACTGCACTCCGCGCATTCGATTTGCCTCACAGGTAACTCGGCGCCCCTGCAACGGCACTTGGCGTGAGAACTACGTAACTCCGCTTTATTCCGGATGACGCCGTTCGGTAATTCACGCTGGCTGAAGTGGTCGTCAGAAGCAGCGGCGAGGTGACCGAACCTCGGCGCCTCGCATGGAGGATTTCATGCCTGAGCTGTATTTCCATGTGCGCTGGCCCGACGGAGAGACCCAGCGCTGCTATTCGCCCTCCACGGTAATCGAGCACTACCTCACCCCCGGCGGAGTCTACGAACTCGGCGACTTCCTGGAGCGCAGCCGGACAGCGCTCGGAATCGCGAGCGACCGGGTGCGCGAGAAGTACGGATTCGCCTGCACCGGCGCCTCCGACCAGTTGGCGCAGCTTGAGCTGACCGCCGCCGCGTACGCATCCCTCGACGGGGCCGAGGTCGCCGTCGAGGCACTGAGCAACGCCGACGGGAGCGTCCGGTGAGCGCGCCCGGGCTCGCCGGGGCCCACTACCCCGTGGCGGTCGTCGGCGGCGGCCAGGCCGGTCTGTCGGTCAGCTACTGCCTGCGCGAGCGCGGTATCGAGCACGTCGTCGTCGAGCGGAACCGGGTCGGCCACGAGTGGCGTGAGCGCCGCTGGGACTCCTTCTGTCTGGTCACGCCCAACTGGCAGTGCAAACTGCCCGGTTACCCCTACCAGGGCGACGACCCCGACGGCTTCATGGTCCGCGACGAGATCATCCGGTATCTGGAGGGGTACGTCGCCTTCTTCCGACCCCCGCTGATCGAGGGCGTCTCCGTCACCGGACTGCGCCGAGGCGTCGGCGGTGTCTTCGAACTGTCCACCAGCGAGGGCGAGTTCACCGCCGACCAGGTCGTCGTGGCCGCCGGGCCCTACCACACCCCGTCCGTCCCGAGGATGGCCGAACGGCTGCCCGCGGGCGTCGAGCAGCTCCACTCCTCCCGCTACCGCAACCCCGGCCAACTCCCCGAGGGCGCAGTCCTGGTGGTCGGCACCGGACAGTCCGGCTGCCAGATCGCCGAGGACCTCCACCTCGCCGGCCGCCAGGTCCATCTGGCCGTCGGCAGCGCACCCCGCGTCGCCCGCTTCTACCGGGGCCGGGACTGTGTCGCCTGGCTCGACGACATGGGCCACTACGGCAGGGGCATCGACGAGTTCGACGACGCGGGCGCCGTCCGGATGCGGGTCAACCACTACGTCACCGGTCGCGACGGCGGCCGTGACATCGACCTGCGTGCCTTCGCCCGCGACGGAATGCGGCTGCACGGGCGGCTCACGGGCATCACCGGCACCGGCACCGGCGATGCCGACGGTTTCGACCGTACGCGCCTGGAGTTCGCCGACGATCTCAAGGTCAACCTCGACCGGGCGGACGCCGTCGCCGAGGGCATCAAGGACGGCATCGACGCCCACATCACCGCACAGGGGATCGACGCCCCCGAGGAGCCTCGCTACGTACCCGTGTGGGAGCCCTCCGAACAGGCGTCCTCCCTGGACCTGGCGGCGGCCGGCATCACCTCCGTCGTCTGGTCCACCGGGTTCACCCGCGACCACCGCTGGGTCGAGATACCCGCGTTCGACGGCCGCGGCTACCCCATGCACTGGCGGGGCGCGACCAGCACCCCCGGCCTGTACTTCCTCGGCCTGCCCTGGCAGTACTCCTGGGGCTCCGGACGCTTCGAAGCGGTGGGCAGGGACGCCGAGTTCCTCGCCAACCACATCGACGTCTCGCGCCGGATGGCCGACGTCTGCGGCACCCTCACCGGCGCCCCCAGCGAACTCGCCTCCGCACTCCCCATCGGCTGAAGGAGGCACCCAGCCCATGGTCTTCGACGCACACCGCCACATCGGTGTCCTGCCCGCCTACCCCTTCTACGGCGGACCGCCCGTCAACCCCGACACCACCGCCCGCGCCACCGTCAAGCAGCTCATCACCGACCTCGACGCCGAGGGCACCGAACGCGCCCTGGTCATCCCCAACTACGGCGTCCCCGACCCCGATCTCGCCTTCTCCTTCAACGAGTTGGCGATCGAGGCCGCCCAGACCGACGACCGCATCCGGGCCGGCCTCTGGGTCTCCCCACGCCCCGAGGACGAACACCGCACCGCACGCGCCCTCGCCCTGGCGGGCGAACGGGGCGTGAAGGCCCTGAAGTTGAGCTTCCTGCTCGGCGGACGCCCGACCGACCCGGCCTGCCGCCCGATGCTGGACCGCATCTTCCAGGTGGCCGAGCAGAACAACCTGGTCGTCCACGTCCACACCTCGCCCGGTGCCGCCTCCGACATCGACGAGGTCGGCCACCTCGTCGACTGGTACGCGGACCAGGTCCCCGTCCATCTCGTGCACTTCGGCGGCGGGATGAGCGGCCACATCAAGCTCGTCGGCTCCCGGTTCTTCGACTGGATCACCGCCGGCAAGCGCGTCTACACCGACCTCTCCTGGGCCATCGGCTTCACACCCCGCTGGCTGGCCCAGGAGATCGAGCGCCGCGGCATCGGCCACGACCGGGTGCTCTTCGCCAGCGACCAGCCGTGGGGCGACTTCACGGGCGAGTACGCCCGCCTCGCCGAAGCGACCGGCGGCGGCGAACTCGGCGAACTCGTCTTCCGGGACACGTTCGCCGCGCTCTACGACTGACCCCACCCACCCTCGACACCCAACGCCTACCGGGAGACAGCCATGTCCGAAACCGTCGTCACCGCCGAACTCTCCGACGTCGAGCAGAAGTCCCTCGACGAGATCCCGCACCCCTCGCTCCCCGAGGGCACCAGCATCTACGGCTCCACCAAGGTCTTCCCCGACTACCAGGCCGAGGACGGCGAGACCTACTTCACCCTCGTCCACGGCATCGCCCACGAGTCCTCGGTCTCCTTCGTCGCCGTCCTCCAGGCGACCCGCGCCCTGCGCAAGGGCTTCGAGACCGCCATCTACTTCTACGGCCCGGGCTCCCTCAACTGCCTTGCCACCCGCGGCTTCCCGACCGTCGGCAACTCCGCCTTCCCCGGCGAGCACAACATCAACAACCAGCTCAAGACGTTCATCGCCGAGGGCGGCAAGGTCTTCTGCTGCCGCTTCGGACTGTCCCTGCACGGCGCCCGCGAGGAGGACCTCATCGAGGGCGTCATCCCCACCCACCCCCTGGACGTCCAGGACGCGCTGATCCACTACGCCCGCAAGGGCGCCATCATCAACTCCACCTACCAGCTGTAAGGGGCGGGCCGTGAGCGTTGGCACCAACACAGCGGTGGACGTGCGGATCATGACCCGGGCCGAACTCGCCCTGCGCGGAGTGGCGTTGGACGCGCCCGTGCGACGGCCGGACGGCGCGGGACCCAGCGACGACGGGCACGTCCTTGTCGACGGTGCCAACGCCGCGCTGCCCACCAACCCCGACAGCCCCTACTCCGTACGCGACGGCAAGGTCTGGCTCGGCGACGAGACCGGCCGGCTCACGGACACGGGCCTGACCCTGACCGCCGTACACCGCCCCAGGTTCTACGACCTGACAACGGCCGACGGCACCCGCTACGAGCGGATCGCCCGCCTCCACGGCTCGGACGTCCTGGCCACCACCGTCGTCCAGACCTGCATCCGCTACGCGGAGTCCGACCGCTGCCGCTTCTGCACCATCGAGGAGTCGCTGCGCTCGGGCGCCACGGTCGCCGCCAAGACGCCCGCCCAGCTCGCCGAAGTCGCGGAAGCGGCGGTGCGGTTGGACGGCGTCAGGCAGATGGTGATGACCACCGGCACGACGACCGGCCCGGACCGGGGCGCCCGCAACCTCGTACGGTCGGTGAGGGCGGTACTGGAAGCCGTACCGGGCCTGCCGATCCAGGTGCAGTGCGAGCCGCCCGGAGACCTGGTGTGGATACGGGAGTTGCACGACGCCGGAGCCACCGCCATCGGCATCCATGTCGAATCGCTGGACGACGAGGTGCGCCGCCGCTGGATGCCCGGCAAGTCCACGGTCCCCATGGCGGACTACGAGGCCGCGTGGGACGAGGCGGTCCGGGTCTTCGGACCCAACCGGGTCTCCACCTACCTTCTCGTCGGCCTCGGCGAGGACCCCGACGAACTCGTCGCGGGCGCGGGGGAGTTGATCGACCGGGGCGTGTACCCCTTCGTCGTCCCCTTCCGCCCGATGGGCGGCACCCTCGCCGCCCGCGACGGGATCACCGCCCCGAGCGCCGAGTCGCTGCGCCACGTCACCGAGGGCGTCGCCGCGAAACTGCGCGCCGCCGGGATGAGCGGCGCCGACCAGAAGGCCGGCTGCGCCGCCTGCGGGGCGTGCAGTGTCCTGCGGACCGCGGGCGGGTGAGGGCCGTGTACCTCGACGGTTCCGTCGTCGTGCCGGCCGGGGACGGGCCGCAGGACATCCTCGCCCTGCTGGGCGACCGCAGCACACTCGCCCGGCTGCTGCCCGCCTTCCGCGTCGAGCAGGCGGCCGGCACGGCGGACCTGGCCGCCTACCGGCGCCTCCGCCGCGACGTCTTCGTCCACGAGCAGGGGCTCTTCGCCCACCACGACCTGGACGACCGCGACAGCGACCCCCGGACCGTCGTCCTGGTCGCACGGGACCCGGAGGGCACGGTGGTCGGCGGAGTACGGCTCGGCCCGGTCGCCGACGGCCCCGACATCGGCTGGTGGGCGGGCGGCCGACTGGTAGTCGCCCGCGGCGCCCGAGGCCCGCACGGCATCGGCGCGGCCCTGGTCCGCGCGGCCTGCGCACGAGCGGAGACGGAGGGCGCCCTGCGCTTCGACGCGACCGTCCAGCTTCGCAACGAGGTCCTCTTCCGACGGCTCGGCTGGCACCGGGTACGAACGACAACGGTCGCGACCACACCACACGTACTGATGCGCTGGCCGATCACCCGCATAACGAACCTCGCAACAACCACCAAGTCCCCCCTAGGACACCTCCTGACGCTCCTAGCCTCCGGCCCAGCCAGGGGCGCGGGGAACTGCGCGACCAGCCCCCACGGACCTGCAGCGAACGAACGGCCCGGCGACCCCGGCTGCCCCTGCGCCGAGTCGCCGAAGCCGGACGCGCACCCCACCAGGGGCGCGGGGAACTGCGCGACCAGCCCCCACGGGCCCGCAGTGAACGAACTGCCGTGCGGCCCCCGCATCCCCTTCGCCCTCGGCGCCCCCCGCTTCGTGGGCGACGACGGAGCCCCAGTCCCAGGCACCGACCTCATCGCCGCCTGCGACGCCATCGTCCCCTCCATGGTCGAGCGCGACCCCGACTGGGCAGGCTGGTGCGCCGTCCTCGTCAACGTCAACGACCTTGCGGCGATGGGCGCTTCACCGGTCGGCCTCCTCGACGCCGTAGGCGCGAAAGACGTCGCCCACGCCCGACAGATCCTCACCGGACTCGCCCGCGCCGCACACGCGTACGGCGTCCCCGTGCTCGGCGGGCACACCCAACTCGGCGTCCCCGCCGCCCTGTCGGTGACCGCCCTCGGCCGCACCGCACACCCCGTCCCGGGCGGCGGCGGACGCCCAGGACACGCCGTACGGCTCACCGCAGACCTCGGCGGCGACTGGCGTACGGGCTACCGGGGCCGCCAATGGGACTCGTCGACTCACCGCCGTACGGACGAACTGCGCGCCATGACCGGCGCGGTGGCCGCCGCACGGCCCGCCGCCGCGAAGGACGTGTCGATGGCCGGTATCGCCGGCACCCTCGGCATGCTCGCCGAGGCGAGCGGCTGCGGGGCCGTGCTCGACGTCGCCGCCGTGCCCCGGCCGGGGACCGCGACCACCGGCGACTGGCTGACCTGCTTTCCCGGCTTCGCCATGCTCACCACCGACGAACCCGGCGCCCCACCGCTCCCCGCCGGGCCCGCGACGGGCGCCGTCTGCGGGGAGTTGACGGACGGACAAGGCGTCGGGCTGCGCTGGCCCGACGGAGAGATCACCGAAGCGGTCGCCTCCACGGTGACCGGGATGGGGACCGCATGACCACCCTGCGTATGGCGGCCGTGGCCGCCGAGTTCGGCCGCGACCTCGAAGAGGACTTCGCGACCGCCGAGCGGCTGATCAAGGAGGCCAGGGAGGAAGGCGTACGTCTGCTCGCCCTCCCGGAGGCCTGCCTCGGCGGCTATCTGCTCAGCCTCGACGACGCCGACGCCCTGGACGAGGGCCCGCCCGCGCTCGCCCTCGACGGTCCCGAGATCGCCCGACTGGCAGCCCTGGCCGGGGAGATGACCGTCGTCGCGGGCTACTGCGAAGCCGCCGGAGACACCCGCTACAACAGCGTCGTCTGCGTCAACGGCGACGGTGTCCTCGGCAACCACCGCAAGGTGCATCAGCCGCTCAGCGAGGACGCCAGCTACGCCTCCGGGGACCGGTTCCACGCCTTCGACACCCCGGTCGGCCGGATCGGCATGATGATCTGCTACGACAAGGCATTCCCGGAGTCGGCCCGTGCGCTCGCCCTCGACGGCGCCGAGATCGGTGTCGTCGTCTCCGCCTGGCCGGGCGCACGGACCAACGCCGTCACCGATCTCGTCAACGACCGCTGGAAGCGGCGTTTCGACCTGTTCGACCGGGTCCGCGCCCTGGAGAACCAGATCGTGTGGATCTCCGCCAACCAGGCGGGTACCTTCGGGTCGCTACGCTTCGTCGGCAGTGCCAAGATCGTCGACCCCGGTGGTGAGATCCTCGCCGACACCGGTGTCGAAGCCGGTCTGGCGGTCGCCGAACTCGACGTCGCCCAGGCCCTGGAGACCGCCCGGCGTTCCATGGGGCATCTGCGCGACCGGCGCCCGGAAACCTACACATACGCAGGAGCAGTCACCGCATGAGCAGCATCCGGATCGCAGCCGCCGCCGCCCACTTCGGCCGCGACCTGGAGTTCGACCTCGCCCGCATCGCGAAGATCGTCGACGACGCACGGGCGGCCGGCGCCGGACTGCTCGTCCTGCCCGACGCCGCCCTCGGCGGCTACCTCGCCGACCTGCGCCACCCCGACCCCGCCGCGCTGCCCCCGGCCCTCAAGCCCGACGACCCGCTGATCCTCCAAGTCGCCCGCCTGGCCGCCGAGATGGTGGTCTGCGTCGGCTACTGCGAGGACGGCGGCACCGAGCGCTACAACGCCGCCGTGTGCGTCAGCGGCGACGGTGTCCTCGGCCGCCACCGGAAGGTCCACCTCCCGGCCGGTGAGGTCGCCGCGTACGCGCCCGGCGACCGCTTCGACGCCTTCGACACCCCGGTCGGGCGGATCGGGATGCTGATCGACTACGACAAGACGTTCCCCGAGTCGGCCCGTACCCTGGCCCTGGACGGCGCCGAGATCCTCGCCTGCCTGTCCGCCTGGCCGACCAGCATCACCAACCGCGCCCCGCGCATGGCCCAGGACCGCCAGGCCAAGCTCTTCGACCTGTACGACCAGGCCCGCGCCGCCGAGAACCAGGTCGTCCTCGCCTCCTCCAACCAGACCGGCGCCCTGGGTGGCATGCGCTTCCTCGGCCAGTCCAAGGTCGTCGGCCCGGGCGGCGACATCCTCGCCCGCACCTGGGCCAAGGCGGGCCTCGCGGTCGCCGAGCTGGACGTCGCCGCCGAGATCGACCGCGCCCGCCGCGTCCTGCGCCACCTGGACGAGCGCAGGCCCGCCGCCTACCGGGAGACCCCGTCATGACCACGCTGCGGATCGCCCTGCTCAGCTACTCGACCCGGCCGCGTGGCGGCGTCGTCCACACCCTCGCCCTCGCCGAGGCACTGGCCGCCACCGGACAGGACGTCACGGTGTGGTCCCTGGGCAGGGGCGGCGACGCCACCTTCTTCCGACCCGTGGACCCGGCCGTACGCGTCCGGATCGTGCCCTTCCCGGACGGGCCCGAGGACGAGACGGTCGGCGAACGCGTCCTGCGCTCCATCACGACCCTCGGCGCGGCCTTCGATCCCGCCCCCTACGACATCGTCCACGCCCAGGACTGCATCAGCGCCAACGCGGCGGGAGGCCGCTGCGTCCGCACCGTCCACCACATCGACCACTTCACCACCCCCGAACTGGCCGCCTGTCACGAACGCGCGATCATCGAGCCGCACGCGCACGTGTGCGTCTCCCGCGCCGTCGCCGACGAACTCGCCCAGGGCTGGGGACTCAAGGCCGAGGTGATCCCCAACGGGGTGGCGTACGAGCGGTTCGCGACCACCGATCCGGCGGCGCGGGCCGCCTGGCGCGCACGGCTGGGCCGGTACGTCCTGACCGTCGGCGGCATCGAACCCCGCAAGGGCTCCCTCGACCTCCTGGAGGCGTACGCCCTGCTGCGCGCCGAACACCCGGACGTGCGGTTGGTCGTCGCGGGCGGGGAGACCCTCTTCGACTACCGCGACTACCGGACCCGCTGGGAGGCACGGGCGGCGGAACTCGGCGTCGAACCCGTCGTCCTCGGCCCGGTCCCCGACGACGCCCTCCCGGCGCTCGTCGCAGCCGCCGGGGCGTTCGCCTTCCCCTCCCTCAAGGAGGGCTTCGGCCTCGCCGCGATGGAGGCGCTGGCCGCCGGAGTCCCCCTGGTCGTCCGCGACCTCCCCGTCCTGCGCGAGGTCTTCGGCCCCGCCGCCCGCTTCGGCGCCACCCCTGAAGACCTCGCCGCCGAACTGTCCCTCGCCCTCACCCGGCCCGACGCGGCCGGACAGGCCGAGGGCCGCCGACTGGCCGCCGCCCACACCTGGGACACGGCCGCCCGGCGCCACCTGGACTTCTACCGCTCGCTCGACCGACCGGCCGACGCCAGGGCCTCGTAGTACCGGAGCAGGAGGCGGCGGCACGCGCGCGTACCGCAGATCGAGTAGTCGGTCCTCCGTATGCGGCAGGCGACAGTGCCACCTCCGGTACGACGACGTGAGGGCCCTCCCCGGGAGAGGCTGATCCGGGCGGCGGACGCGGGCGCAGATTTCCCCGGCGCGTCCGCCGCCCGCCATGGGGTCCAGGCCCCGCACCCGGAGAGGCCTATGACCAACCGACTGGAGTACCACCTGGGTCGCAGGCCCACCGCCACGGACGTACTCATGGTCCTGGGACTGTTCGGCACGGTCAGCGTCGGCGCCTCGATCGCCATCCCCGGCATCAGCCAGCCGGAGGAGAACTGGCCCGCCGTGGCGCTCGCCACGATCTCCTGCCTCAGCCAGCTCAAGTCCCGCACCCATCCGCGCGCGGGAGTCGTCGTGGCCACGGTCTGTACGGTGATCACCCTCGCCCTGGGCTATCTGCTGACCCCCCTGCTGCTCGCGCCGCTCATGATCGCCCTGTACCGGCTGGCCGCCGCCACCGACCCCGCGACCACCCGCGTGTACGGCGCCCTGACGATGGCCGTGGTGGTCACCTCCGGGGTGTTCGACGCGCCCTCGACCGGCATCCTGCTGCTGCGCACCGTCGGACCCGTGCTGTGGCTGATGCTGCCCCTGGTCGGCGGCGGCCGGGACCGGCTGCGCCGTGACTACACCGACTCCGTGCAGGCCCGTGCCTCCTACGCCGAGCGCACCCGCGAGGAGGAGGCCCGGCTGCGGGTCGCCGAGGAACGGATGCGGATCGCCCGTGAACTCCACGACGTCGTCGCCCACCACATGGCCGTCGCCAACGCCCAGGCCGGCACCGCCCGTCACCTCGCGCCCAACCACCCCGAACAGGCGATGAGACTCCTCGACGAGCTGTCGGTCACCACATCGTCCGCGCTCCTCGAACTCCGGGCCACAGTGGGGGTGTTGCGCCAGACCGGCGACCCCGACACCGACCCCCTGGAACCCGCGCCCGGCCTGGACCGCCTGCCCGAGCTGATCGCGAGCTGCGAGACCGCCGGTGTCGAGGTCACCGTCACGACCGAAGGGGAGCCCCGGCCGCTGTCACCGGGCGTGGACCTCACGGCGTACCGGATCGTCCAGGAGGCCCTCACCAACGTCACCAAGCACGGCGCGGGCAACGGGGCCCGTATCCGGCTCACCTACTCCGGCTCCCGGCTGCTCGTCTCCGTCACCAACGACGCGTCCGCCGGCGCGCCCTCGGTGCCCGGAGGCGGCTACGGCCTGATGGGCATGCGCGAACGCGCCCACTCCGTCGGCGGCGACCTGCACGCCGGGCCCCGCCCGGAGGGCGGCTTCGAGGTGGCGACGGCACTGCCGCTGCACTCCACGGCCCCGGAGAGGAAGCCGCTGCACTCCATCGCCCCGGAGGGGAGGACCCGGTGAGCACGGGAGGGCGGGGGACGGTCGCAGTCGCCCTCGTGCTCACCGGAGCCGGTGCGTGGGCGGACGCCGTGGTCCGGGCCACGGATCATGGCGGGGTCCGCGTGTCAGAATGGGACGACCCGTTCTCCGTACGCCCTTCATCGAGGTCCTGCCGTGTCCCAGCCCGCCGGTCGCGTGCCGCAGCGAAGCAACGCACGGTCCAACCGGGCGCGCATCCTGGCCACCGCCCGCCAGGAACTGGGGCGGAACCCCGACATCACCCTGGAGGAGCTGGCCCGCGCCTCCGGTGTCGTCAGGCGCACCCTCTTCGGTCACTTCCCCGGCCGGGCGGCCCTCCTGGAGGCACTGGCAGAGGAGGCCGCCGACGCTCTCCGGGACGCCGTGGCGGTCGGGACGAAGGCGGCCGAACCCGCCGAACCCGCCGAACGGGCGCTCGCGCACTTCTCGTTGTCGATGTGGCCGGTCGGCGACCGCTACCGGATGCTCCTCGCGCTCGCCCAGCGGGACCTGGGCAGGGCACGCGTCGCCGAACTCCTGCAGCCCGCCCGCGTCAAGATCACGGCCATCGTCGAACGCGGCCAGCGGGAAGGCGTCTTCGAGGCCCATCTGGCGCCCGGGGTGCTCAGCGCCGCGCTGGAGGCGATGACGATCGCGCTGCTGGAGGAGGTCAACACCGGGGCCCTGGAGGACGACGGGACCCGGGTGGCCGTCGCGCTGCTCATCGCGGCCGGGGTGCCGGCGAAGCGGGCGCGTGAAGTGGTCGCGGACGTGGCGGCCGAGGTGGTCGACGTGGTCGAGGTCGCCGACGACGACTGAGATCGTCGCTGCCTGCCTGGCTGGCGGCAGATGGCGGCCAAGGTACGAACAGACCCCGGCGCGCGGGCGCCGGGGTCTTCGCGTCTGTGTGTGGGGGTGACGTGAGAAGGGGACGGTGCCGGGCGTCCCCTCCCGGCACCGTTCACCTGGGCCGTGCGCCGCTCAGGCACGGCCCGTATCGGGGTGTGAGGCCGGGAAGGATTCCCGGCCTCGGGGGTGTGGCTCAGGCGGAGTGCACGGTCGTGGTGTCCGTCGCCGACTCAGCTGTCTCAGTCGTCTCAGCAGACTCGATCGTGTCAGCCGACTCAGCCGTCTCGGTCGACTGAGCCGTCTCTGTGGTCTCGGCCGACTTGGTCGTCTCAGCCGTCTTCTGCGGAGCGCCCTTCGTGCTGCGTCCCCGGCCCGGCAGGACCGCGATGACGATCAGGGTTCCGGCGGCCATGATGATCGCGCCGATCAGGCTGGTGTGGGCGATGGCATGGGCGAAGGACTCGTGGACCGCGCCGAGGAGGCTCTGGGCCTGCTGGGCGCCGCCCTGGGGGTTCTTCGCGACCTGCTCGGCGACCGCGACGCCGCCGCCCACCGAGTCCTTGGCGGTGTCCAGCGCGTCGGCCGGGAGCTGCCCGCCGACCAGGCCGACAAGCTTGTCCTTGTACGAGGTGGCCAGGAGCGAGCCGAGGATCGCGATGCCCAGCGAGGCACCGAGTTCGAGCGCGGTGTCGTTGGCGCCGCCGCCCACGCCCAGCTCCGACTCGGGGAACGACCCCATGATGGTGTCCGTCGCCGGGGCCAGGCTCAGGCCGATCGCGAAGCCGAGCATCAGCAGCGGCGCCAGGAAGTCGCCGTACGTCGAGCCGGACTCGATCAGCGTGAGCAGGAACACGCCCGCCGTACCGATCACCATGCCCGTGCCGACCACCGCCTTCACGCCCAGCTTCGGGGCGAGCCGCCCGGTCACCGCGGCGCCGACGAAGACGGCACCGGCCAGCGGCAGCAGCCGTACACCGGTCTCCAGGGCGTTGTAGTCGAGGACGAACTGCAGGAACTGCGTGGAGTAGTAGATCGAGCCGAAGGTGCCGAAGAAGAAGAACAGCACCGCGAGCATCGAGCCGCTGAAGGGGCGCTCCGCGAACTTGCGCACGTTCAGCATGGGGTGCGGGTGCCGCAGCTCCCAGGCGACGAAGGCCAGCAGACCGACACCGGCGACCACGGCCGCGCCGATCGGGCCGGCTCCCCAGCCGAAGTGCGGGCCCTCGATGGTCGCGTACACCAGGGAACCGACGGAGACGATCGACAGCAGACCGCCGACGTAGTCGATGCGGCCCATCGCCGCGGCCTTCGACGGCGGCACCAGGAGCAGCGCGCCGACGACACCGAGGACGGCGATCGGCACGTTCATCAGGAAGGTGGAGCCCCAGGCGTGGCTCTCCAGCAGCCAGCCCGCGGCCAGCGGCCCGACGGCGATGGCGAGGCCGGAGGTGGCTGACCAGGCCGTGATCGCCTTGGCGCGCTCGGCGCGCGGGAAGATCGCCACCAGCAGGGACAGCGTGGCCGGCATGACGACGGCGGCGCCGACGCCCATGACCGCGCGTGCCGTGACGACCAGCGAGGTCTCGTCGACCAGCCCGCCCATCACCGCCCCGCCCGCGAAGATCAGCAGCCCGAGGACCAGCGCGCCCCGGCGGCTGTACTTGTCGCCGATCGAGCCCAGGACGAGCATCAGCGCGGCGTACGGGACGGTGTAGCCGTCGATGACCCACTGCAGGTCGCTGCTGGACAGGCCCAGGTCCCGGGTCATGTCCGGCGCCGCCACGATCAGCGACGTGTTCGCCATCACGACGATCAGCAGGCTCAGACAGAGCACCAGCAGGGCCCACCAGCGCCGGGGATAGGGCTCCGTCATCTTCTCGGCGGGTGTGTTCACAACGAGCGGCATCGAAAACTCCATGGTGGGGGCGCGAAGCGGCGGCTTCGGCGGCGCCGCGAGCACTTAATTGCTCAATGATGTGTAGATTAGTTTGTTGCTCGCTGATGTGCAAATAGCGCCCGGAGAGGATCCGCCCATGTACCAGCACCTGTCCCGCCATGAGCCGACGGCGAGGGGGAGGCGCCGCATCGCCCTCTGTATGGTCATCCCCCCCGCCGGGACTGGCGAAGATCGCCGCGGTGCCGTTCATGCGCCGGGCGACGGCACACCTCGGCATGTCCCCGGGCTCCTGTCGGATCATCGGCGTGCTGGAGGCGGTCGGCGGCGCCGGACTGCTGCTCGGACCGGCCTTCGCCCCGGTCGGGGTGGCCGCCGCGACCGGGACGGCCCTGCTGATGTACGGCGCGGCTGCGGCCCTCGCCGTGTTCACGGCAGCCGCCGCCTGACGGCCCGAGGCGTACGGGTCCCGCGTCGGCCCGGTGGCCGTGCGTGTCACATCCGCGCCCCACGTCCGGTCATACGGCTGGAAGCAGTGCACGACCCGGCCGACCCGAGGAACGCACATGACGACGCTGGACGGGCGACCCGCGAGCGGGACCGTACGCGCGGACACCGACGCCGCCCCACAGGTCCCCGCCGGAGCGCCGGACGCCCACCGGGAGACCGCCGCCCAGGTGGCCGATCGGCTCGGCGTCGTGCCAGGGGTAGGCCTGAGTACGGGTCAGGTCGGCGAGCGCACGGCGGCGGTCGGTACCAACCAGCTGTCCGAACCGGTCCGCCGCCCCGAGTGGCTGAAGTTCCTCGACCAGTTCCGCAACTGGCTCATCGTCGTCCTGCTGATCGCCGCCGTGGTCGCCGGAGCGGTCGGCGACCTCAGGGACGCGGTCGTGATCACCGTCGTCCTGCAGATCAACGCCGTGCTCGGCTACTGGCAGGAGCGCCGCGCCGAACGCAGCCTGGAGGCGCTGCGCCGGATGCTCGTGCCCACGGCCAGGGTCCGCCGCGACGGCACCGAACAGGTCGTGGAGGCCCGGCTCCTCGTACCCGGCGACGTGGTCCTGCTGGAGGCCGGCGACCGTGTCCCGGCCGACGGCCGGCTGACCGTCGCGGAATCGGTCGAGGCCGACGAGGCCGCCCTGACCGGCGAGTCCCAGCCGGTCGCCAAGAGCGTCAAGGCAGTCGAACCTACCTCGACCGCCCCGGTACCCCTCGCCGAGCGCACCAGCATGCTGTTCATGAACACCGCCCTGACCCGGGGCCGCGCCGAGCTGATCGTCACCGCCACCGGTATGCGCACCGAAGTCGGCGCCATAGCCGAGGCGTTGCGCACCGGGACGGAACCCCCGAGCCCGCTCCAGGTCCAACTCGACAGCCTGGGCAGCCGGTTGGCGCTGCTGAGCGGCGTCGCGGTCGTCGCCTACGCCCTGAGCGCCTGGATACGCGGCGAGCCCCTCTCCGACATCGCGTTGCAGGCGGTCGCCCTGGCCGTCGCCGCGATCCCCGAGGGCCTGCCCGCCGTACTGGCCCTCACCCTCGCCCTCGGTGTGCACCGCATGGCCCAGCGCGGCGCCATCGTCAAACGGCTCGCGTCGGTGGAGTCGCTGGGCGCCGCCACCGTCGTATGCAGCGACAAGACCGGCACCCTCACCCTCAACGAGATGACCGCCCGCACCCTGTGGACCGCCGGGAGGCTCTACGACGTCACGGGCGAGGGCTACGGGACGACAGGCGCCGTCCGCCGCCACGGAGCCCCCGACACCCCGCCCGCCGCCGACACGACTCCCGCCGACGACCTGCGTGCCGCCGTGCTGCCCTTCGCCCTCTGCAACGACGCACACCTGAACGGCGGTTACTACATCGGTGACCCGACCGAGGCCGCCCTGGTCGTCCTCGCGGCCAAGGCCGGCGTGGACGCCGACTGGACACGCGGCGAGCTGCCGCGCGTGGGCGAGCTGCCCTTCGACGGCGCCACCAAGTACATGGCCACCTTCCACACCGGGCCGGACGGACGTACGCGGGTCCAGGTGAAGGGCGCGGTCGACGTCCTTCTGGGCCTGTGCACCGACGTCCTCACCCAGGGCGGAACGCACGCCCTCGACGCGGCACACCGGGCCGAGATACTCGCCGTGACGGCCCGCTTCGGCGGCGCCGGGCTGCGGGTGCTGGGCGCGGCCACCGCCGAACTGAACGGCATGCCGGGCGAGTTCACCCCGGCCGCGCTGCCCGGGCTGACCCTGGTGTCGGTCGCCGGGATCGCCGACCCGCCCCGGCCACAGGCCCGGGACGCCATCGCGCTGTGCCGTACGGCGGGCGTGGCCGTGAAGATGATCACCGGGGACCACGCCGACACCGCCGCCGCCATCGCCCGCGAGCTGGACATCACCGGTGACGTCATGACCGGCGCCGAGCTGGAGCGGCTGACGGAGGCACAGCTCGCCGAACGCGTCGACGGCACAGGGGTGTTCGCCCGGGTCGCCCCGGAGCACAAGGTCCTGATCGTCCGCGCGCTGACGGACCGGGGGCACATCGTCGCCATGACCGGGGACGGGGTCAACGACGCCGCCGCGCTCAAGGCCGCCCACATCGGCGTGGCCATGGGCGTCACCGGCACGGATGTCGCCAAGGAGGCCGCCGACATGGTCCTCACCGACGACGACTTCGCCACGATCGTGCGCGCCGTCCGCGAGGGACGGGCCATCTACGCCAACATCGTCAAGTTCGTCCGCTTCCAGCTCGCCACCAACATCGGCGCCATCCTGACCCTCCTCAGCGCCTCCCTCGCCGGACTGCCCACCCCGCTCACAGCGGCCCAACTCCTGTGGATCAACATCATCATGGACGGCCCGCCCGCCATGGCCCTCGCCGTCGACCCGGCCCGCGACGACGTGATGCGCCGTCCACCCCGCGACCCGCGCGAGCGCATCCTGGACGCCCGCAGACTCCTCGCCATCGGCTGGGCCGGCGCCGTCATGGCCGCCGGGACGGTGACACTCTTCGCCGTCGCCCGCTCGTACGTCGCCGCCGACACCGCCCTGACCATGGCGTTCACCACCTTCGTCCTGTTCCAGCTGTGCAACGCCCTCGGCGCCCGCACGGACGACGGCCCGGTCCTGGGCCGCTTCCAGCTCCACAACCGCGCGCTGTGGCTGTGTCTGGCCGGAGTTCTCGTCGTGCAGGTCGCCGTCGTCCAACTACCTTGGGCCGCAACGGTGTTCGGCACCGTGCCGCTGACCGTGGGCCAGTGGGCCCTGTGCCTGGGCACCGCCTCCACCGTGCTGCTCGCCGAGTACGCCCTGCGCGCCGTACGGCCGGCGCCCGCAACCACCGTTGTCACACCGTGGCGCGCTGACCTGTCAAGGTGACCGACGGACGAGAGAGCAGAGGGAACCATGCGTGAGATCCTGATCGTCGGCGGTGGCTACGCGGGCTTCTACACCGCGTGGGGCCTGGAGAAGTCGCTGCGGGCGGGCGAGGCGAGGGTCACGGTCGTCGACCCGCGCCCCTACATGACGTACCAGCCCTTCCTGCCGGAGGTGACCGCCGGTTCGGTCGAGGCCCGCCACGCCGCCGTCGCCCTGCGGCGTCATCTGCGCCGGACCCGGCTGATCGCGGGCAGCGTGACGAACGTCCGGCACAGCGACCGCACGGTCACCGTCCGCCCGGCGGACGGCGCCGACTACGAACTGGCCTACGACATCCTGGTCGTCACCGCGGGCGCGGTGACGCGGACCTTCCCCATCCCCGGACTGGCGCGGACGGCCATCGGCCTCAAGCACGTCGAGGAGGCCGTCGCCATCCGGGACCGGCTGCTGACCGCGTTCGACCAGGCGGCGAACCTGCCGCCGGGCCCCGAGCGCCGCAAGCTGCTCACCGTCACCTTCGTCGGCGGCGGGTTCTCCGGCGTCGAAGGCTTCGGCGAACTGCTGTCCCTGGCGACCGCGCTGCTCAAGTACTACCCCGAACTCGGCCCGGACGACCTGTCCTTCCACCTGGTCGAGGCCCGCGACCGCATCCTGCCCGAGGTGAGCGACCGGCCGGGGGAGTGGGTGGTCCGCGACCTCGAACGCCGGGGCGCCCACGTGCACCTGAACACCCAGCTCACCTCCGCCGAGGACGGACACATCGTGCTCTCCACCGGAGAGGAGTTCGACTCGGAACTCGTCGTCTGGACCGCGGGCAACGCCTCGAACCCGGTCGTACGCCGCCACACGGACCTGCCCGTCGACGAGCGGGGCCTGCTCGTGGTCCGCGCCGACCTGCGCGTGGGCACCGACGACGAGCCGCTGCCGGACGTGTGGGCGGCCGGCGACGACGCGGCCGTGCCCGACCTGGCCCTGCCGATCCCGGGTGCGCGCACGGTGCCCAACGCCCAGCACGCCGTACGGCAGGGCAGGCTGCTCGCGAAGAACATCGCGGCCCAGCTGCACGGCCGCCGGGTCCGGGACTACCGGCACGGCAGCCTCGGCGTGGTCGCGACGCTGGGACTGGGGCGCGGCATCTTCCAGTACCGGAGCATCGTCATCAAGGGGCTGCCCGCCTGGCTGATGCACCGGGGTTATCACGTCCTGGCCGTGCCGACCTGGGAGCGCAAGATCCGGGTGCTCACGGTCTGGCTCACCGCGGCCCTGTTCGGCCGGGATCTCGTCTCCCTGGCCTCCGTTCAGCACCCACGGGACGCGTTCGTCGCCAGTGGCGAGACGCGGCCCGCCGCCCTCTCTGGAGCAGACCATGGACGCACGTGAGGAGGCCGCACGCGGCCTGACCGACATCGAGACGTTCCTCTACCGGGAAGCCCATCTGCACGCCGCCCACCAGCGGGTGGCGGACTTCGTCGGGCGCGAGCCCGGGCTGACCCCGGAGCAGCGGACCCACATCGAGCGCTGGTACCTCGACGAACAGACCTATGTGGCCCGCATGGTGACGGACCACATCGCCGACAGCATCGGCGCGGTGCACGCCCAGCACCGCGTCCGCCTCGGCCGCTGGCTGCGCGGCACGATGATCGCGATGGCCCTGATCACCACCGTACTGGTCGGGCTGTGCGTGGTCATCGTGCGATCGGTGAGCTGACCGGACGGGGACAGGGGCAGGGAACGGTGACGGGGGGCGGCTATGACCGTCCCGCGCGGTACAGGCCCCGGCCCGCCCGCCGCACCCGGGAGGCGCCGACCAGCCGGTCGAGGGTGCTGCGCACGGCGTTGATGGTGCCGCTGTCGGTGTCCCGGCCGAGGGCCGCCGCCACATCGCGGGCCCGCACCTCGACGTCGCCGATACCGGCGAAGTACTCCATGATCTGTTCCGTCAGCCTGCCGTACGACTTCTGCCCGTCCGTCTCCGTGTCCGTCTCCGTGGGCTCGCCGGCCGGTGTCGGCTGCTCGTGGATCAGGGGCTGGAGGGCGGTGAGGGTCCGCTGCACCGAGCCGAGATGGGCCACGACCGCGGCCAACTCCCTTTCCAGCGCCTGTTTCTGGATGCGCAGCCGGGCCAGGTCCTCCTGGAGGCTCTCAGCGGTGACCTCGATGCTGTTCGCTCTTGGGGAGGCCATGGATGGCTACCTCGTCTTCCTCTCGGTGACTCGCTCTGACGCGTAAGGCCCCAGACGGATCCCGCAGTTTACCAACGGACGCACCCACACGGTGTGTCCGGAGAACACATGTTGTCCCGGCAGTGTCACAGAAACGGCCTCCGCCCGGTCTAGAGGAGCAGACCACCGGAGGAACGGAGACCGCTGGACCATGGATGCCGAACCGTCCCCCATGACGAGTGACAGGGAAGAGGGTGACCTTGAGGACGCAGTCGCCGTCTTCGTGCGGCACCGCAGCCGGCTCTTCGGAATCGCCTACCGGGTGCTCGGCAGCGCGGTGGAGGCCGAGGACGTCGTCCAGGAGGTGTGGCTGCGCTGGCAGCGGACCGACCGGTCCGTGGTGCTCAGCCCGGTCGCCTTCCTCTCCAGCGCCACGACCCGGCTGGCCATCAACGTCGCCCAGTCGGCGCGGGTGCGCAGGGAGACGTACATCGGGCCGTGGCTGCCCGAACCCGTCGACACCAGCGCGGACCCGGAGCTGGGCGCACAGCGCGCCGAGGCCCTCGAACTGGCCCTGCTGCTGGTGCTGGAGAGACTGAGCCCCGCCGAACGCGCCGCGTACGTCCTGCGCGAGGCCTTCGACTACGCCTATCCGGAGATAGCCCAGATCCTCCAGCTCAGCCTCGTCAACGTACGGAAGATCGTGAGCCGGGCCCGCAAGCACCTTTCGGAGGAGCAGCGGGGGAGCGTGGACACGGCGGAGCACCGGCGGCTGCTCAGTGTCTTCGTCGCGGCGGCCAGGACCGGGGACGTGGCGTCCCTGGAGGCCCTGCTCACCCCCGACACCGTCAGCCTGTCCGACGGCAACGGCATGCGGGGCTGTGCGCGCATCCCGGTGCTGGGCCGGGCGCGGGTGGCCAAGATGGTGACGTATCCGAGGCTGTGGCGGGACGCGGAGCCCGCGCTGGTCCAGGCGAACGGCTCCACGGGCGTGCTGGTGCGGCGGGAGGGCCGGGCCATCGCGTTCATGACCATGGCGGCCTCGGAGGCGGGCATCCACCAGCTGATGTGGGTGTTCAGCCCGGACAAGATCGCCGCGTTCCTCGGTTCGCGCGCCCGCTTCGCGGCGCCCGGAATCGCCGGGGCGGGCGGTGTGTGACCGGCGCTGTCAGGTGCCGGTCGGCCGGTTCCAGGAGCGGAGCTTGTCGGGGTTGAGGACGACCCAGACCTGGGCGACGTGCCGGCCGGCGATGTCGAGGCTGATGACGGCGGCGACCTGCCCGCCGTAGCGGACGACAAGGCCCGTACCGCCGTTGACGGCGTGCGTGGTCACCGTGGTGCGCGGGCGGTCGGCCAGGAGCGTCAGCAGACTCCGCGCGATCCGCCGGTTGCCGTGCACGGGCCTGGTCAGGGCCCGCACCTTGCCGCCGCCGTCGAAGAACGCGGTGGCGTCCGCGCACAGCAGTGACGCCAGCGACTCGGCGTCCCCGCCCGCGCAGGCCCGGCGTACGGCGCGGACGACGGCGTCCTGTTCGGCCGGTGTCGTGGGCCGGGAGCGCCGCAGCCGCAGACTGAGGCGGGCCCGGTCGGCCAGTTCGGCGCACTCCGGTTCCGTCCGCCCCACGACGTCGGCGACCGCCTCCGGTGCCAGCCCGAAGACGTCGTTGAGCACGAACGCGGCCCGCTCGGCCGGGGACAGCAGGTTCAGCGCGTGCAGCAGCACCCGGCCGACCTCCTCCTCCAGCCGCGCCCCGGCGACCTCCGGCGTGCCCGCGCGCGGGAGGGCGAGCCGGCCCAGGCAGATCCCGCCCGCGGTCTTCGCGAGCCAGGACCGGGGCGCGGTGATGCGATGGCGCTCGGCGTCGGTCAGCGCGTACCACCGGCGGTAGGTCTCCTCGACGACCCGCTCCGCGCCGCCCGGACTGCCCAGCATCCAGTAGGCGACGTCCAGGAGATACCGCCGCTCGTCGAGCAGTTCCGCGATCGGCACCGCGTCGGCATGGTCCATGCAGTGGCCCTTCTCTCCGAACCGTTTCCCGGCTCCGTCCGATTGACCGGACACCCGGGGACCTTGTGACACGGGCGGGAGTGTCACACCCGCGGCGCTTGCCCGGTCTCATCTGACAGCCCCCGCGAATTCCCGTGGAGCGGAGAAAATCCATGATCGCGTCTCGGGGCCTCCTGCCGAACGACGAACTCCGGAGGACTGATTCCCCATGGCTGCTGACCGAGGCGACTATGCCGTGCGATGGCGCGAACGTGCGGCCTGTCTGCGCGTCGACGACCCCGATCTGTTCTTCCCCATCGGAACAAGCGGCCTGACGCTCACCCAGGTCGACGAGGCGAAAGCGGTCTGCCATCGCTGCCCCGTCGAGGAGCAGTGCCTCAACTGGGCCCTGTACGTGGGGCACGTGGAAGGAATCTGGGGCGGTACGACGGAGAGCGAACGCCGTGCGATGCGGCGCCGCGGACTGTGCCGGACCGGCGAAACGGTCACCTCGGCGGCGTGACGGGCCGGCCGTGTTCCTTCTTCTCCTCGTGCCCTTCACGGGCTCTTTCGGCGATTCATGAATGGTGGCAGAGGCATGGCTGACGGGATTCCGGAAAACGACGTACGGCCGGCGGCCAAGGGCGAAAAGGTCGCCGAATGGTTCGGCGGACGCCTCGGTGTTCCCGGCTCGGTCCGGGCGAAAGCGCGGAAGGCGTTCCCGGACCACTGGTCGTTCCTGCTGGGCGAGATATGCCTCTACAGTTTCGTCGTCATCGTCGTGACCGGCGTCTATCTGACGCTGTACTTCCACCCCTCCATGGCACAGGTCGAGTACCAGGGCAGTTACGAGCCGCTCCGGGGACAGTTGGTGTCGGAGGCGTTCGACTCGACGATGCACATCTCCTTCGACGTCCGGGGCGGACTGCTGATCCGGCAGGCCCACCACTGGGCGGCGCTCGTGTTCGTCGCCGCGATGCTCGCGCACATGATGCGGGTGTTCTTCACCGGCGCCTTCCGCAAGCCCCGCGAACTCAACTGGACGTTCGGTTTCCTGCTGCTGGTCCTCGGCATGTTCGGCGGCCTGACGGGCTACGACCTCCCGGACGACCTGCTGTCCGGCACGGGACTCGCCGTCGTGAACGGCACCATCCTGTCGATCCCGATCGTCGGCACCTACCTGTCGATGTTCCTCTTCGGCGGCGAGTTCCCCGGCGAGGACCTGGTGGCCCGCTTCAACACGATCCACGTACTGATCATCCCGGCGCTGATGGTGGGGCTCCTGATCGCCCATCTGATCCTGGTCCTGCTGCACCGGCACACGCGCTACCCGGGTCCGGGACGGAACAACAGGAACGCCGTGGGCCTGCCGCCGAAGGTAAAGGCCCTGAAATCCGCGGGGTTCTTCTTCCTGGTCTCCGGTGTCGTCTTCGTGATGGCGGCCCTCGCACAGATCAACCCCGTCTGGCTGTACGGCCCTTACCGCCCCGACCAGGTCTCGGCCGGGTCGCAGCCCGACTGGTACATGGGCGTGGCGGACGGGCTGCTGCGGGTCATGCCGGGCTGGGAGGTCACCCTCGGGGGCCACACCCTGGCCCTGGACAACCTGATCCCGCTGCTGGCGGGCGTCGGTTTCTTCCTCGCCCTGGGCGCCTACCCGTTCATCGAGGCCTGGGTGACCGGCGACGACCGCGACCAGCACCTTCTCGACCGGCCGCGCAACCGGCCGGTGCGGACGGCACTCGGGGTCGCGTGGCTCAGCTTCTACCTGGTGGCGCTGATCGGCGCCGCGAACGACATCATCGCCCTCCGCCTCCATGTCTCCGTCAACGCGGTGACCTGGGCGGTCCGTATCGGCCTGTTCGTCGTGCCGGTCGCGGCCTTCGTGGTGGCGAAGAGGTTCGCCCTCGGCCTGCAGCGCCGGGACCGGGACAAGGTGCTGCACGGCCGCGAGACCGGCATCGTCAAACGGCTGCCGCACGGCGAGTTCGTCGAGGTGCACGAGCCGCTCGGCCGGGAACAGCTCCACGCCCTCACCCGGCACGAGCAGTACGAGCCGATCGGCCCGGGTCCCTCCGCGAACGGTCCCTCCGCGAACGGCGACGGCCCGAAGGCCGGAGCGCGGTTCGCCCGGCGGCTGCGCGTCAGGCTCAGCCGCGGCCTCTACGGCGAGGGCACGCAGATCGCCAAGCCGACCGCCCAGGAGTACCGGGAGTACCAGGAGATCACCGGCGAACACCGGGGCTGACACCCCTGGGCGGGGGAACCGTCAGTACCCGCCGGCCGTGTCCGACGCGGCCTCGGCGAGGACCCGCTCCAGGTCGGTGAGGTCACCGGTCCCGGCCGCCGCGAGGAAGGTCTCGACGAGCCGCCGGTGCGCGACCGAGTCCACGGGCTGTCGGCGGTGGCCGGAGACGAGCCGCTGCTGGGCGCGGACGACCTGCTGCCGCGCGTTGGCGGCGCTCAGCCCCAGCACCTCGGAGATCCGCCCGTACGGACAGCCGAACCCCTCGCGCAGGACATAGGCCGCGCGCTGCCTGGGCGTCAGTGTCTCCATCAGCAGGAGCACAGCCCGCTCGACGGCGTCCCGCCGCTCGGCCACCGCCTCCGGGGTCACCCGGTCGTCCAGCAGGTCCGGGAGCCACGGGCTGGCGCAGGACTCCCGGCGCCGCCAGGCGGACTGGACGACGTTCAGGGCCAGCCGGACGGTCGTCGTCCTGAGCAGCGCCGACGGGTTCAGGACGAGCGCGCGGTCCGTGCGCTGCCAGCGCAGCCACGCCTCCTGGAGGACGTCCTCGGCGTCGTTCGCGTCGCCGAGGATCCGGTTGGCGATCCGGAACAGCCCGGGTCTGGCGCGCACGAACACCGACGTCGCGGTTTCCAGGTCACCGAGGACCGGGCCGGCCGTCGTAGCGGCTGCCTCGCGGCCCTGCCCGACTGAGGGCGCATACGTGTCCACGACCGGCTCCTCTGCTCCGGGGACAACGGCTCAGGGACTGCGCTCCCAGCGTCACGCCCGGGTGTCCCCGAGCGCGCCCCGTGGAACCCGTAGGACGACCCGTGGTCGTGCCCCGGCACACCCCTGGCCGGGCCGCCGGCACGGGTGCCTGTCACACCTTCGGTACGTGCCCTGTCATACGGGTGACGTGGGTGATGCCCGCCGACCCGAGGAGTGCCGTGATGACGAAGCACGTTCTTGAGACCGCGGCTCAGGAACTCGCGGACACGACGTCCGTCCCGCCCTTCCCGCACGAGCTGGGCCCCGAGGGCGCCCGCAAGTTCCTGGACGCCCTGCAGTCGGCGCCCGTGGCCGGGCCCGAGGTGGAGGAGCGGTGGCTCACGGTGCCCGCCGGGACAGGCGACGTACCCGTCCGGATCGTGCGGCCCGTCGGCTGCCCGGGGCCCCTGCCGGTCGTCCTGTACCTGCACGGCGGGGGCTGGGTCATGGGCAACGCCGGCACCCATGACTGGCTGGTGCGCGAGCTGGCCGTCGGGGCGCGTGCGGCCGTCGTCTTCGTGGAGTACGACCGGGCGCCCGAGGCCAGGTACCCGGTCGCCCTGGAGCAGGCCTACGCGACGGCCCGCTGGATCACCGGGCAGGGCGCGGCGTCCGGCCTGGACGCCGCCCGGCTGGCCGTCGCCGGGGACTGCGCGGGCGGCAACCTGGCCGCGGCCCTCACCCTGCTGGCCAAGCGGCGCGGGGACGTGACCTTCGTGCACCAGTCGCTGTACTACCCGGTCACCGACGCGGCCCAGGACACCGCGAGCTACCGGGAGTTCGCGGACGGCCCCTACCTCACGGCGCGGGCCATGGCCTGGTTCTGGGACTGCTACACCACCGACCCGGCCCAGCGCGCGGAGATCACCGCCTCACCGCTGCGGGCCGGCCTGGCCGAGCTGGCGGGGCTGCCGCCCGCGCTCGTCATCGTCGACGGCGGCGACGTACTGCGGGACGAGGGCGAGGCGTACGCCCGCAGGCTCACCCAGGCCGACGTACCCACCGTGAGCATCCGCGTCAACGGCGCCCCGCACGACTTCATGATGCTCGACGCCCTCCGGGGCACCCGGGCGGCCACGGCCGCGCTGGACCAGGCGATCCACACCCTGCGCACCGCCCTCCACACCGTGTGAGCCGGAAGGTGTGTCACAGGTCGGACGGGAGTCCGGTCCTACTTGCGTAACCACCCGCGATTCAGCTGCCGCGACCGCTTCAACGCCCTGGTGAGAAAGGTTGATCATCGTGAGGGTCACTCGTCGAGGACAGGCCCCATGGAAACGCTTCGGCTTCGGCGGCCACCCGGCGCCTACCGAGCCGGAGCCGACCGGTCTGCACTCCCTGCCCCGCCCCGTGGCGGTCGTGGTGGGCGCCGGTGGTGTGCTCGGGGCGGCACACGTCGGTGTCGGGTACGCGCTGGAGAAACGCGGCTTCGTCCCCGACATGATCATCGGAACCTCGGTGGGCGCCCTCAACGGAGCCATCGCGGCGGCCCACCCCGACCGGGCCGCACCCTGGCTCGACCACGTGTGGACCCAGCTGCGCCGCCGCGAGGTGTATCCGCTCGGCTACCTCTCCTCACGGACCAGCATCTTCACCGACCGCGGCCTGCGCCGCCTGATCGCCCGGGCCGGGCTGCCCGAACGGATCGAGCAACTCGCCGTCCCCTTCACCGCCGTGGCCATGGACCTCGTCACCGGCGCCCCCGTGCTGCTCGACAGCGGAGACCTGGAGTCCGCGCTGCTGGCCAGCGCGGCCATCCCCGGGGTGCTGCCGCCGGTCGAGCGCGGAGGCCGCACCCTCGTCGACGGCGGGGTCGTCGCCTACGTCCCTGTACTCGCCGCCCAGCAGGCGGGCGCCGCCAGTGTCGTCGTCGTGGCGACCGGGCCGGAGACCTCGCCGCTGCGCCCGGTCGACCCGCGCCGACGCGCCGGGGCGGTCGCCTCCCGGGCCGGGCTGCTGCTGTTGCGCCACCAGATCGAGCGCGATCTGCACGAAGTGTCCCGGCACTTGCCGACCGTGGTGCTCCCCACCGGCATCGAGACCTGGCCCGCCCCCTGGGACTTCCGCCACTCCCAGCGGCTGATCGGCACCGCCTCCGACACGGCCGGGCGCTTCCTCGACGGTCTGCGCGTCAGCGGTCCTGGCCTCTACCGGGTCGACCCGGCGGCATCCGTCCCGCTCGGCGGGGCGACCACTTCGTCCACCTTGGAGGCCGGCCTGTGAGCACCATCGCGTTCCTCAACATCGGTATGCACGGCCATGTCAACCCGACGCTGCCGGTCGTCGCCGAACTCGTCCGGCGCGGCCACACCGTCACCTACCACTCCTCGCCGGAGTTCCGGGACGAGATCGAGGCCGTCGGCGGCACCGTGCACCTCTACCGGGGCGGCGACCAGGCCTTCCCCGACCCGCCGACCCCGCTCACCTGGATGGAGGCGCTCGCGAACACCACCGTCCGCCGGCTGCCCGCCGTGCTCGACGACCTCCGGGCCGGACGGCCCGACGTGATCGTCCACGACAGCGCCTGTCTGTGGGGCGCCGTCGCCGCCCGTGAACTCGGGATCCCGGCCGTCTCGTCGTTCACCACCTTCGCCTTCAACCGGCATGTGCGGAGCCCCACCCGCGCCTCCCGGGACCTGCTGGCCGCCGCGGCCGGCCGGCCCCGCAGCCTCCAGGGCTATCTGCGGGCCCGGTGGCAGCTGCGCCGGCGCTTCGCCACCGGCGGGCTGCCCCTGTTCGACGTGGCGGACATCCGCCAGCCCCTCAACCTCGTCTACACCGCACGGGAGTTCCAGCCCGCAGCCGAGGACTTCGACGACTCCTACCGCTTCGTCGGCCCGAGCATCGGCGCCCGCCCCGCCGATCCGTCCTTCCCCTTCGACCGGCTCCAGGACCCGGTCCTGTACGCCTCCCTGGGCACGGTGTTCAACGCCGACCCGCAGCTCCTGCGCACCTTCGCGACCGCGCTCGCCCCGCTGGGCGGCACCGTGATCGTGTCCACCGGCCAGAGCGACCCCGACGCGCTCGGCCCGCTGCCCGCCAACGTCCTCGCCCGCCGCTTCGTACCGCAGCCCGAGGTGCTGGCCCGCGCGGCCCTCTTCGTCACCCACGGCGGCATGAACAGCGTCAACGAGGCCCTGTATGCGGGGGTCCCGCTGCTGGTCGTCCCGCAGGGCGCCGACCAGCCCATGGTCGCCCGGCGCGTCGCCGAACTCGGCGCCGGTCTGTCGCTGCGCACCGAGGACGTCGGGCGGAGCACCGTCCGCGCGCTGGCCCGGCGGCTGCTCCACGAGCCCGGGTTCCGGGCCGCCGCGAGCGACCTCAAGGCCGCCCAGCACCAGGCGGGCGGCTACCGGCGGGCCGCCGACGAACTGGAGCGGTACGCGAAGGCGGGCGGCCCGGACCGGCGGCCGGTGCCCGTCGACCGGCGGGGCGGGGCCGGCCGATGACGTCCCCCGTCCTCCTCCTGCTGCTGATCGCCGGACTGTCGGAGGCCGCCGGGCGCATCGTCCCGCTGGTCTCCCGCAGGCCCGGCATGTCCCGGACCTTCGTGGCCGGGCTCCTGGTGGCCGCCGGGCTCGTCGAGGCCACGGTGTTCGCCCTGTGGCCGCTCACCGCCTGGACCCTGGCCGAACTGGTCCTGTCCTCCGCACCACCCGGCAGCGGCCTGGAGTGGACGCCAGGACTGGTCGCCCCCCTCGTCCTCTCCGCCGTACTGGCGTTCCCGCTGCTCGGGCCCTTCCTCCACCTGGTCGTCTTCGTGGGCGTCGGCGCCGGTCTCGCCGACCCGCTGGCGACCGCGACCGGCCTCGGCTGGTGGAGCGCCGCCGGCTGCGTGGCCCTCGCGGGAGCCGGGCTCGGCGTCACCGTGGAGGGCGTTCGGCGGCTGGTCGTACGGCTCAGCGCGACCCGGCCCACGGAGACGATCGTATGAACGACTTCCTGCTCTGGGCCTGCCTCCTCGGACCGGCACTCATCGCCGAAGCCCTGCTGGCCCGCTACGAGGTGCTCGCCTACAGCGCGGGCTGGCGGGCCCCCGTGACCGAACTCCCCGAGGGCACCCCCTACGCCCGGGGCGCGGCGCCCGACCGGCCCCCGGCCGCCTACCTCGTCTACCTCGACGGCATCGGCAAACGCCGGGTCCGCGACACCCGGGACGGCGGCCAGCTCGTCAAGGCCGTGCTCGCCGGGGCGCCGGAGCTGCGGGTGCTGGGCCAGGTGCAGCCGTACTCGCCGCTGGCCGATCCGCTCGCCGACCGGCCCGTGTGGGCGTTGCTGCGCCGCCGGATCGGGCTGCTGCTGTTCCTGCACAACGTCATGCAGGTCTTCGTCGCCGCCGACCACCGCTACCGGCCCCTGTACAACCGGGCGGTCGGCTCCCAGATCGCCACCCAGCTTCGGCTCGCCGGTTACGAGCCCGGCAGCGGCATCCCCGTGGTGCTGCTCGGCTACAGCGGAGGTGCCCAGGTCGCCACCGGCGCCGTCGACGAACTGCACGCCCGGCTGCGCTGCCCGGTCGTGGTGATCACTCTCGGCGGGTTCCACAACGGCGCCAACGACCTCACCCACGCGGCACACGTGCACCGGCTCACCAGTGCGAGCGACCGGATCGAACGGGTCGGCACCTGGATCTTCCCGCAGCGCTGGCCCCTCTTCCGCCGCAGCGGTTGGAACCGGGCCGACCGCGCCGGGAAGATCACCGTGCACCGGCTCGACCCCGCCACCCACCTCGGTCCGCACAGCTACATCAGTCCCGAGGGCCTGCTGCCCGACGGCCGCAGCCACCTCGACCACACCACCGAGACGGTGATCGCCCTCATCCGCGCCCACCAGGGCACGACGGCGGAGACGGACCTCCCGCGACCGTAGCGAGCCGTATCGGGGCGGTACGGGGAGAGGCGTCTGTAAGGCATCCGCAAGGCGCGGAAATCCCGCGGGGACGGGCCTCGCCGGTCACACCCGCCCGTCCTTGCATTCTCAAGCACACCGGCGCGGCCATCCGGAGGCGTATTACGATACCGAGCGAAGGGCGTCGGACAGGAGAGCTGCCATGGCGAGGAGCGGTGCGGGAGCCGGACTCCTCGGAAGGCAGCACGAATGCCGGGCCCTCGACGACCTGCTGGCCGGCGCCCGCGCCCGCCGCAGCGGGGTCCTCGTCCTGCGCGGCGAGGCGGGCATCGGCAAGACCGCCCTGCTGAGGTACTTCCTCGGCCGCGCCACCGGCTGCCGCACAGTCAGGATCGGCGGCGTCCAGTCCGAGATGGAACTCTCCTACGCCGGACTGCACCAGCTCTGCGCCCCGCTGCTCGCCGGTCTCGACCAGCTGCCCGAGCCCCAACGGGACGCCCTGGGCACGGCGTTCGGGCTCCGTGGGGGCGCCGCGCCCGACCGCTTCCTCGTGGGACTGGCCGCCCTGAGCCTCATCGCGGACGCCGGTGGCGGCGAGCCGCTGGTCTGCCTCGTCGACGACGCCCAGTGGCTCGACCGGGCGTCGGCGCTGACCCTCGCGTTCGTCGCCCGGCGCCTGCTCGCGGAACCGGTGGCACTGGTCTTCGCCGTCCGTGAACTCGGCACCGGGGAGGCGCTCGTCGGGCTGCCCGAGCTGGCCGTGACGGGGCTGTCCGAGAGCGACTCCCGCGCACTTCTCGACTCCGTCGTCACCGGGCCCCTCGACCAGCGGGTGCGCGACCGGATCGTCGCCGAGTCGCGCGGCAACCCCCTGGCCCTGCTCGAACTGCCCCGCCGCCTGACCACGGCCGAGATGGCGGGCGGCTTCGGACGGCCCGAGGCCCAGTCCCTGCCGAGCCAGATCGAGCAGGACTTCCTGCACCGCGTCCAGGCCCTCCCGGCCGAGACGCAGCGCCTGCTGTTCACCGCCGCCGCCGAGCCGATCGGCGACGTGACCCTGCTCAGACGGGCCGCCCGGCTGCTGGACATCGACGTCGACACCGCCGTGTCGCACGCCGACGCGGCCGAGCTGATCACCCTCGGCACCTGGGTGCGCTTCCGGCACCCCCTGGTGCGCTCGGCCGCCTATCGCGCGGCGAGCCCGAAGGACCGGCGCGAGGCGCACAAGGCGCTCGCCGACGCGACCGACGCCCGCCTCGACCCCGACCGCCGCGCCTGGCACCTGGCCGCCGCCGCAGCCGGCCCCGACGAGACGGTGGCCGCCGAACTGGAACGCTCCGCGGGCCGCGCACAGGCCCGAGGCGGCATCTCCGCCGCAGCCGCCTTCCTCCAGCGCGCGGCCACCCTGACCCAGGAACCCGCCCTGCGGGCACAGCGCGCGATCGACGCCGCCCAGGCGAAACTCCAGGCCGGCGCCTTCGAACCGGCGGCGGCCCTGCTCACCACGGCGGAGGCCGGACCCCTCGACGAACTGGGCCGCGCCCGGGTCGACGTACTCAACGCCGGGATCGCCTTCGCCCAGAACCGGGGCAGCGAGGCCCCCTCACTGCTCCTCGCCGCCGCCCGCCGGTTCGGGCGGCTCGATCCCGCACTCGCCCGCGACACCTACCTGGACGCCGTCGCGGCGGCGATCTTCGCCGGACGCCTGGCCGACGGGCCCGGACTGCGCGAGGTGGGCGAGGAGGCCCGGAGCGCACCACCGCCCCCGCGGCCGGTACGACTGCCCGACCTGCTCCTGGACGCGGTCGCCGTGCGCCTCACCGACGGCTACCCGGCCTCGGTGCCGATGATGGAACGCGTCCTCGAAGCCTCCTGCGACGACGACATCCCCGTCCAGGAGGCGCTGCGCTGGCTCTGGCTCGCCGGGGTGATCGCCGCCGACCTGTGGGACGACGAACGCGGACATCTGCTGGCGGCCCGCCATCTGACGATCACCCGCCGGGCGGGGGCGCTCAGCGCGCTGCCCGACGTGCTCGAAGCCCGCGCGCACGTGCACCTCCTCGCCGGGGAGCTGACGGCGGTCGCGGCCCTGGTCGACGAGGTCGCGACGGTGTGCGCGGCGATCGGCAGCAACCCGACCCGCGTACTCCCGCTCGGCCTCGCCGCCTGGCAGGGCCGCGAGCAGGCGGCCCGTACGCTGATCGACGCGATCATGAGCGAGGCCGTACCGCGCGGCCAGGGCGCCGCCGTCACCGTCAGCCACTGGTACCGCGCCGTGCTCTGCAACGGCCTCGGCCAGTACGCGGAAGCCCTGGAGGCGGCCCGGGAGGCAGCCGCGTACCCGTGCGAGTTCGCGTCGCCGCGCTGGGGCCTGGTCGAGCTGATCGAGGCCGCCGTACGCAGCGGCGCACCCGAACCGGCGACCGCCGCGCTCGACCAACTCGCCGTCGCGACCAGGGCCAGCGGCACGGACTGGGCCCTCGGCGTGGAGGCGCGCTCCCGGGCGCTCCTGAGCGAGGGCGACACCGCGGAGCGCCTCTACCGCGAGGCGGTCGAACGGCTCGCGCGGACCCGGGTCCGGTTCGAGCTGGCCCGCGCGCACCTCCTGTACGGGGAGTGGCTGCGCCGGGAGAACCGCCGCGTCGACGCCCGCGCCCAACTGGGCGCCGCCCACGACCTGTTCGGCGAGATCGGCGCCGAGGCGTTCGCCGAGCGCGCCCGCGGCGAACTGCAGGCCACCGGGGCGAAGGTGCGCAACCACGTCGTCGCCACGCCCGCCGCCCTCACCGCGCAGGAGGCGCAGATCGCCCGGCTCGCCGGCGAGGGGCTCACCAACTCGGAGATCGGCGTCCAGCTCTTCATCAGCAGGCACACCGTCGAATGGCATCTGCGCAAGGTGTTCTCGAAGCTCGGCATCTCCTCCCGCAAGGAGATCCGCGCCCTGAGCCTCGAAGGCGAGGCGACACCGGCCTAACCGAGCCGGTGCAGGGCGTCCGTAATTTCCCGCATTCGTTCGTCGACGTCCACGAGTTCGCGGCGCAGTTCGTCGGCGCGGTTCTCCAGTTCGGTGGCTTCGGCGGCCAGTGAAACGACTGTGGCCGGAATTTCTCCCCGGTTCTCCGACTTCTCCGACTTCTCTGAGTTCTCCGAGTTCTCCGAAATCGTCGATTCCCTCCGGTCGGGCATGGCGAGCCATTTCCTCGTGTTCTTCGTGGACGGTGTTCCTGGCGGAATGTGGTCCCCCGCCCGTCGGCGGGGGACCACCGGCGGGACCGGCTACTTCTGCTGCGCGAGCCAGTCCGCGAACCGGGTCTCGGCGATCTGCGCGCCCGGCCCCGGGACGAGCGTGGACTCCTGCACCTCGGCGCCGGAGTAGGGGGCGTGCGGGTCCGTGACGACCTTTCGGGGGTCGCCCTTGGCGGCGAGGCCCTTGCGGATCAGCTCGTCGAGCTGGAAGACGTCCGGCCCGGCGATCTCCACCACGCCGCCCACGGGGGCGCCGACCGCGGTGCGGCCGACGGCCGCGGCCACGTCGTCGGAGTAGATGGGCTGGATCTTGACCGGGGCCAGCCGCACGGTGTCGCCCTCGGTCGACATGTCCGCGATCCCCTTCATGAACTCGAAGAACTGGGTCGCGTGCACGATGGAGTACGGAATCCCGGACTCCTTGATCAGCTCCTCCTGGACCTGCTTGGCGCGGAAGTAGCCGCTGTCCTGGAGCCGCTCGGTGCCGACCACCGACAGCGCCACGTGGTGGGTCACCCCGGCCTCGGTCTCCGCCTTGAGGAGGTTGGTCGTGGAGGTGCGGAAGAACTCCATGACGGCGTCGTCCGCGAAGGAGGGGGAGTTGGACACGTCGACCACGACCGACGCGCCCTCCAGTACCTCGGCCAGGCCCTCGCCCGTCAGCGTGTTGACGCCGGTGTTGGGCGCCGCCGCGACCGCCTCGTGGCCGTGCGCGTTGAGCTTCTCGACCACCTTCGAGCCGATGAGCCCGGTTCCACCGATGACTACGACCTTCATGACGGAATCCTTTCGGAGGTTTTCTGTGTACCAGAGGTTCTCTGTGTACTAGGAGAGACAGGACAGTGGCCGCGCTTGTGACACCGGTTTCGCGGCGATCGGGGAAATTCCGTCATTCGACGAGTTTTCCCTCGGTGGAGACATCCCCCATCAGTGAGGAGATCTCCTCTGGGATGGCCGGAATGCTCTCCCGGGTGATACCGGTCGTCGGCGACCAGACGAGATTGACCTGCAGTGCGGGGTCCGCCCCGGGGTAGTCGCTGCGGTTGTGGCAGCCCCGCGTCTCACGACGCTCCAGGGCCGCTTCCAGGGTGGCCCGGGCCGCCAGCGCGGCCGACCTGAGGTCGAAGGCGTGGGCGAGGTCCTGGTAGCCGGCGATGTCCGGGTGCACCCCGACGTCCTCCATCCGCTTCTCGATCACGGACAGCTCGGCCAGCCCGGCGCTCAGCCCCTCCTCGTCGCGTACGACACCCGCGTGCTCGGTCATCGTGTCGCGGATGGCGCGCTGCAGCGCCCGGACGTTCTCAGGACCGTCGGCCGCGAGCAGGTCGGCGATGTCCGCCCGGGCCCGCGCGACGGCCGCCGCCGACCGGGGCTGCGCCGTCAGCGACCGCGAGTACGCGGCAGCCGCCTGCCCCGTGATCCGGCCGAACACCAGCAGCTCGATGAGACTGTTCCCGCCGAGCCGGTTCGCGCCGTGCAGCCCGCTCGACGCCTCCCCGATGGCGTACAGACCGCGCACGTCCGTGCTGTGGTCCTCCGGCCGCACCCACACCCCGCCCATCGAGTAGTGGGCGGTCGGGGCGATCTCGATCGGCTCGCGGGTGATGTCGAGCATCTGCAGGTCGAGGAGGGTCTGGTAGACGCGGGGGAGCCGCGTCATGATCGTCTGCCGGGGCAGATGGGACACGTCGAGCCACACCCCGCCCTTCGGCGTCCCGCGCCCCTCCTTGATCTCCGTGTACGAGGCCAGCGCCACCCGGTCCCGTGTGGACAGCTCCATGCGGTCGGGGTCGTAGCGGGCCATGAACCGCTCCCCGAGCGCGTTGCGCAGGATGCCGCCCTCGCCCCGGGCCGCCTCGCTGACCAGGGTCCCGGCCGCGCTCTCCGGCTCGATGATCCCGGACGGATGGAACTGCACCAGCTCCGCGTCCCGCAGCCGCGCCCCCGCCTCCACGGCCAGCCGGAAGGAGTCCCCCGTGTTCTCGTCGCGCCGCGAGGAGGTACGCCGCCAGATCCGGGTGTGACCGCCCGCCGCCAGGACGACCGCGTCCGCGTGGATCAGGTACCGCTTGCCGTCGTGGAGGCCGAAGCCGTACGCGCCGAACACCGCGCCGTCGTGCACCAGCAGCCGGGTGATGTACACCCCGTCGAGCACGGGAATGCGCAGCTGCTCCGCGCGCCTGATCAGCGTGCGCTGGATCTCCAGTCCGGTGTAGTCGCCCGCGAAGGCGGTGCGCCGGAAGGTGTGCGCGCCGAAGAAGCGCTGGGAGATCCGGCCGTCCTCCTCCCGGGCGAAGGCCATGCCGTAGCGCTCCAGGTCGTCGATGCCCCGGGCGGCGCCCTGGGTGACGATCTCGGCGGTGCGCGGGTCGGCCAGCAGATAGCTCTCCTTGAGCGTGTCGGCCGCGTGCTGCTGCCAGCTGTCCTCGGGGTCCATGGTGGCCAGGGCCGCGTTGATCCCACCGGCGGCGAGCGCCGTGTGGGCGTCGTCCTTGGGACGCTTGCCGACCGCGAGGACGTCGATGCCGGACTCGGCCAGTTCGATCGCCGCCCGCAGCCCGGCGCCTCCCGTGCCGATGACCAGCACCGTGGTGGAGAGTTGTTGTTCGTCGATAGCCACCGTTCACTCCGATCGCCGGGGTTGTCACTGAGTACGACCAGTCCGTCCGGGGATCTGTGACACGCTGTGCCGCCGATGACACCGTTGTGCGCGACATCACGACAGGACGCGGTCCAGCGGTACGTCCGGGTCGGCGAGACGCGTGTCGTCGAGGTCGGCTCCGGAGGCGACCAGATCCCGGATCGGGTCGATGACGTCCCACACGTTGACGCTCATCCCGGCCAGGGCCCGTCTGCCCGCCATCCAGAAGCACACGAACCGCCGTTCGGACCGCTCCCCACGGAAGACGACCCGGTCGTACGCGCCCGGCTCCGTGTACCCCGTGTACTCCATCCCGAGGTCGTACTGGTCCGTGTAGAAGTACGGCAGCCTGTCGTACACGGCGTCCTTGCCGAGCATCCCGAGCGCCGCCACCTCCGGCTGCCGCAGCGCGTTGGCCCAGTGCTCGACGCGGAGCCGGCGGCCGAGCAGCGGGTGGAAGGCGTTGGCGACGTCCCCGGCCGCGTAGATGTCGGCCTCCGAGGTCCGCAGCCGCTCGTCGGTGACGATGCCGTTCCGCACCTCCAGACCCGCCTCCTCGGCGAGCCGCACGTTCGGGGTGATGCCGACGCCCACGACCACGGCGTCGGCGGCCAGGAGCCTGCCGTCGGCGAGCCGTACGCCGTCCACGCGCCCGTCCGTCCCGGTGAGGGACTCCACCTCCACGCGGGGCAGTACGTCGACACCGTGCTCGGCGTGCAGCGCCGCGAACACCTCGGCGGCCTCCCGCCCGAGCACCTTCTCCAGGGGCAGCGCCGAGTGGTTGAGCACCGTCACCTCGGCACCGGCGAGCCGGGCGGCGGCTGCGGTCTCCAGCCCGATCCACCCGGCGCCGACCACGACGATCCGCGCCCCCGGCGTGAACGCCGCCTTGAGGCGCTCGCTGTCGCCCACCCGGCGCAGATACAGCACGTTGTCGAGATCCGCCCCCGGCACGGTCAGCCGACGCGGGGACGAGCCGGTGGCCAGCAGCAGCTTGTCGTACCGCACCCGGCGGCCGTCCGCCAGCTCCACCACCCGTGCCCGGGGATCGACCGCACGCGCACGCGTGTCCAGCAGCAGGTCGACGTCGTGCTCGCGGTACCAGCCGTCGGGGTGCACGAAGATCGAGTCGCGCTCCTCCTTGCCCAGCAGATAGCCCTTGGACAGCGGCGGCCGGATGTACGGCCGGTCCGCCTCGTCGCCGATGACGACGAGCGGGCCGGTGTGGCCGTGCTCCCGCAGCGCCTCCGCGGCCTTGCCCGCGGCCAGACCGCCACCGACGATCACGAAAGTGTTCACGGGGTTCCTCGTCTCGGATGCGGCGTGGGACACCCAAGAGACCGCGCAGCGCCCCGCCGTGTGACAGCGGACGGAGCTAGGTCCTGTCGTCAAATTCCCGCCTGCTCCGCGGCGTCCGGCACGCTCCCCCAGAGGGGGGACCCCCACTCGCCGCACCGGGCACAAGCCCACGTACCACCAGTACGAGGGCTTGCACCCGGCACGCCGAGAGCACGCACCGGACGCCGCGGAGCCGCCCTACGGGCGACGACGGGAATTTGACGACAGGACCTAGGGAGCCAACGTGATCGTCGTCGGCGTACCCTGCCAGGCCATTTTCGCGTACGGGCACAGCGAGTCCGCCCTCTCCAGGAGCGGGGCGGCGACCTCGGGATCGACGCCGGGCCACTGGACCACCAGGTCGATGCGCAGCAGATAGCCGCCGTCCGCCGGGTCCCGCCCGAAGGCGACCGTCGCCCGCACGGAGATCTCGGTGGGGTCGAGCGGCACCTGCCGGGCCACCAGGCTCAGCGCCCCGTGGTAGCAGGCGGCGAAACCGGCGGCGAACAGTTGCTCGGGGTTGGTGCCCTGGCCGTCGCCGCCCAGTTCGGCGGGCATCCGCAGATGGAGATCCAGGGCTCCGTCGGCCGAGCGGGCCCGGCCCGACGCCCGCCCGTGGCTCGCCGTGCCGCCGCTCACCGTCACCGTCGTGGTGTAGATGGGGGCGAAGGACTCGCCGCCGAAGTCCATCTCGGTGGACAGCTCGGGCAGCGGACTCTGCTCGGTCACCTTGCACGCACCTTCGGGTAGGAGGAGCCCCGGACAGCCAGTTGACCGGCGAGTCCCCTCCCGTGTGACACCCACCGCTCACCCCCGTACGAGCCGCACCGCCAGCACGGCCGGATCGGTCCGCCCCGGCAGCGGCGCGAAGCCGGCCGACGCCAGTTCCCCGATCACCCTCCCGCGAGCGGCGGGCCACATCCAGAACGTCTCGTGGTGCTCCCGCAGCACCCCGCCCTCGCCCCGCACCCAGTAGTCGAAGCGGGTCCGGATCCGGTCCCCGTCGGCCGACGCCACGACCCGCCCGCCGTACTCGTGCCGTCCGATCCACTGGGCGGGCAGGTCGTGCGTGGTCTCGCGGTACGGGAGCCGCGCGGGCGGCAGTTGGACGAGCAGCACGCCTCCGGGTACGAGGGCTCCGGCGACGGCCGGCCACAGGGCACGCCGTGACTCCGGGTGGAGGCAGGCGACCGTGTTGTGGCACACGGCGACATCGGCGACCCCGCCCAGTCCGGCCCCGTGCGGCCCGGCCTCGTCGAGCCGGTGCGGGTGCACGGTGACCCGCGCCCGCAGACCGGCGGGCAGCGCCGCGAGCCGGGTCATCAGCGGGGAGCGCATGGCCCGGCTGGGCTCCACGGCGTGCACGGGGACCCGCGACTCCACCAGGCTCATCAGCGTGACCCGCCCGGTGCCCGCGCCGACGTCCAGCACACCGAGCCGGGCCCTCCGCACCGCGGCGCCGTACCACCGGCGCACGCGCGCGGCGTCGGAGTCCGCTTGCAGGACGTCGTAGAACTCGGCACTGACCGCGTAGGCGTCCAACTCCTCCGCGTGCGCCGGGGAAGGGCGCATGTCCAGCACGGCGTTCACCCCCGCCGGTCCTGGCCGTCGCGCGCCCGCACCACCGACTCCGGGTCGACCGCGCCGGCCCGCGCCAGCCGGTCCAGGGCGGCTGTGACGATCGAATCGGCGTCCACGTGGAAGTAACGGCGTACGGCGTCACGGGTGTCCGACAGGCCGAAGCCGTCCGTGCCCAGCGACGAGTAGTCCTGCTCGACCCACTGGCTGATCTGGTCGGGCACCTGCCGCATCCAGTCGCTGACCGCCAGCACGGGCCCCGGGGCACCGGAGAGCGCGGCCGTCACATACGGGACGCGCTCCTCGCCCCGCAGCCGCGCCCGGTCGGCGCACAGGGCGTCGCGGCGCAGCTCCGTCCAGGACGTCACCGACCAGACGTCGGCGTGCACTCCCCACCGGGCCAGGAGGAGTTCCTGCGCCTTGAGGGCCCAGTGGATGGCCGTACCGGAGGCCAGCAGCTGGACGCGTGGTCCGACGTCGTACGGTTCGGCCGGCCGGAAGCGGTAGATGCCCCGGAGGATGCCCTCCTCGACCGACGGTCCGGCCGGCATCGGCGGCTGCCGCTCGGGCTCGTTGTAGACGGTCAGGTAGTAGAAGACGTCCTCGGGCCGGTCGCCGTACATCCGGCGCAGCCCCTCGCGGACGATCACGGCGATCTCGTACGCGAAGGCCGGGTCGTAGCTCACGGCCGCCGGATTGGTGGAGGCCAGCAGATGGGAGTGGCCGTCGGCGTGCTGGAGGCCCTCGCCGGTCATCGTCGTACGGCCCGCCGTCGCGCCGATGACGAAGCCGCGCCCCAGCTGGTCGGCGAGGGCCCAGAACTGGTCGCCCGTGCGCTGGAAGCCGAACATGGCGTAGAAGATGTAGAAGGGGATCATGGGTTCGCCGTGGGTGGCGTACGAGGTCGCGGCGGCCGTGAACTCGGCCATGGAACCGGCCTCGGTGATGCCCTCGTCGATGAGCTGGCCGTCCGTGGCCTCGCGGTAGTGCAGCAGTTGGTCGACGTCGACCGGTTCGTAGGTCTGGCCCTTCGGCGAGTAGATCCCGGCCGTCGGGAAGAGGGACTCCATGCCGAAGGTCCGTGCCTCGTCGGGGATGATCGGCACCCAGCGCGGGCCCGTCCCCTCGACCCGCATCAGGTCCTTGACCAGCCGGACCAGCGCCATGGTGGTGGCCACCTCCTGATTGCCGAAGCCCTTGACGAGGGCTTCGAAGGGGGCGGCGGGCGGCTGGGGGAGTGGCTTGGCCGTCACGCGCCGGACCGGTACGGGACCGGCCAGCGCCGTGCGCCGCTCGTGGAGGTAGCGCACCTCGTCCGAGTCCTCGCCCGGGTGCCAGTACGGGACCAGGTCGCCGGTCAACGCGCTGTCGGGGATAGGGAGTTCGAGGGTGTCGCGCAGCTCGCGGAACTGGGCCGCCGTCAGCTTCTTCATCTGGTGGTTGGCGTTGCGGGACTCGAACGCCGAGCCCAGCGTGTGGCCCTTCACCGTCTGGGCGAGGACGACGGTCGGCTGCCCCTCGTGCTCGACGGCGGCCCGGTACGCGGCGTGCACCTTGAGGGGTTCGTGGCCGCCCCGGGAGCCGGCGAACAGGTCGGTGAGCTGGATGTCGCTCAGGCCCGCGGCCAGGTGGGACAGTTCGTCGCCGACGAAGAAGTGCTTGCGGATGTAGGCGGCGTCCCGTGCGGCGTACGTCTGGAGCTGGGCGTCGGGGGTCTCGCCGAGCCGCCGGACGAGGGAGCCGTCCGTGTCCTGCCGCAGCACCGGGTCCCAGGCCGCGCCCCAGAGGGCCTTCACGACCTGCCAGCCCGCACCCCGGAACCGGGCCTCCAGCTCCTGCACGATCTTGGAGTTGGACCGCACCGGACCGTCCAGCCGCTGGAGGTTGCAGTTGACGACGAAGGTGAGGTTGTCGAGGCCCTCGCGGGCGGCCAGTTCCAGCGCGGCCGTCGACTCGGGCTCGTCCACCTCGCCGTCGCCCAGGAAGGCCCACACCCGGGAGCCGGACGTGTCCTTGATGCCCCGGTTGAGCAGATAGCGGTTGAACCTGGCCTGGTAGACGGCGGCGAGCGGGCCGAGCCCCATCGACACGGTCGGGAACTCCCACAGCCACGGCAGCCGCCGGGGATGCGGATACGAGGGCAGCCCGTGACCGTCCGCCTCCCGCCGGAAACCGTCCAGTTGCGCCGCGCTCAGCCGCCCCTCCAGGAACACCCGGGCGTAGATGCCGGGCGAGGCGTGTCCCTGGAGATACAGCTGGTCCCCGGAACCGTCGCCGTCCTTGCCCTTGAAGAAGTGGTTGAACCCGACCTCGTAGAGCCAGGCCGCCGAGGCGTACGTCGCGATGTGGCCGCCCAGGCCGAGGCGCGAACCGCGGGTCACCATCGCGGCGGCGTTCCACCGGTTCAGCGCGGTGATCCGGGACTCCATGGCGAGATCGCCGGGGTAGTCCGGCTGGGACGCCGCCGGGATCGTGTTGATGTAGTCCGAGGAGAGCAGGCCCGGCAGGGCGAGCCCGGACCTGGCCGCGTACTCGTGGACGCGCCGCAGCAGGTACACCGCGCGTTCGGGGCCCGTGTGCCGGATGACCGCGTCGAGCGACGCCTGCCATTCGGCGGTCTCCTCCGCGTCACGGTCGGGGAGTTGGTCGAGTTCGCTCATGACCCGCTCACCCCTGGGCGTGGACGACGGGCCGCGCGAGCCACTCGGCGAACGTCACGTGCCCGACGCGGGCGTCGCAGCCGGGCACCAGGGTCCGCTCCCGCAACTCGGCCCCGCAATAACGGGCTTGAGCGTCCGGGACGACAACTCGGCTGTCGCCGCGGGCGGTCAGCACCTCGCCCGCCAGCTCGTCGAGCTGCCGCACCTCGGGACCGGCGACCTCGACCACACCGAACTGCGGGAGATCCACGGCGACATGGGCGACGGCGACAGCGACGTCCTCCGTCGACACGGGAGCGGCGAGCACCGGAGCGACGTGCACACGGTCGTACACGGTGTTCTTCTCGACCATCGCCGCGACGGACTCGAAGAACGGCGTCGCCCGCACGATCGAGTGCGGGACGGGCGAACTGCGCACCATGTCCTCCTGGAGCAGCTTCGCCCGGAAGTAGTCCGACCACAGCCGGTCGGCTCCCACGGCGGAGAGGACCACATGGTGCTCCACCCCGGCCGCGACCGCCGCCGCCAACAGGTTGGTCGTGGCGGCACGGAAGAACTGCAGCCCTCTGGCCCCCTGGATCCGGTCGGGCGCGTCCGTGACGTCCACCAGCACCCCGGCCCCGCGCAGCGCCTCGTCGAGCCCGTCCCCGGTGAGGACGTCGACACCGTGCCGACGGGACACGGGCACGACCTCCACACCGTGGTCCCGGAGCCGCGCGACCGTCCTGGAGCCGATCCGCCCGGTGGCTCCCGCGACAACTACCTTCATCTGGATCCCCTTTCCCTGCTCGATCTCTCCTGTTCCATACGACAGACCACGCACCACTGTTGTGACACCGACGGGCGCCGGGACTGTCACAGGAGCGGGGAGTGTCCGGTCTCCTCATCGAGAAAGCGTGCGGGAGATCCGGACGCAAGAGCCCACGGAGGTGCGACAGTGTCGACCGACGAGACCTGGATGACCGCGGCGAGAGTGCTGCAGGACGTGACGCCGCCCCATATCCCCGAAGGCGCCTCGGGGATGACCCTGCTGGTCGAGTGGCCGCCCGGCGCCACGGGCAGCCCGCCGCACCGCCACTCGGGACCGGCCTTCGGATACGTCGTCGAGGGCGCCGTCCGCTTCGAGCTGGAGGGCGAACCGGAGCGGGTGGTCAAGGCCGGGGAGACCTTCTGGGAACCGGGCGGCGACGTCATCCACTACCAGGACGGCAACGCGCTGACGGACGCACCCACCCGCTTCGTGGTGACCATGCTGTGCGCACCGGGCCACCCGATGCTCACGTTCGTCGACGACACGGAACTCGCCGCGCGGGCCCAGCTCCGGGCACCACGTCCTGCCGGGTGACGCGGACGGTCCGCCTCCCCGCCGTGGGTCGGGGCGGCGGGGAGACGGACCGTGCGGGCCTGACCGGGGAAGGGCCGGCTCAGCCGAACTGGCCTGGCTGGTAGTCCCCGGCAGGCTGCTGGTTGATGACGTTGACGCGGTTGTACGCGTTGATGACGGCGACGAGGGAGATCAGCGCGACGAGCTGCTCCTCGTCGAAGTGCTTGGCGGCGTTCGCCCAGACCTCGTCGCTGACGCCCCCGGCCGCGTCGGCGACACGGGTGCCCTGCTCCGCCAGTTCCAGCGCGGCGCGCTCGGCCTCGGTGAAGACCTTGGCCTCGCGCCAGGCGGCGACCAGGTGGAGGCGCTGCTGGGTCTCGCCCGCCTGGGCGGCGTCCTTGGTGTGCATGTCGGTGCAGAAGCCGCAGCCGTTGATCTGGCTCGCGCGGATCTTCACCAGCTCCTGCACCGTGGAGGGCAGCGCCGAGTCCGCGACCAGCTTGGCGGCCGAGTTGATGTGCTTCAGCACCTTTCCCGCGAGCGGGTGGCCGAAGTAGTTGAGACGCGATTCCACGTTGATCTCCTCGCCGTGTTGTTCACCGTTGTCCACCGTGTTGCGGATACACACTGTTGACCGGGTGGCCGGGCCGGTTGTGACAGACGCACGGAAGACGCACAGGAGATTCGTCCGCCTCAGTCCTCGCCGAGCCAGAGATCGGGGCCGAACACCTCGTAGTGGACGGCCGCCGGGTGCAGCCCCTTGGCCAGCAGCTCGCCCCGCACCGCGCGCATGAAGGGCAGCGGGCCGCAGAGGAAGGCGGTGGTGTCGGGCGCGGGGGTGAGGTGGCCGAGGGTGGCGCGGCCGGTGAAGACCTGGGGGCCGGGGGAGCGGTGGGCATCGTCCTCGTACCAGAGGTGGAGGTCGGCGCCGGGCAGGCGGCTCACCAGGTCGGCCTGCTCGTCACGGTGGACGTGGTCCTGCGGGGTGCGGTCGGCGTGCACGACGGTGATGGGACGCGTGGCGGAGGTGACGGCGAGATGGTCGAGCATCGACAGCATCGGGGTGATACCGATCCCGGCGGAGGCGAGGAGGAGCGGGGTGCCCGCGTCCGGCAGTACGAGGTCACCGGCGGGGAGTGACACGTCCAGCGTGTCGCCCGCGCGGGCGTGGGTGTGCAGCCAGGACGAGACCTCGCCGTCGGGGACGGTGCCGTCGGCCGCCCGCTCGCGCTTCACGGTGATCCGCCAGGTCTTGTGGTCGGGCGCGGTGGACAGGCTGTACTGGCGGATCTGGTGGGCGCCGTCCGGCAGTTCGACGCGGACACTCACGTACTGCCCGGGCCGGAACGCGGCGGTGGGGCGGCCGTCGGTCCGGCGCAGCACCAGGGAGACCGCGTCGGGGGACTCCTCACGGTGCTCGGCTATCTCCAGGCGCCGCCACACGTCGCCGTCCGCCACCCCGGCCTCGGCGTACAGCCGGTACTCGACGGCGATCAGGGCGTTGGCCATCAGCCAGTAGACCTCCTCCCAGGCGGCGCCGACCTCGGGCGTGACGGCGTCACCGAGCACCTCGGCGACCGCGCCCAGCAGATGACGTCCGACCAGGGGGTACTGGTCGGCGGTGATGCCCAGCGAGACGTGCTTGTGGGCGATACGGGCGAGGACGGCGTCCGGGCGCTCACCGGGCCGCTCGACCAGCAGGGTCGCGAAGGCCGCCACCGCCCCGGCCAGTGCCTGGCGCTGGGCGCCGGTGGCCTGGTTGGTCCGGTTGAACAGGTGCCGCAGCAGCTCGGGACGCTCCTCGAACAGCCGCCGGTAGAACAGGTCCGTGATCGTCGTCAGCGAGGCTCCCACCACGGGAAGCGTCGCCCGGACGACGGGAACCGACTGCGCGGAAAGCATCAGACACACTCCTGAATGAATTGGTATTTGAAATGCATATTTTTGGTCGTGGTGCTCGCCGGGTGATGACCGATAGGGACCGGATGTCAGCCCGAAGGAACGCCCAGCGCCAGCAGTACCGGTCCGGTCGGTGACGTCACCAGCTCGGCCACGGTCACGCCGTTCAGCGAGGAGTAGAACGCCTCCTGTGCGTCCCGCAGGGCCCGCCGCAACCGGCAGGCCCCCGCGAGCGGGCAGGGGGAGTCGCCCTCGCAGACCACGGCCTCCCGGTCCCCCTCCAGCGTCCTGACCAGGTCCCCGACCCGAGTGCTCCGGCCGGTCCCGGTGAGCGTCAGCCCGCCGCCCCGCCCGCGCCGCGCCTCGATGACTCCCAGGTGCTGCAACTGGGCGATCGCCTTCGCCATGTGCGTATAGGGGACGTTCATGGAGTCGGCGATCTGTCTCGTGGTCAGCAGCTCCTCGCCGTCCACGACGGCCAGGCGCATCACTGCCCGCAGGGCGAGATCCGTGTATCTGGTCAGCCTCACGGGAGCAGCCTAGCAATGTTGCATCAGAGATGCATATTTAGCTGAGAGTGGCCCGCGGCACACGACGAGCCGCCGATCAGCCCGCGAGGGAGTCCAGTTGCTCCGCCGCCGGACGCAGCGCCCACAGGTCACCGCCCGGCGGCGCCTCCAGCGACCGGACCGCCCGTCGCGCCCGCGCGTCACCGGCGTCGGCGGCGGCGTGGACGACATCGGTCGCCGCGTACCGCAGGAACCCCAGCTCCGGATGCGGCCAGGCGGCGGCGCCCGTCGCGGCGGGCAGCAGATAGTCCACCGCCCGGAACAGGCTCTGCCCGGCCGGGCCCTGGTACGCCCACAGGTCCACGCCGACATGCCGGCCGATCGCCGCGAGCCGCGTGTGGGCGACCAGTGCGAACGTCGAGTAGTGCCAGCTCCTGGTCCGCGTCAGCTCCTGCGGCTGGCTCCCGTCGGCCGCGATCTGCGCCGCGATCCGCGTGCTCCGCACGCCCAGGACCGTACGCCGGGCCAGCTCCCTGTCGCCGGTCGCGTAGGCGAGGGCGGCGAGCTGCATGTCGTAGAAGGTGCCGTGGTTGTTGGTCGCGGCGGCCTCCTCCTTGCCGAAGTCGCTCGTCCTGAGCCAGCCCAGGAAGTCGCGGTTCCACTTCGCCATGCCGGCGCGGTCCGAACGGGTCCAGCCCGGGGCGCCGGTGTCGAGGAGGGCGAGCGCGTCGAGGACGCTGGTGAAGGACTGCGAGAAGTCGACGATGCCGATGGCCCGGCCGTCGAACCTGCACGGGATGAACTGCGCGTGGTCCAGATTCGGGTTCATCCGTGTGGCCGGGGCCAGGAACCAGGTACGCAGCACCTGCCCCGCCTTCCGCGCGTACCTCCGCTCGCCGGTGTAGTACCAGGCGAGGGAGAGGTCGTACACGGAGTCGAAGGTCTTCTCCACGTCCTGGCGGTCGGTGCCCGAGTCGACCTCGGGATTGCGCTCGCCGTCACGCTGTACGTAGGGGCAGCCCCAGGGGTTGTCGGCGGTCGGCGGCGTGGTCGGCCACCAGTACGGGGCCTGGCTCAGATAGTCGTGAACGTCCCCGCCGGGCGCGGGCCTCGGCTTGTCGACGACCGTCCAGGGGCCCTGGTCGAGCCAGTTGTCGGCCCGGGCCCGCAACGCCCGTACGGCAGCCCTCAGTTCACGGTCGCCGCGATCGAGACGCAGCTTGGTCTGCTGGAGCCGGGTGCCGTCCAGTACGGCGGTGTGCGGGGTCTCGGGCGTGGCCTGTGCGGCCGTGCCGGTGGTGAAGGCGACGAGGGCGGCGAGGGCCGTCAGGACGACGCCCAGCCGGGACACCGCTGACAGTGCGCTCATGGATCCACTCCGTTCAGGTCGGTGAACGTGCGGTGAGGTGCTCCGGGCGTCAGAGGGCGCGCTGCGCCGCGTGCAGATTCCGCGGCCGGACCGCGTGCGGGCTGCCGTACAGCTCCAGCCGGGTGTGGAGGTCACCGGGGAAGTCCGGCACGTCGATCTGGTCGAACTCCCGGACCTCGTCGATGCCGACGGTCGCCGAGTACGGCGCCAGCCCGTCGATCCTGACCAGCCCCGCCCGGCCGTTGGTGACACGGATGTTCCAGTGCGTGAAGCGGGCACCGAACAGGGGACCGGCGCTCGCGTCACCGCCGTGGCGGCCGTTGTTGTTCAGGGTGATGTCGGTGCGGACGTTGGCGAAGGGCAGCCCGCGATGGCTGTCGAAGGTGCCCGCCCGCATGTCGCCACGGGACCAGACGTTGTACGAGGACAGCCCCTCGACGTTGATGCCGTGCAGCTGGGTGCCCGTGGGCGCCGGGCCGGTGCGCTCCTCGATCGTGAAGTCCTCGACGAGGTTGTCGTGCGAGCCCTCGCGGCAGAAGTACGGGTGGTGGGCGCCCCGCCCGCCGACACGTGTCCGCCGCAGGGTGCACGCCGAGGCGGACACGAGACCGAAGCCGTTGTCGACGTGGCGGACCGTCACGTCGTCCACCCAGCAGTCGTAGGCGCACTGCAGGACGACACCGTTGTACCCCTTGTCCAGCAGATGCTGCTGTTGCGGGGTCTCCGCCGCCTCCAGGGTCAGCCCCTCGACCCCCGAACCAGTCAACTCCTGCACATGGGTGGTCAGTTGCGGATGCCACTCCGGGCGCAGATCAAGTGGCAGCGGGCGCTCCAGGGTGACGTGCCGGCCCCGGACCCGGGCGATACGCACCGGCCATTCGTAGGGGACGTACGACGTCAGCTTGGTCTTGTCGTCCCAGAGGTAGGCCTCCGGTCCCGGACCGTCGCCGCACATGTGCTCCAGGAGGGTGTGGTCCGGGTCGTCGGCGAGGCGCAGCAGCACCAGCCGGCCGGGGCGCAGCGCGTACGGGTCCGCGACCGTCACCGTCCAGGAGCCCCGCCGCGCCGGGGCGAGCGCGGTGAGCGTCCGCCACTCGTCGCGCCGGTTGCCCGTCCAGCCCTCGAAGGGCCACGCCCGCGCCCTGATCGCGGCGACGAGGGAGTGCCAACGGGCCTCCGGGGCAAGCCAGATGAGCCCGCCCGCCCAGGACCAGCCCGACTTGTCGCCGCCGTAGCGGGAGCCGTACGCGCCGACGAGTTCGGTGAGGTTCCTCGTCGCGAACAGTGTCGTACGGCCGCTGCCCGCGCCCCTGAGGACCACGTGCGAGCGGTTCACGCGGATGACGTCGTCGATCCGGAACGTGCCAGGCGGGACGGTCACCGTGCCCCCGCCCGCCCTGCCGACGGCGGCGATGGCCCGGTTGATCGCGGGAGCGCAGTCGGTCCCGCCGCCCGCGACGGCGCCGAAGTCCCGTACGTCGGCCACGGCGGGGCGGCGGGGGAAGCGCACCGCCCCGCCGTGGCAGCCTGCCCGGCCGATGTACGGGATCTGCGGGTGGGTGAAGGGAGTGCGGCCGAACTCCCGCCACAGGAGCGGGACTTCGGCCGGGCCCGGGTCGGCCGCCGCCGGGGTTCCGGTGGCCGCCGCGACGGCGACCGCGCTGCCCAGCAGAGCCCGTCTAGACATGCTCATGACATTCGAGGTGTCGGGTGTGTGCGTGTGCGCGTTTCTCATGTCCGTTCGCCCTTCCCATGCATGCGTGGTCATGGATATGAACGAAGTTCAGGATTGCGTCGACCGGTGAGCATGTCATGGCATCAATGAGTGCGAAAGAGATGGCACAGGGTTATTTGGCCTGGACCATCACGGGCAGGGCAAGGCTGCTGGTTCAGCCTGCTGAACATTCAAGGAATCGGGGCCGAGTCGGTCCAGCAGTCCGGCGCGCAGCGGATCGGTGTCCGGGAGAGCGAGTTCGGCGGTGATCGCCAGGGCCCGGGTCCAGTTGCTCTCGGCGGCGTGGGACTGGGCCGTGGCGTGCTGGATGTCGCCGAGGAGGACGAGTCCGGCCGCCTCGCTGTGGCGGTCGCCGGTCCGGTGGAACAGGTCGGCCGCCTGCCGGTAGCAGTCGACGGCGTCCTCGTGGCCGCCGAGCCGGCGGTGGATGTAGCCGAGGCTGTCCCAGATGTGGGCCTGCCCGTTGAGGTCCGTGGTCTCCCGGGCCAGGGCGAGGGCCTCGCGGCAGTGCGCGAGGGCCTGGGGGTGGTCGCCGAGCTGGGCGAGGATCCAGCCGATGTGGTTGAGGGCGGCGGACTGCCCGGCCCGGTCACCGGCGGCGCGATGGTGCGCGAGGCTGTCGTGGGCGTGCGCGAGAGCCTGTCGGCGGCGGCCCTGCGCCTCCGACATCCGCGACAGATGCTGGTGGATCCGGGCCTGCCCGGTGTGACTGCCGACCTCGCCGAACAGAGCCAGCGCCCGCAGATAGTGGGCGCGGGCCTCGTCGGGCCGGTCTAGCCGGTCCTGCGCGAGCCCGAGCCCCCGGTGCGCGTCGGCCTGCCCGGCCTTGTCGCCACGGCGCTCCGCCGCGTCGAGGGCCGTGGTGTGGACGGCGGTCAGCGCCCGCCAGTACCCGTGCCGGTCGAGATACGTGGTGAGCGCCGAGGCCAGCCGCCAGGTGTGCGCGTCGAACCCCCGGGCCGGGGCCCGCTCCACCGCCGCCAGCAGCACCGCGTGCTCGGCGCTGAACCAGGCCTGCGCCTGCGGATGGTCAGCCAACTCGACCGGCCCGGAACCCGGTTGGGGCGGCGGCAGCGGTGCCGGGTGGGGCAGCGGAGTCAGCAGGGCGTCGGCGGTGTGGGCGGTGTGCAGATAGTGGTCGAGCATCCGGTGCACCGCCTGGCGCCTGACCTCGTCGCTGTCGTGGGCGGCGACGAGTTCGGCGGCGTAGGCGCGCAGCAGGTCGTGGAAGGCGTACCGGCCGGGGAGGTGCTCGGTGAGCAGATGCCCGCGCACCAGCTCGGCCAGCAGCACCCGGGCGCGGGGCGCCGGTACGTCGGCCAGGGCGGCGACCGCCGGGAGCGCGGCGTCCGGTCCGGCGTGCAGGCCCAGCAGCCGGAACAGCCGCGCGGCCCCCGCACTGAGCGAACGGTAGGACCAGGAGAACACCGCCCGCACCTGACTGATCGCCTCGCCGCCGTCCAGAGCGTCCAGCCGTCCGTCGGCCCCGCGCAGCTCCCCGGCGAGCGCGGCGAGGGGGAGGCCGGGCTGGGCGGCGGCCCGGGCGGCGACGATCGCCAGCGCCAGCGGCAGTCCCGCGCACTGGCCGACGATCTCCCGCACGGCGGCGGGCTCGGCCGTCACCCGGTCCGCGCCGAGCCGCCCGATCAGCAGCTCCCGGGCCTCGACGGGACCGAGCAGCCCGAGCGTCAGCAGATGGGCCCCCTCGGTCGCGGCCAGCCCGGTCAGCGACTTGCGGCTGGTGACCAGCGCCAGACACCCGGGCGACCCCGGCAGCAGCGGCCTGACCTGCTCGGCGTCCCGGGCGTTGTCCAGGACGACCAGCACACGGCGCCCGGCCAGGAGGCTGCGGTACAGCCCGCTCTGCGCCTCCAGGCCCGCCGGGACCCGGTCCGGCGACACACCGAACGCGTCCAGGAACCCGCGTACCGCCTCCGCCGGGCTCACCGCCGGGCCGTCGGGTGCGAACCCGTGCAGGTTGACGTACAACTGCCCGTCGGGGAAGGCCTGTTGGGCCCGCCGTGCCCAGTGCACGGCCAACGCTGTTTTGCCCACCCCGGCGGTTCCCGACACCGCCGAGATCACCACCGCCGACGGCTGGTCCACCGCCGAGGCCAGGATCTCCTCCAGTCGGGCGAGTTCCCTGTCCCGTCCGGTGAATCCTCGTACGCCCATGGGGAGTTGGCCCGGGATCTCGCCCGGCCGGGGTGCCGGTCCCGTCGGTGGGCGGGCCGGGGGAGGTGTGCGCGGGACGGTTCGGACCGGGGGGCGGGTGGTTGGCCAGGAGGCGGGTTCGGACAGGCCGCCGCGCAGGATCTCCTCGTGCACCTTGCGCAGCTCCGCGCCGGGGTCGGCGCCCAGTTCGTCGGCCAGTCGGCGGCGGACCCCGGCATAGCGGTCCAGGGCTTCCGAGCCGCGTCCGGCGGCGTGCAGCGCCCGCATCAGGGCGCCGGTCAGCGGCTCCACCAGCGGGTACTCGCCGAGGAGTTCGGTGAGCGGGCCGATCACGGCTACGGGATCGCCGACGCGCGTCTCCAGCCGGGCCCACCCGACGACGGCGTCCACCCGCTGCTGCCGCCACGCCTCCCGCACCCGCCCCGCCCACGGCCCGCCGAGCCCGGCCAGCGGCTCCCCGCGCCACAGACCGAGCGCCTCCCGCAGCAGCGACGCCCGCGCCTCCTCGGTCCGCCCCGACTCCCGGGCCAGGCCGACCAGTTGACGGAACCGATGCACGTCCACCTGCTCCGGGCGAGCCTCCAGGACGTAGCCGCCCGACCGGCGGGCCAGCCGCAGCCGGGCGTCCGCCGGGGCCCCGGTCTCCTCGCACAGCCGCCGCAGCCGGGCGACATGGGCGTGCAGCGCGCGCCGCGCCCCGTCCGGCGGATCAGTGCCCCAGACCCGCTGGATCAGCACGTCGGCCGTGACGGGCCGGCCGGTGTCCACCGCGAGCGCCGCCAGCACGGACCGGCGCTGGGGTGGCCCGACCTCCGCCGTCCGGCCCCCTGCCGAGAGCTCCACCGGACCGAGAAGTCGCAAGTCCACCACGATCCCCACACCCCCTGTGCAGATCGTCTCCACGTGTCGCGCACACTCTCACGCCGGGCGACAACCTATCGACAACGTTCTGAGCCACATTCGGACGCCAGTCTGAGGGCCGGAGAGGTGTCCACGCACGGCGGCGCCCCGCACAAGGGGAATGGCGGCGCGAAGAGTCGGGGGACTCGGCGAGCCGTGCGGGACGGGCGCCGGCTGGGGGGCGGACGTGAAGCAAGCGGCACGGGGAGCCACGACAGTGACGGCGCCGGAGACGGCGGCCGTGCCGGTCCGGCGGCTGGACCCGCTGCCCGGACCGGGGCGGCTCGGGACGGCCGCGCCCGCCGTGCAAGACGGCGGCGGGCGGAGCGTGCTGGAGGGCGCCTTCGGGCTGCTCGAAGCGGTGGAGCGGGGCGGGCAGTCCGGGCTGACCAGGCTCGCGGCGGAGTGCGGACTGCCCAAGACGACCGCGTACCGGCTGCTTGAACAACTGGTCGAACTGGGCGCCGTGGAGCGCGGTCACGGCGGCTACCGCATGGGCTCGCGGATGTTCCGGCTCGGCCGGGACTGGCAGCCGTACCCCGGGCTGCGGTCCGCCGCGCGCGGGCCGGCCCGGCGGCTCGCGCGGATCACGGGCGCTGTCGTGGCGCTCGGTGTCCTGCGCGAGGCGCGGACGCTGGTCCTGGACTGGACGGCCTGCGAGACCGACGACAGGCTCGACCCCCTGCTCGACCGCGCGGTCTGGCCCTGGTGCACGGCGGCGGGCAAGGTGCTGGCCGCTGCCGCGCCCTCGTGGCTCCCGCCGGGACCGGTGCCCGTGTCCTGGTGGCGCGAGGCCGCGGCGATCCGGGAACGGGGGGTCGCCTTCGACCGGGAGGAAGTGGTCGCGGGCGCGTGCTGGCTGGCGGTGCCGCTGTACGGCCCGGCCGGTCCGCCGGTCGCGGCCCTGGGCGTCGTGACCGATCCCGCGCACAGCCTGGAGCGGCTCGTCGACGTCGTCCAGCAGACGGGCCGGACGATCAGCGCGCGGCTGGGCGGCAGATAGCCCGCTCCCGTCGGCCGTCGACGAACTGTCGACGGATTGTCGACGGCCTCTGCGACGGTTTGCGTGGAGCGAGCGGCCATTACCAGAAGGGGGATTCCGTGACCGTCGAAGAATCGGCTGAGTCGATTGAGTCGGTTGACGTGACGACGCCCAGGATCACGCCGAAGCCGGACAACATCCAGCCCAGCGCGAGCATTTCCTGGCCGTCCGGAACAGTACGGGCGGGGCGGCCGGTGAGAATCACGGTGAACGCCAATCCCGGCACCGGTTGGACCTGGGACATCAACCACTGGGAACCCGTGGATCTGGTCACCTTCGTCGAGACGGATCTCGTCATTCCGACGGTGGTGAATCTCAGGGACCACCGGGGCGGCGGCACCAGCTATTCCGCGGTCTTCGCGAACGCGGGAAATTACACGATCACGGCGACCGCCATACAGTCCAACGGCACCCAGACACAGGCCCCTTCACGGGTGATCTCGGTGGCCCCGGCGGTCGCTCCGGCCTTCACCTGGGTGACGCCGGCCGACGGCGGCACGGTCGATCTGGGGCCGGGCGGCGGCCAGGCCGAGGTGAAACTGACGGCGGGTACCGACGAGTTCTATCCGCTGACGGTACGGATCGTGCGTGACGGGCTGCCCGCCACGTCGGACCAGTTCGCGGCCGGTACGCAGTTCGTGAAGCCGGTGTCGTTCGGTGCGGCGACGGCGGGGCCCCGGTCGATCTCGGTGACCTGCGCCGACCCGAACGGCCTTTCCTCGACGCAGACCAGGTCACTGGTCGGACGGGACAGCGTGCCGCCGACGGTGACGCTCGCCGCCTTCAGCGACCGCCAGACCGTCAGGTCGCTGCCGTACACGGTCACCCTCACCGGGACGACCAACGGCGCCCAGTCCGGGATCACCGGGGTCGCGTACGCCTTCACCAACGGGCCCTCCGGGCAGGCGCAGGACACCTCGCCCGGCGGGGACCGGTCGGCCTGGCGGGTGCAGGCCGCGCTGTCCGCCACCGGGACCTATCCGTTCCGGATCACCGTCACCAACTCCCGTGGCAGCACCGTCACCACGTCCGGCACCATCACTCTCGTCGCCCAGGGGCCCCCGGTGTTCACCTGGGTGGCTCCGGCCGACGGCGGGGCGGTCGATCTGGGGCCGGCCGGCGGGCAGGTACCCGTGCGGCTGACGTCGGGCAGCGACCAGTTCTACCCGTTCACGGTGAGCATCGCCCACGACGGACTGCCCGCCACGTCCGACCAGTACACGGGCACGCAGTTCGACAAGACGGTCACCTTCGGCCCGACACCCCTGGGCGCCCGGTCGATCTCCGTGACCTGCGCCGACCCGAACGGCCTCTCCTCGACGCAGACCAGGTCACTGGTCGGACGGGACAGCGTGCCGCCCACGGTGACGCTCGCGCCCTTCGAGGCCGGCCAGCCGGTCGACTCGCTGCCCCACACCGTCACCCTCACCGGGACGACCAACGGCGCCCAGTCCGGGATCACGGGAGTCGCGTTCGCGTTCACCAACGGCCCCTCCGGACCGGCCCAGGACACCTCGCCCGGCGGCGACTGGTCGGCCTGGCGGGTGCAGGCACCGCTGGCCACCACCGGGACCTACCCGTTCACGGTCACCGTCACCAACTCCCGGGGCAGCACCGTCTCCACGTCCGGCACCGTCACCCTGCACCTGTAGCCGAGGGGATCACGCACGTGACGTCATTCAGGGACCGGGTGATGCTGGAGCTGGGCGATCCGGCCGCCTTCGGCGCACTGCTGCTGCCCGCCGCCGACACCGAACGCCGACTGGTCCGCACCCTGCTGGCCGCGACGTACGACCTGTCGGCGGTCCGCATCGACCGGGTCCGGGACGTGACGGTCGACGGACTCGACCTGCAGCACCCGCTCTTCGCGACCGGCCGCAAGACCGGCACCTGGACCCGGACGGTCCCCGGCTACGCCCGCACGGAACTCGCCCTGGAGGAGGCGACGGCACGCAATCCGGTCTGGATCGACCTCCTGGCCCGGCTGCGGGTCACGCTGGTCGCGGAGGTCGACCCGGCCGGTGCCGAATCGGTCGTCTCCGAGGCGGCCGACAACTTCACCACCCTGGACGAGTTCCGCCGGCAGTTCCCCTTCATCGACCTGGACGCGTTCATGGCCGAGCACGGCATCGGCACCGTGGAGGAACTGCGCGACGCCTTCCAGTACTTGCTGACGACCGTACGGCTGCGGGCCGCCGCCCCGTTCGATCCGGACGACCCGGAGAACACGTACACCCTGAATGTCACGCTCGCCGCGACGGCGGTCGACCCCTTCGACATCGCCGAGGGACTTCGCGCCGCCCGAATCATCCGGGAGACGAGCGGAGAGGTGATCGGTGGTCCGCCGCGCGCGATTCCGGCGGAATGCACGGCGGCCTATGCGGGCGCCGTCGTATTCGCCGAGGAGGGAATCGGCGGGAGCGGGACAACCGCCGCCGAGGTCCAGCTGCTGTTCGCCCGGGCGGGCGTCGCGGCGCTGTTCCTGAACACGAACTGAGCAACCGAACAACCGAACAACCGAGGAATTGGAGGAGGGACCTATGACCGTCCGCTATGTCCGGGTGAAACCGGTGGTCGATCTGTTCGCGCCGGCCGTTCGCGCGTACGGCAACATCGCCGTCGTCGGCACACTCACCCTGCCCGAGAAGTCGCCGCCGACCGATCCGGCCGAGGTGAACGTCCCGCTCGACTTCACCGACCCGGCCGAGGCCCGCCGACGCGCGCCCGGTGACCTCGGGGAGGCCGTGGCGCTCGCCTTCGCGCAGTCGCCCGGCCCGTCCCTGGTGACGGCCGTGCGGGTGGACGAGGACGACCCGGACTGGACGGCCGCGCTCGACGTCGTCGCCGGACTCGACGTCCAGCTGGTCGTGCTGGCCAACACCCCGCTCGACGAGACCACCGGCCGTGCCGAGGCCCCCGAGGGCGCGTTGGTGAGCCTGGCCAGGCATGTTGCCTCGGTGTCGGAGACCGGCGGCGAGGGCAGGCAGCGGATGGGCGTGGCCATGCTGCCCAAGGACTCCGCGGATCCGAAGCCGGTGAAGGGCATCCTGGCCCACGAGCGCATGGTCTACATCGCCCACCGCAGCGACCAGGACGCGGCGGCGGCCGTGGCCGGCACGATCGCGGGCCACCAGCCGCACATCTCGCTGCTGCTGAAGCCGGTCAACATCACCAGCCCGTCCTTCACCCAGGCCCAGATCGAGGACCTGAACGGCGCGGAGACCTTCGAGTCAGGACCGGCCGGGCACGGCGTCAACTGGCTGACCAGCCCGTCGATCATCCCCGGCGGGGGCGTCTACATGGGGGAGGGCTACACCGGGAACGCGGGCGGCACGAAGTACATCGACGCCGTGCGCACGGTCGACGACCTCAACTTCCGGCTCAACGCCCAGCTCATCAGGACGATCGGCAACGTGCGGATCAGCCGCTCGGGGCTGCGCGCGCTGATCGCCCGGCTGGAGGCGATCCTCGTCCCCGAGGTCCAGAACGACGTACTGAACGGCTTCGAGGTCTTCGTCCCCCTGCTCACCCTCCTGGACAAGGACCCGGCGACGCTCACCCCCGCCGAGGCCGAGCGGATCCACCAGGCCGAGGTGCGGCGGATGGTCCAGATCATGGTCGCCATCCACTACGCCGGTGCCCTGCACCGGCTGTCCATCACGCTGAAGTTCGACTAGGAGAGCACCGATGCCGGACTGGAACACCAGGCTGGAAGTGAAGCTCGGGGACAGCACCATCACCCCGATATCCAGCTTCACCCCGACGTTCAACGTGCCGCACACCGTGCTGCACAGCATCGAGGCGGACAACGTCGGTTTCGTCCGACAGCCGTTCACCTTCACGTTCGTGATGGCGGTGCCGGCCGTCGCCTCGGCGGTCGCCGATCTGACCGAACTGGCTTCGAAGGGCGAGGAGTTCGCGATCGTGGTCGCCGAGAAGAAGGGCACGGACTGGGCGTTCGACTCGATGAAGTTCGCCCGCTGCGTCGTCACCTCGGCCAACCCCAGCAACGTCGTGATCGACGGCGTACCGCAGGCCAGCTTCAGCTGTCTGGCGCTGGACGTCGGGCTGGAGGCGTAGCCGCCGTGGACGCCGAGGACGAGACGGGCGGCTCGTTCGAACTGCCCGGGTTCGCCGCCGGTGGACGGGTGGACCGCACGGGGATCGCGCTGGTCCATGAGGGCGAGTACATCGTGCCCGCGCCGGGCAGCGAGGCGGCCGTCTCACCGGCCGCCACCGGGGCAGGGGCCGACGCCGGGCCGGTGGTCAACTACCACTTCCCGGTCGAGATCCAGGCGGTGGGCTCACTGCCCGAGAGCGAGAGCGCACAGCTGGTCGGCCAGGTGTTCGACCAACTCGGGCGGGAGCTGGCCGGCCGGCTCTGAGGCCCGGCACCGGCCGCAACGACAAGCGCGGGGGGAGACATGGCGACGGCGACGAACGTGCCGGTGCTGGTGGGGCCGGTACCACTGCTCTACGTACAGAGGATGACGGTCGTCGAGGGCTACGAGATCGAACGGATCATGGGCAGCCGGTTCCTCCAGGCGACCCGGCCCACCAAGAAGCAGATCAGTATCGAGGCGCTGCTGATCGGCTCGGACCGGTGGGCGCTGAAGAAGGCGCTGGAGGCCCTGGCGCTGACGTCCAGGGCGCTGGTGGCGACCTCGGCGGCCCTGCTGCCGAACGGCATCCCCGTGGTGTCCGGGCTGACGATCAGCCTGGACATGCAGATCACCGAACTGCACTTCACCCAGAGCGTGGCCAGACGGGACGCCCTGGATGTGTCGGTCGCGCTGATCGAGGTGCCCCGGTCGAGCCTGCTCGCGGTCGTCGGCGAAGTGGCGGACCTCGCCGTGGGCGCCGGGACCGCGCTGCTGCCGGGCTCGGTGGCACCCAACCCGATCGCACGGGCCGTACAGGGCGTGTTCTAGCCGCTCACCGGATCGACACGAGCGGCGGCACCCGCTTCAACACCAACACCAGGACCAGGAAGGAGGCATCCGTGGCGACGCGCGGTTTTCTCAGGTTGCCCATCGACGCCGACGAGGGTTTCCCGCAGGCGTTCCGGCTGGCCGTGTCCGGCCGCAACTACCAGTTCCGGCTGTACGCCAATGTGGCCGAGGACGTCGTCGACAGCGCGCCGTCCGCTCCGCTCGACCTGCCGACCGCGCGGGCGTTCCTGGTGCTGTCGGTGGACCGCGAGGAACCCGGCGGGCCCGTCACGATCCTGCGCCGCAAGCTGGTGCCCGGCGTGGAGTACCTCGCGGCCGAACTCGCCCTGACCTTCCGGACGATGCGGCTGGACCTCCGCAACCTCAACGCGGCGGGCTCCTTCGGCTCCGAGGTGGTCGGCGGGGTGGCACTCGTATGAGCTTCGTCCTGTGGTACCGGATCGAGATCGCCGAGGCCGGCGTGTCCGGCTCGGTGGCCTCCCTGGCCGGGCAGTCCGGTACGGGGCTGCCGCTGAAGGTGTCCAACGACGTCCTGAGCGGTTCCCTGGTCATCGACGCCGACATCACCGTGACGATGACCGACGGCGCGGCGGCGGACACCTTCGAGGTCTGTCTCATCAACCTGCCCGGCCGCGTCACCGAGCTGATCAAGAACACGCACGCCGCCGGGCCCGTCAACGTCACCATCCACCTCGGGTACTTCGACGAGCCGACGACCAGGACGACGACCGCCGGGCAGGTGCTCGTCGGCCGGATCGTCTCCGTGACCGGCAGCGTCGGCGCCGACGGCCTCTCCCGCACCGTGTTGTGCGGCCAGGAGGAGGGCGGCTATCTGCTGCGCAACACGCCGGTCGAACGCGATCGGCGGGTGGGCACCGAGAGCGTCGACCTGGCGAAGTCGCTGGCCGGAGCCGCCGGGGTGCCGCTGGCGGACGGCTCGACCGTCGGCGGTCCGCTGGACTTCACCGTCCGGGCCGGTTCCGCACTGGACGCGCTCGGCGCGCTCGCCGCGCGGGCCGACGTGCCGCTGGTGGTGCGGGACCGCGCGGTCCATCTCGGGGCGGCGGTCGGCGCGTTCACCGATCCGGCGCCCGTCGTGTTCGACCCGGACACCAACCTGGTCGCCCTCAGCAGTTCCACCGCCGAGGACACCGGGGCGCGTCCGGCCTTTCCGCCGAGGGCGGCGGAGAACGACGTACCGGGGGCCGAGCCGGCCGTGCTGCCGCCGGTGCGCACCACGCTCGACCTGACCGTGCTCGGCCATCCCGGGCTGCGGGTCGGCCAGGTGGCCACCACCACCGGCCTGTCCGGCGTGCCGACGGGGCCGCTGCGGCTGTCCCACGTCGTGCACTCCTTCCGCGTCGGCTCCGGCTACACCGCGCAGCTCCGGCTGATCGCGGCCCTGCCCGGCGAACGCGCCGAGGTCCACACCGGCGTACAGGGCGTGGTGGACCGCTGGCGGGACGCCCTGGAGCGCGGTCGCGCCGACCACCCGGCGGTCGATCTGGGCGAGGTGACCGGGTACGCGCCCGGCGCCGAGGGCGGGCATGTCGCCTCGCTGCACTACGGGCAGCGGCCCGGGCCCGGGGTGGCGGCGCCCAGTGTGGCCAGCCCGGTCGACACCGCCGTCGAGCTGAACGACAAGCCGATCGCGTCGGCGTTCGCCTTCCACCGGACGGGGCTGATCACGCCCGTCTACCCGAGGATGCGCGCCGTACTGGCGCACAACCGGGGCGAGGTCGACGACGCGGTCATCACCGGCTTCGTCTGGCCGGACAACCCCGCCCAGGAGCGGCCCGCCAACCGGACGGGCGACCACTGGCTGGCGCTGCCCACCGAACTGGGCGAGGACGGCCTGCCCCGGGGCAAGGGCGCCAACGACCTCACCGACGCGGCCGGGCAGCGGGTCATCCAGGTCGCCGCCCTGCGCGTGCTCGTCGGCACCGACAGCCTGCCCGAGGTCGGCACCCGGCCCGATCCACCCACCGACAACTCGATCACCATCGAACACCAGAGCGGAACGATGATCACAGTGGACTCCGACGGCGCGGTCACGATCAGCACATCGGACCGGCCCATCACCCTGACCAACGGCTCGGTCAGCATGAAGCTCGACGGCACGTCCGTGGCGGTGACCTGATGCCCGCCGTCCTGACCGAGGCCGCCACCCTCCGCTGCCAGCACCAGGGGACCGTGCTCGCACGGGCCGGCCTGCGCGCGCTCACCGTGGACGGATCGCCGGTGCTGCTGGCGGACGACCTGCGGCTCGCCCAGATCGTCGGCTGCCCCCTCTCCACGCCGTGCGTGCGGATCGTGGCGGTCGCCGCCGGGGTCGGCACGACGCTGACCGTGGCGGGCCGGCCCGTGCTGCTGGTCAGCGCCCAGGGGACGACCAACGCGGGCTCGTGGCGGGTGTCCGACCCGGGCCAGACGAAACTGGAGGCGGCATGACCACCTCGTTCGGTCGCGGTCTGCTGCTGGACGACGGCGACCTGGTGGTGACCGGGGGAGCGCTGCGGGAGGTCGAGTCCGTGGCCAACCTCAGCCAGGCGCTGACCCTGCGGCTGCTCACCCCGTTCGGGTCCGACCCGTTCAACACCGGCTACGGCCTGGACATCGGCCGGATCTTCACCCGGCCCGACCCGGTGTCGGTGGCCAGGCAGCTGGTCCAGCTGAACCTGGTCCGCACGCTGGGCACCGATCCGCGGGTCCGGGACGTCCGGGAGGTCGTCTTCGAGGACGGCCCGGACCGGGACCGGCGCGTGTGGACCGTACGGGTCGAACTGGACACGGTGGCGGGCGATCCGCTGACGCTGCTCGTGGACGTGGGGGTGTGAGCGGGGGATGACCGATTTCGGAGTGACCGAGGACGGCTTCGTGCTGAAGCCGGTCGATCGGATCCTGAGCGAGGCGTTCGAGCGGGCCCGGGCCGTCTTCGACGACATCGACCTGACCGCCACCAGCCCGCTGCGCAAGATCCTTGAGGTGACCGCCGCCGAGGACGGCGAACTGTGGAAGCGGATGGAGGACCTGTACTACGGCAACTTCATCTCCACCGCCTTCGGCGACAACCTGGACCTGCTCGGCGAGGACATGGGCCTGGCCAGGCCCGGCCTCCCCGCCACCGGCACGGTACGGATCACCCTGGACGGCGGGGCACCCGGCCGCCGCTACACCGTGCCCGAGGGCACCATCCTGGTCACCGGGGCACCCGTACGGGCCTTCGGTACGACCGCCCCGGTCACCCTGGACGCGGCGGGGCGGACCGCCGCGGTGGACGTAGTCGCCTTCGAACCGGGTCCCGGCGGAAACGTCGCGGCCGGCGCGATCGACGCCGTCGACCCCACCTACCGGTCGGTCTTCCTGGCCGACCTCGGCACCGCCACCCTCACCGTGACCAACCCGCGGGCGACCGTCGGCGGCGACCGCAAGGTCCCCGACGACACCTACCGGGCCCGGCTGGCCGGACTGGCCCGCAACCTGTGGACGGTGGAGTCGGTCGCGCAGGCCGCGCTCGGGGTGAGCGGCGTACTGGACGTGGTGCTGTCCGATCCGCTCGGCGGGGTGGACGTCTCGCAGAGCTACTTCGGCACGTTCGCCTTCGACCAGCGGGCCTTCAGCTCGGAGGCCAGGCGGATCGGCGAACCGTACTTCTTCAACGTCCTGGTGGCCCACGACGCCCGGGCGCCCTGGCGGACCGTCGGGCCCGTCCGGGGCATCTTCGAGCGGGTCACGGCGGCCGTCGACACGGTACGGCCGGTCGGTGTCCACCCGAACATCGTCGAGGCCATCCATGTCGAGGTCGGCGTCCGGGCGAGGGTCGTCGTACAGCCCGGTTCGGACGGGGCGGCCCTGCTGGCCTCGATCCGGCAGCGGCTCGCGACCGACATCGGCAGCCTGCGGCTCGGCGGGGACGTCCTGTACTCGCAGGTGGTGCGGGCCTTCGTGGAACAGCCCGGGGTGGCCGACGTGCAGCAACTGCACCTGCGGCGCGGCCCGGTGGCGTCCGGGCCGACCGCCCTGGGCGCGGTGGCCCGGCAGAGCGTGACCGTGGAGGCACAGGTGGGGGAGAACCTGGTGATGGGACCGACCGAGCTGGCGGTGTTCTCGCCGAGCGGGGACGCCCTGGACATCGCGCTGGTGACGTCATGACGGCGCCGGGGCTCGCCGCCGTCCGGATGAGCGGGCGACTCACGACACCGTTCGCGCGCGGCGCCGACACCCTCGGCCTGCGGCTGTTGCCGGGCGCCGATCCGTCGGCCGCCGAGGTGGCACCGTACGACTTCACCGAGCACCACAGCCGCTTCGGCCGGTCGCCGGAGCCCAGTCATGTGCTGGTCGCGGCACGGGACTTGGCGGTCGACACGACCGTGACGGTGACCTACACCACCCGGCCGGGCGGCCCGCCGGAGACGGTCCGGGCGACCTTCCCGGCCGGGACCGTGACCGGTGCCTCCGTCGCGCTCGCGATACCCGTCTCCGCCGAGATCAGGGTCACCGGGCTGCGGACGGCACCGGCACCGGAGGATCGACGCCCGGACCTGGCCTGGCGGTTGACCGCGCTGCTGGGCACCACGGCGAAGGTGCTGTGGGTCCTCGGCGGTGAACGCGACCAGTTGCGCGGCCAGTTGGCCCGTACGGTCGCCCAGCGCAGGCTGCCAACGGCGACCGGCCGCAGCCTCGACCTGATCGGCGCCGACCTCGGCGTGCCCCGATTCCCGCCGCTGCCCTACGGGTTCGACGCCGGCACCGTCGCGCTCTACCACCTCGACGACGCCCCCGGGAGCGCGGCCGTCCAGGACGTCACCGGCCAGTACCCCGGCCGCGCCGGACATCCGGGCACCCCGACGGCCACGGTGCAGCGCGGGGCGCCCGGCCGGTACGGCGCCGCCTTCGGCTTCCGCGCGGCGGACGCCGTGGTCGACGTGCCGACCGGGACCGCGTTCGACATCGCCGCGAACGGCAGCGCCACCGTGGAGTGCTTCGTCCGGCCCGACGCGGGCGGCGGCGACGGCCAGGTGCTGTTCCGGCACCCCGCGCCGGACGCCACCGGGGCCGGCTGGCTGCTCTCCGTCGGCGAGTTCGGCCGCGGCGTGGCCCGCAACCCACGGCTGCTCGTCAGCGACGGGACCACACCTCCCCTCACCCTGTTCGCCGACCTCAGCCTCCCCACCGACGCCTTCACCCACCTCGCAGGCGTCCTCGACCGCACCGCGGGCGAACTCCGCCTCCACGTCGACGGCGTACTGCGGGCCACCGGCCGACTCGGCGCTCTCGGTGCCGTGGTGAACACCGCGCCGCTGCGGATCGGCCCGGGCGGCAGTGCCTTCCGGGGTGTCATCGACGAGGTACGGATCTCCGCGGTGGCCCGCACCGACTTCGCGCCCGTGCTCGGCGAGGCCGACGAGCACTACCGCAGGCGCCTGAGGCTGTTCCGGCGCTGGGCGCTGCCCACCCCGGCCAACCTCGCGGCGATGCTCAACGAACTCGTCGGCACCATAGGCGGGTTGAGCGACCCGCTGGTCGTCGAGGACACCAACGCCACCCTCGTCCGAGGCACCCGCCCGGTACGCGTCAGGCCGGTCGCACTGCGACCCGGCGAGCACATCGACGCGGCGGGCCGACGCGAGCCGAGCGAGGCGGACGCCGTCGGCACCGCCGAGCAGGAGGAACGGTTCGACCCGGTGTTCCTGCTGCGCTACGACCACCCGGACGTCGACTTCACCGACCCACCCCCCGGCGCCGACCCGCACCTCGTACAGGTCGGCGTCGCCGACACCCTCGACCGCCTGCGCACCCTGCTCTCCGCCGAACCCGGCGCCCCGGGCCGGCTGCGCGTCGGCGCCGCCTACGATCCAGGGGCGAGCGACCTGCGGGCCACCGGACGCGCGGTCCTGCTCGGACACGGCATCATCGCGCCGGGCCGGCTGGCCGCACTCGCCCACCGCGCCGGATTCGCCTTCGTCCACCTGCGCACCGAGGACCGGCCCGACGGCGCCCGGGTGTACGCGGCCCACGCACCCGGTGACTACTTCGCCGTCGACCTCACCCCGCCCCCGGCCGGCCCGACCGACCTCGACGTCGGCCGGACGGCGGCCCTGACCCTGCGCCCGCCACCGCCCGCCGACTCGGTACTGCGCTGGCTGACCGTACCGGCGGGCCCCGGCCGAGCCACGCTCACCACGACCGGCCCGCTCGGCCGCCCGACCTCGGCCACGGCCGTACGGGCCACCGCGCCCGGCGGGCTGATCGTGAAGGCCGAGGTGACCCGGGGCAGGCACACCGTGTCCGCGAGCCGCGCGCTGCGCATCGGCGTGCCCGACCTCCCGGACGGGGACACGATCGCCGCCGACGGCACCCTCGGAGCACCCGCCGACGTGGTGAGCGACCCCGACGAGTTCTTCGACCGGCGGTTCCTGGTACGCCACGACGACCCACGGGTCGACTACGGCGCCGACGCCGACCACCGCCTCATGCAGCCGGCCGTGGCCCGGACCCTGGACGCGCTGCTCGCCGAACTGGACCGGCGGTCCGCCGACGGCCGGCTCACCGTGCGGTCCGCGTTCCGGCCGGACGGCGACGAGTTCGCCGCCCACGGCCGGACCCTGGACCTGGCGCACCCGGCCGTCCCGCCCGGCACCCTCGCCGCACTGGCCCACGCCGTCGGCTTCGGCCAGGTCGAACACGACGGCGCCGCCGTGGTCGTACGACAGGCCCCGGGCGAACTCGTCGTCGTGCACGGCCCGGACGACAGCGCGGCCGACGGCACGGTCGTCGAGGTCGACGAGGGCGAGACGGTGAGCCTGTCGGTGCGGCCCGCGCTGGTCGGCGACGCCGGGACGCCCGGCCCGACCGGCGCCGACCGGGTCCGGCTCGGCTGGGCCACGGGCACCTTCGGCACCGCCCGCGCCACCCTCGGCAACGCCAGGCAGCCGGCCACGGTCCTGCGCGGGGAGTCGGCCGGGGCGGCGTGGGCGCAGGCCAGCTATCTGCTCGGCGACCAGCTCGCCCCGTACACCTTCCGGGTCGGGCTGCGGCCCGAGCTGGACAACCCGGACACGGTGATCTCCAAGGACCAGTACGACCTGATCCTCAACATCCTCAACGCCCTGCACCCGGTGGGCATCGAGGTCGACACCCGGCTCGTCCGGGACCACACCGTCGAGGTGCGCGGCAATCTCGCCGAGGTCAACCCCGACTTCACCTTTCCCAAGTTCCGCATCCGCAGCGTGCTGCCACCGCTACGAGGGGCCGGCACACGAAGGGACAGCACTCGTGGCTGACTTCAGTTACACACCGAAATTCCACCACTTCGCCTGGGTCGACAACGTCGACCGGTGCGAGGCCGGCGGCACCAACGGCTTCAACATCCGGTTCGAGACCATCGAGGGCGACCTGGGCGGCGTGTCCACGGTGGTCGCGCAGATCGGCACCGAACTCGACCGGCTGGCCGCCCGCGTGCCCACCGTGCCGCGCACGGTCACCGTCTCCTTCGCGCCCGCCCTCCAGCCCGTCCCCGGCTCCGGCGCCGTCGGCGCGTGGGCCCTGCAGAACTCGGGCAACGCCGTCGCACCCGCGTCCGCCGCACCCGGCGGGATGCTGCCGCTGGCGCTGCCCGACCGGGTCACGGTGACCTCGCTGCGGGTCTGCGGCCGGGGCGCACCGCCCAGCGGCCAGAACACGACCTTCTTCTTCAACCGGGTCTCGGTCACCGACGGCGGCGTCCAGCGGATCGTCAGCTTCGACACCGGCACCGTGCCGCTCAACACCGAGGTGCCGCTGCCCCCGTCCCAGCTCACCGTCGTCGACCTGGCGAACTACCGCTACGTGATCTCGGCGAACAGCGGAGTGGCCACCGCCGACCCGGTCACCTTGGTCTCCTTCCAGTTCACCTACACCAACCCCTGAGGGAACCCCCATGCCGACCAAGACCCCGAAGGCCGCCGCCCCGCCGAAGGGCAGGCCGCCCTCGGTGAGCATCGAGCCGCCGCCCGGGCCCGTCACCGCCCGGACCCCCGTGCCGATCACGGTGAAGGCCGACGCGGGCCTCCGCTGGAAGTGGCTCCCCCAGGACCAGAGCTGGGACGAGGATGACGCCGTCACGTACACGGAGACCCTGGTGGACATCCCGGACGTCGAGTCGATCAGGGACAGCACGGGAGGCGGCGGCACGTACTCCGTCGTGTTCCCGCGCCCCGGCGGTTACACGGTCTCGGCGACCGGCCTGACCGCCGACGGGACGCGGGTCGAGGCGGACCCGGTGACCGTCCACGTGTCCGCCGCGGGCCCGCCCGTCTTCACCTGGGTGGCGCCCGCCGACGGCGCCCTGGTCGAACTGGCCCCCGACGGCGGCTCGTTGGAGGTGGTGCTGACCACGACGGACGACCAGTTCTATCCGCTGACGGTCGACATCACCCAGGACGGCCTGACCACGACCCAGCAGCACAGCGGGCCCGAGTACCGCAAGACGGTCACCCTCGCCCCGGCACCGCTGGGCGCCAGGCAGATCACCGTCAGGTGCACCGACCCGGACGGCGGCACGTCGACCCAGACCCGTTCGGTCGTCGGCCACGACGGCGCACCGCCGACGGTCACCCTCGACGCCTTCGACAGCGAGGTGACCGTCACCTCGCTGCCCTGGCAGGTGACGCTGACGGGCACGACCCCGGGCGCGTCGTCGGGGGTCACCGGAGTGCGGTACACGGTCGTGGACGGACCCGAGGGCGACGCCCGGAACACCGCCGCCGACGGCGACTGGTCGACCTGGCGGGCCGAGATCCCGCTGCCCACCACCGGCACGTTCGACGTGACGATCACCGCCACGGACTCCCGGGCCGGAACGGCGTCCGCGTCCGCCACGATCACGCTGCACCTGTGACCCGTACCGACCGACTCACTGTCCTGGAGGCGGTGACATGCCGATCGACTGCCACGTCCCGATCGCCGTCCGGATGGTCGGCGAACCGACCCCGGCCCAACTGGAGCAACTGGGACGGGCGTTGGCCCGCACGGTCGCCGCACGGGTGGCGCAGGCCGAGCGGGTGCTGGCCGAACGGCACCACTTCGGGACCGGCACCCCGCCACCCGTACGGGAGCGGTACGAGCCTGCCAGGGACGCGGCGAACGACCGGGCCACGCGCGTCCCGAGCTACGACGACGGCGGCCGACCCGTGACCGTCCCCGTACACCCGCCGGGCCCCGTCCGGGCGGACGCCGGGCTGCGGTTCGAGGACCGGCTCCTGCTGGAGGCGAGCGTGTTCCTCCGCATCGGCCCCCGTGAACTGGCCCGGCTGCGGCGGGTGGTGGACTGGTACGCCGACACCGTGAACTACCGGGCGTTCACCGAGGCACTGCGGCGCGACGGCCTCGAATCCTTCTTCCTGGCACTGCGGCCACGGTCGGCCTGGGACACCAGACCGAGCCCTTCGGCCGGCCTGAGCGCCGACACGATCCGGATGATCTACGGGCCCGTCCCCGAGGACCCCGACCACTGGACGTCGCTCACCTTCGAGGAACGGCGCGCTCCCATCGAGGTCGGCGACCGCACCCATCTGACGGTGCGGGACCGGACCGAGGTGATCGACGGCGTCGGCGACCAGGGCAGCAGGCGCGTCGTCGTCCAGGACCGCAGCTGGGAGATGACCCCCGACGCGCTGCGCGCTTTCCTCGTGAGCATGGCCGGCGGGCAGCTGACGGCGTTCGAGGAGAAGCTCGTGGCGAACTGGAACACCCTGCGCCCGGTCCCGCAGTTCGACGGCCCCCGCATCGTCGGCTACTACCTGGTCTCCGGCGGCAGCGGTATGCGCGAGCACCGCGTCCATGACCCGGACGGCAACGTCGCCGCCTACTGGACGAGCGAGGCGGCCCTGGTCAACGAGGGGCTCGGCCCGATCGAGTACGTCCTGCTGGGCCGGGCCGCCCTCCAGATCGGCAGCCTGGCGCTGCGGGCCGGGGCCAGGCTCGTGGTGTCCGGCATGAGCAGCGCGTACGCCCGCAACACCCTGCTCGCGCTGCGCCTCGCCACGCGCCGCCTGGGCCGCCCGCTCGGCGCGACGATGGAGGGCACCGAGATCGGGCTCGGCGTACCGGGAATCGGCGCCGGACGACCCGTACCGGCCCTCGTGTCCCGGGAGACGGCCGCGATCGACCCGGTACCGCCCCGGGGAACACCGTCCGGCACGGTCGGCCGGGTCACGCCGTCGGCGCCGGTCCGGGGCGGTGCGTCCGGTGCGGGTGAGGCGACGCCGGGGGTGGTCCGGCGGGGTGGCACGGCACCGGCCGCCACACCCCGGGCGGCGACGGCCACGGGCGCTCCCCGGGCCGCCGCACCTCGTGCCGCCACGCGTGGAGCAACCGGTGCCCAGGCCGCCCGTGCCACCGCCCGGGTCGTCGCGGTGACCACGGTCGACGGGTCGGGCGTACGGCGGGTCACCGGCGGCCCCGGAGCGGTCGCGCCCGGGTTCAGGGGCCGCGAGGAGGCGGCGCGGGTGGTGACGAGCCGGGGCACTTCCACGGAGGCGCAGGTGATGGGGGAGCGCGGCATGCACGTCGAGGACACACCGAACCGCACCGACGCCCGCCGCCGCCCGGCAGCCACCCCCACTCCCACCTCTGCGTCCGCTGCGTCGAGGTCGGCAGCCGTGCCGTTCGCGGACCGGGTCCACGTGGGCGATCTGGAGAACGGGCTGCCGACCGGCACCATGGGCGAACTCACCCCGGCCGACCTGAACACCGGCACCTCCTCGGCGCACGACGTCAACCCCGTCGGACAGCAGCCGGAAGGCGTGGCCAGGTACGGCGCCCGCAAGGGGCACCTCCTCGCCAACGTGATGGGCGGTTCGGGCCGCGACCTCGGCAACCTCGCCTGGATGCACGTACTGGTCAACAACTCCTCCTTCAAGACCGCCTTCGAGAACCCGGTCATCCGGGCACTGAGGGCCGGGCACAACGTCCGCTTCGGGGTGCGCCCCAAGTTCCGTGGCCGCGAAGTGGCGCCGTACGAGGTCGAGGTCTGGGCGACGACCTCGGCGGGGCAGGTCGTCGTCCCGGTGCGGAACATCCGCACGCCCGGCCTGAGCGACCTGTCCCACAACCCCGCCGACTGACCGCACCGACGTACAGAACGCGGAACGCAGAACGGCACGGAGAAGGAGACCGCAATGCAGCGCCAGTACCACCTCCCCGACACCGCCGCCGGGGCCCACGCCCTGTCCGACAGCATGTCCCGGCAGACCGGACGGCAGCTCGTCGCGACGGTACTGGCCAGTGTCGTACGAGGGGTTCGCACCGCTGCTCCCGACCAGGCGGGCATGCCCACGGACCCCGCTCGGCGGCCCACCGGGGAACCGTTCGCCGGTCCGGGCGCGGGCGGCCGGTACGCCGTGCCCAGCTACGACGACGACGGCAACCCGGTGCACGTCGAACTGCGCCCGCAGGTGCCCGGCGACCCGGGCCAGGGGGCAGGAGCCTTCCCGGTCGACGACGGGCTGCTCGGCAACCCGGACGTCGAGGAGATCCGCAACTCACCCCAGATGCACCGCTACTTCGCCCTGCGCGCCACCTACCGACGCCTCCACCCGAACCGCCGACTGCCGGACTTCGCCCCACTGCGCCTGCACCAACTCCCCGCGCTGACCCGGGCGTACGGCCAGCTTCAGCAGCTCTCCGAGCTGGACTGGACCCTGTTGGAGCAGCAGAGCGACCCCGACGCCCCGCCGCCCGGCGACTGGGAGCGGGCGGGGGAGCGGCTCGACAGCTTCCTGAACAGTCCCGAGCGAGCCAGGGCCGTACGGGACGCGGCGGCGCGGGACGCGGCCATCGACGCGGCGCACGCGCGGGTCGACCCCGGGCGGGAGGCCCGGGCCATCGGGCGGCTCACCGGACTGGAGAAGGTCTACGAGAGCGTCAAGTTCTACGAGGGCCTCCCGAACGACCGCCCCTCCAGGGAGGGTTTCGACACGACGCGGAAGCAGGACGCGAAGGACGCCATGCTGCGCGCTCTGAACAGGGCGGACTTCGCCACCCTCGACGCCTTCGACACCGCCGTCCGCGCGCTGCGCGAGGTCGTGCGGGAGCGGGCGGTCAACATCGCGCTCGCCACCATGAAGCAGAGCGAGCGGGTGCTCCGGGCGGAACTCCACCGCTACCGGGAGCCCGGAGCGCTCGTGACGCTGGCCGGCGAACTCGCGGCGCTGCGCCGCCCGCCCGCACCGACCGAGGACGCCGTACTGAAACTCCTCGGCGACTATCCGATCCTGCGCGACCCGGTGGCGCTGCGGGGCGCGTTGGCGGTCGAGGTGCCCGAACTCCTCGGCGACCTGCTGCGGCAGAACGCCCAGGCCCAGCTCGGCAACATCGACGGTGTGCGGGCCACCCTGGGCGAGGACCGTACGGAGGTCTTCGGCCTCGACCACGTCATCGACGAGACGCTAGAGCAGCTGGGGCTGCCCGCGAACTCCGTACAGGCGCGGCTCATCCGGGACCGGCGGGGCGCCCCGGGACACCCCGTGCGGGCGGCGGTCGACCTGCTGCTGCTCTTCCTCAGCTTCGCCGGGGGACCGCTGGCGGCCGTGGGCCACGCGGCACGCGCGGTCATCCTCGCGCTGCAGATCCATGACGTGGTGAAACTGGAGGGGCAGGAGCGGCGGCAACGGGCACAGTCTCACGCCGGTACGCCGCTGGCCACCACCCCGCTTCCCAGGGGGCACGGATGGGAGTTGTTCGCGCTGTTCGCCTCGCTGGGCGGTGCGGTGCCCGGCGCTCCCCGGACCCTGCTCCCGGGCGGAGCGCGGCTCCCGCAGGCGATGCGGCTCTCGCACGAACTCCGGCTCTCGGCGCGGGCCGACGAGCTGCTGGCGACGGGCGCCGTACGTCAGGGGCGACCCTGGGGATTCCTGCCCGGGACCCGGTTCGCCGAGGCCGGTCCCGGTCAAGTGGCCATCTGGCACCCGGACTTCCCCGACGAGGTGTTCCGCCTCGACACCACCGGACTCACCCGCTTCAGCAAGGCCAACGGCATCGTCGAACAGACTGGGCACTGGCCGCTGGGGAGCGTGGACGCCGCCGCCGCTGCCGCGCCCGCGACCAGGGGAGCCGTCGTACGACCTGGGACCCGTGCGCTCCCCGCGCCGCCCGTTCCAGTGACGCCTCCCTCCTCAGCCGTACGGCCTGGACTCGGTTCGCTCGGCGCCATGTCCCGGCTGGCACCGGCGACGCACGCGGCCGAAGTACGGCTGCGGGCGGTCGTGCAGCGGCTGGCGGAGCGCACGGAGAAGGCCGCCGACGGCTTCCGGGGGTTCGCCGACGGCGAGCGCAAGCGGGTGCTCCTCGGGCGGGCCGAGGCCCTGGCCGGGCGCCTGCGCTCGTACGACCAGCGGCTCACCGTCGGTCTGTCCGGCTACCGCAAGGGCTGGACGGAGCCCGCGATGGACGAGGAGGTCCGTCAGGCGATCGGCTGGGTCGAACGGAGGCTGCACAGCGCCACGAACCAGGTCCGGAGGCTGGAGTTGCAGGTGCCGCCGGTGCCGTTCCCGACCGCCGCCCGCCAGGCCGTGATCGACCAGTACGTACGCGAACTCGCCGCCCTGCGCGACCTGCAGACCCGCGTCGTGCGGGGCGAGACGTCCGCCCTCGCCCTGCGCGACGAGGTCCGTGACCGGCTGATCGGGCTGGAGCGGCGGGCCGCGCGCCACGCGCCGGGCGAGGAGACCCTGCTGTTCGACCTGGAGTCGCTCGCCCGCGAACGGCGCCGGCTGCTCACCAAGGACGGCCTGCACGCCACCGTCGCGGGCCGCCGCACCGGCCTGCCGACCGCCGCCACCGTTCTGCCGGGCGCGCTCGCGAATCGGTCGTACGCCGAGATCGCCGCCGGGATCGGTAGGCCGCCGAAGATCGAGCTGCGGCAAGGGGCCAGGCAGCCGCACGCCCCTCGGACGGACGTGGGCGGTGCCGTGACGCTCACCTGGGCGTTCAAGGACGGCAGCGTCATCCGCATCGACGTCCCGGGGCCCGGCAGAAGGCCGTTCGCCAGCGGCAGCGAGCCCCACGTCGCCCGGATCGGCCCCGACCACGTCCACTACGACGACCAGGGCATCGCCGTACCGACCGGCTCGACGCCCGCCCACATCCCCCTGCGGGTCGCCGGACGGTCGGACCCCCTGTACGGCGCGATCGAGGCCGCCCGCAACGCGGCGACCGGCAGCAGATGAGAACCGGCCGACGGTTCCCGGCGACGAGGCCGGGAACCGCCGACCGGGGTTCCGCCAGAAGGTCCTGACGTAACGTCAGATGTGGGTTGTGAGGCGTCAGTTGTCCGGTGTCAGACAGCGGCGCCGGACGACAGGACGGGCGACGGCAGGACCGCCGACGGCTGAACGGGCCCTGGCTGAACGGACGACGGGCGTCCGGCTCGGCTCAGCGCGGCGTCGTGCTGAAGTACCTGCCGATGGATCTCGACAAGTCCCGGAGACGGCTCGACCCCGTGGTCCTCGATCAGCACGGCCCGCGCGAGCTGGAATGCGGACAACGCCTCGGCCTGCCTGCCCGAGCGGTACAGCGCGGTCATCAACTGCCCCCACAGCACCTCGCGCGTGGGATGGACCCGGACCAGCCCCTCCAACTCGACGGCCACCTGGGCGTCGAGCCCCATGACCAGCGCGGCCTCGATCCGGGCCTCGATCGCCGACATCCGGGCCCGCTCCAGCCGGGTCGCCTCCGCCGTGATCGCCTGATGGTGGTCGAACTCGGCGAACGCGTCACCGCGCCACAGCCCGAGCGCGCTCGTCAGCCGCTGCGCGGCGAGCTGCGGCTGCCGCGCGGCCAGCGCCTGCCGTCCCGCCGCCGCCAGCCGTTCGAACCGTACGGCGTCGACCACGTGCGGATCGACGCGCAGCTGGTAGCCCGGCGGCCGGGTGACCAGCAGCCCCTCCGCACCGGCGGCGCCGCGCAGAGCGGTACGCAGCCTCGACACATAGGTGCGGACCGTCCGGTACGCGTCCGCGGGCGGACACGCTCCCCACAGCTCCGCCGCCAGCGCCCCCACGCTCACGGTCCGGCCCGGTACGACCGCCAACCGGGCGAGCACGCACCGCAGTTGGGGACCGCCGAGGTCCACTGACCGGCCGTCGACGATGGTCTCGAACGGTCCCAGCACACGTAATTCCAGTACAGCCGTCTCCGATGTCACGTTCGCCCCCGCGATGGACAAGATGTTGAATTCGGGTCGACAGCGTGGCACGCGGCAGGTCCCCTGTCGCGTCCTGTTCCGCTCAGCGGACCGGGGCACGACAGGGGCACGACCAGGGCCTTCGCAAGGACGCGAACGCGGCCACGGACATGGACACGGAACGGGAGCGTGGCGAGTGACCACCGACGAACGCACAGGACCACCCAGCTTCGGCAGCGAACGCGAGACGCTGCGGGCGTTCCTCGACTACCACCGCGCGACCCTCGCCATGAAGTGCGCGGGGCTCACCGACGAGCAGCTGAGACAGCGCTCGATGCCACCGTCCACGCTGTCCCTGCTCGGCCTCGTACGACACCTGGCGGAGGTCGAACGCGCCTGGTTCCGCCGGGTGTTCGAGGAGAACGACGCGCCCATGGTCTGGTCGGACGAAATCGACTTCCAGGCCGCGTACGACGCGAGCGCCTCTACCCGCGAGGAAGCCTTCACGGCCTGGGAGGCCGAGGTCGAGAACTCCCGCCGGATCGAACGGGAGGCCGACTCCCTGGACCTGGTCGGCCATCAACCGCGCTGGGAGGAGGACGTGTCCCTGCGGATGGTGATGGTCCACGTCCTCCTGGAGTACGGCCGCCACAACGGCCACGCGGACTTCCTGCGCGAGGGCGTCGACGGGACGGTGGGCGCCTGACCTCCTACGTGACCTGCTGCCGGCGCACCATCTCGGCGATCCACGCCGGTGCGAACGGCGAAGTGCAGCCCGGCGAGGTCGGGTAGTTCTTGAGCACCTCCAGGCGTTCGCCGATGGCGACGGCCCGGGCGCGGAGTTCGGCGTGCTCGATGCCGATCTGGGCCAGACAGTGGTTCATCGCCCACTGCAGCCGCTCCGGGGCGTCCCGCATCTCCGCCTCGATCGTGTCGAGCAGCCCCGGGAGATCGAGCCCCTCGGGCCGCTTCGCGACGCGGTCGGTGGTCAGGGCCCAGCCCGCGCTCGCGACCACGGGGTCCGGGTCGGCGAACCAGGCGACGCGCAGTTCCTCGGTGTGCGGGTTCTTCTTCACCACGTAGTTCACGAGCCAGTCGTGCACCTTGGGCGCACGCGCCTGCCGCAGCATGGCGTCCAGTTCGTCCCGCTCGAAGGCCTTCGGCCGGCAGATCAGCAGCGCCAGCAGCCGGGCCGCCGTGTCGTCCGTCGCCCACAGCTCCCGCGCGAGTTCCTGTTGCGTCTTGAGCCGCTTCGCGACCGCGCGCAGCCTGGTGAGTTTCACCCCGTGGTCGTCACCGTGCTTCTCGTTCACCGCGCGCGCCTTGGGGTCCTCCAGCGCGGCCAGTTCGGCCATCACCTCGGCCAACGCCGTATCGGTCACCGCAGCCTCCTGTACGTCCCGTGCGGGACCGCAGCCTACGACGGGAACGGGAGGCCGGTGAGGGGTGCGGTGAGCGTTGTCGGTGCCGGCGTCTAGGCTCCCGTCCATGAGTGAGGCACAAAGGGACGCCGGTCGTCGGATCGTCGACGGGCGTTTCGAGCTGGAGGCCCGTCTCGGCGGCGGCGGGATGGGCACCGTATGGCGCGCGAGGGACGTGGTGCTGCACAGGCTGGTGGCGGTCAAGGAGGTCCGCCCGCCGGACCGCGACCTCGCCGAGTACGACCCCGAGGGCGCCCGCATGCTGCGCGAGCGGGTGCTGCGCGAGGCCAGGGCCCTGGCCCGGATCGACCATCCGAACGTCGTCACCATCCACCACATCGTCGACGGCGGCGAGGGCACCTACCCGTGGATCGTGATGGAACTGGTCAGCGGCGGCTCGCTCGCCGACCGGCTGGCCCAGGGCCCCATGCGGCCCGACGAGGCGGCCCGCACCGGGCGCGGAGTCCTGGCCGCGCTGATCGCCGCCCACGACGCCGGGATCCAGCACCGGGACATCAAACCCGCCAACGTGCTGCTACGGCCGGACGGGCGCCCGGTGCTCACCGACTTCGGCATCGCCGCGATCCGCGAGGCGACCGGCCTCACCGCCACGGGCTCCATCATCGGCACCCCCGACTTCATGGCGCCGGAGCGCATATCCGGCCACGAGGGCGGCGCCGCCTCCGACCTGTGGTCGCTCGCGATGATGCTGTACACCGCCGTGGAGGGTCACCATCCGCTGCGCCGGGCCACCACCCTGGCCACCCTCGCCGCCGTACTCCACGACGACGTTCCGCCGCCCACCAGGGCCGGTGCCCTGGCCCACGTCCTGATGGGTGTGCTCGTACGGGACCCGGCGGCGCGGCCGTCCGCCGCCGTGCTGGACCGGCAGCTGGCCGCGGTCGAATCGGCGGCCCCCGCCCAGCCGACGGCCGCCTGGCACGAGCCCACCTCCTACCCGCTGACCCCGCCGTACGCCGCCGCGCCGCCCTCGGACCCGCGGACCGTCGGTGGGTTCGGGCCGCCGCCGGTCCTACCCGGGCCGGGAGCGCACACGCCTCAGCCGGTGACCGCGCCCGCGGCGGTACGGCCACGCGGGCGGGCGTCCGTCCCGAGGGTCCTGTGGGGTGTTTCGGGAGCCTCGCTCACCGCCGTCCTGCTGTGGTGGCTGCTGCCGCTCGGCGGCGACTCGGGTGACGCGGCATCGGGCTCCCCGACGTCCACCTCGTCATCGCCGTCGTCATCGTCCGGGCGGTCGACGGTGTCCGACACCACCGCGTCCCCGGACAGCCGGGAGGCCGAGACCGGCACGCTGCTCACCCCGGACGGCATCCGCTCCGCCATCAAGGCGCTGAAGAAGGAGAGCGGACGGGACAGGTTCGGCTCCTTCACCGTGTACCCGGACTTCGTGACCACCCAGATGATGGTCAACGGCAGCGACACCAAGTACGACTCCTACACCTACCGCCTGGGCAGGGGCGTGGAGAAGGGCATCATCGGCGGCACCCTGTTCTCCGGTGACCAGCCGGTCGACCTCGACATCTTCGACTGGGACAGGATCCCGGCGCTTCTCGCGGAGGCCGACAAGAAGCTGAACGTCGCCGAACCGGAGAACCGCTACGTGATGGTGCGCCAGCCCAACGACCAGCGCGACACCCCGGCCGGGCTGGCCGTCTACCTCACGGACAAGTACGGCGGCGGCTTCCTGGAGGCGGACGCCAAGGGCCGGGTGACCGAGGTGACGCCCGCCGCCGACTGACCCCTCGGGGCGGGCCCGGTCACCCGGTGTGCGGGCTCAGCCGAGGCACACCAGGCCGAGCAGACAGACCTCGGTCGGCGAGGTCGAGGCCGAGGACGACTCGGACGGCGTGGGAGACGCCGTCGACGTGTCGTCCGTCCCCGACGTGCCGGTGTTGGTGCCGGTGCTGGTGCCGTCGGTGGCCGTGGGCGTCGGCGAGGACGTCGCCTCCGTGGTGGAGTCCGTCGTATCGGTCACGGTGGGCGCAGACTGCGCCTCGACCGAGGACGTCCCCCCTGGGGTCGCCGCGGTCAGGGGAACCGTCGCGCTGTGCCGCTGGACCGCCTGGGTCGTGGGCGTCGGCCGGGGTGTGGCGGCGGACTGTTCGTGCGGGGCGTTCGCGGTCGCGGCGCCGGTGGTGAGGGGCGAGGTGCGCTCGGTCCGCCGGGTGTCGCCCGGTGCCGACGGGGTGGGCACGGAGTCCGTGGCCTCCTGCTCCGCGATGCCCATGACCTCCCGGTCCGGCGCGGTGGCCGCCTGGGTCCGGTCCGTGGACTGGCGGTTCTGCGAGGAGACGGCGATCCCGCCGCCGACCAGGGCGACCGCCGTGGCGACCAGGGCCCTGCGCTGCGTCTTCCGCCAGCGCTCCCGCTGCCGCCGCCGCGCCGCCCGGCCCGACGGCGCGGGGGACGGCGGGGCGACCGAGTCGTCCCACAGGTCGGCGGGGGCCTGCCGCGCCGCCACGACCGGTACGGCGACCGGCACGTTGGTCGGCGCCGGGGACGGCACGGTGGTCGGCACGGATGTGCCGATGGCCACGGGAGCGATGTCCGGGGCGTACGCGCCGCACCCGGGGCACGCGAGGGCGCCGTTGAGATGCCGACGACACGTGGAGCAGTAGTCCATCTGCGGTCTTCCTGTGTTCACTTTCGCACGGGCGAGCGAGCCGCTGGCAAAGCTAGCGAGGCTTTCCGAGGGGTGTGTGCAGCCTGTGTGACGCTCCTGCGCAGATGCCGGTTCACTTCTCCACCGCCGCGTCAAGAGCCCTGTTGCGGCGGACGGACGACAGGAACGAGGCCGCGATCAGGACGACGCCGACCAGGCCGGTGATGATCTCGCTGATCTCGTACCGGATGGTGACCAGCAGGATCGTGGCCAGGGCGCCGATCGCGTAGTGGGCGCCGTGCTCCAGGTAGACGTAGTCGTCGAGGGTGCCCTGGCGGACCAGGTAGACGGTGAGGGACCGGACGTACATCGCGCCGATGCCCAGGCCGAGCGCCATCCAGAAGATGTGGTTGGTGATGGCGAAGGCGCCGATCACACCGTCGAAGGAGAAGGACGCGTCCAGCACTTCGAGGTAGAGGAAGAGGAAGAAGGCCGCCTTCCCGGCGAGGGCGGCCACCGAGACCGGTCTGCCCTCGGCCCTGGCCTTCTCCTCCTCCTCGTGTTCGTGCTCCTCGTCGTCCTCCAGCCGGTCCTCGAAGTAGCCCGAGAGGCCGCCCACCACCAGATATGTGATCAGCCCGGCGACCCCGGAGAGCAGCACCGTGGCCGACTTGTCCGCGTGGCCCGTGCTGACATGGGCGTGTGTGGCGACCGTCATCGCGGAGACCATCAGCACGACGAGCGCGACACACACCGACAGCATGTCGACCTTGCCGAGCCTGGCCAGCGGACGCTCGAGCCAGCCGAGCCACTTGATGTCGCGGTCCTCGAAGACGAAGTCCAGGAAGATCATCAGCAGGAACATCCCGCCGAACGCGGCGATGGCGGGGTGGGCGTCGGTGACCAGGTCCTCGTAGCGCCCCGGGTCGTCGATGGCGAGGTCGACCGCCTCGATCGGCCCCACCTTCGCGCTGATGGCGACGATCACCACCGGGAACACCAGCCGCATGCCGAACACCGCGATCAGGATGCCGACCGTGAGGAACAGCCTCTGCCAGAAGGCGTTCATCTTCTTCAGGATCCCGGCGTTGACCACCGCGTTGTCGAAGGACAGCGAGATCTCCAGGACCGACAGGATCAGCACGATCCCGAACGCCTCCCAGCCCCACTGCCACGCGGCGAAGACCAGTCCGGCCACCGTGACGGCGAACGACCAGCCGAAGGTTCTCAACACCATGGCTACACCGCCGCCTTGACCGCGAGGACCGGGCAGTCGGTGCCCAGCAGGATCTGCTGCGCCGACGAGCCCGTGATCAGCTTGCCGACCGCGCTCCGCCGCCGCAGCCCGATCACCACGAGGGACACGTCCAGCTTCTCCGCCAGTTCGACGATCTCCTCGGCGGCGTCGCCCCCGCCCAGCACCTGACGGATGTCGAACTCGACGCCCAGCGCGGCGAGATCCTCCCGGACATGAGCCAGATCCGGCTCCTGCGCGAACCTCGGGTCCACATAGGCGTCCCCGCGTGAGGTGTTCACCACCAGCAGCTTCTCCCCGCGCCGCCGGGCCTCGTCGATCCCCGCCCGCAGCGCGGCCTCACCCTCGGGTGAGGGTACGTATCCGACCAGTACGGTCATGTCTGTTCTCCCTCCAAGGCACTCTCGCCCAGGCACACTCGGGCACTTCGCTCACGCGACGGTCGTACGAGGGCGCACGGCGAACCGCCGCACCAGCGGCCAGGCCAGCACCAGCACGATCACCGCGTACACGGCGTACGACACCGGCCCGCCCACCAGCCCCGACAGCTCGCCGCCCGACAGCTGCAGCGAGCGCCGGCCCTGCAGTTCGGCCCGCGGGCCGAGGATGACGCCGATGATCAGGGGCAGCACCGGCAGGCCGAACCGGCGCATCGCGAAGCCCAGCAGACCCAGCGTCAGCAGCAGGAACAGGTCCAGGGGCTGGGCGTTGACGGCGTAGGCGCCCATCGACGCGAAGAACAGGATTCCCGCGTAGAGGTAGGGGCGCGGTATCTGCAGCAGTTTCGCCCAGGCGGGGGCCAGCGGCAGGTTCAGCAGGAGCAGCATCAGGTTGCCGATGAACAGGCTCGCGATCAGCACCCACACCAGGCTCGCCTCCCGCTCGAACAGCAGCGGGCCGGGCTGGATCCCGTACGACTGGAAGGCCGCCAGCATGACCGCCGCCGTCGCGTTCGTCGGCAGCCCGATGGCCAGCATCGGGACCAGGGTGCCCGCCGCCGAGGCGTTGTTCGCGGCCTCGGGACCGGCCACGCCCTCGATGGCGCCCTTGCCGAACTCCTCCGGGTGCTTGGTCAGGCGTTTCTCCGTCGCGTACGACAGGAACGTCGGTATCTCGGCCCCGCCGGCCGGGAGCGCGCCGAACGGGAAGCCGAACGCCGTGCCGCGCAGCCAGGGCTTCCAGGAGCGCCGCCAGTCCTTCTTCCCCATCCACGGCCTGCCGACCGGGATGATCTCGACCGGCTTGCGGCGCAGATGCGCGGCCACCCACAGCGCCTCGCCGACGGCGAAGATCCCGACGGCGACCACCACCACGTCGATCCCGTCGGCCAGTTGGGGCACGCCCAGGGTGAGGCGCTGCTGCCCGGACACCGCGTCGATGCCGACCAGACCGATCGTCAGGCCCAGCAGCAGCGAGATCAGGCCCCGGATGCGGGACGCGCCCAGCACGGACGTCACCGCGATGAACGACAGCAGCATCAGGGCGAAGTAGTCCGGTGCGCCCAGACTGACCGCGAAGTCGACCACGAACGGGGTGACCAGCACCAGCAGCAGCGTGCCGATCGTGCCCGCCACGAAGGAGCCGATCGCGGCGGTCGCGAGGGCCTGTGCCGCCCGGCCCGCCTTGGCCATCTTGTTGCCCTCGATGGCCGTCACCACCGACGACGACTCGCCGGGGGTGTTGAGGAGGATGGAGGTGGTCGAGCCGCCGTACATCCCGCCGTAGAAGATGCCGGCGAACATGATGAACGCCTGCACCGGCTCCATGCCGTAGGTGACCGGCAGCAGCAGGGCCACCGTCATCGCCGGGCCGATGCCCGGCAGGACGCCCACCGCCGTGCCGACGAGGACGCCGATCAGGGCCAGCAGCAGGTTCATCGGGGCGATGACGTCCTCGAAGCCCTGCATCAGGTTGTTCAGGTTGTCCATCAGAGGATTCCTTGCAGGACACCGGCCGGGAGGTTCACACCGAGCCCGATCGCGAAGGCGTAGAACGTGGTGAGCGACAGCGTCACCGCGATCAGCAGATTGCGTACGTAGTGCCGGTTGCCGAGCGCGAACGCCGTGCCCCAGAAGAGCAGCGCGCCGCTGATCACCCAGCCCAGCCGCTCGATCAGCACCGCGTTCACCACGAACGCGCCGATCAGCAGCAGCACCGTGCGCCAGTCCGTGCCCTGCGACAGATCGACGTCCTCGCCGGCCTCCGGCTCACCGTGGCCGCCCCGGGCCACGTCGACCGCGTACGCCACCGCGACCAGCAGGAGCAGTACGCCCAGGATCACGGGCACCGCGCGCGGGCCCACCGGGTCGGTGCTGCTGGTGATGTGCGGGATGCCGAGGCCGTCCACGATCACCGCGACGCCCACCAGGACGAGGAACGCGCACACGCCGTACTGCGCGCGGTCCTTGCCCGGCGGCGGCGGGGCGTCCTCGACGCTCCGCTCGTCGACCCGCTGGCTCATGCCAGGCCGAGTTCGGTCAGCAGGTCGGCGACGGACTTGTCCTGCTCCTTCAGGAAGGTGGCGAAGTCGTCACCGGTGACGAAGGCATCGGTCCAGCCGCGCTTGGTCAGCTCCGCCTGCCACTGCTTCGAGTCGTGCATCGTCGTCAGGGAGTCGATCCACGTCTTCTTCTGCGCGTCGGTGATCCCGGGCGGCGCGACCATCCCGCGCCAGTTGGTGAAGACCAGATCGATCCCCGAGTCCTTGAGCGTGGGGGCGTCCTTGACGGCGTCGATGGGCTTCTCGCTGGTGACCGCGAGCACCCGCACCTGCCCTGCCTCGATCTGGTCGAGGAACTCGCCGAACCCGCTGGCCCCGAAGGCGATCTTGTTGCCCAGGATGGCGGGCAGCAGCTCACCGCCGCCGTCGTACGAGATGAAGTTGACCTGCTTCGGCTCGATGCCGACCGCCTGCGCCAGCTGCATCGGCAGCAGATGGTCGGGCCCGCCCGGCGACGAACCACCGCCCACCGCGATCTTCTTCGGATTCTTCTTCCACGCCGCGACCAGGTCGTCGATCGTCTTGTACGGGGAGTCCTTCGACACGACGATCGCACCGGCCTCCTCGATCAGCTTCGCGAGCGGAGTGGTGTCGGTCAGCGTCGCCGCCGACTTCGAGGTGTACGAGGAGCCGACGACCCCCAGCCCCATCTGCATGGCGAGCTTGCCGTTGCCCTTCTCGTTCACCAGCCGCTGGAGGCCGACGGTGCCGCCCGCGCCGGGCAGGTTGTACACCTGCGCCCCGGAGGCGACCTTGGAGTCCTGCATCACCTGGGCGACGGTCCGGGCGGTGACGTCGTAGCCGCTGCCCGGGGTGTTCGGCACCATGATCCGCAGACCGGTGACGGGTTTGCCGCCGTCGCTCGTGCTGCCCGACTCCTCCTTGTCCGCGGTGGCGCCACAGGCGCTGACGGCGAGCATCGACACGGTGGCAAGAGCTGAGAGAAGTGCGGCTCTGCGAGTTCTCATGGCTCATCTCTTTCGCTTGGGCGAGTCCGGCGCCATGATTGTGCGGCTCCCCGGAGAGCCCGTCTGCGTTGTGTGAGCATTGAAGGTTGAGTTCATAGTGGTCGTAGTGTCACGCCGTCATACGCTCGCCGGTGAGCTGCTGATACTGCAGCTCACCGGCGTGGTGCTGGTGCTGCTCGCGGTCGCCGCGGTGTCGCTCGCGCAGTCCAAGTCGACCTTCGACCGGGTCGAGGGCCGCCGGGTGACCGCCCTCGCCGAGGAGATGGCCGGAAACCCCCTGCTGCGCACCCAGCTCGTCCGTCCCGCCCCCGGCGAGACCCTCGCCCCGCTGCTGCAGACCACCCTGACCCGGTCGAACGTCACCTCCGTGACGGTCGCCGACGAACACGGCGCGATCGTCGCCTCCACCAACCCCACCCTGGTCGGAACACGGCTGCCGGTGATCGGGACCAGCGTCGCGCAGGCGCGCGGCTGGTCGGGGGAGCTGCCCGTGGACGGCGTACGCGAGCTGGTGGCCCAGGTCCCGGTGCTCAGCGCGGACGGCGGACACGTCGGTGAGCATCTCGGCACGATCATGATCGGACGGGTCTCCCCGACCGTCTGGCAGCGGCTGAGCGGCGCCTCCTCCTACCTGCTCGCCTACCTCGGCGCCGCCAGCGTGCTCGGCGTCGCCGGCTCCTGGCTGCTGGCCCGGCGCATCAAACGCCAGACCCTCGGCCTCGAACCCCGCGAGATAGCGGGCCTCGCCGAACACCGGGAGGCCATGCTGTTCGGGATCGCCGAGGGCGTCGTCGCGCTCGACCCGCACCTGCGGCTCACCCTGGTGAACGAGGTCGGCCGCAGACTCCTCGACCTCCCCGAGGACAGCGTCGGGATGAGCCTGGCCGACCTCGGCATCGAGGGCAGGCTCCACGACGTCCTGGCCGGGAACGGCGGCGGACCCGACGCCGAGCACCACGGCGAGCGGCGCGACGAGGTCGTCGTACGCGGAGGCCGGGTGCTGGTGATGAACCGGATGGACGTCACCAAGGACGGCCGCCGCCTGGGCTCGGTCACGACCCTCCGGGACCGCACCGAACTGGCCCAGCTGGAGCGCGAGTTGGGCTCCTTCCGCAGCAGCACCGAACTGCTGCGCGCCCAGGCCCACGAGTTCTCCAACCAGCTGCACACCATCTCCGGGCTCATCCAGATCGGCGAGCACGACGAGGTCGTACGGTATGTTCGCGCCCTGCGGAAACACCGCGAGTCGCTCGATCTGACCCTCACCAGCCGGGTCCGCGATCATGCCGTCGCCGCCCTGCTCACCGCGAAGTCGGCGCTGGCGGCGGAGCGTCGGGTGCAGTTGCGGATCTCCGAGCTGACCGCCCTGGACCGGCTGGAGCCGACGGACTCGGCGGACGTGGCGACGGTGGTCGGCAACCTCGTCGACAACGCCCTCGACGCAGCCGCCGCTCCGGACCACGGGGAGGACGCCTGGGTGGAGGTCGAACTGCGGCAGGACGCGTCGAGTGTGGAGATCGTGGTACGCGACTCGGGGCCGGGCGTGGCACCGGAGTTGGCGCAGGAGGTGTTCTCGCGGGGCTTCACCACCAAGGCCGCGCAGGGCGGCGACCGGGGGATCGGGCTGGCGCTCACCCGGCTGGTCTGTACCCGCAGAGGGGGCGAGGTGTCGGTGGCGAACACGCGTCCGGGGGCGGTGTTCACGGCCCGGATGTCCGTGGGGCAGCTCACCGACCGGGAGACGGAGGAGGTCCGGTGATCGACGTACTGGTGGTCGAGGACGACTTCATGGTGGCGCGGATCCACCGCGGATTCGTCGACGCCGTCGACGGCTTCCGCGTGGTCGGCTCGGCGAACTGCGGCGAGCAGGCGCTCTCGGCGGCGGCCGAACTGCAGCCCGACCTGGTGCTGCTCGACCTGTATCTGCCCGACATGTTCGGCCTCGACGTCATACCGAGACTGCGGTCCGCCGCCCAGGACTGCGACGTGCTGGTGATCAGCGCCGCCCGTGAGGCGGAGGCGGTCCGGGGCGCCGTACGCCAGGGTGTGGTCGACTACCTGCTGAAACCCTTCGACGCCGGCGACCTCAAGGACCGGCTGGAGCGCTACAGCGCCCGGCGCGGCAATCTGCACGCGGCCACGGTCAGCGGACAGGCCGACGTGGACCGGGCACTGGGGCGCACGGCGGCGCCGACGGTCACGCCGACACTGCCGAAGGGCATGAGTGTGGAGACCGCCGAACTGGTCCAGCGGGCGCTGCGCGCGGCCGACGGCACCCTGTCCGCCGCCGAGTGCGCGACCAGGGTCGGCATCTCACGCGTCAGCGCGCGCCGCTACCTCGAATACCTCAGCGTCACCGGCCGCGCGGTGGTGACCCTGCGGTACGGACAGGCGGGCCGCCCCGAGCGCCGCTACCACTGGGACGCCTGACGCGGGCCCGCTCTCGCCGCTACGGTGCCGCCGTCAGCCCTGGTCGGTCCTGGAGAGGGCCTCGGTGATCAGGCGGGTGGCGAAGTCCTGGTCGTCGGCGATCCGGTTGATCTTCTCCGCGAGCAGGACCACGGTGCCCTCCAGGGGAGTCAGTTCGGCGTCCGTCCATTCGCCGTACTGCGCCCGCCACAGGCTGGGGCTCTGACCGGTGCCCGCGGACACGATCAGGGCGGCCATGGTGGGGATGACCTCGGGACGGAAGGTCTTGGGCATCATCCGCATCGTGGCCACGAGACTCGGCACGGTGTACTCGATGAGGTCCTGGTCGTGTTCCGCGCACGCCCTCCTCAGCCACTCCATGTACATGTAGATGAGCGTGCACGCGCCGTCCACCAGGTCGTCGACCCCGTCGGGGCCCATGGACGCGACGTACTGGTCGAGCAGCTTGCGTTGTTCGGAGTTGCCGCCGGGCTTGCCGTCGTAGATGGCCTTGAGCTGGGAATCGATGGCCATGAGGGCCGCGCCCACATCTCCGGCGGGAGCGTACTTCGGGTCACAGGGCGATGACATCGGACTCCTCCTCGTACGTCGCAGCGGGTAGCGCTGCATATCTGTACGGTAGTCGCCGGGCGGGCGGGCGGTCCGGCGAATCCCGATGCGGCACCCTGCCGGGTGACCGGGTCAACGCCCCCTGCAAAGAGGCTTCTTGCCCATGGCGCGCGCGGCCGAGACCGGCTGATCGGAGCGCATCGTGAAGTCGCCGGTCATGTCAGGGTGTTGAGCCTGGTGCGGACCTCTGCGGCGTTGGGGTGGTCGAGATCGTCGAGGACGTCGAGGGCCTGCTGCCAGGTGCGGCGGACCTTGTCGGTCTCGCCGGAGGCGTGGTGGGTGTCGCCGAGGTGGGTGAGGGTGTCGGCTTCGCCGAGGCGGTCGCCCAACTCCCGGTACAGCTCCAGCGACCGGTGATAGCAGTCGACGGCCTGCCCATGCTGGCCGAGCTGGTGGTGGGCGTAGCCGTAGGTGTCCCAGGTGGCCGCTGAGATCGCGCGGTCCGAGGTCTTCGTCAGTAGGTCCAGGGCCTGTCGGCAGTAGGTGAGGGCATGCGGGTCGGCGCGTACGGCGTGGTACCAGCCCAGGCTGTTGAGGACCGTGGCCTGTCCGACGTGGTGATCGGCGGACCGGAAGTCCTCAAGGGCCTGCCAGAGGTGGTGTTCGGTGTCGTAGCGGTTCTCCAGGGAACGGGCCATGACGATCTTGTTGCGGGCGTAACCCTGACCGACGGGGTCCGAGACGCGACCGAACAGGTCGAGAGCCTGGTCGAGGTGTTGGTAGGCGTCGTCGAAGCGCAGGAGCCGGATGTGCGCGAGCGCGAGCCCGAGACGGGTGTGGGCCTGCCCGCGCTCGTCGCACGCGCGTTCGGCGGCGCTCAGGCCCGCGCGCTGAGTGGTGAGGAGGTCGTGCCAGTGGCCGCGCCGCTCAAGAAAGGTCGTCATGGCCCGGGCCAGCTGCCAGGCGTGCGTGTCGAGCCCGGCGTCCGCGGCCTGGCGCAGGGCGGCGAGCAGGACCTGGTGCTCGGCGGTGAACCACGCGAGTGCCCGGTCGTGGTCCGTGATCGGTTCGGGGCTCACGCCGGGACCGGGCCGGACCGGCGTGACGGGGGTGCGGTGCGGGTCGAGCAGCTGGTCGGCGGCGTGTGCGGCCGAGAGGTAGTGGTCGAGCACGCGGCGCACGGCCGGCTGTTGCTCGGTGTCCGGGTCGAGGGTCCTGGCCTGTTCGGTGGTGTAGGCGCGCAGGAGGTCGTGGAGGGTGTACCGGTCGGGCAGGTGCTCGGTGACGAGGTGGGCGTCGGACAGTTCGCCGAGCTGCGTACGCACCTGGTGGAGGGGCAGGCCGGTGAGACCGGCGGCGGCCGGGACGGAGATGTCGGGGCCGGGATGCAGGCCCAGCAGGGTGAACAGCCGGGCCGCGCCCGGGCCGAGCGCCCGGTGGGACCAGGAGAACACCGCGCGCGCATCCGTCATCGGGTCGTCGCTGTCGCCGGTGAACGCCGTCAGGCTCCCGTGGGCGGCGGCCAGTTCAGCGGCCAGCCGGGCGAGCGGCAGGCCGGGCCGGGTGGCGGCGCGGGCGGTGGCGATGGCCAGGGCCAGCGGCAGCCGGGCGCACCGGGTGACGATCTCCTCGACGGCGTCGGGTTCCGCCGCCACCCGATGTTCGCCGAGGCGATGGGTCACCAGGTCGTGGGCCTCGGCCGGGGAGAGCAGGTCCAGGGCGACGGGATGAGCGCCCTCGGCGGCGACCAGGCCCGTGAGCCGGTTGCGGCTGGTCACCACGGCCAGACAGCCGGCCGAGCCGGGGAGCAGGGGCCGGACCTGGGCGGGATCCCGGGCGTTGTCCAGCACCACCACGACCCGCCGCCCGGCCAGCAGACTCCGGTACAGGCCGACCCGCGCCTCGGCGTCCACCGGGACACGCTGGGCCGGCACACCCAACGCGTCCAGGAACCCCCGTACCGCCTGATCGGGTGTCATCGCGGCGCCGGACGGGTCGAAGCCGCGCAGGTTCACATACAGCTGGCCGTCGGGGAAGCGGTCGGCGACCCGGTGGGCCCAGTGCACCGCCAGCGCGGTCTTGCCGACGCCCGCCGTCCCCGACACCGCCGAGACCACCACTGCGGCCGGTCGCCCGGCCGCGGCGGCCAGGATGCCGTCGAGGCGGGCCAGTTCCTCCTGCCGTCCGCCGAACCCCCTTACGTCCAGCGGGAGTTGCGCCGGTACGACGGCCTGCCCGGTGCCTGTTGCGGAGGGCGGCCGTGGGCTGTCGGTGGCGGGGCGGGCCGACTCGCCGCGCAGGATCGCCCGGTGCACCCGCTGCACCTCGGCACCCGGGTCCGTGCCCAGCTCCTCGGCCAGCCGCTTCTGCAGGACCGTGTACCAGGTCAGGGCCTCCGCACCGCGTCCGGCGGTCTGCAGCGCCCGCATCAGCATCATGGTCAGCGGTTCGACCAGCGGATGCTCGGCGATCGCCCCGGTCAGCGAACTGATCACCCGGGCATGCTCACCGACCCGGAGTTCGGCATCGGCCCACGCCAGCACCGCCTCGATCCGCTCCTGCCGCCAGCCGTGCCGGGTGCGCTCGGCCCACCCACCGGCAAGCCCGGACAGGGGCTCACCCCGCCACAGCCCGAGCGCCCGGCGCAGTTTCGCCACCCGCTCGGCGTCCGGGCAGTCCGTGGCGCGGGCCTGTTCGACCAACCGCCGGAACAGCTGTACGTCGACACCGCCGGACGGGACATCGAGCAGATATCCGCCGGGACCCCGTCGTAACTGCGCCCTCTCGGCACCCTCGTCCGCACCCGGACCCGCGCCGGCCGTTCCGGCGCAGCTCGCCAGCGCCCGGCGGATCCGGGAGACGTGCGCGTAGAGCGAAGGGCGCACCCGGGCGGGCAACTCCTCACCCCAGACCCGGTCGATCAGCGTCTCCACCGTCACCCAGCGGCCCGCGTCGACCAGCAACGCCGCCAGCACCGTCTGCCGCTTGGCAGGCCCCACATCCACGACGGTGCCGTCCGCACTCCGTAACTCGACCGTGCCCAGCAGCAGAAACTCCGTCACACCCGTCCCCTGAGGTCGCTCTCCACGAATGGCCCGTTGGCCTGCGACCGTCCCACGGCCACCCACGCTGATCAGTGAAGCAAGGTTCGGGCAAGGTTCTCGGCCATATTCACGCCACATCGTATGGAGTGCCGGGCCGGGGGCGTCGGGGGAGTTCCCGGCCCGGCATCGACCACTGAGAAACGACCAGCAGGAAACGACCAGTGGGTGACGAACCAGTGAAAGAGGTGGAATCCATGCGGACAGTCACACAGATCGGGTGGCGTCGGCTGCGGGGCACGATGGTGTCCGTGACCGTACTCGCCGCGCTCCTGTCGGGGCTCTCGATCGGAGCCGGTCCGGCGGTGGCCTCGGCGGCGGCGCCCCAAGTCGCCGCCGCCGATCCGTGGGTCAGTGCCCGGGCGGGCGGAACCGTGCGCCACTGGGACTTCGTCCTGGACGGCGAGGGCGCCGCGGCGGCGCGCTGGTGGGTGCACACCAGGAGCGAGTGCGGTGACGCGTTCTGCACCATCCAGCGGACGGCCGATGCGTACCGGGTCTTCAGCCTGTCCCGCTGCGACACCTTCGATCTGCACAACTTCTGGGGCCTGTTCGACTCGCACAACCACGGCACGCTGACCGTGGAGTTCCTCAACCGGTCGGGACAGGAGATCGGCTGGTACACGGGAGGCATGTCCGACCCCGTGAACTGGGACCCGGTCTGGGCGGTGCGGACCTGCAACCGCTGACCGGTCGCCGCGGCCGGTGACCCGGTCCCCTCACGGTCTCACCGAGCGCTCTCCCACTCCCGAAACGCAGCCACCGCGGTAGGCAGCGTCGGAAAGATCAGATCGGTGCCGACGGACTCCGTCAGGCCGTACGCGTCCAGGTCGTGCCGCAGGTCCTGCTTCACGCGGGCCAGGGCGAACACGATGCCCCGGTGGGTCAGTTCCCGGCGGAGTTCCTCGACCGCGTCCAGGGCGGTGATGTCCACCTCCACGTTGGCCTCGGCGTTCAGGACGAACCAGTGGACCGGGGCCTCCTGTTCGTCGACCGCGGCCAGGGCGCGGTGGTGGAAGTTCTCCGCGTTGGCGAAGAAGAGAGGGGAGTCGTAGCGGTAGATCAGCAGGCCGGGGATCGTCCTGGCCTGCGGGTAGTCGTCCACGTCGTGCATGCCGGCCACGCCGGGGACGACTCCCAGGACCGCGTCGTGCGGGCGCGCGACCCGGGTCAGCAGTTCGGCCACCGACAGGCCGACGGCGACCAGCACCCCGTACAGGATGTCCAGGGCCAGCACGCCGACCAGGCAGCCGAGTGCCAGCAGCAGCTCCCGGCGGCGGAAGGACGCCAGTCGTCGGAAGCCCGCCAGGTCGATCATGCGGAGGGCGGCGTAGACGACGAGGGCGCCCAGGACGACCGACGGGGTGCGGGTCAGCAGGGGGCTGAGGAGGAGCAGGACGGCGAGGACCGCCGCCGCGGCGACCAGGGAGTACGCCGGGGAGCGGGCGCCCGCCGAGGAGGCGAGGGCGGTGCGGCTGGCGCTGCTGCTGACCGGGAAGCCGTGCACCGCGCCGGCGCCGAGGTTGGCCGCGCCCAGGGCGAGGAGTTCCTGGTTGGCGTCGAGGCCGGGGCCGTCTTCGGTGCGGTCGGCGAAGGCGCGTGCGGTGAGGATGAAGTCCGTGTAGGCGACGAGGAGGACGCCCAGGGCGGGCAGCACCAGGTGCGGCAGCTCGGTCAGGTCCGGCGCGGCCAGGCCGGGCAGGCCCGCCGGGACCTCGCCGATCACCTTGATGCCGTGCCGGTCGTCGAGGCCCAGGACGGCCACCGCTGTCGTCGCGAGGACCACGGCCAGCAGGGGGCCGGGGACGGTGGGGAAGTAGTGGGCCACGGTCAGGACGAACGCGAGCAGGAGTGCGGCGAACAGCAGCGTGGGGAGGTGGACCTGCGACAAGTGGCTGACGAAGGACCACAGTTGGGGGAAGAAGGCCGAGCCCTCGGTGCTGACGCCGGTGAGCTTGGGCAGCTGGTCCACGATCATGATCAGTGCCACGCCCGCCAGATAGCCGACCAGGACAGGGCGGGACAGCAGGTCCGCGACGAAGCCGAGCCGCACCGCCCAGGCCACCACGCACAGCAGCCCGACCGTCACCGCGAGGGTGGCGGCGAGCACGGCGTAGCGGTCCGGGTCCCCCGCCGCGAGCGGGGCGACCACCGTCGCCGTCATCAGCGCGGTCGTCGACTCGGGGCCGACCGACAGCAGACGCGAGGAGCCGAGCACCGCGTACAGCACGAGCGCGGGCAGGATCGCCCACAGCCCGGCGACCGGCGGCAGCCCGGCCACCCCCGCGTACGCCATCACCTGCGGCACGAGATACGCGGCCACCGTCACCCCGGCCAGCAGGTCGCCGCGCAGCCAGGCACGCCGGTAGCCGAGAAGGGCGCCCAGCCCGGGTGTGAGACGGCGCCACACCGGAACGGGTCTGCCCGAGCTGTGGGACATGGGCCTCCTTCTGCCGAGTGACCTCATGATCCACGGCTGGACGCACGACCGCGAGGGACCGGGCCGCACCGAGTCGCCCGTGCGCGCGCGTCAGCGGCTCAACAGGCCCTCGCGGCCGGACCGTTCGGCCGACGGATTCGCGCCGCCCGCCGGGAAATTGAGATGTGCCCGCCCCTGGTGGCCCCTATGGTGCCGTCCATGCAGACGACGCAGGCCTGGCGGCCTCTCTCGCTCGACGACGCCCCGGCCCTCGCCGAACTGTTCGCGGCCGTGGAGGCCGCCGACGCCACCGAGGAGCACTACGACGCCGAGGACCTCGCGGAGGACCTGGGCGACCCGCTCCTGGAGCCGGCCCACGACTCGGTCGGCGTGTGGTCCGGCGGCGAACTCATCGGCTACGCCAAGACGTTGGCGATGCCCGACGCGACCGATGTGCACCGGGTGTACGTGGAGGGCGCGGTCCGGCCCGACGCACGCGGCCGGGGCGTCGGCACCGACCTGGTGAACTGGCAGGTGACCAGGGCGACGCAACTCCACCGCGAGCGCTTCCCCGACCTGCCCGGCGAGGCGCACATCCCGCTGCACGCCCCGAACACCGCCAAACGCCACCTGTACCAGCAGGCAGGCTTCGAGGCCCGCCGCTGGTACTTCGACATGCGCCGCCCGCTGGACGGCGACATCGCCCCGGCGACGGCCCCGTCCGGCGGCCTGCGCGTCGTCCCCTTCACCGAGGCCTACGACGAGGCGACCCGGCTGGCCCACAACGAGGCGTTCCGCGAGCACTGGGGCCACACCCCCGACAGCCCGGAGCGCTGGCGGCACGGGAGCACCGGCGCCCGCTCCTTCCGGCCGGGACTGTCGTTCCTGGCACTGGACGGTGACGAGGTCGCCGGTTACGTGATGAGCCACGAGTACGAGGCCGAGACCGCGATGACCGGCGTCCGCGAATGCTGGATCCACCGGCTCGGCACCCGCCCGGCCTGGCGCGGCACCGGCGTGGCCACCGCACTGCTCACCACCGCCCTGCGGACCGCCCACGACCAGGGCTGCCGCAGCGCGGGCCTGAGCGTCGACACCGCCAACGCCACCGGCGCCCTGAGCCTGTACGAGCGGTGCGGCTTCCGCACCGGCCACACCTGGATCGGGTACGTACGACCCCTCTAGCCCCCGCGACAGCCGTCAGTCCTGCGGGCGCGTGCCGTCGGGCAGCCAGTGCAGGGCGAACCAGAGTTCCATGCGTACGCCGGTGTCCTGGAGGTCGACGTCGAGGAGTTCGCCGACCCGTGCCAGCCGGTGGCGCACGGTGTTGCGATGGATGTGCAGGGCCGTGGCCGTACGGTCCCAACTGCCGTGCAGCGTGAGCCAGGTGCGCAGTGTGTCGAGAAGGACCGGCGCACCTGGAGCACCGGCCCGGTCGAGCGCGGCGAAGCGGGCGCGGGCCAGATCCTGGGCGTCGGCGGGGGAGATGAGCCCGTGCACGGTGAGCGGGTCCTCGGTGTGGACGGCGGCGGGCTCCTGGGCGGCGGTCGCGCGCTGGAGTGCACGGCGGGCCTGCCGGTCGGCCCGCGCCAGCTCCGAGGCCGGTGCGGGCGCGCTGAACCCGAGCACCCAGCCCAGGTCGGCGGCCCGCGTGGAAACCTCGGGGCGGGCGTCCGGCGCGCTCGGGACGAGCGCCTTGAGCGCGGGGCCGTCGACGTACAGGTAGGGGGTGCCCAACACCGTACCCAGGGTGGCGAGTTGGGCCGGGTCGTCGCCCGGGTGCGGTGCCGGCGCCGAGCGCGGGGGAGTGTGGCGGCCGTGCACCACGACCCAGTGTCCGGCGTACGCCGTCCCGGCGGGCGCCAGCGCGGGCGCGACGTCGGCCGGTGCGGCCCCCAGCATGAGCCGTACGAGCGCGCCCGCACTGCGGGTGTCGGTGCCCAGGGCGTGCCGGGGGCTGGTGAGCAGGGCGAGCAACACGGTCGCCGTACCGGTGACCTGACGGTGGATCAAAGTCGGCGCGGTGAGCGTGACTTGGCCGAGGGCGAGCGACCCGGCGGTGCCGTCCCCGCCGGGCAGCGTGTGCACGGTCAGGTGAACGCCGTCCCGGTGATCGGCCGCCGAGGCGGGCACCGACCGGCCCGCACCACGCGTGTGGGCGCGCGCGGTGGTGCGTGCCGCGAGGTCACGTACCCGCTCCGGCGCGGGTGACGCGGGCCGCGTACCGGCGCTGAACAGTTCGTCTCCCCGCGCGTCGAGGAGGACCGCCCAGGCGCCGGTGTGCCCGCTGAGCCGGTCGAGCACCGCCTGCAGCGCGTCCGGCCGGGCGGCGGCAGCGGCCAGCGCCGACTGGGCGCGCGAGATCTCGCGCAGCTCGTGGTTGCGGGCCTCGGCGATCGCGGCGTACGTGGCCTGCCCGACGGCGACGAACGGCGTGGCCGGCGGCAGCCGCAGCAACGGCAGCCCGTGCCGGTCGCAGGCGGCGACCAGCTCGGCGGGCACCTCCTGATGGACGGGCGCGACACCGAACCCGAGCGCGCTCACCCCGGCGGCGACGACCCGCCGTACATACGTGTCGACGCCCTCCGCGTCGGGCGGCAGCCGCACCCCCGCGGTGAGGAGCAGTTCGCCGCCCACCAGATACGGCGACGGGTCCTCGATCTCCGTCGTGCCGACCGTGCTGACGAGGGGGTCCCGGGCCGGACCCGCGATCTGGCGGATGCCCAGCGCGGGATCGGCGAGCAGCACGCTCAGTGGCACGGACGGCAGTTCGGACTCGGTCATGAGGGGACATCCTCCCGGTCCGGCGGCAGCGCACAGCACTGCCGGAATCATCCAACGGACGCCTGAACATTGTGCAGATCGACCACTTCGGCGGCAGCGCGAACGCCGATATCGTCATGCCACCCCACAGGGCACCGTCCCCGGCCCGGCCCCGCACCCGGTCGCCGAACTCTCCTCTCATTCCGCCTCCGGAGGACTCTGATGACCGTCGACTACCTCGTCATGGCCGCATACCTGCTGGGCATCATCGGCGTCGGCTGGTGGGGCAAGAAACGCGCCGCCTCCAAGAGCGACTTCCTCGTCGCAGGCCGCCGCCTCGGCCCGCTCATGTACACCGGCACGATGGCCGCCGTCGTCCTCGGCGGCGCCTCCACCATCGGCGGCGTACGCCTCGGCTACACCTACGGCATCTCCGGCGCCGCCATGGTCTTCGCCATCGGCCTCGGGCTGCTCGCCCTGAGCGTCTTCTTCTCCGCCCGCATCGCCCGTCTCAAGGTCTACACCGTCGCCGAGATGCTCTCCCTGCGCTACGGCGACACCGCCGCCGTGATCTCCGGCGTCGTGATGTGGATCTACACCCTGATGCTGGTCGTGACCTCGACGATCGCCTACGCCAGTGTCTTCGACGTCCTGTTCGACGTGCCGAGCTGGGTCGCGGTGCTCGTCGGCGGCACGATCGTCGTCGGCTACTCGGCACTGGGCGGCATGTGGTCCATCACCCTCACCGACATGGTGCAGTTCGTCGTCAAGAGCCTCGGGGTGCTCGTCCTGCTGCTGCCGATCGCCGTCGTCAAGGCCGGCGGCTTCGCCGCCATGGCCGACAAACTGCCGGACGGCTATCTCTCCCCGACCTCCATCGGCGGCCAGACCATCCTCACCTTCGTCCTGATCTACACCTTCGGCATGCTCATCGGACAGGACATCTGGCAGCGCGTCTTCACCGCCCGCTCGGACAGGGTCGCCGCCTGGGGCGGCACTGTCGCGGGCGTCTACTGCCTGGTCTACGCCGTGGCCGGCGCCGTCATCGGCATGGCCACCAAGGCCCTCTACCCGAGCCTCGCCGCCGCCGACCAGGCGTTCGCCACGATCGTCCAGCAGGCCCTGCCCACCGGTGTCAGGGGCCTGGTCCTGGCCGCCGCGCTCTCCGCGATGATGTCCACCGCGAGCGGCGCCCTGATCGCCTCCGCGACCGTCGCCAACAACGACATCTGGTCCCGCCTGAGCCGCCGCACCCGCACGGCCACCGGCACCGCGAACTCGCCCACCGGCTCCGCGGACGCGGAGGACGGCGACGAGATCCGCGCCAACCGGCTCGCCATCGTCGTCCTCGGGGCCGCCTCGATGGCCATCGCCTGCGCCCTCGGCGACGTCATCGAGGCCCTCACCGTCGCCTACAACCTGCTCGTCGGCGGCCTGCTCGTGCCCATCCTCGGCGGCCTCGTCTGGCGGCGCGGCAACCTCCAGGGCGCCATGGCCTCGATGATCGCGGGCGGTACGACGGTCGTCGCCTTCATGGTGACCGACGGCCTCCTCGCCAACGAGCCGATCTACTACGGCCTGTTCGCCGGCCTCGTCGCCTACGTCGCTGTCAGCCTCCTCACCAAGCCGACCGAACAGGCCGTCGTCGAGGCCTGGCACCGCCGCCTGGCAGGCGAACCGGCCCCGGCGGCAGAGGAGTTGAGCACGGTCTGACCACGGCTCCCACGCCGTCCGAGGCGTGCCCCGGCCACCCGCCCGGGGCACGCCGCCACCCCGCCCACCTCCGGCCGAAGGAGCGCCACCGATGACCGAGCTGTCCCTGCGCCGCGAACTCGCCGCGGTCTACCGTCTCGTGGCGCACTTCAGGATGACCGACCTGATCTTCACGCACATCTCCGTCCGGCTCCCCGGCCCGGAACAGCACTTCCTGATCAACCCCTACGGCCTCCTCTTCGAGGAGATCACCGCGTCGAACCTCGTCAAGATCGACCTGTCCGGCAAGCCCGTAGAGGAGAGCCCGCACCCGGTCAACCCCGCCGGCTTCGTCATCCACAGCGCCATCCACGCCGCCCGCGCCGACGCCCACTGCGTCCTGCACACCCACACCAGGGCCGGCTGCGCGGTCGCGGCCCAGGAGCACGGTCTGCTCCCGCTCAACCAGATCTCCATGGAGTTCTACGGCAGGCTCGGCTACCACGACTACGAAGGCGTCGCCCTCAACCTCGCCGAACAGCGGCGCCTCGTCGCCGACCTCGGCGACCACCCCGCGATGATCCTGCGCAACCACGGCCTGCTCACCGTCGGCGAGACCCCCGCACAGGCGTTCCTGCGCATGTACTACCTGGACAAGGCCTGCGAGATCCAGACCACGGCCACCGCCGGAGGCGCCCGGCTCGTCATCCCCGACCCCGACATCTGCGAACTCACCGCACGCCAGCTCACGGCCGAGGACGACTCCTCGGACCTCCAGGACGACAGGGCGTACGACCTCGCCTGGTCGGCCCTGCTCCGACTGGCCGACCGCATCGCCCCTGACCACAGGGACTGACGGCGTGCATGGCGGACGTCCTGAGGGTGGGTCGGCAGGCGGGAGAAGCCGCACCCCTGAGTGGTGCGCGGTGCCTTCGCGGGAGGGGGACGGCCATGGCGCCGGAAGGCCACCACGGCCGCCGCCCCCCACCGGTACGGAGGTCAGCGGATGCTGTGCACCCGCTGGGTGGTCAGCTCGTAGCGGGCGCCGACGATCGTCAGGGCGCCCGAGTCCACCTTTGCGGCGAGGTCGGGCTCGGCCGCCAGATGCGAGCGGATGAGCCGTATGTTGGCGTCGATCGTCGCGTCGACGCGCGCGTCGCCCTCCTTGGTGCGGTCGATGGCCGGGCTGATCTGGTCGGCCAAGTACTGGATGTGCGCGGGCAGTTCCTCACCCGACAGGTCCGCCTGGACGGTGGCCTTCACCGCCCCGCACGACTGGTGGCCGAGCACCATCAGCAGCGGGATGCCCAGTTCGAGCACGCCGTACGCGAGGCTGCCGAGCACGGCCTCGTCGAGGACCTGGCCCGCGCTGCGTATGGTCATCAGGTCGCCCAGGCCCTGGTCGAAGACCAGCTCCGGGGGGACCCGGGAGTCGATGCAGCCGAGCACCAGGGCGAAGGGGTGCTGAGCGGTCGTCAGTGCCTGCCGGACGGCGGGGGACTGGTCGGGATGCTGCTGCCGGAAGGTGCGCCAGCGGCGGTTGCCCGCCGACAGCTCCCGCAGGGCTTCCTCGGCGTTGGTGGGCCGCTTGCGCGGAGCGGCGATGGGGGGTGCGGCAGCCGCGGGTTCGGTGCCGATGGCCAGGCCGGCGCCGAGAGCCGCCGTCCCGGTGAGCGCGGCGCGGAGAAGGGAGCGCCGGGCGGGGGGAGTTGGATCTGAGTTCACGCAGTGGAACGTACGTCCGGCAAAACGCTTCTCTGTTCGGGTTACCGAATCATGGTCGAGCGTGGCCGAATCATGATCAGGTGTTGAGCCGCTCTTGGCCATACCGAGGAGAATCCTTGGCCACGGCTCAGGCAACTACGCATAAGGCACCCCCGACTCGACACGAGGAGGCTCTCTTCATGACACAGACGCCGGGTTCCGCGGCGGCGGGGCTGGACCGGGTGCTGGCCGTGGTCGAGGCGAGGCAGGCCGAGTTCGAGGAGAGACGGCAGGTTCCGCGCGACGTGATCGCCGTGTTCAAGGACGCCGGGCTCTACCGGGCGAGCGCCCCGCGCCGGTTCGGCGGCGACGCCCTTGCGCCCGGGGAGTTTCTGCGTCTCGTCGAGCGGATCTCGGTCGTCGACGGCTCCGCCGGGTGGGTCGCGAGCTTCGGCTCGGCGCTGGTCTATCTGGCCGCGCTACCGCTCGATACCCAGGCCGAGTTGTACGCCGACGGACCCGATGTCGCCTTCGCGGGCGGCCTGTTCCCCGTACAGCCCGCCGAACGCGTCGAGGGCGGCTACCGGGTCTCGGGCCGCTGGAGGTTCGCCAGCGGCTGCGTGGGCGCGGACGTCCTCGGCGTCGGCATCAAGCCCGGTGCGGACGGGGACGGCACGGACCGGGCGGGCCGTCCCCTCACCGCCGTACTGCGGCCCGACCGGGTGCGGATCGCCGAGAACTGGGACGTCGTCGGGCTGCGCGGCACCGGCAGCCACGATCTGGTGGTCGACGGGGTCCTCGTACCGGAGGAGTGGACGTTCGTGCGCGGCAGCGCAGCCACCGTCGACGAGCCCCTCTACCGCTACCCGACCGTCCCCTACGCCTCCCAGGTGCTGGCCGTCGTCGGCCTCGGTATCGCCCGCGCGGCCCTCGACCATGTCATCACCGAGGGCGGCAGGCCCGGCTACACCGGCGCCCCCAAGCCCGCCGAACGCCCCACCTACCGCATCGCGATCGGCCGGGCGGAGGCCCAACTCCGGTCCGCACGCGCTTTCTTCTACGAGGCCACGGAGGAAGCGTGGGCGACCGTCCAGGCCGGCGACCCGGCGACCGACGCACAGGCGAGCGCCCTGCGCCTGGCCTCCGCGCACCTCGCCAGGACCTCCTTCGACGTCGTCCGCGCCGCCTACCAACTCGGCGGCATCGACGCCGTCGCCGACGACAGCCCCCTCCAGCGCCATCTGCGGGACGCGTCCGTCGTACCCCAACACGCCTTCCTCCAGGAGGGCATGTACGACGGCGCAGGTGCCGTCCTCATGGGAATCCAGCCCTTCCCCGGCTACATCTAGTGCCGTTCAGTGCTGTTCGGTGCCGTCGGCGCGCAACCTGTTCGGCTCGGGCGGCGTTGGACAGTACGTGCCATTCCGGCGACTCGCGCCACGCGGAACTCCCGTCATGCACAACTCCCGCCATGTGAAAGGGGATCATGCGTTCTCTGACCTTCGTCTTCGGGACCGGGCGCAGCGGCTCGACGGCGCTGTCACGCATCCTCAACTCCCACCCGGACGTCCTGAGCCTCAACGAGTACATGGCCTCCGTGGGCGACGCGGCCTTCCCGCAGGGGGAGTTGGACGGTGAGGAGTTCTGGCAGGCGCTCTCCCGGCCCGCGCCGCACTTCGAGCAGATGATCCGCAGCGGGCTGCCGCTGCCGGAGTTCCTGCACACCCGCCGCCCCGGCAGGTACTCGGCACCGACCGCGTGCGCGGTCCCCGCGCTCTCCCTCATGGTGCTGCCCCACCTCACCGACGACCCGGACGCGCTTCTCGACGAACTCGGCGCAACCCTGGTGCACTGGCCGGTCCGTACCGCCGTCGAGCACCACCGGGCCCTGTTCGACCTGCTCGGCACGCGCTTCGGACGTACCGCAGTCGTGGAGCGCTCCGGCTACTCGACCGGTTGGGCACCGGGGCTGCGGGAGGCCTTCCCGGAGGCCAGGTTCGTGCACATGTTCCGCGACGGCCCGGACTGCGCCCTGTCCATGAGCCGCCACCCCGGATACCGCACGATCTTCCTCCTGCGTGAGATCAAGGCCCGCTCGGGCATCCGCAGCTTCAAGGACCTCACCCCCGAGCACATCCGCGCGCTGCCCCCGGACCTGGCACCCCTGCTCGGCGAACGCTTCGACCCCGCCCTCGTCCGCGAACGCCCCATCCCCCTGCGGGACTTCGGCGCCCTGTGGTCCGAACTCGTCACCGACGGAACGGAGTTCCTAGCCACCCTCCCCGCCGACCGGCGCACCACCCTCGCCTACGAGGACCTCCTGGACCACCCGGCCGAAGAGCTGACCCGCCTGGCGGAGTTCATCGGCGTGACCCCCGACCCGCGCTGGCTGCACACCGCGTCCGCCGCGCTGGACCACAGCCGACGGGGCTCGGCCCGCGGCCTGCCCGCCGCCGAACTCGCCGAACTGCGGGCCGGCTGCGCCCCGGGCACGCAAGCGCTCGTCAGTCCTGGGGCTGCCACAGCTCGATCCGATTCCCCTCGGGATCGGTGACCCAGCCGAATCGACCGACACCCTCCATGTCCTGCGTCTCCTCGGCGACGTCCGCACCCTTGGCACGCAACTGCGCGAGCATCGCGTCCAGGTCGCGGACCCGGAAGTTGAGCATGCTCTGCTGGGCGCGGGACCCGAAGTAGTCGGTGTCGGCCTCGAAGGCCGCGAACACGGTCGGTCCGGCTGCCTGTTGCCACAGCCCGTGCTCGTCGGCGTCCAGGCCCAGGCAGTCGCGATACCAGGCGCTCAGAACCGCCGGATCGACCGCCCGCATGAAGTGTCCACCGATACCAAGCACACGTTCCATGCGGCCATCCTGCCAGCACGGCAACCGACCGCACCGGCACCACGCACCGGCGCTCGCGCACTATCGTCGGTGGTTTCGGGGACCTGGGGGGATCACCGTGCCGAACGCGTCATCCGCGTCATCCACTTCATCTGGTTCAGGCGCTTCGTCCGCCGAGTCCGCTGCCCAACGGCCCTCGCCGCCGAGCCTCTGGCGGGACGGCGACTTCCGCAGCCTCTGGGTGGGACAGACCGCCTCGCAATTCGGCGAGCATGCGAGCCTGGTGATTCTGCCGCTCTTCGCCGTTCTGACACTTGACGCGGGCGCAGGCGAACTGGGCGTCCTCCGGGCGGTGGGACAGGCGCCGATCCTGTTGCTCTCGCTCTTCGTCGGCGCGTGGGTGGACAACTGGCGGGCCCGTACGGTGATGGTGCTGACGGACGCGGGCCGAACCGTGGCGCTGGGTGCCGCCGCCGTGGCCGGTCTCTTCGGCTGGCTCGGCCTGCCCGCACTGTTCGTGGTCGCCTTCGCCGTTGGAGCCCTGTCCGTTTTCTTCGACGTGGCCTACCAGACCTCCCTCGTACGGCTGGTGGGACGCGATCAGTTGGTGCGGGGCAACAGCATGCTGGAAGGCAGCCGGTCCGCGGCCCAGATCGGCGGTCCCGCCCTCGGGGGCACGCTGGTGTCGCTCCTGTCGGCGCCCATCGCCGCCGCGTCCAGCGCCCTGTTCTTCGCGCTGTCGTTCCTGTCGATCCGGCGCATCCGACGGACCGAGACGATGCCCGAGCGCTCGAAGCGCCCCGCCCGGGTGTGGCGGCGAATCCACGAGGGCCTCCGTTTCGTCATCGGCGACACCTCGCTGCGGACCGTGTGCCTCGCGTCGGCCGCGTTCCAGTTCTCCTTCGCGGCCATGATGACCGTCTACCTGCTGTTCCTCCCGCGCGAACTCCACCTGTCGGGCACCGCCGTCGGGCTGTCCCTCGCGGCGACGGGACCGGGCGCGCTGCTCGGCGCGGTCCTGGCCGCCCGGCTGCCACACCGGTTCGGCCATGGCACGGTGCTCGTGGGCGCGGCCCTGCTCGGCGACGGTGCGTTCCTGCTCGTACCCGCGCTGCACGGCTCCTCCGCCGTGACGGTTGCCGTGCTCCTGGCGGTCAGCTTCGTGTTCGGGACGGGCAGCCAGTTGGTGAACGTCACGGTGATGGCCGTCCGCCAGGCGGTCACTCCGTACGACATGCAGGCCCGCGCCGCCGCCACGATCACGTTCGTCGGCATGGGCCTGACCCCGCTCGGCTCCCTGCTCGGCGGATTCCTCGCTGAGGATTGGGGACTGCGCACCGGCCTCCTGGTGACGGCGGCGGGCATGACACTGTCCCCGGCGGTGATGGCCCTGTCCCCGCTGGCCCGCCTGGGCCGGACCCTTCCTCACGGCTAGGCGTTATTGGTTAGTTGCCAGGGCTAGGGCTAGGGCTAGGGCTAGGGCCAGGGCACGGCGTGCGGGCGCAGGACCATGAGCGGGCCCTCCAGGGCGGCCACCATCGCGAAGGGGAACCGGTCGAGTTCGACGCAGAGGGCGACGTCGTCGGGGTGGACCCCTTGCCGTACCCCCTCCGTCAGTTCGGCGGCGGCACGCGAGTCGGCGGCGCGGCGGAGGAACTCGGTGGCGTCCGTGCCGTCGTCGACCGCCCGGCCGGCGATGTACTGGGCGCACGCCAGGTCCTCGTCGGCCCGCCCGTCCTCGCCGGTGACGACGAACGTGACGCTGTCGCACGCGCGTGCCCGAAGGAGCCGGGCCGTCGCCTCCGCCACCACGAAACCGGCGCACAGCACCAGCGACGCGTCCTTGACCGCGAGGGCGCCGACCGTCCCGGCGGTCGTCTTCTGTACGACGGTCCGGCCGCCTAGGTCGACGGAGCGCAGCAGGCCCGGCGAGTTGACGGCGTCGAAACCGGGCGCGGGCGGACCGTCCTTGAGTGCCACCCAGTCCGGATGGCGGGCCTTGAGCGCCAGGGCGGCGTCCAGCGACTCGGCCAGAACGATCTTCTCCGCCCCCTGGCCGAAGGCCCACGCGGCCACGGTGTAGGCACGCATGACGTCGATCACGACCGCCACGGACGGGACTTCGGTCAGTTCGGCGATTCCGAGAAAACGAGCATCCATTCGGATCATGATCGCCTACGCCCGAGCCGAAGCATCCCAAGGGTGGCGCGCATCACATCGAGCGTCACCTCGCGATCACACCGAGTATCACCTCGGTCGGGCCGATCGGCCCGACCGGCCGGAGGCCCGCCCCCCCCCCCCCCCCCCCCCCCCCCCCCCCCCCCCCCCCCCCCCACAACCCCCCCGTGTAACAGACACCGCACAGCTACAACTCCCGCCCCACCTCACCGGTCGAACCCGATGTGTCGCACACCCGTGCCGCGGCGGAACCGGTGCCGCCCGGCGCACCACCTCCAGTCCCGACCGAACTCGGAGTTGACCTGTGCCCAGCCAGACCCTGACCACGCGGCTCGCCGCCACCACCGCGTTCCTCCTCGCCGCCACCGCCCTGTCCGCGCCCGCCGCCCTCGCGAAGCCCTCGGACGACGAACCCGCCCGCGCCTACGTGCTGACCGTGAGCACCGACCCGACCAGCACCGACTACGAGAACCGCCGCGTCGACGTCACCGGCACGGTCACCAAGGCCGACGGCACCCCGGCGGCCGGCGTCCCCGTCACCGTCCGCGAGGTCGTCCGCTTCACCACCTGGAACCCCTGGGGCGACCCGATCGACCCCACCTACTACGACCCGCGCGACCTGGGCACCCCGGTGACCGACGCCACCGGGACGTTCACCGTCCCGGACGTCAACATCGACCTCATGAGCGGCAACAGCCTGCTCAACGTCCAGCGCGAGGTGCAGATCACCGCCACCTACGACGAGGACGGCGACCTCAACACCCCGCAGGACGGCTACTTCACGGACACCACCGTGACCACCAAGGCCAGGACCAGCTCCGTCAGTTACCAGGTCAACAAGAAGAAGGTGAAGGCGGGCGACATCCTCACCGTCCAGGGCAAGGTCACCCTTCCCAAGGGCGTCGAGGAGACGGGCACCGAGGTCTTCCTCCAGACCTACTGGGAGAGCCAGTACCGCGTGAAGGTCCGCGCGGAGGAGGACGGCTTCTTCGTGATGTCCGTGCGCGTGAGGGACTACGACGACACGTTCACCCTGCGCACCGCCCCGACCGACCTCTACGTGGCGGGCGCAGAGAAGCCACTACCGATCACCAACACCTCCCTCCCGCGCCCGTAGCGCTCCGGACAAGGGGGTGCGGACGTGCCACGGGGTACACCCGGGTTTCCACGGGTGCGCCCGGGGTCCCCTCGGCGCGACGGTGGCTGGGTAACCGAGCCGGGCCCTGGCGCACGATGAGCCGGTCCCGGTGGTCCACAGTGCCGGGAGTGGGGATGTCCGTCATGCGCCTGTCCAGCGTCGACGTCGTGTCGGGGCCGAGCCCGTCGAAGGCGGGCCCGGCCGGGAGAACCCTGACGGCGCTCGTCCGTTCCGGGCCCGAGACGGCGGCGGACTTCGAGCGGGTACGGTCCCTGCTGTTCGGGATCGCCTACCAGACGCTGGGGCGTGCCGCCGACGCCGAGGACGTCGTACAGGACGTCTGGGTCCGCTGGCAGGGCACGGACCGGGCCCGGGTACGGGACCGCGTCGCCTTCCTCGCGGCCGTCACGACCCGGGTCGCCCTCAACGCGGCGACCTCGGCCCGGGCCCGCCGGGAGATCAGCGCCGGCGGCCTGCTGCCCGAGCGCCCGGCGGTGTCCGGCGCCGCCGGGGCCGTCGATCCGGCGCACGAGGCCGAACTGGGGGAGGCCCTCGAATCCGCCGTCCGGCTCCTCATGGAACGGCTCCTGCCCGTCGAACGCGCCGTGTACGTACTGCGCGAGGCGTTCGAATACCCGTTCCGCGAGATCGCCGAACTGCTCGGCATCAGCGAGGTCAACGCACGTCAACTGGCGCTGCGGGCACGCAGACATCTCGCCGCGCCACGGCACAGCCCGGTCGACGCGACGGAACGGGACGTACTCCTCGAAGCCTTCCGCGACGCGGCCCGGGCCGGCGACATGGCCCGCCTGCTCGACCTCTTCCAGGGGCTCCGCACATCTCCGCAACCTCGATGATCCCTTCCGACAACCGAGCCGCCGCACTCCCGCGGTTCACCGTCCGAACCGACAGGCCCGGCCGTGCGCCCGTGGTGCATGATGGGGACGACCCGAGTCGAAGATCAGGGTCTTGCTCCCTTGACCTGCGCGGTGGTGGTGGATGTCGAGCAGCGCTCCTCGGCGCGGGCTGCGTGGCCGGCGCGGCGAGTGCGTGGTGCTGGAACAGCTCGTGGCCGACGCCAGGAGAGGGCAGAGTCAGGTCCTCGTGCTGCGCGGCGAAGCCGGGGTCGGCAAGTCCGCGCTCGTCGAGTACCTGGTCGGGAGCGCGCCCGGCTGCCAGATCCTGCGGGCCGTCGGCGTCGAGTCCGAGATGGAGCTGGCCTTCGCCGGGCTGCACCAGCTGTGCATGCCGATGATGGGCCAGCTCGACCGCCTTCCCGTCCCCCAACGCGACGCCCTGGCCGTCGCGTTCGGTCTGCGCGCGGGCAGCGCGCCGGACCGTTTCATGGTCGGACTCGCGGTGCTGAGCCTGCTGGCCGAGGTCGCCGAGGAACAGCCGCTCGTCTGCGTGGTGGACGACGCCCAGTGGCTCGACCGGGTCTCCGCGCAGACCCTCGCCTTCGTCGCACGCCGGCTACTCGCCGAGCAGGTGGTACTGGTGTTCGCCGTGCGCACCTCGGTGATCCCGCCCGCCGACGACCCGCTGGCGACGCTGCGCGAACTCGTCGTCGCCGGTCTGCGCGACGAGGACGCGCGGGCGCTGCTGGACTCGGTGGTCCCCGGCCGCCTCGACGAACGCGTCCGGGACCGGATCGTCGCCGAGACCCACGGCAACCCACTGGCCCTGCTGGAACTGACCCGGGGCCTGACCGCGGCCGAACTCGCAGGCGGCTTCGGACGTCCGGACGCGCGACCACTGGCCAGTCAGATCGAGCAGAGTTTCCTACGGCGGATCGGGTCGCTCCCGGACGCCGCGCAACGCCTCCTGCTGGCGGCGGCGGCCGAACCCGTGGGCGACGTACCGCTGTTGAGACGGGTCGCCCAGCGGCTCGACATCGGCGCGGACGCCGCCGGAGCGGCCGAGGCGGCGGGACTGATCGAGTTCGGGGCGCGGGTACGGTTCCGCCATCCGCTGGTCCGCTCGGCGGCCTACCGCGCCGCCGACCCCGGAGAACGCCGGGACGTGCACCGCGCGCTGGCCGAGGCGACCGACCCCGAGTTCGACTCGGACCGCCGCGCCTGGCACCGCGCCCACGCGGCGCTCGAACCCGACGAGGCCCTGGCGGCCGAACTGGAACGCTCGGCCGACCGGGCCCACGCCCGCGGCGGGATCGCGGCGGCGGCAGCCTTCCTGAGACGCGCGACCGAACTGACACCCGATCCCGCCGTACGGGGAACGAGAGCGGTCGCCGCGGCCCGGGCCGCCTTCGAGGCCGGGGCCCCCGACGCGGCGCTCGAACTCCTCGCCGCCGCGGAGATGGGCCCCCTGGACGAGGCCCGGCACGCGCGGCTGACCCGGCTGCGCGCCCAGATCGTCTTCGCGCGCAGGCGCGGCGGCGAAGCCCTGCCGCTGCTGCTCGACGCCGCCGGACGGCTGGAGGGGGTCGACGACGCTCAGGCCCGCGAGGTGTACCTCGAAGCACTCGGCTCGGCGCTCGTCGCGGGCCGCCTGTGCGGACACGGCGGAGTACGGGAGGTGGCCGAGGCCGCCCGCGCGGCCCCACGCGGACCGCGACCGCCCAGACCGGCCGACGTACTGCTCGACGGCCTGACGACACGGCTCACCGAAGGCTATGCCGAGGGCGCGGCGGTGCTGAAGCCCGCCCTGCGGGAGCTGCGGCGGGCCGCCGGGCGTGACAAGGACGACGTCATGCGCTGGCTCTGGCTGACCTGGCTGGTCGCCGGCGACCTGTGGGACGACGAGACCTGGCACGAACTGACCACGCACGCGGTCCGGGCGGCCCGCGAGACCGGCGCGCTCAACTTCCTGCCGCTGGCCCTCTCCTACCGGGCGGTCGTCCATGTGCACGCGGGAGAGTTCGACCTCGCCTCGGCCCTGATCGACGAGTCCGACACCCTGACGCTGGCGACCGGCAACTCCCGCCTCGGGTACGCCTTGTCGCTGGTCATGGTCTGGCGCGGCGATCTCCGGGCGGTCGAGGTGGTCAGCGACGGCGTCCGCGACGCGACCTCCTGGGGCGAGGGGCGGGTGATAGGCATGGCCCCCTATCTGCTCGCGGTGCTCTACAACGGCCTCGGCCGGTACCCGGAGGCCCTGGCCAACGCCGTACAGGGCGACGAGTACGAGGATTTCGCGTGCAGCGGGTTCACCCTGGTCGAACTGGTCGAGGCGGGCGCCCGCAGCGACGCCCCCGAGGCGGCCGAGGCGGCCCTGCGCAGGCTGGAGGCACAGGCCGAGGTCGCCGGCACGGAGTGGGCCCTCGGCGTACTGGCCCGGTCGAGAGCACTGCTCTGCGAAGGCCCGGCCGCCGACCCGCTCTACCGCGAGGCCATCGAGCGCCTCGGGCGCAGCCGGGTCACCGTCCACCTCGCCCGCACCCACCTGGTGTACGGCGAATGGCTGCGCCGCGAGAACCGGCGCCTCGAAGCACGTGAACACCTGCGCACCGCCCACGACATGCTGCGCGGCTTCGGGGCGAGCGCCTTCGCCGAGCGCGCCCGCCGCGAACTCGTGGCCACGGGGGAATCGGTACGCCAACGCACGGTCGACGTACGGGAGTCGCTCACCGCGCAGGAGGCCCAGATCGCACGGCTCGCCGCCGAGGGCAGAACGAACTCCGAGATCGGCGCCGAGCTGTTCATCAGCCCCCGGACGGTCGAATGGCACCTGCACAAGGTGTTCACCAAGCTCGACGTCAACTCACGGAACAAGCTGCGGGGGGCCTTGGCCCGAGCGTGATGGCCATCCGCGCCTGCGCGCCTGACGCTGGGCGGTGGGCGGTGGTCAGTTCTTGAGGAGGGCGCAGACGAACCTTTCCTCCACCGCGCGCAGCTGCTCCAGCAGCTGCGGCTTCGTCGACTGGTTCACCTGTGTGGTGAGCGAGAACGTCAGCGACCGCTCTCCGTCCGGGGTCGCGGCGATCAGCTGGGTGTAGCCGGGGGTGTTGCCGGTGTGGCCGAGGACGACTCCGCAGCGCGTGGTGTACCGGAAGATCGCCTCGCCCGCCTCGTTCCGGCCCGGGCCGGCCGGTTCCGAGGCGCCGTCGATCCAGCGGCGCTGCTGGCGCAGGGTCTCCCGGGAGATCAGCGAGCCGCCCGCGTAGCCGCGGATGAACCTGGTCATGTCCTTCGGCGTGGAGACGATTCCGCCCGACGCCCACACCCCCGAGGCCCCGATCAGCTCACTGACGTCCTCCGGCGGGGCCGGCGGCTGCACCGGGACGTCGTAACCGCGCATGTACGGCTCCGGCAGCTCGAACCCCTGCGGCAGGCTCGTGTCGCGCAGACCGAGCGGACGGTAGACCAGGCGCCGCAGCAGTTCCTCGTAACGGGTGTGGGTCGCCGCCTCGGCCATCAGGGCTACGGCGATGTTGTCCGAGTTGGAGTACTGGTACCGCGAGCCCGGGCGGAACAGCAGCGGGTCGCGGGCCACGAAGTCGAGCAGCCGCCGGGAGTCGAAGACGTGGTGCGGATCGGCCTGGAGGATGCTGATGAACTCCGGGCTCCGGCTGAAGTCCGGCAGACCGCTGGTGTGGTTCAGGAGCTGTCGCAGGGTGACCGCGCGCCAGGCTCGCGGGAGCGAGGGCAGTCGGCGCCCGATGGTGTCGTCGAGCCGGAGCGCGCCCCGGTCCACGAGGCTCAGGGCCACGGCGCCGCTGAACGCCTTCGCCGTACTGGCGATCCGCATGTGATCGGTCGGCTCGACCGGCCGGCCGGTTTCGAGATCGGCGGTCCCGGCCCGCAGGATCCGGCGGGACTCGCCGCGCTGGAGGACGGCGATGACACCGGGCGGGCCGCCCGGGGCGCTGACCAGCTGTTCGAGTTGGCTGAGCAGCGCGGATTCCGTGGGCGTGTGGTCCGCGGGTGCGTGGCCCGTGGTCGTGCGGTCGGTGGTCGTGCGGTTCGTGTCGGAACCGGGCGCCTCGGCTTCGGCGGGCGCGGACACCAGGGCCGTCAGACAGGCGCCGACCAGCACGGCGGTGACCGGCAGACGCAGCTGCGGACGGGGGAGTTTGGGCAGCGGCACGGATTCTCCTCGGTGGACTGGGCGGGCCAGCTGGACTGACTGGACCGGGTGGGCCATGGGGTCAGGGCACGCCCAGCATCGGCCGGGTGACGCCCGGCTGCCCGTGACGCTGCTGCATACGGCCGAGCGCGCAACCTGCCGCGCCCGGGCGCCGCACGCGTGCCACAAGGCCCGCCCGGTGAGCGTCCCGGCGGCCCGGGCGGGGGAGAATGGGGCCGTACCGACGGTTGACCTTTGCGGAGGAGCGGGAAATGCAGAACGCGCGAGCGGGCCAGGTCGCCGGGCCCGATGACCTCATCGATGTGGCCCGTCTGGTCACGGCGTACTACGCGCTGCACCCCGATCCGGCCGACCCGGGCCAGCGGGTGGCGTTCGGCACCTCGGGACACCGGGGCTCGGCGCTGGCGACGGCGTTCAACGAGGACCACATCGCGGCCACCAGCCAGGCCATCTGTGAGTACCGAGCCGCCCAGGGCACCGACGGCCCCCTCTTCCTCGGCGCCGACACCCACGCCCTGTCCGAGCCCGCCCGGATCACGGCACTGGAGGTGTTCGCCGCAAACGACGTGACCGTCCTCATCGACGAGGCCGACGGCTACACGCCCACCCCGGCCGTCTCGTACGCGATCCTCGCCCACAACCGCGGCCGTACGTCAGGTCTTGCCGACGGGGTCGTCGTCACCCCCTCGCACAACCCGCCCGCCGACGGCGGCTTCAAGTACAACCCGCCGAACGGCGGCCCCGCCGGTTCCGAGGCGACCTCCTGGATCCAGGACCGGGCCAACGACATCATCACCGGCGGCCTGAAGGACGTACGCCGAATCCCCTACGCCCGCGCCCTGGCCGCACCCGGCACCGGTCGCCACGACTTCCTCGGCGCGTACGTCGCCGACCTCCCGAACGTCCTCGACCTGGACGCGATCCGGGCGGCGGGTGTACGCATCGGCGCCGATCCGCTCGGCGGTGCCTCGGTCGCCTACTGGGGCCGGATCGCCGAGGAGCACCGGCTCGACCTGACAGTGGTCAACCCGCTCGCCGATCCCACCTGGCGCTTCATGACGCTGGACTGGGACGGCAAGATCCGGATGGACTGCTCCTCGCCGTACGCCATGGCCTCGCTCATCGAGCAGCGGGACCGCTTCGACATCGCCACGGGCAACGACGCCGACGCCGACCGGCACGGCATCGTCACCCCGGACGCGGGCCTGATGAACCCCAACCACTACCTCGCCGTCGCGATCTCGTACCTGTTCTCGCACCGGGAGCGGTGGCCCGCGGGCGCCGGGATCGGCAAGACCCTGGTGTCGTCCAGCATGATCGACCGGGTCGCCGCCGACGTCGGCCGACAGCTGGTCGAGGTCCCGGTCGGCTTCAAGTGGTTCGTGGACGGCCTGTCCGACGGCACGCTCGGCTTCGGCGGCGAGGAGTCGGCGGGCGCGTCCTTCCTGCGGCGCGACGGCTCGGTGTGGACCACCGACAAGGACGGCATCATCCTGGCGCTGCTCGCCTCCGAGATCACGGCGGTCACCGGCAAGACCCCCTCGCAGCACTACGGCCTGCTCACCGACCGCTTCGGCGCCCCCGCCTACGCGCGCGTCGACGCCCCGGCCTCGCGCGAGGAGAAGGCCCTGCTAGCCAAGCTCTCCCCGAGCCAGGTCACCGCCGACACCCTCGCCGGAGAGCCCGTCACCACGGTCCTCACCGAGGCCCCCGGCAACGGCGCCGCGCTCGGCGGCATCAAGGTCGGCACCGCCAACGCCTGGTTCGCGGCCCGCCCTTCGGGCACCGAGGACGTCTACAAGATCTACGGAGAGTCTTTCCTCGGCCAGGACCACCTGCGGCAGGTGCAGGAGGAGGCCAGGGGCGTGGTGCTCGCGGCGCTGAACGCCTGACCCTGACGGACAGGACGGGTGACGCCGCTCGACAGGGCGTCACCCGGCCCCGGGACACGCCATGAGTTCCGAATGGGCAACCGGTTTCACACACCCGGCGGGTATAAGTTGATGCATCAACTGACCATGTATGGCTGAACTGGGAGCCGAACAGATGTCCCTTGCAGTGCAGTTCTCCGAATACGGCAATCCTGACGTCCTGCGTGTCGTGGACGTACCGCCCCTCACCGCGGGCCCCGGGCAGGTACGGCTCGCGGTGCGTGCCGCGGGCGTCAACCCGTTCGACTGGAAGGTGCTGCGCGGCTACATGAGCCAGGTCATGCCGCTCGATCTGCCGGCCGGTCTGGGCTCGGACGTGGCCGGGGTGGTCGACCAGGTCGGCGAGGGCGTGACCGGGTTCAGTGTGGGCGACGAGGTGCTGGGCTCCTCGCTCACCCCGTCCTACGCCCAGGCTGCCCTCGCGGACGCCACCGCACTGGTCGCCAAGCCGGCCTCGGTGCCCTGGGAGGTGGCGGGCTCCCTGGCCGGTGCGGGCATCACCGCCTGGCAGGTGCTGAGGAAGCTCCAGGTCGCCAAGGGCGAGACCCTGCTGATCCACGCCGCCGCCGGGGGAGTGGGCACGTTCGCCGTCCAGTTGGCCGTCGCCCGTGGTGTCCGCGTCATCGGCACCGCGAGCGAACGCAACCACGAACAGCTCCGCGCCCTCGGCGCCGAACCGGTGACCTACGGCGAGGGCCTGGTCGAGCGCGTACGGGCCGTCGCGCCCCAGGGCGTCGACGCGGTCCTCGACGCCTCCGGCCGGGGTGAGATCCCGGACTCCCTCGAACTGGCGGGCGGACCTGCCCGCGTCCTCACCCTGGTCGCCTTCGACGCCGCCGACACAGGCATTCAGGTCCACCGGGCGGAGCAGGAAGGAGGCGGCGCCGAAGCGCTCCGGGAGATCCTCGCCCTCACGCTGGACGGCCGCCTGCGGGTGCCCGTCTGGCGGACGTTCCCCCTCGCGGAGGTGGCGGCGGCGCTGGAGGTCAGCCAGTCCGGGCACCTGAGCGGCAAGTTGGTTCTCCTTCCGTCGTAGCGGTGCCGTCGCTCGAACTTGGCCGAATCTGATCCACGAAAGTTGATGTGTCATCCATGTCTCGCGTGTAGCTTTTGGTTGACGCATCAACTAGAGCGTCCAGGGCGTCCAGAGCGTCTTTCTCGGAACAGAGGCAGCCGATATGAGCGACAAGAAGATCATCGTGGTCACCGGAGCGACGGGCGCCCAGGGCGGCGGCGTCGCTCGGGCGATCCTCGCCGACGCGGACTCGGGCTTCGCGGTACGCGCGTTGACCCGGGACCCCGCGTCCCCCGCCGCCAAGGAACTCGCCGACCTCGGCGCAGAGGTCGTACCGGCCGATTTCTACGACGAGCCCAGCGTGCACAAGGCGTTTGACGGCGCCTACGGGGCCTTCCTCGTCACCAACTTCTGGGCGCACGGCTCGGCGGCCAAGGAGACGGAGGAGATCGAGGTCCTGGTCCGGGCCTCGAAGCAGGCGGGCCTGCGCCACGTGGTGTGGTCCACGCTGGAGGACACCCGTGAACTGCTGCCGCTGGCGGACGACCGGATGCCCGTGCTCCAAGGCGCCTACAACGTCCCGCACTTCGATGCCAAGGGCGCGGGCAACGAATTGTTCCGGCAGGCGGGAGTGCCGACGACCTTCCTGAACACCACCTTCTACTTCCAGGGCTTCCTACAGGGGTTCGGCCCGCAGCGCGCCGAGGACGGCGTACTCGCGCTCACCCTGCCGTTCGAGGAGGGCAAGCTCCTGGCCGGGGTGGACGTGGCGGACATCGGGCGTACCGCGCTCGCCGTGCTCAAGGGCGGCGAGCAGTACATCGGCAGCACCATCGGCCTCGCGGGCGACCACCTCACCGGCGCCCAGTACGCGGCGAAGCTGGCCGCCGCGATCGGCGAACCGGTGCGCTTCCAGTCCGTGCCCTACGACGTCTTCCGCACCCTCGACCTGCCCGCGGCCGAGGAGATCGCCAACATGTTCCAGTACTACGGCGACTTCGACCAGAAGTTCACCGGCGCCCGCGACCTGGACCGGCTGCGGCGGCTGAACCCGGCGCTCACGAGCTTCGACGCCTGGCTGGCCGAGAACGCGTCGCGGATCGAGGTGAAGTGAGATGAGCGTCTTACCCATCGGGACAGCTGGAGCAAGGGGCGGTGCGGCGGGCGGTGCGAGCGGGCGGCTCGGTGGCAAGGTCGCCCTGGTCACCGGCGCGAGCCGTGGCATCGGCGCGGCCATCGCCCGCCGCCTGGCCCGTGAGGGCGCGGCCGTCGCCCTCACCTACAACTCGTCCCCCGGGCACGCCGAGAAAGTCGTCGCCGAGATCGTCGCCGACGGCGGCCGGGCGGTGGCGCTCGCGGCCGACGCGGCGGACGCGGAGGCCGTCCGCGCCTCGGTCCTCGGCACCGTGGCGGCCTTCGGCCGCCTGGACATCCTGGTGAACAACGCCGGAGGCGGCACCCTGGGCCCGATCGGGGAACTCACCGTCGACGACTTCGACCACGCCGTCGCCGTGAACATCCGCTCGGTGTGGGTGGCGTCCCAGGAGGCGCTGCGGCACATGGGGGACGGCGGCCGGATCATCTCGATCGGCAGCGTCTTCGCCGACCGGATGCCGATCCCGAACGGTACGCCGTACTCCCTCACGAAGGCCGCCATCGGCGGTTTCACCAGGGCACTGGCCCGGGAGCTGGGGCCGAGGGCGATCACGGTGAACAACGTCCAGCCCGGCCCGGTGGCGACCGACGGCAACCCGGCCGACGGCGAACTGGCCGGTCTGATGACGGGACTGACCCCGGCGGGCCGCTACGCGTCGCCGGAGGAGCTGACCGGCCTGATCGTCTACCTGGCCGGCCCCGAGTCGGCCTTCGTGACGGGCGCGACGATCAACATCGACGGCGGCTACACCGTCTGAGGCGGGGGTGGAGGGGAACGTACGAGGGTGTTCGATGAAGTGTCAACCACGTCTAGACTCCCCGCATGGGAGAGACCGCGCGGTGGCTGACGCCGGAGGAACAGCACGCTTGGCGGAGCTTCATCAGGCTGCAGGAGCGGCTCGGCGGCCGGCTGGCCCGGCTGCTGCAGACGGACTCCGGACTGTCGGGCGCCGACTTCGCGGTGCTGGTGCATCTGACGGACGTACCCGACGGGCGCCAGCGCTACCAGGACTTGGGCCGCGCGCTGGAGTGGGAGAAGAGCAGGATGTCCCACCACATCGCGAGGATGGCCGGACGGGGACTGGTCGTACGCGAGGAGTGCGCGGAGGACGCGCGCGGCGCGTTCGTGGTGATCACGGACGCGGGCCGGGCGGCCATAGAGGCCGCCGCGCCCCGCCATGTCGAGGCCGTACGCGAACTCTTCCTCGACCATGTCACACCGGCGGAACTGCGCGTCCTGGCCCAGCTCTCCGAACGAGTCGTGAGCAAACTGGACGACGACCGCCCCTGAGCGGCGGCGGCGCCGTCGTCGGCCGGACAGGCGGCGGAAGACAGCGGAAAGGCAACGGAATAGGTGGCACGCCTTGCACGTTGCCGAGTAATAAGTTGATACATCAACCTCTTGGAGGCTGGGAGCGATGCAGTTCGGCATCTTCACGGTCGGCGATGTGAGCACCGACCCGGCCACGGGCCGCACACCGACCGAGCACGAGCGGATCAAGGCGATGGTCACCATCGCGCGGAAGGCCGAAGAGGTCGGACTGGACGTCTTCGCCACCGGTGAGCACCACAACCGGCCGTTCGTCCCGTCGTCCCCGACGACGATGCTGGGCTGGATCGCCGCGCGCACGGAGCGGATCGTCCTCTCCACGGCCACCACGCTGATCACCACCAACGACCCGGTGAAGATCGCCGAGGACTACGCGATGCTCCAGCACCTCGCCGACGGCCGCGTCGACCTCACGATGGGACGCGGCAACACCGGCCCCGTCTACCCCTGGTTCGGCAAGGACATCCGCCAGGGCATCAACCTCGCCGTGGAGAACTACGCGCTCCTGCACCGCCTTTGGCGCGAGGACGTCGTCGACTGGGAGGGGAGGTTCCGGACACCGCTCCAGTCGTTCACCTCGACACCCCGCCCGCTGGACGGCGTACCGCCCTTCGTCTGGCACGGGTCGATCCGCTCACCGGAGATAGCCGAACAGGCGGCGTACTACGGTGACGGCTTCTTCCACAACAACATCTTCTGGCCGAAGGAACACACCCAGAGAATGGTCGAGTTGTACCGCACCCGCTACGCGCACTACGGCCACGGCACCCCCGAGCAGGCCATAGTCGGCCTCGGCGGCCAGGTGTACATGCGCCACAACTCCCAGGACGCCATACGTGAGTTCCGCCCGTACTTCGACAACTCACCGGTGATGGGCGGCGGACCGTCGCTGGAGGAGTACATGGCCGAGACCCCGCTGACCGTCGGCACCCCGGATCAGGTCATCGAGAAGACGCTCGCCTTCCGCGAGTACGCGGGCGACTACCAGCGCCAGTTGTTCAACGTGGACGGCGGCGGAGTCCCGCTGAAGGCGGTCCTGGAGCAGATCGACCTGCTGGGCGAGGAGGTCGTCCCGGTGCTGCGCAAGGAGTTCGCCGTCGGCCGACCGACCGACGTGCCCGACGCTCCCACCCACGCCTCCCTGCGCACCGCGCGCGACGCACAGGTCGGCAGCCGCTGAGTCGACGGCCGGGCATTTGTCCAGCGGTACGGTTGTACGGTTGTCGCGACGGCAGGGATCACATTCCTCATCTGGCCGTAAGAAGGACTGGGGGAGACGTTCTCGATGGGGACCGTGGTGCACGTCCCGCAGACGCGGGACATGATCGGGGACGAGCTTTCCGGCGACGAGGCGCTCACCGCGCTGCGGCACTACGGGGGCCGCCAACTGTTCCTCGACGCGTTCGCCCGCTTCCGCTACGCCGACGGGTTCACCAACTCCCGTTCGCTCGCCTTCCAAGTGGTCGTCGGCCTGGTGCCGTTCACCATCGCGCTGGTCGGCGTGGCCACCACCGTGCACACGGAGAGCGTCGGGCGGATCATCGAACTCACCCTCGGCCGGATCGTGCCGGGTGCCAGCGCCGACCTGGTCGAGGACGCCCTGGACGCCACCGCCCGCAGCGCCGGTACCGGAGTCTGGAACGCCGTCGCCATGTGGCTGGGCCTGGCCTTCGCCGTCCTCAACCTCGCCTCCGCGATGGCCCAGGTCGAGCGGGGCGCCAACCGCATCTACGGCATCGAACGCGACCGACCCTTCCTCGCCAAGTACGGCCGCTCCCTCCTCCTCGCCCTCGCGGCGGGCATGCCGATGGTCCTCGGCTTCCTCGTGCTGGTCGCCGGGGACGCCATCGGCAACGCGGTGGTGGAAGCCCTCGGCTGGCCCCGGGGACTGCTCGACTGGTGGCGCCCCCTCGAAGTACCCCTGGGTGCCGTACTCGCCTGGGTCGCCTCGGCGGTGATCTTCCGCTGGGCCCCGCGCAGGGACCAACCGGGCTACACCTGGCTCGCGTTCGGCTCGGCGGTACACCTGGTCCTGTGGATCACGGCCACCTGGCTGCTGGCGCTCTACGTCGCCAGGAGCGGATCGTTCGGCGCGGTGTACGGTCCGCTGACGGCGTTCGTCGCCCTGTTGCTGTGGGCGAATCTGACGGGCGTGGCGCTGTTCCTGGGCATCGCGTTCGCCGCCCAACTCGAAGCGGCCCGGGCCGGAATCACCGAGCCGGTGCAGCCGGATCCGGGCCCCGGGCCGTGAAGGTGCGTTGAGGGTCGGGGCGGATCGGCATACTGTGGGCGCCTTTGCGCGGGGGGCCGTGCACGACGGTTGGCCGTCCCAGCACCCCGAACGACCCACCAGCACCGCGCACGGCTGCCCCTCTCCTGGTCACGAACATCCCGGCGCTCCGGCCGTCACGCCTCCTCGCGCGCCGGTGCCGCGTACGGATGCCCGTGCCCGGAGAGCCGAGGAGGACGTCGGTCGCCCGTGAGGCGAGGGCGGAGGAGCGACAGGACGGTGGCCGCCGCCAGCAGACCGGCGCAGACGAGACTCGCGTGTGCGAATGCCGTGCGGGGACTGCCCGTTGACCCCGTGGTCCCGTGCAGATAGCTCCCGGAGACGGCGCTCAGGGCGACGGCCGCCGCGATCCGCTGGGCCATCTGGAGGATGCCGCCCGCTACTCCGGCGGCCTCGGCCGGGGCGTGCTGGAGGACCAGGGCCTGGTTGGGGGCGATGGTGAGCCCGGCGGCGGCGCCGGACAGCAGTTGTACGGCGGCCAGTCCCAGGGGAAGCGCGGCGCGTGGCGCGGTGAGGGCGACGGCCGCGCCGCCGAGGAGGGTGAGGATGCCGAGTGCGAGACCGAGCGTGACGGTGTGCGGGCCGAGCCGGCGCACCACACGCCAGGCCACGGCCGAGGACACCCCCATGGCCACGGCCGAGGGGAGGGTGACGAGGGCGGCGGTGAGCGCGGACAGGCCGAGGCCGCTCTGCAGGAACATGGTCAGGACCAGCGTCGCGGCCAGCGAGGAGCCGAAGGAGGCCATCGCGACGGCCGTGCCGAGGGTGTAGGGGCGTGAGCGCGGCAGCGACGGATGGACCAGCGGCACCCGGCCGGATCGCATCCGTGAACGTTGCTCCAGGGCCAGGCAGCAGGCGAGTCCGACCGCGCCGCCGGCCCACAGCGCGGCCTGCGGGGCGCTGTCCGGCGTACTGATGAAGGGCAGCATCAGGGCCAGCGTGAGCGCGCCGGTCCAGGCCAGGCCCCACCAGTCGAGGCGGCTGCGTCCGGCGGTGCGGCGCGGCGTCGGAAGCCAGCGGAACGCCAGCCAGAGGGTGACAAGGCCGCACGGTGTGTTGAGGAGCAGACACAGCCGCCACCCCGGCTCGGGGCCGAAGGCCGCGACCAGGGTGCCGCCCAGCGCCGGTCCGAGCGCCGCGGCGACGCCGCCGGTGACGGCGTACAGGCCCAGTGCGCGGGCCCGGTCCAGGCCGCGGAAGACGTCCTGGATGGTGCCGATGACCTGGGAGTTGACCAGCCCGGCCCCGGCGCCCTGCACCAGCCGGGCCGCGATCACCACGTCCGGCCGGGTCCCGGTGGCGGCGACCGCGCCGAACAGGACGAACGCCGACAGCCCCACGAGGAACAGCCATTTGCGCCCGTGCACATCGCCGAGGCTGCCGCCCGGCACCAGCATCAGGCCGAAGGTCAGCGAGTAACCGGCGACGATCCACTGCACATCGGTGGCGCCCGCGTCCAGCGACCGGCGCAGCGCCGGTACGGCGATGTTGAGGACCGACTGGTCGAGCAGGGTCGTGGCCCCGGCCGCCATGCACACCATCAGCACCCGCCGGGCGGCGCGATCTTCTCCCGGGAGCATGCGCACATGGTCACACCGGTCACCGTCTCCTGTCTCCGGTCACGGTGTCCTGTTCGCAGAACGGAAACACTCCGTTCGCAGGCGGCGAGGATTCACGCTCCCGCAATGATCAGTGCCGGGCCCGGCTGGTAGACATGCGGAGCGTGCCGTCGCTCCCGCTCCGCCGCTCGTCGCGCTCCCACCAGGAGTTCCCGTGAAGTTCCTGCTGAACGACATCGTCGCCAACACCCCCGACGCCGCCACCGGCATTCGGCCCACCCAGCGTGACCGTCTCCGCTCCGTCGTCGAACGGGCTGTCCAGGCCGAGGAGTTGGGCCTAGACGCCGTGTCGGTCGGGGAGCGGCACGGTGGCTACTTCCTGTCCTCCTCACCTGCGGTCCTCCTCGCCGCCATCGCCGAACGCACCAGCAGGGTGCGGCTGTTGACGGGCGTCACCGTGCTCAGCATCCTCGACCCGGTGCGGGTCGCCGAGGAGTTCGCGACCCTCGACAACCTCTCCGACGGCCGCGTCGAACTGATCGTCTCCAAAGGCAACCACCCCGACCAGTACGGCCTGTTCGGCCTCGACGAGTCCCTCCAGTGGGACTACCTCGCCGAGAAGTACGAGCTGCTGCGCCGCCTTTGGGAGCCGGACCCCGTCACCTGGTCGGGCCGGTTCCGCACCCCGCTGACCGGTGTCACCACCCAGCCGCGCCCCCTCCAGCCGCGCATCACCGTCTGGCACGGCAGCGCCACCAGCGAGCGTTCCACCGACCTCGCCGCCCGCCACGGCGACCCCCTGTTCACCGCCAACGGCTTTCACCGCAGGGCGCGTTACGCCCGTCTCGTCGACCACTACCGCGAGCGCTGGGCCCACTACGGCCGGGCCCCGGAGGACGCCGTGGTCGCCGCCAGCTTCCCGAGCCTGCTGGTCGCCGACACCTCGCAGAAGGCGCTGGAACTCTTCCGCCCGGTGTGGGAGGCGTTCGCTTCGAGCCCCACGTTCAAGCACAACAAGTCCGAGATCACCACGGTGGAGGAGTTCGTCGGGGAGGGCTCGGCGCTAGTCGGAAGCCCGGCCCAGATCATTGACAAACTCGGCGAGTACCACGAGCTGTTCGGCCACGAACTGACCGGCGTTTCCGTCGAGCACACCCCGGCCGGCCTCAAGGAGGAGACCCTGGAACGGTTCGCCACCGAGGTCGCCCCGACGGTACGCGCGGTTCAGCCGAGCCGGGTCTGGGCCGACTGAGCGCCGGGCACCGACCGTGGGCGTCCCGCACAGCCGCCGCCCCTCCCCGCGCCCCCTCCCTGATGCCTGAACATCCGGCCGACCCACAGGAGTTGCAGCCATGGCCGCCACCACCTCCGCCGCGCGCAGGAACGCCGCCGAAGTACCCGTCGAGGGGGAAGCCGAGCCGCTTCTCGACACCGCCCCCGATGCCCAGCCCGGACTGCGCGAGTACCTGGAGGTCAAGCGGGCCGCCCTGCTCGCCAAGCGGGAGGCCCAGCGGACGGACCCCCTGACGGAACCACACAGGCTGCGCGCCCGTACGAAGGCGGAGGAGCGCAGCGGCGTACGGCGTATCCGCATCCGGCACCACCAGATCCTCAGCGACTCCCCGCTGGACTTCGCCGGGTACGACCTCGGGCCCGCCTCCCCGGAGATCCAGCTCGGCGTGCTGTCCAGCTGCCTCACCCACATCTTCCTCATCCAGGCCGCCGACCTGCGGATCCCGCTGGATTCCCTGGAGGTCGAGGTCCAGGCCGACCAGGACCCGCGCGCCGGCCAGCCAGGCTTCGAAAAGGTGCCGATCCACCCCCACAACATCGCCTACACCGTGCACATCACCTCACCCGCGGGCAAGGACCGCATCCGCGAGCTGCACGAAATGGTCGAGCGCAAGTGCCCGATCTACAACCTGCTGATCAACCCGCAGTCCATCACCGGCCGGGTCGTGCTGACGGGCAGCCCGGAGGAGGTCTGACGGTGCCGAACCGAGCCGGGTCATGACGTCGGTCGCGTCTCCTGGGCCTCCGGGGTCTCCTGAGCTTCCGGGGTCCCCGAGGTGCGCTGGGCATCCGGGGTGTTCTGCGCGGGCTTCCGCGCCAGGTGTGCGGCGACGGCCATGACGACGACGGCGGTCAGGACGATCCCGGCGCCGACGTAGAGCGGCGAGGTGTAGCCGAGGCCCGCGGTGATGGCCAGGCCGCCGAGCCAGGCGCCGAGGGCGTTGCCGAGGTTGGACGCGGACACATTGGCACTGGCGGCCAGCGCCGCGCCGTGGGCGTAGTCGGTGACCCGGGTGATCATGCCGGGCACACCGGCGAAGCCGAACACGCCCAGCAGGAAGGTCAGTACGACCGAGGCGGCGGGGTGGGCGGCCAGCAACCCGAACAAGGTCAGGGTCACGGTGAGCCCGAGCAGCGCGAGCACCAGGGCGCGGTCGCGGTCGTGGTCGGCAGCCCGGCCGCCGACCAGGTTCCCGACGACCAGGCCGGCGCCGTACACCATCAACAGCCAGGCGACGTCCCCGGACGAGAAGCCGCCGACCTCGGTGAAGGTGTAGGCGAGGTAGCTGAACGCGCCGAACATCCCGCCGTAGCCGAGCGCGGTGGCCGTCAGCGTCAGCCAGACCTGCCAGGACCGGAACGCCCGCACCTGGGCACGCAGGCTGGTGGGTGACGCCGGAGTCGGAGTCGGCGCTGACGCTGGCGCTGGCGTCGAGTCGCCGCTCTTCACCAACGGCCCGTACCCGTACCGGGACTTGGGCCCAGATGCAGCGCCGTCCGCCCGGCCAGGTACGAGGGCGGCGATCCCCGCCAGTGCGAGCACGCCGATCGCGGTGACCGCCCAGAAGGCGGCCCGCCAGCCCCAGCGCTCGCCGATCAGCGCACCGAACGGCACGCCCAGCACGTTCGCCAGTGTCAGCCCGGCGAACATGACGGCCACCGCGCGGGACTTCTTCTCCGGTGCGACCAGGCCGCGCGCGACCAGCGAGCCGATGCCGAAGAACGAGCCGTGGCACAGTGCTGCGACGATCCGCCCGAGCAGCATCACCCGGTAGTCCGGCGCGACGGCGGACAGCAGGTTGCCGACGACGAACAGCGTGACCAGCCCGACCAGGACCCGCTTGCGGGGCAGCCGTACCGTCGCCGCCGTCAGGACGATCGCGCCGACGGCGACACTCAGCGCGTACCCGGAGATCAGCCGCCCCGCCGCCGCCTCGGACACCGCGAAACTCGCCGCCACCTGCGGCAGCAGCCCGGCGATCAGGAACTCGGTCAGCCCGATCCCGAAACCGCCCAGTGCCAGGGCGACGAGCCCGACCGGCATTCGCCGCACGCCACCGCCGGCCGCGCTGAATTCGCTCATCGCCACACCCTCACGCCTGGCGGCGGACCCGGTCCATGGACAAAGACCGACAACGCTTGGACATAGGACGGTCCCTCGCGTCGAACTGGAGTGCGCCAATGGCCACAACCCGCACCCGCACCTGGACCCGCACATGACGTCCCGTGCGGCTCTGCCCTCAGCAGACCGGGTGGACGGCACAACGAGGCCTGCCCAGGATGGCCGTATGGGGAAAACCGCGGCGGTGCGTCGACTCGACCTGGGGTACTTCATCCGGCCGGCCTCGGAGACAGGCGGCCCGGAACCGAGAGTCGAACCTGTGCTCGCCTACCTGGTGAGACATGACCGCGGCCTGCTCCTCTTCGACACCGGCATCGGCAGCGCCGACCCCGGGACCGAAGCGCACTACCGACCCCGACGCCGTCCGCTGCGAGAGGCGTTGTCGGCGGCGGGAGTCACCCTCGGCGACATCTCCCTGGTCGTGAACTGCCATCTCCACTTCGACCACTGCGGTGGCAACCCCCTCTTGGCGGGCAAGCCGATCCTGGTCCAGAAAACGGAGTTGGCCACCGCCCGCCGAGGCGGCTACACCATCGACGAACTCGTCGACTTTCCCGGCGCGGTGTACGAGGAGTTGGCCGGTGAGGCCGAGATCTGGCCGGGTGTCTGGATCGTCCCGACCCCCGGACACACCCAGGGGCATCAGTCGTTGGTCCTCCGGCAGGCCGACGGCACGGTGATCCTCGCAGGCCAGGCGCACGACTTCGCATCCCTGTTCGCCTCGGGCGTGCTGGCCCGCCAGGCCGCCCTCGACGGCGTCGAAGAGCCGCTGCCCGCCTATGAGCACTGGCTGGACCGGCTCGCCGAACTCGACCCCCGACGTGTCTACTTCGCCCACGACTGCTCGGTCTGGGAGCCTGCAGCCCCCGCCTAGACGGCCGCTACGCCCAAGTCGAGCCGCTGCCCGCCCTGTTCGGCGTCGCCCGGTGCTGGGTGGCGGGCGCCTCACCGACGGCCGCCCTGCAGAAACTCCCCCGGACCTCGGACGCGACCCCGGAGACGGTCGGCAGCCTCGGTGCCTGGCCGTCCCTGCTGGTGGTCGCGGTGGGCACGGCGGACACGGTGGCGTTGCTGCTGCTGGCCGGGGTGACCTGCACCCGGGTGTGGGGCGGAAGAGCGGCCCCTGACGCGCCGACCGGGCTACCGGTCGGCGAATCCGTCGGCCAGGGTCCAGCGCAGGGTGGTGTCCCTCCCGAAGACGACCTCGCGTCCGTCGTCGGAGACGGAGACCTTCTCCCAGCCGTCGAAGTCCTTCGTGACGTCGATGTCCCAGTCGGTGAGGTCGCCCGTGCCGACGGCGGCGAGGGATGCGGCCGGGGGCTCGCCGTCGTAGCAGTAGGGGCCGAAGTCCGCGACGGCCGCGACCGTCCCGCCGTTCGCGCGCAGCTCGATGCCCTGGCACGCGTCCACGTCGGTGCGGTGGATGACCGTCGCCGCCGTCCAGGCCTTCGCCTTGGGGCTGTAGTGCTGCTCGACAAGACCCTTGCCCTGCCGGTAGTACATGGCCACCCGGCGGCCGTCGTCGAGTCTCACTTCGGCGTTGTACGGGCTGGGACCGTCGCTCCAGGGCAGATCGCTCCGCTGCAGTTCGGAGGCGTAGGTGGAGGAATCCTGGAAGGGGCTGGGAGACGGGTCGTCAGCCACCGGGTCCGCGTGCCCGCAGGCCACCACCGCCGTCATCACCCAGACGCACAGCGAACCCCAGGCCAGCGCCTGGCCAGCAGACTTACGCACGCGCACCCTCTTCTCCGTTTCTCCGATCACCTCACCTCGGCGCAGCATAGGCGGCCGGCCTTCGGCCGACGGGTCACGGACGACGCCCACGGGTCGGCGCCTCGCCCCGTACGGCCAGCGCCTGGAGCCGGTACTCGGTCGGCGGCACCCCGTATGCGGTACGGAAGGCGCGGCTGAAGTCGGCGGGGCGGTGGAGGCCCCAGCGGGCGGCGATCGTGTGTACCGGGGTGGTGCGGAGGGCGGGGTCCGCCAGGTCCCGGCGGGCGCCCTCCAGGCGTTGGCTGCGGATCCAGGCCGCCACCGTCTCGCCCCGGCCCTGTTGCTGGAAGAGGCGGTGCAGATAGCTGAGGGAGATGTGGTGGGCGGCGGCGATCACCGGCGGGGTGAGCTGCGGGTCGTGGAGGTTCTCCAGGATGAAGGCCCGTATGTGCGCGGTCAGGGTTCTGTCGCGGATCTCCGGGGGCAGCGCCGACTCGGTGTCGAGCACCTGCGCGAACCAGGCCCGCAGCAGGTCGAGCAGGGCCGCGCCCAGGCGTGGTGCGTCGGCCGGCTGAAGGGAATCGGCCTGCTGGTTCAGCCCGGTGAGGAACCCGGCCAGCAGGGCGCCCACCCCCTCCTGCCCCGACAGCCGCCTGCCCAGCAGCTGTCCGACCTGCTCCGGTGGCATGGGCAGCAGCACCTTGGGGAACTCCACGCCCACCCCCGTGACGACCCGACGGTCCCGGTCGTCCGGCGGCCTCACGTCGTACGGGCGCGAGGTGTCGATCACGTACAGGTCCTGCGGGCCGTGCGTATCGGCCCGCCCGGCGTGGTCGACGCCCAGCCCGCCGCCGAGCACCAGCGACACGTGGTAGAACTCCGGGTCGGACTGCCGCACCATCCGCGCGTCCCGCAGAAACCGCGTCGGCCGGAACGACGCCGGCCACACCGTCACCTGCCCAAGCTCCAGCAGGCGTTGCTCCGCCCAGAAGTCGGTGGCGTACTCACTGCTCATGTCACTGGGCGCGTGTGTCCGGCCGATCAGCTCACGCCAGTAGTCGAAGCGGTCCTCTGCTGCCACGTCCTCGCTGCGGAACTTTGCCCCGATCATCGCCGCTCGTCTCCCTTCGTCCGGTGCGGGCGGAGTGGGTGTCCGTCAGACCGATTGTTCTCCACCAGGTGGCGGATCGCTGCGGCGGGGCGCCCGGCGTCGGCCGGAACGCCCCGCTGGTGCGTGTCGGTCAGGAGGGCGAGCCGGCGTCGACGGGGGTCAGCTTCGTGGTGCTCAGGGTCGTGGCGGCACTGGTGGGGCTGGCTGCGTACAGGTAGAACCTCTCCCAGGAGCCACTGACCGCGCTCGAACGGGCCCGCAGCACATTGGCGTTGTAACCCGTGTAGTCCGCTTCGGCGGAGACGAAGCGCCCGTTCGCCACCGAACGGAATGACCAGGACTTCGTGTCCTGGTCGTAGCAGGCGTCGAACTTCTCCCACGACCCGGTGATCGTGGTGGACCGGGCGCGCAGCATGGCCTGGTTCTCGCCAGATGTGTCGATCTCCGCGGCGACGAAGCGGCTGTTACCCAGGTTCCTGAACGCGACCTGGTCTGTGGTGGTGTTCTCCCACACCTGGAACTTCTCCCAGGAGCCGTTCGAAGAGGCAGCCCTGGCGCGGAGCATGCCGTAGTTGCCGTCCTCGTAGTCCAGTTCGGCGCTGACGTAGTTGCCGGTACGGGCGGACCGGATCGTGATGTACGAGGCGTCGATCGAGTGGCCGCACGTCACCGCCGAGGCCGAGACGTCGGCCGCGTTCGCGGAGGTGGATCCGAGTGCCGTCAGGCCCAACAGGCTGGTGACGCTGAGGGCGAGCGAGATGAGCTTTCGCACGTGATCTCCTACGGAGTCGATTGAGAGAGGTCCGGTGTGCTTCCCTGACCGATCTCAGCGGGCCAGGAGTTGTCCGGCAGCCCCTCTTCGCCACTTCGGACAATCGTGTTGTGCCATGTCAGGGCGCCCGGTTCGGTGGTCAAGTGGCTGAAGGGGAGGCGTTGTTGTGGTGTTCTGGCGCGTCTAGCGTGTCGTGGTCATGTCGGTTCGGGGGTGGGGGAGTGGTTGGGGTGGGGCGGCGGGAGGGCGTGCTGGAGCCGGGGGGCGGTCCGGTGCAGGCGTTGGCGCACGACTTGCGGTTGCTGCGGCGCAAGGCGGGTGGGATCACGTACCGGGCGATGGCGGAGCGTTGCGCGTACTCGGCGGGGACGCTGGCGGATGCGGCGGCGGGGCGCAGGCTGCCGTCGTTGCCGGTGTTCCTGGCGTATGTCGGGGCGTGTGGTGGGGAGTTGGGGGAGTGGGAGCGGCGCTGGCGTGAGACGTCGGGGGAGGAGGCCGCGCACCCGGTGCGGTGCGAGGGTGACGGTGAGGGGGTGGCGCCGTATCGGGGGCTGGCGCGGTTCGAGCCGGGGGACCGGGAGTTGTTCTTCGGGCGCGGCCAACTGGTCGGCGATGTGCTGGAGTTGGTGGGCAGGGCGCGGTTCGCGGCGGTGGTGGGTGCTTCGGGGACGGGGAAGTCGTCGTTGTTGCGGGCCGGGTTGATTCCCGCGTTGCGGGAACGGCCGGGGGTGGTGGGCGGGTTGGCCGCGGTGCGTGTCCTGACCCCGGGGGAGCATCCGTACCGTACGCATGCGCGGCGGCTGGTGCCCGGGGACGGGGTGGGGGACACGCTGGTGGTGGTCGACCAGTTCGAGGAGGTCTTCACCCTCTGCCACGATGCGGCCGAACGCGCGCGTTTCATCGACCGGTTACTGTCCTGTGCCGACGACGGCAGCCGGCTGCGGGTGGTCATCGGTGTGCGGGCGGACTTCTACGGCCGCTGCGCGGTCCATCCCGGGCTGGCTGCCGCGTTGCGGGACGCGGGTCTGCTGGTCGGGCCGATGGGGCCGGCGGAACTGCGCGAGGCGATCGTGCGGCCGGCCGCGGCGGCGGGACTGATCGTCGAACGCGCCCTGACCGCCCGTATCGTCGCCGAGGTCGCCGACGAACCCGGTGCGCTGCCGTTGATGTCCCATGCCCTGCTGGAGACCTGGCGCCGGCGTCGCGGACGGGCTCTGACCGAGGCCGCCTACGACGCGGCGGGCGGACTGCGCGGGGCCCTCGCGCAGACCGCCGAGACCGCCTACGCCGCCTTCTCACCCGCCGAGGCCGACCACGCAAGGCGGGTGCTGCTGCGGATGGTCAGCCCCGGCGAGGGTGTCCAGGACACCCGCCGTCCCGTCGAGCGGACGGAACTCGGCCCCGACAGCGGCCCGGTCCTGGAACGTCTGGCCACAGCCCGTCTGATCACCCTCGACGCCACCACCGCCGACCTTGCCCACGAGGCCCTCATCACGGCCTGGCCACGCCTGCGTGGCTGGGTCGACGAGGACCGTGAACGCCTGCGTCTGCACCGCCACCTCACCGACGCCGCCCGGTCCTGGGACCAACTCGGCCGCGACGCAGGGGCGTTGTACCGGGGTACCCGGCTGGCCGCTGCGGAGGAGGTGTTCGCGTCGGCGGACGTCCGCGCGAGTCTTACCCCGTTGGAGGCGTCCTTCCTCGACGCCAGCATCACGGCGCGTGAGGAGGAGCGCCGTGCGGTCATCCGTACGGCCCGGCGTCTGCGGGTCTTCGCGGGTGCCGTGTCCGTCCTGCTCGTCCTGGCCGTTCTCGCGGCGGGACTTGCCTACGGGCAGCGGCAGAACGCGCTGGCGCAGCAACGCACCGCGCTGTCCCGTCAGTTCGCCGCGCAGGCGACGGCGCTGGCGGACAAGAATCCGGATCTGGCGGCGCTGCTGGCCGTGGAGGCGTACCGGACGAGCCCCACGCGGGAGGCCGAGGCCCTGCTCTACGCCATGGACAGCAGGCCACTCGTACGCGCGTTCACCGGCTGTGTCAGGTGCCGTGGCGCGGTGTTCCGCCCGGACGGTCGAGTCCTGGCCGTTGATTCGACGGGGGTACGGCTGCTGGACCCGGCCACCGGCCGGGTCACCACCGCCCTGGCGGACTACGAACTCCCCCTGGAACTGCTGGCGTTGAGCCCCGACGGGCGCACCCTCGCCACCAGCGACAGCTCCCGTTCCGTGCGGCTGCGTGATCTGGCCACCGGCCGTGACCTGGCCACCTTCCGCAACCTCGAAAGGCCGCCCACGGAGCTGGTGTTCAGCCCCGACAGCCGTACCCTCGCCACCGTGGTCGGCCGCGGATCCGTCCTGCTGTGGGACGTGGCGGGCGGCCGGGCGAAGGCGGTCCCGCGCAGACCCGCCGACGAGCGGGTGCGCACCGTGCGCTTCAACCCGGCGGGACGCGCGCTCGCCGTCGGCTACGGAAAGTCCGGGCTGCGGGTCTGGGACGTGGCCACCGGCCGCACCCTGCTGTCCCCCGCGCCCGATCTCCGTGATGTCTGGGCGCTGGCACTCAGTCCGGACGGCCGCACCCTCGCCACCGTCGAGGGCGAACAGGCCACGCGCCTGTGGGATCTGACCACCGGCCGGGCCAGAACGATCCGCGTCGACCGGATCGACAGAGGAGTGTCCATCCTCTTCAGCCCCGACAGCACCACCCTGCTCACCAGTGGCAACGAGGCCGCGATGTACCTGTGGGACGTGGCCACCGGCCAGAGCCGGGCCGTCTCCACCCACCCCTCCGGCTATCTCTCGTCCATGGCCTTCAGCCCCGACGGACGCACGCTGGTCGTGTCGGAAACCGAAGGTCCCGTACGGCTGTGGGACACCACCGGCCGGGCCCGAGCCACGCGCACGGACCCCACCCAGACGGTCAGCTTGGTCGCCTTCGGCCCGGACGGCCGGAGCGTCGTCATCGCGCACAAGGGAACAAGCCGCAGGAAGGCCGAGGACACCGGATACAGCCTCTGGGACCCGGCGGCCGACAGCACCCGACTCCTGTACCGCCCGACGGACTTGGACGTGTACTCCAGCGCGTACGACGCGCGGGGAGGCGTGCTCGCGCTGGGCGGCGACGACGGCACCGTACGCCTCCAGGACGTGACAACCGGCCGGACGCGGGCCACCCTCACCACCCACCACGGAACCGTGACACGCGTGCGGTTCAGCCCGGACGGCTCCTCCCTCGCGACCGTGACCTCGCGCGGAGGCGACTGGCGCAGCACGAGCGAGGTGCGGCTGTGGGACCTGTCCACCGGCGGGACCACCACCACCTTCGACGAACGTTCCGCAAACTCCCTCGTCTTCAGCCCGGACGGCCGCTACGTCGCCACTCACCACCAGGACCGCATCAGTGTGCGGGACACCGCTTCGGGCCGGGTCGAGGCGGCCATCCGCATCAACGGAACCGCGCGCGGCGTCCAAGGCGTGGCCATGGCCCCGGACGGCCGTACCCTCGCGGTGGGCCTCGACGACGGTTCCGTACAGCTCTGGAACATGTCGGCGGGCGACTTCGAGGCCACCCTCGACAACAGGACCACCACCGGCACCGACACCATCACCGCGCTCGCCTTCAGCCCCGACGGACGTACCCTCGCCGTCGGTCACGACGGTGCCGGGCAGTCCGTACAGCTGTGGGACGTCGCCACCCGCTACCTCCGCGCCACGATCCAGGGAGACCGGGACATGGCCGACCCGCTCGGGTCCGCTTTCGATGTGCTGGCCTTCAGCCCGGACGGCCGGACGCTCGCCACCGCCAGTGTCCACGGAACCGTTCGTACCTGGAACGCCACGATGCCCGCCCCGGCCGCCGTGATCCGCCGGATCCAACGGGCCGTCAACCGCGAACTGACGCTCCAGGAACGCTCGGTGTACCTCCCGGGTCAGGGGACGGAAGCCGCCCTGCCGGGTTCGACGACCAGGACTACCAAGGGCCGTGGTCGAGCAGACCCAGCGTCAGGGCGGCCAGCGCGGTGGCGAGGAAGACGATTCCGCCGACGATGTTCCGGGAGCCCACCCGCAGATGGGCGATGATCGCGCCGACGAAGTAGAGCACGAGGCCGGAGGCGGCGAGGGTGCCCAGGAGCGGCACGGCGAGCCCCGCCAGCAGGCCCACGGTCCCCGCCGCCAGCAGCATGCCCAGCACCGGCACCCACTTCCGGTCCAGGCCCTTCATGTCCGCCTGGGTCTTGGGGTATTCGTGGCCGACCAAGTAGGTGACGGCGGCGGCGCCGTTGAAGACCGTGCCGAGGACGGTGACCGTGAGGTAGGCGGCGAACAAGTTCTCTTCCGTTTCTCTGGGGAATGGTGCGGCCGGCACCCCGCTGTGGGATGCCGTTCCCCTGGACGACGGATCGGCGCCGCGATTCGTGACATCGGAGGCTGTCGGCGTCTTCTACGGCTCCGGGAACACCAGGCGTACGCCGTACAGTTGCTCGGCGGCGCGCAGGGCCGGGACGAGAGTGGTGCGCAACGCCCGTACGGCGGCTGCGTGTTCGGGGGCCGCCAGGAAGCGGGTGCGCAGCTCGGTGCGGGCCGGCTCGCGCACCGCCTCGACCGGGCGCATGCAGGCGGCGTACGCCTGGCCCAACCGGCTCTCCTGTGCGGGGAGTTCGCTCGCGTCGGCGCTCTGCATCAGCCGGTCGGCGAGGGCGAAGTAGGCCTGCTCGTCGGCGGCTTCGATGCCGTGGCGGGCGAAGCAGTCCGGCAGGGTGCGCAGGGCGCGGGCGGTGGCGGTGGCGTCGTCCTGGCTCAGTGAGGCGATCGTGCCGAACCACTGTCCCTGCACTTCGGCGTACCGGTCGCGCAGGGCCTGGGCCTTCGCCGTTCCCCGGGCGAGGCACGTCCGTGTCTCGGCCGCCGTTCCGGTCCGGTCCGGGGCCGGGCTCGACGGCGGCGCGGGCACGGTGGCGCTCTCGCTGAAGCCGTGGCGGGCGATGAAGTCCAGGTCGGGGACGTCGGAGAAGCGGATGAAGGCGACCGGGATCCGGCCGGGCAGGGCGAAGCCGTGCTCGCGGGCGCAGGAGGCCGCCACGGCCTGCCGCACCTGCTGGGTGAACACGTCAAGCCCCTGTGTCCAGCGGGACTCCGCGCCGGTCGCGGGCAGGACCATGCGTACGGGGTCGGCAGGCAGGGTCTCGCTGAGCCGCGCCGGGGTCACGGTGGCCGCACGGGGGCCGTAGACGGGCCGCTCGGCCGGAGCGGCCGTGCACGCGGTGGCCAGGGTGAGTGCGGCGAGGACGATCGCGGTGAGCGGCGGGCGGGGCGAACGGAACATCCGGATCCTCGGGTTCATGGGTCCTGCCTGCGGAGGAGCGGTGCCGTGATCGGCTCGGGCCACGGCACCGCTGGAGCCGGACCGGTCTCAGTGCGTGATCACGACCCGGTCGCCACCGCCGAACCAACTGTCCACCGAGAAGCGTGCGTTGTCCTTGACGCTGGAGCACAGGACGTAGGTGTCGGTGGCGTACGTGCCGTTGTTGATCCGCAGATAGCCCGCGCTGCAGGTCTTCCAGGTACTGGTGGAGGTGTAGTAGAGACGGCCGGCGTACCAGTCGTACGTCGTGGCCGTCAGGTTCTGCGCCTCGGTCAGGTTGAGGTCGCTGCAGGTGCTGGTGGCCGACTTGAGCGCCTGGCTGCCGTTGTCGTCCTCCCAGTCGCCGGTGATGAGCACCACGTTCCGGCACGCGTCCGGCGCCGCGGACGCGGTGGGCGCGAGCACCAGAGAACCGGCGGCACAGGCGAGCGCGAGCGCACTCGCGGCGATGGCTTTCCTCATGTTTCCCCCAAGATCGGGTCGGAGCGGATCGGGCACCCGAAACGCTCGCAGACCCCCCTCCCCGGCGACCACGCTCTTCGACGCAGCTCTAAAGTCCCGTGTCACACGCCGGAATTGGCGCTTCCGGCGGTGCGCGGGACCTCGGTCGGCCTGAGCAGCGCGGCGCCCAGCGGGGTGAGGGTGTGCAGCACCGTGTTGTGGTGGCGGTGGCTGAAGACCAGGCCCGCGTCGCGCAGCACGGTGGTGTGGTGGGAGACCGTGGGCATCGACACGCCCAGCAGCGCGGCCAGTTCGGAGGTCGTAGCGCCCAGTGCGAGGGACCGCAGCACGGTCGCGCGGGTCCGGCCGAGCAGTGCGGCGAGCGAGGCGTCGGGCGGGCGTTCGGGCGCGGGGGCGCGCAGACCGTGCACGGGGTAGACCAGGAGCGGCTGGAGGGCGTCGTCGGCCATCGAGATCGGCGTCCGCCAGCAGAAGTAGGAGGGGACCAGGCGCAGTCCGCGGCCCGCGAGGTGCAGGTCGCGGTCCTCGACGTAGTCGACGTGCAGGACCGGCGGGTGCCAGCGGACGGCGGGCGACAGGCCGGCGAGCAGCCCGTCGAGTCCGGTCGCGAGGGAGTCCCGGCCGCGCAGGGCGCGATCCGAGGCGACCGTGGCGAGCACACGGCTCTCGTGGGGCGCGATGACCGCGTCGTGGTAGGCCCGCAGGAGCCCGGCCAGGTCCTCCCGGGCCGTGCGCTCCACCAGCCGGAGTGTCCAGTCGGGGGCGCCGCTCGACCGGTCCAGCATCCGTATCTCCTGGGCGACCCGCTCCGGCGGTGTGTCGACGATCGCCGCGAGCCCCCGCTCCAGCCCGTCGGCCGCGTCGTGCGGGGTGAGGAAGTCGGGCATGTAGAGGGCCCTGGGCAGCACGGGGACGAGTAACCGGCTTACGGCTGCGCCGAGTTGGGTGCCGGCGAGGACGGTCCGGGTCTCGCGGTACCAGTCGGCGTACGCCCAGCGGCCCCGCGTGGTCTGCAGCCGGTGCAGGCTGCAGGCGATCTCCCAGAGCGGGTCCGGGGCGCTCGCCACCCGGACGCGGGTCAGGTCCTGCGGCGTGAAGTGGATGCGCAGCACGAGCACCGTCCCCAAGCCGAGTCGTCGTCCCACAGTGGAAGCAGCTTGGGGCACAGGGAACCTAGGGACAACAAAGAGACCACCAGGACGGTACTTCCGGGGGCCGGTGTTCCGGCAGGCCGCGCGCGGGGTACCGACCCCGGCGGGCCGGTCGGAGTCAGCTGTCGAGCAGGTCCCGTGTCCGCACCGGGCCGCCCGACTCGAAGGACCGGTTCGCGGCCAGGCCCGTGACCAGGGAGCGGGCGCCGTCGGTGGCGTTCGCCGCCCGGCCCAGGGGGTCGGGGGCGGGCTCGCCGAAGAGGTCCGCGAGCATCCGTACGTCGCCGCCGCCGTGGCCGCCCTCGCCGGTCGGTACCTCGATCTCGCGCGGCGGCTCCCAGAACCGGCGCAGTGTCAGCTCCGTACGGCCCGCCGTGTCGCCCGCCGACTCGCCGTGCAGCACCGCGCTGTCACCCGGCACGGCCACCTCGGACCGGGTCCAGGTGGACTCTTCCACCAGCAGTTCCAGCCGCCCCTCGCTGCCGTTGAAGGCGATCCGGTAGCCCTCCCAGGGGGCGTACGCCGTGAGGTGGTAGGTGAGGGTTGCGCCGGTCGCGTACCGCACGAGGACCGCCATGTCGTCCTCGATGGTGACGCCGGGGCCGAACACGTTCTGGTCGCGGTGGTAGCCGTCCTCGGCCTCCGCGTCGAGGTACAGCGCGCTGAGCAGGGGCGAGTCCTTGAGGTGTACGGCGAAGGGGTCGTCCTTCGCGGCCGGGGAGCCGTGGGCGCGGGTGTAGTCCCGGGCCAGGCCCCGGCGGGCGCCCGCCTCGTCGCCGTAGAAGAACAACCCGCCCTGCGCGTACACGGTTTCGGGTTCGGTGCCCAGCCACCAGTTGACCAGGTCGAAGTGGTGGGTCGCCTTGTGGACCATCAGGCCACCGGAGTTGGCCTTGTCGCGGTGCCAGCGGCGGAAGTAGTCGGCGCCGTGCCGCAGGTCGAGCAGCCACTCGAAGTGCACGGAGCCGACCTCGCCTGTCGCGCCGGACGCGAGCAGTTCCCGTACGGCCGAATGCACCGGGTTGTAGCGGTAGTTGAAGGCGACCCGCACCTCGCGGCCGGTGCGGTGGACGGCGTCCAGGATGCGGCGGGCCTTGTCGGCGTCGGTCGTCATCGGCTTCTCGGTGACCACGTCGCAGCCCGCCTCAAGGGCGCGCACGATGTAGTCGTCGTGGGTGCGGTCCACGGACGTGACCACCACGAGGTCGATCCGTTCGCGGCGCAGCAGTTCGCCGAAGTCCTCGGCGGCGTACGAGGGTACCGAGGCGTCGATCCACTCGTTGTGGACCGCCATCCGGTGGGAGTTGACATCGCAGAAGGCCGCCGCTTCGATCCGGTCCGAGTAGGGACCGGCGAGCGCCTGGGTGAAGAGCCGGGCGCGGGCGCCCAGTCCCACCACGGCGGCGCGGCGACGTGCGGTGTCGGCAGGCATGCGGTCTCCGATCGGATGGGGGAGAACTCGGAGGACAACGACCGGCAGGACGGGGGCGGGGGACATGGCCGGCAGCGCGGCTACCGCGCCGGCCGACCCCGCCAACAGTACGGGCACCAACGGCTGCTCCGGCAGCGAGCGGAACGCCGCCCCGGCGACCGCCCGCCAGCCCGCTGCGCGCGGCCGGCCCTCGTCCGCCGGGCGCGGACACGGCCCGCCGGTGGTCCGGCGGGCCGTGTCGGTGGGGGAGCGGGGGTGGTGGTAAGAGGGCTACATGTGGACCACGGGGGCCGCGTCCGGGTTGTGGACGGGGGCGCCGCGCCGGTAGAGGAGGACGCTGATGACGAGTCCGACGGCGAAGAAGGCGGCGGACCACCAGTAGGCGGTGGAGTAGCCCTCCAGACTGGCCTGGGCGATGACCGTGGGGTCCTTGGGGTTCCTGCCGTCGATGTAGTCGGTGACGGCGCTGGAGAAGAGGGTGTTGAGGAGCGCGGTGCCGAGGGAGCCGCCGACCTGCTGCATCGTGTTGACGGCGGCGGAGGCGACGCCGGAGTCCTCGGCGCGGACACCGTCGGTGGCCAGGCTCATGGCGGGGGCCATGATCAGGCCGAAGCCGAGTCCGGCGATGACCAGCGGCGGCATGATGTGGGCGGTGTAGGTGCTGTCGAGGTCGAGACCGGTGAGCCAGACCATGCCGGCCGCCGCGATGCCCATGCCCAGCGGCACGACCGGCTTGGGGCCGAAGCGGGGGACGAGCACGGTGGTGGCGACGGTCGAGGCGACCATCAGCCCGGCGACCATCGGCAGGAAGGCCAGGCCCGTCTTCACCGGGGTGTAGCCGAGGCTCTGCTGCAGGTAGTAGGTGAGGAAGAGGAAGACCCCGAACATGCCGGCCCCGATGAGCAGGACGGAGACGAAGGAGGCGCCGCGGTTGCGGTCCAGCAGGATGCGCAGGGGCAGCAGCGGGTTCCTGGCCCTGGTCTGCCACCAGGTGAACGCGGCCAGCAGGATGCCGCCGGCGACCAGGAAGCCCCAGGTCCGGACCGAACTCCAGTCGTGGCTCTCGGCGTTGGAGAAGCCGTACACCAGACAGAACAGACCGCTGCCGACCAGGAGAGCGCCCGGGACGTCGATCTTGGCCGTCTTGTCGCGGCTGGTGCGCTGGAGGAGGAGCACCCCGCCGACGAAGGCGGCGGCGGCGAAGGCGAGGTTGACGTAGAGGGTCCAGCGCCAGGTGAGGTACTCGGTCAGTACGCCGCCCAGCAGCAGGCCGACAGCGCCGCCGGCGCCCGCGATGGCGCCGTACACGCCGAACGCCTTGGCGCGTTCCTTGGCGTCGGTGAAGGTCACGGTCAGCAGAGACAGCGCGGCCGGGGCGAGGAGCGCGCCGAACAGGCCCTGCCCGGCCCGGGCGACGATCAGCATCTCGAAGCTGGTGGCGGCACCGCCGAGCGCGGACATCCCGGCGAAGCCGACGAGGCCGACCAGGAAGGTCATCTTGCGGCCGAAGAGATCGGCGATACGTCCGCCGAGCAGCAGCAGGCTGCCGAAGGCGAGCGCGTAGGCGGTGACGACCCATTGCCGGTCGCCGTCCGAGAAGCCCAGGTCCTGCTGGGCCGAGGGCAGCGCGATGTTCACGATGGTCGCGTCCAGCACGACCATGAGCTGGGCGATGCCGATGACGACGAGGATCCACCATCGGCGGGGAGGGGGTGCCTCGGCGGACGGGGATATGGACACGGCGGGGGTGCCGGACGCGTCGGTCGTGGTGTGGGACATGACGGAACTCCAGAAGTGGTCGGACGGAGGGAGGGGGTGGTGAAGAGAGGGGGTGGTGCGAGGTGGGACGGCTGCTGGAGGGAACAGCCGACGGGGTGGAGATGGGATGAAGGGAGGGTCAGGCTGCGGGGACGCTCCGGTGGCCGTCCCTGGCCGCCCGCCAGTTGACGACGGGGCCCGGGAGGACGGCCGCGATGGGATCGCGCCCGTGGCTGGGTCCGGGTCCGGGTCCGGGTGCATGGCCAGGTCCGGGGCCAGGTTCAGGCTCGGGTTCGGACAGCGCGCGGATCCGGGCCTCTCCCGCCGAGGCGGGGGAATAGGTCTGCCAGTAGCGGGCCTCGCGGTTGAGGCTGCCGACGAGCGGCATGAGGTCGGTCGCGGCGGGCAGCGGGATGCCCAGGCGGTCGGCCGTGCTGTCGCCGAAGGTGCGCCGCAGCACGCCGTGGGTGAGCACGCGCAACTGCTCCTCCGCCAGGACCGCGCCCGGCGCGGCGGCCATCGCGCGGGCCTGTGCCTCGACCACGGCCGCCGTCAGTTCCCGTGAGCTGTCGTCGGGCGCGGGCGAAAGGGTGTCGAGCCGGTCCCGCAGCCGACGGGCACCGGCGTGGTCGGTCACGTCGCTCCAGAGCCGCTCGTCGAGCCCGAGGAGATGGGCGACGTGGGACCAGTACCCGTACAGGGACCGCTCCTCGTCGGCGGTGGTGTCGATGCCGACCGCCGACAGGGCCTGGAAGGCGACGAGGGTGAAGCCGAGCCAGGTGCGGGCCAGGTCCAGCCGGCCGACCGGCAGTCCGGGTACGCCCGCGTCCCAGGCCCGCAGCGCCCTGGCCCGCATACGGGCGTGGCGCAGCCGGACCTCGACCGTGGCCACGTATCCCGGCCCTCCGCGCAGCAGCCCGCCCGGCCGGATGGTCTGCCTCGCCCATACGCCGGTCTCCGTGAGCCTGCGCGTCGCCGTGTTCGCCGGGCGGGCCGCGCGGGTCAGCGCGCGGGCGACGGCCGGGGACGCGTGGACGTACGTGAGGGCGCTGGTGACCGAGCAGAGGCCGAACCACATCGGGGGCACGGACAGGCTCACCACGTCACCCCGGTGGGGCAGCAGCGGGTTCGTCCCTGGAGGCGGGGACTCCACCTGCCTGAGCAGGGCGGCCACGGCTTCCGGCGGCCGGGCGTCCAGGTTCGCCAGGCCGTGCCGGAGGCCGGCGTCGAGGGCGTGCTGCGCCCGCGGGCCGACGAGGTCCAGTTCGGCGACGACGGCGTCGGCGAGGGGGTCTCCGGCGGTGAGCAGGGTCACCAGGTCTGTGGTCATGTGGCTCACTCCCAAGTGGGGGGCGGACAGGCCGGGCACGTTGCGCCCGACTCGGCCTCGGGGTGGCGCGAGGCTGTCTGACACACGTCAGATTACTCGTAATCTGACACCCGTCAAGTAGAGTGTTCGCGGACCTCTGGTGGGTCTCAGTCAGGGAGGCAGCGATGGGAGCAAGAGCCGAATCCGCCCGCGGACCGGGACGGCCGGGTGCGGGTACCCCTGCGGTGCCGGAAGGGGAGAGCGTCCTGCTGCGGGGCCTCGAAGCCTTCGCCGAGCTGGGCTACGACCGGGCATCCGCGCGCGAACTGGCCCGCCGCCTCGGGGTCAGCCACAACTTCATCAACGACCGGTACGGGTCCAAGGCGGCGTTCTGGCGGGCGGTCGTCGACTGCGCGTTGGGGGCGCAGCTCGCGCGCATGCCCCGGCCGGACCCCGCCGCCGACGAGGCCGGGCAACTCCGGCAGTTCATCACCGGCTTCTACTGGAACGCCGTGGACACACCCCTGATCGGCCGGCTCATGGTGGACGAGTTCACCCGCGACACCGAGCGGCTGGACTACCTGTTCGAGCGGTACATCGACCCGATGCTGGAGCTGATGAGGCCGGCCGTCGAGCGGCTCGTGACCTCCGGACGGATGGCGCCGGTCCCGGCGGACGTCCTGTTCTTCGCCATCATGGGCCCCGTCTGCGGGATGCTGGAGGTGCCCTTGGCGCTGCGTCTGGGCAGACCCGAGAACGCCTCGCCGCAGCAGCTCGCGGCCACGGCGGAACTGCTGGCGGAGCTGGTGGTCAACGGCTTGCTGGCGACAGGCGGGGGAGTTTCGCGGAGCGGCGGAGGCCTCAACTCACGTGCTTCGTCAGCCGGTGCGCCTCCTCCAGGAGCAGCCGGCCCAGAACCTCCTGGCGATCGGGGCGGAAGCGCGGCTCGATCCCGGTGAGCGTCAGCGCCCAGCCCGGCGCCCCCGCGCTGTCGAACACCGCAGCCGCCATGCCCCACGAGCCCTCGACGATGAGCCCGGGGTTGAGCGCCCAGCCGTGCGCGCGCGTCGCCGACAGCCGTTCCCTGACCCGCGCGTCCGAGTACGGCTCGCCCCACCGCGCGGCCAGGTCCGCCTTCCGCAGGTGGTCGTCCACCTTGCTGTCCGGGAGGTAGGCCAGGACCGCGATCCCGGCAGAGGCGACGCCCAGCGGGAAACGGGCGCCCTCGTGGAGGACGTACGACCGGATCGGGAAGTCGCCGTCCTCCCTCAGGAGCACCACCGTCTCGTCTCCGCGGCGGACCGAGAAGAAGGCGCTCTCCCCGGTCTCCCTGGCCAGCCGGAGCACGCTCGCGCGCGCCTCGTCGCTGAGGTCGTAGCGCGGCGCCGACGCCATGCCGAGCACGTACGTCTCCGGACCGAGAAACCAGCGCCCCGAGCGCGCGTCGCGGTCCACCAGCCCCTCGGCGGCCAGCGATTCGAGGAGCCGGTGCGCCGTCGCACGCGGCAGGTCCGCCTCCTCGGCGACCTGGGTCGTGGTGGCCCCCGACGCGGTGTGGCGGGACAACTGCCGCAGCAGCGCCGCCGCACGCGCCACGACACTCGGCGATTCGCTCATGTCTCTCAGATTAGCGTCCACTCAGTGGACGCGGTTCACTGCGATGTCCGTCGAGTGGGAGATGTGAGGACCTCCATTGACTGTTTCCGGCCCCTGTTGCCATAAAGAATCATGACCGCTGGGTGGACGCTCAGTGGTCGTCGTCTTCCGGAAGGGCAACGGCCATGACCATGCTGCGAGCCAGTGCGCGGGACGCGCTGGCGGAAACGCTCCGTGACGGGATCACCATCGCGGTGGGCGGCTTCGGGCTCTCCGGCAACCCCGTCGACCTCATCGAGGCCGTACGCGACTCGGGCGTACGCGACCTGACGATCGTGTCGAACAACATGGGCGTCGACGGGAAGGGCCTGGGGCTGCTCCTGGAGAGCAACCAGGTGTCCAAGGTCGTCGCCTCGTACGTCGGGGAGAACAAGCTGTTCGCCCGGCAGTACCTGGACGGGACGCTGGAGGTCGAGTTCTGCCCCCAGGGCACGCTCGCCGAGCGGCTGCGCGCGGGCGGCGCCGGGATCGCCGGCTTCTACACGCGCACCGGCGTCGGCACGCTGGTGGCCGAGGGCAAGCCGCACGCGGAGTTCGACGGCCGGACCTGGGTCCTGGAGCGCGGCATCGTCGCCGACCTCGCCCTCGTCCACGCGCACACCGCCGACGCGGCGGGCAACCTGCGCTATCGGCGGACGGCCCGCAACTTCAACCCCCTGGTGGCGACGGCCGGGCGGGTCACGGCGGTCGACGCCGAAGTGGTGCTCGACGGACACCTCGACCCCGACGACGTGATGACTCCCGGCATCTACGTCGACCACGTGGTCCGGGCCGCCGACCGGCCCAAGGAGATCGAACGGCGCACGGTACGGCAGCTGACCGCCGTCGGACAGGAGGCCTGACATGCCCTGGACCAGGGACGAGATGGCGGCCCTCGCCGCGCGCGAACTCAGGGACGGCGACTACGTCAACCTCGGCATCGGCATTCCGACACTGGTGGCCAACCACCTCCCCGAGGGCGTGAACGTACTGCTGCAGAGCGAGAACGGCCTGCTCGGCATGGGGCCCTTCCCGTACGACGGCGAGGAGGACGCGGATCTGATCAACGCCGGGAAGCAGACGGTCACCGCCGTGCCCGGGGCCTCGGTCTTCGACTCCGCGACCAGCTTCGGGATGATCAGGGGCGGCCATGTGGACATCGCCGTCCTGGGCGCGCTCCAGGTCTCCGCTACCGGGGACCTCGCCAACTGGACGGTCCCGGGCAGCTTCGTCAAGGGCATGGGCGGCGCCATGGACCTGGTGGCCGGCACCCGCCGGGTGGTCGTGCTCACCGATCACGTGGCGCGGGACGGCTCGCCGAAGATCGTCGAGAAGTGCACGCTCCCCCTGACCGGACTGGGCGTCGTGCACCGCGTCATCACCGACCTCGCGGTCCTCGACGTCACCCCCGACGGTCTCGTCGTACGCCGACTCGCCCCGGATGTCGGCCTGGACGACCTCCGGGCGGTCACCGGGGCACCCGTGGAAGCGGCCGTCTGACGGGCGTCAAGTAAGGTGTGGACGTCCGTGGACCGCGAGGCGCGCGGGCGAGACCGAGGAGACGCGGAGGCAGGGATGGGCGGCGCGAAGGCCGAATCGGTGCGACGCCCGGGACGCCCGGGTGCGGACACCCCCGCCGTGCCCAAGGAACAGAACATCCTGCTGCGGGGCCTCGAAGCCTTCGCCGAACTCGGCTACGACCGGGCCTCCGCACGCGAACTGGCCCGCCGCCTCGGCGTGAGCCACAACTTCATCAACGACCGCTACGGCTCCAAGGCGGCGTTCTGGCGCGCGGTGGTGGACTCCGCGATGGGCGCGCAACTGTCGAGCATGCCGCCGGTGGACCCCTCGGCGGACGACGCCGAGCAGCTCCGGCAGTTCATCACCGGCCTCTACCGGACCTCGGTGGACACACCCCTGCTCGGGCGGATCTTCGTCGACGAGTTCTCCCGCGACACCGAGCGCCTGGACTACGTGTACGAGCGCTACATCGGGCCGACCCTGCAGACCGTGGTGCCCAGCATCGACCGCCTCGTGGCCTCCGGCCGCATGGCCCCCGTACCGATGGACGTGCTGTTCTTCGCGATCCTCGGTCCCATCTCGGGAATGCTGGAGGTCCCGCTGGCCCGGCGCCTGGGCCGCTCCGAGGCCGAATCGCCCGAGCAGCTCACGGCCACGGCGGAACTGCTGGCGACGCTGGTGGTCAACGGACTCCTCGCGACGGGTTCGGGCGGCCACTGACCTCACACCACCGTGACCGGATAGGGGCGCCGGAACGTATGGCGGCCCGCGCCGATCTCCAACGGACCCTCGCCGTCGGGCAGTTGGACCTCGGCGCGGGTGTTCGGCGGGATCAGCGCCTCGACCACGAGAGTGTGCCCGCCGGCTCCCTCCCCGTCCTCCTCGACGCGCCAGCCCGCCTCCGCCCTGCCGTACGGCGTGTCGTGCGCCGCCTTCGCCCAGGTCAGGTCGCCGCCGGGCACCGGGGCGATACGCAGCCGCCGCCAGCCCGGTTCGGCGGCGGCCAGGCCTGCCGCCGTGCGGTGCAGCCAGTCGGCCACGGCGCCCAGCGCGTAGTGGTTGAACGACGTCATCTCGCCCGGGTTGACCGTGCCGTCGGGCAGCATCGCGTCCCAGCGCTCCCAGACCGTGGTGGCGCCCATGGTCACCGGGTACAGCCAGGACGGGCACTCCTTCTCCAGCAGCATCCGGTAGGCGAGCTGAGGCTCACCCGCCGCGCACAGGGCGTCGCAGATCAGCGGCGTACCGGTGAAGCCGGTGGCGATCCGGAAGGACGCCCGGCGCACGATGGCCGCCAACCGCTCACCCGCGCCCCGCCGTTGACGCTCCGTCGGCAGGAGCGAGAAGCACAGCGCCAGGGCGTACGCGGTCTGCGCGTAGGAGGCCAGCAGGCCGTCCGGCGTCACGAACCGGTCGGCGAACCGCTCGCGCACCGCCCGTGCGTGCTCCCGGAAACGGGTCTCGTCGGCGTCGTGACCGAGGAGCGCGGCGGTGTCGGCCAGCACCTCGGCGGTACGGACGACATACGCGTTGGCCACCAGGTCGCCGTCGGTGCGCGCGTCGCCCGGCCGGTCCGGGGGCGCCGCCGGGTCGAGCCAGTCGCCGAGCTGGAACTCCTGCCGCCACAGCCCGCCGCCCGCCGCCACGAGCCGGACGGTCGCCTCGCCCCAGGCCAGCATGCTCGGGTACTGCGTGCGCAGCAGCTCCAGATCCCCGAACCGCTGGTACAGCGTCCACGGCAGCTGCACCGCGACATCCGCCCACACCGCCTGCGGGCCGAAGTCCGGGAAGACGTCCGGCAGTACGTCCGGCACGACGAGGGGCGGTGTGCCGTCCGGCCGGGCCGACTGCTCGGCGGACAGGTCGCGCAGCCAGCCCGTCAGCATGCCGGAGCAGTCGTGGAGGAAGGACGCGGTGGGTCCGAACACCTGGAGATCGCCGGTCCAGCCCAGGCGTTCGTCACGCTGCGGGCAGTCCGTCGGCACGTCGACGAAGTTGCCGCGCATGCCCCAGACGACGTTCTCGTGCAGCCGGTTCACGAGCGGGTCGGAGCACTCGAACCAGCCGGTGCGGGCCATGTCCGTGTGCAGCACCACGGCTTCGATGTCGGCGGGGTCCAAGTCACCGGGCCAGCCGTCGACTTCGGCGTAGCGGAAGCCGTGGAAGGTGAAGTGCGGCTCGTACGTCTCCACGCCCTCACCGCGCAGTACGTAGCTGTCCGTGGCCTGCGCGAACCGCAACGGCCGGGTGCTCAACTCCCCGTCCTCCAGGACCTCCGCGTGCCGCAGGGTCACCGTGTGCCCGGCCGGGCCGGAGACCCGGATGCGCAGCCGTCCGACCAGGTTCTGGCCGAAGTCCAGGACGGTCCGCCCGGAGGGCGTGGTGAGCACCCCGACCGGGGCGAGGGTCTGGACGCGTCGGACCGGCGGACCCGTCGGCGCCACCAACTCGGCTGCGGGAGGCGGGAGTTCACGAACAGGGAGCCAGCCGGCCGAGTCGTGTCCCGGCGCGGACCAGCCCGCGCGCCCCAACCGGGCGTCGTACGCCTCGCCGTCGTAGATCTCCGAGCGCAGGAGTGCCCCGGTTGCCGTGCTCCACCGTTCGTCGGTGCCGACGGTGGCCGTGGTCCCGTCGGCGTACACGACCTCCAACTGGGCGAGCAGCGCCCGCTGTTCGCCGTAGAGGTCGCGTCGGCCGCCGCCGAAGCCGAGGCGTCCGGTGTACCAGCCCTCGCCGAGCAGCGCGCCGAGGGTGTTCGAGCCGGGGTGGAGGAGGGAGGTGACGTCGAACGTCTGGTAGCGCAGGCGGTGTCGGTAGGAGGTCCAGCCGGGGGACAGGACGTGGTCGCCCACCGGCCGTCCGTTGATCTCGGCCGAGTAGACGCCGTACGCGGTGATGTACAGCCGGGCCGAGGCGACCGGGCCGGTGAGGTTGAGGTCGCGGCGCAGCAGTGCGGCGGGCAGCGGCTTCCCGGCGGCGGGGCCGAGGTCGGGCGTGACGGGGCGGGCCGTCCAGTCGGCGGGGTCCAGGAGACCGGCCTCGACGTGGGCGACCGGCGACCAGGGCGAGGGCTCGGTGTCGCCCTCGCCCCACACCCGCACTCGTACGCCCGCCCGTTCACGGGAGCGGAGGGGCCCGCCGGGCCACGGCACCAGGACCGACTCGCCGGACTCGACCCGCCCGGTGTCGGCGGTGACGGTGCCGTCGGCGGCGCTGATCTCCACCTGGTGGGCGGCCTGCCGCCAGTCGGGCGCGTCGGTGAGCGTCCGCCAGCTCAGCCTGGGCGCGGGCTCGCCGATGCCCAGGGGCTCACGGTGATGCTCGAAGACGGGCGGTGTGACGGTGAGGCGCACGGTGGTCAACTCCGGGGCGGGGCAAGGCGGTCATGGGTGACGTGGGCGTACCGATCCTCAGCGTGGTGGCGGGTCCTCACCCCGGTAGCGGAACCGGTCGAAGGCGACGGAGCCTTCGGTGGCGTACATCCCGACGACCCGGCCGGTGAAGGCGGCGGCGGTCTCCGCCGAGACGTAGCGGCCGTCCAGCGCGGCCAGTTCCACCCGGCCCGCGTCCGTCTCGAAGGAGAGCCGGACCAGGTCGGGGCCGAGGGCGTCGGGCCCTGTCCCGCCGAGCGGCTCGGTCTCGATCCGTACCGTCACCTCGCCGGTTGTCGTTGCCGTCGTCGGGAGCGGGTGTTCCCAGTTCTGGCCGATCCCGCCCACCCGGGCCCGCGCCCGGGCGACACCGGCGCCCACCTCGATGTCGTAGTGGTGGAGTTCGTCGATGCGCAGGCTGAGCCCGCCGATCCCGCCCGAGCAGTCCACCCGTACCGAGAACTCGGCGGCCTGGTGCTGCTGGCGGCGGCCGACGAAACGGGGGCACGGGTCGTCCATGGTGGAGCCGTCGGCGTGCACGACCAGCCGCCCGGGGCGTTCGGTGAGCGAGGACCAGTCGGCGGCCGGGGTGCGCACCGAGAGCCATTCCGGGGCGAGGGAGGGGGCGGTGAAGTCGTCGGTGTGTTCGACCGGGGGGCCGGGCGGGCTCGGCTCGACCGGCCGGATCACCGGCCAGCCGTAGACCCACTCCACCGGGGCGCTGAACGTCTCGCGGCCCATGGGGGAGAAGGCCCGGGTCAGCCCGCGTGGCCGCATGCCCAGCATGACCATCGCCCAGCCGCCGTCGGGTGTCCGTACGAGGTCGGCGTGGCCGGTGTTCTGGATCGGGCGGTCGGTGCTGCGGGCGCTGAGGACCGGGTTGGCGGGGCAGCCCTCGAAGGGGCCGTCGGGGCGGGTGGAGCGGGCGATGCTGACGGCGTGCCCGCGTTCGGTGCCGCCCTCGGCGATCAGCAGATACCAGGTGTCGTCGATCTCGTAGAGGTGCGGGGCCTCGGGGAACATCAGTCCCGTCCCCGACCACAGCGACCGGGGCTCTTCGAGGGCCCGGCCGGTCTCGGGGTCTATCCGGACCTGCTGGATGCCCAGGTGGTCGCCGGGGCTGTCACCGTCGAGGCGTAGGCCGGAGTAGGTGACGTAGCAGGTGCCGTCGGCGTCCCAGGCGATGTCCGGGTCGATGCCGGACACGCCCTGCATGACGATGCCGTCGGACCAGGGGCCCTCGGCGCGGTCGGCCGTGAAGAGCAGGCTCCCGCGTCCCATGGCCTCGGTGACGACCAGCCAGAAGCGGCCGTCATGGTGGCGGATGGTGGGCGCCCAGGCGCCGCCCAGCGTGGGTATCTTCGCCAGGGCGAGCTGGCCGGGGCGGTCCAGGGCGTTGCCGATCTGCGTCCAGTGCGCGAGGTCGCGGCTGTGGAAGACGGGCAGGCCGGGCAGGTACTCGAAGCTGGAGCAGACGAGGTAGTAGTCGTCGCCGGCCCGGGTGACGCTGGGGTCCGGGTGGAAGCCAGGGACGGTGGGGTTGGGCAGGGGTATCGCTGTCATGCCGGGTCGCCCTTCGCTCCGGTGGTGTCGACGGAGCCGACGGAATCGGTGACGGAGCCGACGGAGTCGTCGACCGGTTCGCCGGCTTCGGCGAGTCGGCGCCGTTCGGCCCTGCGGGCCGCCTGCCGTTCCGGGTCCGGTACCGGCGCGGCGAGCAACAGGCGCTGCGTGTAGGGGTGTTCGGGAGTGCTGGTGACGGTGGCCGCGTCGCCGGTCTCGACGATCTCGCCCCGGTACATGACCGCCACCCGGTGACTGATGTGCCGTACGACGGAGAGGTCGTGGGTGACGAACAGATAGGCGACGCCGGTGCGTTCCTGGATCTCGACGAACAGGTCCAGCACCCGGGCCTGGGTCGACAGGTCGAGCGCGCTGACCGGTTCGTCGCAGACCACGATCCGCGGGTCCCGGGAGAGCGCCCGGGCGATGGCGACGCGCTGGCGCTGGCCGCCGGAGAACTCCCGGGGCAGCCGCTGACCGGCGTCGGCGGGCAGCCGCACCTGGTCCAGCAGGTCCTTCACCCGCCGCTCGGCCTCCGTACGCGAGGTCCCCGCGACCATCAGCGGCTCGCTGAGGATGTCGGTCACCGTCATCGCCGGGTTCAGGGAGGTGTACGGGTCCTGGAACACGACCTGGATCTCGCTGCTGAGCGCCCGGCGCTGCTTCTTGTCGAGGCCGGAGATGACCCGGCCGCCGTACCGCACACTCCCGGAGGTGACCGGGGCGAGGCCCAGGATGGCGCGGCCCAGGGTCGTCTTGCCGGACCCGGACTCGCCGACCAGCCCGAGGGTCTCACCGGCGCCGATCGTGATCGACACGCCCTTCAGCGCCCTGAACGGCGCCTTGCGCCAGCCCTTCGCCGGGTACTCCACGACCACCTGGTCGGCGACCAGCAAGGGCTCCGCCGAGGCGGGCGCGGGGGTCGGCGCGGGCCGGTCCTTGTCCAGTGTCCCGGTCATGCCCGGCCCTCCTGATGTGCGGTGTTCGTGGAGCCCGCGGTGGTGGTCGCGGGGGTGCGGCCGGGTGCGGGTCGTGGCTCGGCGTCCTCCAGCGTCGACGCCAGGAGCATGCGGGTGTACGGGTGTTGCGGCGCGGCGAACAGTTCGGACGCGGGCGCCGACTCCACCACGGCGCCGGTCTGCATCACCGAGACCCGGTCGCAGATGTCGGCCACCACCCCGAAGTCGTGGGTCACCAGGACCATGCCCATGTTCCGTTCACGCTGCAGCGACCGCATCAGGTCCAGCACCTCGGCCTGCACGGTCACGTCCAGTGCCGTGGTCGGCTCGTCGGCGATCAGCAGGTCGGGGTCGCAGGACACCGCCCCGGCGATCAGGACGCGCTGGGCCATACCGCCGGAGATCTGGTGCGGATACGAGGCGAACACGCGCTCCGGGTCGGCGATACCTACCCGCTCCAGCAGCCCCAGGGTCTTGGCCTTGGCCGCCGCCCGCGACAGCCCGAGGTGTCGCCGGACCGGCTCGACCAGCTGCGACCCGATACGGAAGGAGGGGTCGAGGTTGGACATCGGCTCCTGCGGCACGTACGCGATCCGGCGACCGCGCAGCCGGTTCATCTCGGCGCGGCCGAGACGGGCGAGGTCGGTGCCTTCGAACACCAGCCGCCCGGTGGAGACCTGGGCCTCCGGCGGCAGCAACCCGAGAACGGCGAAGGCGGTCTGGCTCTTCCCGGACCCCGACTCCCCGACCAGCCCGAGGACTTCCCCCCGCCGCACGGTCAGCGAGACCCCGTCGACGACGGTCTTCTCACCGCCGGCGGCCGGATAGGAGACGGTCAGCCCGTCGAGGACGAGCAGGGCGTCGGTGGCGGTCCGGGAGCCCGGTCGGGCACCGGCCATGGAGCCGGTCTCGGTGCCTGTACCGGTGGCTGTCCCGGCGTCCGGCCGGGAGTCTGTCCGGGGCTGCTGCTCGGCGTCCGGACCGGTGTCCGCCACGGACTTCGTTCCGGCGTCCGCCGTGGAGATTGTTCGTGCGTCCGGCCCGGCGTCTGGCTGGGGCGTGGAGTCCGGCCCTGTGTGCGGCTCGGAGCCCGCCGTCGCCGTGTCTGTCCCGGACCTCGGTCCGTTGTTCGGTCCGGGGGTCGGCGTCGAGGTTGCCTGGGGATTCGTCCCGGTCTCCGGTGCCGAATCCGTTGGGGAGGCTGCTTCGGAGCCGGCCCGAGTCTCCGTACCGGATCCCGTTCCCGTTCCCGTTCCCGTTCCCGAGTCCGAGTCCGAGTCCGAGTCCGTGTCCGTTCCGGGCGTCTCCTGGGCGACCGTCCGTGCCGCCGTCGGCTTGCGCTTGCGGGTTGTTCGGCGGGAGCGGCGGGTGGTGTTCGCGCTCGCGTCCAGTGCGTCCCGTAGCGCGTTGCCCAGCAGGCAGAACGCGGCGACCGTCAGGGCGAGGGCGGCGCCGGGCCACAGGAGCAGGATCGGTTTCGTGTAGATGTTCGCGAAGGCGTCGTTGAGCATCGAGCCCCAGCTGGCCTCGCTCGCCGAGCCCAGGCCGAGGAACTCCAGGCCGGACTGGATGACGATGGCGAGCCCGAGCATCTGGGCGGCCTGGATGATCGTCGGCGCCTGCACGACGGGGAGGATGTGGCGGCGTACGATCCGGCCGTCGGTCAGGCCGGAGACGCGGGCCGCGTCCACGTACAGCTCCTCGCGCACCGAGATGACCGACGCGCGGATCAGCCGGAACACTCCCGGTGACAGGAGGACGCCGAAGACCGCCATGCCGACGTAGGTGTTCTGGCCGATCGCCGACATCACGACCAGCAGGACGACGATCGCCGGCACCGCCATCAGCAGGTTGGCCAGCCAGCTGCCGACGGCGTCGAACCACCGGCGGTAGTAGCCGGCCACCAGACCGGCGGGGACGCCTATCACCAGGGCGACCGACACCGCGATCAGGGCTCCCAGGAGGCTGGTGCGTCCGCCGTAGAGGAGGCGGGCCAGGACGTCGCGGCCTACGCCGTCGCCGCCCAGCAGATGCTTGCCGCCGGCCGGGGCGAGCGTTTCGGTGAGGGAGGAGCGGGCCGGGTCCTGGCTGGTCAGCAGCGGTGCGAAGACGCTCGCCAGCGTGATGACCGCGAGGATCACCAGGCAGGCGACCGCCACGGGGTTGCGCAGCAGCCGGCGTACCAGGCCCGCCCGTACCGGGGTGGCCGTGGCGACGGCGGTCAGGTCCGCCTCGGACTGGGGGAGGGTCATCCGACACGCACCTTCGGGTTGAGCCAGCCGTACGCCACATCGAGCGCGATGTTGACCACGACGACGATGGCGACCATGACCACGACCACGCCCATGACGACGGGGGTGTCGCCCTGGGAGCCCGCGCTGGTCGCCTGACTGCCGATCCCGTTGAGACCGAACACCTTCTCGACGACCACCGCGCCGCCGACCAGGCCGATGAACTGCAGGGCCAGCACGGTCAGCGCGGCCGGGGCCGCGTTCCGCAGCGCGTGCCGGAACAGCAGGCTGCGCTCGCTGATGCCACGGGCGCGCAGGGTACGGACGTAATCCGCGCGCAGAACGTCCACCATGGAGCCGCGTACCTGCTGGGCGGTGGCGGCGATCGCCCCGACGGCGAGCGACAGCGCGGGCAGGGTGATCGACTTGAGCCAGCCGCTCGCCGAGTCCGCCAGAGGGATGTAGCCGGTCGCGGGCAGCCAGCCCAGGTCGACGCCGATGACCACGGCGAGGACCAGGGCGACCAGGAAACTCGGTACGGCGAAGCCCACCACGGCGAGCAGCTGCACCAGTTGGTCCAGCGCGCCCCGGCGGACCGCGGCGGCGACCCCGAGCAGGGTGCTCAGCACCGCGGACAGCAGCAGCGCGGCCAGCACGATCGACAGCGTGACCGGCAGCCGGTTGGCGAGCGAGTCCGTCACCGACTCCCCGCTGAACCACGAGGTGCCGAGATTGCCCTGCACCGCGTCCGTCAGCCAGTGCCAGTAGCGCTCGACCATGGGCTGGTCGAGCCCCAGCTCGGCGGACTTCGCGGCCACCTGCTCCTTGGTCGCGGTCTGTCCCACGATCTGCCGCGCCGGGTCGGAACCGGTGAGGCCCATCAGCGCGAACGTCGTGGTCGCGATCACCACGACCAGCGCCAGTCCGGCGGCGACGCGCCGGGCCACGAAAACGATCACTGGTCTCTCCTCCTTTCCTTCCTGCTTCTCCCCCTGGCCGGCCGGGTCAGCCGGCGGGCTTGAAGTTGTAGATCGGCGGCACGGCGGCGAACTGCTGCGGGGTGAAGGTGACGTTCTTGCTCGTCGCGTAGTTGTTCTGCACCGAGTCCCAGGGCGCGTTCCAGGCCTGGTCGACGAGGTAGGTGTTGATCTCCTTGAACAGCGAGTCCTGCGCCGCCCCGGTGGCCGCCTGCGCCTTCCCGATCAGGGCCTCCAGCTTCGGGTCGTCGGTGTGCAGCGGGTTCCACAGCGAGGCCTTGGCCACCTGGAGCTGGATGGTGTCCCAGGGGCGGAAGGAGGCCAGCACCATGTACGACATGGGGTACTTGCCGGCCAGCAGCTTGGTGAGGACCTGGTCGGTCGGCACCTTGTCCAGCTTGACCTTGACCCCGATGTCCGCCAACTGCTGGGTCATGGCGGCCTGTTGGTCGGGGAATACCGCGGAGAAGTCCGGCATGGTGACGCTGAAGCCGTTCGCGTAACCCGCCTCCGCGAGCAGCTGCTTCGCCTTGGCCGGGTCGTAGGTGTACTTCGAGTCCAGCGACTTCTCGAAGGCCGAGCCGGCCGGGTTGAAGATCTGGGTCGTCGCCTGGCCCAGACCGCCCTTGGCGGTCTTGACGATGGTCTCCCGGTCGAAGGCGTAGTTCAGCGCCTGCCGGACCCGGACATCGCCAAGTGCCTTGACCTGCTTGCCCGCCCGGTCCCAGATGTACAGGCCCTCGACGTCGCCGGAGGTGTACTTGGTGATCGTCAGCCCGCTGCTCTTGGCCGGCGCGACGTTCTTGGCGTTGGTCAGCACCGCGCCGTTGATCTGTCCCGAGCGCAGCGCGTTGAGGACGGCGGTGGGGTCGGTCAGGGGCTTGAGGACGATCTTGTCGTAGGGGAACGCGGCCTTGTTCCAGTAACCGGGGTTGCGCACGAAGGTGTACGTGCTGCCCGTGGTGGTCGCCGACTTGTCCAGCGTGTACGGGCCCGAACCGACCGGCCCCGACTTCAGCGTCCCGGCGGTGATGGCCTTGGGGCTGGCGATCATGCCGGCCACGTTGCCCAGGTTCGCCAGCAGGGAGGGGTCGGGAGCCGAGAGGTTGATCGTGAACGTGGACGCGTCGGTCACGTCCACCCCGCTGATGCCCTTGAGCTGGCCCGCGGCCTCGTTGGTGCCGTCCTTGGTGTGCAGCAGGTTCGCCTTGACCGCGGCGGCGTCCAGCGCGGTGCCGTCGGTGAACTTCACCCCGGTGCGCAGCGTGACGGTCAGCTTGGTGTTGGTGGCGTCGTACGACCACTTGGTGGCCAGGTTGGGCTTGACCTCGGCGGTCGGGGAGATCCGGAACAGGGAGTCGTAGACGGGCTGGTAGTACTGCGTGTTGTTGCCGAGCCCGGCGTCGGCCAGGTCCCAGGGCTGGGCCTGGACGAGGGGCGCCAGGGTCAGCGTGCCCCCGGTGGCACCTCCGCTGCCGCTGTCCGATCCGGATCCGCAGGCAGTCGCGCCCAGGGCCAGGGCGACCGCCACGGCCGTCAGCGTCATTCTTCGCATGGGTAGCTCCGCGTTCGTGGAGGGCGGCGAGGCAGAACCGCCCGCGGTGACTGATGGAGAAGGGGGGAGGGAGGAGGGGGGAGGTGCGTTGCTGGGGGAGCGAGGTGGGGCGGGGGCAGGGGCGGGGCGCGTGTTCTCATCGGTGTCTCACTCCTCGGTCACTGCTCGTCACCCCTCGGTCGCCCGGAGGCGGACCGCGATGTACGGGCGGGCGGGCAGCGGCAGGGTGAAAGCGCCCTCGTACGTGCCCGGGAGCCGGGTGACGGTCATGTTCCAGGTGTCGATGACCTCGGCCTCGTAGCGCACGCCCGGGGTCAGCGCGAAGGTGCGGTGCCGGGGCTGCATGAAGCCGAAGTAGACGAGGCGGTAGCGATCCTCGATGCCGCCGGCCGGCACGTCCCAGTCCGTGGGCAGCGGGTCGATGCCGTCGCCCGGGGTCTCTTCGAGGATGTCCCGCAGGAAGGCGATACGGGCCGGGCTCTCGCCCTTCAGCTCGCCGCCCTTCGACCACCACAGGACGTCGTCGTCGGAGAGGTAGGTCTCGCCGTGGGTGACGTATCCGCCGCGCACCGTGGCCTCCCAGAAGCGCCGGACCAGTTCCTGGGGGGTGAGGTTGCCCCAGCCCTGGTCGATGTCGCCCTCGTAGCCGACCTCGTCGATCACCACGGGCTTGCCCCAACGGGTGCGCCATTCATCGGTGTTCTCGGCGGTGCGGTAGACGTCGACGCGCTGCACGCTGGAGTGGGTCACCCAGTCGACACTGTTGTCCCAGAACTCCCGGCAGTTGTGGACCCCGAGCAGATGACCGTGCGGATCGCACTCCCGCACGGTCGCGGCGGAGCGGGCCCAGTGGCCGGAGTCCTTGGCCCACATCAGGTCGTACTCGTTGGCCAGCGACCACCACACGTTGGGGTACGCCGCCAGCCGGGACACCACGTACCGCAGATAGCGCTCGTCGGCGACGGGCCCCATGTCGGAGAAGCCCCAGCGGTCGTACGGGTGGAAGAGGATCAGGTCGGACTCGATGCCCAGTTCGCCGAGCTGGGCGATGCGCTGCTCAAGGTGCCGGAAGTACGCGGGCACGGGCCGCCGGAAGTCCCAGCCCTCCTCGGGCGAGCCCTCGAACGGGTAGAGCGGCGGCTCGTTGGTGTTGTGGAGGTAGGCCTTGGGGAAGACGCACATCCGCACCTTGTTGAAGGGGCTGTCGGCCAGACTCCGCAGGGTCTGTTCCTCCAGCTTGTCGCCCTGGTGGGTCCAGGCGTACGCGGTGGTGCCGACCGGCAGATGGCGGGTGCCGTCGGCGTGCCGGAAGTGGAAGGTGCCGTGCACGCGCACCGGGCCGTGGGCCCCGGCGGTGGCCGGTCCGCAGGCGAAGGCGCCCTCGACCGCGTCCAGCGAGCGGGCGTTGCTGGTCGTACGGAACGACCAGTCGCCCTCCTCGTCGGGCAGGAACCGGACCCGGTGGACGCCGTCGCCGTCGTAGAAGCCGTGGGCGGTCAGGACGCGGTCGCCGTGCCGGAACTCGACGCGCAGCTCGACGTCCGTGAAGGGGTTGCCGTGCGAGGGCCCGTGGAGTTCCAGCTCGAAGGTGCTCCAGCGGGTGGCCGTCCCGGCAACCACCAGCCGGGCGCTGCCCACCTGTACGTCCGCCGGCTCGTAGTCGGGGGACGGGGTGACCCGCTGCTCGGCCGGGTGGGGCGGCTCGGCGGCGGACTCGTCGACGGCGGCCAGCTCCGCGTAGAAGGCGTCACGGGCGGCGGGGTCGGCCCGCATCGACTCCAGGAAGCCGGTCACCTGCTCCAGCGGGGCGTACCGGAGCTGGATCTCCAGGGGCGCGTTGACGATTCCGCTGAGGTGTTTGCGTACGACGGCTTCGGCCTGCTTGTTCCGCAGGACCTCTCCGAGGAGGGAGGAGGGACCGTAGGGCATTGCTGCACTCCTGGATGTGTGGTTCTAACCGAGCAGTGCCGTACGGACGATCCGCTGGACGGCCATCGCGTCGTGGGCGGCCTGGGCGGCGCGCAGCGCGTCCAGGGGCAGCAACTCGGCCTTGGCCTCCAGCGCCCGCAGGGTCGCCACCGACTCCCGAACCGCCTCGCCCGCGTCCTCCCGGTAGGGGAACAGGTCCAGCTTCAGCGGCTTCTCCCAGCCGATCTCCCGTACCACGTGCAGGAATTCGAGCGTTTCCACGAGGTGCAGCGCGCCGGCCGTCAGGTCGTCGTCCCACTCGCGGTAGTTGTCGTCCAGCTCGATGTCGACCAGCCGGCCCATGGAGTGGGCCAGGGTGAGCGCCTCGGCCGGGTTCTCCTTGGCGAAGAGGGAGTGGCCGAAGTCGACGACCAGGCCGACGTTGTCCACGCCCATCTGCTCGATGGCGAGCAGGCTCGCGGCGGCGGTGGACCAGAAGAGCCGGTTGCGGGGCTCCTTGAGCTTGTACTCGATGGCGAAGGTGACGTCCGGGAAGGCCCGTGCCACGTCCCGGATGCCCTCGATCGCGTGGCGGCGCAGGGTCGCGTAGTCGACCTGGAAGGGGTAGTCGTAGCCGTCCTGGCCGGGCCAGAACTTCACGTAGCCCGCGCCCAGTTGGCGGGCCGCCTCCACCGACTCGTGTGCCAGGTCCAGCGCCCGGGTGCGGGTTGCGGCGTCCGGCGCGGTGAACGAGCCGCTGCGGAAGCCGCGGTCGTAGATCACGGGGGTGACGCAGACCGCCGACAGGCCGTGTGCCGTGAGGGACTTGCCCACGTCGTCGACCGTCGTCCCCTGGTCGAAGGGGTAGTTGAGGTCCAGGCCGACCAGTTCGCCGGAACGGGCGGCCAGTTCGATGGTTTCCAGTGTGGGGACGACGGGGCCGTAGCCGTCCGTCGCGTACCGGTCGATGATGCGGCCGAAGGTCCACATGCCACCGGTGAAGGTGCGGGGAGCCGGATGGGGAGCCACAACAACTCCTTCTGAATATTTATTCACGCAATGTTACCTTTGATGGCCGGGACCGTAAAATCTGCCGACCGCCGGTGTCAAGAGTGGCGTAGCTATGAATATCGGGCGGACCGTGCGTGCTCAATGTGCTCATTCCACCCTTGCGTTCGACCCCTTGACGGCCTCGGGTGGCGAGGCGCATCATCGCGGCGAGTAGAAATTAAAGTGCTGAATGGATATTCATATGCTCGCTGTCGATCACTCCACCGCGGCGGACCATCACGCACTGCGCCGGGCCGTCCGCGCCGCGGAACCCCCGGAAGCGGTGCGCCTGTTGCGGACCCTGTCCACCGAAGTCCGTCTGACGATCGTCGACATGATCAGCCGGGCCCGGATGGGTCACATCGGCGGTGACCTCTCGGTGACCGACATCCTCGTGACCCTCTTCGGCGCCGTCCTCGACGTCGACCCCGAACACCCGAGGGCACCCGGCCGGGACCGGCTGATCCTCAGCAAGGGCCACTGCGCCGCCGCCCTGTACGCCACCCTGGCCCGCTGCGGATACTTCCCGGCGGCCGAGCTGGCCACCTACATGGCCCCGTACTCCGCCCTCAACGGCCACCCCAACCGCCAGAAGGTCCCCGGCGTCGAGACCAACACCGGCCCCCTCGGCCACGGCTTCCCGGTCGCCGTCGGCTGCGCCCTCGGCGCCCGGCTGCGCGGCGACGGCGCCCGTACCTTCGTGGTCCTCGGCGACGGCGAACTCCAGGAGGGCAGCAACTGGGAGGCCGCGATGTCCGCGAGCCACCACGGCCTGGACCGGCTCTGCGCCGTCGTCGACCGCAACCGGCTCCAGCAGGGCGCCCGTACCGAGGACACGGTCCGGCTCGACCCGCTGGCCGACAAATTCGCCGCGTTCGGCTGGGAGGTCCGCGAGAGCGACGGACACGACCACGGCGCCCTGCTCGACGCCTTCGCCCCCTCCACCACCGGCCGGCCGGTCGCCGTCATCGCCCACACCGTCAAGGGCAAGGGCGTCTCGTTCATCGAGGACCGCGTCGAGTGGCACCACAAGGTGCCCACCCCGGACCAGGTGCACGCCGCCATCGAGGAGCTGACCCGTTGACCGAGACCCGCACCCCGGCCCGCACCGACGCCCCGGTGACCCCTGCGCCGGGCCCCGATGCCCCGGTGTACGACTGCCGCACGGTCTTCGCCGAGGAGCTGGCCGCCCTCGCCCGCGAGGACGAACGCGTGGTCGTCGTCTGCAACGACTCCGTGGGCTCCAGCAACCTCGTCGGCTTCCGCGAGGAGTTCCCCGACCGGCTGATCAACGTCGGCATCGCCGAACAGAACATGGTCGGCGTCGGCGCGGGCCTCGCCAACGCGGGCCTCGTCCCCTTCGTCTCCGCCGCCGGACCCTTCCTCACCGGACGGGCCCTGGAGCAGATCAAGGCCGACTGCGCCTACAGCGGCTTCCGGGTGATCCTCTGCGGCCAGAGCCCCGGCATGGCGTACGGCGAACTCGGCCCCACCCATCACTCCGTCGAGGACCTGTCCTGGCTGCGTGCCGTGGCCGGCCTCACCGTCGTCGTCCCCGCCGACCGCGCCCAGACCCGGGCCGCCCTGCGCTGGGCGTACGCCCACGAAGGCCCCAGCTATCTGCGCATCCCGCGCTTCAAGGTCCCCGACGTCACCCCGCCCGACGCCCCCTTCGAGCACGGCCGCGCCCAGGTGCTGCGGGAGGGCGACGACGTCACCCTCGTCGCCATCGGCACGCTCGTCTCCCGCGCCCTGACCGCAGCCGAGCGGCTCGCCGCCGAGGGCGTCTCCGCGCGCGTCCTCAACGTCCCCTTCGTCGATCCGCTCGACACCGCCGAGATCCAGCGGGCCGCCGAGGAGACCCAGGGCCTGGTCGTCGCCGAGGAGGCCACCCTCAGCGGCGGTCTGGGCGCCGCCGTGGCCTCGCTCACGGGACGGCACCGTCCGGTCCCGCTGAGACTGCTGGGCGTCACCGGATTCGCCCCGACCGGCAGCCCCGAAGGGCTCCTGGAACACTTCGGACTCACCGCCGACGGCGTCCACGCCGCCGCCCGCGACGTCCTCGGCCTGCCATCCTCGACGTCATGAACCAGCCGCTGCTGCTCGCCGTCGACCAGGGCACCTCCGCCACCAAGGCGCTCCTCGTGGACGCGTCCGGTGCCGTCGTCGCCTCGGCGTCAGCCCAGCTCGCCATCGACCACCCGCGCCCCGGCTGGGCCCAGCAGTCGGCCGAGGACATCTGGGACAGCGTCCTGGAGGCCGTGGCGAAGTGCCTGGCCGGACAGGACCCGAGCCGGGTCGCCGGAATCGGCCTCTCCAACCAGCGCGAGTCCTGTCTCCTCTGGGAACGCGCCACCGGACGCCCCCTCGGCCCGGTCATCGGCTGGCAGGACCGGCGTACGGCCGACCGCTGCGCCACCCTCCTCGCCGACGGCCTCGACGCGGACGTCCGCCGCACCACCGGGCTGCCCCTGGACCCGATGTTCAGCGCGCTCAAGGCCCAGTGGCTGCTCGACACCCACGACCCGGACCGCACCCGCTCCCGGCGCGGCGAGCTGTGCCTCGGCACGGTCGACTCCTGGCTGCTGTGGCGCCTGGGCGGCGGCTGGGAGCACCTGATCGAACTGGGCAACGCCGCCCGCACCCAGCTCCTCGACGTCCGCCGCCGCGACTGGGACGAACGGCTCCTCGACGTCTTCGGCATCCCCGCCGGGACACTGCCCAGGATCACCGCGTCGACGGGCCCCTTCCCCGCCGTACGCGATGTCCCGCCCCTCCCCGACGGCACCCCGGTCCTGTCCGTGCTCGGCGACTCGCACGCCGCCCTGTTCGGGCACGGCGTCTTCGTCCCCGGCAGCGTCAAGGTCACCTACGGCACCGGATCGTCGGTCATGGGCCTGATCCCCGGGCCCGAGCGCGCCGAGGGCTCCCCGCTCTGTCTCACCCTGGCCTGGGACGACGGGACGCCCGCCTACGCCCTGGAGGGCAACATCCGCTCCTCCGGCGCCACCGTGCGCTGGCTTGCCGGACTGCTCCGGCTCGGCGAGGCGGAACTGGCCGGTCTCGCGGCACCCGACTCGGCGGGCGTGCACCTGGTCCCGGCCTTCGGGGGACTGGCCGCCCCCTGGTGGGACAACGACGCCACCGGCCTCCTCTCCGGGCTCACCTTCGCGACGGGCGTGCCCGAACTGGCGCGGGCCGCCCTGGAGTCCGTCGCCTTCCAGATCGAGGACGTGGTGGCCGGGCTCGACTCCGCGACCGGCCGCGTCACCGCGCTGCTCGCGGACGGCGGCGCCACCGACAACGCCGCCCTCATGCAGCTCCAGGCCGACACCTCCGGACGTATCGTCCGCCGACCCCGCAACCGCGACCTGTCCGCACTGGGCACGGCACACATGGCGGGCTGCGCCCTCGGCATGTTCACCAAGACCCGGCTCGCCGGTCTGCCCCGGGGCGAGGAGGTGTACCGCCCACGACGGCCCGACGACGAGCGCGAGCGCGCACTGGGCGCCTGGCACGAGGCGGTGGCCAGAGCGCGCGCCGACGCCGGTACGGCCCCAGGGAGCCTCACGACGGACTCCGAGGGTGTCGGCACGGACCCCGGGAGTGCCACGGCGTCCCGCGCGCGGGTGGCCGTAGAGGATGAGCACCGCGACTCCCGGCGCCGGGCCCAGTAGGGTGCGTCCTGTGTTCCAGCATGCCGACCTGAGCAGCCACGAGTCTGCCGACAAGCTCAGGCTGATCGTCCGCGTAGCGCGCATGTACCACGAGCGCGGGCTGCGGCAGGCCGAGATCGCCAAGGCTCTCGGCCTCTCCCAGGCAGGCGTGTCCCGACTGCTGCGCCATGCGGCCGAGCGGGGGGTCGTCCGTACGATCGTCGTGTCGCCGCCGGGCATCCACAGCGAACTGGAGGACGCGCTCGCCGCGCGCTACGAGATCACCGACGTGGTCATCGTCGACAGCGACGACCTGCCCGACCACCCGCGCACCCTGCTGCGGGCACTGGGCTCGGCAGCCGCCACCTATCTGGACGCCGCCTTCCGGCCGGGTGACGTGGTCGGCGTCTCCACCTGGAGCGAGACCCTGCTCGCGGCCGTCGAGGCGATGCAGCCCTCCCGCATGCAGGGCGCCGAGAAGGTCGTACAGCTGATGGGGGGCATGGGAGACCCGCAGGGCCAGGTGCAGGCGACCCGGCTCACCGCCCGGCTCGCCGAACTCATAGGCGCGGGACCGCTGTTCGTCCGGGCCCCGGGGCTGGTCGGCTCGGCGCAGGCCCGCCTGTCACTCCTCCACGACCCGGCGGTGCTCGAAGTGGGCCAGGCCTGGGACCGGCTGACCGCCGTCCTGGTCGGCATCGGCAGCCTCCGGCCGTCCCCCCTGCTCCAGCTGAGCGGCAACGCGGTCGCCGAGGCCGAGATCACCCGGCTGCGCCAGCTCGGCGCGGTGGGCGACATCTGCCAGCGCTTCTTCGACGAGGACGGCGTCCATGTCGACGCGGGCCTGGGCGAGCGGACCATCGGGGTCTCCGTGGACCAGCTCCGCAGCGTTCCGCGCCGGATCGCCGTGGCGGGCGGCGACCACAAGTACACCGCCGTACGGGGCGCGGTGCGCGGCAAATGGATCACCGCACTGGTGACGGACATCAAGACGGCGCGTCGGCTGCTCGACGAGTCCTGACCCCCGCCCGCCCGGTGGGCACCGGACCACAACCGGACCTCAAGCGTTACGCCCCCGAACCAGCCTCCGAACGGGGAGGCAACGCGCCCGGCCGATCGTGGAGCCTTCACGAGCCGCCGGCGGGAAGTCTCCGCCGGGACAGCGAGGAGGCCGCGCGTTGGGGACCGAGCAGTTGTCCATGTACGGATATGCGACCAAGGCCGAGGTCCTCGCGGACGCGCGGCGGTACTGGAACCCCGGCAAGACGGAGTTCTGGCAGGACGAGGGCGTACCGCTCGTCATCGGGGAACGGTCCGGATACCGGCTGACGGACGTCGACGGCCACGAGGTGATCGACGTCCACCTCAACGGCGGCACCTACAACCTCGGCCACCGCAACCAGGAACTGGTGGCCACGCTCACCCACGCGCTGCGCCATCTCGACATCGGCAACCACCACTTCCCCACCCCCGGCCGCGCCGCCCTGGCCCGGCGGCTCGTCGAGGCGACGCCCGGCGCCGACAAGGTGGTCTTCGGGTCCAGCGGCGGCGAGGCCGTCGACGTGGCGCTGAAGAGCGCGCGGTACGCCACCGGGCGGCGCGGGATCGTGTCGGTCGTCAAGGCCTACCACGGGCACACGGGGCTGGCGGTGGCCGCGGGCGACTCCCGGTTCTCCCGGTTGTTCGGGTCGGACAGCCCCGCCGAGTTCGTGCAGGTGCCCTTCAACGACCTCGCCGCGATGACGGCCGCGCTCGCCGGGCACGACATCGCGGCGGTGATCATGGAGACCGTCCCGGCCACCTACGGCTTCCCGATGCCCGAGCCCGGCTACCTGGCCGGCGTCAAACAGGCCTGCGAGGCCACCGGCACCCTCTACATCGCGGACGAGGTGCAGACCGGCCTGGGCAGGACCGGCGACCTGTGGGGCATCCACGGCGAAGGCGTCGTCCCCGACATCCTCGTCACCGGCAAGGGGCTCGGCGGCGGCCTCTACCCGATCAGCGCCGCCCTGCTCGGCCCGGCGGCGAGCGGCTGGCTGGACCAGGACGGCTTCGCCCACATGGCCACCTTCGGCGGCGCCGAACTCGGCTGCGCCGTCGCCGACCGGGTCCTGGAGATCACCGGGCGGGCCGACACCCGCGAGAACGTCCGCCTGCGCGTCGACCAAGTCGCGGCCGGACTCGCCGAACTGCGCGCCGACCTCCCGCACGCGCTCACCGGCATCCGGCAGAAGGGCCTGGTCATCGGCCTGGAATTCGGCGCCACCGGCGCCAAGCCGGTGATGACCGAGCTGTACCGGCAGGGCGTCTGGGCGATCTTCTCGACGCTCGACCCGGCCGTCCTCCAGTTCAAGCCGGGACTGCTGCTCACCGAGCAGGAGACCGCCGAGATCCTCGGCCGACTGCGGCTCGCCGTACGGAAGGTGGCCGCCGCCCATGACTGACACCCTCGCCACCACCCACCCCGGCCTCACCTGGGACCGCCAGGTCGGCGCCGCCCTCACCGCCTACGGCCGGGCCGGCACCCTGGCCGAAGCCCGGCTGCTGAGCCTCTCCGAGAACGCCACCTACCTCTGCACCTTCACCGACACCCCCGAACCGCTCGTCCTGCGCCTGCACCGGCCCGGGTTCCGCACCCTCCCGCAGATCCGCAGCGAGCTGATGTGGATCGAACGGCTGCGGGCGGACGGCGCGGTCGCCACCCCCGCCGTGCTGCCGACCCCGTCCGGCGAACGGGCCGCGAGCTTCCCCGGCGCGGACGGTACGGTCCAGCACGCGGCCCTGTTCGAATTCGCGCCCGGCGCCGAACCCGACACCACGGACTTCACGGACGTGATGGAACTGGTGGGCCGGGAGACCGCCGCCCTGCACACCCACGCGCTGGAGTGGCGACGCCCCGACGGCTTCACCCGGCCCGACTGGGACCTCGACAACCTGATCGGCGCCGCCTCCCTCTGGGGCCGCTGGCGGGACAACCCGGACGTGGCGCTGACCTCCGGCGGCATCCAGGTCCTGGAGCGGGCGGAGGCGAAACTCACCCGCGAACTCACCACCTACGGCACCGGCGCGGCCGTCTTCGGCCTCATCCACGGCGACCTGCGCGCCGCCAACCTGCTCGTCGCCCCCGACGCGGTCCGGCTCATCGACTTCGACGACTGCGGCACCGGCTGGTTCCTCTACGACCTGGCCTGCGCCCTGTCGTTCGCCGAGCACGATCCGCGGGCGGCGGGCTGGGTGGCCGCCTGGCTGCGCGGCTACGAGTCACGGCGATCGTTGCGCGATGAGGACGTACGGGCCGTGCCCGCCCTGGTGATGCTGCGCCGGCTGATGCTCGTCGCCTGGGTCCACAAGCGCGGGGACACCCCCTTCGCCGCCTCGCTCCGGCCCGCGTTCGCCGCCCAGACGGTGGAACTGGCCCGCGGCTACCTGGCCGACGGCTACCTCACCGCCGTACGCCATGGCCGCTGAACCCGCCGACACCCCGCTCGGACCGGCCGCCGGGCGGATCGCGGAGGGTGTGCTCGCCATGATCGGACGCGGCGAGGTCCGGATGGGCGGACGGCTGCCCACCGAACGCCGGCTGTCCCAACTCTTCGGCGCGAGCCGGGAGTCGGTCCGGCGGGCCCTGCAACGGCTCGAAAGCCAGGGCGAGGTGCGCCGGGTGCGCGGCCGGGGCGGCGGGACCTTCGCCCTGCACGCCAACCCGAACTGGCCCGTCTACGGCTGGAGTCGCCTCGCGGACGGCGACCGGCGGGTGGTGGCCCGGCAACCGGGCGTCGACGTGAACGTCCCCGAACTGCTGCGGCACCAGCACTTCGAGGTCGCGACCCGCGTCCTGTCCGCCGAGCAGCGGCGGGCCGGCACCGAGGTGCGTACCGCGCTGGGCCTGCCGCCCGGCTCCGAGGCACTGGCGATCGAGCGGGTGCGGTTCGCGGACGGCGTCCCCCTGTCGTGGGAACGCCTGTTCGTGCCCGCGCGGCGCTTCCCCGGCCTCCTCGACCTGGACCTGACCGGCTCCCTGTCCCAACTCCTGCGCGACCGCTACGGCGTCACGGCCGCCGAGGTCCGCGAACGCATCCGGGTCCGCCTCGCCGAGGACCACCACACGCACCACCTGGACGTGTCCGTGGGCCAGCCGCTGCTGGCGATCACGCGCGTCTCCCACGACCAGTACGGCGAGCCCCTGGAGTTCTCCCACGACCTCTTCCGGGCCGACCGCACCGAACTCCACGTCTCCTCGACGCACGGCGCCGGGTGACGGCCCGTCGTTGAACCCGCAGACGCCCAGGAACCGAGACCACCAGATCACGAGGAACGACATGAACGCCCAGCACCGATCCCGTTCGGAATTCCAGTTCCAGGCCAGGAAGGTCGCCGTCGTCGGGGGTACCCGTGGTATCGGCGCGGCGATCGTCTCGACGTTCGTGCGCGCCGGGCACGACGTACTGCTCACCGGGCGGACCGTGCCGGACGCCGTCGTGGAGAAGTTCCGTTCCGAGGCGACGCGGGAGGGGCAGACCGTCGAGGCGCTCGCCCTGGACTCGGCGGCTCCCGACTCGGCGGAGCGGCTCGCGACGGCGGCCTCGGCGCGGATCGGCGGGCTCGACGTGCTGTGCCTGAACGCGGGCGTCTTCCCGAACAGGCCGCTCGCGGAACTGACGTACACGGATATCCGTGAGGTGTTCGCGGTCAACGTGGAGAGCCAGATGCTGGCCGTCGCCGCCTGCCTGCCGCTGCTGCGGGAGTCCGCGGCTGGCCGGGTCGTGTTCACCTCGTCGATCACCGGCCCGGTCACCGGCTTCCCAGGCTGGAGCCACTACGGCGCGAGCAAGGCGGCCCAACTCGGCTTCATGCGCACGGCGGCGCTGGAACTCGCGCCCCACGGCATCACCGTGAACGCGGTGGCCCCGGGGAATGTGGCGACGGAGGGTCTGGACGGGATGGGGGAGGACTACTTGGCCCAGATGACGGCGACGATCCCGCTCGGGCGCCTGGCCCGCCCCCAGGAGATCGCCGACGCGGTCGAGTTCCTCGCCGGTGAGCGGGCGTCGTTCATCACGGGCCAGGTCATCACGGTCGACGGCGGCCAGACCCTGCCCGAGTCGCCGGAGGCGGTGCTGCCACTCCCGACGGGGTCGCCTCGCTGACACGCCGATGCCGGGGCACTCGTGGACGACGCAGATCATTGATGCGCTCGTAGGTTGAGTCTTTGGTGCCTCAGGCATGTCGAGAAGACGTCACCGGCTCCGTCCCAGGGGTATCAGCGGCTGCCACCGGCCGCGCGGGAAATAGTTGGTAAATAGCAGGAAATGGGAAGAGGTCGGCATGGGAATTCAGCGGATGGACAACGTCGGCATCGTCGTCGAGGACCTGGACGCCGCCGTCGCGTTCTTCGTGGAACTCGGTATGGAACTGGAGGGCAGGGCGGAGATCGAGGGCCTCGTCGCCGACCAGTGCACCGGACTCGACGGCGTCCACTGTGACATCGCCATGGTCCGGACCCCGGACGGTCACAGCCGGTTGGAGCTGGCGAGGTACCGCAGCCCGGCGGCGACCAGCACCGGCCCGCGCGACAAGCCGCACAACATCCTGGGCACGCACCGCGTCATGTTCGCCGTCGACGACATCGAGGACACCGTTGCCCGTCTGCGCCCTCATGGCGCCGAACTCGTCGGTGAGATGGCCCGGTTCGAGGACAGCTATCTGCTCTGCTACCTGCGCGGCCCGGAGGGCATCATCGTCGGACTGGCCGAGCAACTGCGCTGAGGGTTCGCCTCGCCGAAACCCCGGTCATTGCCCGGGTACCCTTCCGGGATGACGCAGCGCCCCACGCCGGACGAGCGGCGGCCCCCCAACCAGGGACCGAAGGCTGCCGCCCGCAACCGGGCCGCTCTGATCGTCGCCGCCCGGGAGGTCTACGCGGAGCACGGACTGCATGCCCCGCTGTCCCTGATCGCGCGTCGGGCGGGAGTGGGCCAGGGCGTGCTGTACCGGCACTTCCCCGACCGGGCCGCCATCTCCACCGCGGTCCTGGAGGAGAACGTACGCCAGGTCGAGGAGGCGGCGGCAGCGGAGAACGCGAGTCTCCCCGGGGTGCTGGGGGTGATGACCTGGCATGTGACGGAATCAGCGGCGTTCATCGGCATCCTGCTCGTCGACAGCCATGGCGAAGGCGAAGGCGAAGGCCCAGGAGAAGGCGAAGTCGGAGGCAAGGGCGGAGGCCGAGGTGACGACTCCGACACCCGTACCCGCACCCGTACGCACGCGCTTGCCCTCTCCGAACGGGTCGAGCGAGCCCTGCGCGGGCACCTGCCGGACGGTCACCCCCTCGCGGCGGCCGACGATCTGATGCTCGCCGTCTCCATGGTCTCCGGTGCCGCCACCGGCCACAGCCGCGAGGAGCGGGAGCGCCGGGCGCTGGCGTCCTGGCGGCTGCTCGGCGTCGAGGTGGGACCGGTGCGGCCCTTCCAGGGGTGAGTACGGGGGCGGAGCGGTGTCAGCCGCCGTTGGACTGCCGGACGCCTTCCGCCAGCGCGTCGAAGGAGTACAGGAACCCTCCGGCGGGCCCGCTGACGGTCATGTAGGCCTTGGTCCCGCCGGGCGTGATCGCTACGTTCGTCGCCGACTCCAGCCCCGCGGCCCGGCCGGGAGGAACCTCGACCGTCGCCAGACGCTCGCCGTACTTGTCGTACACGACCATCGCCGCACGGCCGTGCAGGCCCTGGTAGAGATTGCCGTCCGCGTCCACCGCGATCGAGTCGGTCTGGGCGATCCCGCCGTCGACGCGGATGGCGGTGTGCCGGGAGGTCACCTTTCCGGCTCCGTCGAGGCGAAGGTAGGAGATCCGGTTCTGGGTCAACTCGCTGACCCACAGCCCGCGGTAGCCCACATCGAACGAGACGCCGTTCGTCGCGGCCAGTTCCCCGGCCACAACGGTTGCTGTCCGGCCGTCGCGGTCGATCCGGACGACGCGACCCAGCGGCTCGTCCCCGGACGGGGCACGTGAGTCGCTGACGTACAGGTTGCCCGCCTCGTCGAAGGCGATGTCGTCGGCGTTCATCCGCGCCCCGTCGACCTCACCGGAGAAGAAGGTCCGCGGATCGCTCCCGTCCGCGGCCAGGCTCACGATGTCGCCGTGGACGTAGTCGGTCAGGTAGATCCGTCCGTCGTACGGGCTGAACTGCGCCGAGGTGTAGGCGCCCCGGTCGTCGGTGTGGACCGGCCGCGAGGTCTTCTTCGCGACGTCGACGCGTATCACCTTCGGCTTGCCCGCCGGAGCGGTGACGTCGACGACGAGCAGTCTGCCGTTCGCGTCGAAGGTGGGGCCCTCCAGCAGGGTCATTCCGGTCTCTTCGTGCACCTTCGTCAGTTGCATGACCTGCTGGGCGCGGATGGTCCTGCCCGCGCCGACGGAGGCCGTGCTGTCGCCGGGGTCACCCGTGTCCGTACCGCATCCGGTGAGGGCCAGGGTGGCGAGCGCGGTGAGTAAGGCGAGGGACGGGATCGGGAGCCGTCGCATGGGGATCGACCTTCCTTGTCTGCTGTGGGCTGTGGGCTGTGGGCTGTGTGGGGGTGCTGTTGCCGGGGGTGGGTGCGGGTGCGCCGAGGGTCCGGAGGCGCTGTGTCCTGATCTCGCGGTGCTCCCGTCCCTCCAACCGGACACCACTGTCCGGTTGTTGCTACGGTAGCGGACGGCCGCCCGCTTGAGTGCGGGTGGCCGGCAGGGCAGCAGATCGACAGGATTGAGGTCCCCCCATGACGACAACCCCTCAACAACTACCCGCCGCCGCCGAACTCGCCGCGCTGAGGCAGCGCTACCGCCTCGAACGTGAGCGTCGTGTCCGCCCCGACGGCGCCCGCCAATACCGTTCCGCCGACGCGGAGTTCGGCTACTACGCCGCCGATCCCTACGTGGGCGAGGTGGCCGGACGCGAGCCGCTGCGCGACACCGTCGACGTCGCCGTGGTCGGCGGCGGCTTCGGCGGCATCCTCGCCGGGGCGCGGCTGCGCCGGGAGGGTGTGGAGAGCGTCCGGATCGTCGAGAAGGGCGGCGACTTCGGGGGCACCTGGTACTGGAACCGGTACCCGGGCGTCCACTGCGACATCGAGTCGCACGTCTACCTGCCGATGCTCGACGAGACCGGATACGTCCCCGAGTGGAAGTACGCCCCAGGCGAGGAGATCCGTCGCCACGCGATGCGGATCGCGCGCAAGTTCGACCTGTACACGGACGCCCTGTTCTCCACCTCGGTCACCTCACTGACCTGGGACGAGGAGTTGGGCGCGTGGATCGTGGCCACCGACCGGGGCGACGAGTTCCGGGCCACGTACGTCGTCACCGCCACCGGCACCCTGTCCGAGCCGAAACTCCCCGGGATCCCGGGCATCGAGGACTTCCAGGGCCACACCTTCCATACCTCGCGCTGGGACTACGCCTACACGGGCGGCACCCCGGACGGCGGCATGACCGCCCTCGCGCGCAAGCGGGTGGGCATCGTCGGCACCGGCGCCACCGGCGTCCAGGTCATCCCGATGCTGGCCGAGGACGCGGCCCACGTCTACGTCTTCCAGCGCACCCCCTCGACGGTGGACGTACGCGCCAACCGCCGTACCACCGCCCACGATGTCGGCGCCGACCACGACGGCTGGGCACGCGAACGCCGCGAGAACTACCTCCGCATCGTCTCCGGGGAGACAGCCGAACGAGACCTCGTGGCCGACCAATGGACAGTGTCGGCGGGCTTGTTGGAGAAGCTCCTGCCCAGTTTCCGCCGCCAGGGCGAACGGCAGGACTTCGAAGCGGTCTACGAGGCTGCCGACGCAGCCAAGATGAACGAACTGCGCGCCCGCGTCGAACAGACCGTCACCGACCCGGACACGGCGCACAAGCTCAAACCCTGGTACCGGTACGCCTGCAAGCGCCCCACCTTCTCCGACCGGTACTACCCGGCGTTCAACCGGGCCAACGTCACCCTGGTCGACACCGCGGACACCCACGGCATCGAACGCGTCACCGCTGACGGGGTCGTGGTCGGCGGCACGACGTACGAACTCGACTGCCTGGTCTTCGCCACGGGCTTCTCCGTCGGAACGTCCGGCATCCACTCCGGCAAGCTCCCCGTCCATGGCAGGAACGGAACCCAACTCCTGCGCGCCTGGGCGCAGGAGGGCCCGCGCACCCTGCACGGCTTCACCAGCAACGGCTTCCCGAACCTGATCCAGCTGGGAATCCTGCACAACGCCAGCAGCGTCAACTTCACCCACATCCTGGACGAACAGGCCGTCCACGCAGCCGCCCTCGTCGCTGCCGCCGAGGCAAAGGGCGCGGTCGTCGAACCGTCCCGCGAGGCCGAGGACGCCTGGATCGCCGCCCTGGCCGAAGACGCCCCCGACCACGAGTGGTTCCACGCGGAGTGCACCCCCGGCTACTACAACCGCGAGGACCGAGGCCGCCCGAACGGCCCGACGGCCTACCCGCACAGCGCGGTGGCCTTCCACGAGATCCTGAAGCACTGGCGTGAGCATTCGATGGACGAGATCCTTCGGGCCAGGGCCTGCACGCGAGCGTAGAAATCCGCCGGGCCGGCCCATCGCGGCCTGCTCGGGCGATACGAGGGGGAATTGTGGAACACGGAACGCACAGAGGTGTTCTGCGGAGATGTGCGGCGGTCCTGTTCGGCCTGCTCGGACTCCTGGCGGGCCTGCTGGTGGCGCCGACCGTGGCGCAGGCCGCCCCGACGCTCCCGGGCGGCAAGGCGAACTGGGTCGTCTCCGTCGGCGGACTCGACATCCCGGGCAACAACAACTACCGGAACTGGGTGCGGCTGGGGTACTACACCTTCCAGGCGGACGGCACTGTCACGACCGACTTCTGGGCCTGGAACCAGCGGGATCAGCCCATCCGCGTCCCCGCCGTCACCGACGCGAACTGCGGTGCTCCCGTTCCCACATGCGACGTCCGGACCGTCGACGGCTTCGGCAGCCGTCCCGGCCAGGGCTTCAAGGGGACGTACGCGCACGCCGCCGGGGGCCGGGTCGTCGTGACGTGGACCAAGGACAGGTCCGGGGCCGCTCTCGACGATCCGCTGACCGAGTCCTGGATCCTGGAGTCGGCGCAGCTGGCCGGCGGGGGTGTGGCACGGATGCGCAGCTCGAACTACTACGCCGAGCAGTTCGATGCCACTGTCCCCGGGCCCATTGACCAGTTCTCCGACTACGGAGCCACTTTCGGGATCGCGTACGGCTCCAACGCCGGCATGTCGAGCCGCGTGCCCATGGAACAGCTGCTCACCGACGACGAGTACAGCACGGAGAAGTACAAGGGCTCCTTCATCACCGCCAACGGCGGTGTCGTGCGACGTGAGGGGACAGGCGGCGACTGGACGTTCAGTGGCGAGGGCGCAGGCGCCACCAACTCGGGGAAGCCGTGGCAGGCTTGCGCGGGCGACGCCGAGTGCATGGGCTATCTCCAGCCGGGAACCAGTTGTCAGCCGCAGGGCGGGAACAACTCCAAGAACCGGGTCCGCTACCTGGCCGAGTTGGGCACCGGTCGGCAGAACACCGAGGAGTACTGGTGCGAATCACTCCTCGGTACAGGCGACAAGACGTGCTACACGTACAACTCGCATCCCCGGCCCATGCTCCAGGTCATCGACGACGCCGGACGCTTCCAGGGCTGGGTGGGCGTGGAGGCGTTCACACACGTGGAAACCCGTGATCCGCAGACAGCGACAAAAGAATGGAGCGGACACTACTGGGGTGTCTTCGACATGGTGTCGGAATCCCAGCTCCGGCCCGACCTCTCCGAGCCCGGCACGGTACGGAAGTTCCGGCTGGCCCATGGCAACAGCGGCGTCGACAACGGCACGCTGGACTGGGGAGCCCGCAGCGTCACCTTCGCGGGGACCAACCATGTGGTCAGCGGCTGCCGCAAGGTCGAGATCATCGCGATGACGCCGAACGGGCTCACGGATGTCGCGACGACGTCCAAGCTGTGCGCAGGAACGGCGGACAGACCCTTCTCCGGCACGGTGACCATCGACGTACCCGGCGGCCCCAACCGCGTCCAAGTCGCCTATCTGGTGTCGGACGACGGATCGGAGCCCAGCACGCCGAAGTACACCATGCTCTGCAGCCGCAGCGGCTGCGCCTACACCGGCTACCAGGAGCCCACCCCGAACTTCCGGGTCGCCCACGGCCAGAGTTACGCGGTCGGCGAGCTGAACTGGTCGGCGCGCAGCGCGGTCTTCTCGGGCGACAACCATGTCGCCAGCGGCTGCCGGTACGTCGAAGTGATCGCCTCGGCTCCGGACGGCACCACCGACCGGGGCACCTCCAGCCCGCTGTGCGTCGGCATGGAGGCCGACAACACCCGGCCGTTCAACGGCACCGTCACCATCGACCTGCCGGGCGGTCCGAGCAATGTGCAGGTGACGTACTGGGTGTCCGAGGACGGCGGCCTCACCTACTCGACCAAGGAGACGGCGACCTGCACCCGGGTGCGGTGCTACACCACGGAGGAGCGTGACCCGATCACCGAGTTCCGGGTCGCCTACGGCAACAGCGTCGCCACCGGCAGGGTCACCTGGCTCGAACGGTCTGTCAGCTTCTCGGGCAACAACCATGTAGTCACGGGCTGCCGCTACGTCGGACTCGCTGCCATCGCGTCCGGGATCGACCGGCGTGCCAATTCCAGTCCGCTGTGCGTCGGAACGGAAGCGGACAACACCCGGCCCTTCGCCGGCACGATAAGTCTCTCGGAGGTGGAGGGCGGCGCCGCATACGTCGACATCTCGTACCTGGAACCGGTCACGGGCGGGAACCCCCGGGTCCTGGACACGGCGAGGTGCACACCCGACGGCTGCGTCTAGGAACGGGTCTCGGGTACCGGTCTCCATGAAGGGCAACTGGCCGGGCGATCGTGATCGGGGCTACGCACATCTCGGGGAGTCAGGTGAGGAGCCGGATGCCGGGAGTATGGGCACTCGTGGCGAGTGGATGGTCACAGTGGGTACAAGTGCTGGTTACCGGCCGCACCATGTTGGTTTGAATGGTGAACGTTCCCGGCTGTTGGGATTTTGGGCAGTAGTACCCGGCGTGCAGGCGGACCCAGGGTGCACCTGTCAGGGCTGTGGCCGACTGGTCCCGCTTTGCGTCGTGGAACGGCGCCCACCAGTAGTCGACAGTGGTCCGAAGCGTCGTCCGCTCCCGTTCGTCGGTGACGTCGAAGCCGGCGATCCGTGCGGCACTGGGATGCTCCGGGCGTTCCCTGTCCGACGAGCAGATTGCGTGCTCCTGGCCGTGCAGGAAGGAGGTCGTGCGCCCGGTGCGCCCGCAGATGAAACAGTCCAGGCTCAGCTCCAACTTCCGCTGCCAGTGCAGGTTGTGGAGGCTCTCGCCTCGGATGGGGCAGGTCAGTTCGGCGGTGATCTCTACGCTTCGCAGCACATGGCGATCATTTCAGACAGCTTCAGGCTGCCGTCGGTCATGGGCAGGCCGGTGCAGAGGGCTGTGCCCTTGCCTCGCGATCGCGGCCAAGCCGCGCTTTCTGTGCTTCCTGTTCTTCGTCCTCCAGGCCGACTGGCAACCGGATACATCCACGGTCTGTTTTGCTGTTGTCCTGGTCGCTGGATTGTGGCTGACTGGCGGCGATACAGAGGGGGAGTGGGCATGGGTAACTGGGCTGCGATTGTGCAGTACTTCAACGGTGAGTCGCACAGCACCGAGTTCATCTGCCACGGGCGGGAGACGAAGGCCCAGGCGCTGGAGGAGCTCCGCGCTGTCCTCCATACATACGTACCGAGCAAGAACATCGTCGAGAAGCGGCGCCGTGTGTACCGCTTCGCCGACCACGAGTCGTACCTGGTGGTGATCAAGGGCAGGCTGACTGAGTGGGAATGCACCCTGCGCGTCGTGGAGTTGATCTCGGACTCGACCGATCCGGCCGTGGCGGAGAAGGTGCGGTGGGAGCAAGGCGCAGCGGACGTGGCTGACGGTCCGCAGGACCGGCTCCCGCCCGGCTACTGACCGGCAGGTCGAACTCCACGGGGATCGGCCGCCGATCGACTGGTGGGAAGCCAACGTGTACCGCAGTTGATCCCGGTATCGCTCGTCTGCCGGACGGTAAGACTGTGGTCCCCCAACGTGGGGGAGACCCGAGACCGGGTCGGTTTTGTGGTTCCAGCCTGTCCAGACCCCGTTGGTCCGGACGGCGAACCGGCACCGCCCGGTTCTGCAGTGCTGCCTCTCCTGCCTGAAAGTCGCACGGGCGCAGCAACAAGGCCTCCTTCGCGCCAAGAGCACCCCCGTCTCCGTACTCGGGTCTCGCCGCGATCGAGCCTCCGGTGGGCCTGGCGGAAGGGGCGCCTTCCTTCCGGAATCAGACGCTCCGGTGGCCCGCTCCGAGGTAGGCACTGATCCCCGTGCCGCCTCGCCCGGTCCCCGTGTCGCCCCCTGTCGCCCGCCGTCGGCTCGGGAACCCTGCCCCTTCCGGCGCCCATCGCCAGGCCCCTGAACCGACTCGTCCGACGTCAACGTTTCGTCATGTGTCGACGCACTGTGATTAATCCTGCGTCAGGAGCAGCGGTGGCGAGGTGCTGGTTCCCGTTAGGGTCGTAGTGAGCGTGTGCTTTTTGTGCAGGCAGTCGGAGCAGGTCGCTGTCGGCCGGGCCCGGTCGAGCGGGTGGAATCGGGGATGGGGCGGGATGGGTCGGGGAGTGGCGGGGCGGGCCGCCGTACTGGATGTCGGGTGCCACAGCGCGCTGCTGACGGTGGCCGGGTGGCAGCCGGGGACCGGGCTGGAGCAGGTCTTCTCGTACAAGGTGCGGCTGCGGCTGCAGGAGGCGGTCGACCGCCGGGGGCGTATGCGTGAGGCCGGGATCGCCGATGTGCAGCGTGCCGTGGCCGAGGCGATGGGTGCGGCCCGGGGTAGCCGCCCGCCGACCGTGTTTCCTTTCGGGACCTCGGTCATCCGGGACGCGGCCAATCGGGACCAGGTGATCGCGCGGGTCGCCCGTGCCACAGGTGTCCGGCTGCGGGTCCTGGCCGGTGAGGAAGAAGCCCGCCTGGCTTATGTGGCCGCGCGGAAGTGGGCGGGGTCCGAGAGCGGCCCGCTGCTGATGCTGGACATCGGCGGTGGCACCGTGGAGCTGGCCATGGGCCGGGGAGCGCAGCCGAGCAGTGTGCTGTCGCTGCCGCTGGGTGCACGGCGGATCACCAGGGACCGGCTCCCGGGCGGTGTCCTCGCCTCCTCGGGGCGTCTGGAGGAGGTCCGGGAATATCTTGGGCATGCCCTGAGCACGACGCCGGGGCTGCCGGTGGCCGCGCGGGACGGGCGGGTCGTCGCCTGTTCGAAGACCTTTGAGCAGCTCGCCCTGCTGGCCGGAACGTCACCTCGGCGCGGGAAGGCCCATCGTGGGCGGCAGTTGACGCTGTCCCAGTTGCGGCCGTGGATTCCGGTGCTGGCCCGCACGGACCCCGCCCGGCGGATCCGGCTGCCGGGCATCTCGCGGCATCGTGCGGGGCAGGCGCTGGCCGGCGCGTTGGTCGCCGAGGCGCTGCTCAAGGCGTGCGAGGCCGAGAGTGTCGACATCTGTCCTTGGTCGACCAGGGAAGGGTTGCTGCTGGAGGATCTCGGCGTGGTTGCCGCGGCGCCCCGGCACGACTTCCCCTCCCCGGTCGGCCGACCGGTGGCTCGTGGTCAGGTCAGTTGAGGGTCCAGCGCTGGTTGGTCTGACCGTTACAGGTCCACAGGAGCAGCTTGGTGCCGTTGGCGGTCGCCGCTTCCTCGGCGTCCAGGCACAGCCCTGACAGGTCGTTGGTGATGGTGCCGTCGGCGTGGACGGTCCATTTCTGGTTGGTGCCGTCGTTGCAGTCCCAGATGATCACCTTGGTGCCGTTGACGGTTCCGGCGGCGTTGGCGTCCAGGCACTTGTTGCCGTAGACGACGAGTTCCCCGCGCGAGGTCTGGGTGAAGGTCTCGTTCCGGCCGCCGAAGCAGTCCCACAGGATGGCCTGGGAGGCGTCTGTGATGGTGTTCTTCTCCAGGCCGGCGCAGCGGTTCGAGGCGGTGCCGACCAGGGCCACGCCGTTGGTGCCGGGGATTCCCTGGACCCGGATCGCGTCGATGTCGGGCTCGGTGCTGCCGGAGACCGTCGCGAAGCGCACGGTGTTGGTGCCCTTGGCGAGGTGGGCCAGCACCGACACGGTCCGGTACGTCGTCGCCGAGCCGGTCGGCGGGAAGGAGACCACCGACGTGTACTGGCCGTTGACCTGGACGGTCGCCTTGCGGGCCGTGCCGCCGCCGTTGGCGTAGGTGATGTCCACCAGCTTGGTGCCCGCCGCGCCCGTCGTGACGGCGCCGAAGGTGGGCGTGGTGGCCGTGGTGGTGTCCTCGTAGGTCGACCCGGACGCCTCGGTGCCGGAGACGGTGAGCAGGACGGCGTCGCCCGCCGGGACGGTGGTGGAGTAACCGGTCGCGTACGAACCGGCGCCGGTGCCCGTCCAGGCGTTGCGCACCGACGCCGAGGCGCCGGTCAGCCCGAGGTCGGCCCAGCGCACGGTCATGGACGCCGACGACGACGTGCGGTTGAGCAGCAGCACCGCGCGCTTGCCCGTGCCGGCCAGGACCTTGCCGTACACCTGGAGGTTGCGGGTGTCCTCGGCGACCTTGACGCCCTGCAGTCCGCGCGGGTCCTGGTCGATGGCGACGACCTCGCGGTTGGTGAGGATGTCGCGGGTGGCGGTGCTCATCGTGGCGAGGTCGTTGCCGGCCAGCAGCGGGGCGCCGGAGATCGCCCACAGGCCCATGTGCAGCCGGTTCTGGGCGGCGGTGAGGCCGCTCATGCCGACCATCAGCATGTCGGGGTCGTTGTAGTAACCGGTGTGCTGGGCGGCCGGGTGCAGGCCCCGGTCGAAGTTGGTGAGCATCATGCCGGTGGTCGGGGTCTGGCCCCACAGGATGACATCGGTGCTGGTGCGCCACAGGTCGCCGTAGCCGGTGGCCCAGTTCCACGGCAGTCCGCTGCCCCACTCGCAGAAGGACAGCACCAGCCTGTGGCCGGTCACGGCGGTGGCGGCCTCGTTGGCGGCGGCGATCGCCTTGTACGTCGTCTCCGGGTCGAGGCCCTCCACCCGGCCGCCGCACCAGTCGATCTTCACGTAGTCGAAGCCCCAGCGCTGGAAGGTCTCCAGGTCCTGCTGGTAGTGACCCTCCATGCCGGTGTTGGGGGCTGCGGGGCGGGTGGTGGGGTAGTAGTAGCCGCAGCCGTTCTTGCCCGCGTCCGTGTAGATGCCGGCCTTCAGGCCCTTGCTGTGGATGTAGTCGGCCATGGCCTTCATGCCGCCGGGCCACAGGGTCTCGTCGACGGCGATGGAGCCGTCCGCGTTGCGGTCGCCCTGCCACCAGCCGTCGTCCAGGTTGACGTACTCGTAGCCGGCCGCCGCCATGCCGGAGGAGACCAGGGCGTCCGTCTGCTGCTTGATGACGGTGGAGTCGATGCTGCTGGCGAAGCTGTTCCAGGACGCCCAGCCCATCGACGGCGGTGTGACCCCGATCTGGCTGGTGCTGACCGCGACGGGCTCGGCGGACAGCGGCGCCGACGGCTCGTGGCCGGTCAGGGCTGTCAGGCCGGACAGTCCGAGGGCCAGTGCGAGGGCGCGCACGGTGATGCGTCTGGCCCAGCCACGCGGGGAGTTGCTCGGCATGCGGGTGCCTTCCATGGTCTGGATAGTGTGCTGGCGGTCGGGTGGAGGCCGTGGCCTGTCGGAAGGTGGTCAGTTGGCTGGGCAAGGGTCCGTCAGGCGTTCTGTCGTGCCCGTGCCCGTGCTCGTGCTTCTGCCGTGCGCCCTGCGGTGAGTCGTTCTCGCCCCGGAGGGACAGCGACTCACCGCAGGGCGGCGGGAGGAGGGTCAGCGCTGGGTGAGGAAGGTCAGCGCTGGGTGTAGATGAAGCCGACCTTGTCGACCTCGTCGCCGGTCCGGCCGTGGAACCCGGCGATCTGCCAGCCCGACGGCGCGGTGCGGGTCACGCAGTCCGAGGTCGTGGTGCCGCCGGCCAGGGTGCGGCCGAGGTTGGTCGTGAACTTCGCGTAGAAGATCCGCGTCTGGTCGTTGTACTTGGCCTGGCACAGGTACGCGGTGGTCACGTACTCGGTGCTGCCCAGGGTCAGTGAGGAGGCGGTGCCGCCGGTGCCGCCGTGGGCGAGCGTGGTGCCGTTCGACAGGGTCACGCTCACCTGGTCGACCCGGGAGCCGGCGCGCAGCGCGATGGTGGTGGCGCGGGCGGCGGCGGGCACGCTGTCGATGTCGTTGTAGTAGTCGCCGTGCGGTCCGCCGAACTGGTCGCTGAGCTGGAACGCGGAGTTGCGCGACCAGGTGAAGCCCGCGGTGAGCGGGTCGTGGTCGGAGAGCATCAGGTTGGTGCCGGACTCGAGGAACTTGGAGTGCTCGTTGTTGTACGACGTGGCGTTCAGCGAGACCAGCTTGCTGCCCCGGTAGAGGATCTTGTCGACGACCTCGCAGGTGTTGGGGACGGTGGTCCCGGTCTGGTCGCAGACCAGGGCGTCGCTGCCCTTGGTCGGGGCCACGCCGCCGCGGATCAGCTGGACCCACGCGTCGGTCAGGCCGTTAGCTGCGGCGAACTCGGCGATGGTGTCGCCGGATCGCGTGTAGCGGGTGTTGGTGTCGCCCATGACCACGACCGCGTTGCCGGCGGAGTGGGTGCCGATGAAGGCGGTGAGCTGGCTGAGGTTGTCGGCGCGGGCGGCGAGGTCGTCGGCGTTGGTCCCGGCGTTGGTGTGCAGGTTGTAGAAGTCGACGTACACGCCCTCGGCGAGGCGCTCACGCATGAAGGTGAAGCCCTTGGGAGTCAGGCAGTCGCCCGAGCCGTACGTGCAGGTGTTCCAGCCCACCCGCTCGAAGTCGTCCCCGTCGTAGGAGATCTTCGAGAGGGTGTTGAGGCCGCTGCCGATGCCGGCGCCGCCGCTGGTGGCGGTGCGGTAGGCGTGCGCGGTGTCTGCGGCGTAGAGGTAGGCGTGGTAGTTGAAGTCCTCCTGGACGTTGACGATGTCGTACGGCGCGATCCGCTGGCCGATCGTCGTCGTGGAGGTCTCGCGGTCGGTCGACGCGCTGGAGATGATCTCCGGCAGTCCGGCCACGTTGTAGGTGAGGACGTTGAAGGTGCCGGAGTCGGCGGCCGACGCCGAGGGGGCTGCCGCGGTGAGCCCGCCGAGGACGGCTGCCGCCGTCGTCAGACAGGCGAGGAGTTTACGCATGGGGGTGTGGCTCCTGGGGAGGGAAAGCGGTTGCAGTGGGGACGGGGCTGAAGTTACCGCTGGTTACCTGGGGTCTGTCGAGACTTCGGGCGTACTTTCACAGGAGCCGCCGTCCGTACATGGACGGTTCGGATCCGCGTCGGGCGTGGTTCACGGCGTCGGGAGGGAGCTGTCCTTCGCCGTGCACGGTCGACGTGTCGAACGTTGTTCGCGCTGCCGGTCGACCGTCGGGGGCGGGAGACACCGCCGTCGACAACCGGGCAGGCGTGAACGTAGCGGTGGGCCGAGGTGATCGTCAACGATTTCGCCGACTTTCACAGTGATCCCCGGCTTTGCGGGAGAGGGCGGCCACGTGGACGTCCAGGCCGAGTTCGCGCAACCTCGTCAGCAGGGGACGTGTACCGCTGTCGGCGTCCACGACGAGCACACGCGGCGGTCTGGGGGACGAATTGCGGGTCCACGAGGTGGCGCGGGCGGCCCCCGGGTCGCGGAACCCGGGGGCCACGTCGTCAGGAACCGACGCGCTCGACCGTCGTTGTGCCGGAGCCGACCGGACCGATCCGCAGCACGGTGCCGGTGAGGTCGGTGACCCGTCCGACCGTCGCGCGTCCGCGTCCGCCGGGCGCGTTCGCCCGCACCCGGTAGTCCGCCGGGTCGGCGTCGCCGATCTCCACCTCAAGCACCGCGCGGGAGTTGGGCGGCACCGTCACCCGTGTCGTGTGGGCGTCGGCCGACCGGTGCACGGCCACCTCGACCGGACCGCGCACGGACGGGACCCTTCCCGTCACGTCGGTCAGGGCGCCGGTCCTGGGCCGGATCAGGAACTCCGCCGCCCCCGGGGCGGTGACACGGACGCCGAGCACATGCCGGGGGATCGCGTTCGCCGGAGCCGAGGCCCAGGCGTGGGAGAGCGTCATGTTGGACTTCAGCGCCGGGTCCCAGGCCTCGGTGACGATGGTCGCCTTGAGCGTGTCGAGCATGTGCAGCCAGGAGTTGGTGGCCGTGGACGTGAGCAGGGCGAGCGCGGCGTCGGCGCGGCCGAGCCGGAAGAGGGCGTCCAGGAGGAACTGCGCCCCGTAGACGCTCACCCGCATACCGCCGGCCGCGAGGGTGTCGCCGAGCCGGGCCCGTACCTCGTCGTCGAGGGTGTCCGCGACGCCGAGCGCGACCGGGAAGGCGGTGGCGTGCTGGGCGCTGTGCGTGGTGCCCTCACCGTCCAGGAACCGGCCGGACGCGCTGTCCAGCAGGGCCGTACGCATGGCCGTGGCCAGGGTGTCGGCACGTGCGCGCAGGGCCGTCGCGTCGTCGGCCTTGCCGAGCACCGAGGCACACTGCGCGAGGGCGTCGAAGGCCGCGTACTGGAAGGCGTTGACGACGGTGTTGACGTTCGTGAAGACGTAGCCGTCGCGGCTGGCGGTCGGCCAGTCGACGAGGTCGCCCAGATCCTGGCTGCTGCTGCCGGGCGCCTTGCGGACCAACCCCCGTGAGTCCAGGTACGAGGTGAGGTTCTTCGCCGCCAACAGGTCGTAGTCCTTGGCGAGTTGACGGTCGTCGCCGGTGGCGAGGTAGTCCTCCCAGGCGGACAGTGCGCACATCAGCCGGTACTCGGTGGGCCAGGTGCCCTTGCGGACCAGGTAGTCGTTGGACCAGCGGGCCAGCGCGTAGGAGCGCTGGACGCCGTACTCGGAGAGCTGGTTGATCAGCGCGTCGCCCTCGTACGGGCCGCGTTCCCGGGTCGGCGTGTCGGTGTAGAGGTCGCCGCGCGTGGCCTCGATGGAGTACCGGCACAGCTCCCAGACCCGGTCGAGATCGGGGTCGGAGCTGCTGAAGGAGGCGTCGGTGTCGTCCCAGTCGAGCCGCCACGCCCGCCCGGTGACGACGGCCCCCGACAGGTCCAGGCCCGTGCGCAGTTCGGCCCAGCGGAAGCCCCGGTAACCCCAGTGCTCGACGCTCTGCTCGCCGTCGCGCAGGGTCCACACCTCGCGGTAGGTGTTGGTGGCGCGCAGCTGGTACTTGACGGTGCCGTCGGAGTTCAGCTCCTCGCCGAGCCGCACCTCCACGGTGTCGCCCGCGCTCCCGGTGACCTCCAGGGACAGCCCGCCGACGATCTCCCGGCCGAGGTCCACCAGCCAGCGGCCGTCGGCGACCTTCGTGACGGAGGCCGGGGTGACGTCGTGCAGTCCCGGTGTCTCGATCGGCGCCGGGACGAGCCCGCTGATCGCGGTGCGGACGACGGGGGTGAGCCAGCCGCTGTCGTCGAAGCCGGGCCGGGTCCAGCCGACGGGCTCCTGACGCAGGTCCCAGTACTCCTGCGGAACGGTGAAGTAGCTGCTGCCCGCACTGCCCTTCGCGGGCAGCAACCCGGCCTGGCGACGCGCCTTCCAGTGGTCGCCCGAGGAGACGGTGGTCCGGCTGCCGTCGGTGTACGTGATCTCCAGCTGGGCCAGGAACCTCTGCTGCGAGGTGGTCCAGCACAGCGCGGCGAGCGCGTTCGGGCCGCCGTCCGCCCGCAGGGTCGAGGTGATGTCGAACGCCTGGTACGCGGTCCCGCTGCCGGAGCGCACGGAGGCGTGCCCGACCACGGTGCCGTTGCTCCACACCTTGGCCACGTACTGCCGGGCCGGGTCGGGCGAGGTCGCGGCGACGTAGAGGACACCGGCGGCGATCTTCCTGCCCGCGGTCGTGCCGTACTCGTGGCGCAGCAGCGCCCAGGTGTCGTCGGCCCCGTAGGAGGAGAGCGAGGAGGCGCCGGTGGGGAAGGTGAGCGTGCCGCCGGAGACCGTACCGGCCGAGAAGGTGCCCTTGGCGGAGGCGAAGTCGTCGTCGAGGAGGACGGTCCCGTCGGCGGCGGTGAAGGTGACGCGGTCGTATACCTGTGACTCGGTCAGGCCGTTGCGCAGACCGATGTTGCCGGAGGCGTAACGGGTGTCGGTCGTGGTGTCCACGACGGTGCCGTTGACGCTCGTGGTGAAGGTGGAGCCGGTCATGGTGACGGAGAGGTCGAGCCACTCCCCGGTGACGACGGCGGACGGCAGCCTCACCTCGCCGAGGACGGTGTAAGTGCCGTTCACACAGACGTGCTTGCGCAGCACGCCGGGGCTGCCGGCGCGCAGCTGCCACATGTAGTTGTTGGCGGTGCTCGCGGCGCGGAACCACACCCCGGCGGCCACGGCGGTGATCCTGAGCCGGGCGGCGAAGGTCCCGTCCGTCATGACCGGCCCCGACGGCACCCAGATCGGCTCGGCCTCCCACTGGTCCTCGACCGAGGTGGCGAGCAGCACGGGCGCCGACCAGGAGGAACGCTGCTCACCCCAGCTGGCGACCCGCCACCAGTAGGCGGTACGGGGCTGCAGGGCCGGCCCCTCGTACGGTACGGCGGTGGAGTCGGCGGACCTGCGCATCCCCGAGTCCCAGACGAGCCGGCGGTCCTTGAAACCGCCCGGAGCGGTGGCCAGTTGCAGCTGGTACGCGCGCTGCAGGGTGCCCGCGCAGAAGTCGGGCACCTGCCAGCTGAACCGGGGGCTCTGCCCGGCACTCGTGACGAGTGCCTGCGGGAGCAGGTCGGCGAGCATCCCGGTCGGCACGGGCGGCTTGCCGGGGAGCGCCGGGACCCGCGCGTCGCCGGCCGCGAATGCCTGCGGCCCGGTCAGCACGACGGAGGCGGCAGTGGTGCCACCGAGTTGGAGAAGTCTTCGACGCGACAGGTCCCAGGACATGGTGCACCCTCGGCTCGTGAAAGGTTTCAAGGCGATTGCCCGGAGGTTAGGGTTCCGCGTCCTCCTGGTCAATGCCTGAGGTGAGAATGCGTCCGGCTTGTGTATGAATCGATTTAATCGAGGTTCGCGTCGTGTTCTCGAACGGGTTCAGTCTCACTGTTGGTCAGCTGCTGGTCAGCTGTTCGAGGAAGTGAGGCTTCTGGCTGTCTCCCGGATGGTCGGGTGGCGGTACAGCTCGCGCAGACGCAGGGACGGCAGCCCGCGTGCGCGCAGTGCCGCGCCGATGCGTACGGCGAACAGGGAGTTGCCGCCGAGTTCGAAGAAGTCGTCGTCCAGGCCGACCGGCCTGCCGAGGACCTCGGTCCAGATCTCTAGTAGGCGATCGGTGAGGTCGTCGTCCGTGGCGGGGGCGGCGTCCCGCGTCGGCGCGACGGGGGTCACGGGTGCGGGGAGTCGTGCCGTGTCGAGTTTTCCGTTGGCCGTCAGGGGGAGTGCGTCCAGGGCGGTGATCGTGGCGGGGAGCATGTGGTCGGGCAGGATGCCCGCGGCCCGTTTGCGGATCGTGGACGGGTCGCCGCCGGCGAGGACCACGTACGCGTGGATGCCGGCGGTGGCGGCATCGGCCGGGTCGTCGCGGCGCACGGTCACGGCTGCGGTCCGTACATCCGGGTCCTCCAGCAGGACGGTGCGGATCTCGTCGAGTTCGATCCGGAAGCCGCGGATCTTGACCTGGCTGTCGATCCGCCCGAGGTGTTCGAGTCGCCCGTCGGGGCGCAGCCGCCCGAGGTCGCCGCTGCGGTACATCACTCCGCCGGTGAAGGGGTCCGGCACGAACCGACGGAGCGTCAACTCCGCCTGGCCGAGGTATCCGAGGGCGACCCCGGCGCCGCCGACGCAGATCTCGCCTGCCACGCCGGGTGGCAGGAGTCGGCCCGCGTCGTCTGTCACGTACAGGTGCCAGCCGGGCAGGGCGTGACCGACGGAGCGGGTGGCGGCGAGGGCCAGTTTCCGGGTGAGGGTCTGCTCGGTGACGTGGACCGTCGTCTCGGTGATGCCGAACATGTTCACCACGCGGCAGACGGACTCCGGGTGCCGGTCGAACCACGGCAGCAGCATCCGCGCGTCGAGCGGCTCGCCGCCGAACACCACCAGACGGACCCCGACCCGGGTGTGGTCGAGGGCCAGCAACTGGCCGAAGGCCGACGGGGTCTGGCTCAGCACGGTGACCTTCTCGGACAGCAGCAGGTCGCGGAAGCTGTCGGGTTCCCGGGAGACGAAGTACGGCACCACGACCAGCCGTCCGCCGGTCAGCAGGCAGCCCCAGATCTCCCACACGGAGAAGTCGAAGGCACTGGAGTGGAACCACGTCCACACATCCGACCCGCCGAGTCCGTACTCGTCGCGGGTCGCGTCGATCAGGGCGACCACATTGCGGTGCGGTACTTCGACGCCCTTGGGGCGGCCGGTGGAGCCGGAGGTGTAGATGACGTAGGCGGCGGTCTCGGGAGCGACGGTCGGGAGGGTGACGGTGTCGCGGAGCTTCGGCGTCGCGTCGAGCAGGTCGTCGGGTGTCACGGGCACACAGCCCGGTACGTCCGGGAACTCGGGCAGCCGGGTGATCACCACACCCAGTCCCGCGTCCCGCGCGGTGTGGGCGATGCGGTCCGCCGGGTAGGCGGGGTCGACGGGCACGTAGGCCGCGCCGGTTTTCAGCACGGCGAGCAGGGAGACGACCAACTCGGCGGTGCGCTCCAGGCACACGCCCACCCGGTCCCCGGACTCGACGCCCCGTTCGCGCAGGCCGTGTGCCAGGAGGGTGGCTCGCTCGTCGAGTTCGCGGTAGGTCAGTCCCGCGCCGCCGTCCGTCAGGGCGATGCGGTGCGGCGTCGCGGCCGTGATCCGCGCGAACGCCTCCGGCAGGCTCAGCTGTGTGGTGACCAGACGGCGGGGCGGCCGGCCGAGCGCCGCGACACGGTCGCGTTCGGCCTCGTCCAGCAGTTCGACGTCGTGGACCCGGGTCTGTGGCGCGCTCAGTATGTGCTGGTGCACGCGTACGAGGTGCTGGGTGAACTGCGCGGCCATCTGCGTGGAGACGTGGGTGCCCAGGTGGTCGCAGCGCAGTCGCCAGCCGTCGGTGTCCTTGAAGACGGACACGGTGAGGGGGAACGGAGGCGCCAGGCAGGGGACGTACGCGCCGGGCACCTCAGCCTCGTCGAAGAGCAGGCCGACGAGCGCGGGACCCTCCGCGGGTGAGGGCCTCAACTCGCCGAGTGTGGGCGCTTCTTCGACGGTGAGGGAGCCGTGGTCCGTGCCGATGACGGGGGTGCTCTCGGGGTCGTAGCGGCGCAGGGTGACGGCGAGGGCCGCGAGCCAGGTCGCCTCGTCGCCGCCGTCGGTGAGGGAGAAGAGGTGGGGGACCGTGGGGCCGCCGTCCGCCAGGCCCCAGGCGGGCGCGGGGGCGGGCGGGGTCGCCGGTGCGTCGGAGGCGTCGTGGTCGGTTCGCGGTGCGACGGAGTCACCGGCCGTCAGCCGTCCGAGGGCCGTACGGTCCCAGCGGTCGCGTGGGGCCACGACGATCAGGTCGGCCACGCCGTCGGCGTACCGGAGCAGGACCCTGCGTATGTCCTGGGCCGGGCGGGCGAGTTCGGCCTCTCGGCGACGCTCGGCGAGCGGGTCGGTAGCCGGTACGGGGACGTCCTCGGTCCACAGCCCCGGAGCTGCCGCCGGGGCCTGGGAGCGGTCCGAGCGGACGCGCACGGCGTGGCAGCGGGCTGCGGGCTGGAGGGGGCCTGACACGGTGGTACTCCTTGTCGTTCAGGGGAGGTCGGACGGTGTGCGGGCTCGGTCAGCGGATGCTGAAGCCGCCGTCCACGGTCAGGACCGATCCGGTGATCTGCCGGGATTCGTCCGAGGCCAGGAACACGATCGCGGCGGCGACGTCCTCCGGCTCGATCAGCGCGTTCATGGGCTGGGCCTCGGTGAAGGTCTTCTCGTGCTCGTGGACCGGGACTTCGAGTGCCCTGGCGATCTCGGCGAGCATCCGCCCCTCGGCCCCCGCGTCATCGCGGACCGAGCCCGGGCAGACCGCGTTGACGCGGACCTTCGTCGGCGCGTAGTCGAGTGCGGCGGCCTTGGTGAGGCCGACGACGGCGTGTTTGGCGGCGACGTAGGCGGCGAAGTGGCGGTAGCCGACGAGCCCGGCGGTGGAGGCGACGTTGACGATGCTGCCCGCGCGCCGGGCGCTCATCGCCTTGCCGACCTCGCGGATCACCCGCCAGGCCCCGGAAAGGTCAACGTCGATCATCAGGGACCACTCGTCCTCGTCGATCTCGTGCACCGGCTTGCCCGAAGGGGCCGCGATACCCGCGTTGTTGACGGCGACATCGATCCGCCCGAACCGGTCCTCGGCCCGCGTCACCGCCTCCCGTACGGCACGCAGGTCGCGGATGTCGGCCGTGGTGGTGAGGACGGCGGCGCCCGCCTCCCGGCACAGCGCGGCCGTGTGCTCCAACTGGCCCGGTGTGCCCAGCGGGTAGGGCACGCCGGGCAGGTCGGCGCAGATGTCCAGGAGGGTGAGATCGGCGCCCTCGGTGGCACAGGCGACGGCCGCTGCCCGGCCCAGTCCACGGGCGGCACCGGTGACGAGGACCGACTTGCCGTGCAGACGCATGGTGAACTCCTTGCAGAATCAGGCGCGTTGGGGGAGCAGTTGGAGCAGGGCGGGGAGTACGGGGCTACAGGACCGTCGAGACGATCAGCCGGACCAGCGCGGGCGCGGCGTCGGTGAGGTACATGTGGCCGCCGGGGACCTCGACGTGCTCGAAGTCCCGGCCGGCGACCTTGCTCCAGGACTCGGCGTCGTCGTAGCCGACGAGGTCGTCCTCCTCGCCCCGGACGACCGTGAGCGGGGAATCCAGCGGGAGGCCGGTGGAGGGCGTGTAGTTCTCGTGCATCTCTACGTCCGCGCGCAGGGCGGGCAGGATCATCTCGCGCATCTCCGGGTCGTCCAGGGCGGGATGGTGGTAGCCGGCGAACTCGCCTACCTGGGCGAGGAACTCCTCGTCGGACAGACCGGTGGCCCGCCGCTCGCGCCCCCGGGCCGGTTCGGGCGACCCGCTGACGAACAGGTGGACCAGTTCGACGCCGGGCTCGGCGGCCAACCGGTGGGCGAGTTCGTAGGCGAGCACCGCGCCGAGGCTGTGCCCGAACAGGGCCACCCGGCCCCCGTCCGAGCCGAGCCGCTCCCGCAGTTCGGCCATGAGGCCGTCGACGGCCTGGTGGGCGTCCCGGTAGGGCTCCTCGTCGATCAGCCGCTCCCGGCCCGGCAGTTGGAGCGCCACGATCTCCAGAGAGCCCCCGGCCAGTGCCGTCCAGGGCCGGAAGAAGGAGGCGCCCGCCCCGGCGTACGGCAGGCAGATCAGCTTGGTCGTGTCATGCGTGGTCATGGGTGAGGGCCTCTCCTTGTGAGTGGGGTGCTTCGTGCGTGCCTTGTGGGCGAGGGGTTCCGGAGCGAGGGTCGGACGCGAGCAGACTGGCCAGCTCCGCCGCCTCGACGGCGATGCGCAGCGCCCCGGCGGCACGGTCGGGGCCGGGCAGCCCGGGGCCGACCGGCATCACGTTGAGCGTGGTGGCGCCCGCCTCGGCGAACGCCGTCATCCGCTCGGCGATCCGCTCACGCGGCCCCAACAGCGAGGTGGCGTCCAGGAATTCGAGCGGTACGGCGGCCATGGCGCCCGGGTAGTCACCGGCCAGGAACCTCTCCTGCACGGCCCGCGCCTCGGCGCCGTAGCCCATGCGCTCGGCCAGCTGCGTGTAGTGGTTGTCCTCCCGGCCGCCCATGCCGCCGAGGTACAGCGCGGCGTACCCCCGCACCCGGCGTGCGCAGGCCCGCCAGTCGGGGCCGGTCACCAGGGGTACGCCGGGGGCGATGTCGAAGCCGTCGAGGGTGCGCCCCGACTTCGCGAGGCCGGCCTTGAGGGGCCGGAGCTGCCGGTCGGCGTGGGCGGGGGAGAAGAACACCGGGAGCCAGCCGTCGGCGATCTCCCCGGCCAGCTCCAGGTTTCTCGGCCCCAGGGCGGCGAGGTAGACCGGGATCCGCTCGCGCGGTGGCCGGATGGTGAGGGCGAGCGCCTTGCCGGGGCCGTCCGGCAGCGGGAGCGTGAAGTGGCGGCCCGCGTACTCCAGGGGCTCGCGGCGCAGAGCGCGGCGCACCAGATCGACGTACTCCCGTGTACGGCCCAGCGGTGAGCCGAATCCGACGCCGTGCCAGCCCTCCGAGACCTGGGGCCCGGACACACCGAGGCCGAGTCTGAGCCGACCGCCGGAGAGGGTGTCGAGGGTGGCCGCGGTCATCGCCGTCATCGCGGGCGAGCGGGCCGGGATCTGCAGGACCGCGCTGCCGACGTCGATGCGGCTGGTGCGGGCGGCTATCCAGGACAGCAGGGTGACGGCGTCGGATCCGTAGGCCTCCGAGACCCACACCGCCGAGTAGCCGAGGTCCTCGGCGAGGTTGGCGAGCGGGAGGCTGGAGGCGTCGTTGCCGCCGACCCAGTAGCCGAGGTTGAGGCCGAGCCGCAGGGTGGGGCGCGGGGTGGGGACGGTCATGGGGGCTCCTGTGGGGCGGGCGCGCGGGTCGTCCGGGTGTCGCGGACGCGGTCGGGTCAGCGGCTCGTGCGGGCGCGGTAGCACCAGGTCGACAGGGTGACGAAGACGGCGATGAGCAGCGCCGAGCAGGCCGCCGTGTACAGCGCGGGATGCTGGGCGGGCCAGTCGTGCGGCACCCGGAAACCCGGCGGGGGAGTGTTGCCGAAGAAGTGGCGCAGGGCGTTCGCGAGCGAGGTGATCGGGTTCCAGACGGCCACGGTGGACAGCGGGCCGGGCAGCGAGGAACCGGAGACGAACGCGGAGGAGATGAACGTCGCCGGGAACAGCCAGATCAGGCCGAGACTGCCGGCCACCTGGGCGTTCGGCGTGACGAGGGCGACGAACACGCCGATCCAGGACATCGCGAAGGAGAACAGCAGCGCCAGCAGGAACCCGGCGGCCACCTCGAACGGGCCGGCGTGCGGGCGCCAGCCCATCAGCAGCCCGCAGGCGGTGGTGACGGCCATGCTCGCCACACAGGTCGCCAGGTCGGACGTGGTCCGACCGAGCAGCAGCGCCACCCGGGAGATCGGCAGGGTGCGGAAGCGGTCGACCATGCCCTGCTCCAGGTCCCTGGAGAGCCCCACCGTGGTGAAGGTGGTGGTGAAGGCCACCGTCTGGGCGAGCAGCCCGCCCAGCATGTACGAGCGGTAGGCCGGGCCGCCCAGGCTGTTGCCGAAGACGTACCCGATGAGCATGGCGTACACGACCGGCTCGACCAGACACGTGATCAGCAGTCCCGGAGTGCGCCGCAGATGCAGCAGGTTGCGCAGGGCCAGGTCGGCGCTCTCGGCGAGCACGCGCAGGACGGGACTCCGGCGGGCTCGGGTGGGGGAGGCGCCGGTCGGCGGGGCGCCCTGTCCAGAGGGGCTGGCCGTTCGCGTGTCGGTGGTCGCCGTCATAACGCCGCCCCCTGTCGGTTGCGGCTGGTCAGGCCGAGGAACACGTCGTCGAGGGTGCAGCGGCTGAGGCCGATCTCCAGCACCTCGACCTGCTCGCCCTCAAGTGCGGTCAGGGCGCGGGCCAGTGCGGCCCGGCCGTCGGCGGCCGGCGCCTCCACGCGCCTGGCCCGCCGGTCCACCGTCGGGGTGGCGCCGGTGGCCTCCCGTACGGCGCGTGCCGCCGCGTCGAGCTGGCAGTCCTCGGCGACACACACGACGAGCCGGTTGCCCGCGGTCGCCTTCAACGCGTCGCTGGTGCCCTCCGCGACGACCCGGCCCCGGTCGATCACGGTGATCCGGTCGGCGAGGCGGTCCGCCTCCTCCAGGTACTGGGTGGTCAGCAGGATGGTGGTGCCACCGGCGACCAGTTCGCCGACCGCCTCCCAGGTGTCGAGCCGGCTCTCCGGATCGAGCCCGGTCGTGGGCTCGTCCAGGACGACCAGGGGCGGGGAACCGACGAGCGCGGCGGCCAGATCCAGCCGTCGGCGCATACCGCCCGAGTAGGTACCCGCCGGGCGGCCCGCCACGTCGGTGAGGCGGAAACGAGACAGCAGGTCGTCCGCCAGACGGCGGGCCGTACGGCGGCCCACACCGCGCAGTTTCGCGATGAGATACAGGTTCTCGAACCCGGTGAGCAGTCCGTCGACCGTCGAATACTGGCCAGCTATTCCGATCGTGGACCGGACCTTTTCCGGCTCCGCCGTCACATTCCAGCCATTCACCAGAACGTGGCCGGAATCCGGCTTCAGAAGGGTCGTCAGAATCTTCACCAGCGTGGTTTTTCCGGCTCCGTTCGGACCCAGAAGTCCCAGGACCTCGCCCGGATGTACCTCCAGGTCTATACCACGCAGGGCATGGCTCTCCCTGAATTTCTTTCTCAGTCCCTGTACGGCGACGGCCGACGTGATTGGGGTATGCACAGATCCGTTCTACGGCCACCGGTGATCGAAGTCGATCATGAAGCGTTCAAGGTTTCTTGTGTGTCTCATGGCATTTCTTGGCGATTTCGTGAATGTATCGCTACTGGTTCGAGGACCGTCATTCCGTACGGTTTCCGTCGTGCGAGAATTACTCACGACACTGAGGGAACAGGCAGCGCGTAATCCGCAGCAGCCGGCCGTGACCTTCGTCTCCGACTTGAACGACCTCAAACGATCCGTGCGCACCCGCGCAGAACTCGATCTGCATTCCAGGCGCATCGCCTCCTGGATACAGGAGCGGCTCTCCCCGGGCGACCGGGCCCTCCTCCTCTATTCCCCGGGAATCGAGTTCGCCACCGCCTTCTCCGCCTGTGTGCACGCCGGTGTCATCGCCGTCCCGGCACCCTTGCCGGGCCGCTACCGCCACGAGCGCCGCAGACTCGCCGCCATCGCCCGCGACGCCGGGGTGCGCGCCGTCCTGACGCAGGAGAGCGATCTCCAGGACGTCGAGAAGTGGATCGCCGAGGAAGGCGTCGTCGGCGCGGTCTGCCACCCGACCGACGCCGGGGACGGAGACCCGGACGCCTGGACCGCCCCCGAGGTGTCGCCCGACACCCTGGCCCTGCTCCAGTACACCTCGGGTTCGACCGGCGATCCCAAGGGCGTCATGGTCACCCACGGCAACCTGGCCGCCAACGTGGACCGCATGGCCGCCATGTTCGGCAACGACAGCAACACGACATACGGCGGCTGGATACCCCTGTACCACGACATGGGGCTGATCGGCCTGCTGCTGCCCGGCCTCCTGTGCGGGAGCGGATACGTCCAGATGGACCCCATGTCCTTCCTGCGCCGCCCCTACCACTGGCTGCGCATGCTGGACGCCTGCGACGTCAACTTCACCGCCGCACCCGACTTCGGCTACGAGATGTGCGTACGCCGGGTCACCGACGAGCAGTTGGCCACACTCGACCTGTCCCGGCTCAAGGCGGCCGACGGCTCCGAGCCCGTCCGCGCCGACGTGGTCACGGCCTTCACCGAACGGTTCGCCGCCGCCGGACTGCGGCCCGACGCGCTCATCCCCGTGTACGGCCTGGCCGAGGCGACACTCATGGCCTCCGGCACCTCCGGCCGGCCGGCCCGGTGCACCGATGCCGACGCCGCCGCCCTGGAGAACCGCGAGCTGAAGCCCGCCACCGGCACGCGGCCGTCCCGCGTCCTCGTCGGCTGCGGGGCGCCGAGCGGATCCGACGCGCTGATCGTCGACCCCGACACCGGCGACGCCCTGCCCGACGGCCGCATCGGCGAGATCTGGCTCGACGGCCCCTGCGTCGCCGCCGGTTACTGGGAGAACGACGACGCCACCGACGCCACGTTCCACGCCCGCACGAGCGACGGACGCGGCCCGTTCCTGCGCACCGGCGACCTCGGCGGCCTGATCGACGGCGAGCTGTACATCACCGGCCGCCGCAAGGACGTCCTCGTCCTGCACGGACGCAACCTGCACCCCGCGGACATCGAATACGAACTGCGCTCCCAGCACGAGGAGTTGGCCGGTCTGCACGGGGCCACCTTCATGGTCGGGCACGACGACGCCGTGGCCACCGCCCCCGCGATCGTCGCCGTGCACGAGATCCGCGCCCACTGGGGTGCCGAACGGCTCGGCGAGATCGCCGTCGACATGAAGCAGACCATCGCCCGCGAGTTCGGCGCACCGGTCGCCGCCGTAGCCCTCGTCAGGCCCGCAGGCGTACGACGCACCACCAGCGGCAAGGTCCAGCGCTCCGCGATGCGCGCCCTCTACCTCACCGGCGAACTGGACACCCTGCACCTCGCCGAGGACCCACTCCTCACCGCCGCCCTCGCCGACCACCGGCGGGTGACCGCACGATGACCACCACGGCCGACCTGGAGACCCTGCTCGCCACCCACGAGGACGACGTCCTCGCCCCCGACACGCTCGCCGGACTCGACGACCGCGAGGAGTTCCCCGACGACGCCGTCCGCCTCCTCGACGCCGCCGGACTGCCCGCCCACTACGTCCTCACCCCCGACGGCGACTTGAGCCGCACGGTACGACTGCTGCGGGCGGTCTCCCGCCGCGACCTGACCGTGGCCATCGCGCACGGCAAGACGTTCCTCGGGTCCGCCCCGGTGTGGGTGGCCGGCACCCCGGACCAGGCGGCCCGGCTCGCCGAGCGCGTACGGGCCGGCGAGGCGGTCTGCTGGGGGCTGACCGAGCGCGACCACGGGGCCGACCTGCTGGCGAGCGAGTTCGCGGCGGTGGCCGACCCGGACATGAACGCGGCCGATGGCACCGGCACCGACAGCGGCACCGACACTGGAAATGCCAACGGTCATGAAGACACCGGCAACGGCGGCAGTGTCGGCTGGCGGCTCACCGGCGAGAAGTGGCTCATCAACAACGCCACCCGCTCCACCCTCGCCTGCGTCCTCGCGCGCACCGACCCGGCGGGCGGCGGACGCGGCTTCAGCCTCTTCCTCGTCGACAAGAACCAGTTGCCGGAGGGCAGTTGGCGCAACCTGCCGAAGATCCGGACGCACGGCATCCGTGGCGCCGACATCAGCGGGTTCGCCCTCGACGACGCCCCGGTGCCGGCCGACGCACTCGTCGGTGAGCGGGGCGACGGGATCGCCGTGGTCCTCAAGACGCTCCAGCTCACCCGAATCGCCTGCACGGCGCTCTCCCTCGGCGCAGCCGACCACGCCCTCCGCCTGGCCCGCGACTTCGCGACGGGACGCGAACTGTACGGCCGCCGCCTCGCCGACGTCCCACATGTCCGCCGCATCCTCGGCCGGGCAGCCGCCGGCGCACTGACCGTCGAGGCCGTGAGCCTGCTGTCCGCCCGCTCGGTGCACACCCTGCCCGGTGAACTGAGCGCGATCTCGGCGCTCACCAAGGCGTTTGTCCCGACCCTCACCCAGAACACCCTCACCTCCCTGGGCGAACTCCTCGGCGTACGCGGCTTCCTCACCTCACCGCCCGGCGACGGCTTCGCCAAGCTGGAGCGCGACCACCGTATCTGTGCGATCTTCGACGGCAGTACGGTCGTCAACCGAGCCGCCCTTCTGAACCAAATGCCGCGCCTGGCACGGAAGTTGAGCCACCGCCGCACGGACGCCGAAGGCCTGCGAGCAGCTGCGGACCTGACCGCCCCCCTGCCGCCGTTCGACCGCGACCGGCTGACGATGCTGTCGGTGACGGGATGCAGTGCGGTGCAGGCCCTGCCTGACCTGGCGGCGCGCATACGTGACCAGGGACCACCGCGGGCGGCCCCGCTCATCGACCGACTGCTTGCCCAACTCGACCGCCTGGAAAGGGAGTCGGCCGACTTCGTCCCGGTCGCGGGCGGACTGCCCAGCACGGCGTTCGGCATGGCCGAGACCTACGAACGCGCCTACGCCGCTGCCGCCTGCCTCCTGCTGTGGCTGGAGAACCCGCCCCTGCGCACGGGCCGACTCGGTGCGGACGGCCTGTGGCTACGGGCCTGCCTGACCGTCCTGCTCGACGAGGAGGGCGGCGACGGCAGCCAAGGCAGCGGCGGCGGCGATGACGGCAGCCACGACACCGACCACGGCGACGGGACCCACGGCAGTCACGGCGCCGATGACAGCGACGCCACCGCCCTCTTCGACGCCCTGGCCGACGTCGTACTCACCACACCCGCAACGGAGTTCACCCTCTGGGGAGGTGCCGCATGACCATCACCACGACCGGCCTCGCCCCCAAACGCGCCGACGAACTCGAACACCTCCTCGGCAGCCTCGCCGACCCGGCCAACCCCACCGGCGCCACCGCGATCCTCGCCGCCGACGAACGCGCCGAGATGCTCACCGCCGGAGAGTCCCTGCTGCACTCCTACGGCCTGAACGCCGAGTTCGTCCCGCCCGAACTCGGCGGACGTCTCGAACGGGCCGACCACCTCGCCGAGGTGATGCGCTCCCTCTACCGCCGTGACCCCGCGCTCGGCCTCGGCTACGGCGCCAGCTCGCTCATCGCCGGTGTCACCCTGTGGACCGCGGGAGCCGCACCCCAGCGCGAACACGCCGCCCGCCTGCTCCTCGACGGCCACCGAATCGCCATCGCCTTCCACGAACTCGCGCACGGCAACGACATGGCCGGCACGGAGTTCGAGGCGACCGCCGCACCGGACGGGCTGCGCCTGAGCGGCCGTAAGGAGGTCGTCACCAACATCGCGCGCGCCGACGCCATGGTCGTCCTCGCCCGCACCGACCCCGGCTCAGGGCCGCGCAGCCACTCCCTGGTCCTCGTCGACCGCGCGAGCGCCGACCCCGCCCGCCTGACCGATCTGCCGCGCTTCAGCACCGTGGGCATGCGCGGAGTCCAGCTCGGCGGGCTGCGCTTCGACGACCTGCCCGTGCCCGCCTCCGCCGTCCTCGGCCCGGTCGGCTCCGGCCTTGAGACGGCCCTCAAGGCCCTCCAGATCACCCGCACGGTCCTGCCCGCGATGGCCACCGGCATCCTCGACACCGGACTGCGCCTCACCGTCGACCACCTGAGCGCGCGCCGACTCTACGGCGGCCCCGCCACCGCCCTCCCGCACGTCCGGTCGGTGCTGGCCGGGGTCTTCGCCGACCTGCTGCGGGCCGAGGCCCTCGGCGCGGTCGGGGCCCGCGCGCTGCACCTGGTGCCCGGTGCGGCGAGCGTGTACGCCTCCGCGGTCAAGTTCGAGGTGTCCCGGCTGCTGCTGGAGGCCATGGACCGGCTCGCCGAACTCCTCGGCGCCCACTTCTATCTGCGCGAGGGCCCGACCGCGCTGTTCCAGAAGCTGCTGCGCGACCTCGCCCCCGTCGGTTTCGGCCACATCGCCCGGGCCGCCTGCCAGATGAGCCTGCTCCCGCAGCTTCCCCTGCTGGCCCGCCGCACCTGGACCCGGCACGGCACGGCAGCCCCCGCCGACCTGTACGCTCTCGCGGAGCCGCTGCCGCCGCTGCCGTACGACCGGCTGGCCCTGCACGCCGGGGGCCGCGACCCGATCGCCGGTTCGCTGCACACGCTCCTCGACGAGCCCTGGGCGCCCGAGGACGCCGACCTGCGGGACGCCGTCGCCGCCGATCGCGCGAAACTGGCCCAACTTGCCTGTGAGTGCGGTCAGTTGTCGCCGGTGGAATTGGGTGTCGGCGCCCGCCCCGAGTACTACGACCTCGTCACCCGGTACGTCCGCCTGCTGTCCCGGACCGTCTGCGTCCAGGTCTGGCGGCACGCCGAGCCGGGGAACTTCCTCGCCGACCCCGCCTGGCTGCGCGCGGCCCTGCACCGCTCGGCCCGCGAGCCGCACCGGCCGGGCCCGCTGCCCGCCCAGGTCGAGGACACGCTCCTCACCGAACTCCTCGACCGCCGCGACACCGGCCGCTCCTTCGGCCTGACCGGAAGACCGCTCGCCGTCTGAGGCCCACCGGCCACCTCAACTCCGTAACTCCGTAAGCGGTCCTGCCCGTTCGCCCTCGTCGACGCGGCTTCGCCGCCCCGCGCCCCGGACCGCTCCTCAACTCCCCCCTCCGAGAAAGCGAACCCCCCTCATGACCGCTGGCAACCGTGACGTGCACACCTGGCTGACCGAGCGCGTGGCGACCTATCTGCGCCGTTCGCCGCAGGACATCGACACGTCCAGGCCGCTGGCCGACTACGGCCTGGACTCCCTGACGGCGCTGGCCATCACCGCCGACATCGAGGACGAGTTCGAGGTGACCGTCGACGACGCGCTGACCTGGGACCACCCCACGGTCGACGCGCTCAGCGCGGCCCTGTCGGGGCTGGTCGGCGAGAAGCGGGTCTGACGATGAACACTGCGCCATCCCCGCTGTCCCTGACGGCGGCACAGCACGGCGTCTGGGTCGCCCAGCGGCTCGACCCCGACAGCCCCATGTACACCTGCGGCATCTACTTCGACGTCCCCGGACCGGTGGACCGTGCCCTGCTGGCCCACGCCGTGGAGCGGGCAGTGGCCGAGACCGAGGCCCTGCGGGTCCGCTTCCACGAGACCGACGACGACGTACGCCAGATCCTGGACCCGTCCGTGACCGGCGAGTTGGCGTACGTCGACGTGAGCGGCGAGAGCGACCCCGCCGCTGCCGCGCGGGCCTGGATCGACGCCGGGCAGACCCGGCCGATCCGTCTGGACGCCGACGGCGAGCGGCTGTTCCGGCACACCCTGCTGCGGCTGGGACCCGACCGGCACTGGTTCCACTTCGCCTACCACCACATCCTCCTCGACGGCCGCGGCCAGGTGCTGCACCTGCGCCGGGTGACAGAGACGTACTCGGCGCTCGTCGCGGGCGAGGAACCGCCCGCCTCCGGCTTCGCCACCCTCGGCGAGGTCCTGGCCGAGCAGGACGCATACCGCGCCTCCGGGCGCCGGGAGCGCGACGCCGCCTACTGGCAGGGCGAGTTCGCGGATCTGCCCGACTCCACGGAACTCGGCTCCGGCACCTCCGCCCTCGCGCCAAGCCTGCCCAGCGCCAGCGGCCGGCTGCCGAAGGAAGTGACCCACCGCCTGCGCGACTTCGCCGGGTCCCGCTGGTCCCTGCCCGTGATCGCCGCCATGGCCGCCTACACCCACCGGGTCACCGGCGCCCACGACGTCCTCGTCCGGGTGTTCATGGCCGCCCGGCTCAGCCCGCACGCCCTGGCGACGCCCGCCATGCTCGTCAACGAGGTACCGCTGCGCGTTACCGTCGACGGCTCCACCAGCTTCACGGAACTGCTCGACCGGGTCACCGCCCGCCTGAGCGAGGCCACCCGGCACCAGCGCTATCCCCAGGAGGCGCTGCGCCGCGACCTGACCGCCGCCGCCCACCCGGGAACTCTCGGCGGCCCGTCCGTGAACATCCTGTCGTTCGCCTCCCCGCGCGTGCCCTTCGGTGCAGTCGAGGCCGAGGCCCGGCAGCTGGGCTCCGGTCCCGTACGGGACCTGGCTCTGCACGCGTTCGGTGATCCCCGGGTCGCCGAGGGCATCGAACTCGTGCTCAACGCCCACCAGGACCGCTTCACGCCTGACACGGCCGCCGAGCACCGTGCGCGGTACGTCCGGCTGCTGGCCGCCGTGACCGAGCACCCCGAGCTGCCCATCGGCGCCCTCGACCTGCTCGACGACGCGCAGCGGGAGCGCTTCCACGCCCGGAACACCACCGGCCGCGCGACCGATCAGCGCTCGCTGGTGGAGCTGTTCGAGGACCAGGACCCGGCCGCCGAGGCCGTCGTCTGCGAGGGCGAGCGGCTGACGTACGGCGAACTCCACGCCCGCGTGAACCGCCTCGCGCACGCCCTGCGCGCGAGGGGCGTGGGACCGGAATCGCGGGTGGCGGTGAAGCTGCCCCGTTCGGTGGACCTGATCGTCGCGCTGTGGGCGGTGCTCAAGAGTGGTGCGGCTTACGTGCCCGTCGAGACCGGCTACCCGGCCGAGCGGATCGCCCACATCCTCGCGGACGCCCGCGTGTCGTTCGTGCTCGACGAGGACAACGTACGGGTCCTCGGCGAGGGCGAGCCCGACACGAACCCCGGCGTCGTCCCGCGGGGGGACCACGCCGCGTACGTCATCCACACCTCGGGCACCACCGGTCGCCCCAAGGGTGTCGTCGTCACCCACGCCGGCATCTCCAACATGTTGGCCTGGATGCAGGACGAGTACGGGCTGACCCCGGCGGACCGGGTCGTGCACAAGACGCCTGTCGGGTTCGACGTGTCGGTGTGGGAGGTCTTCTGGACGCTCACACATGGCGCGAGCCTCGTCGTCGCTCGGCCCGACGGGCACCGTGACCCGGCCTATCTGGCCCGTCTGGTTCGCGACGAGCGGGTCACCGTCATCCACTTCGTCCCGGCGATGCTCGGCCCGTTCCTCGACGAGTACGTGCCTGTCGACTCGCTGCGGATGGTGAGCTGCGGCGGCGAGGCCCTGCCCGCCGGGCTCGCCGAACGTTTCCACCGTGAATGCGGTGCCCGGCTCCACAACTCCTACGGGCCCACCGAGTTCTCGGTGACCGCCACCTCCCACGCCTGCGCCCCCGGCGTGCCCGTCACCATCGGCACCCCCACCCACAACTCCCGCGCCTACGTGCTCGATCCGGCCCTCCAGCCGGTCCCGGACGGCGTCACCGGCGAGCTGTACCTGGCGGGCGTGCAACTGGCTCGCGGTTACCTCGACCGCCCCGGCGCGACCGCCGAGCGGTTCGTCGCCGACCCGTACGGCCCGGCTGGCACCCGGATGTACCGCACCGGCGACCTGGTCCGTCAACTGGCCGACGGAGAAATGGAGTTCGTCGGTCGCGCCGACGATCAGATCAAGATCAACGGTCAGCGGGTCGAACCGGCCGAGGTCGAGGCCGCGCTGGCCGCCGTGCCCGGCGTCGACCAGGCAGTGGTCCTCGTCCACGACTCGGCGGCGGGCTCACGGCAACTCGTCGGCTACGTCTCCGGCATGCCGGAGACCGACCCCAGGGCCCACCTCGCGGAGCGGCTGCCCGCCCATATGGTGCCGGTGAGCGTGTTCGTCCTGCCGTCGATCCCGGTGACCCCCAACGGCAAGATCGACCGCCGCGCACTGCCCGCTCCGGCCGGGCCGGTGAGCGGACGTGTCCCCGTCACCGCCACCGAGCGCACCCTGCACACTCTCGCCGCCGCACTCCTCGGCCGCCCCGAACTGGGCGTGGACGACGACCTGTTCACCCTCGGCGCGGACAGCATCCACGCCATCCAGCTGGTCAGCCGCGCCCGCCGTCAGAGCCTGCACTTCACGCCCCAGGACGTCTTCGACCACCCGACCGTCGCCCGCCTCGCCACCGTCGCGACCACCGCACCGGCGTCCGCGCCCGTCGAGGACGACCCGGTCGGCGAACTCCCCGAGACACCGATGGCCCGGCGCCTCGCCGAACGCGGCGGCCCCACCGCCGGGTTCGCCCAGTCCCTCCTCCTCGCCGCCGGGCCCGGCCTGTCGTACGACCGGCTCGGCGCGGCCCTGCAACGCGTCCTCGACCGCCACGACGCCCTGCGCCTGCGAGGCCGGCACATCCGTCCCGTGGGTGCCGTACGGGCCGAGGACTGCCTGACCCGCGCCCGGGACGAGGACGTGGCCGCGCACAAGGAGGCCGCCCGGCGCGAACTGTCGCCCGAGGACGGCGAGATGGTCCGGGCCGTGTGGTTCGAGTCGGGCCAACTGCTGCTCGTCCTGCACCACTTGGTCGTGGACGGTGTCTCCTGGCGCATCCTGCTGACCGACCTCGCCGAGGCCCTCGCGGACGGCGACCTGTCCCCGGCAGGCACCTCCCTGCGCCGCTGGGCCGACCACCTTCAGGCCCCCGGCGACGAACTCCCGCTGTGGACCGACCTGTTGTCCATCCCGGAACCCGTCCTCGGCGCCCGCCCCCTCGACCCCGCCCAGGACGTCCACGGCGCCGCCCGCTCGATCACCGTCACGGTCCCGGCGGACCTCACCGGCACCCTGCTGACCACGCTGCCCGCCGCCTACCGGGCGACCCCGGACGACGTCCTCCTCGCCGCGCTCTCGGCCGCCGTACAGCGCCACCGGGGCGAGGGACCGGTCCTGGTCGACCTGGAGGGCCACGGACGCGACCACCTCCCCGACGGCATGGACCTGTCCACCACGGTCGGCTGGTTCACCCGTATCCACCCGGTCCGCCTCGCCGCCGGGACCGAGACCGGCCCCGCCCTGCTCAAGCGCACCAAGGAGGAGTTGCGCGCGGTCCCGCACGGCGGTCGCGGCCACGACCTGCTCCGCGACCGTCTCACCGGTCTGCCGGCACCCCAGATCTCCTTCAACTACCTGGGCCGCCTGGACGCACAGGACCTCGGCGGCTGGCGCCTCGCCGACGACGCGACGGCCGTGGAACTCCTCGCCGACGACGGCCTCGCACTCACCCACGCCCTCCAGATCGACGCCCACGTCCGCGACGGCGAGCTGACCGCCGAGTGGACCTACCCCTCGGGCGTCCTCACGGAGACCGAGGTCCGCGCCCTCGCCGAGGCCTGGACCGAGGCCCTCACCGAACTCGCCGTCCACACGCGAGGCGGGCTCACCGTCTCCGACGTACCGCTCGTCCGGATCACCCAGGAGGAGCTGGACCGGTTCCGCGGCGCCACCGACGTACTGCCGCTCTCCCCGCTCCAGGAGGGCCTGCTCTTCCTCGCGCTGTACGAGCCCGAGGACCCGTACGTCGGCCAGCTCGTCCTGGAGATCGACGGCGGCTTCGACGCCGGACGGATGCGGGCCGCCGCCACCGCGCTGCTGCACCGCCACCCCAACCTGCGCGCCGCCTTCCGCAGCCGCTCGACGGGCGCTCCCGTGCAGGTCGTCCCCGCCGAGGTCAAGGTGCCGTGGGAGGAGCGCGACGAGGAGGATGTCGAGGCGTTCCTCGCCCGTGACCGGGCGCGCGGCTTCAGCGTCGTACGGCCGCCCCTGCTGCGGTTCACCGCCCTCGGGAACCGGCTCGTCCTGACCCACCACCACCTGTTGCTGGACGGCTGGTCCCTGCCGCTGCTGGTCCGTGACCTGTTCAACCTGTACGGCGGCGCCGACCTGCCTCCGGTCGCCCCCTACCGCGACCACCTGGCGTGGCTGGGCGGCCGGGACCACGAGGCCTCCGCCGAGGCGTGGCGCGAACACCTCACCGGTCTGACCGCACCCACCCTGCTCGCCCCCGCCGACCGCGCCTCCGACGGCCACGACGTCCACGAACTGGTGCTGCCCGAGGCGCTCACCGAGGCACTGTCGGCGACCGCCCGCGCGCACCGGATCACCCTGAACACCGTCGTACAGGGCCTGTGGGCCCTGCTGTTGAGCGGCTTCAGCGGCCGTGACGACGTGGTGTTCGGCGCGACCGTCTCCGGGCGCCCGCCCGAGCTGCCCGGCGCGGAGTCGATGGTCGGGCTGTTCGTCAACACCCTGCCGGTCCGCGTGCGGATCGACCCGGACGAGTCGTTGGCCGCGCTGCTGGCCCGCGTCCAGCACGAGCAGCGTTCGCTCGACGCCCACCAGCACGCCTCCCTGGCGGAGTTGACGCGCGCGTCAGGCTTCGACGCGCTGTTCGACACCATCGTCGCGTTCGAGAACTACCCGATGGACGACGGCATCGAGGCCGGCGGACTGCGCCTGGCCCACGCCGACCTCGTCGAGCGCACCCACTACCCGGTGAGCCTGTCCGTCTTCCCCGGCGAGCGGCTGCGGCTGAGGTTCTCCTGCCTCACCGGCGCCTTCGACGCGCCGGCCGTCGCGCGCGTCGCCGACCACCTGGCAGACCTGCTCGGCCGGGCGGCAGCCGAACTGGACGTCCAGGTCGGCGAGTTGGCGGCGGTGAGTGAGGAGGACCGGCTGCTGGTCACCGGCGTCCGTACGGCCGACGCTCCCGCGAAGGTCGTGGCCACCGCCACCGGCGCCGAACCCGTTTCGCCCGAGGAGCGGAAGCTGTGCGCCATCGTCGCCGACGTGCTCGGCGTCGAACAGGTCGGCGTGCACGACGAGTTCTTCGCGCTCGGCGGCACCTCGATCCTGATGATCCGTCTGGTCCACCGCGTCCGCGACGAGTTCGGCGTCGACCTGTCCCTGCGAGATGTCTTCGCCGGGCCGACCGCCGCAGGCGTCGCCGAACGGCTGACCCGGCTGGCCCCGCAGGCCAAGCGCATCACGGCCGAGGAACGGCCCGGCCGCGTCCCGCTGTCGTTCGCCCAGGAACGCATGTGGTTCCTCCAGCGACTCCAGGGCGCCTCGGGGACGTACAACATCCCCATCCAGGTCCGGCTCACCGGCCCGCTCGACGCGGACGCGCTCGGCGGTGCGCTCGCCGACCTGGTCGCCCGCCACGAGGCGCTGCGCACCCTGTACCTGGAGGACGCCGACGGCCCGTACCAGGTCGTCCTGCCCCCGGACACCGGCTTCACCATGGAGGTCGTACGGGACGCGGGCCCCGCCCCCGACCTGGCCGCCTCCGCCGCCCGCTCCTTCGACCTCACCCACGACCTGCCCCTGCGGGCCACGCTCTACCCGACCGGCCCCGACACCCACGTCCTGCTCCTCGTGGTGCACCACATCGCCACCGACGGAGCCTCGCTGCGGCCCCTCACCGAGGACCTGTCCGCCGCCTACCGCGCCCGGCTCGACGGCGACGCGCCCCGGTTCCCCGAACTCGCCGTCCAGTACCCGGACTTCGCGATCTGGCAGCGCGAGACGCTCGCCGCCGACCTGCCGCGCCAGATCGACTTCTGGAAGGAGCACCTCGACGGCCTCCCGCCCGAGGTCACCTTCCCCGGCGACCGGCCGCGCCCGGCGGTGGCCACCCACCGAGGCGACCACGTCGAGTTCCCGGTCGGCCCCGAGCTGTACCAGCGGATGCTGGACCTGGCCGGCCGTACCCGCACGACCCCGTTCATGATCCTCCAGGCCGCCGTGTCCCTGCTGCTGACCCGGCTCGGCGCGGGCGAGGACATCCCGCTCGGCGGTGTGATCGCCGACCGGCCCGACTCGGTGCTCGACGACGTGGTCGGCGTCTTCATCAACACCCTCGTCTACCGCATGGACACCTCGGGCGACCCGACCTTCGAGGAACTCCTGGTCCGCGTCCGCGAGACGGGCCTCGCCGCGTACGCCCACCAGGGCGTCCCCTTCGAGCGCCTCGTGGAGGAGCTGAACCCGGAGCGCTCCCGCTCCCGGCACGCCTTCTTCCAGGTCATGCTGGCCTGGCTGGACCTCACCGAGGCCCGCTTCGACCTGCCCGGCGTCACCGCCGACCCCGGCCCGGTGACCAGCGGCACCGCCAAGTTCGACGTGCACTTCGACTGCCACGTCCACGAGGACGGCGGGCTGCTGTGTCGCCTGGAGTACGCCACCGACCTGTACGACCGCCGGACGGCCCGGAGCTTCGCGGCCCGCTTCGTACGCATCCTGGAGGCGGTCACCGCCGACCCCGGACAGCGGCTGTCCCAGGTGGACGTGCTCGGTACCGACGATCGCGCCCTGGTGCTGCACGGCTGGAACGACACCAACCTCGCCTGGGACGACGGGCGTTCGATCGTGGAGCGCTTCGAGGCCCAGGACCCGGCCGCCGAGGCCGTCTTCTTCGAGGGCGAGCGCGTCACGTACGGCGAGCTGAACGCCCGCGTGAACCGTCTCGCGCATGCCCTGCGCGACCGGGGCGTCGGCCCCGAGTCGAGGGTCGCGGTGATGCTGCCGCGCTCGGTGGACCTGATCGTGGCGCTGTGGGCGGTCGTCAAGGCGGGCGCCGCGTACGTGCCCATCGACACCGGCTATCCCGCCGACCGGATCGCGTACATCCTCGACGACTCCGGCGCGGCCCTGCTCGTATCCAACCGGTCGGTTGACGGGTTCGACCGGATCGCGCCCGACGGTGGCTCATCGGTGACCGAGAACCCGGGCGTTCCCGTCCACGGCGACAACGCCGCCTACGTCATCTACACCTCCGGCTCCACCGGCCGCCCCAAGGGCACCGTCAACACCTACGCGGGCCTGGGCAACCGCCTGTGGTGGATGCAGGACGACCACGAACTGACGCCCGGCGAACGGGTGTTGCAGTCCACCCCGGTGAGCTTCGACGTGTCGGTGTGGGAGGTCTTCTGGACCCTCACCCACGGCGGCACCCTCGTCGTCGCCCGCCCCGACGGCCACCGCGACCCGCTCTACCTGGAGCGGCTGATGCGCGAGGAGCACGTCGGCGTCGTCCACCTCAGCTCCTCGATGCTGGGCGCCTACCTCGCCGAGACCCGGCTGCCGGACTCGGTCCGCCTGGTCGTCTCCGGCGACGAGGCGCTGCCCGCCGAACTGGTCCGCCGGTTCCACGAGCACTCGGCGAACGAGGATGCGGTACTCCTCAACGCGTACGGCCCCACCGAGGCCGCCGTCGACGTCACGACCTGGCCGGCCGGTCCGGACACCGAGACCGTGCTGATCGGCGGTCCTGTCCCCAACACCCGTATGTACGTGCTCGATGCCGACCTCGCACCGGTCGCGCCGGGCGTGCCCGGCGAGTTGTACTGCGAGGGCGTCCAGCTCGCGCGCGGCTACCTCGACCGGCCCGCCCTGACCGCCGAACGGTTCGTCGCGAGCCCCTACGGCCCGCCCGGATCCCGCATGTACCGCACAGGCGACGTGGCCCGCTGGACGGCCGACGGTGAGCTGGAGTACCTCGGCCGCGCCGACAACCAGGTCAAGCTCCGCGGCTTCCGCGTCGAACTCGGCGAGATCGAGGACGCATTGACCGACCATCCGGCCGTCGCCCAGGCCGCCGCAGCCGTCCACGGCCAGTGGCTCGTCGGCTACGTCGTCCCCGCCGATCCGGGCGCCCTAGGGGGCCAGGGCGTCCCGCTCGACACCGACACGGACGCCGACATCCGCGACCGGCTCGCCTCCCGGCTGCCCGAATACATGGTCCCGGCCCAGATCGTCACCCTCGACGAGCTGCCGCTCACCCCCAACGGCAAGCTCGACCGCAAGGCACTACCGGCCCCCGACCTCACCCACACCGGCGGGCGGGCACCGCGCACCCCGCAGGAGGAGATCCTCAGCGGCCTGTTCGCCGAGGTGCTCGGCGTGCCCGAGGTGTCGATCGACGACGACTTCTTCTCCCTCGGCGGCCACTCCCTCCTGGTCACCCGGCTGGCCGGCCGAATCCGCGCCGCCCTCGACGTCGACATCGAACTGTCCGTGCTGTTCGAGGCGACCACCGTGGCGAAGCTCGCGGCCCGGCTCACCGGAAGCGGACCGCGCCGCACCGGCATCACCGCCCAGCCGCGCGAAGGGCGCCTGCCGCTGTCGTACGCCCAGGAACGGCTCTGGTTCCTGCACCGCTTCGAGGGCCCGTCCCCGACGTACAACCTGCCGGTCGCGCTCCAGCTGACCGGCGAACTCGACAAGGCCGCGCTCACCGCCGCCCTGGCCGACCTGGCCGCACGGCACGAGGCCCTGCGCACGGTCTTCGCCGAGGACGCACACGGCCCCCACCAGATCGTGCTGCCGTCCGTGCCGCCGCTGAGCGTGGTGGGCGTCGACGAGGAGGGGCTCGCCGCCCGACTGGCCGAGGCTGTCGGCACCCCGTTCGACCTCACCGCCCAACCGCCCCTGCGGGCAACCCTGTTCGACCTCGGCGAGAGCGCGTACGTCCTGCTCCTCGTCCTGCACCACATCGCAGGCGACGGCGCCTCCATGGCCCCGCTCGCCCGCGACCTCGCCACTGCCTACGCGGCCCGGACCCAGGGCGAGGAACCCGACTGGGCCCAACTGCCCTTCCAGTACGCCGACTTCGCGGTGTGGCAGCGACAGACCCTGGGGGAGTCCGACGACCCGGAGAGCGTCCTCTCCCGCCAGCTCGACCACTGGCGGACCACACTCGCAGGGCTGCCAGAGCAGTTGGAACTGCCCTTCGACCGACCCCGGCCCGCCGCCCCCACCCATCGCGGCGACACGGTGCCCTTCGCCGTCGCGCCCGAGGTCCACCAGGCCCTGGTCCGGCTCGCCCGCGAACACCACACGACCGTCTTCATGGTCGTGCACGCGGCCCTCGCCACTCTCCTCCACCGGCTCGGCGCGGGTGACGACATCGTCATCGGCTCGCCCGTCGCGGGCCGCGCGAACGACGCCCTGGCACCCCTGGTCGGCTACTTCGCCAACAACCTCGTCCTGCGCACCGACCTCACCGGCGACCCCGACTTCACCGAGGTGCTGCGCCGGGTACGGGCCGCCGACCTGGCCGCCTACGCCCACCAGGACGTGCCGTTCGAGCGGCTCGTCGAAGCGGTCAACCCGGTGCGCTCCACCGCCCGTCACCCCCTGTTCCAGACCGGCCTGAACTTCAACAACGCCGACCAGCAGACGGCCCTCGACCTCGCCGTCGAACTGCGCGGACTGTCGGTGAGCGTACGGCCGGTGGCCTCACCGGCCGCCAAGTTCGACCTGTCGTTCTTCCTCACCGAGCGGCCCGAGGGCGGGGTGAGCGGGCTCCTGGAGTTCGCCACCGACCTGTTCGACCGCGACTCGGCCGCACGGATCGCGGACCGCTTCACCCGGCTGCTCACCGACGTCAGCGCCGAACCCGGCCGCCCTGTCGGGGAGTTCGACGTCGTGGACGAGGCCGAGCGGCGCCTGCTGCTCACCGACTGGAACGCCACCGACCACGAGGTCCCGGCCCATACCCTCACCGACCTGATCGAAGCCCAGGTGGCCGCTACGCCGGACGCCCCCGCCGTCGTCTTCGGCGCGACCGCGCTGTCGTACGCCGAACTCGACGCCCGCGCCGACCGGTTGGCCCGCCGCTTGAGCGCCCTCGGTGCCGGTCCCGAGCGGTACGTCGCCGTACTGATGCCGGTCTCCGAGGAGATCCCGGTGACCCTGCTGGCCGCTCTGAAGACCGGGGCCGGCTATCTGCCGCTGGACCCGGCGCACCCGGCCGACCGGCTCGCCTTCATGCTGGGCGACATCGCGCCGGTCGCGGTCGTCACCACGGTCGAACTGGCCGAGTTCGTAAGGCCGTTGACCGTCGTCGCTGTCGTCCTGGCGGACGATCCCGCGCTCGCGGACCAGCCCTCCTCCCCGCTTACTGAAGTGGTGCGTCGGCCCGAGCACGCCGCGTTCGTCATCTTCACCTCCGGCTCGACCGGGCGCCCCAAGGCGGTCGTCGTCGAACACCGTTCACTTGTCGCCTACTTGGCGTGGGCGACGGCCGAGTACGCGAGCCTGCGCCGCCGTGTCCTGGTGCACTCGCCGGTCTCCTTCGACCTCACCGCCACCGGCATGTTCGGCCCGCTGATCTCCGGCGGCACCGTGGAGTTGGTCCGCTGGACGTCCAGTGGACCGGACCCGGACGCCCAGGTCACCCGGCCCGACTTCGTCAAGGCCACCCCCAGTCATCTGCACCTGCTCGGCGCGGTGCCCGAGGAGTACTCGCCCGAGGGTCAACTCGTCCTTGGCGGCGAGTCGTTGCTCGGCGACGTGCTGGACGCCTGGCGTGCCCGCCACCCCGGGGTGACCGTCCTCAACGAGTACGGCCCCACCGAGACCACCATCGGCTGCAGCCTCTTCCGCATCGAACCCGGCGACGCTGTGCCGCCCGGCGTCATCACCATCGGAACGCCCGCCTGGAACACCCAGATGTACGTCCTGGACGCCCTGCTGCGCCCGGCCCCCGTCGGCACCGCGGGCGAGCTGTACGTCGCGGGCGACCTCGTCACCCGCGGCTACCACGGCCGCCCCGGCCTGACCGCCGGACGGTTCGTCGCCAACCCGTACGGCCTGCCCGGATCCCGGATGTACCGCACCGGCGACCTGGCCCGCTGGACGGCCGGGGGACGGCTGGAGTTCGTCAGCCGCGTCGACGACCAGGTGAAGATCCGGGGCTTCCGCATCGAACTCGGCGAGGTGGAGGCCGTTTTGACGGCCCAGCCCGGCATCGACGCGGCCGTCGTGGTCGTCCGCGAGGACACCCCCGGCGACAAGCGCCTCGTCGCCTACGTCGTGCCGGAGCAGGAATCGGAGTCGGATCATTCGGTGGATTCGGTGGATTCGGTGGATTCGGTGGATTCGGCGGGCTCGGCGGGCTCGGCGGGCTCGGTGGACTTGGCGGACCCGGCCGCGCTACGCGCTGCCGCCGCGCGGGCCCTGCCCGACTACATGGTCCCCGCCGCGTTCGTCGTGCTGGAGACCCTGCCGCTGACCGACAACGGCAAGATCGCCCGCAAGGCGCTGCCCGCCCCGGACTTCGGCACCGAGGGCTCCCGCCGACCCTCCAGCGAGGGCCTGGAGCAGCGGGTGGCGGACCTCTTCGCGGCCGTCCTCGGCGTGCCCGACGTGGGCGCCGACGACGATTTCTTCCGCCTCGGCGGCCACTCCCTGCTCGTCGCACGGCTGGTCAACCGCGTCCGGGCCGAGCTGGGCGCCGAGCTGTCCATCCGGGACGTCTTCGAGCACTCGACCGTCGCCCGACTCGCCGAACTGCTCTCCGACCGCCCGACGAAGGCCCCACGGCCACCGCTCGTCCGGCGCGCAGGAACCGATCGGCCCGAGCGGGTGCCGCTGTCGGCGGCGCAACGGCGGATGTGGTTCCTTGACCGGCTCGACGGCCAGACGCAGACGTACACCATCCCCGTCGTCCTGCGCATGACCGGCAACCTCGACCCGGACGCCTTGCGGGACGCCTTCGGCGACCTGGTCCGCCGCCACGAAGTACTGCGCACGGTGATTGCCGACGGGCCGGACGGACCGCACCAGGCCGTCGTCGACACCGAACCGCCTTTCGCCATCCGGTCGTTGAGGCCTGTCGACTTCGCCGCAGCGGTGGCGGAGGCCGCCCGGACGCCCTTCTCCCTCGACCACCAACCACCCATCCGCGCGGAGCTGTTCACCGACGGCGACCGCGAACACGCCCTGCTGCTGCTCCTGCACCACATCGCGGGCGACGGTGCGTCCATGCGGCCACTCGCCGACGACCTCTCCACGGCCTACGCCGCCCGACTCGCAGGCCACGCCCCCGACTGGGCTCCGCTGCCCGTCCAGTACGCCGACTACGCGCTGTGGGAGCGCGAACTGCCCGCGAACCGGCTCGACTTCTGGACGCGGGAACTGGCCGGAATCCCCGACCAGACCGAGCTGCCCACCGACCGGCCCCGGCCCGCCGTCGCCTCCCAGCACGGCGGCACGGTGCCCTTCACCGTGTCGGCCGCACTGCGCCGCCGTATCGACGCGCTCGGCCAAGGCCGGGGCGCCAGCGCCTTCATGGTGCTCCACGCCACCCTCGTCACCCTCCTCAACCGACTCGGCGCAGGCGACGACATCGTCATCGGAACGCCCGTCGAGGGCCGCCCGGACACCGCGCTCGAAGACCTCGTCGGCCTGTTCGCCAACACCCTGGTCCTGCGCGTCGACACTTCCGGTGACCCCACCTTCGACGAACTCCTCGACCGGGTGCGAGCGGCGGACGTGGCGGCCTACGATCACACCGACGTGCCCTTCGAGCGGCTGGTCGAGGTCCTCAACCCGGCGCGCTCACGCTCCCGACACCCCCTGTTCCAGGTCATGCTGACGGTGAATCAGGAGGCGGTAGCGCCCACGCTGCCCGGACTTGAGGTGACCGTCGGGGACGTGCCGGGCGACCGGGCCAAGTTCGACCTGTCGCTGACCCTCACCGAGAGCGGGGAGGGCGGCTGGTCGGGATGGGTCGAGTACGCCTCCGACCTGTTCGACCGCGCCACCGCCGAGAGCGTCGCCGCCCGCTATCTGCGGCTGCTGGAGGAGGCGACAGCCGACCCTGCCCGACCTCTGCACGCCCTGCCCCTGCTCACCTCCGCCGAACGTGAGGACGCGCTCGCTCGTCGGGGCGGTACCGTCCGGTCGCTGCCCGCGGCATCGCTGCCGGAGCTGTTCGAGGCGCAGGTGGCGCGTACCCCGCACGCCGTTGCCGTCGTCGCGGACGGTACGGAGTTCGCGGACGGGACGCGGTTCTCGCAGGGTTCGAAGTTCGCGGACGGTACGACGCTGACGTACGACGAGCTGAACCGGGGCGCCAACCGGCTCGCCCGGCACCTGGCCGCGCTCGGGGCCGGACCGGAGACCGTCGTCGCCGTGGTCCTGCCGCGCCGCCCGGAGGTGATCGTGGCGCTCCTCGCGGTACTGAAGACCGGGGCCGCCTACCTGCCCATCGACCCGGCCAACCCCCAGGCCCGGATCGACGCTCTCGTCGCCGACGCGGGTGCCACGATCGTGCTCGACGAGGACGCGCTCGCCGCAGTCCCGGACACCGGCGCGGACGGCGACCTGGGCGTCCCGGTCCACCCCCGCCAGGCCGCCTACCTGATCTACACCTCCGGATCGACCGGCCGCCCCAAGGGCGTGGTCGTCGAACACGGTTCGCTCGCCGCCTATCTGAGCGAGGCCGTGGCGATGTACCCGGCCGCGTCCGGCGAGTCCCTGGTGCACACGTCCCTCGCCTTCGACATGCCGGTGACCACGCTCTTCACGCCGCTGATCACGGGCGGACGGGTGCGGTTCGGGGAACTGGACGAGGACACGCCCACCCCCGACCTGCTCAAGGTCACCCCCAGCCACCTACGGGTGCTGGAGTCGCTGCCCGACCGCGTCAGCGACGCCCGGAACCTGGTCATCGGCGGCGAGGCCCTCGACGCCACGGCCCTCCAGGCGTGGCGCGAGCGGCACCCCAAGGCCGTGGTGATCAACGAGTACGGCCCCACGGAGGCGACCGTCGGCTGTGTCGTCCACCGGCTCGAACCGGACGACGTCCTCGGCGCGGGACCGGTGCCCATCGGCCGCCCCATCGCGGGCGCCCGCGTCTACGTGCTCGACGACCACCTCCAGCCCGTCCCCGACGGCGTGTGGGGCGAGTTGTACCTCGCCGGCAACGGCCTGGCCCGTGGTTATGCCGGACGGCCCGGCCAGAGTGCCGAACGCTTCGTCGCCGACCCGTACGGCCCGCCCGGCACCCGCATGTACCGCGTGGGCGACCGGGCCCGCTGGAACCGCGCCGGGGTGCTGGAGTACGCCGGACGCGTCGACGACCAGGTCAAGATCCGGGGCTACCGGATCGAACCCGGCGAGATCGAGACCGCGCTGACCGCGCTCGACGGGGTGGCCCGGGCGGCGGTGATCGCCCGAGAGGACCGCCCGGGCGACCGTCGGCTGGTCGCCTACGTCGTGCCCCGAAAGGGGCGCGGGGAACTGCGCGGCCAGCCCCAACGCACCCGCAGTGAACAACCGGCCCAACCAGCGGAGCGCCACCCCTCGCTCGACCCCGACGACCTGCGAACCCGCCTCGCCGCGACACTCCCCGCCCACCTCGTACCGACCGCGTTCGTCGAGGTCGACGCGATCCCACTGAACGCCAACGGCAAGCTCGACCGCAGGGCACTGCCTGCCCCGCCCGAAACCGCCGCCGGTACCGGCCGGGCGCCGCAGACCGCACAAGAGGCCCTGCTGTGCGGGCTGTTCGCCGAGGTACTGGGAGTACCCGAAGTCTCCGCCGACGACGACTTCTTCGCACTGGGCGGTCACTCCCTGCTCGCCGTCCGACTGGCCGGCCGTATCGGTGAGGCGCTGGCGGTCCGCTTCAGCCTGTCGGCGCTGCTCGAAGCGCCGACCCCGGCGGGACTGGCCCGCCACCTCACGGAGGGCGGCCAGCACGCAGTCTCGTCGGTGCCGGACTCGGAGTCCGAGCTGAGCCCCGCCCTGCGCTTCACATCACGCACACCCCTCGCGGATTCGCCCGACTCGCCCGACGCACCGCCTGCTGGTGCTCCCCGGGAGATTCTGCTGACCGGGGCCACGGGGTTCGTCGGAGCCTTCCTCCTGGCCGAGTTGCTGCACCGGACACCAGCGCGGGTGCACTGCCTCGTCCGCGCGCGGACCGACGCCGAGGCGGCAGAGCGGCTGACCGAAGTCATGCGGCGCTACGGCATCGACCTCGGGTCGACGCCGGACCAGCCACGGCTGAATGTCGTCCGGGGAGACCTGGCGGCAGCGGACCTGGGCCTCGACGCCGCGAACTGGACTGAGCTGCGCGAGCGGATCGACACGATCGTCCACAGCGGCGCGAACGTCCACCACCTCTCGCCGTACGCCCACCTCAAACCGGCCAACGTGGAGGGCACTCGGACCCTGCTGCGCCTGGCCGCCGAAGGCCAGCCGAAGGCGTTCCACCACCTCTCCACGCTCGGTGTGTTCACGCCCGGCCACAACTCCCGGCTGGTCACGGAGGATTCACCGATCGACGGCGAGAACCACCCGTTCGGCAACGGGTACGCGGCGAGCAAATGGGTCTCGGACCGGCTGGTGGAGCGTGCCTTCGAGCGGGGGGCCACCGGCGGCATCCACCGGCTCGGCCGAGTCTGGGCGCACACCTCGACCGGTGCCGTCAGCGCGGACGACATGTTCTCCCGGCTGCTCACGAGTTGCGCCGCGCTCGGCTGCCATCCGGTCGGACCGGAGCTGGCGGAAGCGCTGCTCCCCGTCGACGTCCTGGCCCGCGCCGTCGTGGAACTGATCCTGACCGGGCCGGGAACCGCCCGTGTCCACCACCTCCACCACCCGCGCAGGGTCACTGTCGGTGCCTTCATGAGCGGCTACGACCGGCTGCGCGGGACGGAGTCCGAACCGGTAACGCTCACCGAGTGGCTGCACCGCCTGCGGCGCGCGAGCGAACGAGGACAGGACCTCCCGATCCTGCCCTACCAGGCGTATCTCGAAGAGCACGCGAGCCGCGCACCGGACCCACGGCAACCGACCCTGGAGTTCGAGAACGACAGGACGCTCCAGCGCCTGCGGAATCTGGCGGTCGCGATCCCGGACATCGACGAAGCCGCGATCTCCCGCTACTGGGACTTCGTCGAACGGTGACGTGAGCCGCCCGGACCATCAGCCGACACCGTGGCCCAACTCTCCTCCACCGGGAGGCACTTCGCCTCCCGGCTCCCGAAAGGAACACCGAAACGTCATGACGACCAACCCCTTCGAGAACCCCGACGGCACCTACCGGGTCCTGGCCAACGACGAGGGCCAGCACTCCCTGTGGCCCGACTTCACCGCAGTGCCCGCCGGTTGGACCACCGTCTTCGGTCCGGACAGCCGTACCGCCTGCCTGGAGTACGTCGAACGCGAGTGGACGGATCTGCGTCCCAAGAGCCTCGTCCGGGCCATGGGCGAATGAGCCGCCGGATTGAGCGGATCAAGCGGATCAAGCGGGTCGAGCGGATCGATCGGATTGAGTGGAACGAGTGGAAGGGAACACGCACGTGAACAGCGTCGGTATGACGCAGGCACCGTACGCCCCGGCGACCGCCGACGGCACGGTGCGGTACGACTCCCGCACCCTCGCCCGGCTGGGCCAGGTGGCGTCGGACCTGCTGGACCACGCGGGGGACCGGGTCGACGACCCGGCCTGGGTGGACCACGCCCGCCACGCCTGGGAGGACGGCCCCGCCGAAGTACGGCGTACCGTACGGGAGTTCCGCAGGCACTCCGGACCCGACGGGAGTCTTGTCCTCGGCCGGCTCCCCATCAACGCCCGGGCACTGCCCCCGACCCCTATGGTCAAGGGCTCCGTCCAGCACACGCCCTCCCTCCCTGCCGCGATGCTGCTGCTGTTCGCGGCGGGGCTCGGCGACCCGGCCGCGTTCGCGGCGGAGAAGTCCGGGGCGCTGGTCCAGGACGTCGTGCCGGTGCCCGGCCAGGAGGAGGTGCAGGGAAACGTCGGCTCGGTCGAACTCACCTTCCACACCGAGAACGCCTTCCACCCCCACCGCCCCGACTACGTGATGCTGATGTGCCTTCGCCCCGACCACGAGGGCGTCGCCGAACTGCGCACCAGCTGCGTACGCCGGGTCCTGCCGCTGCTGAAGCCCGGCACCCGGGAGGCGCTCGGACGCCCCGAGTACGTCACCGAGGCACCGCCGTCCTTCGGCCCGGCCGGCGAGGGCACCGCGCACGCCGTGCTCACCGGCGACCCGGACGACCCCGACTGGTGCTTCGACGAGGCGGCCACCCGAGGTGTGACCCCGCAGGCCCGGTCGGCCCTCGCCGAACTCGCCGAGGTGGCGCACCGCACGTACACCGGGGTGCTGCTGCGCCCCGGCGACCTCGCCGTCGTCGACAACCGGGTGACCCTGCACGGCCGTTCGGCGTTCACACCGCGCTACGACGGCCGCGACCGCTGGCTCCAGCGGACCTTCGCCTTCAGCGACCTGCGCCGTTCCCGCGACCACCGTCCGGGTGACGGAGCGGTGTTGGTCAAGTGACCCCTCAAGTGGCGTCGTCCCGCGACGCGTTACGAGAACCGTTGACATGAAAGGTACGTGCTGACATGGCCGAGACCGAGCGGACGCCCCTCACGGTGTTCGAACGTCACGAGTCGAACGTACGCAGCTACTGCCGCGACTTCCCGGTGGTCTTCGAACGAGCCGCCGGACACCACCTGTGGGACACCTCGGGGCGCCGCTACGTGGACCTGCTGTGCGGGGCCGGCTCGCTCAACTACGGCCACAACCCGCCCGAGATCGTCGAACGGGTCACGGCCTACCTCACGGCCGGTGGCCCGGTGCAGTCGCTCGACCTGCACACCACCGCCAAGGCCGACTTCCTGGAACGCTTCACCACCCTCATCCTCCAGCCACGCGGCCTCGGCGACCACGTCGTCCAGTTCCCCGGACCGGCCGGAACGCTCGCCGTCGAGGCCGCCCTGAAGCTGGCCCGCAAGGTCACCGGGCGCACCGAGGTGATCGCCTTCACCGGCGGTTTCCACGGCGCGTCCCTCGGCGCCCTCGCCGCCACGACCTCCCCGCTGCTGCGCGGGGGAGCGGGGGTACCCCTGACCGACGTCACGATCCTCCCGTACGGCGACGCGGCCGAGCCCGATCCGTTCGCCGCCCTCGAACACGCCCTCGGCCCGGGTGCGGCGACGCCTCCGCCCGCCGCGATCCTGCTGGAGACGGTCCAGGGCGAGGGCGGACTGCACACCGCGCCCCGCGCGTGGCTGGCCCGAATCCGTGAACTCGCCGACGCCACCGGCGCGTTGGTCATTGTTGACGACATCCAGGCGGGCTGCGGACGCACCGGCACCTTCTTCAGCTTCGAGGACGCCCCCGAACTCCGCCCCGACCTGGTCTGCCTGTCGAAGTCCCTCAGCGGCATCGGGCTGCCGATGGCGGCGCTGCTGATCCGGCGCGAGATCGACCGCTGGGCCCCCGGCGAGCACAACGGCACGTTCCGTGGCCACAACCTCGCCTTCGTGGCGGGCTCCGCGGCACTGGACCACTGGACCGACCCGCACTTCACCCACCACGTCACCGAACTGGCCGCCGCGATCTGCACCAGCCTCGCGAGCATCACCGACGCCCTCCCGGTGGGTGCCGCCGAGGTCGTCGGCAAGGGAGCGATGAGCGGACTGAGATTCCCCGCCTCCGCGACGGCAGACCGGATTCGGGCGGCGCTGTTCCGCGCGGGCATCGTCGCCGAGACCTCGGGGTCGGGGCATGTACTGAAGCTCCTGCCACCCCTGACGATCTCCCTCACCGAGTGGAAGGAAGTGGCGGACACCTTGGGCGACACCGTCCAGGCACTGGCTACGGCGTAGCCCGCCCTACGGTCTGGGGACGAGCCGGGCCGAGCGGCCGTGGCCGTCCCCAGACCGTGCCCGTCCCCAGCACCGCGCAGAGACGTATGGCTAGAGGCGTACGCCGCCCCCTGTCACCAGGCGAAGGCCTCCGGAGACGGTCCCGGTCCCGGGAAGATCTCGTCCAGCCCGGCCAGCAGTTCCTCGCTCAGCTCCAACTCGATGGCGCGCAGGGCGGATTCGAGCTGTTCCGCCGTGCGCGGGCCGACGATCGGGCCGGTCACGCCGGGGCGGGTGAGCAGCCAGGCCAGGGCCGCCTCGCCGGGCTCCAGACCGTGCTTGTCGAGCAGGTCCTCGTACGCCTGGAGCTTCGCGCGTACCTCAGGGCCGGACATGGTGCCCGCGGCCAGCCCCTCGCCGCGTCGGCCGCCCTCGATCTCCTTCCTCAGCACACCGCCGAGCGCACCGCCGTGCAGCGGCGACCACGGGATGATGCCGAGGCCGTACTCCTGAGCGGCCGGGATGACGTCCATCTCGGCGCGGCGCTCGTAGAGGTTGTAGAGGCACTGCTCGCTGACCAGGCCGATGGTGCCGCCGCGCCGGGCGGCGGTCTCGTTGGCCTGGGCGATCTTGTAGCCGGGGAAGTTGGAGGACCCGACGTAGAGGATCTTGCCCTGCTGGACCAGTACGTCGACGGCCTGCCAGATCTCGTCGAACGGGGTGTCCCGGTCGATGTGGTGGAACTGGTAGACGTCGATGTAGTCGGTCCGGAGCCGCTTCAGCGACGCGTCAACGGCACGCCGGATGTTCAGCGCCGACAGCTTGTCGTGGTTCGGCCACGCGGCGTCGTCCTCGCCCATGTTGCCGTAGACCTTGGTGCCGAGGACGACCTTGTCGCGCCGCTCGCCGCCCTTCGCGAACCAGTTGCCCATGATGCTCTCGGTACGGCCCTTGTTCTCGCCCCAGCCGTACACGTTCGCCGTGTCGAAGAAGTTGATGCCCGCGTCCAGTGCCGCGTCCATGATCGCGTGACTGTCGGACTCGTCGGTGTGCGGACCGAAATTCATGGTGCCGAGGACGAGTCGGCTGACCTTGAGTCCCGTGCGTCCGAGCTGCGTGTACTTCATGACTGCCCAGCCAACGTCGTGGAGTGCGCTCTAGGCAAGCGCCCAACTCCCGTTCCCGCACTGCTTTTACGCATCCTTGCCTCGCCGTGGTCGGCGCGCTCGGTGAACGTCCGGGAGCCGGAAGCGTTCGTCAGGCCCATGTTCTAACAGGATTATCATCGAAATTGTTAACAATTCTGGGATCCGGTCGGCAGTCTGAGACGCGAACGAGCAGCACGGTCCGATCTACAAGGAGTTTTCGCGTGGACATCAACCGCAGAACTGTTGTCCGGAGCGCCACGGGCGTCGCAGCCCTGGCCGCGTTCGGAGTCGCCGAGGGCGTGGCGGGCCAGGCCTTCGCCGCGACCCCGTCGTCGAGCGGTTCGTCGACCACGTCGTCCGCGTCGACCACGCCGTCCGGGTACTCGCTGGAGTTCGATTCCACCGCCTGGTCGTACGACGCGACCAACGACGTGTACTACCAGCTCGGGAAGATCTACGTCACCGCCCCGGCCGCGACGGACTACGAGCACCTGTCGATCTACGTACCGGGCGCCTATCTGAAGGCCACCGCGAACAGCGACGGGACCACCTACACCGCGACGGTCGACCCGAAGGGCACCGTCGGCGCCTACTCGGGACGCACGGCGCCGATCGTGATCCCGGTCAACACCCCCGGCTACGCGGGGCAGAAGCCCGCCACGTCCTACAGCTACAGCAGCGTGTCGCAGTACCTCGCGGCCGGGCACATCTACGTATGGCCGGGCCTGCGCGGCCGGGACAGCTCGACCAGCACCCGCTCGGACGCGGCCCCCTGGGGCGTGACCGACCTGAAGGCCGCGGTCCGCTTCCTCCGGTACAACCGGAGCGTCCTGCCCGGCAGCACCGACGACATCGTCCTGTTCGGCATGAGCGGCGGCGGCGCCCAGGACACCGTCGCGGGCGCCTCCGGCGACAGCCCCCTGTTCCAGCCCTACCTGCGCACGATCGGCGCGGCGATGGAGGACGCCAAGGGGCGGCCCCTCAGCGACGCGGTCGCCGGCGTCATGGCCTGGTGTCCGATCACCAGCCTGCACGAGGCCAACCTGTCCTACGAGTGGAACATGGGCCAGTTCGCCTCGACCGGCACGCGTGCGTCCGGTACGTGGACCAGCGCCTACTCGGCGGACCTCGCGAAGGCGTGGCCCAAGTACCTCAACCGCCTGGACCTGCGCGACGAGCGGGGCAGGCGACTGAAGCTGACCGAGTCCAGCAGCGGTACCCACCTGGCAGGCAGCTATTACGACTACCTGATCGAGGTGATCACCACCTCGCTGAACCACTTCCTGGCCGACAACACCTTCCCGTACACGGTCACGACGATGGGCGGCCCGCCCGGATCGGGCTCGACGGGGTCCTCGACCACGTACGCGACGGTCGCCGACTACATCGCCCACCTCAATGCCAACAGCAACTGGGTCACGTACGACTCCACGACCAACACCGTCACGGTGTCCGGCCTCGAAGGCTTCGTCAAGAGCCAGAAGACCGCGAGCAAGCCGGTCGGCGCGTTCGACGGGTACTCACGCGGGCAGACCGAGAACAACGTCTTCGCGATGGGCCTCAACGCGCCGTCGCACTTCGCGCCGCTCACCCGTGACGTCATCAAGGCGAACCAGGCGACGTACGCCACCTACTCCGACTGGAACTCCGCCTACGGCTCCTCGGCGTACGACAGCGACTTCGCCCAGAAGGACAGCGTGGGCAAGGACATGGCCTGGCGGGGCGACGCGTACAACCCGCTGTACTACCTGCTGCCCGCCTTCGGCGGCCATCGCCGGTCGAAGGTGGCGCCGCACTGGCGCATCCGCACCGGCATCATGCAGGGCGACACGGCCAGTACGACCGAGATCAACATCCTGCTGGCCCTGCGCAACTACGGCATCCGTGACGTCGACTTCGCCACCGTGTGGGCCCAGGGCCACACACAGGCCGAGCGCACCGGCGACTCGACGACGAACTTCATCAACTGGGTGGAGTCCGTCGTCAAGAAGTGACCGTCGCTCCGGGCAGCCCGGCGCACCGGCCACAGGCGGCTTCCCGTCAGCCGCGCCGTGGCTCCCGAACCACCGCGATCCCACCCGGTGCGAGCGTCACCGAGCCAGGTGCCGGTCTCCCGGTGAGGAGTTCGACCGCGTCCTCGGCGACGGCGATCCGCGCGCCGTCGCCCGAGTGGTCGATCAGGAACAGGTAGTCCGCGGCGGGCGACCGGCGGCGCACCACTTCCACTCCCTCGGGCGCCGCGCGGACGGGTTCCACGCCCGCCTCGGTACGGATACGGGTCAGGAGGGAGGCGAGGGTGGCCGGGTCCGGACGGGTGGCCAGGTACCAGGCGGCGCCCTCGCCGTACGAGTGCCGGGTCACGGCGGGTACGTCCGCCAAAGGGCCCTCCGTGTACGAGGCCACGGCCTCCGCGCCCTCCAGCCGCAGTCGTTCGGACCACAGTGACGCCGTGCCGCCCCCGCTCAGGCCGAGCGTCTCGCCCGCCGGAAGCGGGAAGTACTCGTCCGACCTGATGCCGAGGGCCTCCCGGAACGCCCCCGGGTAACCGCCCAGCCGTACATGGCAGTTGGCGTCCACGGCCCCGCTGTGGAAGCCGACTGCCAGTGTGCCGCCGCGCTGCGCGAAGCCGGTGAGGTTGGCGGCGCCCTCGTCGTCGACCAGGTACAGGCTGGGTACCAGTACCAGCCGGTATCCCTCCAACCGCGCCCCGGGGCGTACGAAGTCCACCGCCACGCCCGCCCGCCACAGCGGCTCGTACCAGTCCCGGACCAGCCCCTCGAAGCGGACCTCCGCGCTCGGCTGGGCGGGAGCCTCCAGGGCCCAACGGGCCTCCCAGTCCCAGACGATGGCCACGGAAGCCGTGCCCGTGCTGCCGCGCACCTCGGCCAACGCCTTCAGATCCGCGCCCAGTTGGACGACGTCACGCCAGATCTGACTGTCCGTGCCGGCGTGCGGGACCATCGCCGAGTGCCACTGTTCGGCGCCCGCCTTCGACTGCCGCCACTGGAAGTAGGCGATGCCGTCGGCGCCGTGGGCCACATGCGCGAGGGCGTTGCGGCGCAGCTCACCCGGGCCCTTCGCGCGGTTGACGTGCTGCCAGTTCAGCGCCCCGGTGGAGTGCTCCATCAGGAACCACGGACCGCCCGCCAGCGAACGCATCAGATCACCGTTCAGCGCGACGTCGATCTCCGGCTCGGGGTCGTCGTACATCAGGTAGTGGTCGTTGGCCACCACGTCCAACTCCGGGGCCCAGCGCCAGTAGTCCATCTTGTCGGCGCCCCGCATCACCATGAAGTTGGTGGTGGCGGGGATCGCCGGAGCAGCCGCGCGCAGCACGTCGCGCTCCGCCTTGTACAGCGACAGCAGCTCGTCGCTGCAGAAGCGGCGCCAGTCCAGCAGCTGGGTCGGGTTGGGACCGGCGGCGGTCGCGCGCGGGGGCAGGATCTCGGCCCAGTCGTAGTACCACTGGCTCCAGAAGGTGGTGCCCCAGGCGTCGTTGAGCGCGGCCAGGTCGTCCCCGTACTTCGCCCGCAGCCAGCGGCGGAAGGACTCCGCGCTCGCCTCGCAGTAGCAGGCGGGGTTGTGGCAGCCGTACTCGTTGTGGACGTGCCACATCACGACCGCCGGATGCTCCGCGTACCGCTCCGCCAGCGCGCCCGCGATCCGCAGGGCCGCCTCCCGGTAGGCCGGGCTGGACGGGCAGAAGGTCTGGCGGCTGCCGTACGACAGTCGGCGGCCGTCCCTGTCCACCGGGAGCGACTCCGAGTGTGCGCGGAAGAACCACGTCGGGGGCGCCGCCGTCGGGGTCGCGAGGTCGGCCGCGATGCCGTTCTCGTGGAGGAGGTCCAGGAGTCGGTCCATCCGGGCGAAGTCGTAGACGCCCTCGGCCGGTTCGAGCAGCGCCCAGGCGAAGATGCCGACGCTGACCATCGTCACCCCGGCCTCGCGCATCAGGCGCATGTCCTCGGCCCAGACCTCCTCGGGCCACTGCTCGGGGTTGTAGTCGCCGCCGTACGCGATGCCGGGGACGGAGAGGGCTGGCTTCGGGGTCACTGGGCGGCTCCGGAGGAGATCAGGCGGACGGAGTGTGAGTGTCCGGGATGCGGCGCGTCGTCCGTCGGGCCGGTCACTTGAGTCCCGACGTGGCGGTGCTCGTGATGAAGCCGCGCTGGAGGACGAGGAAGAGCGCCAGCACGGGCACGATGTACATCACCGAGCCCGCCGCCACGAGGGTGAAGAGCCCGCTGCCGTGTTCGTTGACATAGCCGGTGGCGATCTTGACGGAGAGGGTGGTGCGGTCGTCGTCCAGGAGGAGGGCGGGGGAGATGTAGTCGCCCCAGCTCCAACTGAACGACAGGATCAGGCCGGTGGCGATCACAGGCCAGGACTGCGGGAGGAAGATCCGCCAGAAGATACGGATCTGCCCGCAGCCGTCGAGGACCGCGGCCTCCTCCATCTCCTTGGGCATGTTGGTGAAGAACTGCCGGAAGAGGAAGATCAGATAGGGGGCGCCGCACAGGCCCCACAGGATCCACGGAATGTACGTGTTGACCAGGCCGACCTTGGCGAACAGCAGGTAGGTCGGGATGAGGGTGATGATCTGCGGGGTCATCATCGTCGCCAGCATGAGACCGAACACGAACCGCTTGCCGGGTGCCTGGAGGCGGGCGAAGCCGTAGCCGGCCCAGGCCGAGGCCAGGGTGATCAGCACCGAGTAGAGGCCCGCGATCGTCAGGGAGTTGCGGGCGTAGCCGAGGTAGTCGAAGAGGGTCAGGGCCTGGGAGAAGTTGTCCAGGGACGGGTGGTGCGGCCACCAGTGGATGGGGACGGCACGCAGCTCGGACGGGGCCTTGAACGCGGTGATCAGGAGCCAGCCGAAGGGGCTGAGGAGGAGCACCAGCGCCGCGATCAGCAGCAGGTAGACGACTTTGCGTCGGGCCAGGACCATCAGTTGTCTCCGATCGTCCGGGTCTTGGGCTTGGCCTGTTCGGGGTCGACGGAGTAGAAGACCGCGCCCTTGCTCAGGCGGAAGACGAGCAGAGTGACGAGCATGATGAAGAGGAAGAGCACCCACAGCAGCGCGGAGGCGTAGCCGTAGCGGCCGTTGGCGAAGAACTGGGAGAAGACGTCGATCATGATCAGGTAGTTGCTGTCGGGGACCGCGGAGACGCCCTTGGGGGAGGGGTCGAGCGAGATGAGCAGCGGGACGAAGGTCTGCAGCGTCATGATGAGCTGGGTGACCACCTGGAAGAACAGCACGGGGGAGAGCAGCGGCAGCACGATCCGGGTGAAGGACTGCCACTGGCTCGCCCCGTCCACCCGCGCCGCGTCGAGCAGTTCACCGGGGATGTCCTGGAGCCCCGCCAGCGAGATGATCATGACGTTCCCGCAGCCCCACACCGTGAGCATGATCAGCACGTAGCGGGCGTACGGATCTCCCAGCCAGGTCAGTCCGTTGACACCGAGCAGGTCCAGCACACCGTTGGCCGAGCCGGAGTCACGGTCGAAGATCAGCTTGAAGGTGAGGGCGGCACCGACCGGCGGCACCACGGCGGGCAGATACAGCAGGGTGCGGAACAGACCGCGGGCCCGGATCGGCTGGTTCAGCAGCACTGCGAGGACCAGTCCCGCGACGATCGTCAGCGGCACGGTGATCGCGGCGAACAGGCCGGTGCGGGCGAAGGACGCCAGGGTGTCCGGGTCGGCGAAGACCTCCCGGTAGTTGGCCAGGCCCACGAAGCGGGCGTTGGGGGAGAGGCCGTCGGAGTTGGTGAAGCTCAGCCACAGCGCGTAGCCCAGCGGGAAGACCGTCAGGCCCAGGAAGCCCAGCACCCAGGGACCGGCGAACACATAGAAGGCCCCGGCCCGGCGGGCCTGCTGCGAGCCGTGCCGGGGAGCCCGGCGTCCGCCGGGCTCGCCGCCCGCCGGACGGGCCGGGGAGGGCGCGTCCGGCGTGGCGTCCGGTCCGGTGAGCTGTTCGGTACTCACCCCACCAACTCCTTGCCCCGCGCGAGCTGTTCGTTCATCCGCGAGTTCAGCGCGTCGGCGATCTTCCCGGGCTTGGTGCCGGACCTGATCGCGTCGGGCAGCACCTTGCTGAGCACCCCGTTCAGGGCGTCCGTCTGCGCGTACGGGCTGACGGGCAGTACCGAGAAGTACGCCGCCTCCTGTTCCTGGACCGCGTATGCCTGCTTCTGGAAGGCGTTCTCCTTGGGCATGCTCGCGCGCAGCGAGTCCAGGGAGGGCAGGCCCCAGCCCGCCGCCGCCCGGTCCTTCGCGGGCTGTCCGGCGAAGTACCACTCGAAGAGCTTCCAGGCGGCCTCCTTGTTCTGCGCGTCCTTGGGCATCCAGAAGCCGGTGCCGCCGAAACAGGGGCTGACACGGTGGCCGCCGAGCTGCGGCGCGGGCGCGAACCTGGACACCTCGGTCAGCTTCGGTTCGGCGGCGATCACTCCGCCGAACCAGAAGCCGCTGCAGCTCATCGCCATGCGGCTGGCCTGGTAGGTGGGCCCGTCCCAGCCGTCCGGGTTGGGGTTGAGGAGGCTCGGGCCGATGTCGGCCTTCGCGTACCTGGCGTACCACTGGATGGCCTTGAGCGCCTCGGGCGAGGAGAAGTCCACCGAGGCCATGTCGTCGGCGAAGACGCTGCCGCCGGCCGACGCGGTCATCCACATGAGCTGGGAGAAGACGCCCATGCCGGTGGCGTTGAGTCCGTACACCTTCACTTTGCCGAGCCGGCGCCTGGTCAGCCGCTCGCCGAGGTCCAGCCACTCGTCCATGGACAACGGCTCGGTGTCGCTGGGCAGTTCGAGGCCCGCCTCCTCGAACATGTCGGTGCGGTACCAGAACATGGAGTCCTGCGAGTAGTCCTTGGCGAGGCCGTAGCGGGGGCCGGTGCCCTGCTTCTCGCCGTCGAAGCGCCACACGTCGTTGGCGGAGGCGAGATCGGAGACCTTCAGCACCTCGCTCTTGGCGAAGTACGGGTCCAGGTCCGTCATCAGCCCGCGTGCCGCGAAGTACGGCGCGTCCGTCGCGCCGATGCCGCGCACCACGTCCGGCGGGTTCTTGCTCGCCAGCATGGCGTTGAGCTTGGTGACGTCGTAGGTGATGATCCGGAGCGTCACGTCCAGCATCTTCTCGATGCTTCGCTTGGTCTTGGCGTCCCACTCGTCCACGAGGGTCATGACGGTGAGGGTCTTCCCGCCGCCCCCGGAACCGCTCCCGGAGTCGACGGAGGCGGCGCAGCCGGGCAGGGCCGCGGTGGCGAGCGCGACACCGGCGGAAGCGGCGAGGAAACGGCGCCGGTCGAGAGGACCTCTGGCTGAAACGGGCATGACGATGATGCCTTTCGTGCGGGATGCGTACGGGGAGATGCGCGACGACGGACGGATCGGGCAGGGCAGGGCCTGGGCAGAGCAGGGCAGGAAGGGGCTTGGGAAGGGCAGGGCCCGGGAAGAGGGAAAGCGCTGTTCAGCACCTGGACGCCAGGGATCTCCCGCCGTGCTTCACCACGCGCCTCACACACGATGAGGTGCCACCGGCGCACAGGTGTGAGTGTCGACGGACCGGTTCTTCAGCCGTATGGCGTCGCGCCCCGAAAACGCTCGCCTGCGGAAACCGGTCGGGAAAACTTCGGCGAACCGTAGGACGGGCCCGAGGACGGTGTCAAGAGGTCGGAACGCCCTCCCGCCTTCGACGGTTTCACCCGTCCGATTCGCCGGCACAACCTTCCCGCAACACTCTTGACGCATACGGCGTGGCGGTGGCACCGTCCATTTGTATCGCTACAGGAAACCGGTTGTCATACCTCCGCGACGTCTCGGACGAGCCGTCCACGGACGGGGGGCGCCGCACACCCCGCGTGCGCTCCGCAACCCAGCGCCCCGAACCTTTCCCTCCCCTCCCACGATCCGCACCCTTGCAGGAGTCTGTCCGTGCCCAACGCCACCGCGGTCATCAACCTCGACATCGAGGGCCCGACGATCAGCCGCCATCTCTACGGCCACTTCGCCGAGCACCTCGGCCGTTGCGTCTACGGCGGCTTCTGGGTCGGTGAGGACTCGCCGATACCCAACGAAGGAGGCATCAGGCTCGACGTCGTCGAAGCCCTGCGCGCCCTGGACATCCCCAACCTGCGCTGGCCGGGCGGCTGTTTCGCCGACGAGTACCACTGGAAGGACGGCATCGGGCCGCGCGAGCAGCGGCCCCGCATGGTCAACACCCACTGGGGGAACGTCGAGGAGAACAACCACTTCGGCACCCACGAGTTCCTGGCCCTGTGCGAACTCCTCGGCACCGAGCCCTACATCAGCGGCAACGTCGGCTCCGGCACCGTCCAGGAGATGAGCGAGTGGGTCGAGTACCTCACCCGCGACGGCGACAGCCCCATGGTCCGGCTGCGCAAGGCCAACGGCCGTGAGGAGCCCTGGCGCGTGAAGTACTGGGGCATCGGCAACGAGACCTGGGGCTGCGGCGGCAACATGCGCGCCGAGTACTCCGCCGACCTGGCCCGGCAGTACGCCACGTACTGCCGCGACCACGGCGACAACAAGCTGTACCGCATCGCCTCGGGCGCCTCCGACGACGACTACAAGTGGACCGAGACCCTGATGCGGCAGATCAGCTGCTTCGGTTGCGAGGCCACCCCGAAGAACTTCTTCCAGGGCGTCTCCGTGCACTACTACACGATGGCCGGCGCCTGGGAGGCGAAGGGCAGCTCGATCGATTTCGACACCGACGACTACTACCGCACCATGGTCGCGGCCCGCCGCATCGACGACATCCTGACCGGTCACTCCAACGTCATGGACATCTACGACCGCGGCCGTACGGTCGGCCTGGTCCTGGACGAGTGGGGCACCTGGTGGGACGTCGAACCGGGTACCAACCCCGGGTTCCTGTTCCAGCAGAACAGCCTGCGCGACGCCCTCGTCGCCTCCACCCACTTCGACATCTTCCACAAGCACGCGGCCCGGCTGTACATGGCGAACATCGCGCAGACGGTCAACGTGCTCCAGGCGATGATCCTCACCGACGGAGAATCGCTGGTCCTGACCCCGACCTACCACGTCTTCGAGATGAACAAGGGTCACCAGGACGCGACTTCACTCGCCGTGCACCTGAACACGGACGACGCCCGCCGTCAGGTGGGGGACACCCAGCTGGACACCCTCTCCGTCTCGGCCAGCGTCAAGGACGGACAGGTGCTCATCTCCCTGTCCAACCTGGACGCCGACGAGCCGGCCGAGGTGACGCTCGACCTGCGCGGCGCCACGATCGGCGAGCCGGTCGCCCGTCTGCTGACGGCCGCCAAGCTCCAGGACCACAACACCCCTGAGGCCCCGGCGGAGGTCGCCCCGCGCCCGTTCGACGGCCTGACCGTCACCGACCGGGGCCTGACGCTCACCCTGCCGCCCCATTCCTTCCTCACCGTCCGGGCTCCGCTGAGCTGACCCGCGCGTCACCTGTGTCGCAGCGGCCCGGCTGATCTCCTCTCTCCTCCCTTGTCTCTGTCTCTTCGCACCCGCAAGGAGTCACGCATGTCCACACCCCTGTCCCGCCGCAACGCCCTCCAGGCAGCCGGCGCCACCGTGCTCGCCGCCGGACTCGCCGAGGTGACGGCCACCTCGGCCCGGGCCGACGAGCCGGCCGGAGCCCCCGCGCCCCAGCTGGTCACCTACCCGATCCCGGCCGGTGTGGGCACGCAGGCCAGCTTCAAGGCGCGGGTGCGCACCGCGCCCGACGGCGAGTGGCAGACCCTCACCTGCTACGCGCCCGGCGTCAAGGAGATCAACCCCACGACCGGCTCGGGCAAGGTCTGGGGCTCGTCGATGGTGTACTTCGACTTCTCCGGCTCGGTGGAGGTCGAGGTCACCTACCTCAAGGGCGGCACCACCAAGGCGAGAGTGCGACCGGACTCGTACGGCATCACGCCCGAAGTCGGCGGCGACACCGTGGTGTTCACCCTCGACGAGCCGAAGGACGTCGTCGTCCAGATCAACGACGAGATCTTCGACTGCCTGCACGTCATCACCAACCGCGTCGAGAAGTGCCCCCCGTCCGCCGACGACCCGGACGTCCTCTACTACGGCCCCGGCCTGCACAGCGTCACCGGCAACATCCTCACCGTCCCCAGCGGCAAGACCGTCTATCTGGCCGGCGGCGCCGTCCTCAAGGCACAGATCGACGTCAAGGGCGTCGAGAAGGTGACCGTCAAGGGCCACGGCGTGCTGCTGGCGCCGAACTCCGCGGTCGGCGGGCTGCGCATCGAGAACAGCAGGAACTGCCGGGTCGAGGACGTCGTCTTCCTGGGCAGCGGGATCGGCTTCGGCCAGGCGGAGAACGTCCGCGTCAGGAAGACCCGCGTGTTCACCTGGGGCCAGTGGGGCGACGGCTACCCCATCTACTGCTCGAAGAACCTGACCTTCGACGGCTGCTTCGCCCGCACCTCCGACGACTGCTTCTCCATCTACGCCCACCGCGGCGACTTCTACGGCGACACCCGCGGCCTCACCATCAAGAACTGCATCCTGTGGGCCGACGTAGCCCACCCCATCAACGTCGGCACGCACGGCAACAGCGACAACCCCGAGACGATCGAGAACCTGCTCATCAAGAACGTCGACATCCTCGACCACCGCGAGCCCCAGATGAACTACCAGGGCTGCATTTCGTTGAACGCCGGCGACTCCAACCTGATCAAGAACGTGCGCGTCGAGGACGTACGGGTCGAGGACTTCCGCTGGGGCCAACTCCTCTGCTTCCGGGTCATGTTCAACACGAAGTACAACACCTCGGTCGGCCGCGGCATCGAAGATGTCTACATCAAGAACCTCACCTACACGGGCACCCGCGCCAACCCGTCCCTCTTCCTGGGCTACGACGCCGAACACCCCGTCAAGAACGTCACGTTCGAGAACCTCGTGGTCAACGGCGTGGTCATCGCGGACACGATGCGCAAGCCGACCTGGTACTACACCACCGACACCGTGCAGTGGTACGCCAACGAGCACGTGACCGGCCTGAAGTTCCTCACCACCGCCGAGGCGGCGGCAGCCGCCGCGTCATGACCGACCCGCTGACGACGTTCGTTCCTGGGGAGAGCCGGCGCCTCCCCCGGGCCGCGTTCGCCTCGGACTCGCCCCGGCTGGTCCTGGACGGCGACTGGCGGTTCCTGCTGTCGCCGTCGTCCGACCGGGCACCCGAGGGCATCGAGCGGGCGGACTTCGACGACTCGGAATGGGCCGAACTGCCCGTCCCCGCCCACTGGCAGCTGCACGGCCACGGCGCCCCGATCTACACCAACATCCGCTACCCCTTCCCCCTCGACCCGCCGCACGTCCCGGACGAGAACCCCACCGGTGACTACCGCCGCACCTTCGACCTGTCCGAGGAGTGGAACGGCCCGGGAGCCGTCCTGCGCTTCGACGGCGTGGACTCCGCCTTCACCGCCTGGCTCAACGGACGGCGGCTGGGCCGGTCCACGGGCAGTCGGCTGCCCACCGAGTTCGACGTCACCGGCATCGCCCGGCCGGGCCAGAACCTCCTCGCCGTCCGGGTCCACCAGTGGTCCCCGGGCAGCTATCTGGAGGACCAGGACATGTGGTGGCTGTCCGGGATCTTCCGCTCCGTCACCCTGCTCGCCCGCCCGGCGGGAGCGCTCGACGACTTCTTCGTCCACGCCGACCACGACCACCTCACCGGCCGGGGCACCCTGAGCGTCGACACCGACACACCCGCCCGGCTGACCGTCGAAGAACTCGGCCTGCGCGACGTCCCCGCCGAGGGGCCGTACGACATCGAGGCCGTCGAGCCCTGGACGGCCGAGGTCCCCCGCCTGTACGCCGGGGAGTTGCGCGCCGGGGGCGAGACGATCCCCCTGCGGATCGGCTTCCGTACCGTCTCCGTCGAGGACGGGGTGTTCCGGGTCAACGGCCGCCCCGTGCTGCTGCGCGGCGTCAACCGGCACGAGTTCCACCCCGACAGCGGGCGCGTCCTCGACGAGGCGACCATGCGCGAGGACATCGTCCTGATGAAGCGCCACAACATCAACGCCGTCCGCACCAGCCACTACCCGCCGGACAGCCGATTCCTTGACCTGTGCGACGAGTTGGGCCTGTGGGTGATGCTCGAATGCGACCTGGAGACGCACGGCTTCTCCCTCGTGGGCGACTGGCGCGGCAACCCGAGCGACGACCCGCGCTGGCGCGAGGCGTACCTGGACCGGATGGCCCGTACGGTCGAGCGGGACAAGAACCACCCCGCCGTCGTGATGTGGTCGCTGGGCAACGAGGCCGGTGACGGCCAGAACCTCCGGGCCATGGCCGAGTGGGCCGAGCGGCGCGACCCCGACCGGCCGTTGCACTACGAGCAGGACTGGGGCGGCGGTTACAGCGACGTGTACAGCCGGATGTACACCTCTCACGAAGAACTCGACGCCATCGGCAGGCGCGCGGAGGAGCCCCTGCCCGACCCGGTCGCCGACGCCCGGCGCCGCGCCCAGCCGGCCGTGGTCGTCGAGTACGCCCACGCCATGGGCAACGGGCCCGGCGGACTCGCCGAGTACCAGCGGCTGTTCGAGAGGTACGAGCGCTGCATGGGCGGCTTCGTGTGGGAGTGGATCGACCACGGGCTGCGCCAGGGCGGCCATTTCGCCTACGGCGGCGACTTCGGGGAGGAGCTGCACGACGGGAACTTCGTCTGCGACGGCCTGGTGTTCCCCGACCGCACGCCCTCGCCGAGCCTGGGCGAGTACAAGAAGGTCGTGGAGCCGGTGCGGATCACCATGGCACCGGACGGCATCGGGATCGCCAACCACCACGACTTCCGCGACCTTTCCCACCTCACCCTGGCTTGGTCCCTGGAGCACGACGGCGAGCGGACCGCCGCCGGGACCCTGCCCCTCCCGCCGGTCCCCGCGGGCGGCCCGCCGGTGCGGTTGCCGTACCCCGTCGAGGACACCACCGGCGTACTCACCGTCAGCGCCGTCCTCGCCGAGGACGAGCCCTGGGCCCCGGCCGGGCACGAGGTCGCCTGGGCCCAGCGGATTCCCGCACCGGTGCCTGTGCGCCGACCGACGCGTGTGTCCAGGCCCGACCCCGGCCTGTTCGACGCCCGCACCGGCCGGCTGACCCGGATCGGGCAACTGCCCGTCCTGGGCCCCCGGCTCGACCTGTGGCGGGCGCCGGTCGACAACGACCGGCTCGGCCACGATCCGGTGGCGGACACCTGGCGGAGCGTCGGCCTGGACCGCCTTCGGCACCGGCTGCTCGGCATCGACACCGAGGGCGACGCGACGGTCGTACGTACCCGGGTCGCCCCGGCCGCCACCGACCTCGGCATGTACGCGACCTACCGCTGGGAGGACACCGAGGACGGACTGCGCCTCACCGCCGGCATCGAGCCGGACGGCGACTGGCGGGACCTGCCGCTGCCCCGGATCGGCCTCCGCATGGCCCTGCCCGCCTGGATCGACGCCGTGACCTGGTACGGACTCGGCCCGGAGGAGGCGTACCCGGACAGTCGCCTCGCCGCCCGGCTGGCCCGGCACCACCGCACGGTCGACGCGCTGCAGACGCCGTACGTCTTCCCCCAGGAGAACGGCAGCCGGGCCGACGTCCGATGGGCCCGCCTCACCGGACCCCACGGCGGACTGCTCGTCACCGGTGCGCCGGCCTACCACCTGACCGCCCGCCGCTGGACCAGCGAGGACCTCGACACCGCACGGCACACCGACGAACTCCGCCCCGGTACGGCCGTCCACGTCAACCTCGACCTCGCCCAGCACGGGCTGGGATCCGCCGCGTGCGGCCCCCGCGTCCGGCCGGAACACCGACTGACCGCCCGGCAGGCCACCCTCGCCGTCACCTTCCGGGAGCTTCCCGGCAGGTGAGCACCGAGCAACCCCCCCCCACACACACACACGCACAGCTCGGCCAAGCAGTTTCCCCCCGCCCGATCAGAGCCGATCGGGCCCGTTCGATCGGAGTCGCACATCCCATGAGCCGCGACGAACTCCCCCCACCCGCCGCCCAGTTGTCGCACACCGGACCGAGCCGACGGGGCATCCTGCGCGCCGCCGGAGGACTCACCCTTGCAGGTGCGCTCGGCGCCGCCACCGTACGGTCCGCCTCCGCCGCGCCCACCGTCTGGAACCACCCCGGCGGGATCCACCACCCCGGCGACATCAACCGCGCCCGGGTGAAGGTCGCCGCCTACGCCGAACCCTGGTACTCGGGCTGGCAGTTGCTGACCGCCAACGCCCACTCCGCGTCCACCTGGACGGCCAACCCGCAGGCCATCGTGTACCGGGGCGGGAGCAACACCCAGAACTACCCGATCCTCTACAACGACATCGCCGCCGCATACCAGAACACCCTGCGCTGGCTGATCACCGGCGACACGGCGTACGCCGACTGCGCCGCCGCGATCTGCAACGCCTGGTCGAGCACCCTGACCTCGATCCAGGGCAGCACGGACGGCATCCTCGTCGCCGGGCTCCAGGGCTGGCAGTTCGCCAACGTGGGCGAACTCCTGCGTGACTACAGCGGGTTCGACCTCGCCGCGTTCCAGCAGCTGATGCTCAACGTGTTCTACCCCATCAACCACGGCTTCCTGCGCGACCACAACTTCACCTGCATCACGCACTACTGGGCCAACTGGGACCTCTGCAACGTGGCGTCCCTGCTGGCCATCGCCATCCTCTGCGAGGACGGCGACAAGTTCGACGAGGCGGTCACCTACTTCCGGAGCGGCGCGGGCAACGGCGCCATCGGCAACGCCGTGCCGTTCCTCTACACGGACGACGACGGCTACGAACTCGGCCAGTGGCAGGAGTCAGGGCGCGACCAGGGCCACTCCGTCATGGGCATGGGCCAGATGGGCGTCATCTGCGAGATGGCCTACAACCAGGGCGTCGACCTCTACGGCTACGACGACAACCGGTTCTTCAAGGCGGCCCAGTACGTCGCCAAGTACAACCTCGGCCTGGACGTGCCCTACACGACCTACAGCTGGGGCAGCGGCACCAACTGCGCCTACAACGAGCAGACCGTGATCTCCGACGCGAGCCGCGGGATCGTCCGCCCGGTGTGGGCGATGCTCCACTACCACTACAACCGGATCAAGGGCCTCGACGACAAGTACATCGCGGCCATGTCCAGCGACCTCGTCGGCATCGAGGGCGGCGGCGGCAACTACGGTTCCACCAGCGGCGGTTACGACCAGCTCGGCTTCGGCCAGCTGATGTACGCCAAGTAGCGCCCGTCGCGAACACAGAAGAGAGAAAAGACCGATGGTCATGAGTGATTCCGGCCGCCCCGTCGAGACGGTCGTGGAGGTGGACACCCGAGGACCGGGAACCGCCATCTCGCCCGATCTGTTCGGCGCGTTCTTCGAGGACCTCAACTACGCGGCGGACGGCGGTCTCCACGCCGAACTCGTGCAGAACAGATCCTTCGAGTACGGTCCCGCCGACCACCCCGACTGGCACGCCCTCACCGCGTGGCAGCTGCTGGAACGGGACGGCGCGGCCGGATCGCTCACGATCGCCACCGACGACCCGCCGCACCCCGCCAACCCGCACTACGCGGTACTCACCAGCACCACCTCCACCGGAGCGGGCCTGCGCAACGAGGGGTTCGACGGCATTCCGGTCCGGGCGGGCGAGCGCTACGACGTCAGCGTCCTCGCCCGCCTGGCCGACGGCACCGCCGACCGGCTGGTCGCCCGCATCGAGAGCCGGGACGGCGGCACGGTCCACGGCGAGGCCGAACTGGGCGCCGTGCACGGCTCCTGGCAGCGCCACACGGCGGTCATCACCTCGGCGGCCACCGACCCCGACGCCCGCCTCACCCTTACCGCCACCGGACCCGGCACCCTCCACCTGGACCTCGTATCGCTCTTCCCGCATGCCACCTTCAAGGGCCGGCCGGGCGGACTGCGCGCGGACCTGGCCCAGGCGATCGCCGACCTCAAGCCCAAGTTCCTGCGTTTTCCCGGCGGTTGCCTCGCCCACGGCAACGGGCTCGGCAACATGTACCGCTGGTCGGAGACGGTCGGCCCGTTGCACGAGCGCAGGCAGCAGTTCAACATCTGGCACTACCACCAGTCGATGGGCCTGGGTTACTTCGAGTACTTCCAGTTCTGCGAGGACATCGGCGCCAAGCCGCTGCCCGTCGTCCCGGCCGGCGTCTGCTGTCAGAACAGCCACGTCGGCGACCGGACCGGCCAGGCGGGCCTCCCCGAGGAGGAGATGGACGCCTACGTCGCCGAGGTGCTGGCCCTGGTGGAGTGGGCCAACGGCCCCGCCGACTCGCGTTGGGGATCAGTGCGCGCCGCCGCCGGACACCCCGAACCCTTCGGCCTGGAGTACCTCGGCGTCGGCAACGAGGACACGATCACCGACACCTTCCGCGATCGCTTCTCCCGTATCCACGACGCCCTGTGCGAGCACCACCCCGAGATCACCGTCATCGGCACCCTCGGCCCGGCCACCTTCGGCGAGGACTGGGAGAAGGGCTGGGCGTTCGCCCGCGAGCGGGGCGTACCCGTCGTCGACGAGCACGCCTACAAATCACCGCGCTGGATGCTGGAGAACTCCCGCCGGTTCGACGCGATGGACCGGCAGGGCCCGCACCTGTACATCGGGGAGTACGGCAGCTGGCGCAACAACGGCCGCAGCGCGATCGCCGAAGCCCTCTACATGATCGCCATGGAACGCAACGGCGACGTCGTCCGCCTCGCCTCCTACGCCCCGCTGCTCGCCAAGCGCGACCACACCCAATGGCTGCCCGACCTGGTCTACTTCGACAACACCCACGTCTGGACCACCCTCAACTACCACGTCCAGCAACTGCATTCGGTCAACTCCGGCGACACCGCCCTGCCCGTCACGGTCACCGGAGCGCCCGAGGCGCCGCCCGCCCGGGAGAGCGACGGCCCCGGCGTCCGCGTCGGCGCGGGAGAGGACACGCGCACCGAGTTCGGCGAGGTGGCCATGGACTCCCCGAGCACGCACGCGGACGTCGCCGGGGAAGTGTCGTACGCCTTCTCCGTGCGAGCCCGGAAGTCGGACGGCGCCGAGGGGTTCGTCGTGGACTTCACGGGGGTCACCTCCGGGCACCGGTACCGGTGGAAGCTCGGCGGCTGGGGAAACCGGGCCACCTGGCTCCAGCGTGTGGACGACGAAGTGGAGGACGACCTCGGTGAGCGCGTGCCCGAAGGTGTGGTCAGCGGGCAGTGGTACGAGCTGTCGGTGGCGGTCGACGGCACCCGGGTGCGCTGCTTCCGTGACGGCGAGCTGCTGCACGACATCGACGACGTACGGCCGGAGCCGGAGGTCTTCGCGGTCTCGGCCGTGCGTGACAGCGCCTCGGGACATGTGATCGTGAAGATCGTGAACACCACGCCGGAGCCGGTCGCGGTTCGGCTGCTGCTGTCCGGCGCTGTGCAGGGCACCGGGTACGAGCGCACCACGCTCACCGTCGACCCGGACGCCACCAGCCGTTTCGGGCCCGCCCCGGCCGCCCCGGTCCACGACCGCGTCACCGGACCCGTCCTCGAAGTCCCGCCGCACTCGTTCACCGTCCTGCGCACGGACGCGCGGCCTAGCATGCAGGTGGGTTCCGGGACGGCAGAGGCAGGGCAGGGGCGAGCGTGGTAACGATGCAGGACGTGGCGAAGGCAGCGGGAGTCTCGCCGATGACCGTCTCCAACGTCATCAACGACCATCCGAACGTCCGCCCCGCCACCCGCGAGAAGGTCCTGGAGGCGATGGCCCGGCTCGACTACCGGGTCAACGTCGCCGCCCGCAATCTGCGCAAGGGCCGCACCGGAGTCATCGGGCTCGCCGTCCCCGAGGTCGGCAGCGCCTACTACGGACGGCTGGCCGCCGGGATCATCGCCGCCGCCGAGCGGCGCAATCTCCGGGTGAGTATCGAGCAGACCGCCTCCCGGGAGAACGAGCTGGACGCGCTGTCCCTGTCCCGCAACCACCAGTACGACGGGCTCATCCTCAGCGCCGCCGGGCTGAGCCAGGCCGACGCCGAACGCCTCAAGGTGGACCACCCGGTCGTCGTCCTCGGCGACCGCATCTTCGGCGGTCCCGTCGACCACGTCGCCATGCCCAACCTGGAAGCGGCCAGGGCGGCCACCGGGCATCTGATCGAACGGGGCTGCCGGCGCGTCGCGATCCTGTGCGGGGCGCTGGAGGAGGTCGACACCTCCAGCCTCCGGCTCACCGGCTACCGGCAGGCACTGGAGGCGGCGGGACTGCCGGCGGATCCCGGGCTGATCCAGCAGGTGGACCGGCTCGGCATGCGCGACGGGGCCGAACGCGCCCGGGAGATGACGGCGAGCGGCCTCGACTTCGACGGCGTGTTCTGTGTGACCGACGCCCTCGCCATGGGCGTGCTGCGAGGCCTGGCCGACGCCGGGATCGGGGTGCCCGACCAGGTCAAGGTGATCGGCTTCGACAACGTCCCGGAGAGCGAGTTCCTCGTCCCCTCCCTCTCCACGATCGACCCGGACCACGACGGCATGGCCGAGCGCGCGGTCGACCTCCTGATCGGACGCATCGAGCAGACCGAACCCGAACCCGGCCCCGAACACCAGGACTTCGTCGGTGGCTTCTCCGTCGTGATCCGTGAGTCGACGGGCGGTCCCCGGTGAACCCCGTGGCCGCCGCGCCGCTCTTCCGCGACCCGATACACGACGGCGCCGCCGATCCGGTGGCCATCTGGAACCGCCGGACCGAGGAGTGGTGGCTCGTCTACACCAACCGCCGAACCACCGCCCCCGGCCCCGGTGTCGCCTGGGTCTACGGCACCGACCTGGGCGTCGCCGCGTCCGCCGACGGAGGCCGCACCTGGACCTACCGGGGCACGCTGCCCGGCCTGGAGACCGAGTGGGGCCGTGACACCTTCTGGGCACCGGAGATCATCTGGCACGACGGGCTCTACCACATGTACGTCACTTACATCCGGGGCATCCGCGACGACTGGAACGGCAAGGCCGCCATCCGCCACTACACCAGCCCCGACCTGCTGGACTGGACCCACCACGGCGCCCTCGACCTCGGCTCCGACCGGGTCATCGACGCCTGTGTGTTCCCACTGCCGGACGGCGGCTGGCGCATGTGGTTCAAGGACGACACCCGGGGCTCGCTCACCTGCGCGGCCGACAGCCCCGACCTGTACGAGTGGCGGCCCACCGGGCTCGCGGTCGGTCACCGCCCGCACGAGGGCCCCAACGTCTTCGCGCTCGGCGGCTACTACTGGATGCTCGTCGACGAATGGCGCGGGCAGCGTGTGCTGCGCTCGGACGACCTCACCACCTGGGTGCGCCAGGGCCTGATCCTCGACAGACCGGGCAGCCGCCCCGACGACGCGACGATCGGCCTGCACGCCGACGTCGTCGTCCAGGACGGGACGGCGTACGTCTTCTACTTCACCCATCCCGGCCGTACCGGCGCCGTCACCGACGACGACGGCACGTACGCCACCCGGCGCTCGTCCCTTCAGGTCGCCGCCGCCCGGGTTGTCGACGGGACCCTGCACTGCGACCGCGACCGGACTCCCGCACTCCAACTGGGTCCCGCGTTTTAGGACTTGCCGTCACCGGGTCACGCGTGACGGCGGGAGTGCCGGTTGCCGGTGACGAGGCGGTAGAGGAGGAGCAGGACGAGGGAGCCCGCGATCGCCGCGATCCAGGTGGAGAGGTCGAAGAAGCCGTCGATGGAGTCGACGCCGAAGACCACCTTGCCGAGCCAGCCGCCGAGCAGACCGCCGACGATGCCGATGAGCATCGTGACGATGATGCCGCCGGGGTCCTTGCCCGGCATCAGGAGCTTGGCGATGGCGCCCGCGAGCAGGCCGATGATGATCCACGCGATGATGCCCATGATGAGTCTCCGTTTTCTCGGAAGGGGCTGTGTCAGTTTCTCGTGTGCACCGATCGGGACCGGACAAACGCCTCCGGTCGCGTTCCGTGCTGTGTTCTGCGGTTCTGCCGTTCTGCGGTTCTGCCGTTCGGTCGTTCCTTCGTGCCGCTGTCCTTCAGACGTCGCGCCAGCGCGCGTTGGCCCAGGAGAAGGCTCCGAAGGCCAGGAGACCGAGGGCGATCAGCGCCAGCAGCCAGGGGCCGGCGGGGGTGTCGGCGAACGTACGCAGGGTGTCGTCCATGCCCTTGGCCTTGCCGGGCTGGTGCTGGACGGCCGCGGCGATGGCGAAGCCGCCCGCCGTGGCGAAGACGATGCCTCGGGCCGTACCGCCGAACACGCCGAGGATGGCGACCGCTTGACGTGTCCTGCGGGACATCTCCGCCGTCTTCAGGTGCTTCTCGAACTTGCGCAGGAGGGCCCGGACCGCGATCCACAGGCCGGCGGCGGTCACCGCGGCGCCCGCGACACCGACGATCCATTGTCCGCCGGGCCAGTCCAGCGCCTTCGCGGTGACGTCTCGGGAGTCCTGGTCGGAACTGCCGCTGCCGCTGCCCTTGTCCCCGGCCGCGTAGGAGAGCACGGAGTAGCTGACGAATCCGTAGAAGACGCAACGGCCCGCTGCCATCGCCCTCTTGCCCGCCTTTCCGCCGTCGGGACCAGCCTGTCCGAAGGCGGCCTCGGACAGCCGCCACAGGGCCATTCCGGCCAGGGCGATCCCGAGCAGCCACAGCAGGACGGTGCCGAAGGGCTTCTGGGCGATCTCGGAGACCGCGCCGCCCCGGTCGGCCTGCTCCCGCTCGCCGGAGAAGGCGATCCGCAGGGAGAGAACGCCGATCAGCGCGTAGATGACCCCACGGGCGACGAAGCCCGCCCGGGCCGCCGCCGCGACCGCCTTGCTGTTCGCCGCACGGCGGGCCTGACCGCGTCCGCGTGCTGTTGCCGATCCAGTAGCCATGCCGTAGCGGGTGCCCCCGGACGGGGATGTCATCCCCGGGGCGGCAGGTAGATCGCGGATACCCGGGCACCCGGCCGGAGTACGTGTACACGTCCGCGGCGCACGTGGTTGTTCCGCGGGCCAAGGCATACCCGGCGGCGCTGACTGCGCCGAAAATGGAACCGAACCTGGAAATGACCCCGTCGAGCGGGGTCGCCGCCGGAGCCTTCGCGCTCGCCGTCGGCCTGGTCCTCGCCGCCGGACGAGAGCGAGCGGCTCACCCCGCACCAACCGCCCGGGAACGGTACGTCGGGCAGCAGGCGCGGCGCCTTCGGGTACGTCCCTTCCCCGAGCGTGTACTGGATCTCCGCCAGCCGAGCCGCTGATCAGGCTCAGGAGCTGATCAGCGGCTCGCCGGACCTAGTGCGCGGTATGCCGGGGGTCAGGAGCCGCCGCGCTCGCGTGGGATCCTCTCCCCGGCCTCGATCGCCACGGGCAGCTGGTTCTCGGCCGGGGGCAGCGGGCAGGTGGCCAGGTCGGTGTAGGCGCACGGCAGGTTCGTGGAGCGGTTGAAGTCCAGGACGACCGTGCCGTCCTCGGCGGGCGCGGCGACGGCGAGGGCCCGGTTCGCCGCGTACGTGGTGACGCCGGAGGTCGCGTCGGTGAACAGCACCAGCAGGCTGCCCGGTGCGCGTCCGGCGAACGCGGTGAGGGCCAGCGGGCGGCCGTCCACCTCGAACTCGACCTGGCCCGGGGCGTCGTACACATGCTCAAGGCCCTCCACCGCCGCGCCCACGGTCGTCGGACGCGGCTCGTCGAAGGCCGTGTAGCGGCCGGTGACCGCCCAGCGGGGGTGCGGGGCGTAGGCCGGTGTGCCGGTGAACTCGGTGCGCAGGGGGGTGTCCGGGTGGCGGGGGCGGACTATGTCGTGGCCGCCGCGCTTGGCGACCTCGATCACGGCGTCGCCCCAGACCGCGTTCACCCCACCGCGCTCCGGGAGCACCCCGAAGTTGTGCTCGCCGTGGACGGGGGTGCCGTCCACGACCAGTTCCTCGCCCTCGTCGAGGCGTACGACGACGCCGTCGGCGCCGGTCGACCAGGCGCCCGGGGCGTCCGGGAAGCGCTGCGGTTCGTCGGTGAGCCAGTGCAGGCCGGTGATGGCGAGGAACCCGTGCGGGTCGGCGAGCCGCGCCTCCTGCCCGGTGTGCCACTCCTGCCAGTCCTGAGTGAAGGCCGACAGTTCTGTACCGGTGTCCTGAACGGTCATGCGTGTGTTCCTCGGCTTTCGCTACAGCTGCGTGATGTGCGTGATGTGCGTGGGGATGCGCGGGCACGCCCGAGCCCTCGGGCGCGGGTGTGTGCGCGGGGCGGGAACGAAGGAATCGGCGGGGAAGTCTGCGGCGATTCAGCGGCGCGTAAGTGGCCGGACGGCACAGATCGCGCTGGCCTGTCGACAGAGGTCGACGTGCCGGCGGGACACGAGGCGCAGGTCCGGGTTCACACCAATCAGGATGACAGCGGGCGTCGGCAAGGGTCAACCGTCCCCGGGGAGGCGGCCGAGCAGCGAGGCCAGCGACTCCTGCGGCTGCTGTCCGGCGGTGTCGACGACGAGGCGCGGGCGGTCCCACGGCTCGTACGGGCGGTCCGCGATCTGCTGCCAGTCGGGCAGCGGCAGGCCGGGGATGTCGACCGAACGGGAGGTCACACGGCGCCGGTGCTCCACCGGGTCCGAGCAGACGACCTCCACCTCGGCGACGACGACTCCCGCCCGGACCCCCACGTCCCGCCAGCTGTCGCGGGTGACGGCGAGCGGGTTCACCGACTCGGCGACCACGGTCAGCCCCTGCCTGAGGTGCTCCTCGGCCAGGGCGTACCCGACGGCGTACCCGGCGGGCCCGATGGGGTGTTGCGCCAGGCCGGAGCCGACGATGGCCTGTTCGATGGTGTCGACCCGCAGATGGATCCCGCCGAACCGGGCGGCGAGGAGGCGCGAGAGTGTGGTCTTGCCGGTGGCGGGCAGCCCGCCGACGATGATCAGCATCCCGCTCATTCTGTCGGAACCGCCGTCGGCGTACGGCGGCGCAGCCGGTCGAGGAGGCGCAGGCCGGTCTCCCCCGCGAACCACTCGGCGTGGCCGACCAGATACTCGTACGCCAGCCGGGCGTTGGGCGCGGAACCGGTGATGCCGTGGAAGTAGCCCAGCTCGGACAGCGCGAACTCCGCGTGTACCAAGGGGAGCAGTTCGGGCAGGGCAGCCGACTCGGCTGCGCTGAGCGGGCGTTCGGACTCGTAGCCGTCGAGGAGCGCGTCGACGTCCTGCTCGCGCACCGGGAAGCCGGGCTCCAGCCACTGGACGGCGTTGCGTTCGATGGCCGTGGCCACGTCGTGCACGGCGGTCGTGCGGTCGCTCATGCCGAAGTCGAGCACGGTCGAGACCTCACCGGCGGTGTCCCACAGCAGGTTCGAGGCGTGCCAGTCGTTGTGCGTCCAGAGCGGTTGGAGGTGGGGGAGGTGTGGGGCCAGCCGCTCGTGCAGGGGCAGGAGGACCCGTCGGGCGTCCGCCCGCCAGGGGAGGTCCGTGAGCGCCTCGGCCAGCAACGGCCGCTCGGCTACGTACCGTTCGAGCGCGGCGAACGCGTCCTCGGCCGCGAAGACCGTGAACGAGGCCACGAGGGGCTGCGGGGCGCGGCGCGGGGCGTCGAGGCCCTCCGCCGCCAGATGCAGCCGGGCCAGCGCCGCGCCTGAGGCCCGCGCGTGGGTACGGGACCGGAACGGCGACCAGGACAGCGCGTCCCGGTACAGATCCGTGCCGGCACCGGCCGAGTGGACCTCGTACACCCACTCCTCCCGGCTCACGACGTCCAGCACCTCCACCACCGGCGCCCCGCGCTCACGCAGATGCCGCAGGAAGGCGTGCTCCTCGGCCAGCCCCTCGGGGGTGCGTACGGAGCGGTGGTGCCGCTTCACGAACAGCCGGCGCCCTGCGCGCTCGACGACGGCCGCCGCCGAGAGCGGACGCGGACTGCGCCACACCACCCGCGCGGGACCGACGACTTGGACGACCTCGGCCTCGGTGAGCGGCGGCCAGTCGGGCTCGACCGGTTCGGTGCCCATGCCGTGGGCGAGATGCGAACTCACTGGACACGCACCGGAGTTGTGCCGCGCAGGGCGTCGAGGACCCGGCGTTCGGTGGCCGCGAACTCCGGGTCGGCCAGGGCGTCCAGACCGCGTGGCCCGGAGCGCGGGACCTCGACCCGCTCGACCACCGTGGCCGGGCGGGGCGACAGCACGTGCACGGTGTCGGCGAGCAGGACGGCCTCGCGGATGTCGTGCGTGACCAGGACGACGGTCCAGCGGTAGCGCTGCCACATGTCGGCCAGCCACAGCTGCATCTCCGTGCGCGTCAGCGAGTCGAGCGCCCCGAACGGCTCGTCGAGCAGCAGCACCGGCCGGTCAAGGACGACCGTGCGCAGCAGCGCCGCCCGCTGGCGCATACCGCCGCTGAGCTGGAAGGGGTACGAGGACTGGAAACCGTCGAGCCCGAAGGCGCCGAAGAGTTCGCCCGCCCTCCGCCGTGCCTCCCGCTTCCGTACGCCCTGTGCCTCAAGTCCCAGCGCCGTGTTGTCCAGCACGGTCCGCCAGGGGAACAGCAGGTCCTTCTGCGGCATGTACGCGACCTTGCCCGAGGCGACGGACGCGGGCTCGCCCTCGACCAGCACCTCGCCCGAAGTCGGTGTGTCCAGACCGGAGATGAGATTGAACAGGGTGCTCTTGCCACTGCCGCTCGGGCCGATAACGGCCGCGAACTCGCCCGGTTGGACGGTCAGTTCGAGGTCGCGGAGTACGTCGAGCGTCCCGAACGCCTTTCCCGCGCCGCGCACTTCGAGGCTCACGACCGGTCCTCCTTCGCCAGGGCCCGTTCCCAGGGCAGGACGAGCCGTTGGAGCAGATACGTCGCCCCGAACAGGGCCACGCTCAGCAGCGCCGTCACCGCGACCGCCGCGAAGACGAGGTCCGTGCGGAACGCGCTCTTCTGCGCCTGCATATAGATGCCGAGGCCTTTCTCCGCCCCCGCGTACTCGGCGAAGACCGCGCCCACGACGGCGTACGTGATGCTCACCCGCAGCCCGGTGAAGAAGTGGGGGAGCGCGGTCGGCACCCGGACGAGGCGGAAGGTGCGCCAGCGGCCGGTGCCCAGTGAGCGCAGCAGCCGCATCGCGTCGCGGTCGGTCGCGGCGAAGCCCGCCGCCAAGTTCGCCGCGAGCGGGAAGAAGGTCGTCAGGGTGACCACGAGCATCTTCGGCAGCAGCCCGAAGCCGAACCAGATGATCAGCAGCGGTGCGACGGCGACGATCGGGATCGTCTGCGAGGCCACCAGGAGCGGGTACAGGCCCCGGCGGGCCACGGCCGAGAAGTCCAGGACCACCGCCACCAGCCAGGCGGCGGTGAAGGAGAGCGCGAAGCCGAGCAGCGTCTCCTGGAGGGTGGGCAGCGTCTGGTCCCACAAGTCGGTACGGTTCGCCCAGCCCTCGGACAGCACGCGGCCGGGACTGGGCAGCACCGTCGGGTCGACGCCGGCCGCGGTCACGTAGCGTCTCGGGCGCGGTCGACCCGTACGGCACGATCTTGAGATCGATCCCGGCATCCTTGAACCAGCCCTTCTGCTGGGCGACATAGATACCGGTGTGGTTGGTGTTGGGCGTCCAGTCGAGGGCGAGGGTGACCTCGGTGGTGCCGTTCGCGGCGGCGGCGGACGTGGAGTCCTCGGCGGCGCAACCGGTCGCCGTCGCGGTGAGGACGGCGGCGGTGGCCAGGGAGAGCAGGACGGTCGTACGGGATCTCATGGGTTCCTCGGAGGGTGCGCGAGCGGCGGGGGAGGGAGCGGGGGTGCGTTCCTCACGCCCGACACAGCGCGCTGCTGACCCGCATCAGGTCCACCGCCATACGCCTCGTCAGTTCCCTTGCCTGGCAGGTCACTTGGCGCTCACCGCGGTTGTGCGCACGGGGGCTGCGGCGAGGAACTCGTTCGTGTACGAGGCCTGCCAGCCGCGGGTGTGCGCTATCGCGCCGTGCCGGGCGAGCCAGTCGGCGTAGGGGCCCATCCGGTTCTCGTCGATCACGCCCCAGCGGCCGTCGGGACCGGTCCAGGTCGGGGCGACCAGGGCGAGCGAGCGGGCGATCAGCGGGCGGGAGAAGTAGGGGATCACGCGCTCCAACAGGGCGCGGGTGTCGGCCTGTTCGGCAGCGGCGGCGGCGTAGCCACGGGCCGTGGCGGCCAGGAAGGCGCGCACCAGCTCGGGGTGGGCGGCGGCGAAGGACTCGCTCGTGCCGAGGAGGTAGCTGTGGTAGCGGGGGGCGCCGATCTCGTCGACCGGCCAGGTCAGCCGCTGCTCCTCGGGCAGGTCGCCGCGCAGGGCGTCCCAGGACCAGTAGGTGCCGAAGGCGGCGTCTGCCTCACCGGCCGCGATGTCGTCCACGGTGAGTTCGCGGTAGCCCGCGTCCACGGTGATCACCGCGTCCGGGTCACCGCCGTCGGCCGCGACGAGATGCCGGACCATGGCCCGGCCGCGCGGGGTCGGGTTGTAGGCGAGACGGCGGCCCGCCAGATCGCGGGGGCGGGCGATGCCGGTCGACCGGGCGGTCTGGATCGCCTCCAGGGCACGGTGGTTGACGGCTGCGACGGCGATCAGCGGCTGGGCGTCGGCGGCACGGCGCGCGAGCAGCCGGTTCGGCGGGAAGAGACCGAAGTCCACCTCGCCCCGGGTCAGATACTCCAGGGTGTCGCCGCGTCCCGGGTCCTGGACGGCGAGTTCCACGTCCAGGCCCGCCTCGCGGTACCAGCCGCGCTCACGGGCAACGTACAAACCGGCTGAATTCGGCCAGGGGTGGAAGTAGTCGAGCATGACTCGGACGTGCGACATGGAGGTACTCCGCATACGGCACACAGGCGCGCGAGCCCGGTGGAGAGAGCAGGGAGGGAGAAAGAAGGGGGGAGGAGGGCCGGCCTGGGTCAACAACAGGAGCGGGTCGCCGCGACGGACGCCGGGGGACACTGCTGCTCGACTGCTGAAAACATGCGGTACTCCTACGCGGGCACAGAGGCTCAAGTGTTGCGGTCGGCGTCCCCATGGGGACCCGGCCGGCCAGCGCCGACACGAATCCCAGACGCCCTCTCAGCCCAACCGGGTAGGGGCTCCCGCGTAGATGGCCGAAACCATAACCCCGGGCAACCGATGCTGTGCAAACGGATTCCAAAATGTGGGACGTCCATGTTCATGAGTTGAGAAGCCGCAGCTCAGATGCCCCGGCGGACGTGCCCCGGGTTAGCATCCCCGCCATGACCGACCCCCTGCTCCCCGGCCCGCTGGTGGACGACACCTGGCTCGCGGCCCGGCTGGACGACCCTCGGCTGGTCGTCCTCGACGCCACCACCCTGCTGCCCTCGCCCCGCCACGACGGTGATCACCGCTCCGCCAGTGGCCGGGCCGGATGGGCCGAGCGGCACATCCCGGGCTCGCGCCACGCCGACCTCACGGGCGACCTCTCGGACCACGACGCGCCGTACCACTTCGCCGTCCCCGCCCCCGGGGCACTCGCCGCCGCCCTCCAACGGCTCGGCGTGCGCGACGGCTCGGAAGTCGTCGTCTACGACAACGGCGGCGGCATCTGGGCGGCCCGGCTGTGGTGGATGCTGCGGTCGATCTCCGTACCGGCGGCCGTCCTGGACGGCGGCTGGCAGGCCTGGGAAGCGGGCGGCCGTCCGGTCGCCCACGGCGACGACGACACCGGTGCCGTTCCGGGTGCGGCGCACCTCACACCCGTACCCCGTCCCGAAATGTGGACAAGCCTTCGCGAGGTGGAGGCCGTTCACCGTGGCGAACGCCCCGGTGTGCTGGTGTGCGCGCTGCCGCCCGGCGGTTTCGACGGGTCCGCCGTCACCCGCTACAGCCGTCGCGGTCACATCCCCGGCAGCCTCAGCCTGCCCGGACGCGGCCTCCTCGACGGCACGGGCCGCTTCCTGCCCGCCGCCGAACTGTCCGCGCAGGTGGGAGCCGCTCTTCAGGACGCAGGGTCGCCCGTGGTCCTCTACTGCGGCGGCGGCATCTCGGCCGCCGGAACGGCCCTCGCCCTTACGCTCCTGGGTCGCGACGACGTCACCCTGTACGACGGTTCGCTGGAGGAATGGACGCAGGATCCGTCCCGTCCGGTCACCACGGGCGGGTGACTCCGGCAGGCGGGGAGGGGCAGTTGACCGTCTCACCTGATGGTCACTTGCATTGACAAGCTTTGTCGGGACATGCCTAACTTGCGGCGCAGACCAAGATGCCCAGGGGCAGCCCCGGGGCCGGAGAAGTGATGGTGACAGCGATGAACGCAGCTGACGGGACGGCCGCACCGCGGCGCCTCGGCCGCCTTCTGCTGTGCACGAACCGCTCCGTCGACCTGCTGCGCGTCAACAGTGCGCTCTGTACGGCCACTTGCCGCACTCTCTGTCGAGGCTGACGGCTTTCTGAGTCTCTGACGACCCACCTCGTCTCTGACGACCACCGCTCTCGCGGTGTGCCCTCTCCCCGCCCAGCCTCCGTTCCGCGTACCACCCCGTGCGTCGTCTCGTGCCGAGCCGCGTCCGGGCGGCGCGGTGCTGCCGCCCCCGCGGTTCTGGGTGTCCGAAACAGCTGGAGCCCTCCATGAGCGAATCTCCCGGCGTCGCCGTGTCCGCCGAACAGGCGCCGCCCGCCGAGGCGATACCCCGCCCCGACGACCCCGCCGCCCCCGCCGACCAGAAACCCCTGGCCGCGCAGCGGGTGCTGCCGATCCGGCGCCCCGGCCGCTGGATCGCCACGGCCGTCGTACTCGTGGTGGTCGCCCAGATCATCCATGGGCTGGCGACCAACCCGTTCTACCAGTGGGACCGGTTCGGGTACTGGTTCCTGCGCCCGACGATCCTCGACGGTCTGCTCATCACCCTCGAAGTGACCCTCTACAGCGCGGTGTTGGGCCTGGTCGGCGGCATCCTGCTCGCCCTGGCCCGGCTCTCCAGGAGCCCGGTGCTGCGCGCGGTGAGCTGGGTCTACATCTGGCTGTTCCGCTCGGTCCCGCTCATCGTCGTCCTGCTCTTCCTCTACAACTTCAGCGCGCTGTACGCGACGTTGAGCCTGGGCATCCCCTTCGGCCCGGCCTTCTTCACCTTCGACGAGTCACGCCTGGCCACCGACATGGTCGTCGCCGTCATCGGCCTCAGCCTCAACGAAGCGGCCTACGCGGCGGAGGTCGTCCGCGGCGGCATCCTCTCCGTCGACCAGGGCCAGCACGAGGCGGCCTCGGCACTCGGCCTGCCGAAGCGCTACCAGTTCGCGAAGATCGTCTTCCCGCAGGCGCTGCGCTCCATCACCCCGAACTACGTCAACCAGCTGATCGGCCTGATCAAGGGCACCTCCCTGGTCTTCTACGTGTCCCTGCTGGACCTCTTCGGCAGCGTGCAGAGCATGGGCAGCACCTACCCCGGCGACATCGTGCCGCTCCTGCTCGTCGCCACCGTCTGGTACCTGATCCTCACCAGCGTCGTCTCCGTCGTCCAGTTCTACGTCGAGCGGTACTACGCCCGGGGCGCCACCCGCACCCTGCCGCCGACCCCGCTGCAGAAGCTCCGGGCCGGGGTCACCGACCTCCGTGCCCGCATCCGCAAGGAGGCCGCCGTATGACCGCCGGAACGCTCGACGACACGGCCGCCACCGTGGAGGTGCACGACGTGCACAAGTGGTACGGCGCCCACCGGGTCCTGAACGGCGTCGACCTCACCGTGCGGCCCGGCGAGGTCACCGTGATCCTCGGCCCGTCCGGCTCCGGCAAGTCCACCCTGCTCAGGGTGATCAACCACCTGGAGAAGCCCGAGATCGGGCACGTCAGCCTCAACGGCGAGCTGATCGGCGTACGCCGGCACGGCGACCGCCTGAAGGAACTGAGCGAGCGGGTGATCCTCACCCAGCGCAGCCGCATCGGCTTCGTCTTCCAGAACTTCAACCTCTTCCCGCACCTGACCGTGCTCGACAACGTGGCCGCCGCCCCCGTCGCGACCGGCAAACTCGGCAAGGCGCAGGCCCTCGAACTCGCCCGGGAACTCCTCGGCCGCGTCGGCCTGGCCGACAAAGTGGCCGCCTACCCACGGCAGTTGTCCGGCGGCCAGCAGCAGCGCGTCGCCATCGCCCGGGCCCTCGCCCTGCGCCCCGGCGTCATCCTCTTCGACGAACCGACGTCCGCCCTCGACCCCGAACTGGTCGGCGAGGTGCTGGCCGTCATCAAGGACCTGGCGGGCAGCGGCACCACCCTCGTCATCGTCACCCACGAGATCGGCTTCGCCCGGGAGATCGCCGACCGGGTGGTCTTCATGGACGACGGCCGGATCGTCGAACAGGGCCCGCCCGCCGAGGTGTTGGACCACCCCAAGCAGGAGCGGACCAAGGACTTCCTGAGCAAGGTCCTCTGAACCACCAGAGCCGTCCGAACTCCCCAAGCACGCGGTCCGGCCCCGGACCGCCCCCCCCACACCCTCACCGCACAACCGACACAAGGACACAAGGACACCCCATGCGCACCCTCAGCCTCCGCAGCAGAATCCTCCGCGGTGTGACCGCGTCCGCGGCCGTCGCCTCCCTCGCGGGCGGGCTCGCCGCGTGCGGCGGGGACAGCGACGCGGCGACCAGGACCGACAGCGTGTCGACCGGCACGGTCACCGTCGGCGCCCTCTCCAACGGCGCTGCCAAGGAAGCCGAGTTGAAGGTCGCCGAGGTCAAGTCGATCAGCGCCGAGCTGCCCAAGTCGGTCGCCGACAGCGGCAAGCTGGTCATCGGCGTCGGCGCGCTCCCGGCGGGCTTCCCGCCGCTGGCGTACGTCGGCGACGACCAGAAGACCCTCACTGGCGCCGAGCCCGACCTCGGCCGACTGGTCGCCGCGGTGCTCGGGCTGAAGCCCGAGGTGAAGAACTCGACCTGGGAGAACCTGTTCGTCGGGATCGACAGCGGCAAGGTCGACGTGGCGTTCTCCAACGTCACCGACACCGAGGAGCGCAAGAAGAAGTACGAGTTCGCCTCCTACCGCGAGGACAACCTCGCCTTCGAGGTGCTGAACAAGAGCACCTGGAACTTCGACGGCAACTACGAGAACCTCGCGGGCCAGACCGTCTCCGTCGGCGCCGGCACCAACCAGGAGAAGATCCTCCTGGAGTGGAAGGCGAAGCTGGAGAAGGAGGGCAAGAAGCTCAACGTCAAGTACTTCCAGGACAACAACAGCCTCTACCTGGCCCTGTCCAGCGGGAAGATCGACTCCTACTTCGGCCCCAACCCCGGCATCGCGTACCACGTCACCCAGGTCGCCAAGACGCCCAACCCGACCCGCAACGCGGGCAAGTTCTCCGGCGCGGGAGCGTCGCTCCAGGGCCTGATCGCGGCCACCGCGAAGAAGGACAGCGGCCTGGCCAAGCCGGTCGCCGCGGCGATCAACTACCTGATCGAGAACGGCCAGTACGCCAAGTGGCTCGCCGCCTGGAACCTCTCCAACGAGGCCGTCCCCACCTCCCAGGTCAACCCGCCCGGGCTGCCCCTCGACAACTCCTGACCCGCACCCGCCCCACCCGTCCCAGGGACTCCGCCGTGTCACGGCGGAGTCCCGGCCGTGCCCGACCACGTTCCGGATACGCGTTCCAGATACGGAGACTCGCACCGACATGTCCACCAGCGTCCACCACGCCACGTCCCCGAGCCCGACGGAACCGCACATCCTCGACAACGCCGCCTGGGCAGCGCTGACGGGCCCGCACGCGCACCTCGCCGAACGCGTCGGCCGGGCCGCCCGCTACCCGACCGACGTTTCCCCGTTCGCCGCACTTGAGGACCCCACCGACCCCCGCGCCTGGGACGACCTGGCCGCACTGGTGGGACCCGACACCGTCACCCCGGTCACCGCGTTCCAGTCCGTCCCCGACGGCTGGGAGGTCGAACAGACCGGCGACGGCGTCCAGTTGGTCGACACCTCGCTGTACGCCGAACCCGCACCCGAAGCCGTACGGCTCGGCCCCGACGACGTACCCGAGATCCTCGACCTGATCGCCCTCACCCAGCCCGGCCCCTTCCTGCCCCGGACCGTCGCCCTCGGCACCTACCTCGGAATCCGGGACGGCGGCCGACTGATCGCCCTGGCCGGCGAACGCCTGCACCCACCGGGCTGGACCGAGATCAGCGCCGTCTGCACCCACCCTGACCACCGAGGCCGGGGCCTGGCCACCCGCCTGGTCCGCGCGGTCGCGGCGGGCATCAGAGAACGCGGCGACACCCCCTTCCTCCACGCGGCGGCGAACAACACCAACGCCATCCGGCTCTACGAGTCGATCGGCTTCACCCTGCGCCGCCGGACCCGCTTCGCACTGGTGCGCACGCCGGGCGCCCGCCCGGAAGAAACGGCATAGCGGTGCTGTTGTGCCCGCTGACGGGAGACCGGCACCTCTACGAGGCCCACGACCGTCAGACCGACACGAACCCCGGACGCACCGGGCCGGAAAGGGCGGAGGCGAAGCACATGAGCCACTGCGCCGTGCATCCCGCCCCACCCCGCCACCCGAGGCTGTTCTCACGGCGGCACATCGACCTGCTGCGCGTCGCGGGCGCGCTCTGTCGTTCCTGACCTGCTGTCTCGCTCTTTCGTACGGTCGCTCAGGAAGGCGTCATCTTCGTGTCCTCGTCACTTTCTCCACTGCATCTCGCCGTCGCCCTGGACGGCGCCGGCTGGCACCCCGCGGCCTGGCGTGAGCCCATCGCCCGGCCGGGGGAGTTGTTCACCGCCCGCTACTGGGCCGACCTGGTCGCCGAGGCCGAGCGCGGCCTGCTCGACTTCGTCACCATCGAGGACGGCCTGGGCCTCCAGTCCTCGTCCCTCACCGAACCGGACGGCCGCGCCGACCAGGTCCGGGGCCGCCTGGACGCGGTTCTCATTGCCGCGAGGGTGGCTCCGCTGACCCGGCACATAGGCATCGTGCCGACGGCCGTCACCACGCACACCGAGCCGTTCCATCTGTCGAAGGCCATCGCGACGCTCGACTACGTGAGCAGTGGGCGGGCGGGCCTCCGCGTCCAGATCAGCGCCCGCCAGAACGAGGCCGCCCACTTCGGCCGCCGCACCTTCCCGCCGTTCCGCTTGGAGGACTACGGCACACCCGCAGTGCAAGAAGTGGTCGGTGACCTCTTCGACGAGGCGGCTGATTACGTGGAGGTGGTGCGTCGGTTGTGGGACAGCTGGGAGGACGACGCGGAGATCCGGGATGCGGCGACGGGGCGTTTCATCGACCGGGAGAAGCTGCACTACATCGACTTCGAGGGCCCGCACTTCCGTGTGAAGGGCCCCTCGATCACCCCGCGCCCGCCGCAGGGCCAGCCGGTCGTGACGGCACTGGCTCACGAGACCATTCCGTACCGGCTGGTGGGCCGCGCGGCCGATGTCGGGTACGTGACGCCTTTCGACGCCGGCCAGGCGCGTGCGATTGTCGCGGAGGTCCGCGGTGAGCAGGTGTCGGCTGGGCGTGGCGATGAACTGGTGCATGTCTTCGGTGACTTGGTCGTCTTCCTGGACGACGATCCTGCGGAGGCTGTGGCCCGGCGGGAGCGCCTGGATGGGCTGGCCGGGTACGAGTACAAGAGCGATGCCCTGATCTTCGCTGGTACGGCCGCTCAACTCGCCGATCTGCTGGAGGAGTTGGCGTCGGCCGGGCTGTCCGGCTTCCGGCTGCGGCCTGCTGTCGCCGGGCACGATCTCCCGGCGATCACGCAGAAGTTGGTTCCCGAGCTTCAGCGTCGGGGTGTGTTCCGGCAGTCGTACGAGGCCGACACCTTGCGTGGGCTGCTGGGGCTGTCCCGTCCCGCCAACCGCTATGCCGCTGTCTGAGCGGGAAGGATTCTCCGAGATCATGAGCAAGCCGCTGAAGCAGGTCCACCTGGCCGCGCACTTCCCCGGTGTCAACAACACCACCGTGTGGAGCGACCCCAAGGCCGGCAGCCACATCGAGTTCAGCTCCTTCGTCCACTTCGCGCAGACGGCGGAGCGGGCGAAGTTCGACTTCCTGTTCCTGGCCGAGGGGCTCAGGTTGCGGGAACAGGGCGGGAAGATCTACGACTTGGACGTCGTCGGCCGCCCCGACACCTTCACGATCCTGACCGCGCTCGCGGCCGTCACCGAGCACCTCGGCCTGACCGGGACGATCAACTCGACGTTCAACGAGCCGTACGAGGTGGCCCGGCAGTTCGCGAGTCTGGATCATCTGTCCGACGGGCGGGCGGCGTGGAACGTGGTCACGTCCTGGGACGCGTTCACGGGGGAGAACTTCCGGCGGGGCGGGTTTCTGCCGCAGGACGAGCGGTACTCGCGGGCGAAGGAGTTCCTGCAGACCACGAGCGAACTGTTCGACTCCTGGCGCGGGGACGAGATCCTCGCCGACCGGCAGACCGGCACCTTCCTGCGGGACGCGAAGGCGGGCGCCTTCGTCCACTCAGGGCAGCATTTCGACATCGAGGGCCAGTTCAACGTTCCCCGCTCGCCGCAGGGCCGGCCGGTGATCTTCCAGGCGGGTGACTCCGACGAGGGCCGCGAGTTCGCCGCCTCCACCGCCGACGCCATCTTCAGCCGGTACGCCACGCTCAAGGAGGGCCAGGAGTTCTACACGGACGTCAAGGGCCGCCTCGCCAAGTACGGCCGTGAGCCGCAGGAACTGCTGATCCTGCCCGCTGCCACCTTCGTCCTGGGTGAGACGGACGCGGAGGCGGAGGAACTGGCCCGGGAGGTGCGTCGCCAGCAGGTCAGCGGGGCGACCGCGATCAAGCACCTGGAGTTTGTCTGGAACCGTGACCTGTCCGGCTACGACCCTGATGGACCACTCCCCGACATCGACCCCGACCTGGGTGAGCACACGGTCTCGCGGGGCCGGGCGCAGGTGCGCATGTATCGCGACCCGCTGGCGACCGCCCGTGAGTGGCGGGAGCGTGCCGAGGCCAACAACTGGTCCATCCGGGACCTGGTGATCGAGACGGGCAACCGGCAGAACTTCGTGGGCACTCCGGCCACGGTCGCCGCCACGATCAACGACTACGTCCAGGCGGATGCCAGCGACGGCTTCATCCTTGCCCCGCACATCACGCCCGGCGGGCTGGACACCTTCGCCGACACCGTCGTCCCCCTCCTCCAGGAGCGCGGCGTCTACCGCACCGAATACGAGGGCACCACCCTCCGCGACCGCCTCGGCCTCGCCCACCCCGACACCGTCAAGGCAGGGGAACGGGCGGCGTCATGAAGTTCCTGGCCATCACCCTGATCGTGCACGCCCCGCATCCGGTGACGGGCGTGCGGAAATCCACTCAGGACCGGTTCCGCGAGGTGCTCGACAACGCTCTGCTCGCCGAGGAGTTGGGCTTCGACGGCTTCGGTGTCGGGGAGCGGCACGAGCGGCCCTTCATCTCCTCCTCGCCGCCCGTCGTCCTCAGCCACATCGCCGCCCTCACCTCCCGGATCCGGCTGTTCACGGCCGTCACCACGCTCAGCCTCCTCGACCCGGTGCGGGCCTACGAGGACTACGCGACCCTCGACCATCTCTCCGGCGGACGCCTCGAACTGATCATCGGCAAGGGGAACGGGGCCGCCCAGCGGGACCTGTTCCACGTCACCCCCGACGACCAGTGGGACCGCAACGCCGAGAGCTACGAGGTGTTCCGGCAGATCTGGCGCCAGGACAAGGTGACCGCCCAGACCCGTTTCCGCCCGGAACTCAAGGACGCGGAGGTCTGGCCCCGCCCCTTCCAGCAGCCGGTCCGGGTCTGGCACGGCAGCGCCACCAGCAAGGAGTCGGTCGACCTGGCCGCCCGCTACGGCGACCCGCTCTTCTCCGCCAACGTCACCAACCCCATTGAGCCCTATGCCGAGTTGATCCGTTACTACCGTGAGCGCTGGGAGCACTACGGCCACGATCCGGCCGCCATCGCGATCGGCGCCGGGACTGCGGGTCTCTACACGGCCCCTACCTCCCAGGAGGCGATCGCGGCCTACCGGCCCGTGTTCGAGGGCAACCTGGCCTTCCAGAAGCGGCTGGGTCTGGAGCCGGTGTTCCCGACCCTGGAGGACTTCGTTGAGCGCAGTTCCGCGCTGATCGGCAGCCCTCAGCAGGTCATCGAGAAGGTGCACCGCTACCACGAGCAGTTCGGGCACACCGTGCTGCATCTGCACGCGGACGCAAGCGGGTTGACGGACCGTCAGCACCGGGACTCGCTCGAACTCTTCCAGTCGGACATCGCGCCCGTGCTGCGCCGCGAGATCCCCGACCCGCCGTTCCCCTGGGCCCCGGTCCTCGCCGAGTCGGAGTCCGTATCCGAGCCAGGGTCCGAGCCCGAGTCCGTATCCGAGTCCGCGCCTGCCGATCGCTGAGGAGTCCTCCGTACATGTCCGACATCCCGCTCGGCGTCCTCGACCTGATCCCGATCTCGTCCGGCTCCAACGCCACCGAGGCGCTGCGCAACTCCATCGACCTGGCCCAACAGGCCGAGAGCTTCGGGTACGCCCGCTACTGGTACGCCGAGCACCACCTCAACCCGGGTGTCGCGGGCACCTCGCCCGCCGTCGTCCTCGCCCTGACCGCCTCCGCGACCTCGACCATCCGGCTCGGCTCCGGCGCCGTACAACTCGGTCACCGCACGGCCCTGTCCACCGTCGAGGAGTTCGGCCTGATCGACGCGCTGCACCCGGGCCGACTCGACCTGGGCCTCGGCCGCTCCGGTGGGCGTCCGCCCGGTGGACCCGCGACGCCGGTGCCCGGCGCGACCCCGGTGACCGACGGCCGTACTCCCAACGGTCTGCGCATCCCGCCCCGGTTCTCCTTCGAACATCTGCTCGGCTCCCCGCGCGTCGCCCTCCAGCGCAAGCTGCTCCTGCTGCCGAACGCCGAGTCGCAGGAGTACGGCGAGCAGATCGACGACGTCCTGGCGCTGCTCGCGGGCACGTACCGCACCGCGGACGGCGTCGAGGCCCATGTCGTGCCCGGCGAGGGCGCCGACGTCGAGATCTGGATCCTGGGCAGCAGCGGCGGTGAGAGCGCGGAGGTCGCGGGCCGCAACGGGCTGCGGTTCGCGGCGAACTACCACGTCAGTCCGGCCACGGTGCTGGAGGCGGCCGAGGGCTATCGCGCCGCGTTCCAGCCCTCCGACGTCCTGGACAAGCCGCACGTCAGCGTGTCCGCCGATGTCGTGGTCGCCGAGGACGACGAGACCGCCCGCGAACTCGCCACCGGCTACGGCCTCTGGGTCCGCAGCATCCGCAACGCCGAGGGCGCGATCCAGTTCCCCACACCCGATGAGGCCCGCGCCCACGAGTGGTCCGACGCGGACCGGGCCCTGGTCCAGGACCGCGTCGACACGCAGTTCGTCGGCTCCCCGGCCAAGGTCGCCGACCAGCTCGAACAGCTCCAGGAGGCCACCGGCGCCGACGAGTTGCTGATCACCACGATCACCCACGGCCATGCGGACCGGGTGCGGTCGTACGAGCTGCTGGCCGAGGAGTGGCGCAAGCGGTAACGGGGAGGAAGCGGGGCACCGGCGGGGCGTCGTCCTACGGGACGATCACCGCCGGTGCCCCGCTGCCGAAGGCAGGCCGACCCGTCACGACTGTTCGTACGAATGCTGCGCCAGGCCGGCGCGCAGCCGCGTCAGCCGGTCGATCTCGGCGTCGAGGGCCGCGATCCTGCGGTCGATCACCCCGGAGCCGGGGATGTCGGAGTCCGGGGGCCCGCACCGGCGGCGCGGGTTCTCGACCAGCACGCCGATCCGGTCGGCGACGCCGCGCAGATCCTCCACGGTGAGCCCGAGCGCCAGCAGCTCCCGGATGACGCGGACGCGGGCCACCTCGTCGGGACCGTACTCGCGTTGTCCGGTGGCGGTGCGGCGCGGGGGCGGCAGCAGACCGCGCTCCTCGTAGAACCGCAGCGCCCGTGGGGTCGTGCCCGCCGCTGCCGCCGCATCCCCGATCCGCATTCCGCCCCCGCATCCCAGCGCCCGTCGCCCGTCGCCGCGAGCGAGCGCCGCGACCCGTCACCGTGGCGGCAGCTCCACGACCACGGTCCCGAAGTGCCGCCCCTCGAACAGTTCCTGCAACGCCCGAGCCGCCCGTTCCATGCCCGGGACCCGCACATGCGGGAAGGTGATCTCGCCGGAGCGCAGCCAGCCCCCGAAGCGCCTGGTCCACTCCTCCGTCACCTCGGGATGGTCCTGGCCGCTGTAGCCGTACAGCGAGACGCCCTGGTTGACGAGCCGGAAGGTGTCGATCTCAGCGAGCGCGCTGCCACCGTCCCCCTGCGGCGCCAACTGCCCCGCCAGCGCGCCGATCAGTACGAAGCGGGCGCCCCTGCGCGCGGCGCGCACAGCCGCCGTCAGCTGCTCGCCGCCGACGTTGTCCAGCAGTACGTCGATGCCGTCCGGCGCGGCCTTGGCGAGCTGTTCGTCCACCGAGCGCCCGGGCCCCGGCACCACGACGGCGTCGTAGCCCAGTTCGGCCCGTAGTCGCTCGGCCTTCTCCGGCGACCGCGTGCTCCCGATGACCCTGCCGGCGCCCAGGAGCCGGGCGACAGGGCCCGCCAGTGTGCCGACCCCTCCCGCCGCTCCCGTGACGAACACGGTCTCCCCGGGCCGGACTTGGGCGAGCCGGGTGAGTGCTCCGTAGGCGGCCGACCCCGACGACAGCTGGGCCACCGGGTCGGGCAGGGCGTCGTCCAGGGGAGCGCAGTCGGCCGCCGCCAGCAGCGCGTGCTCGCGCCACCCGAGCAGGTGCGTGACCATGTCCCCCGGACGGAAGGGACCGCCGGGCGCGGCCACCACGACCTCACCGACAGCGGGCCCGAACAGCGTGTCGCCGACGTTGATCCGGGGCAGGGGTACGCCGTCCGGCTGTCCGCCGATGAGAGTGCGCAGCCCGGGGAAGACGAGGAAGTACCTGTTGCGGACGACGACTTGCCCTGGACCGGGCACGGGGAACGGCCGCTCCGCGAGCGTGAAGTGCTCGGGTCCGGGGAGCCCGGCGGGGTCGTCGGTCAGCATGATCTCGTGGGTCGTGGACGGCAGGGATGTGGCCATGTCGGGGCTCCTGTACGGGGGTTGAGGGCGTGAGCGCGTGCCGTCACGGCCGGTCGGGTCCGGCCGTCGGCGCGCAGACGCTAACCCCTGACCCGCACGTCAGGGGCAAGGGACGCGAAGGCTCCGTTGACACCGTCCGTCCCGCGTGTTTGCATCCGGGCATGCCGTCGCCAGCGCCGTTGACCCGCCGCCGCGCCGTGGACCTCGTCCGCGTGGCCGCCGCGCTGTGTCCCATGACCGGCTGCGCACACGCCTCCTGACGTTCCGTCAAGCGCCCTTCAGTACACGCCAGTTGCGTACGTGGCATCCGCACCGACGGCTGCCGCCCCTGCCCCGGCCCTGGTGCGCGCCGACCCCTGCCGAGCTGTTCCGCCCCCCCCATGACGAGGAACCGCCATGCTGCCTTCCCGTACCCCCACCGGTCACCACGACGAAGCCGACTACGACCAGCGCCGTCTCCGCCAATGGCTCGCCGGTGAGGCCAGAGCCGACGGGGTCACCCGCCGGCGACTGCTCAGCCTGCTCGCCGCCACCGCCGCCGGAACCGCGCTCGGCACCGCACGACCCGCCCACGCCGCCGACACGCCGATCGTCAAGCCGTTGCCGCCCGAGTGGTTCATCCCGCGCGGCACCAACGCCGAGACCCGCTGGGAGGCCCTGCGCGGCACCGGCCACCACACCCCCAACGAACTGTTCTTCGTCCGCAACCACACCACCACCCCCGTCCTCGACGCCGACGAATGGCGGCTGCGGCTGTGGGGGAGCGGGCTGCGCGGCACGCCCGGCGAGGACCGGCCGGTGGAGTTCGGGTACGACGACCTGCGCGCCCTGCCCGCCGTCACCCGTACCGCCTTCGTCGAGTGCGCCGGGAACGGCCGCTCCTTCTACACGAGCCAGCAGGGCCAGACGGTCACCGGCACCGCGTGGACCCTCGGCGCGATCGGCGTCGCCCGCTGGCGCGGGGTGCGGCTGGGCGACGTACTGCGCAAGGCCGGACTGTCCCGGAACGCCGTCGACGTGCAACCGCGCGGTCTCGACGCCGAGTTCGTCAGCGGCGGCGAGAGCCTGGGCCGGGTGCGTCGGCCGCTGCCGCTGGCCAAGGCGCTGGACGACGTACTGCTCGCTTACGAGATGAACGGCGAGCCGCTGCCGTACGACCACGGGTACCCGGTGCGGGTGCTGGTGCCGTCCTGGATCGGGATCGCGTCGATCAAGTGGGTCGGCGACATCGAGGTGTCCGCGCAGCCGCTGTTCTCGCCCTGGAACACCGCCTTCTACCGGCTGTTCGGCTCCGCCTACCCGGAGGGCGGCAGCGCGCCGCTCACCCGGCAGACCGTGAAGAGCGCCTTCGAACTGGCGAGTGGGGCCACCTTCGCGGCGGGGGAGAGGCATGTGCTGCACGGGCGGTCGTGGTCGGGTGCGGGTGCCGTCGCCCGGGTCGATGTCAGCACCGACGGTGGGGTGAACTGGCGTCCGGCTCGGTTGCACGATCGGCCTCGGGCGGCCACCTGGACGCGGTGGTCCCTTGGGTGGCGGCCCGACGTACCTGGTGCCACGCACCTGCTGGCCCGGGCCACGGATACGGCGGGGCGTACGCAGCCGGATGTGGCGGTGCCGAACACGCAGGGGTACCTGTTCGATGCGGTGGTCCGGCATCCGGTGAGTGTCGTGTAGGGGTTGTCGGTCGGGTGCTGCGCCTTCGTGGCTGGTCGCGCAGTTCCCCGCGCCCCTTTGGGGCGCGCTGCTGAACTGCTAGTCGACCAGTTCCCGTACTAGTGCCGCCACTTGTTCCACCTCGATCAGGAAGCCGTCGTGGCCGTAGGGGGACTCGACCACGCGGAGGCCGTCCGCCGAGCCGATTCCTGCGGCGAGTTCGGCCTGTTGGGCCAGGGGATACAAACGGTCCGAACTCACCCCGGCAACAAGGGTGTTGGCCGTCACCCGGCGCAGGGCCGTGCGCGTACCGCCCCGGCCGCGGCCTACGTCGTGCGTGTTCATGGCGTCGGCCAGTGCCACATAGCTGCCCGCGTCGAAACGGCGTACCAGCTTGGCTGCGTGGTGGTCGAGATACGACTCGACCTGGTAACGGCCGCCGTTCCAGGGGTTCTCCGTGCCCTGGGGCGTGCGGCCGAAGCGGATCTGCAGTTCCGGCTCGCTGCGGTAGGTGACATGGGCGATGCGGCGGGCCAGGCCGAGTCCGGCGTACGGTCCCTGACCCGTGGCGTGGTAGTCGCCGTCGTGCCAGTGCGGGTCGCTGCGGATGGCGTGCAGCTGCATGCCGGCCCAGGCGATCTGCTCCGCGCTCGCCGCGGCCGTGGTGGCCAGCAGGAGCAGGGAGTTCGTGCGTTCCGGACGCGACACCGCCCACTCCACGGCCCGCATTCCGCCCATCGAGCCGCCGACGACCAGGGCCCAGCTGTCGATGCCGAGCGCGTCGGCCAGGTCGGCCTCCGCCGCGACCTGGTCGCGCTGGGTCAGGGTGGGGAAGGCGCCGCCCCAGTGCCGCCCGTCGGGGCGGGCCGAGGACGGTCCTGTGCTGCCCTGGCAGCCGCCCAGCACATTGGGCGCGACGACGAACCAGCGGTCCGTGTCCAGGGCCAGACCGGGTCCGATGAGGCCGTTCCACCAGCCGGGGGTGGGGTGACCGGGTTCGGCGGGACCGGCGACATGGCTGTCGCCGGTGAGCGCGTGCAGCACCAGTACGGCGTTGGAGCGGTCCGGCGCGAGCCGCCCCCAGGTCTCGAACGCCAGTCGTACGCCGGGCAGTTCACCGCCTGCCTCCAACGGCAGCGGCGTCTCCCGCACGTGCCACTGACGGCGACCCGGAGGGTCCCCCTCCCGCCAGGCCCCGGTGGGCGGTGGCGGGAGAGGGACCCCGGAGGTCGTCAGTACGGTGTTCAGGACGCGGCCTTCGCGGCGCGGAAGCCTGCCTCCAGGTCCGCCTTGAGGTCGGCGAGGTTCTCGATGCCGACCGACAGCCGCACCAGGCCGGGCGAGGTGCCCGTCGCCGCCAACTGCCCCTCGTCCAACTGGCTGTGGGTGGTGGACGCCGGGTGGATGATGAGGCTGCGGACGTCACCGATGTTGGCGAGATGGCTGAACAGCTCGACCGCGTCGACGAACCGCTTGCCCGCCTCGACCCCGTCCCGCAGCTCGAAGGCGAGGATCGCGCCGGCGCCGCGCGGCAGGTAGCGCTGCCCCGCCTCGTACCAGCGGTTGGACTCCAGTCCCGGGTAGTGGACGGCGGCGACCTCGTCGCGCTGCTCCAGCCACTCGGCCAGGGCCTGGGCGTTGGCGGAGTGCCGCTCGATACGCAGGCTCAGCGTCTCCACGCCCTGGAGGAGCAGGAACGCCGAGTGCGGGGAGAGCGCGGGGCCGATGTCCCGCAGCAACTGGACGCGCAGCTTGATGGCGAACGCGCCCGGGCCGAGCGCCGGCCAGTACTGCAGGCCGTGGTAGCTGGGGTCCGGCTCGGTGAAGTCGGGGAAGCGCTCGGGGTGCGCGCCGAAGTCGAAGGAGCCGCCGTCGACGACGACACCGGCGATCGTGGTGCCGTGGCCGCCGAGGAACTTGGTCGCCGAGTGGACGACGATGTCGGCGCCGTGCTCAAGGGGCCGCAGGAGGTAGGGAGTCGGGACCGTGTTGTCCACGATCAGCGGGACGCCCGCCTCGTGCGCGACGTCGGCGACGGCCTGTACGTCGAGCACGTTGCCGCGCGGGTTGCCGAGGGTCTCGGCGAACAGGGCCTTCGTGTTGGGCCGGATCGCCGACCGCCAGGCCTCGAAGTCGTCCGGGTCGTCGACGAAGGACACCTCGATGCCGAACTTGGGCAGCGTGTGCCGGAACAGGTTGTACGTGCCGCCGTACAGGGACGTACTGGAGACGATGTGGTCGCCCGCGCTCGCCAGCGTCAGGATCGCGAGGGTCTCCGCGGCCTGTCCGGAGGCCAGCGCGACGGCGGCGACACCGCCTTCGAGTGCGGCGATCCGCTGCTCGAAGACGTCCTGGGTGGGGTTGTGGATGCGGGTGTAGATGTTGCCGGGCTCGGCGAGGGAGAACAGGTCGGCGGCGTGCTGGGTGTCGCGGAAGACGAACGACGTCGTCTGGTAGATCGGCGTCGCGCGGGCCCCGGTCGTCGGGTCGGGGGCGGCGCCGGCGTGGATCTGCTTGGTCTCGAACGACCAGGCCGAGGTGTCGGGGCCGGCCGGCTCGTCCTCGGGGGTGTGACCTGCGGTGACGGAGTCGATGGGCTGGCTCATGGTTCTCCCTTGTGCGGGGCGTGCGGGGGTGTGCGAGGGGCACGGAAGGCTTTCCGGGATGCCTCAGGAGTGCTTCAGACGTGCTTCAGGGGTGCCTCGGACGACCGCGCGGCTGCCGCCCGGACCGGCAGGGACCGGGGCAGGGCGAAGGCAGCGCGGAGCGATGGCGAAAAGAGGGAACGGGTACCGGAGGGCGAGGTCAGCTCACGGCGGGACAACACGCGGTGGTGACAAGCCCGTAGTCAACGTGGCGACGAGTCACGAGCACGGTCATGGAGTCAGATAACCACAGCAAGGCCGCGAAGCACCAGCGCGTCAGGACCGTCTCACGAGGCAAGACGCATGGTGGACGCACCTTCTTCCGTGTGCTTTGATCCGGCCATGGAGACCACTGGCACGGCACACACGGTGCTGCTCGACCCCTTCTGGGTGAGCCGCCGCGCCGACCAGTTCGACCAGGTCTGTTGCTGACCGCCCCACACCGGTTCGCGACGCCCGCTTCTCTCTCCGCGCTTCCCTCCACCGGCAACTCCGCCCGTTCCCAGGGCGGTTCGCTGCTGCCGCTAAGGAGCACCATGGCTCAGCCCACAGCCCTGCCCGTCATCGATCTCGCCCGGTTCCGCGCCCCTGACACCGACCGCGAGACCTTCCTCGCCGAACTCCGCGCCGCCGCCCACGAGGTGGGCTTCTTCTACGTCACCGGACACGGCGTCCCCGCCGCCGTACGGACGAGGCACTCGACGCCGCCCGCGCCTTCTTCGCCCTACCTGAAGAGGAGCGGCTGGCGATCGAGAACCTCAACTCCCCTCAGTTCAGGGGCTATACGCGTACCGGAACCGAGTACACGGCCGGCAGTGCCGACTGGCGTGAGCAGATCGACATCGGCCCCGAACGCGTGGCCGTGGACGTCGGACCCGGCGACCCGGACTACCTCCGCCTCGTCGGGCCGAACCAATGGCCCACCGCGCTGCCGGAGTTGCGCGACATCCACGCCTGCACCCGGCTGTCCAACCCGACCACTGCAGTCGCCGAGGAACGCATCGCCTCCCTGGAGGGCGGCGCGGCGGCCGTAGCGGTGGCCAGCGGCCAGGCCGCGACCGCCCTCGCCCTGCTGAACCTCGCCCGCACCGGCGACCACATCGTCGCCTCGTCCTCCCTCTACGGCGGCACCCGCACCCTCCTCGAACACACCTTCGCCGACTTCGGCATCAAGGTCACCTTCATCGACGACCCGGACGACCTCGAAGCCTGGGCCTCGGCCATACGCCCGGCCACCAAGGTCCTCTTCGGCGAGAGCATCGGCAACCCGCGCGGCAACGTTCTCGACATCGATGCCATCGCCCGTATCGCCCACGAGGCCGGCGTCCCGCTCGTCATCGACAACACCGTGCTCACGCCCTACGCGATGCCCGGCCCGTACCCGGGCAGCCGCAGCGCCCGCTCGGGGTCGGCCGGTGAGAAGTGCCGGTTGCGGAAGACCTGGCCGGCCACCCCGAGCGCGATGTCCTTCTCCGAACAACGGGCCGTCGCGGTCAGTACCGCCGCACCCGCAGCCCCGGCCAACTCGCTGTAGACATGCAGGAGTTCGGTCTTCCCGCTGGCGACAGGGCTGCTGACGGAGGTGACGCTCCCGCGTCCGGCGAGACAGTCGGCCAGCAGCTCTCGCAGTCGCGTCACCTGGGTCTCACGTTCGACTAGAAGCACGGCAGGCTCCACATCCCACACGTCGCAGTGGCGTTGTAGGTAGCTCGGACATCAACGCCGTCGGTGACATCCATCCCGGTGCCGACCAGTGGGGACTGGCGGCGACCGGTAGTGAAGGGAGGCGAGGGGTCCGTTCCGCTACGGTGCGGACGCGGCGCCCGGAAGCAGCCGCGCACGGATCAACTCGCCGATACGGTCCTGGTGTTCGGCCAGGAAGAAGTGACCGCCGCCGAAGGTCAGCACCTCGGTCGGGCCGCTGGTGTGGCCCTCCCAGGCGCGCGCCTCGTCGGCCGTCACCTTCGGGTCCGAGTCGCCCACCAGCACGGTGACCGGCGCCTCGACCAAGGGGCCCGGCCGATGGCGGTAGCGCTCGATGGCCCGGTAGTCGCCGCGCAGCGTCGGCAGGATCATCGCGACCAGGTCCGGCTCGTTCAGCACCTCGGGCGGCGTGCCGCCCTGTCGGACTATCTCCGCCAACAGTTCCTGGTCGTCGGCGAGATGGAGCCGCTCGTCACGCGTGGTGGACGGCGCTCGTCTGCCGGAGACGAACAGCGCGGCCGGCCCCGACCCCGTCGACGCCGTCAGGCGGCGGGCCGTCTCGTACGCCACCACCGCGCCCATGCTGTGCCCGAGGAAGGCGGGCGGATCGCCCCACCACGGCTTCAGCACCCGGGCGAGCGTGTCGGCCAGGGACTCGATGTCCTCGATCTGCGGCTCCGCCCGGCGCTCCTGGCGCCCCGGGTACTGCACGGCCAGCACCTCCACCCGGGGGTGCAGCAGCCGGGAGAGCCCGAAGTAGAAACCGGCCGACCCGCCGGCGTGCGGGAAACACACCAGTCGGGCGGGCGCGCCCGGGGCGGGGTGGAAGCGTCGTATCCACAAGTCGGTGTCGAGGGCCGTCGTCATGCCGGTGATCCCTGTCCTTCCTGGCTCCGGTCGGGCCGGGGCAGTGCGGCGAGCAGTTCACGAGTGTACGGATGGACCGGGCTGTCGAAGATCTGCCCGCCCTCGCCGCTCTCCACCAGCCGCCCGTCCTTCATCACGATCACCCGGTCACTGACGTGATGAATTACCCCGAGATCGTGCGAGATGAACAGCAGAGCCACCCCCAACTCCCGCTGGAGACCGGCCAAAAGGTCCAGAACCTGCGCCTGGACCGACACGTCGAGCGCGGACACCGGCTCGTCGCACACGATCAGCCGGGGCCGGGTGGCCAACGCCCGCGCTATCGCGACGCGTTAGCGCTGCCCGCCGAACAGCTCCAGCGGACGCCGGTCCCCGAGCCGCGCCGACAGCCCTACCTGGCCGAGCAGTTCGGCCACCCGCGCGGAACGGTCCCGGCCGCGCCGCACCCCCGCCCTGGCCACGCCCTCCCCGACGATCCGCTCCACGTTGTGCCGGGGGTCGAAGGAGCCGAACGGGTCCTGGTGGACGACCTGGAGCCGCAGCCGCCGGTCCCGGCGCTCCCGTTCCGGCAGCCCGCTCCACGCCCCGCCCTCGAACCGCACGGTCCCCGCGTCCGGTTCCACCAGCCCCAGCACGATCCGGGCGGTGGTCGTCTTGCCGGACCCGGACTCCCCGACCAGCCCGAGAGTCTCCCCGACCCCGATCCGGAAGGGAAGCGGCTCGCCGGGGTGCCAGCAGAGCGTCCGGTGCCCGTCCGCGTCCGCCGGGGTCACCGGCAGCTCCGTACGACAGCGGGTGTCGGCCGCCGCACACCGGGCAGCCGCCGGGCCCCGCCTCCTCGCCCTGCTCCGGAGCTGTGACGGACAGCGCGCTCCCTTTGGAGCCGATTGTCGGCAACTGCTGGGCGGTGGTGAGCAGGGTCTCGATCTCACCGGCGGCACGCTTGTACCGTCCGGTGGTGGCCAACGACCTTCCCAGGGCAGGGGGTAAGCGCTCATGGGCGAAGGCGTGCACCTGGCTCTGCGCGGCGCGTGCGACTCCGAGGTAGATGGCGGAGGACAGGAGAAGCAGGACGCTGCCGGGGAGGGTGCCCGGGGCGGGATCGGCGCCGGGCGGGGCGAGTTCGTGGACGTACTCGGCGGGGATCTCGACGTCGGTGAAGGCGACCTCGTGGCTGCCGGTGGCGCGCATCCCCAACTGGTGCCAGGTGGGTACGATTTCGATGCCGGGGGTGTCGGCAGGGACGATGAAGTTGCCTACGCGGGGCGAGGGTTCGTCGGTCGCGGCCCACACCAGGAAGTAGCTGAGCCCCTCCGCCCCGGTGACGTACCGCTTGCGGCCCCGGATCGACCTGCCGGTCGAGGTGCGCCGGGCGGTGGTGGCCGGCAGCCCGCCCCGCGAGGAGGAGCCCATCTCGGGTTCCGCTCGGGCGTGGTTGAGGAGGGTGGGCCGTACGGCTGACTCGGCGAGCACGCGTGCGTACATCTCCTCCGGCCAGGGACTGCGGCTCTGGAGCAGATGCGGGACGATGGTCATCCCGGAGATGAGGGCGGTCGACGGATCGCCGTGACCGAGCGCCAGCAGAATCCTCGTGACCTCGGTGAAGGACGCCGCGGAACCGCCGTACCGAGGATCCACCCCGGCGGTCAACAGTCCTGCCTCGTGGGCCAGTTGGATCGGCGCGCGGGGAAAGGCCCCGCTGCGGTCGTACTCGGCGGCGGTCGCCGCGAGTGCCGTGCTCACCTCGTCCAGTCGGTCGAGAGCGGCGGGTAACAGTCGGCTTTCGGTGGCGGAACTCATGTCTATGTCTGTCCCTTGTGACTGGGGTAGCTGTCCGGACACGTGGGGTGAGCGGCACAGAGCAGCGGAGGGCGGCCCGATGCCGCACGGTGTGCGGAACCGACGTATTACGGGAGGAGGTTGTGTCAGGACCGAGAGCCGAGACCGAGACCGAGGTCGACGCCGACGAAACGGACCATGAGCGCGAGGCTCAACGACAACTGGTCGACTTAACCCTGCCGAAATCCACGACCCGGCACTGCGTCAGGCAAAGCATCAGACAGTCGCTCCGTCCCCGCAGGCATACGGAGACACTGGCCGGACACCGGCCGAACTCCGTAGCATTCGCAGGCCTGAACATGCCTCTGAGCATGAATGACGTTGGCCTGTGCGTCCAATGCCGAATTCTGATCAAAACCGATTGTGCCCGCTGATCGGTACGACAGCGGGATGTGCCTTGCTGGAGCGGGGGATGCGTTGGGGCGGTGCTCCTTGTTTGGATCACCGCCCCCTGACTCGCGACTGCTCGAAGCGGTTCACGCCGTACGGCGCAGCACACCTGTCTTCCCGCCCAGGGCGACCGAGAAGAGGTCCGTCACCTGGGCCAGGGCCTCGGCCGTGGCCGGGGCGACGATCGGGGTGCTGTGGTCGTCGGGGGCTATGTCCTTGTCGAGGGTGAACCAGCCGGGGACGATGTGGGACGCGCCCATGGAACTCAGTACGGGGCGCAACGCGTAGTCGATCGCCAGGACATGGGCCGTGCTGCCGCCGGTGGCCAGGGGCAGGACCGTCTTGCCGGTCAGGGCGTACTGGGGGAGCAGGTCGAGGAGGGACTTCAGCAGGCCCGAGTACGCGGCCTTGTACACCGGTGTGCCGATCACCACCCCGTCCGCCCGCTCGAAGAGTTCGGTGGCGGCGACGATCGCCGGGTGCTTGAAGTCGGCGCCCAGCAAAGCCTGTGCGGGCAGATTGCGTACGTCGAACGGTGTCACGTCGTGGCCCTGTGCGCGGAGCCGGTCGTCCAGGTGGCGCAGCAGGCGTGAGGTGCGGGACGTGGGGGAGGGGCTGCCGGAGACGGACAGGATGGCGGCCATGGGAGAGCCTTCCGGGATCGGGATTCAGATGTGGCGGAGGGGGAGCGGGACGCTCGTGCGGCGGGCGCTCACCAGCTCACCAGGCGCTCGAACGCACGCTGACCAGTGGCCGCAGTTCGTTGCGTACCGTTTCGAGGAAGGTGACGACCTCGGCCGCCGCCGAGCGGTGCTGGAGGTCGTTGAGCACGTCGTGGTGGGCCCCGTGGACGACCGAAAGACGCGCGCTGGGAAGGGACTTGGCGGTGCGTTCCAGCGCCTCGTGGTCCGCCAGCGGGTCGGCGTCACCGACGAGGAGCAGCACCGGGACGTCGACCGCGCCCTCGTCCAGGGCAGCCAGCACCGACTCCGGGACCGCGTCCGCCAGCGCGCCGCGCCGGACCTCCGGGTCCTGGGTGAGCGTCCCTCGGTGCGCCGGGCAGGACGTGCGTACGTCGAGTTCGTCGTCCCACGTGCCCGCGGAGGTGGAAGGGGAGGTGGAGGTGGAGTCGGCGGTACGTCCCGGTAGGCCGGCCAGGACCACGGCTTCGGGCCGGGCAGCCGTCGGAACGTCCTGTCTGCCCAGCAGCGCGGCCACCGCCGCCGCCCCCGAGTCGGCTCCTACGAGGATCACGGGCCGGACCACACCGTCCTCGCCCGCCGTCCCTTCGACGGCCTCGGCCAAGCCGGACGCGAACGCCGCCAACGAGGCCTCTGGATCCGCCTGTTCGAGGAACGGCGCGTCGATCACCCGTACGCGATAGGCGTCCGCGGCGAGTCGCTTGCCGAAGCGGACGTAGGTCGCCCGGGTCTCGCCACGGCCCGGCACCACGATGACGGTGCCCCGGACCCGGAGGCCCTCGGGGCCGAAGTAGTCGCTGTGGTAGGTCATTTCACGCTCCTGCGGATGCGGATACAGAGGTAATGGAGGTAGGGGTGGAGGTGGAGGTCAGTGCTGGCTTTGTGTTGTGTGCCGGGGTCCAGCCCAGTGCCGGTGCCACCTCGGTCGCGATGAGTTCCAGCGCCCGGATCGCCGCGTCGTGGTCGGGAACCGCCGGGTTGAACTGGGTGATCAGGTCCGTCGCGACCGGCAGGACCTTCTCCTCCCGCAGCGCCGCCACGATGTCGTCGGGGTGGCCGTAGAAGGAGTGGTAGCGGCGCAGCGCCTCCTCCGCGTCCAGCCCCTTGGGGAACGCGCCGCTGTCGGCCATCCGGAGCGCCGACCTGTGGATGTCCTCGCTGATGTGCGCCAGCGCCGTACGCCGGTCCTTGGCCGGGAACACGAACCGGGAGAGGCCGATGCGCGGGCGGCGCGGCTGCCCCCAGGCGTCGAGATAGGCGTCGGCCCAGGGGCGCTGCACCTCGTCGGTGGGCGCGTCGAAGCCGTAGGCGGCCCGGTTCAGCAGCAGGTTGGAGCCACTGTGCGCGGCGTACTCCGCACCTCCCGCGCTGAACACGCCCTGCCAGATCCGCTCTTCGAAGTCACCGGCCGCCGGCTGGATACGGAAGCCGGGCGCACGCACCTCGCGGTTGGCCAGCGCCTCCCGCAGCACCGCCAGGTGCTCGCTCGTCAACTCCCGCTTACGGGCGACGTCCTGGCGGAACGCCGCGTACTCCAGGTCGTTCGCCCCGCTGCCCACGCCGATCTCGACCCGGCCGCCGCTGAGCGTGTCGACGGTGGCGACATCCTCGGCCAACCGCACCGGATCCTCCAGCGGCAGGATCGTCACCGCCGTGCCGAGCCTGATCCGGGTCGTGCGCGCCGCCGCATGTGCAAGGAAAGTCCACGGCGAGGAGAGCCCGCCGCCCCCGAGAGGGACATGGTGCTGCGCGACCCAGCCGACGTCGAACCCCAACTCGTCGGCCACGACGAAGAGTTCCTGCGCGTTGCGGTAGGTGCGGGCGAGGTCGCCGTCGCGCCCCTGGACATGGGTGAGGAAACCGAGCCGGAAGCGAGGGCGCTCGCTCGTCATGGTTGGTGGCCTTTCGTGTCAGGCGGTCAGGGCGGTCGGGCGATCAGGCGTCCAGACGATCAGGCGGTCAGACGGCGGTCGTGGCCGCGCCCGCCGCCAGTACGCCGGTGTACGCGTGCTCCGCACCGGCCCGCCCCAGCACCAGGTCCAGCACCTCGGCGGCACCGCCCTCGGGCAGCCGTACGCCACGCCAGACGACGTGCTGGTCGGGCCGGATCAGGACGTTCGCGGTGCCGTACACCGCACGTGCCGCCGGGTCGGTGAGGTGGACGACCGTGAAGGGCAGGCCACGGGTGGCGGCCTCCGCCGCGAAGGCCCGCTCCACTGTCCGGTCCTCTGTGAGGACCAGCAGGCCGAAGGACGTGCCCAGGCGGTCGTAGAGCGTGCCGCCACCCGGGTCCACGGGACCGTCCGGCGCGCGGTGGCCGGGTCGCGGATCGTCCTCGTAGACGTCGGCCTGCCAGGGCGGCTCCTCGTCGAGTTGGCCCCGCTCGTACCAGACGGCCGCCGAGGCGTCGTACCGCTCGTCGAAGGCGACCCCGTCGTAGCCGAAGTGGTCCGCGCGCAGCCGCTCGGTGATCTCCGTACGGCGGCTGTCGGCCTCGGCGCCGTGGTCCGTGTCGTCGGGAATGCCGCCGGCCCGGATCTCCGCCAGCGTCGCCTGCGTACGGCGGGACCGTTCCAGGGAGTGGTCGGCGACCCGCCAGTTGTGCGGGCGGCGCTCCTGGTCGTAGCTGTCGAGCAGGGACTCCGGGGCGTGGCCGTCGATGACGGCGGCCAACTTCCAGCCCAGGTTGACCACATCGCCGATGCCCTCGCCCAAGTTGCCGCCGGGCGTGCGCACATGGGCGGCGTCACCGGCGAGCAGTACGCGTCCGCGCCGGAAGGTCTCGGCGATCCGGGTCGCGTGGTAGAAGGTCGTCGCCGACGCCAGTTCGAGATCGGCGTCGAACCCGAACGCCGCCCGCGCCACCGTCAGCAACTCCTCCTCGCTCGGCTCGTGTTCGAGCGGGTAGGGCCCGGCGTACACCCGCCACTCACGGGAACTGATGGCGGCCAGGAAGCCCGACGCCTCGGCGTTGACCACAATGTTGGTGGCGCTCGGCGCCGGACCGGCCCGCCCGGCGATGTCCCCGGTGCGCACGACCAGCCGCAGCCGCTTCTCGGTGGCGTGCTCCCCCTCCCGGTCGATACCGGCAAGCCGTCGGGTGGTGCTGCTGCCTCCGTCGGTGCCGAGGACGTAGGCGGCCCGGACGGTACGGGACGCCCCCAGGTCGGTGTCGACGACCTCGGCGGTGATCCCCTCGGCGTCCTCGTGGAGTGCTGTCAGCTCCCAGCCGCCGGCCACGCTCACGCGCTGCTCGGCCAGGTGGTCGAGGAAGACCTGCTGGAAGACCGTCTGAGGTCGGCGCAGGGCCTCGTCGGCGGAGTGGCCGAGGCGGCTGCCCCGGTCGGTGAAGGACGGGCTGGGCACGGACACCAGTTCGTGGCCGACGAGGGACGTGACCAGCCTCGTACCCCGGTGCCACTCCGGCGGATAGGTCCAGGCGTCCCGGACCCGCTGGAGCAGTCGCCAGCGGCGCAGATGCTCCACGACACGCGGGGTGTGGCCCATCGCCCCCGCCCGCACCAGACTCGCGGTGCGGGCACGCTCGACGACGGCGACCCTGACCCCGCGCGAGGTCAGCTCGACCGCCGCCGCGAGGCCCACCGGACCCGCGCCGACGATCAGTACGTCGACCGCCGCCGGGGGAGTGGCGGACGGGAAGCGGACGGTGTGGACGTCACGGCCCCCCGTCACCGACAGTTCGGCCACCGCCGGGTCGGCCGACGACGGGTTGGCCAACGGCAGTTCGCTCACCGGCAGTTCACTCATGGCGCTGCCCTCAGTCGCTCACGAGCTGAGGCTCGCGAGTGTGCGTGTGCCGGTTGGCGGGGATCGGCAGGCCGAGGTTGCCGCGCAGGGTGTCGGACGTGTACTCGGTGCGGAACAGGCCGCGCTTCTGGAGGAGCGGGACGACACCGTCGACGAAGTAGTTCAGCTCCTCCTCGGTACGGAAGGCGAGGTTGATGCCGTCGAAGGCACCGGCCTCGAACCACTGCTGGATGCTGTCGGCCACGGTCCGCGGGTCCCCGACGAACGGCGACTGACGGAACTGGTTGACGGACTCCGCCACTTGACGCAGCGTCAGCTTCTCGGCGCCGGCCCGCTCGATGAGTTGCGCGGCACCCGTGCGCCCGCCCTTCTCGGCGAGGTGGGCGACGTCCGGGAAGGGCGCGTCCAGGTCGTAGACGCTGAAGTCGTGGGCTCCGAAGGCGCGGCCCAGCAGGGCGAGGTTGCGGTCGAAGTCGTCGTCCTCCTCGAAGATCTCCCGCTCGCGGCGCTTGGCGGCCTCGTCGGTGGCGGCGACGACCGGGCCGCCGTGGATGAGGATCTTGACGTGGTCGGGGTCGCGGCCGTAGGCGGCGGTGCGCTGCTTGATGTCGGCGTAGTAGTCCCGCGACGACTCCAGGGTGCCCCCGGGCGCGAAGATGCCCTCGGCGACCTGCGCGGCGAGATCACGGCCCTCCTCGGACACTCCGGCCTGGAAGATCACCGGCTGGCCCTGCGGGGAGCGGGACAGGTTCAGCGGACCCGCGATCTTGAAGTGCTCGCCCGCGTGGTCGAGTTCGTGCAGCTTGGCCGGGTCGAGGAAGAGACCCCGCTCCACGTCGGCGGGGAACGCGTCGTCCTCGTAGGAGTCCCACAGACCACGCGCGACCTTGACGAACTCCAGGGCGCGGCCGTACCGGGTGGCGTAGTCGAGGTGCTCGTCGAGCCCGAAGTTCTTGGACGTGCCGGTGTCGAAGCTGGTCACGACGTTCCAGCCGGCCCGGCCACCGCTGATGTGGTCGAGCGAGGCGAACCGACGGGCCAGGTTGAAGGGCGAGTTGTACGTCGAACTCGCTGTGCCCACCAGGCCGAGGTGCTTGGTGTGGGTGGCGACCGCCGACAACAGGGTCAGCGGTTCGAGGCGGTTGAGGTAGTGCGCCGGGTAGGTCGAGTTGATGAACTGGCTGTCGACGATGAACAGGGCGTCGAACAGGGCGTGTTCGGCAGCCTGGGCCAGCCGTATGTAGTAGTTGATGTCGATGCTGGCGTTCTTCGCGACACGCGGGTCCTTCCACAGGCCGTGCTGGCCCGGGCCGCCGACGCCGTAGGGGTGGAGCGCGAGATGGAGGGAGCGGGGCATGACTGTTCCTGTTCTGTCGAGATCTGCTGAGTACTGCCGAGTTCCTGCTGGGTTCCGCTGAGGGCTCAGGCGTGCAACAGGGCGCGCAGGGCGGCGCGTTCGGCCCGGTCGGCAGCGGCGGTGTGCAGGGTTGGCGCCGAGCCGACGAGCAGCCGCGTGTACGGGTGTTGAGGCGAGGCGATGACATCGCGGGCGGCGCCGACCTCGACCAGCTCGCCCCGGTACAGCACCGCGATACGGTCGGCGATCCCGGCGACGGAGCCGAGGTCGTGGGAGATGAAGACGAGGGCCACGCCTTCGGCGCGGAGTTCCTTGAGGATCTGCAGGATCTGGACCCGGTTGGCCGAGTCCAGCGCGCTGACCGGCTCGTCGAGGATGACCAGGCGCGGGTCGGTCACCAACGCCCTTGCCACGGCGACGCGTTGGCGCTGGCCGCCGGAGAGTTCGCCGGGCAGCCGGTCGAGCAACTCCTCGTCGAGGCGGACCCGGGAGAGGAAGGCCCGTATCCGGGTCGCCGCCTCCTCGCGGGACACGCCCTGGAGCAGCAGGGGTTCGGCCAGCGAGGCCTCGATGGTGAGATCCGGGTCGAGACTGCGCAGCGGGTCCTGGAAGACGTACTGGATCACGCCCTTGCGGCGCAGGGCACGCCACTGGCGTGGACTGTACGAGCCGACGTCCTCGCCGTCGACCACGATCGACCCGGCCGAGGCGCGGACCAGCCCGAGCACGGCCCGCGCGAGCGTCGACTTGCCCGAGCCCGTCTCCCCGATGATCCCGACCGTCTCACCCGGCGCGACGCTCAGGGAGACCCCGCCGAGGGCGCTGCGACGCCGGCGGCGCAGCCCGTAGTGCACCTCCAGACCGTCGACCTGGAGGACGGGTTCTGCGGACGGCACTGCTGAAACCGGATCTGCGGACGGCGTTGTCGCAACCGGCTCGACGGGCGCGGCTGTCGATTCGGTGCTCACGCGTCCTCCTGGGAATCGGGCGTGGGGGCGAGCTGGGGAGCCAGGAACTTGTCCAGCCCGTACTGTTCGTGCTCGGCGATAAGGAGCCGGGTGTATTCGTGCTGCGGATCGTGCAACACCTGCCTGGTCGGCCCCTGTTCGACCACCTCGCCCTGCCGCAGCACGAGAACCTCGTCGCAGAGCTGGGCGACGACGGCCAGGTCGTGCGAGACCACGACGAGAGCGAGCCCGGTCTCCTCGCGCAGGTCGGCCAGGAGGTCGAGGATCTCGGCCTGGACGGTGACGTCGAGCGCGGTCGTGGCCTCGTCGGCGATGAGGATCCGGGGTCCGGCGGCGATCGCGGCGGCGATGAGCACCCGCTGGAGCATGCCGCCGGACAGCTCGAAGCTGTACTGGCTGTAGACCAGTTCCGGGTCCCGCAGATGCACGGCACGCAGCAGCGCGATCGCCTGTCGACGCGCCTCGCCCCGCTTGACCCCCTTCTTGACCCGGATGACCTCGGCGACCTGCGCGCCCACCCGGATCGACGGGTTGAGATAGGACGCCGGGTCCTGGAAGACGGCGCTGATGGTGGCGCCCCGCAGGGCCGTCCACTCGGCGGAGGACAGGCCCGCGATGTCACGCCCGTCGATCTCGATCGAACCGGCGCTGACCTCGAAGTGGGCGGGCAGGATGCCCAGCGCGGCCCGGCAGGTCAGCGTCTTCCCGCTGCCGGACTCGCCGACGATGCCGACGGCCCGCCCGGGAGTGAGCACGAAGCTCACGCCGTGCACGATCTCCCGGTCGCCCGCCCGGTCGCTGATGCGGACGTCCCGCACCGACAGCACCGGCGCCGGATCGGCCGCGACCGAGGTGTCCTCGGCCCGTTCTGCTTCTGCCTCGACGTCTACTACATGGAGCTTCTCGGACAGCGTGGTCATCACGCACCTCCGGCGGGAGCGGGTTCGGCCTTGTCGAGCCGGTTGGCGCGGGCCTTGCGGTTGTTGACCAGCGCGCGGCCCGCCTCGCCCGAGACGTCACGGATCGCGTCGGCGAGGAGGTTGCAGGCCCAGACGGTGATCATGATCAGGACGGCGGGGGCGAGCGGTGCCCACGGCCGGCGGCTGAGATAGGCCAGATCGGAGGCGAGCAGACCGCCCCAGGTGGGCGCGGGCGGCTGGACGCCGATCCCGAGGAACGTGAGGCTCGACACGATCACGAACCCCACGCCGATGGTCTGGGCGAGCGCCACCGCGATGGGCGGCAGCACCTTCAGCCAGACATGCCGGCGTACGACCCACCCCACGGAGGCACCGGCGATGACCGCCGCCTCCACGTACTGCGAGCGGGCCACGGACAGGGTGGCGGCGCGCGACACCCGGTAGAACAGTGGGGACACCAGCACCCCGGTGACCAGCATCGCCTGGCTGATGCCGTTGCCGAGCAGCGCGATGACCGCGACGGCGAACAGCAGGAACGGCAGCGCGACCAGGGTGTCGGCCAGGCGCAGGGTGATCCACTCGAAGGCCCGGCCGAGATACACCGACAGGATGCCGGGGACCGCACCGACCACCAGGGCCGTCAACGCGACCTCCAGCGAACCGAGCACGCTGATCCGGGAGCCGTCGAGGAGCCGGCTCAGCACGTCCCGGCCGAGGTAGTCCGTCCCCAGCCAGTGCGCGCCGGAGGTGCCCGTGAGGGTGTCGGCGCTGGTCGCCAGCGGATTCTGCGGAGCGAGCACCGGACCGAGTACGGCGAGGAACGCGACCAGGACGAGGACGACCACGGCGATCCGGCCGGACGGCAGGGCGAGTACACGACGCACCATGGTTCACACTCCCCGCTGCGATGCGGGCGTCACACGCGCCAGCACCAGGTTGACGACCAGGTTGAACACGACGACCAGCACGATCGACACGACCAGCACGCCCTGCACCGCCGGCACGTCACCGGCCTGCGCGGAGTCGTTCGCGAACCGCCCGAACCCCTGGAGCCCGAAGATCCATTCGGTGACGACGGAGGCACCGACGAGCGAGGGGAACTTCAGCCCGAGGGTGGCGAGCGCGGGCCCGAGACCGTTGCGCAGCACATGGCGGAAGAAGATCCGCCGTGGGCTCAACCCCCGTACCACCGCGCCCGTCACATAGTTCTCCGAGTAGGCCGCGACGAGGCTGGAGCGCAGCTGGCGTGCCACGTCGGCGACGACGTCGAAGCTCAGCGCGATGGCCGGCAGGGTGATGTGGGCGAGCCAGGGGCCGAAGCCCTGCTCCGCCGGGATGTACCCGGCGGAGGGGAACAGCCCCAGCCCGACCGCGAAGACCGCGACCAGCACGATGCCGACGACGAAGGCCGGCATTACCGAGATCGCCGTGACGAAGCCGGTGACCGCGCGGTCGATCCAGGTGGTGCGGCGCAACGCGGCGAGCGTGCCGAGGCCGAAGCCCGCGACCACGCCGATGAGCAGCGCGAAGGTCGCCACCGACAGGCTCACCCCGAGGCCGAGGCCGATCAGGGTGGAGATGTCGGCGCCGTTGGTCCAGCTCGTGCCGAGCTGTCCGTGCAGGACGCCGTTGAACCAGTCCCCGTACTGGACCAGGAAGGGCCGGTTGAGGCCCCACTGCTCCTCGATGCGGGCGATCGCCTCGGGTGTCGCGTCCTCGCCCAGCTGGATCCGCGCCGGGCTGAGCCCGCTGAGCGCCCGCAGCGCGAACGTCACGAACGTCGCGACCAGGAAGACGGGCACGAAGATCGCGATCGACCGGGCGAGGGTGACCAGGACGCGGCCCACTGTGTGCCGCGCCCTGGCCGCGGCGACCGTGCGACGGACGTCGGGTACGGCCGGAGCCTCCGTCGTCGTCATGGGTTGCCCCCTCTCAGTGATGAACTGGCGGTGGTGGATGTGCACTTGGGCGTACGACGGGTCAGCTGCCGTCGATGGTCACGCCGGTCCAGTCGATGTGGGCCGGGTTCTTGGGCAGGTCGGAGATGGACTTGCTCTTGGCGATGAGGTTGGGCGAGGAGTACGTGAACACCAGCGCCTTGCTCTCCAGTCCGGCCCGGGTCGCTGCCTGAAGGGTCTTGGCGTAGTCCGGCGAGTCCAACGGGGTCTGGCGGACCTTGGCGATGGCCGCCTCGAAACCGGCCGGCTCGTACGGCGAGCTGAGGTTGAGCGGGCCGTTCGGGCCGAAGTGCGCGGTGAGGGTCTGCGCGGCGGAGTCCCGGCCGGTGGTGCCGTACAGGGAGAAGACCAGGCTCTTGGCGAAGAACGGCGTCGCCCAGTTCTTGTCGATCTTGATGGTGACGGTGATGCCGACCTTCGCCAGCTGCGACTGGACGATCTCCGCCTGCGGGTCCTCCGCCGGGATGACCAGGTTCAGCTTGATGTCACCGGACTTGAAGCCGGCCTCGGCGAGGAGCTTCTTCGACTTCGCCGGGTCGTAGGCGTAGTTGTTCTCCGACTCCGGGTCGTAGGCCACATATCCCTTGGGGAAGGGCTGGTTGGTCACCGAGCCGTAGCCGAAGGTCAGCTTGTCGACGAACTCCTGACGGTCGATCGCGTAGCGGACCGCGTCGACCACCTTGTCGTTGTTGAACGGCGCCTTGTTGACGTTCAGGCTGAGGTTGGCGGCGTTGAAGCCGGGCTGGACGAAGACGTCGAGGCCGGCCTTCTTGGCGGCGTCGGCCTGACCGGGCGCGATGTCGGCGAAGTTGTAGACGCCGGTCTGGAGTCCGGAGACGACCGTGGAGGCGTCGGGGGCCGAGGTCAGCTCGACGTTGTCGATGTGGATGTTCTTGGCGTCCCAGTAGTCCGGGTTCTTCTTCAGGACGGCCTTGGTGCCGGGCACGAGCTGCGTGACGACGAACGGGCCCGCGCCGACCGGGTTCTGGTCCAGCTTCTCCGGCGACTCGGCCGCCTTCGGGCTGGCGATCTGGAGCACGCGCTCACCGAGCAACTGGGGGATCTGGTAGTCGACTTGGCTGAGGTGGAGCACCGCGTCCAGGCCGTTGGCGTCCACCGACTTGATGGAGGTGAGGTCGCCGAAGAGCGCCGAGTTCTTCTGCTTCTGCGCCCGCTCGATGGCGGCCTTCACGGCAGCAGCGTCGACCGGCTCGCCGTCGCTGAACTTCAGCCCGGACCGCAGGTGGAAGGTGATCTGGTCGCCCTTGGCGTTGTACTCCCAGCTCTTCGCCAGGTCCGGGACAGCCTTGCCCTCCTCGTCCGTACGGGTCAACGAGGCGTAGACCAGAGCGAGTTCACGGAACTGCGCGCCACTGCCGCTGACTACCGGGTCCCAGTGGGTGGGGAAGTAGGAGGAGGTCCACTTCAGCCCGCCACCGGCGCTCGCGGCGGCGGTGTCTCCGCCGCAGGCGGCGAGAGCGGGAACGAGCAGGGTGGCGAGGGCGGTTCCCAGGGCGGCGGCACGCAGCCGGCCGGGGCGACGGGCCGGTCTCGGGAGGCGGGGCGTGGGCGTGAGTCGTCCGGACATCTCAGTTCTTTCTTCGAGGGTCCCGGCCCGTGGCAGGGCAGGGCTACGGGCTCGGGCACAGGGACGGATCCCGCCGCGTGGCACGTCGGCGCATGACCGGTCGGACATACGCCGGTGCGCTGCGGTGCGCACAGGGGCATGCCGGACTCGGGGCAAGAGGCGTCGGCGGGTTCGCGGAGGAGAGCCGGGAAGCGTGAGGAAGAGACGCGACGAGGCGCGAGGAGAAGGGCGCGAGATGACGGGCGCTGTGCGGTGGCGCGGCGGGAGGCCGGTGCCGGCGGGAGCGGTCAGGCGCCTGTGGGCCGTGGGCGGCTGTCGGTCAGCGACAGAGAGCGCTGGAAGTGCGCCGCAGGTCCACGTAGCGGCACACCACACCGGGGTGCGTCGTAAGCATGGGCACATCCTGGGGCCGGTCGTGAGCGGCTGTCAATGGACACCTTTTGGTGTCTCATTGGGCGGGACGGCGGCGCCGCACCCCGTGACCGCTGATCAGAGGCCTGTCAGGGCGCGGCGGGAGTACCGCGCCGGGTCGCCGGGTGTGTCACGGCCTCCTCGGGATGCAGCCACAGAGGCCCGTTCCCGGTCTCGACGCGCACGGCCTCCGAGGGCGGCCACGGACCGCGCGTCAGCAGCTCGCGCTCCGGTTCGGTGAGACTCCGGTACCGCGCGAGCGCCGCCGCCGGATCGAGCGGCGCCACCGGCGCGACCGAGACCCCGGGCGCCAACTCGCCGACGGCGCGGGCGTATTCGCCGTACGACCGCCAACCGGGCACCGCACGCACCCCGCCCGCCGAACGCACCAGCACCGTCGGCAACGCGTACCGGTGCCCGCCGTCGGGGGTCTCCTTGGCGGCGCCGGGATGCGGCGACCCGGCACGCACGGAAAGCACCTCGGCGACCGGCCTACGCGCCTCGGCGTGATCGGCGCGCACCCGATCGCGTACCGCGTCCGACGCGGCGTCGACCGCCAGCCGCGCCAGGTCGAGCCCCGGCACACCGCGTACGGCGGACAGCGCGAGGTCGGCCGTATCGGCGGGCTCGCCGACGACGAAGACGGTCTCCCGCAGCCGCCGCAGCACCCGGTCGGCCACGTCGTCCCCCTGAGCCTCGGCGGCCTTGGCGACGAGCGAGGACGGCCATGAACTCGCTGCCACGCGGCGGAGGTTGGCCGCTCGCGGCGCGTGCGTGTGGCCGCTGATGTCCTCGACGTAGCGGGCGTACCAGGCCGTCTCGGCGGCCGGATCGGGTGCCGGGTCGTCGTCGTGGTCGTCGAACAGGACGCAGTACACGCGACGCCAGCGCACCCGGCCGGCCAGCGCGGCCCGCAGCCCGCGCAGCACGGGCTCGGCGCCCCAGGACCACGGACACAGCGGGTCGGTGTACTCGACCACCTCCACCTCGTCCGCCGACACCTCGTCCGGTACGGCCGTCACGCCGCTCCCTTCCGGCTCAACCGCCCGGCCACTCCGTCCGGCAGCAGCGCGGTCAGCGTCGTACCGCCGAGGATCGCGGCGGCCTCCGCCTCGATACGACGCCACACCTCGGGCAGGCCGGTGGCGGGACCGGGATAGTCCAGTCCGGACAGTGACTCGCCCCGCAGGGTGATCAGTTCACCGTCCACGGCACGCGCCACGTCCAGCAGCGTGATCTCGTCTGCGGGGCGGCCGAGCCAGTAGCCGCCCTCGCAGCCGCGCTGGCTGCGCACCAGACCGGCCTTCCGCAGTTCGCCGACCACGGACTTCAGAAAACGGAACGGAACCTGCTGCGAGGAGGCGATGGCCTCGCACGTGAGGGGGCGGGCAGGATCGCGGGCGAGCTCCAGAAGGGCCCGCGTGGCGTAGTCCGCCTTCGCGGAGATATGCATGCGCACATAATGCCCGACGCGCGGCCCGAGGCGAGGCTCTCGGCGGCTCCCGCTCGAACATTGCGGCAACATTGCCGCAGGTGAACCGCAATGGACACCTCTTGACATCCTTTTCGGGGCGGCTCTAGCGTCCGACCCATGAGCGAGCCGTTGACGACCCCCGGCGAGGGTTTCCACCCGCATCTCCACGACACCGCGACACCGCCGGGAACCCCCTTGCGCACCCGGCTGCACCACATCCGCGCCGACGCGCTCGACGGCGACACCGCCCAGACCGGAGGCATGCGCCGCTTCGCCGCCGTCAGCGGCCGGACGGTCGGCTCGGAGAAGCTGTGGATGGGCCAGACCCACGTCGCCCCCGCCACCTCCTCCTCCGACCACCACCACGGCGAGTCCGAGACCGCCATCTACATCGTCAGCGGCCACCCCGAGTTCGTCTTCGTCGACGACTCGGGCCCGCGGCCGGAGGAGATCCGGCTGCGCACCTCCCCGGGCGACTACATCTTCGTCCCGCCGTTCGTCCCGCACCGCGAGGAGAACCCGGACCCGGCGGCGGAGGCGGTCGTCGTGATCGCCCGCAGCACCCAGGAGGCGATCGTGGTCAACCTGCCACAGCTGTACGCCCTTCCGGCCGCGGAAGCCTGACCCGCACGCACACCGACCGGTCCGCTCGCGGGCCGATTCACGGGCTGGTTCACGGGCCGATATGGACGTACGGCGCCCACACGGCCGGTGAAGGGCGGTTCACGGCGCTCCTGAGCCGGCGCACCGCCGCGTGCAGCAGTTCCGCCGTGCCCGAGGTGCCGTCCCCGGCGGCCAGCGCCTCGTACACGTCCTTCGTGACCTGGGGTGCCACCGCGTCGTAGATGGGCCACAGGGTGGCGACGACGTGCCGGAAGCCGGCCAGCCGCAGCGAGGAGGCGAGATGGATCGCCTCGTCGGGCAGGGCCGCCCCGCCGGCCGCCGTCCGGCACGCGGAGAGGTACGCCAACTCGGCGCGGGCGGGCCGCAGTCGGGCCAGATCCAGCACCGTCAGCGGTTCGTCGGCCAACAGGAGGGCGTTGCGGGAGGGGTCGGCCAGGTCCTGGTGGCCGTGGCACGCGAAGTGCACCCACGAGTGACGGCCCAGTTCGTCGAGGACGCTGGTACGGGTGGCCCGGGGACCGGTGACGACGGTGGCGCGGGACCCGAACAGCCCCCGTAGCGCGTCCGTTTCGGGTTCCACCGCGAGACGGGGCGCCCCCGGTGTCTCGGGCACGGCCACGACGAGGACGCGTGGGTCCGGCGGTTCGGGCCGGGCGCGGGCGGTGATCAGGTCGCGGAGGGTGGGGGTGTAGGAGGAGACGACGTGGTCCAGGGCCGACTCGTCCGTCCCCGGGCGGAGCGCCGCGTGCAGCGGCAGGAACGCCAGCAGGCCGGTGGGGCACCACCACAGGCGCCGTACCGGGCCGACCGCCGCGAGCACCGGGCCGGTGACCGCAGTCCACAGCCACTCCAGCAGACCGGTGACCGTCAGATGGGCCCGCGTGACTGCCGCGAGGCCGACCGGCGGCGCGTCGAAGGTGTCGAAGACGTCGTTGAGGTGCTCCACCAGCCGCTCCGGGTCGAGACCGGGCAGCGGTACGACCCGCACCCGGCCGTCGCCGATCACCAGGGCGTCGCAGCGCAGCGCGCTCAGATTGACGACGACCACCGGCCCCTCGGCCGCCGCCACCGACAGTTCCGCGAACGAGCGGGGCTTCAGGAAGCCCTCGAAACCGGGCAACGACCGTACCTCGGCGACCAGTCGGTCCCACTGCCGGGCCGACGCGGTACGGTCGCCCGCGCCGGCCGGAGCGAGCCCGGCGAAGTCGTGGTCGAGCTGTACGTCGAGCGCGGCGCGGACCTCGGTGAGCCGGTCGACGAGGTCGGGGCGCACGGCGCGCAGGGCGGTGAGATCCTCCCGGGTGTCCAGGATCTGCGACCACAGGACGGACCTGCCCTGCTCCAGCAGTTCGACCGCCCGCTCGGGGCGGCCCACGGCGACGGCAGCGGCGGCGGCCACGGACGCGACGCCGGTCAGCTCGGTGAGCCTGCGCTCCTGGTCGGCGCGCGGAATGCCCCGCCAGGCCAGCAACGGCATGAGCAGCACGGCCTGTTCGAGGAAGACCAGCGCGGCCTCGGCGTCCCCCCGCTCCAGGGCGAGCGCACCCGCCTCGCGCGCGGCCTGGACCCGCACGGCGGCCGGGGAGACGGCCGACTCGGCGGCGGTGCCCAGGAGTCGCTCCGCGTCGGCCCGGTCCTGGGTGTCGCCCGTGTGCCGGGAGCGGGCGGCGAGGGCGCCCGCGAGGTTGATGAAGTGGGCGCTGCGGCGCGGGTCCGACTCCGGTGTCGCCTCGACGGCCGCCCTCGCGTGGGCCACGGCGCCGTCGAGGTCGGCGAGCGAGGCGGTGACTGCGCCGCGCCGGGCCAGCACGCCGCCGAACGCCGAGAGATAGCGGTGCCGCCGGGCATGACCGGCGGGCAGCGCGGCGAGCGCCTGTTCCATGGCGGCGGCCGACCTGTCGATGTCGTCGGCGGCGCCGGAGAGTTCGTACCGCACGACGAGGGCCTTGGCGAGGTTGATGAACACCATGGGCCGCTCGGCGGCGGCGGGCCCGGTGTCCGCCGCGCGGCCCAGGAAGCCGATGGCCTCGTCGAGATCGGGGGCGTGCCCGCTCCTGCGGTAGCGGTACTCGAGTGCGTTGCCCAGGTTGAGGAGGGCGCGGATCGCCTCGGTGCTGCCCGGCGCGGCCAGCGCGTGGGCCTCGTGGTAGGCGGTGATCGCCCGGTCGAGGTCGGTGCCCGAGCCGGTCAGGTCGTAGCGGATCAGCAGCGGCACACCGAGGTTGTTGAGGTCCCGGGCCGTCACCGGACCTGAGCCGACCGTACGGTCCGTCAGTTCCGACACCTCGATCGCCTCGTCGAGGTCGGCCGGATCGCCGGTGAGTTCGTAGCGCTGGAGCAGGATGTTGCCCAGCATGGTCCGCGCCTTGGCGGCGCCCGGCGTGCCCGGTACCGAGCGGGACGCCGCGTCCCGGACGGCGGCGACGGCCTCCCGCAGATCGTCCGGGGAGCCGGTGTGCTGGTAGCGCTCCAGCAGGGCGTCACCGAGGTTCGACTGGGACCGCTCCCGGTCGCCGTGCTCCGGCGGGGTGAGCGAGGCCGCCTCCCGCACCAGGGCCACGGCCTCGTCGAGCACCTCGGGGGCGCCCGCGTGCCGGTGCCACATGAGGAGGGCGGTGGCGAGGTTGCCCAGCCAGTCGGGCCGCCCCGGATCGTCGGGGGTTGTCACGGCGACGGCGCGGCGTGTCCAGCGGACCCCCGCTTCGAGGTCGGCGACGTCGCCCGTCCTGTCGTAGCGGTAGTAGTGACTGAGACCCAGCACGGACAGGGTCCGCGCCTCGACGGCGCCGCCGCTGCCGCCGGTGGGGCCGCCCGCCTCGTCGACGGCGCCGGTCAGCGCGTCGATGGCCTCGTCCAGATCGGTGACCGCGCCGGACACGTCGTACCTCTGGGACAGGGCGGAGCCGAGGTTCTCCAGACAGTACGCCCGCAACTCCGCGCCCGGCGGCACGAGTTGGACCGCGTGCCGGGCCGCCGCGACCGCCTCGTCGGCGGCGTCGGTGTCGCCGGTGAACCCGAGCCGCTGGTCCAGGAGCACACTGAGGAGGGTGTGCGGCAGGGCGCGCTGCGCGGGCAGTTCGGCGTCCGCGACGAGTACGGCCATCTCGCGCAGCGCCGTGATCGCCTCGGAGTTGTCCTCGACCGACAGCCGGGCGCCCGCGCGGGCGTGCAGCGTGCTGCCGAGCAGGAAGAGGGCGTACGCGCGCTCCAGGTCGGCCGCCGGATGGGCGGCCACGTCGAGGCGGGCGTGGTCGACGCGCTCGTCGATGTCCCGGTCCGCGGGCAGGTCCACGCTCAGCCGACGGGCGGTGAGACTCCGGGACAGCTCGGCGATGTGCCCGAAGTCGCCGCTGTCCGGGTCGAGTTCACGCAGCGCGGCGGTGGCCGCCCGGGCGAATGCGCTGCCTGCGGCGGAGGTGTCGTCCTCGACGGCCGCGGTGGCGAGCGCCTCGACGAGGAAGCTGTGCAGCGACCCCCGGAACTCGTCGCCGGGCACGCCGGAGCCGAGGGCCTCGTGGAGCAGCGCGAGGGCGTTCGCGAGATCGTCCGGGTCGCCCGTGCGGGCACCCCGCGTCGACACGTACCGGCCGAGCAGCCCCGTGGCCAACGGCCGCATCCGGTCGCCGTCCTGCATCAGGTCACGGGCGAAGCCCATCGCCGCCACGGCCCGGTCGTGCGACACGCCGGACGCGTCCGGCCCGTCGTCGAGATGGGCGAACCACCACACCTGGGCCAGGGTGAAGAAGAGGTGGATGTAGCCGTCACGCCACTCGCCGTCGTCGTCGAAGTCCAGGGTCGTCTCCTCGCCCGCGACAGCCCCGTCGACGAGAAGGAGTACGTCGCCCAGCGCCCCCGGCAGCGCGTCGGGAGCACGCTCGCGCAACCGGTCGCCCGCCCGTACGGCGGCGCCCAGTTCCTCGGGACCGAGGCCCGCGTGGAAGCGGTACCAGTGGTACTTCGTCAGCGCGGCCAGGGAGTCGTCGTCCTCGGCACCGGGCCCGCCGCGCAGCGCCTCGGCCGTGACGACCGCCTCCGGTGAGGTGAGCGCCTCGTCGTCGCCCGCCTCGTACGCCTCGATACGCGCCCACAGCGCGGCCGTCCGCTGCTTCCCCATCACAGGCCTCCCCCGCCCGGCGACACCCCGCACACCCCGCACTCAATGTACGGGGCTGGACGCGGACCGTGACGGCTTGATACCTCAAAGGGTCATGAGCGACGAGAAGTTCGACATCCTGCTCGACGCGTCGAGACCCGCCGAGCCCCTCCCGGACGGCATCCCGGTCCTGGACCTGCCGCCGGGCCACCGGGTCGACGACGCGGCGGACGCCCTGGAGTCCCTGTTCCTGACCGACCGCACCCTGGAGGACGTCGTCCTCTGCGTAGGCGGGCGGATCGTGGGGATCACCACCCGCGCCTACCTGACCGGCCTCGGCTCACCGGTACTGCGCTCGGTGGGAGACGGCGACGGGGCGACCCTGCCCGGCGAGTCGCTGCGGTACGAGATCCTGCGCTACCGCTGCCCCTCCTGCGACGTCCGCCTCAACCGCGTCCACGTCGACACCCGCTCCGCTCCACGGTGCCCGAACGGCCACGGCGACCTGGAACTCCAGCGGTGAGACTCGACACCGCCGTCCGGCCGGGCCTCGAAGGCGCCCGGTTCTTCCTGGTCGACCACCTGCCCACCTACGCGGCGGCGCTCTTCGTCCTGACCCTGGTCTGGGCCGGAGCGCCGGGCAGCGCCCCGGAGTTCGACCGCGCCTGGCGGACGGCCGCCGACCTGGGCACGGGCGAAGTCCTGCTGGTGGCCCTCGCCGTCACCCTGGGCGCGGCCCTCGGCCACCCCCTCCAACTCGCCGTCGTACGACTCCTCGAAGGCGGCTGGCCACGCTGGACCGCGCCCGCCGCCCGGGCCGCACGCGTACGCCAACTGCGGCGCAGGGCACGCCTCGCCGACCGCGCAGAACTGCCCGAGGACACCGGCGCCGAGTCCTCGAACGCCGAGATCCAGGCCGCCGGACTCGCCGGCACCCGGCTGCGCCGAGCCTTCCCGCCCGCGGAACTGATCCGCCCCACGGCGCTGGGCAACGTCCTGGCGGCCATGGAGTGGCAGGCCGGCGAGCCGTACGGGCTCGATGCCGTGGTCGCCTGGCCACGGCTGTACCCCGTACTCGGCGAGCCGACCCTGATCGTCGTGACCGACCGGCGCAACACGCTCGACGGGGCCGCCCGTCTGTCGGTCACGATGGCGGCCACCGCCGTCACCTCCGCCGCGCTGCTCCTCCCGGCCGCGGGCTGGTGGACGTGCCTGGCCCTGCTCCCGCTCGCCGTCGCCCGGGTCGCCTACGCCGGCGCGGTCCGTGCGGCCCTCGCCTACAGCGAGTGCGTCCGCACGGCCTTCGACCTGCACCGCTTCGACCTGCTGACGGCCCTGCACCTCCCGCTCCCGGCGGACCCGGAGGCGGAACGCGCCCTCAACCGCGAACTCTCCTCGGCCTGGCGCCAGGGCACCCCCACGACCAGCCACTACGACCACCCCGCCCCACAGGACCCCGCCTGAGGGACGGGAAACAGGCCAGACCGAAGAGAAGCAGCCCGTGCCGCCGCCCGCTAGACGTCGAGCCAGACCGCCGCGTCCGTCGCCAGCACACCACCCTCGACGGAGGCACTGGCGAGGAGCACGGAGGCGTGCTCGGGGAGCGCGTACGGGGTCGCGGACAGGTTGACCACGCAGACGAAGCCCGGCTCGCGGCGGAAGGCCAGCACGCCGGGCGGCGCGTCCAGCCAGGTCAACGTGCCGTCGCCGAGGGCGGGATGGGCGCGACGCAGCCGAAGGGCGTCGCGGTACAGCTCCAGCATGGAGCCCGGTTCACCGGTCTGCGCCTCGACCGTGAACCCGCTCCAGTCGGCGGGCTGGGGCAGCCAGGGCGAGCCGGTGGCATCGTCGGGACTGAAGCCGTACGGCGGCTGCCGCCCGGACCACGGGATCGGCACCCGGCAGCCGTCCCGCCCGGCGTCGGTGTGTCCGGAACGCTCCCAGATGGGGTCCTGGAGGACGTCCTCGGGCAGATCCTCGACCTCGGGGAGACCGAGTTCCTCGCCCTGATAGATGTAGGCGCCGCCGGGGAGGGCGAGGGTGAGAAGGGCGGCGGCGCGGGCGCGGCGCGTGCCCAGGGCCAGGTCGAGGGGGCCGCAGGGGGTGTAGCGCGCGCCGCCGGACCAGCCTTCGGCGCTGCTGCGACCGTAGCGGCTGGGGTGGCGCGTGACGTCGTGGTTGGAGAGCACCCAGGTGGCGGGTGCCCCGACGGCGCCGAGCATGGCGAGGGAAGCGTCGATGACCCCGCGCAGGTCATCCGGGTCCCAACTCGCCTTGAGATAGTCGAAGTTGAACGCGGTGTGCAGGGCGTCCGCGCGGACGTAGGCGGCCAGGCGCTCCGGAGTGTCCGCCCACGCCTCGGCGACGAAGCACCGGTCGCCCTCGAACTCGTCGGCGACCTTGCGCCAGGCGCGGTAGATGTCGTGCACCTCGTCACGGTCCCAGTGCGGATGGTCGACGTGCCGGTGCGGCTCCCCGTCCACCGGGTCCAACCGGGCGGGCGCGTCGGGGAGTTCGGGGTGCTTGACGAGTCCGTGGGCGACATCGATACGGAAGCCGTCCACGCCCCGCGCGAACCAGAACCGCAGGATGTCCTTGAACTCGGCGTGGACATCCGGGTGTTGCCAGTTGAGGTCGGGCTGTTCGGGGGCGAACAGATGGAGATACCAGTCGCCGTCGGGCAGCCGGGTCCACGCCGGGCCGCCGAACTCGGAGACCCAGTTGTTCGGCGGCAGCGAACCGCCGGGACCCCGGCCGGCCCGGAAGACGTACCGCTCCCGCTCCGGACTGCCGGGACCGGCGGCCAACGCCTGCTGGAACCAGATGTGTTGATCGGAGGTGTGGTTCGGCACGAGATCGGGGACGACCCGGATCCCGTGCCGATGCGCCTCCGCGATCAGCTCCTCGGCCTCCGCCACCGTGCCGAACAGCCCGTCGATCGCACGGAAGTCGGCCACGTCGTAACCGTGGTCGGCCATCGGCGACTTGTACCAGGGGTTGATCCAAATGGCGTCCACCCCGAGCGACTTGAGATACGGAAGCCGGGAGCGGATACCGGCGATGTCACCGACGCCGTCGCCGTCACCGTCGGCGAAACTGCGGATGTAGACCTGGTAGATGACGGCGCTGCGCCACCACGGCGAGGTGTCGGGAAGGGACATACGGCTGATCGCTCCTTGGAGGCGGGGGAGTGGGGCGGTCCGGCGAGCTGCCGTCAGCAGCAGCCCGCCAGGGTGTTGGCACTGGGCCCGGCCACCGGCGTCAGCCCGTAGTAGACCCGCGGAGCACCGTCGAGCGTAAGGGTCACCTTGCCCTGGGCGGGCGCCAGTTGGCGGCTGCGGCCGATGGCGTCCACCTCACGCACGGCACTTCCCGCAGTGGCTTTGAGGACGGTCTTGGTCGGCCAGGGGTCGGCCCAGACCTCCGGGGCGGGGAAGTGCCAGTCGGTGCGGGTGCCGGAGGTGTTCAGCAGATAGCCGTCGGCCCGGTTCCACAGGACGACCGCCGGACCGTCGGGCGTGTCGAACCACAGGCCGAAGGTCTGCGGGTCGGGGAAGCTCAAGTGCCCCTGGAACGTGGCCTGGTCGAGCGCTCGGGCCGCCGTCGCGTACGCCAGGAGCGACGGCTTCGGGCTCAGGTCACGGTTCATCAGCCCGTAGTGGTACTCGACGTTGTCCGGATCGGCGATCTGCGGCATGCCCAGCACACTGTCGTGGAACTGGTACCAGCACACACAGGTGACCCCCTCGGCCTTCGCCAGCGCCAGCGTGAGCAGGACGTTCTCGGCGGCGTGCCGGTAGGTGTCGTGCCACCAACTGTTCGGCTTGGTCGGCGCGTACGCCTCCGTCAGCCAGATCTCCTTCTCGCCGTGCTGCGCCATCAGCGCCTTGAGCTGCTTCAGCCCACCGTAGAAGTTCCAGTACGTGCCCGACGAACCGGTGCTCCAGTCGGTGCCCGACGGAATGTAGTCGGGGGTGAAGTTGCCGCGCCCGGGGTGGTAGGCGAACGCGTCGATCAGGTCCCAGCCGCCGGCCGCGATGAAGTTCTCCACCCAGGGCTTGTCCATCCCGGCGAGACCGTTGTTCATCAGCTTGACGGTATCGCCGGTCACGGCCCGTCGGTCGAAGACCGGGCGCAGCGCCTTGTCCAGGTAGGCCTGGGCGGCCGTTCCGGTGTTGAACGGCCGGTTCAGCTCGTTGCCGACCTCGAAGTACCCGGCCCCTGCTCCCTGCGCCACGGCCAGCTTGTCGGCCGCCCAGGCCGCCGCGACCGTGTCGGTCGCGTCGAGGGACGGCTGCAGCTCGATGTTGTGGCGCATACCCCGCGCGTCGAACGCCGAGGGCGGCAGACCCGGGCCGCCGTCGTAGGCGATCCGGACCAGCGAGATACCGGCCCGCTGCCAGAGGTCGAGCAGGGCGTCGGCGCTCGGCCGTTGCAGCCAGGGGTAGTTGGCGATCCCGAACATGCTGTCCGCGCCCGCCTGGTAGGTGAACGGCTCCAGGGTCGCGAGGTTGGTCCGGGCGAACGCCTCGTCGTCCCCCGACCGTACGACGACCTCGGCGAACGCGATCCCGGCGGTCGGCGCGGCCACGGTGAAGGTGTGCTGCCAGGTGCCCGCCGCGTCGATGCTGCCGGACACGGTGGTCGCGGCCAGCTGCGTGCCGTCGAAGTCCCTTACGGACAGCTCCAGTTCGGCCGTACGAGCCGCGCCGCCATTCGCGACCAGGGCGGTCAGCTGCATGGGCTCACCCGGGCTGTCGTACAGGTTGAAGTCGCTGTCGGTGGTCAGCTCCAGGCCGAGTTCGACGCCCCGGCCGATGGTGGCCGTCGCCGACGGTCTGGTCGCGGAGAAGAAGAAGTCGGCCCGGCTGGTCCAGCCGCCCGCCGGGTCGGCTGTACCCGGGGCGTGGATCCAGGTCGAGTTCGTCCAGGCCTGGCGCGAGCGGTCCAGCAGGAACAGACCGTGCAGGCTGCCCCAGGTCGAGGTGTGGGCGACACCGGCGGGCTCCTCGTACGGGATGCCGCCGCCGGAGTCCCGTACCCACTCGGTGATCGCGATGTAGTCGTCGGCCTCGGTCGGCGCCTGGATCGCCCGGCTGAACAGGAAGCCGTCCGGCAGTAGGGTGTCCGCGCCGGTGATCCGCCACTCCAGTCGGGCGTGCCCGGTGGAGACGCTGAACCAGCCGGTGACGGTGGCCGTCCCGGCGGCTGCATCGAAGGTGTAGTCCATCCGGATCGCCGGTGTCCCGTCCGCCAGGGCGGACAGCACGGGCGTGCCGCCGGTCGACAGCTGGATGCCGGTGAGCTGGTCCTTGATCTGGAACTTCGACCCGGCGCTACGGGTCACACCGGCCGCATCGCGGATCGCGAGCCGTCCGCCGACGCTCGCCAGCAGGCTGATCCCGCCCGCGGTGAGGGTGACGTCGCCGGCCGCCGCATGGGCGGTCACGGCGGTGGGGTCGGCGATCAGCACGACGCCGGCCGCGAGCGCCGCGCCGAGAAGACCGCGACGGCTGAGGTGGGCGCCCTCGGCATGTGAGGTTGTCATCGTCTGCTCCTGTCTGGCCACACACCGTTCTGATAATGCCTATCTTCAACGGCGTGACACGGACGTTCTCAACGACACAGGCCGTTGGTCAAGGGGTATTGCGCTTTTGTTTCGGGCGGTTTAACGTCACCGACGTCCGCTGAAGTTACGCATTATCAACGGAGGATCGATGCCAACGAAGCCGCGCCGGGTCACCCAGCGCGAGATCGCCGAGATCGCGGGGGTCAGTCAGACCACCGTCTCGCTGGTGCTGAACGACCGCGACGGCACGAACGTGCGCATCCCGGAGGAGACCCGGGCGCGGGTCAAGCGGGCACTTGAGGAGGCGACCTACGTCGCCGATCCGGCGGCCCGCCGACTGGCCGGTCTGGACAACCAGATCATCGGCGTCTTCACCTACGAGGCGGCCCTCTCCCCTGAGAGCCTCGACTTCTACGGCCCGCTGCTGAACGGCATCGAACGCGCGGCCGAGGAGATCGGCTGGGACCTGCTGCTCTTCACGTCCTCGCCGGTCGAGAACGGCACCCGCAGCCTGTTCCACCGCAAGACCCGGCTCCGGCTCACCGACGGCTGTGTCCTGCTCGGCCAGCAGATGGTCGGCTCCGAGCTGGAACGCCTGGTCGCCGAGCAGTTCCCGTTCGTCGCGGTCGGCCGCCGGGACGAGACGGCCGCGCCCGTGCCGTACGTCGGCGTCGACTACGTCACCCCGGCGAACGCCCTGATCGACCTGGGTGCGGACAGCGGACACAGTCAGGCCCTGTACGTGCACCGGGGCCGGGACACCGCCACCGCGCGGGACCGGCGCGGCGCGGTCGAGGCGGCCTCGGCGGCGGGCCGGATGTCGTTCATGCTGGTGGGGGAGGAGCGCGTCGCCGACCTGCCCCGGCTGGCCCGGGCCACGGAGGCCACGCTGATCATCGCCGAGGACGCCTTCCTCACCGAGGACGTCATCCTCGCGCTCGTCGAAGCCGGGGTGGACGTGCCCGGCGAGATCTCGGTCGCCGCCTTCGGCGAGGTACGCGGTCATCGCAACGACGGCCGGGCACTGACGGGCTTCCGCGTGCCCCGCAAACAGGTCGCCGCCGAAGCACTCGAACTGCTCCAGCAGCTCATCACCACCGACCCGGCGGAGTGGGCCGGGCTCGACACCCAGCGGCTGCTGGTCGCCGAGGTCGAAACGGGCGACACCATCGCCGTCCGATCGGCGGGCCGGTCATGAACAGGGTCACCACAGAGGTGGCGGTCATCGGCGGCGGACTCGGCTCGGTGGCAGCCGCTCTCGCCCTGCTCCAGCGCGGACACCGGGTCGTGCTGACCGAGGAACACCTCTGGCTGGGCGGCCAGTTGACGTCCCAGGCGGTGCCCCCGGACGAGCACATCTGGGTCGAGCAGTTCGGCGTGACCGCCCGCTACCGCACCCTGCGCGACAACATCCGGCGCTACTACCGCGACCACTACCCGCTCTCGGACGCTGCCCGCGCGGACCGCGAACTCAACCCGGGACGCGGCCGGGTGAGCCGACTGTGCCACGAGCCACGAGTGGCGCTCGCGGTGATCGAGGCCCTGCTCGCGCCCTACCGGTCGAGCGGCCGGCTGACCGTCCTGCAACCGGCGGTCCCGGTCGCCGCCGACGCTGTGGACGGCGTGGTCCGCACGGTCACGGTCGAGAATCCACGCACCGGCGCGCAGACCGTCATCAACGCGGAGTACGTCCTGGACGGCACCGAGACCGGCGACCTGCTGCCGCTGACCGGCACCGAGTACGTCGTCGGCGCCGAGGCCCGCTCCGACACCGGCGAGCCCAGCGCCCCCGAGACCGCCGACCCGGCCAACGTCCAGTCGATCGCCTGGTGCTTCGTCTTCGACCACGCCCCCGGCGACCACACGATCCCCCGCCCCGACGACTACGACGACTGGCGCTCCTTCGAACTGCCCTACTGGGGCGCCCCGATGCTGTCGTTCACCGCGCCCAACCCGCGCACCCTGGCGCCCGAGCAGCGCACCATGATCGTGAACCCGGGCCAGGACGTCTCCGGCGACCCCCGCTTCGACGCCGGTGACCAGGACCTGTGGCAGTTCCGCCGGATCGCCGCCCGGCAGACCTTCGCCGACGGCCTGTACGACAGTGACATCGTGCTCGCCAACTGGCCGCAGCTGGACTACGTGGGCGGCTCGATCATCGACACCGACGAGCGGGACCTGCATCTGGCGGCGGCGAAGGCGCAGTCACGGGCCTACGTCCACTGGCTGCAGACCGAGGCTCCGCGCCCCGACGGCGGCCGAGGCTGGCCGGGGCTGCGGCTGCGCGGCGACCTGGTCGGCACCGACGACGGGTTCGCGCAGGCGCCGTACATCCGGGAGTCCCGCCGGATCAAGGCGCTGACGACAGTCCGGGAGCAGGACATCTCGGTGAAGGCCAGGGGGTTCGACGGGCCCGCCCGCTTCGACGATTCGGTCGGGGTCGGGATGTACCGCATCGACCTGCACCCCTCCACCGGCGGCGACAACTACATCGACGTCGAGTCGGCGCCGTTCGAGATCCCGCTGGGCGCGCTGGTCCCGGTCCAGACGCAGAACCTGATACCCGCCGCCAAGAACATCGGCACCACCCACATCACCAACGGTGCCTACCGGCTCCACCCCGTCGAGTGGAACATCGGCGAGTCGGCGGGCGAACTCGCCGCGTTCTGCCTCGACCGCGCACTGAGCCCGCAGCAGGTCGCCGCCGAACCCGCACTCGTCGAGCAGCTCCAGCGCCGCCTGACCGAGGCCGGCGTCGAACTCCACTGGCCCGAGGTCGTCGGCTACTGAGCCGGACCGGCACGCGGACATGACCAGACCGGCACCCGCACACGACCGGACCGGCACTCCCGTACAGAGCAACCACCCTTGAAAGGTAGGACCACCCATGACCAGAACCGGAAGCAGAAAGGTGCTGAGCGCTGTCGCCCTGACGACGGTCCTCGCACTGAGCGCGGCCTGCGGCGGGTCGGCGGCCGAGACCTCGGACAAGCCGGCGGCGCTGCGGATGACGGTCTGGACCTCGGACAAGGACCAGCTGAAGCTGTTCGACAGCATTGCTGCCGCCTACCGGGCCGACCACCCCGACGTCTCGAAGATCACCTTCGAGAGCCTCCCGTTCGCCGACTACAACACGACGCTCACCACCCAGATCGCCGGCGGCAACGCCCCGGACCTCGCCTGGATGGGCGACCTGTCCCGGGACCTCATCGCCTCCGACGCGCTCCTCGGGCTGACCGACAGGTTCAAGGCCACCCCGGGCTGGAAGTACGACGACCTGCTCGGCAGTGTGACCTCCGAGTTCAGCCACGACGGCACGCTGTACGCCTACCCGTTCTCCAACTCGCCGTTCGCCCTGTACGTGAACACCGATCTGCTGGCCAAGGCGGGACAGAAGATCGATCCCGCGAATCTGACCTGGGACCAGGTCGCGGCGGCCGGAGCGGCCGTCCACGCCAAGACGGGCAAGGCCGGTTTCGTCGTCCGCGACTTCGACTACAAGGCGTGGAACACACTGGCCACCGTGTGGACCGGCTGGGGTGCGTCGGCGTGGAGCGCGGACGGCAAGACGTGCACCTTCGACAGCCCGGAGATGCAGCAGGCGTTCACGTTCCTGCACGACGCGGCGTTCAAGACGCAGGCGATGCCGGGTCCTGGCACCACCGCCGACTTCTTCGCCGGTGACGCCGCCTTCACCGTCGCGCAGGTCTCCCGCGCCTCGCTGCTGACCGGCTCGTTCAAGTTCGGTCTGTACCCGCTGCCTTCGGGCCCCAAGGGCAAGTACTCGGTCCTCGGTCAGGCCGGGATGGGCGTACTGGCCTCCAGCAAGCACCCGAAGCAGGCGGCGGACTTCCTCGCCTACCTGACCAACCCGGAGAACGCCGCCAAGCTGGCCCAGTACTTCCCGCCGCCCCGCAAGTCCCTGCTGACCGGGGACAAGCTCGCCGCGAACAACAAGGTCCTGAACGCCGAGCAGTTGCAGGACGCGGTGGTCGACCAGCTCCCGGACGCGGTCACGCTGCCCAACCACACCAGCCCGGCGGAGATCGCCCAGAAGGGCAAGACGGCACTCGACGCGATGTGGCGTGCCGACGCCGACATCCCGGCCGTCCTGCGCTCGGTCTGCGCCGCGATCGATCCGATCCTGGCGAAGTGACCAGGACACGGGCCGCCGGACCGGCCGGGCCGGTCTTCTGGACGTCGCGCCGACGGGACGTACTGACCGGCTATCTGTTCATCCTTCCGCAGCTCGTCGGGGTCGCGGTGTTCGTCCTGCTGCCGGTCGGCATGGCGATCTGGTACAGCGTCAACGACTGGAACGTCTTCACCGGCAAGCAGACCTTCGTCGGCGGCGAGCACTACGCGGCCCTGGCCGACGACCCGCAACTGCCCAAGGTGCTCCTGGCGACACTGCTCTTCTCCGGCGGAGTCGTGATCGTCAACATCTCGCTCGGCCTGCTGATCGCCGTCCTCCTCAACCGGAGGTTCCGCGGCGTCACGGTGTTCCGGACGCTGTTCTTCTCCCCGGTGGTCGTCTCGGTGGTCGCCTGGACCCTGGTCTGGGGCTTCCTCCTCCAGGACAACGGCGGCATCAACGGCCTGCTCGGCACCATCGGCATCGACGGACCGAACTGGCTCCAGAAGGGCGACACCGCGATGGTGTCGGTGATCCTCACCCAGGTCGTACGCAGCGTCGGCATCAACATGGTGCTGTTCCTGGCCGCCCTCCAGGGCGTACCGAGAGAGCTGTACGAGGCCGCACGCATCGACGGCGCCAACAGCCGGACGGTCTTCACCCGGATCACCCTGCCGATGATCTCCCCGACGGTGCTGCTGACGGCCATCGTGACGGTGGCCGGGGCACTGCAGTCCTTCGCCCAGATCGCCGTCCTGACGGGCGGCGGGCCGGGGCTGTCGACCACCGTCCTCGTCTACTACGTGTTCCAGCAGGCCTTCGAGTTCAACGACATCGGCTACGGCTCGACGCTGGCCCTGATGCTGCTGTCCTTCGTCATGCTGCTCACCTTGCTGCAATGGCAGCTGCGCCGTAAGTGGGTGTTCTATGAGGACTGACAGAGTCCGGTCGGTACTGCTGGTGATCGCGCTGAGCGTGCTGGCGATCCCCTTCGTCGTACCGACGGTCTGGATGGTCGCCGCGTCGGTCAAACCCCTGGCGGAGATCTTCCAGGCGCCGCCGTCCCTGTGGACCGACTCACCGACCCTGGCCGCCTACCGCGAGGCGTTCACCTTCCAGCCCTTCGCCCGCCAGTACTTCAACAGCGTCTACATCGCGGTCCTGGTCACCCTGATCACCCTGCTGGTGTCCAGCCTGGCCGGATACGCCTTCGCCCGGATCCGCTTCCCCGGCGCGAACGCCCTGTTCCTGGTGGTGCTGACCGGGATGCTGGTACCGAGCGAGGTGACCATCGTGCCCCTGTTCCAGCTGTTCAAGTCGGCCGGAATGATCAACACGCACTGGCCGCTGATCCTGGTGACCGCACTGGCCGGGCCGTGCGTCCTTGCGACGTTCATCATGCGGCAGTTCTTCATCGCCCTCCCCGTCGAACTGGAGGAGGCCGCCCGCCTCGACGGCCTCGGCCGCCCCGCGATCTGGTGGCGGATCTGCCTGCCGCTGGCCCGGCCGGCCCTGTCGGCGGTGGCGATTCTGACGTTCCTGGCCTCCTGGAACCTCTACCTGGAACCGACGGTGTACCTCACCTCACCGGACCTGTTCACCCTGCCCCAGGCGCTGACCCGCTTCGCCGACTCCTACGGCGGCCCGATGTGGAACACCCAGCTCGCCGCCGCCACCCTGACGGTCCTGCCGATGCTGCTCGTCTTCGTCCTGGCCCAGCGCCACTTCATCGAGGGGCTGTCCCACTCGGGCCTCAAATGAACACCCCCTACGCCCTGCGACCGGCGGACCCGCTGCCCGTGCGTACGCGGCGGATCCGCCGGCGGTGCCACGAGTCGGTGCCGAGGGCGGGGACGGGATCACCACCCGGATGTGATTACCACCAGTTACCGATCACACCGGGACCGTCCGCGCTCCTGACCACCGACGGTGGTTCAGTGGTTCGTTCCCGAGGCCCAGACGGCCTGGCTGCCGTCGTACACGACAACGTTGCCGTCGTCCTGGACGACCAGGCGCGAGCCCGGATGACCGGCCGTGTTGGAGGCCCACACCGCCGTCAGGGACGCCGTGTAGACGACGAAGTTGCCGTCGCCCTGAAGGGTCGCCGACCAGCCCCGGCCCACGGTGTTCGAGGCCCACCGGGCCCGGTTGAACTCGTCGTAGATGACGAGGTTGCCGTCGGTCTGCATGACCAGCCGTGCCGTGTTCGAGCTGAGCGACTGGCCACGGCTCAGGGTGAACGGCGCGTACCGTGTCTGGTTTGCCTGTATGACCTGCACCGACTTCTTGCCGGTGCCAGTCGCTGGAGCGTCGTTCGAGGGTGCCGCGCTTGCCTGGCTGCCGAGCGTCAGGGTGGCGATGACGGCGGTGGCGAGGAGTGTGACGACTCTCTTTCTCACGAGCGAACTCCTTGAGTCAGATAGTTCATCCAGCGGTGCCCGATCCGGGTACCGCCCACGAACTCTGACACCACGGCCGCGCGGAATGGGCCGCTCCGCACAGCCATGACGAGTTTGTATCCCCGCTTTGACCTGAAAGCCGGGGCACCGGCCGACCTGCCGCACGCCACTCCTGCGCGGAGCCGTCCCGTCGTCGAATCCGTCACTCCCCGTTCATCCACGCCCGCGTCCCGAACGACGCGCACGCCCGGGAGGCCACCACCGCCGCACCGCGCAGGGCATCGGCGAAGTCCCTTGAGTCCAGGGGGTCTTGGCGAAGAGCGAGGTGATGGGTGAGTGCTCCGTGCAGGACGTCGCCCGCGCCCAGGGTGTCCGCCACCGGGACGGCGGGCACCTCCACCGAGCCCTCGCTGTCGGGACCCGCCCACCTGATGGGCCGCGCCCCCTGACTGACCGCCGCCCACCGCACCCCGTGCTCCCGCAGGAACCGCAGGGCGTCCGCCGGCGTGCGGGTGCCGGGCGGGCGGAAGTCGCCCGAGCAGACGGCCACGTCGATCAACGGCAGCAGATTCTCGGTGCCGGGCTTCCAGCTGCCCGCGTCCAGCACGGTCCAGCGCCCGGCGGCACGTGCGAAGTGCGCGGCGGCCAGGGCCAGTTCCCCGTGGTGCCCGTCGAACTCGACGATGTCGCAGGCCGCCACCAAGGCGTCGAGACCGGCGGGCGGGACGAGCCGGTGGCCCGTCGCGTTGGTCGAGACGACGGCACGGTCCCCGCTGGACGCGGTCACGAGGACGGAGGACACGGCAGGCGGCTCGACGGACCCGGCCGCGAGATCCGACACGCCCACACCCAGCCGGTCGAGATCCGCCGCGACGGCGAGCCCCAGCGGATGGGAACCGATCGCGGTGAGCAGCCTCGCCGTACCACCCAGGTGAGCGAAGGCCACGGCCGCGTTCGCCGCCGGGCCGCCCGCCGCCACCGTCTGCTGACGCGCCGTCAACTTCTGGTTGGCGCCGGGCACATGGTCCACGAGCTGGACGACATCAAGAGTGCACAGCCCGACGAACAGCCCTCCAGGACGTCCCTGCTCTGCCGACTTCACCCACCAGCACCTCCTCATGCCCGGTCAGGCGGTCAGTGTACGAACGGCCCGGGCGGAAGCGTCCGGAGAGTCACCGGTCGGGGCGGCTTCCGGGCAAGGTGATGTGCCCCGACCGGGGGCGACCTCGCTCTCCACCGGCGCACCAGGCAGCCGCCGCGACGCATTCCGGAACCGCCACAGGTCTTGTCAACAGGGCCGACGACGTGCGAGTGTCCGGCCATGGTTACGTAACCATGGCCGGTTTGTATGGGTCCGGGAGCCGTCAGTATCCGGATCCAGGTTCGTCGGTGCCTCGGCTCGGCCGGTGAACCCGCACTCCGTCCGCAGCGATATCCGTCACTGGAGACGACATGACCAAGACCCGGACGAGGTCTAGAAGACTGGCCAGCGTGATCATGGCCGGTTTTGGCGCCACACTCATGTTCCTGACCGCCCCGGCTCCCGCCCTCGCCCAGTCGGCCCCTGAGGCGAAGACCGCCTCGCACGCGCCGGGCAAGCCCGCGGCGAAGGGCGGCACCAGTGACTTCCGCGGAGTGAACTGGGCCGACCCGCGCGACAACTACGCCGCCGACGCCGTGGTGCCGAGCGGGCTGTCGCTGACCGACAACTACCGCACCGTGTACCGCACCACGGACCGCATGGTGCGCGGCTTCAAGAAGAACCTGGGCGCCAACACCCTGCGGCTGCCGATCAACCCGTCGTCCGTGGGCACCACTTGGTGGAAGTCGTACCGGGCGACGATCGACGCGGCCACGGCCTACGGCGACAAGGTCATCGTCAGCTACTGGGAGGCCAACACCAGCAAGGACGGGCTGGTCGACGACACGGCCGCCTGGAAGAAGATGTGGAACACGGTTGTGCGGGAGTACAAGCACAACCCGCGCGTCTACTTCGAGCCGATGAACGAGCCGCACGGCTACACCCTGGACCAGTGGGTGTCCGTCACCAGCGGCTGGCTCGCCCAGCACAAGGACGTCCCGCGCGGCCGGGTCGTGATCAGCGGCACCGGCTACAACGACAACGTCACCGGCGTCGGCGCCGCCCGCGAACTGAAGGGCACGCTGCTCTCACTGCACTTCTACGGCTACTGGGCCAGCCACACCACGCAGGCCGACTGGACCGCCGACCTCGAAGCCCGCATCGGCAAGTACGCGAGCCGGACCGTCATCGACGAGGCCGGCTCCCCGATGACCATCGGCCTCAACTACGGTGCCTGGAACGGCAACATCTACACCTCGTACCTCGCTGCCGTGACCAACACCGCCCGCAGCAAGGGCATGGGGCTCGTCTACTGGCCGGGGCTCAGGTTCAACGACGCCTACTCCATCGAGTCGCTGGACGCCAAGGGCAACCTCGTCGACAACAGCGCCACCGGGGTCGCCCTGCTGCGCTGGGGCTACGGCTTCGGCAAGACCCCGCCCGTCAACGACCTGCCGCCCGCGCCCCCCGGCGAGGTCCTGCGCGGAGTGGGCTCCGGCCGCTGCGTCGACGTACCCGGCTTCAGCACGACCAACGGCACCCAGCTCGACCTGTGGGACTGCAACTCCGGCGGCAACCAGATCTGGAACTGGAACGCGGACAAACAACTCACCGTCTACGGCAACAAGTGCATGACGGTGGGCGGCACCGGCGCGACGGCGGGCGACCCCGTGGTCATCAACGACTGCGCCGGTACGACGGCCCAGCAGTGGAACGTGAACGCGGACCTCTCCGTGACCAGCGTCGCCAACCCGGCGCTCTGCCTGGACGCGGCCGGAGGAGGCACCGGCAACGGCACCTCGGTCGACGTCTGGTACTGCAACGGCAGCAGCAACCAGCAGTGGAACAGGAGCTGACACCGGCACCGCATCCCGCCGACAGCCGACCGGCGCCGCCGCGCTTCGCCTCAGGGCGAGGCCGGCGGCGCCGCCGTGCTCGCCCGGACCACCAGCCGGGTCGGCACCAGCGTCTTGTCGACCACATCGGGCCCCGTACGGCCGATCTTGCCCAGCAGCTTCCGCAGACTGAGCCGCCCGACGGCCGCGAAGTCCTGTCGTACGGTGGTCAGTGGCGGCCAGAAGGCGTGCGCCTCCTCCATGTCGTCGAACCCCACCACGCTGACGTCCTCGGGAATCCGCCGGCCCAGCTCGTGCAGGGCGCGCATGACACCGAGCGCCATGTGGTCGTTCGCCGCGAAGATCGCCGTGACCTCCGGCCGCCGCCCCAGCTCCAGCCCGTGCCGGTACCCGGACCTGGTGGTCCAGTCCCCGTACAGCACCGGGGGCGGTACGACTCCGGCGTCCTGGAGGGTGCGCCGCCAGGACTCGACCCGGTGGGCCGCGGAGAACGAGGTGGGGGGCCCGGCGATGTGCCACACCTGCCGATGCCCCAGCTCCAGCAGATGCTCGGTGGCCTGCCGGGCGCCGAGCGCCTGATCGGTGTCCACGACGGTGTAACCGGGACCGGTGTCGGAGTCGACGACGACCATCGGGACCCCGGGCGGAAGACTGAACTCGGAGTCGTCCAGCAGATGCGCCTCGAAGATGAGGATGACCCCGTCGACGGCGGCCTCGCTGAGCCGGTCGTACGCACCGGAGACCCTGCCCATGGTCGGGTCCGCGACGGGGATGAGGGTGACGGCGTACTTGGCGCGGGCGGCCTCCTCGGCGATGGCGTCGAGGGTGCGCGTGTTGCCGAACGTCCTGAGCGTGAAGGTGATGACACCGATCGTGTTGAACCGCCCGCTCTTGAGCGCACGCGCGGCCCCGTTCGGCCGGTACCCCAGCGCCTCCATCGACGCCACGACCCGCTGCCGGGTCGTCGGGTCGACATTGGTGTGACCGTTGGACACCCGAGAGACGGTCTGCGGCGCGACGCCGGCGTGCCGCGCGACATCCGCCATCGACGGCCGGGGCCGTCCGGACATGGGCTCGCCCCCAATCGCCATGATCCCTTTTTCCCTGTCTCCAGGACCCTGACACCAGCCTAGTACTCCGGGTCGGTGACTCTCAGTGCGGGACCGTGACGGCGTCGGGGTGATCCCTGACGTACGCCCGTACGACCGACTCGAAGCTCTCGTCCGGCCGCAGGCCGAGCGCGAGGGCACGGGTGCTGTCGAAGACGGCCGGCCAGGAGCCCACGATGGCCTCGACGGCGGGATCGGGCGCGACCGTCACCAGGTCGGCGACGGCGTCACCGGCCACCCGGCGCAGCGTGGCCAGCATGTCGGCGACCGTGACCGTGAGCGCGGGCAGGTTGACCGGCAGCCCGCCGTCGAGGGTGGCTTCGGTGATACGGAGGATGCCCTCGACGGTGCGACGCGGCGAGGCGAGGGCGACGCGCAGCTCGGGGCCGACCGGGCAGACGGCGGGCAGCCCGGCGAGCGGCTCGCGGACGATGCCGGACAGAAAGCCGGAGGCGGCGGCGTTGGGCTTGCCCGCCCGCACCGAGACGGTCATCAGCCGCGCCACCCGCCCGTCGACGAAGCCCCGCCGGGTGTACTCGGCGATCAGCTGCTCGCAGACGCGCTTCTGCGCCCCGTAACTGGACTGCGGCGTGGGCAGCGTCGACTCGCTGACCACGGGCGGCAGGGGCAGTGCGGGATCGGAACCGTAGACCGCGATGCTGCTGGAGAACATCAGGCGCGGCACCGGGCCGCCCGCCGCCGACTGCGCGCGGGCGGTGTCGAGCAGCGCGCGGGTGGTGTCGAGATTGGCGCTCATACCGAGGTCGAAGTCGGCCTCGCACTCGGCGGAGACCGCCGAGGCCAGGTGGATGACGACGTCGACCGGCTGTACGAAGATCTCCTCCAAGTGCTGGTGCAGGTCGCCGTGCACGACGTCCACCAGCGAGTCGGTGACCAGCGCCGACTCGGCCGGGACGACCCGGTCGGCGAGCACGAGGCGCTCGATGGGAGCACCGCACAGGGTCCGCCGCTTGAGCAGCGCGCCGGCCACCCGCTGTCCCAGGAAGCCGAACCCGCCGGTGAGAAGGACCCTCATGCGCACGCTCCTCGATACTCCGTTGCCCGCTCCGGCCCGGCGGCGCACCGGTACCGAGGACAGCAGAAGTCTTCCGCACCCACCAGCCCCCGACACCGGCACCGACGCCGGAACCGGCGGCGGGCGGTCAGGAGGCGAGGGCGTCGATGAGTGCCTTGGTGACCTCCGCGGTCGTGGCCGTGCCGCCCACGTCGCGGGTGAGGATGCCCGCCGCCGTGGTCGCCTCGATCGCCCTGTTGAGGCGGGCGGCCTGGTCGGGCAGGCCGAAGTGGTCCAGCATCAGGGCGGCGCTGCCGACCGCGCCGATCGGGTTGGCCAGGCCCTGGCCCGCGATGTCGGGCGCGGAGCCGTGGACGGGCTCGAACATGCTGGGGAAGCGCCGCTCGGGGTTGAGGTTGGCGCTGGCGGCCAGACCCAGGCTGCCCGCGAGGGCGCTGCCGAGGTCCGAGAGGATGTCGGCGTTGAGGTTGGAGGCGACGACGACGGAGAGGTCCTCCGGCCGCAGCACGAACTTCGCGGACATCGCGTCCACGAGGACGCTCTCGGTCTCGACGTCCGGGTAGTCGGCGGCCACCCGCTTGAACACGTCGTCCCACAGGACCATGCCGTACTGCTGCGCGTTGCTCTTGGTGACGGAGGAGACCTTCCTGACCGTCCGGGTACGCGCCAGGTCGAAGGCGAACCGCATGATCCGCTCGCAGCCGACCTCGGTGAACAGGGCCGACTGGACGGCGACTTCGCCGCCGTGGCCACGGGCGGACAGGTTGCGCCCGCCGAGGCCGGCGTACTCGCCCTCGCTGTTCTCACGGACGACGACCCAGTCCAGTTCGGTGTCGTCGGCCTTGCGCAGCGGGCTGGTGATGCCGGGCAGGAAGTGCACGGGGCGGATGTTGGCCCACTGGTCGAAGCTCTGGCAGATCTTCAGACGCAGGCCCCACAGGCTGATGTGGTCGGGGACGTTCGGCCAGCCGACGGCACCGAAGTAGATGGCGTCGAACGGCCTGAGCCGCTCCAGCCCGTCCTCGTCCATCATCCTTCCGGTGCGCTCGTAGTACTCGCAGCCCCAGGGGAACTCCTCCCAGTCGAAGGCGAACGCCCCCCGGGAGTCCGCGGCCAGCGCGTCCAGTACGGCGCGGCCCGCGGCCACGACCTCGGCGCCGACACCGTCGGCGGGAATGGCGGCGATACGGAACGTGCGGGATGCGGTGGTCATGGCTGCCTCCGGCTGACTGTGGTGGGGTCGCTCCCGAGTCAACACAGGGCGGTCGTACGGCGTCCAAGACCAGGTTTCGATGCGACGTATAGGCGCTGCCGATCGGTTCGGCGTCAGGCCCCGGACATCAGGCGCCCGCGGCGCGGCGGCGGGCCAGCGAGCCGGTCAGCTGGAGGAAGGCGCGGGCGGCCGGGGTGAGGTGCGCGGGCAGGCTGACCATCGCCACGTGCAGGTGCGCGGTCGGCTCGATGGGGGCGACCACGGCCCCGCACCGGCGGGCCAGCCGGGTCCAGGACGAGGGCAGGACGGCGACGCCCACGCCGGTCAGGACCAGCGGCAGGATGGACGTGCGGTGGTCGACGACCGTCACGATCTGGGCGCCGGTGCCGCCCGCGGTGACGTCGTCGACGATGCTGCGCATCAGACTGCCGGGGCGCGAGGCGATCAGCTTCTGCCCGGCGAGGTCCTCGGGTCGGACGGTCACCTCGTCCTCGATCGTCCCGCCGGGAGCGGCGACGACCACGAACGGCTGGTCCTCGACATGCAGGATGTCCAGTCCGGTCGGAGCGACCGGGGCGGCGCTGCCCAGCAGGCCCAGCTCGCAGGCGCCGCTGCGGACCAGGGAGATCACCTCGTCGGGGGTGAAGGCGGCCTGGGTGCTCACCGTGACGGACGGATGCAGCTCCGCGAACCGCTGGACGAGAGTGGTGAGGGGTTCGATGCCGGGCGAGGGCATCGTGGCGACCTCGACGGTGCCGCCGTGCAGCCCGGCGAGCGCGGCGGCCGTGTCCCGTACGGCTGTCATGTCCCGCAGGACGCGCCGGCTCGGTTCCAGCAGCTCCCGGCCGGCCTCGCTCAGTACGACGCCCCGGCCCACCCGGTGGAAGAGGGCCACCCCGAGGTCGGCCTCCAGGTTCGCCATCGCCTGGGACAGTGACGGCTGGGCCACGTGGAGCGCGGCGGCGGCCCTGCTGAAGCCGCCGTGCTCCACGATCGCGAGGAAGTACTCCAACTGCCGGGCGTCCACGATGCCTCTCGGAGCGTTCGGGGCTGCTGCCGGGGCTGTCTGCTCGTCCCCGTCGCGGACCGACGGCCGGCCGCGTCACCTGCCGTCTTCCACCCTGTCACACGTGTTCACACATGATCCAGCGCCCGGCGGGAGTCCTCCCCTCCGTCCGGCAGGGCATCGTCCGGCTCCGCTGCGGCGGACGTCGGCGGTTCGCCCGCCCTGCCCGCCAGCACCGCCCGCGCGCGTTCGAGGTCCAGGCCGTTCTCCCACTTCGCGACGAAGAGGGTGGCGACGGCGTTGCCGAAGAAGTTCACCAGGGCCCGGCACTCCGACATGAACTTGTCGATGCCGAAGATCAGCATGATGCCCGCCGCCGGCACGGAACCGACCGTCGACAGCGTCGCCGTGAGCGCGATGAAGCCACCGCCCGCGACGCCCGCCGCGCCCTTGGACGTCAGCAACATGACGGCCAGCAGCCCGAGTTGCTGACCGGGGGAGAGGGACGTGTCCGTGGCCTGGGCGATGTAGAGCGTGGCGAGCGACAGATAGATCGCGGCGCCGTCCAGGTTGAAGCTGTAGCCGGTCGGCACCACCAGACCGACCGTGGACCGCTCCGCGCCCATGAACTGCAGCTTGCGCATCAGCCCCGGCAGCGCGGGCTCGGCGGTCGAGGTGCCGAGGATCAGCCAGAACTCCTCCTTGAAGTAGCGGAAGAGCTGGAAGATGTTCAGCCGTACGTAGAGGGCGAGCACCCCGCCGAGCACCACCACGACGAACAGGGCGGAGGTGACGTAGAAGAGGATGATCAGCGAGCCCAGGCTGGTGAGCGTGGACAGGCCGAACTTGCCGATGGCGTACGACATCGCGCCGAAGGCGCCCAGCGGTGCGGCCTTCATCACGAAGGACAGGACCTTGAAGACGACCTCGGTCAGCCGGCCCACGCTCGCGATGATCGGCTCGCCCGCCGTGCCCACCAGCTTCAGCGCGATGCCGAAGACCACGGCCAGGAAGATCACCTGGAGGATGTTCCCCTCGACGAACGGGCCGAAGAAACTGTTCGGCACGATGTTGGTGAGGAACTCCCACCAGTGCTGGTGCTCACCCGTCTTGACGTACTCGCTCGCGTCGCCGGACGTCTGGAGCGTCGACGGATCGGCGTGCACGCCGTCGCCGAGCCGGAAGAGGTTGATCGCGACGAGCCCGGTGAGCAGGGCGACGATCGTGCCGATCTGGAAGTAGGCCAGCGCCTTGACGCCGGTGCGCCCGACCTTCTTCAGATCCGCGACGCCAGCTATGCCGCCGATGATGGTCAGGAACACGATCGGCCCGATGAGCATCTTCATCGCGGTGATGAACGTCGTGCCGATCGGCTCCATGTCGGTGGCCAGGTCCGGCCACTTCCACCCCAGTACGATGCCGATCACGATCGCCACCAGCACCTGGACGTACAACTGCCGGTACCACGGCTTCGCCGCGATCCGCGCGGCCTGCACGGCTCGTTCGTTGCCCGGGGTATGCGTCATTGCAACCTCCCTGATCGCGCGACACCGAGCCCGATCGGCACGCGCCGGCTTGGGCCACAGTGAACCGGGCCCTCGCGGCAGGGGTCCACGACCAAAAATCGATGTCCCGTATAGGCGGGCCCTATGAGTCCCCGCTCCGGGAGCGCGTCCCCTGGAACGAGCCGCGCGCGGTCGGCCGTGGCACCGCGCCGCGCCGCTCAGCTGACCACGATCGCGGTCCTCCCGTTCCCGCCGGACTCCGTCGCCAGGCAGTGCCCACGGCTCGCACAGGACACGTTGAAGAGGTCCATGTTGTCGCCCGCGGGGAAGCCGGAGACCGTGGTGCGGGACCAGTGGGCGCCGCCGTCGCGGGTCGCGGTGACGGCCTGGGTGTCGCCGCCCAGGACGCAGTACGTGGTCGAGGACACGCAACTCGCGTCCCAGGCGATCCGGGTGAGCCCGCCGCCGTCGACGGTCCGCCAGGTCCTCCCGAAGTCCGTGCCGAACTGTCGGCGGACAGCCGCAGCACCCACCCCCTCGGCACACTCAGCGACCGCGAACGGCAGATCGCCGAACTGGCCGTGGCGGGACTGCGCACCCGCGAGATCGCGGAGCGGCTCTTCCTCAGCCCCCGCACGGCGGAGACCCACCTGTCCCGCGTGTACCGCAAACTCGGCGTCTCCTCCCGGCTGGCCCTGTCCGACCTCCTGCGTCAGGCGGGCTGGGCGGGCTAGTCGGGCCAGGTGGGCCGGGCGGTTCGGCGAGGCGCGACCTCACCCCGGCGGGACCGCCGGCTACGCGGACCTGGCCGGCCGCCGGACCGCCGAACCGGCACGGTGCGGACCACACCTGGGATGCGCTAAACTGGATCTTGAGCCGATCGGCCCAACTCGGGCCGCCTGGCAGTGCGTTGGTCGTCCAAGGAAAGACGCCCCGCTTCCTGCGGGGAAATGCAGGTGCAAGGCCTGCCCAGCGCTCGACACACAGGGCCCGTCCGTACACCGGACGGGCCCTGTTCGTTGCCCGGCCCCCGCCGGAACCCGCTCGGCAGCGAAGTTCACCGTTCCGGCGTGCGCCGCACCCGAGGGTGTGGCACCGTGAGGGGCAGTTCGGCCCGCCGCTCTCCCCCGAAGCGGCGGGCCGTTCATGTTCAGCGGGCTCGTCCAGTCGCCGCGGTGCCGCCGAGTACGGTCTGCGCATGGTTGATCAACAGAACCCCGCTCCCTCAGCTCACGACTTCGCCACCTGGGCGCCCCTGCTACGGCTGCTGCGGGCGGCCCATGCGGAGCGGCTGGCCGTCCCTGGCGCTCGCGTGGTGGGCAGTATCGGACAGGGCGGCTGGAGCGTGCCGCTGAAGCGGCGGTCGCCGCCGCCCGGCCGGGCCGCCCAGATAGAGGACATGCAGGAGGAGTACGACGCGGTGGAGCGGGTGCGCGACGCTCTGGCGACGGACGGTGTCGACGGCGTCTCGTTCGCGGTGGAGGTCGAGCCCACGGGCAGGACTCTGCTGCACCTGCTCGGGCCCAACGCGGCAGTGGGGCCCGGCAGTGGCGTGCATCCGGGGGCGCTCCTCCTGGTCGAGGGCGCGCTCCCCGAGCCCTGGCGCCGCCTGCCGGACCCGGCTCCCGGGGCCGTGACGGCGGCGTCGGCGGACCCGGTGCTGCTGGAGCGGACACTGCGCGAACGGCTGCCCGGAGCCGTCGGTGCCACGGAAGCCGAGATCGCCGCCGCGGAGGCCCGTCTCGGCATCCCCCTGCCCGACGAACTGGCAGCGCTCTACCGGGTGACACGGGCCGACTGGAAGGACTGGGAGAACGACGAGGAGGCGGACCGCCGCCACTGCGAGGCGGCCCGGTGCGAGCTCTTCGGGCTGGCGGACCTGTACGTCGCCGAAGCGACGGACCGCTACTGCGTCTGGCAGTTCGCGGCGATGGAAGCGATCGACAACCGGCCCGACGCCGCTGTGCAGGGGCTGGTCGGCTCGCCCGGCTGGATCGTCTTCGGGCACAACGGCGGCGGCGACCTGCTGGCCGTCGATCTGACACCCGGCCCGGGCGGACACACCGGACAGGTCATCTTCCTCTCCCATGAGGAGAACATCGGCGCCACCCTCGTCGCCGACTCCCTGACCGACCTGATACTGGACCGGCGCAGCGCGCAGGCCACTACTGGGGAGGCAGGGAAGCCGCCGGCCGTTGCCTGGGTCAACGCATCGAGCCTGCGAAGCGTCGAGGCCGCCGCGCACCCCGGCCTGGAAGCCGTGTCCATCGGCGTGTGGGACGGTCCGCCGTTCAGCCTCGCGCCCCTGAGGGGACTGCCCAGGCTGCGGACCCTCACCGCCTACCCGGACACACTCGCCGATGTCCTGGAGATCGCCGAGCTGAACGGGCTGGAGTTCCTGCAGCTCGCGCCGCAGGACTGGCGCACCCTCCTCGATGCCCGAGCAGTCCCGCCCGGCCTGCTGGCCGCCCATATCGAGGCACACCACGACGCTGACCCCCTGGCCGTCGCGGACCTCGCCGACGAACTCCTCGCCCTCTGGAACCGACCCCTGATCACCCGGACCGTCGTCGAGGGCGACCTCGGCCCCGTGAGGTAGCCGGCGGAGCCGTACCACCCTCCCGGTTGATCCCCCTGCTGATCCCCCCGGTTGACCCGCGGAGCCATTCGTACGTGCTTTAAGCGACGCTGCACAAGCCGCGTGAAGGGCGCCCGAGGACCGGACGGATGGGTAATCGGACGGCTGCGATTGCGGAACGGACGGCGGACGCGGCGCCGCGCTCCCGGGGTGGCGTACCTCGGCCCCGCACGGGTGCCCGTACTGGCCGGCGCCGGGCTGCTGCTCGTCGTGACGCTGCCGAGACCGCGCCGACGCCCGCTCTACGACTTCACCTCGTCGCCCCGCCGCCCGCTTCCGGGCCGTCGGCCCCAGGCCCGGCCTTCGGGGACGGGGCGTGAGATCGGGCGTAGACGGTGATGCGCGCCCCGTGGACACGGGTGGTTCGGTACTCGCGGAAGTGGCGCCGCAGGGTGCTTGTCTTCGCTTCCTCCTGCGGATTGGTGAGCGCGTGCGCCCCCGCCGCGCGGACGGCGACTATGCGGTCGAATTCGAGCATGCGGGCCGCGATGTCCGGGGCGGGAAGCTCGACACCCGCGAGGGTGTTCGACGAAACCGGATCCTGTGCCAGCGCGAGATCGACGAGCGAACGGGTGTCCTCGGGGTCGGCCCCGGTCAGGAGCCGGTGCTGGCCGGAGAGATAGAGCAGCCCGTCGCCGGGACGGCCCTGCTCGCGAACGGCGGCGCCGATGGCGGTGGCGTCGTTGCTCCGGCTCTGAGGCGTCCGCAGGGCGAGGCTCGGAGGGACGAGCGAGGTCAGTGCGGTCAGTACGGCGACCACCGCGATCCACGCGTAGCGGGGAGAGCGCCGCAGCCGGTGGAAGTAGTCCAGCCAGGCGCCCAGCAGCAGGGCGACTCCGATACTGCTGTAGAGCACGTACCGGTCGACGAAGACCGGCTTGGCCAGTGAGGCGATCAGGAGCAGAAGGCCCGGAAGAACGACGATCGGTACCGCCAGCGCGGAGAGCCGCACCGGCCCTCCGGCCCCCAGGGGTGCCAGGGCGCAGGCCAGGCCCACGGCCACCATGGCCAGGAATCCGGGAAGCCGTACCGGCCCGTCGATCCAGTACAGCTGCCCCGACTGCCCCGCACTGCCGATCGCCAGCGGCAACAGCCCGGCCACCACGCCCGCGACAGCCGCACTCCAGGCTCTCAACACGGGTCGCGGCACACGGGAGACGATCAGAGTGACGCCGTGTGCGACCAGGGCGAGGACCGCGAACTCGTGGAGGAGGCAAGCCAGCAGCATGGTCGTGCCGTAGAGCGCCCACCGCCATCGGGTGCGATGCGCGACCCCGGCCACGAGCGCGTAGGTGGCCCAGGTGACCAGGGCACAGACCATGGCGTACGAGCGGCCCTCCTGCGCGTACTTCTGTACGTGGGGGAGGAGTGCGAACACCAGCCCGGCCAGCAGTCCGGCACGGGGTCCCGCCAGCCGCAGCCCCAGCAGCGCGACTCCGCTCGCCGCCACGGACATCGCCAGCACGGACGGCAGCCGCAACGTCAGCAGCCCTCGTCCGAAGATGTCGAAGACCTCGTGCATCACGGCGTAGTGGAGGGCGTGGACCAGATCGACCTGCTGGACGGTGAGCCATATCTGCGAGAGATCGCGGTGCGCGAGCTGATAGGTGACGGACTCGTCGCCCCACATGGTGTTCTGCCTGCGGATGCCCCAGAGTCCCAGAACGAGGGTCAGTACGAAGGGTGCGATGACGACGACGTACTTGGCCGGGCCCGGTGAGTGTCGGCGGGCGGGTACGGGCGGTGAGACCGTCCTGGCCACGGCGGGGCCACGTTCGGCAACGGACATCGGTGACAGGGCCTTTCAGCGGCGGCGGGGAAACTCCGCCAGCGTGCCCGGGCCTCGTTGACCGGATGCTGATCCAACCTGACCGACCGATCAGGAAGGCGGGCCCGCGCTGTGCGAGGCTGCACCGCATGCGCATCCTGGTGGTCGAAGACGAGGTGGACCTTGCCCACACCCTGCACACCGGTCTCACCGCCGAGGGCTACAGCGTCGACCTCGCCCATGACGGCCGGCAGGGACTGTGGATGGCCCGGACCGGTGAATACGCCCTGGTCGTACTGGACTTGATGCTGCCCGGACTCAACGGCTACAAGGTCTGCGCCCAACTGCGCCGGGAGGGCAACGCGACCCCCATCCTGGTGCTCACCGCCAAGGACGGCGACTGGGACCAGGCGGAGGCACTGGACACGGGTGCCGACGACTACCTGGCCAAACCCTTCTCCTACCTCGTGCTCGTCGCCCGCCTGCGGGCCCTGACCAGACGAGCCGCGACGGTCGTCCCGCCCGTCCTCGCCGTGGGCGACCTTTCGTTGGACGTGGCCGGCCGGGTCTGCCGCAGGGCCGGCGCCCGGGTGGAACTCACCCCGAGGGAGTTCGCCGTACTGGAGCTGCTGGCCCGCCGGGCGGGCCAGGCGGTCTCGAAGTCGGATCTGCTCTACCACGCGTGGCCGGACGAGGCCGAGGACCCCAATCTGGTGGAGGCGCGGGTCAGCGCACTGCGCAAGAAGGTGGACTCCGCGTTCGGCCGACGGTCCCTGCAGACCGTACGGGGCAGCGGCTACCGGCTGGTGGACGACCGTGAACGCGACTGAGCCGCGCCTGCGTTGGTGGCCGCGTTCGGTACGGGCGCGCGCGGCCCTGGCCGCCGCCTCGGCCGCCGCCGTCATCCTGGCCGGCATCGGCTGGTGGATACACCACGACGTCTACCGCGAGGGCACGCGGATCGCCGAGAAACAAGCCGAGACGCAACTCCTGTCTCTCGCCGATCAGCTGAAGGAGGGCGTGGTCCCCGTGCGCCGAAGCGCGGTGCCGTACGAGGTGGTCGCGACCGGCCGACGTACCGCCGTCGCCTACGGCGGTGGTATGGAGGACTTCGCTCCCGGCACCCGCCATGTGCTGCCCGCCCCACCGGAGACTGCGCGGTCCGGGGGCTGGACCATCCGGCCCCTGCGCATACCGGAGCGTCGAGCCGACAGCCCCGGGGACAGATTCGACATGGCCGGCCGGACCTACACCGTCATGTCCATGGACATCGGCGCCGACGAACTGAGCGGCGACGAGGCCGCCGCCCTGGGCGTCGCCGCCGACGCCGAGCTGCGGGTCTACGTGGTGGTGCTCCCGCACACCGCCGAGGCGATCACCAAGGCCACCGGCCGCCTGCTCCTGCCCGCCGGGCTCGTCAGCCTCGTACTGATCGCCGCCGTCGCCTACTTCGCCGTCCGCATCGCGCTGCGGCCGGTCGAAGCCATCCGCGTCCTCACCGCCTCGGTCACCCCGAGCGACCCGCGCGAACGTGTCACCGTCCCCGCCACGGGACACGAGATCGCCGCCCTGGCCACCACCATCAACACCACCCTCCAACGCCTCGACAACGCCGCCGCCCAGCAACGCCGCTTCGTCGCGGACGCCGCCCACGAACTACGCAGCCCCCTCACCACACTGCTGGCCAGCCTGGAGGTCGCGCTCGCCTACCCGGAACGCACCGACTGGCCCGCCGCGGCCACCACCGCCGCACGCCAGACCCGCCGCCTCCAGGCCCTCGCGGAAGACCTGCTGCTCCTCGCCCGCCTGGACACCCGTACCCCCACCACCGACCCGGACACCGTCGACCTGACCGCCCTCGTTGCCCGGCTGACCGAGCAATACCCCCTCGCCGAACGGCCGTTGACCCTCACCTGCGACAGCACCGCCTCCGCACACGCCCACGGGAACCCCGGCGAATACGAACGCCTGCTGCGCAACCTCATCGACAACGCCGCCCGGCACGCCGCACACCGCATCCAGATCACGATCCGCAACCAGGACGACTGGGTCGACCTCACGGTCCACGACGACGGACCTGGCGTACCCACCGAGGACGCCGAGCGTATCTTCGAGCGCTTCGTCCGGCTCGACGACGCCCGCTCCCGCGACCACGGCGGCACCGGCCTGGGCCTCGCCATCGCCCGAGACCTGGCCCACCGCCACCGAGGCACCCTCACGCTCGCCCCGCGGACCCTCGGCGCGTGCTTCCGGCTGCGCCTTCCCCGGGCCCCCACCCCGGCCGAGAACTGAGGCGCTTCACCCCGCCACCGGGGCGGGCGAGGCAACACGAAGGGGCTGCCCCGACCGGGGCAGCCCCTTCGCACGCGGAGCGAGTGGCGTGTGGTGTGCGTCAGTCGCGGTCCGCGCCGGAGGTGCCGCGTTCCGCGACCGGGGCGAGGAGCGTCTCGATGGCCTGCATGAGGTCGGCGTCGAGCTTGACCCCGGCGGCCTTGGCGTTCTCGGTGACCTGCTCGGGGCGGGAGGCGCCGATGATGGCGGCGGAGACGTTGGAGTTCTGCAGGACCCAGGCCACGGCCAGTTGGGCGAGGGACAGCCCGGCCTGCTCGGCGAGCGGCCTGAGCTGCTGGACCCGCTCCAGGACGTCGTCCCGCAGGAACCGGCCGATGAAGTCCGCGCCGCCCTTGTCGTCGGTGGCGCGACTCCCGGCCGGCAGCGGGGCGCCCGGCGCGTACTTGCCGGTCAGGACACCCTGGGCGATGGGCGACCAGACGATCTGCCCGAGCCCGAGTTCCTCGCAGGTCGGCACGACCCCGCCCTCGATCACCCGCCACAGCATCGAGTACTGCGGCTGGCTGGACACCAGCGGGATACGCAACTCCCGGGCGAGCGCATGGGCCTGACGGATCTGACCGGCGGTCCACTCGGAGACACCGATGTAGTGGGCCTTGCCGGAACGGACCACGTCGGCGAACGCCTCCATGGTCTCCTCCAGCGGCACCGTGGGGTCGTAGCGGTGCGCCTGGTACAGGTCGACGTACTCGGTCTGCAGCCTGCGCAGCGAGTTGTCGATCGACTCCATGATGTGCTTGCGGCCCAGGCCCTTGTCGTTGGGTCCGGGGCCCGTCGGGAAGAAGACCTTGGTGAAGACCTCCAGCCCCTCCCGCCGCTCGCCCTTCAGAGCCCGGCCGAGAACGGATTCAGCCCGGGTCTGCGCGTAGACGTCGGCGGTGTCGAAGGTGGTGATCCCCACGTCGAGGGCGGTTCGTACGCAGGCGAGCGCCGCGTCCTCCTCGACCTGGGAGCCGTGGGTGAGCCAGTTGCCGTACGCGATCTCACTGATCGTCAGACCGCTGCGGCCGAGCTTGCGGAATTCCATGGGGCGACTTTACTCAGGGCCCGTCAGCGGTCTCACAGCGATCGCCTCCGGACGGAGTGATCAACCGCATCGTGCTCAACCAGGCGACGCCCTACGCGCTGCCGCCCGAATGGTTCGACGGCGCGGTGCTGTTCTGCGAGGAGGCGGGAGGCATGGGGGCGTACGTGTGGAGCTATCTGCAGGTACTGCGGCAGGCAGGCATCCTCGATCGGATCTCCGGCATGGTCGTGGGCATCCCGGACGGGATCGAGGGGATCGACGGACCCGACTCGCCCGACGCGTCCCCGACCCTGCGCGAGATCGTCCTCGACGTCCTCAGCGACCGTGACATCCCGGTCCTCGGCAACGTCGAGTTCGGACACGCAGGCCCGAACCTGCCGATGCCGGTCGGTATCCGCGTCGCCCTCGACGCGCAACAGCGATTCTTGGCACTGCTCGAACCGGCGGTACGCCCGCTCACGGCGTCGGCGTGGGCGCCGGGCGGCTGTGCGGAGCGGGGACAATGATCGGTATGACGTCTCTCCACTCCAACCCACTGTTCTCTCGGCTTGCCGACGCCGAACGGATTCTCGTCGCGGGCGCGGGCGGCGGATTCGACGTCTACTCCGGCCTGCCGTTGGCTCTTGCCCTCGTGCACCAGGGCAAGCAGGTGCAGCTTGCGAACCTCTCCTTCAGCGCACTCGAAGGTCTTCCGATCGATGACTGGGTCGCCCCCGACCTGGCCGCGATCACTCCCGACTCCGCTCTGCACCAGAGCTATTTCCCCGAGCGGACCCTCGCCCAGTGGCTGCGCGAACACGGCTACCCGTGCACCGTGTACGCCTTCCCCCAGACCGGGGTGCGCCCGCTGCGAGCCGCCTACCAGGCACTGGTCGAGCGGCACTCCGTCGACGCCGTGGTGCTGGTCGACGGCGGTACGGACATCCTGATGCGCGGTGACGAAGCCGGACTCGGCACTCCGGAGGAGGACCTGGCCAGTGTGGCGGCGCTGGCCGCGCTGGACGACATACCGACCCGCCTCGTCGTCTCCGTCGGCTTCGGCGTGGACGCGTACCACGGGGTGAACCATGTGCAGGTACTGGAGAACATCGCCGCGCTGGAACGGGACGGCGCGTACCTCGGTGCGTTCTCGATACCGCGTGCCACCCGCGAGGGCGCTCTCTACCTCGACGCGGTGACGCACGCTCAGCGGCACACCCCGGAGCACCCCAGCATCGTGAACGGCTCCATCGCGGCGGCCGTGCGCGGCTCGTTCGGCGACGTCCGCTTCACCGACCGCACCCGGGGCAGCGAACTGTTCGTGAACCCGCTGATGTCCCTGTACTTCGCCTTCGACCTCCCGGGCCTGGCCGCCCGCTGCCTCTACCTGGACCGGATCGAGGACACCCACCTGATGCGCCAGGTCCATTCGCGGATCGCCGAGTTCCGCGACTCCATAGTCACCCGCCCACCCCGCGGCTTCCCGCACTGATGACCAGAACGACTCCAGAGCGGCTCCAGAGTGACTGCCGACGGGCCGCTGTTCGAGATCCCTGCCCTGTGTACCTTCATGGCAGGCACGGGGTCCGCACCGACGACCTCCGACCTGCGACGGCACTGTCCTCGCCCGCACCGGGCGAGACTGATCGGAAGGCACGCTGAACATGACCGGGCAACGCGACCGTTGGGCGGAACTGACCGGCGGACAGGCCGGAGAGGAGTACGCGAAGCGCTTCGCGCGGCTCGCCGAGTCGGGGCACGACATCCACGGCGAGGCCACGTTCTGCGCCGCGCTGCTGCAGCCCGCCGCCCGGATCCTCGACGCGGGCTGCGGCACCGGCCGGATCGCGATCCGGCTCGCGGAGTTGGGCCACCGTTGCACGGGCGTGGACATGGACCCCTCGATGCTCGCCGTTGCCCGCCGCGACGCCCCCGCACAGGAGTGGCTCCTCGGTGACCTGGCCCGCCTGGACACACTCGGCCTGAACCCGGGCTTCGACCTGGCGCTCGCCGCCGGAAACGTCATCCCGCTGCTCGCCCCCGGCACCGAACAAGCCGTCGTCCGGCAACTGGCCAACGCCCTGCGCCCCGGCGGCCTGCTGGTCACCGGCATGGGCTTGGACGCGGCACACCTGCCGCTGCCGGAACCGACCGTGACCCTCACGGACTTCGACCACTGGTGCACGGAGGCCGGACTGACCCTCCGACAGCGCTACGCCACCTGGAGCGGCGACCCCTACCACCAAGACGGCGGCTATGCCGTGAGCGTGCACTCCCTTCCCACCACATGAGTCCCGGTGACCCTTCGGTCACCGCCCCGCATCAAGAGAGCGTCAACTCCCCCTCCAGCCAAGGTATTTGCCCTACAGTCCTGGGACGAGGGAGCCGCGAGCGGGGGAGCCGGACCATGGTGACGGTGGCGGAGAACATCGACGATGTCATCGACGGCCTTGCCGGGATCGTGCGTGAGGCCGTCCGTACCGGAGACCGGATCGGATACTTCGCCGCGCTGTACCGGCAGGTGACCGTCGAGGTCCGAAAGGCCATCCAGGAGGGGCAGTTCGACGACGGCCCCCGTATGGACCGCTTCGACACGCACTTCGGCAACCGCTACTTCGAGGCGTACGACGCCTGGCGTCGCGACCGAAGCGGGCCGCGCTGTTGGCGCGAGACGTTCGGGCTGCTGGACGACTCCGACACCGTCATCGTCCAGCACCTGCTGCTCGGCGTGAACGCGCACATCAACCTCGACCTGGCCGTCGCCGCCGCCCGGACCGCCCCGGGCGCGGACATCCAGGGGCTGCGGCGGGACTTCCTGCTGATCAACGACATCCTCGGGCGGGTCGTGCTGGCCGTACAGGACTCGGTCGACGCCCTGTCGCCCCTGCTGTCGCTGCTGGACAAGGTCGGCGGCCGGACCGACGAGCAGATCCTCGACTTCAGCGTCCGACAGTCCCGAGAGGAGGCCTGGTACAACGCCGTCCTGCTCGCCGGCCAGAGCGAACGGGAGCGCGCGGTCACTATCGAACGCCTCGACGTCCGGGCCGCCGTACTCGCCCGACTGATCGCACGTCCGGCTGGTATCGTCCGGCCGGCCCTGGAACTGATCCGGCGGACCGAGAGCGGTGACGTGCCGGTCGTCATCACCCATCTGGACACGGCGATGAAACGCTCCTCCGACTGAACGTTCCTCCGACTGAACGCTACTCCGGCTGAACGTTCCTCTGGCTTATGGCCAGGGAGCGGCGGTCTCAGGCGTAGTCGTAGACGGTGGCGGCGACGTCGCGCTCACCCAGCGTCCTGCCGATGATCGGCTCGATACGCTCCCACTTGCCGCCCGCGAGGCCGCAGCCGATGCGGGGCATGTGAACGGAGGCGTTGTGGGCGAGGGCGTGCTCGGCGACCGCCTCCAGGCAGCGCTCGACGGCGTCGTACCGGATGGGCGGGCCGCCGCTGCCCACCTTCATCCCGCGCTGCCCGACCATGTTCGCGACCCAGATGTCGGATCGGACCTGGACCAACTGCACTGCTCCGAGGGCGAAGTCGTTGCCCGCGCGCTCGCGGTGCCAGCGGCGGTACTCACGCTCCGGCTCGGGCCAGTGACGTGAGATCGCCAGGACGAATCCCTTGCCCCATCCGCCGAGGTCGTTGCATATATGGGCGATGATCTTCGGGCCCTTGGCCTGGGGATTGGTCGCGTCGCCCGCGACGATCTTCAGTGGTTTCACCGGGCGATGGTCGCCCGGTCCATGACCGAGGTCAATGCATTTCCCCCGTGCCGCTCCCGTGCCGCTCCCGTCGCGCACCGCACAGCGGGCTGCCGACCAGCGGATCGCCTCCACTGGTCGGCTCGATCGGTCGAGCGGCCGGTCGGTCGCTCTACGGCTGTGCCTGCCACTGCTGGCAGTAGTTGTTCAGCCACGACCACAGGCGTACGTCGGTGCCGTCGGCGCTCCCGCAGTCCGCCACGTCGGCGACCTTGCCGCTGTTGGGGTTCGTCAGGCGCTGCCATCCGCTGTCGGTGTCGGTGAGAGTCCAGCGCTGGCAGGCGTTGTCCCACCAGGTCCACTGCTGGATGTTGGTCCCGTCGGCGGTGCCGCAGTCATTGACGTCGAGCACCTTGTCGCTGACCGTGCTGACGATCCGGCTGGTGCCGTCGCCCAGCGGTTCGATGCGCCAGCGCTGGTTGGCGCCGCCGGTGCAGGTCCACAGCTGGACGTTCGCCCCGTCGGCGGTCGACCAGCCGTTCACGTCGAGGCACTTGCCGGTCGCCCGGTTGACCAGCGTGAAGTCGTTCGGCGTGTAGATGAAGCCGACCTTGTCGACCTCGTCGCCGGTGCGCCCGTGGAACCCGGCGATCTGCCACCCCGAGGGCGCGGTGCGCATGACGCAGTCCGACGTGGTGGTGCCGCCGGCCAGCGTACGGCCCAGGCTGGTGGTGAACTTGGCGTAGAAGATCCGCGTGTGGTCGTTGTACTTGGCCTGGCACAGGTACGCGCTGGTCACGTACTCGGTGCTGCCGAGGCTCAGGGACGAGGCCGTACCGCCGGTCCCGCCGTGGGTGAGTGTCGTCCCGTTGCTCAAGGTCAACCCGACCTGGTCGACCCGGGAACCGGCGCGCAGGGAGATCGCGGTGGCCTGGGCGCCCCACGGCACGCCGGTGACGTCGGTGAAGTAGTCGCCGTGCGGTCCGCCGAACTGGTCGCTGAACTGGTAGGCGGGGTTCGTCTTCCAGCTGAAGGACGCGGTGATCGGGTCGTGGTCGGAGAGCATGAGCCCGGTGCCGGACTCCAGGAACTTGGCGTGCTCGTTGTTGTAGCTCGTCGAGTCCAGGGTGACGAACCTGCTGCCCCGGTACAGGATCTTGTCGACGACCTCGCAGGTGTTGGGCACGGTGGCGCCGGTCTGGTCGCAGACGAGCGCGTCGCTGCCCTTGGTCGGGGCCACGCCGCCGCGGATGTTCTTCACCCAGGCGTCGGTGAGACCGTTGCTCGCGTTGAACTCGGCGATGGTGTCGCCGGAGCGGGTGTAACGGGTGTTGGTGTCGCCCATCACCACCACGGCGTTGCCCGCCGAGTGGGACTGGATGAACTCGGTCAGCTGGTTGAGGTTGTCCGCGCGGGAGGCCAGATCGCCGTCGCTGGTACCGGCGTTGGTGTGCAGGTTGTAGAAGTCGACGTACACGCCCTCGGCGAGGCGCTCACGCATGAAGGTGAAGCCCTTGGGGGTGAGGCAGTCACCGGAGTCCCACTGGCAGGAGTCCCAGCGGACCCGTTCGAAGTCGTCCTCGTCGTAGGAGATCTTCGAGAGGGTGTTGAGCCCGCTGCCGATACCGGCGCCGCCACTGGTGGGCGTGCGGTAGGCGTGGTTCGTATCGCCCGCGTACAGATAGGCGTGGTAGTTGAAGTCCTCCTGCACCTGCACGATGTCGTACGGCGCGATCCGCTGGCCGATCGCCGTTGTGGAGGTCTCGCGGTCGGTCGACGCGCTGGAGAGGATCTCCGGCAGCCCGGCGACGTTGTAGGACAGCACGTTGAACGTCCCGGACTCCGCTGCGACGGCGGGCGGCGCCGTCGCGATGGTCGCGCCGGCCAGACCGGTGAGGACGAGGGCTCCTGTGGCCAGACAGGAGAGAAGTCTTCGCATCGGTGTCTCCTCGGTGATGCGTTACGGACACCGGGCAGCTGCGTGTCCGGCGCATGCCAAAACGGGCGTTTGGGGCATGCGTCGGCAACGGCCTGGTGCCGCAGGGGAATTGGGGAACGCGGGGGTTCGCCTGTGCTGTGGGGGAGTGCAGGCGCGGTGCGACTGTACTCGCCGGTAGAGGCTGATGTAAGCGCTTGTGAAGGTCCTCTTCGGACTCACAGGAACGCGGGGATTCCGGCGGGATCACGTACGGAACCAGCGGAGCCGCCGACGCGGCACGCCGCCACCCCGGCGTCCCGTCGTTTGCCCCGCCGTGGCTGGTTCTCTAGGCTCCTCCGAAGATCGCGTACAGGGGAGGCCGAGCAGTGGAACCGCAGGGCGGCGGGCCCGAGGGCGAGAAGGACGAGGGTGACGAGGGGGCGTTCCCCGACTGGTTCGTGGAGAGCTTCGCCGACTACTGGCAGAGCATGGGCTCCTCACGCATCGAGGGCCGTATCGCCGCCCACCTGATGGTCAGCGACGCCACCGAGGGCGTGTCGGCGGAGGAACTGGCCGAGGCGGCCGGTGCCAGCCGCGGCTCGGTGTCCACGTACACCCGCAGTCTCGTCGCGCGGGGCTTCGTACGCCTGGTGCGGCGTCCGGACGACCGGGCCCACTACTACGTCATGGACGAGGACGTCTGGGTCGGTTTCCTGGACAAGGAGCAGGCCTACCTGCGCAGCCAGAGCGCGCTCGCCGCCAGGGCGCTGGCCCGGACCACGCCCGGCGGCCCCGCCCACGAACGCATCCGCAACATGCGGGACTACCTGAGCTGGCTGCTGGAGGTGCAGCAACTGCCCGCCGCGTGGCGGAGGTTCAAGGCGGAGCGGGACTCATCGGAGGGCTAGAGCGGAGCGAGCCCCTGTTGCCTGAGCGGGCGCTGAGCCGCCGGGGCATCCGGTGCCGAGTGTCACTGCGAGCCCGTCGCCGCCAGGGTCGCGGTGATGGGTTCGAGTTCGGTGATCAGTTCGTCGAGTTCGGCGGGGGACAGGGCGTCGTAGGGCGGGGTGGCGAGTTCGTCGGTGAGGGTTTCGACGCGTTGCTTGGTCGCGCGGCCGGCGTCGGTGAAGTGGCCGTCGGTGTCGACGAGTCCGCGTTCGCGCAGGCCGTCCATGACCGTGGCCAGGCGCTCCTTCGGCAGGTGGTGGATGCGTCCGAACGACTCCGCGGGGTGGATGCCCTGTTCCAGAGCGGAGAGCACGTGGGCCTCCGTGCCGCCGATGCGCGCGCCGACGAGCGCGGCGATGTGTCCGTCGCCCCGGTGCTCACGCAGCATGGTCGCGGAATGCCACAGCCGGGCGACGGGGTCGCCGGGTGCGTCGAGGGTGCGCATGCCGGCGTACATCACCCGGCCTTCGGTGGGGGCGCTCGTCGCGGCCTTGGTGGTCAGGTCCGCGGCGCGCACCAGGCCCGGGGAGTCGGCCAGCTCGTCGCCGAGGATGCGCCGTAGGGAGGCCGCGCTGCCCCGCTCCCGCGCGGCGACGGAGGCCTCGGGCGGGATCGTCTCCCAGGCGCCGGGGATGTGCCGTGCGGCTTCCCCGTCGGCGAAGTTGTAGAAGGCCGCGTGCACGACCCCGGCCGGCACCCGTCCCAGCGGTGCCGCGCGGCTGGCGAAGTAGCCGTCCCAGTAGGTGCGGTGGCCGAGTGCGGCCAGTTCCTCGTTGCACTCGTCGGCGAGGAAGGTGACCAGGCAGATCGGCTCCAGGAGCTGGAACATGCGACGGGCGATGTGGGTCGTCGGGTGCGGGCGCGTCTTGTCCATCGGGCTCTCCCTCTGTCGGGTGTGCCGTCTTGGACCGTCCGGCGCACCGGAACTCATCGGTGAGCGGAGGGACGGACAGTTCGCGTCGCGGAGGTCACCTCTTGGTGAGTGAAACGCCCTGGCGCCGGAGGGTGCGGTGGCGGCCCAGGGGCAGGACGAGCGGGGCGCCCGACACCGGGTCCTCGATGACCTCGGCGCGCAGTCCGAAGACGTCCGCCACCGTCCGGGCGGTCACCACCTCGGCCGCGTCGCCCGTCGCGTACAGGGCTCCGTCCTTGACGGCGACCAGGTGGTCCGCGTACCGGGCGGCGAGGTTCAGGTCGTGGAGCACCATGACGACGGTGGTGCCCCGGTCGTGGTTGAGGTCGGTGAGCAGGTCGAGGACCTCCACCTGGTGGGTGACGTCGAGGTAGGTGGTCGGTTCGTCGAGGAGGAGGACGTCGGTCTCCTGGGCGAGGGCCATCGCGATCCACACCCGCTGGCGCTGCCCGCCGGACAGCTCGTCCACCGGGCGGTCGGCGAGTTCCAGGACACCGGTGGCCTCCATCGCCCGTGCGACCGCCGCGTCGTCGGCGCGGGTCCAGCGGCTGAGCAGCGAGTGGTGCGGGTTGCGTCCGCGCGCGACCAGGTCGGCCACCGCGATGCCCTCGGGGGCCGCCGGGGACTGGGGGAGCAGGCCCAGGGCGAGGGCCACCTGGCGGGTGGGCGTGCGGTGGATGTCCTTGCCGTCGAGCAGCACGGCTCCGCGCTCGGGCGCGAGCAGCCGGGCCATGCCGCGCAACAGGGTGGACTTGCCGCAGGCGTTGGCACCGACGATCACGGTGACCCGGCCGGGCGGGACGCGCAGGTCGAGGCCGTCGATGACGGTCCGGCCGCCGTAGCCGAAGCGGGCGGCCTCCACGGTGAGGGTGCGGGTGGCGGTCACAGGGCTACAGCGCTCCTTGGGTACGACGGGACCGGACGAGGAGCCACAGCAGACAGGGTGCGCCGAGGGCTCCGGTGACGACGCCGACGGGAAAGCGGGTGTCGAAGGCGAACTGGCCGATCAGATCGGCGGTCAGGACGAGGGCCGCGCCGGTGAGGGCTGCGGGCAGCAGAGGGGAGCCGTTGCCGCCGGTCAGCCGGTGGGCGACGGGGCCGGAGAGGAAGGCGACGAACGCGATGGGCCCGGTCGTGGCGGTGGCGAGCGAGGTCAGACCGACCGCGCACAGCACGAGCACCAGACGGCTGGTCCCCACGCGCGTGCCGAGAGCACGGGCGCTGTCGTCCCCGAGCTGAAGCGCCGTCAGGGAGCGGCCCGCCAGCAGCAGTACGGCCGACAGCGGGAGCACTCCGGTGGCCAGTGGGCCCACCCCGTCCCAGAACGCCGAGCCGAGGCTCCCGGTCAGCCAGCGCATCGCCTCCTGCACCTCCCAGGCCGGGGCGCGCAGCAGGAGGTAGGAGACCACGCTGTTGAGCAGGGCGCCGACTCCGATGCCGACGAGGACCAGCCGGACCCCGAGCACCCCCTGGCGGTAGGTGAGCAGATAGATGACGAGCGCGACCGCGAGGCCTGCGGGTACGGCGATCAGGAACACCGGCGTCCCGCCGAGCCCGAGGACGACGATCGCGAACACGGCGGCGGCACTCGCGCCCGAGCTGATGCCGATGACATCGGGGCTGGCCAGCATGTTCCGCAGCAACGTCTGGAAGGTGGCCCCGGCCAGCCCGAACGCGAACCCGGCCAGCGCGCCGGTGAGCACCCGGGGCAGCCGCAGCCGCCCCACCGTGAAGGACGCGCCGGGCACGGTGTCGCCGAGAACGACGCGCAGGGCGTCGTAAGGCGGATAGACGGTATGACCGACACAGAGGCTGGTGACGAACAGGACGGCGAGCAGCACGGTCAGCCCGGCGACGACCGTTCGCCTACGACGGATGCGGCGCAGCCGGCCGCGACGGACCAGGGCGACGGACGACGGGCTCACACCCAGCGCCCCCTCTGATGCTGACGCGTCCTCACCAAACACCCCCTCTGGCCCTGACGCGCTCACACCGACCGCCCCCTCTGAAGTACTCGTACTCACAGCTCCCGCACCTTCTGCTGACGGGCCACGGCGATGAACACGGGCGCCCCGATGACGGCCGTGACGATGCCGACCTCCATGTCCCCGGGCCGGGCCACGAGTCGTCCGGTCACGTCGGCCAGGGTCACCAGTGCCGCGCCCGTCAGGGCGGAGAGCGGCAGGACCCAGCGGTTGTCGGGCCCGGTCAGCAGGCGGACGGTGTGCGGTACGACCAGACCGACGAAGCCGATGGGGCCCGCCGCGGCGGTCGCCGCGCCGCAGAGGAGGACCGCTCCGGCGGCGGCCGACAGCCGGGTACGCGCGACCCGTTCGCCGAGCCCGGCGGCGAGGTCGTCGCCGAGGGCGAGCGCGTTGAGCCCCCGGGCCGAGGCGAGGCTGAGGACGAACCCGGCGGCCAGCAACGGCAGCACCTGGAGGATGCCGTCCGCCGAGGCCCCGCCCACCCCGCCGATCTGCCAGAACCGGAAGGTGTTCACGACGTCGAGACGCGGCAGCAGCACCGCGCTGACCAGGGAGGAGAGTGCGGCGGTGACCATGGTCCCGACCAGCGCCAGCTTCACCGGGGTCGCGCCGCCGCGCCCGCGCGACCCGATGACGTACACGAGGGCGGCAGCCGCCCCGGCTCCGGCGACCGCGAGCCAGACGTACTGCCCGGGCGTGCTGATGCCGAGGTAGGCGATCCCGCAGACCACGGCGAGCGCGGCGCCCGCGTTGACGCCGAGGATGCCGGGGTCGGCCAGCGGATTGCGGGTCAGGCCCTGCATCACCGCACCGGCCGTGCCGAGCGCCGCGCCGACCAGCAGCGCGAGCCCCGTGCGGGGGACGCGCTGCCGGACGGCGGCCCGGGCGAGGGAACCGTCCTCGCCGTGCACGAGGGCGGCCAGTGCGTCGCCGGGGGAGACCGTTCGCGCGCCGAGCATGACGGACAGCGCGGCGGCCACGGCGACCAGCAGCACGCAGGCCGGCAGCCACACCAACGGGCGTGTGCTCACGTGAGGTTGGCCGCCGCGTCGGCGAGCAGGCCGGCGTACTCGTCGGTGACGGCCGGGATGGTGAGCGCGGTGGGCGGGGACAGCGCGGCGGCCAGTTCGGAGTTGTCCGCCAGGACGACGACCGCACCCTTGGCGACCGCCGGGATCTTGCCGAGCAGCGGGTCCTTCTGGAGCCGGGCGAGGAGCTTGTCGTCGCCGTAGGTGACGATGATGTCGACGTCGTCGAAGACGTCGGCCTTCTCCGCGCTGAGGGTGGCGTAGAACTCCTGGGTCTTCGCCGACAGGTCCGTCAGGCTGGCCGGGTACTTCATGCCGAGGTCGACGGAGAACTGGTTCCGGGCGTCGTGGGTGGTGTAGTAGCCGACGGTGCTGAAGTCCTTGGGGTCGAAGTAGCCGACCAGCGCGGTACGGCCCGCGATCGTGGGGTGGCTCGTGGCCGCCTCGTCGATCGTCTTCTCCAGGCTCGCGACGAGTGCGTCGCCCTCGGCGGCGAGGCCCAGCGCCTCGGCGTCGAGCCGGACGGTGTCCCGCCAGGTCGTGCCGTACGCGGTGTCGGGGTAGGCGACGGTCGGGGCGATCTCGCTGAGGGTCGTGTAGTCGGCCTTGGAGATGCCGGAGTGGGCGGCGAGGATCACGTCCGGCCGGGTGTCGGCTATCGCCTCGAAGTCGAGGCCGTCGGACTCGTCGAACAGCGCCGGGGTGTCGGCCTTCAGCTCCGTGAGCTTCTTGGTGGTCCACGACAGCACGTCGTCGCCGTCCTGGTCGCCGTACGCCTGCTTCGGGATGCCGACGGGGACGACGCCGAGGGCGAGGGCGGCGTCGTGGTTGCTCCACACGATCGTGGCGACCCGCGTCGGCTTCTTCTCGATGACCGTCGTACCGAGGGCGTGCTTGATGCTGACGGGGAACGCGCCGGTGTCGGCAGAGGCCGAGCCGGAGGCGGCGGCGTCCGACGAGCCTGCTGATCCGCCGGTCGATTCGCTGCTCGCGCAACCGGTCAGGGCGAGCAGGGCGGAGGTCGCGCACACGGCCAGGGTTCTTCTGAGGGGCAGGGACAGGAGTCTCATCGCGTCATCCGAGGGTTACAGGTGGCCGCTGAGCGGCGGGGGCGGAGGTGAGGCTAGCCTTACTTGGCTCATACTTTCAATTATTTTGAAAGATGGGTGGGGTTATCTACCGTGAATCCCTGCATTTCGGGCACGTTGGGTGTCGCTGGGCATTGACGCGTCCGAGATGTCGGCTCTACGGTTGCCGGAACGTTCCGGCAAGACAGAGGCTGAGTCCGCCATGAGCCATCCCCCGCGCTTCCCCTCGGTCGACGAGGCCGATCTGACGACGCTGCTCGCCGAACGGTTCGGTGTGCGCGGCACCCTCAAGGACCTCGGCAGCCAGCAGGACCGCAACTACCGGGTCCGCACGGATGCGGGCGACTACGTCCTCAAGCTCGCCAACCCCGCCTCGGACCCGGCCCTCTTGTACGCCCAGTGCACGGCGATCGACCGTCTGACGGACGTCCTGCCCGATCTGCGGCTGCCCCGCGCCCGCGCCGGAGTGGACGGTACGGCGGTCCAGTGGCTCACCGTGGACGGCGCGACCCTCGCCTGCCGGCTGCTGGAGTACGTACCCGGCGAACCGATCATGGACAGCCGCTACCTCGCCCCTCAAGTCGTCGCCCGGCTCGGCGAACTCGCCGGACGCATCGCGGCCGGGCTCGCGGATCTCGACGCGGCCCAACCCGGCGGGGCGGAACCCGGCGAGGCAGGGCATGACGCGGGGGAGCCGGATGCGGCGGAGCACGACCGGACCCGCCTGTGGGACCTGCGCAACGCCCCTGCCGTGATCGAGGAACTCGCTCCGCACCTGTCCGACCAGATGCGCGCCCAGCGCGTCCTGCGAGCCGCTCGTACCGCGTACGCCCTGGTGGAACCGCATACCGACGCGTTGCCGGTGCAGGTGATCCACGGTGACGTGACCGACAACAACGTGGTCTGCGAGACGACCGCCGACGGGCGCCCCGACCCGGTCGGAGTGATCGACTTCGGGGACCTGGGCCCGGGCTGGACGGTGGCGGAACTCGCGGTCACCTGCACCTCCGTGCTGCACCACCACGGGACGGGACCGGCGTCGGTGCTGCCCGCCGTGCGGGCGTTCCACGCGGTCCGGCCGCTCTCGGACGAGGAGGTGGCCGTGCTGTGGCCGCTGGTCGTGCTGCGGTCGGCCGTCATGGTGGTCAGCGGGCAGTACGACACCGTCCTGGACCCGGACAACCACTACGCCTCGGCCGCGCTCGACCGCGAGTGGGCCATGTTCGAGGCCGCGGTGTCCGTCCCGGCGGAGGTCATGACGGCCCAACTGCGGCACGCGCTCGGCCGCCCACCGACGCACTCCGCACCCGTGCCCGGAGACCGACTGCTGCCCGGACTGCCGGACGACGTGCACCTCCTCGACCTGTCGGTGTTCGGGGACGACCTGCACTCGGGCCGCTGGCTGGAGCCCGAGGCCGAACACGCCCTCGCCGCCGAAGCGTTGGCGGCAGGACGGGCGGCGGTGCGGACCCGGCACGGGGAGTTCCGGCTGACGCGTGCGCACACCGACGGCGGCACCTGCGCGCTCGGCGTGGACCTGTACGTCGCCGGGCCGCTGGAGGTACGGGCGCCCTGGCCCGGAACGGTGACCCGGCATACCGAGGGCGGCCTGATCCTCAGGGCCCTCGACGGCGACGGGCGGCCGGACCTGATCCTGGACGGCGTCGACCGCGAGGGTACGACGACCGGCCCGGTCGCGGCCGGACAGCGACTGGGCGCGGTGATCGGCCGAAACGGCTTCCATGTGCTGGGAGTTCAGCTCTCCCGACTGACGGGCGGCCGGACACCGCGCTTCGCCGACCCCGAACTCGCCGCCGGATGGCTGGAGTTCTGCCCGGACCCGACCACGCTGCTGACCGGCCAGGGCTCCGGCGAACCCCAGGACGCGGACGCCGACCGGGAGTTGCTGGCGCGACGTGAGCGTTCCTTCGCCACCGTCCAGGAGCACTACTTCGACTCCCCGCCCCGCATCGAACTGGGCTGGCGGCACCACCTGGTCGACACCCACGGCCGCCGCTACCTCGACATGCTCAACAACGTGACCATCCTCGGGCACGGCCACCCCGCCCTGAGCGACGCCGTGCACCGGCAGTGGCGGCGTCTGAACACCAACTCCCGCTTCCACTACTTCTCGGTGGTCGAACTCTCCGAGCGCATCACGGAGTTGCTGCCCGACGGACTGGACACCGTCTTCCTGGTGAACAGCGGCTCCGAGGCCGTCGACCTCGCGCTGAGGCTGGCCTGGGCGACCACTGGGCGGCAGGACGTGGTCGCCGTCGAGGAGGCGTACCACGGCTGGACCTACGCGAGTGACGCCGTCTCGACCTCGGTCGCGGACAACCCGAACGCCCTTGCCTCCAGGCCGGATTGGGTGCACACGGTCGCCGCGCCCAACTCCTACCGGGGCCGGTACCGGGGTGCGGAGGCGTGGCGGTACGGTCCCGAGGCCGTCGCCCGGATCACCGAACTCGCCGCGCAGGGAACCCCGCCCGCCGCCTTCCTGTGTGAGCCGTACTACGGCAACGCCGGCGGCATGGCCCTCCCCGACGGCTACCTGGCGCAGGTCTACGAGGCCACCCGCGCCGCCGGAGGGCTGTGCGTCGCCGACGAGGTGCAGGTCGGCTACGGCCGACTGGGCACCCACTTCTGGGGGTTCGAGCAGCAGGGCGTGGTGCCGGACATCGTGACCGTGGCCAAGGCGATGGGCAACGGGCATCCGCTGGGCGCGGTGATCACCCGACGTGAGATCGCCGACGCCTACCGCACTCAGGGCTACTTCTTCTCCTCCTCCGGCGGCAGCCCGGTCAGTTCCGTGGTCGGACTCACCGTCCTCGACACTCTGCGCGACGAGAACCTCCAGGCCAACGCCCTGGACGTGGGCGGCTACTTGAAGGGGCGGCTCGTCGAACTCGCCGACCGGCACCCGCTGATCGGCGCGGTGCACGGCTCGGGGCTGTACCTGGGCGTGGAGTTCGTGCGGGACCGTACGACGCTGGAGCCCGCGACCGAGGAGACGGCGGCGATCTGCGAGCGGCTGCGTGAACTCGGCGTGATCATGCAGCCGACCTCCGACCGGCAGTGCGTGCTGAAGATCAAGCCGCCGCTGTGCCTGACCCGCGACAGCGCGGACGACTTCGTCGAGGCCCTCGACGACGTACTGACGTACGGATGGTGACCTGCGATGTCGTCTAGGATTCCGACCGTGCTGCCCGGACCCGACACCCCGCCCACCATCGCCGACGTGGCGCGGGAGGCGGCGGTCTCCAAGACCACGGCGTCGGACGCGCTGCGCGGCCACGGCCGGGTGTCGGGCCCGACCCGCCGGGCGGTGCTGGAAGCGGCCGAGCGGCTGGGGTACGCGCCCAACCGGAGCGCCCGCAGTCTGCGCACCTCGGTGACCGACACCATCGCCCTGCACATCCCGGAGTTCCTGACCAGCGCCGAGTACTACATGTCGTTCGTCTTCGGCGTCGCCGAACAGGCCGCCCACGCCGGTCTGAACGTCACCCTGCTGTCCTCCGGGCACCTGCCGCACAGCGGCGCCGTCCCGCAGGTGGACGGCCTGGTGCTGTGCGACCCCGTCGCCGAGGACCCGGTGGTCGACCAGCTGATGAACAGCGGGCTGCCGGTCGTCACGGCCGAGCGGTACGTCGGGGACCGGCAGCCGACCGGGGTGATCTGGTCCGACCACGAGACCTCGATGACCGGACTCCTGGACCATCTGTACGAGGCCGGCGCCCGGCGGCCCGCGTTCATCGCCTCCGACACCACCTCCGACTGGGCCACCACACTCCAGCGCACCCACGCCCGTTGGTGCGCCGCGCGTGGCACACCGAAACTCGTCCGCAAGGCCCCGTTCGGGTCCGCGCCCGACGTGCTGCAGGGCGCGGTGCGGGAGATGCTCGCCGAGACGCCGGAGATCGACGCGATCGTGTGCGCGGCGGACGGCGCCGCCGCTGCCGTACTGCCCGAACTGCGCGCCGCCGGACGCACGGTGGGCCGTGACCTTCTGCTCGCCTCCTGCGTGGACAGCTCCTCCATGCGGACGGCGGAACCACCGATCACCGCGGTCGACCTCCGACCACGTGCCATGGGCGCCGAATGCGCCCGGCTGCTCTGCGAAATCCTGTCCGGCGAGACGCCACGGGGCACCGTGCGCGCCCTTCCCATCGAGATGCACGTCCGGGCCTCCACCCGCCCGTAGTCATTCATATGTGAATTACGTTTCCCGAACTCCCCGAGGGTGTTCGGTAATTCCCGCATGTCCTGCTGAAATCGCAGCTCAGACCCTGTGTTTCAAGTGGGTTTATTTCTTCTCCAGTCATTGACACGAATATTTGTCGAGGCTAACTTCACTGCACATGCCGGAACGATCCGGCAAACTCTCCGAAAAGGAGGAGCGAGAATGCGGAGATCAGCGATCATCGTCGGTTGTTCCGTCGCTCTGTCGGCCACTCTGACGTCGTGTTCCGCACCCGCCGCAACCGATGCGACCGATACCGGGAAAGCCTCGAAGTCCGGCTATCTCACCGCGTCCGACGCGTCCTTCAAGGGCACAGGACCGCTCACCGTCCAGCTCGACTACGACTCCGTGGAGGCCGGCGGCCTCGACCCGCAGACCGCCGCCACCGCCCGTTCCTGGTCCATCGAGTCGCTCGTCTACGAACCCCTGGTGACCGTCGACCCCAAGTTCGGCATCGAGCCGCTGCTGGCCAGCTCCTGGAAGCAGCCCGACGCCACCACCTACGTCTTCACCCTCCGCAAGGGCGTGACGTTCTCCAACGGACGAGCCCTGACCACCGCCGACGTCGTCGGCAGCCTCCAGCGCCTACTGAAGTCCAAGGCCGCCTACGCCGCCCAGCTCGGCCCCGTGAAGTCCGTGACCGCCACCGGCCCGACCGAGGTCACCGTCCAACTCGCCAAGGCCTACACGCCGTTCCTCGCCGCGCTCGCCAACACCCCGGCCGCGATCCTCCCCATGAAGGAGATCGACGACGGCTCGCTGGACCTGACGAAGGAAATGCTGGGCACAGGACCGTTCGTGGTGAAGAACCACAAGCAGGACCAGTACTGGAACTTCACCCGCAATACCGCCTACCGTGACACGAAGAAAGTCCGTGTCGATGATCTGAAGATCGAGATCGTGCCGCAGGAAGCGGCCCGTCTCGCCGCACTCCGCAACGGCAGCGCGGCCGTCGTGAACTTTAACAACATTGATTCCATGGACCAGTTGACGGGTACCCGGAACGCGAAGGTCGTCAGCCAGGCGAACAGCGATTTCTACTACCTGATCCAGAACTCCAAGAATCCGGACTCGCCGCTCGCCGACGAGAAGGTCAGGTTCGCGCTGAACAGTGCCCTGAACCGGACCGAGATCGCCTCCGTCGCCCTCGGCGGCCAGGCCCAGCCGACCGGCGTCACCCCGAGCGTCCTGCCCGGCGCCTGCGACCCCGCGAAGCTGCCCGCCGCGACCGTCAAGACCCCCGACGCGGCGGCGCTGAAGAAGGCGGGGACGCTCCGCCTCGCCGTCTACACCTCGGAGCCCGCCGTCGGCCAGATCGCCCAGGTGATCCAGCAGCAGCTCGCCAAGGCCGGCGTCACCGTGAAGATCCAGAAGTACGACGACACCACCTACGGCGCCAAGGTGTTCGGCGCGAAGCCCGACTTCGACCTGGCCGTCGGCTGGTTCGCCGGATACGTGGACGCCTCCATGGTGTCCCGCTGGTGGAACCCCGTGCTCGCGGGCTTCTCCGGCACCTTCCTCAACGACGACAAGACCCTCGACGCCCTCATCGACAAGGCGGCCGGCGAACCCGACGGCGCCACCCGCACCAAGACGCTCGCCGACCTGTGCGCCCGCGTCGACACGGCCGCCCAGATGCTGCCGCTGGTCACCCGACCCTCCGTCATCGGCTACCGCACCGACCAGGTCAGCCCGACCCTGCGCACCGCCGAGGGCTACGGCAACTTCCTGCGGGACATCACCTCGTACACCCTCCCGGCCGGGAAGTAGCCGGTCATGGACCACATCCGCTGGCTCCTGGGCCGGACCGCCGCCGCCCTGCTCACCCTGCTCGGCGTGTCGGTGCTGATCTTCGCGGCGGTCCGCGCGATGCCCGGCAGCTACACCGACCTGGTCCTCGGACCGCTCGCCACCCGGTCGGAGAAGGCCGCGGCGGCGGCCCGCTTCGGACTCGACCGGCCGGTGGTCGAGCAGTACCTGTACTGGCTCCGCAACGCCGTACAGGGCGACTTCGGCACCTCGCTGGCCGCCCGCACCCCCGTCGCCACCGAGTTCGGCGACCGGCTGCCGGTCACCGTCACCCTCACCGCACTCGCCCTCGCGCTCACCGTCCTCATCGGGATCCCGCTCGGCGTGTACACCGGCACCCGCGAGGGCGGCGGGCGCGGGGGAGCGGCGGGCCGGCTGGTCAGCGCCTTCGGGATGAGCCTGCCGGAGTTCGTGCTCGGCAGCCTGGTGGTGTTCCTGTTCACCCGCTACAGCCTCGGCCTGTCCGTCGGCACCTACGTCCCCTGGTCGCAGGACCCGCTCGGCTCCGTCGGCTCCCTGTTCCTGCCCGCCTGCGTCCTCGCCGTGTTCTGCGTCGCGGCCACCGCCCGCACCACCCGCGACGCGGTCCTCGGCGTGCTCGTCGAACCGCACATCGCCGCCGCCGTCGCCCGCGGCGAACCGAAGGGAGCCATCGTGCGCCACCACGTCCTGCGCAACGCGGCGGTCCCCGTCCTCACCCTGGTGGCCACCCTCACCGCCTACCTCCTCGGCGGCACGGTCATCATCGAGCGCCTCTTCAACGTCCCCGGCCTCGGCTCGTACCTCGTCGACGGCCTCGACCGCCGCGACTACGCGGTCGTCCAGGCCGGAGTACTGCTCGCGGCGGCCGTGTTCATCACGATGAACCTGCTGGTGGACCTGGTCAGCGGGCTGGTCGACCCGAGGATCGGCACGGTCGGGAAGAGGGCCGACGCATGAGGGCGGCAGCGGTGCGCGTACGCCGCGCGCTCGCCATGCGCTCGTACGACGGCCTGTTCCGCGCTGCTGTGTGGGTGCTCGGCGTCCTGCTCCTCGTCACCCTGGCGGGGCCGTTCGTCGGAGTCGGTGGGCAGCCCGACGCCATCGTGGGACCACGACTCATGCCACCGGGAGCGGGCTGGCCGCTGGGCACCGACAACCTCGGCCGCTCCCTGCTGCCCCGCCTCCTCCAGGGCATCGGCACCACCCTCCTGCTGTCCTGCCTGGCCGTCGCCTGCACCGCGCTCATCAGCACCGCGCTGGGGGTGATCGCCGGCTACCGGGGCGGCCGTACCGCCGAGGTGATCCTGCGGATCGGGGACGTGCTCTACTCCTTCCCCGCCATCGTGCTGGCCGTCCTGGTCGCCGCCGTCCTCGGCCCAGGCCGTACGGCCGCTCTGGCCGCGATCGTCCTGGTGACCGTCCCGCTGATGACCCGCATGGTCGGCACCGCCGCCCGCGCGGTCGCCCGCCGCGAGTTCGTCACCGCCGCCAGGATCAGCGGCGTCCGCGCCCCGACGATCATGCTCCGGCACATCCTGCCCAACGTCGCGGGCACCGTCGCCGTCCAGGGCACCTACGCCCTGTCCGTCGGGATCCTCGTCGAGGGCGGCCTCAGCTTCCTCGGCTACGGCGTCCAACTGCCGGACGCCTCCCTGGGGTTGCTGATCCAGGAAGGCGGCCTCTACATGGTCGGCGCCCCCTGGCTGATCGTCGCCCCCGGCGTCGTCCTGGTCGCCGCGATCATGGCGATCAACCTCGTCGGCGACAGCCTGCGCGACCGCTTCGAACCCCGGGAGACGAGGTCCCTGGTATGACCGCCGAGACCACACCGCTGCTCGTGATCGACGACGTCGTCGCCGAGTACCGCACCGGCTCCCGCGTCGTCCGCGCCCTCGACGGCGCCGACCTGACCGTAGGACGCGGCGAACGCGTCGGCATCGTCGGCGAGTCGGGCTCCGGCAAGTCCACCCTCGGACTGCTGACCGGGCGCCTCCTGCCGAAGGCCACCGCCTATCCGCGGGGCCGGGTCCTGGTCGACGGCGAGTCCGTACTGGACCTCCCGCCGGACCGACTCGCCCGACTGCGCCGCGAACGCCTGGCCTTCGTACCGCAGGACCCCGTCGGCGCCCTCGACCCGACCCTGCGCATCGGCCGCCAACTCCGGCTGGCCCTGCGCGACAAGCCGACCGACCTGGTCGCACTGCTGGAACGCGTCCTCATCCGCGACCCCGAACGCGTGCTGCGGCTCTACCCGCACGAGATCTCCGGCGGCATGGCCCAACGCGTCATCGTCGCGATGGCCATGGCCCGCAGACCGGCCCTGCTGATCGCCGACGAACCCACCGCCGCGCTCGACAGCCAGGTCCGCGAGGAGGTCCTGCGACTGCTGTTCACCCTCGCCGCCGAACACGGCACCACCGTGCTGTGGCTCAGCCACGACCTGGGCGGCGTCGCCCGCTGGTGCGACCGCATCGCGGTCATGTACGGCGGCCGGGTCGTCGAGGACGGCACCACCACCGACGTCCTCACCGCACCCCAACACCCCTACACCGCAGCCCTGTCGGCCGCCGACCCCGCCCGCGCCAAGGACGGCACCCGGCTGCTCACCATCGGTGGCACACCGCCCGTCCTCACCGAGTCCACGCCCGGCTGCGTCTTCTGCCCGCGCTGCACCTCGGCGGACGACACCTGCGCCACGGCCCGCCCGGCGCCCCGCACGGTCGAGGGGCGGACGGTGCTGTGCCATCACCCGGGCCCGGGCGGAACACCCGTACCCGTACCGGACGGACCGGCACCGAAGGCGGCCGTACCGGACGGACAGGAGGAGGCCTGATGAGCGGCGAGCCCGTGCTCGAACTCGACGACGTCGGCGTCGTCTTCAGATCCGGCCGACGCCACACCGTCACCGCGATGGCCGGCGTCACCTTCCGCATCGCTGCGGGCGAGACCCTCGGCCTGGTCGGCGAATCCGGCTCGGGCAAGACCACCACCGGCGCCGTCGCCCTCGGCCTGCGCCGGCCCACCTCCGGCACCGTCCGCTTCCTCGGCGCCCAACACGGCGGCCGACGCACCCGCGCCGGAGCCATCCAGGCGGTCCTCCAGAACCCCCACTGGTCCCTCAACCCCCGTCTCACCGTGGCCGATTCGGTCGCCGAACCCCTCTCCGCAGTCGAGGGCGGCCGACTGCGCACCCACCACCCCGCCGCCCTGCGCATCCTCGACCGGGTCGGACTGTCCGCCTCCTACGCCGAACGGCTCCCGCACGAACTCTCCGGCGGCCAGCGCCAGCGCGTCGCGATCGCCCGAGCCCTGATCACCCACCCGAAGTTCATCGTCTTCGACGAGGCGGTCAGCGCCCTGGACGTCTCCGTGCAGGCGCAGATCCTCAACCTCGTCCACGACCTGCAGAGCGAGCAGGGCTTCGGCGCCCTGTTCATCTCGCACGACCTCGCCGCCGTGCGCTACCTCGCCCACCGCGTCGCGGTGATGCGCGCCGGTCAGATCGTCGAACTCGCCGACGCCCACCGCTTCTACATCACCCCGCAGCACCCGTACTCACGACAGCTCCTGGAGACGCTATGACCGTGACCGACCGTCCGGGATCCCCGGCCCGAGCCATCCCGGCCCCGTCCTTCGGCCCGGCGAGAACCAACGACGACTTCGACCTCGTCCCGCAGCCGAGCCCCGGCCGGGGCACCGTGGAGTTCGACTTCCCCGGCGTGGAGGTCGGCACCGCCGAGTACGCCGAGGGCCCCACCGGCACCACCGTCGTCCATGTCCCAGCCGGCGCCCGGATGTTCATCGACGAGCGCGGCGGCGCCATCGGACTGTCATACGGCGACAAGCAGTTCGCCCACGCCATCTGTCTGTCGGGCGGCTCGCTGTACGGCCTCGGTGCCTGCGCCGGAGTCGCCGACGAACTGCGCGCCCGGGTCGAGAACCGGGTCGGCTGGACCGACCTCAAGTGCGTGTCGGGCGCGATCATCTACGACTTCGCCACCCGCGACAACGCGGTCGTCCCCGACGCCGCCCTCGGCCGCGCCGCACTCCGCACGGCCGTACCGGGCCGCTTCCCCGTCGGCCGGGCCGGCGCCGGGATCAGCGCCTCCGTCGGCAAGATCGACTGGACCCGCTGCGAGTTCGCCGGCCAGGGCGCCGCCTTCCGCCAGGTCGGAGACGTCAAGATCCTCGCCGCCACGGTCGTCAACGCGGTCGGCGTCGTCGTCGACCGCGACGGCACGGTCGTACGCGGCAACCACGATCCCGCCACCGGGACGCGCCGTCTGCCGCACCTCGACTACGAGGCGGCGTTCGCGGGCGAAGGACCCACCACCATGCAGGGCAACACCACCATCTCGGTGCTCGTCACCAACGTACGACTGGACGACCGGGCCCTGGAGCAGTTCGGCAGGCAGGTGCACGGATCGATGAACCGGGGCATCCAGCCCTTCCACACCAGCCTCGACGGCGACACCCTGTTCACCCTCACCACCGACGAGGTCGACCTGCCGACCACCCCCTCCCGGATCGGCGCCCACGCGCTGAACGCCGTCGGGCTCGGCTCCATCGCCGCCGAGGTCATGTGGGACGCGATCCTGAGCAGCGCCCGGTGATCGCTCGCCACCACCTCGACAGCACCGACCCGACGGAACGCGGCCACACCCTCGGCACCGCCGACGGCGACCGGATACGCGCCAACATCACTGCTTACCAGCGGCTGTTCGAGGCCGTACAGGTCGATCCCGCCCTGCTCCGGCCGTACGGGGAACAGGCCACGGACGCGATACGGGACTGGGCGCCCGCCCTCCACCGCGAACTGGCCGCCGTCGCACGGGCGGCGGGCGCGGAGGCATGGCAACTCGGCATGCTCAACGCCCGTACCGAGATCCTCGCCACCGTCGGCGCCACGGCGGAGGGCGAGTGCTCGACCGCCGTGTACGTCGGTGGTGCGGGCGCCCCGCACACCATCCAGACCTGGGACTGGCACGAGGAGTTCACCGACATCAAGACCCTCGTCCGGCATCCGACGGGCCGGGCCGGTGACGCCCGGATCTTCACCGAGGCCGGCATCCTCGGCAAGATCGGCCTCAACTCGGCAGGTCTGGGGCTGCACTTCAACATCCTCAGCCACGCAGCCGACGGAGAACGCATCGGCGTACCGGTCCATGTGGTGGCCCGCCGCATCCTGGACGAGGCCACCACTCTCGCCGAGGCCGTCGACATCGCCCGCTCGGCGGACGTCTCGGCGTCCACCGTGCTCACGGTCGTCACCTACGACGGACGGCACGCCGACGCCGCGTGCGTCGAACTCAGCCCGGCAGGCACCGCCGTACTGCCCCCCGACCCCGACGGCTACCTCCTGCACACCAACCACTTCCTCGAACCCCGTCTGGCCGAAGGGGAGTTGGCGGCCCCTGCGGGCAGCACCTACGCCCGCCTGAAACACCTCACCACCCGCCGCGAACTCCTCACCTCCACCGACCCGGCCCACTGGACCGAACTGCTCCACGCCCACGAGAGCGACGGCGCCCCCGTGTGCTGCCATCCGCAGCCGGGACTGCCGTTCCACCAGCAGTGGCGGACCCTGCTCACCGCAGGACTCGACCTGGCGGCGGGCCGGTTGAGGTGCCACGCGGGCGGACCGTGCACGGCGGGGGAGGAGTCGGCGTGGGAGTACCTGTGACGCGTCACGGCGGCGCCCGTCTGGAGACCATCTGCCGCTACCCGGTGAAGGGCATGACCGGGCAGCCGATGACGGACACGGTGCTCATCGCGGGTCGGGGGCTGCCGATGGACCGGCTGCTCGGCCTGTCCGGGGGAGTGATACCGGCCGAGGCGGACCGGAACGGCTGGATCAGCAGCGAGGCACTCCTGCGACTGAGGAAGAACGCCGAACTCTCGCGCTATCAACTGGCCGTGGAGGGAGAGGTGTTGTGGCTCACCGCCCCCGACGGGCGGCGGCTGCGGCTCGGGCTGGACGCCGACGGCCTGGCGGCGTCCAGCGAGCGGATCGGGGACTGGTTCCCGCCCGGACCACTCGGACCCGTCCGCTTCGAACGGCCCGGAGCGGCCCTGTGGGACTGGCCGGACGCCCCCCTGTCGATCATCAACCTCGACACCTTGCGGGCGATGGCGGAAGCGGCCGACGTCCCGGTCGACCCCCGCCGTTTCCGTGCCAACCTGTACGTCTCCGGACTCGGCGCCTGGCGCGAACTCGACCTGCCCGGACACCGGGTCCGACTGGGCGGCGCGGAACTGGAGATCACGTTCCCCACCGAACGCTGCCGCGCGACCATGGTCCGCCCCGGCTCGGGGAAACGCGACCTGAACATCCCGGCGCTGCTGGCCTCCCGCTTCGGTCACCTGTACTGCGGGGTCTACGCCAGGGTCGTACGCGGTGGCCCGATCGCGGTGGGGGACCGGTTCACAGACGGCGGACGGGGGCCGGGGCCCGACGGGCCGTCGCGCTACGCGGCACGGCTCGCCGACCCGGGCCGCCCCCGGTACGCCGAGCTGATCAGACGGACCGAGGAGAGCCCCACCGTCACCACCTTCGCCTTCCGCGACCCCGCCGGATCGCACTGCCGACCGGGCCAACACCTGAGACTCCACCTGACCGACGACGACAACGCCCCGCTGTGGCGCTGCTACACGATCACCGGCACCGACACCGCCGAACTGCGCATCAGCGTCAAGCGGGTCCCCGACGGCCGGATGTCACCCCGGCTGCATGACCTCCCGACCGGCTCACGCGTACTCCTCTCCGGCCCCTACGGCGAGGCACTCACCGCCCCCGACCCGCACCGCCCGCTCCTGCTGGCCGTCGCCGGGATCGGCATCACCCCTGTGCTCCCCGTTCTCCGCGACCTGCTCGACACCGCGTCGCGGCGACCGGTGACGGTACTGAACGTGGTCCGCACCGGCGCCGAGCTGCCCCTGTGGGACGAGACCGTCGAGCTGCTGAGCAAACTGCCTTACGGGAAGCCGCAGTTGTACGTCACGAACCCTGGCGAGCGGTTGCCGCACGGTGCGCGAGCCGGTCGCCCCACCGCCGCCGAGCTGCACACTCTGTCGGTGGCGGGAACGGTGGAGGCTCACGTGTGCGGCCCGGAGGGCTTCGTCGACACCGTCCGTACGGCACTGCTGTCCGCCGGAGTCCCCGGCGACTCCATCACCGACGAACGCTTCCACTCACCCCGCCCGGCGCGGTTGGTCGAGCAACCGCCGCCCGCCGCGGGCCCCTTCACCGTGCGGTACACGGCGAGCGGCACCCGCACGACCTGGACGCCGGACACCGGCACGCTCCTGGACGCGGCCGAGTCCGCGGGACTGCGGCTGCCCTCGGCGTGCAGGGCCGGAGCCTGCGGGGCCTGTCGCCAGTTGGTCACCGGCCCGGTGGCGCACCTGAGTGAACCGGCCGTACCGCTGGCCGCCAGCCAGGCACTGCTGTGCTGCGCGGTGCCGGTCGGCGATGTGCAGGTCCACGCGTGAGAGGGCGGGACACGAGGCCTTGACGGGCACTGGTCTCCTCGGCTGCGACGCCCGGGGGTCAGGAACGTCGGTCGGCTCCGCCCGGGGTGAGCATCGGACGGGGGTCCGCCTGCTGGAGTTCGGCGAGCAACTCGCTCTGCCCGGTGAGCAGTTCGGTCAGGATCCTGCGGGCCGCGCGCAGCAGCTCGGCGACGTCGCCGCCCGCCAGGGCGTAGCTGACGGTGGAGCCCTCGCGGATGGACACCACGATCCCCGAGCGGCGCAGGACGGCCAACTGCTGGGAGAGGTTGGACGGTTCGATCTCGATCTCGCTGAGCAGGTCGCGTACGGGGACGGGGCCGTTCTGCAGCAGTTCCAGGACCCGGATGCGTACCGGGTGGCCGAGCATGCGGAAGAACTCGGCCTTGGCCTGGTATAGGGGGACCTGCATGGTGAATCGCGCTCCCTGCCGCATGTCGACGGGCTGCAGCCGCACGCGGCGGCCCTGAACGTGCCACCGCAGACGGCCTGGCGGATCGATCCTGGTGCATCCGGCCCCGCACGCCCATGGGATTGACCTGATACGGATGTGCCCAGTTGAAGAACTCTTCAACTCATGGGCGTGCGGGGCTGTGGAATTCGCCGCCTTCTACACGTCCAGCTGGCCCTCGACACTCCTGAGCTGGTGGCGGGCCATCGCGAGGTTCGACTTGCCCTTGTCGAGCACCAGGTAGAGGAACAGACCGTTGCCGCCACGGCCCTTGAGCGGCCGGAGGACGTGGTACTGGCTGCCGAGTGTGATCAGGATGTCCTCGATCTCGCCCTTGAGCCCGAGGTGTTCCATGGTGCGGGTCTTGGCCCGGATCACGTCCGTGTTGCCCGCCGCCGCGATGGTCAGGTCGAGATCCTTGCCACCGCCGAGCGTGCCCAGCGCCATACCGCTGGTGTAGTCGACGAGAGCCGTTCCTAAGGCGCCCTCGATCGAAGTCATGATCTCCTTGAGGCAGATCTCCACATTGCTCATACCAGCATCTCCTCCGTGCCGCTGCGAGGCCCGGGCGTCGTCGCCCTCCTCACCAATGACCCGGGACCTTACGTAGGACTGGCGTCCGGCACTCCTGTTGTTCCGCTACCGACCGACACGGTCATGGAAAAGTCGGATGGCACCACATCCGCGACCGCTTCTGCTCGGCGAATGAGTCACGTAGACCCCCAGCGCCGCACGATCCCCGCACGGAGACGGGCGCCCCGACCACGAACCGAGCCGATGCGAGGGGATCGTAGGATGGACGCATCGGAGTAGAAACGCGCTCCGGGTGCCGGGCGAGAAGAACCGGCCGGTGAGCGCGCGCACACGCGGTATTCGGACGATCCGCCACTCCTTCCCCGGAAGGAGTGCGTCATGAGAGCAGTACGGTTCAGCCGGTTCGGCGGCCCGGAGGTTCTCGAAATCGTCGACCTGCCCGATCCCCGCCCCCGCGCCGGAGAGATACGTATCAGGGTCCGTGCCGCCGGGATCAACGCCAGTGACTGGAAGAAGCGCCAGGGCCTGCTGGACCGGGAACTGCCGCAGACCCTGGGTTACGAGGCCGCGGGCATCGTCGACGAGATCGGCGACGGTGTCTCGGGCGTCGCGGTCGGCGACCGGGTCTTCGGGGCCTCGCCCTACGGAGCCGCCCAGGCGGAGCTGGCCGTGCTGTCCCACTGGGCCCCGCTCCCGGCCTCGCTCGACCACGCGACAGCGGCGGCGATCCCGGCGGCGGCCGAGACCGCGGCACGGGCACTCGACCAACTCGGCGTCGCGGCGGGCTGCACGGTGCTCGTCAACGGGGCGTCCGGCAGCGTCGGGAGCGCCGCCGTCCAGCTCGCCGTGCGGCGCGGCGCACGCGTCATCGGCACGGCGAGCCCCGCCACCCACGACACCCTCCGCTCGCTCGGCGTCGAGCCGGTGGCGTACGGCGACGGAATGCCCGAGCGGGTACGGGCGCTCACGCCGCCGGGCGTGGACCTCGCGCTGGACGTGGCAGGCAACGGTGTCCTGCCCGACCTGGTGGACCTCGCCGGACGCCCCGAACACGTGATCACGGTCGCCGACTTCGCCGGCGCACGACAGACCGGTGTCCGCTTCAGCCGGGGCGACACCGGCCGGGCCACCTACGCACTGGCCGACGTCGCGCGACTGGCCGAAGCGGGCCGGTTCGCCGTCGAGGTCGGCCGGACCTTCCCCCCTGACGGAGGTGGCCGAGGCCCACCGCGTCGGCGAAGCCGGCACCGTACGCGGAAAACTCGTCCTGCTCGTGGAGTGAGAGCGGAGGCGAGCCGGCCGCCCCCGATCCGAACCGCCGCCGGGGATCAGGCCGCGACGAGTTCCTGCTTGCTGTCCGGCGTCTTGACCTTGGGCTTCTTGTTCGGCAGCGAGAGGCGGAAGACCTTGTGCCACGCGGAGAACACCTGCTTGGGCAGCGGCCCGGTGACGTACTCCAGCTCGTACTTCTCGAACAGTGCGCGCACCTTCACCGCGACCTCGGCGTACCGGTTGCTCGGCAGGTCGGGGAAGAGGTGGTGCTCGATCTGGTGGGAGAGGTTGCCGGACATGAAGTGCATGGCCTTGCTGCCGCTGATGTTCGCCGAGCCCATCATCTGGCGCAGGTACCACTGGCCGCGCGTCTCGCCCTTGATCGACCGGCGCTCGAAGACCTGCACGCCCTCGGGGAAGTGCCCGCACATGATCACGGAGTGGGTCCAGAGGTTGCGGACCAGGTTCGCGGTGAACGTGGCGGCGAGGGTGGTGAGGAACGACGGGCCCGACAGCAGCGGGTGGATCACGTAGTCCTTGAGCACCTGCTTGCGGATCTTGCGGCCCACGGCCTTGACCCGCGCACGGAACTCCGGGCTCTTGCGGCGGCGCTTGTGCAGGTTCTTGCCCAGCTCAAGGTCGTACGCCGCGATGCCGTACTCGAAGAAGCAGGCGTTGAGGAAGTTCCACAGCGGCTGACCGAGGTGGAAGGGGTGCCACCGCTGGTCCTCGTCGACGCGCATGATGCCGTAGCCGAGGTCGTTGTCCTTGCCGATCACGTTGGTGTACGTGTGGTGCAGCTCGTTGTGCGAGTGCTTCCACTGGTCGGCCGGCGAGACGTGGTCCCACTCCCAGGTGGTGGAGTGGATCTTCGGGTCCCGCATCCAGTCCCACTGGCCGTGCAGGATGTTGTGGCCGATCTCCATGTTGTCCATGATCTTCGCCACGGACAGCCCGGCGGTGCCGATGATCCACGCGGGCGGGAAGAACGAGAACAGCAGTACGCCCCTGCTGACCAGTTCGAGCTTGCGCTGCGCCGCGATGACCTTGCGGATGTAGGCGGCGTCCTTCTCGCCGCGGTCGGCGATCACCTCGTCGCGGATCGCGTCCAGCTCGCGCCCGAGCTCCTCGATCTGCTCCGCGGACAGGTGTGCGGTGGGGTCGATGGCGGTCAAGGTGTTCCTACCGTTCGATGTCGCAGGGGCCCGCCGCGGCGGACACGCAGGTCTGGATGAGTACGCCCGGCTCGGCCTCGGTGATCTCGCCGGTGCGCAGGTCGCGTACGGCGCCCGCCTTGAGCGGGGTGACGCAGCCGAAGCAGATGCCCATGCGGCAGCCGGACGGCATGAGCACGCCGGCCTCCTCGCCGATGTCCAGCAGCGGTGTGGCGCCGTCCGCGTCGACGGTCTTGCCGGTGGTGCTGAAGGTGACCTCGCCGCCGTCGCCGGTCACGACGACGCTGGGGCGGAAGCGTTCGGTGTGCAGCCGCTCCCGTACGCCGTGTGCGGTCCAGTGCTCCTCGGCGGCGTCGAGCAGGCCCGTGGGCCCGCAGGCCCAGGTCTCGCGCTCGGCCCAGTCGGGCACGAGTTCGTCGAGCCGGGCGATGTCGAGCTTGCCGTCCGTGTCGGTGTGCACCTCGGTGAGCCGCAGCTTCTTGTCCGCGACCAGGTCGTGCAGTTCGCTGCGGAAGATCACGTCCTGCGGCCGGGGCGCGCAGTGGACCATGACGACGTCGTCGAACCCGGTGTCGCGCAGCATGCCCATCACGGGCGTGATGCCGCTGCCGGCCGTCAGGTAGAGCACCTTGGCGGGCGTGGCCCGCGGCAGCACGAAGTCACCGGTCGGCTGGTCGAGCTGGATCAGCGTGCCCGGTTTCGCCCCGCGGACCAGGTGGTTGCTGACCTTGCCGTCCGGGATCGCCTTCACGGTGATCGTGATGCGGCCGTCCTTGCGGTCGGTCGGCGAGGTCAGGGAGTAGGCACGCCACAGGCGCACCCCGTCGACGTCGACCCCGACCCGCACGTACTGGCCGGCCGTGTGGCCGCGCCAGCCCCGTCCCGGTCTGATCACGACGGTCGCGGCGTCACCCGTCTCGGGGTGCACGGCCTCGATGCGCCCACGCAGGTCGGCGCCGGCACGCAGCGGGCTGACCAGGTCGAGATAGTCCGACGGCAGGAGCGGCGTCGTGACCGTCTCCAGCAGTTTCCACGCCCGGCTGCGAAGGGCTGTACTCGTCATGACTTCAGCTTGCTGCGCCTCAGGGCGTAAAGTCCTGTCCGTAGGGCGTGAATCTGGTCGACTGAATTGTTCGCAGGGAACAAAACGTGAGCCATGTAACCCGCAGGGCCGGCGAACTGGCCCTGGATGAGACGACGGTCACCGTACTTCGGGCCGCGCTGCGGAGCACCGCCGACGAGGTCGTCGAGGCGATCATCGACGAGGTCCCGCCCTACGCCAACGCCCTCTCGGGCCGGATGGGCGCCACCATCCGCCGGGCCGTCCGCACCGCCCTGGGACACTACCTGGACCTCGCGAGCGGCAAGGCCACGGGAGGTGACGCCGGTGACGCGGCGTACGAGCTGGGCCGCGGCGAGGTGCGCGACGGCCGCTCGATGGACGCCCTGCTCGGCGCCTACCGCGTCGGCGCCCGCGTGGCCTGGCGCTGCCTGGCGGCGGGCGCCGTACCCGCGGGTCTGCCCGCCGCCGAGGTCGCCAAGTTCGCCGAGCTGACCTTCGCCTACATCGACGAACTCTCCGCCGCGAGCGCCGCGGGCCACGCCGACGAACTGGCCGCCCGGGGCCGGGCCCAGGAACGCCACCTGGAACACCTGGCCCGCGACCTCCTCGCCGGTGCGGGCCCGGACGTACTGCTCGCCTCCGCCCAACGGGCCGGATGGCAGCCCCCGGTCTCCCTGACCGCGGTCCTGCTGCCCGCCGCCCAGGCCCGGCCCGCCTACCGCACCCTCGACCCGAACACCCTCGTCCTCGACGACCTCCCGGACGCCACCGGCGTACTGCTCGTCCCCGACGCCGACCGACCACACGTCCTGCGCCAACTGACCGACCGCGCCGCCGTGACCGGCCCGGCCCGCCCATGGACCCGAGCGTCCGCCTCGTACGCACGAGCCGTACGCGCACGCGCCCTCTCCTCCGACATCCGCGACACCGAGGACCACCTGCCCGAACTGGTACTGAGCGCGGACGCGGACGCACTCGCGGACCTGCGCGCCCGGGCCCTCGCACCGCTGCGGACCCTGCCCGCCGCGACCGCCCGGCGCCTGGAGGAGACGCTGCGGGAGTGGCTGCTGCACCAGGGCAGACGGGACGAGGTGGCGGCGGCGCTGTTCGTCCACCCCCAGACGGTCCGCTACCGGATGACGCAGCTGCGGGAACTGTTCCCGGACCTCGCATCACCCCACCGGGTCCTCGAACTGACCCTGGCGGTCGCCCTCCGCGCGGGCTGACAGGAAGGCCGACCGCGCACACCGAACGAGGGATGATGGGGACGGAACGACGGAACGTGAGATCAGGAGCTTCATGACGAATCGGGTTCACCGCCCCCGTGAGGACGCGGAGTTCGATTTCATCCTCGGGATGAGCGCAGTCCCGGTCCTCGCGTACTTCACCGGGACATGGCCCAAGGCGATCGAGCCCTGCCGGGTGATGGACCTGGTCGTGGGCGGCATCGCCGACGACTACACGGGCCGCCTGACGACCGTCCGCGCCGACATCACACGCTGCCCGGCGGCAACCGAGCGATACGGGATCACCGGAGCCCCGTCCTACGTCCTGCTGAAGGAGGGGCAGATGGTGGCGCACGGCACCGGGCCCGTGACCACCACCGAGGCACGGAAACTCCTGGACGACCACCTCTGAGCGACAGCCGCGGCACGCGACCGCGACGCCCGCCATGTCACGTCGGTGGGAACCGCGCACTTCGCCGGTGACGCGCGGCGGGGGAAGAGCCGGCGTCCGGGGAGCGCAGGGTTCACGGACCAGCCCGGCGAGGGCGAGGGAGCGGCTGTGCGCGGGCCAGGCGATGTGCGTGACGACGGGGGACGCGTCGGTCAGCGGGACGGCGGTATGCGCGGTCCACAGCCAGGCGCGGGCGGCGGCGGTGGTCGCGTCGAGGGCCGCGCGGCCGAAGGGCATTCAACGTTAGCCGGTTGTCCTGGTCGGTCGGCACCGGGGTGTGAGCCGCCCGTTGTGATCAGCCTCGGCCGGTAGGATCCGGCGGGTGGACGTGGTGATGGGGGCGCTGCCCCGGGGGCTCGCACTGGTGGAGCGCGTGGTCCGCGGGGAACTCGACCCGCGTGGCGGGCCGGGTGTGGTGCGGCTCGCCGAGGAGGGCGGGCTGGACAAGGGGCAGACGTCGCGGCTGCTGCGGGATCTCGTCGACTCCGGTGTGCTCGCCCGGGGTGGCCACGAGTTCCGCGCCGGGGCGGAGCTGCTGACTGTCGCGGGGGAGGGCGGTCCGTGGGGGGTGCGGAGCCGGGCGCTGCTGCGGGAGTTGGTGGTCCGGTTCGGGGCGTGCGCGTACGTGGACGTGCTCTGCGGGGCGATGGTGCTCTCGGTGCGGGCCGAGCTGGCCGCCTGGGCCGAGTTCTCCTGGGCGCGGGCGGGGCGGCTGACGCCGGTCTGGTGCACCGGTGCCGGGCGGGCACTGCTGTTCGGCCACTCCCGGGAGGAGGTCGCCGAGTTGCTGGGCGGCGAGGACTTCATCGGGGCGGGCGGTCCGTACGCACCCCGGTCGGTGGACGATCTGCTGGCACGGGTCACCGCCGACGCCGCGCGAGGGGTCGCGGTGTGCGAGAGCGAGTACGACGAGGACGTGCTGGAGGTCGCCGCGCCGGTGCGGGACCCGCGCGGAGTCATCGTGGCGGCGGTCAGCGTGGTCGTGCCGCATGCGGCGGTCAGGGACGACCGGGACGAGCTGGTCGCGGCGATCGGCGGCGCGGCGGCGCAGTTGGCGCCCCTGCTCGGCTGAGTATCAGTCTCCGGAGCCCGGGCCTGGGTCCGAGTCTGGGTCCGCCGAGCGCAGGGCGGCGGTCAGCCAGGCGCTCCAGCGGACCACCGACTCGGCGCAGGACGTCGTGGCGGGCTCCAGACGGTGGCGGGGGCCGACGACCTGGACGGCCGCGACGATCTCGCCCCGGAAGTCCCTGACCGGGGCGGCGAGCGAGTACAGGCCGGGCTCGGCCTCCTGGTCGACGACCGTGTACCCCCGTCGCCGGGCCGCGTCGAGCCGGGCCAGGAAGTCCTCCAGATCGGCCGGGGTGTTGGGGCCGTGCCGGACGAAGGCGGTGCGCGCGAAGACGGCCTCTATCTCGGGACGGTCGGCGTCGAACAGCAGTGCCTGCCCGGCGTCGCTGCAGTAGGCGGGATAGCCGCGGCCCACCCAGGACACGAACGAGGACAGGGCCGGCGGCATCGCCTCCAGGATCGTCACTGAGCTGGCGCCCCGCAGGACTCCCAGGTAGGAGCACTCCCCGGTGTCGGCCGCGACACCCTCCAGCGCGGTACGGCCGTCCCGCCGCAGCCGCGCCTCCGTGACCTGCTGGGCCCGTGCGTACAGCTCCCAGGCGACGGCGTAGCGCAGCGAGGCGGGGTCGCGGCGCAGGAAGCGGGCGGTTTCGAGGCTGCGCAGGACGCGGGAGACCTGGCTGCGCTCCCGGCCCAGCAGGGCGGCGACCTCGGCGGCGGTGTGCCCGCGCGGGTCGTGCGGCGGGTGTTCGGCGAAGAGGCGGAGTACGGCCAGGCCGCGCTTCAGGCTGCTGTCGGTGGTCATCGAAGGCCGAGCATAGCGCCGCCCGGCGGGGCTTCCCGGGCCGTACGCCGCGCTGTTCATTGCGGCCGTATTGCAGTCGTATTGCAGCTCACGTGCAGCATGAGCAACTCCACTTGATTATTTCGCATCCGGCCTTACGCTCCACTCATTCACCGGCACGTCAGGCCCACCAGGAGTTCCCCTTGTCCGCTCTCCGCCCGCTCGTCCTCATCGGCTTCGCGACACTGCTCCTGGCGGGCTGCGCCGACCCCGCCGGGCCGTCCGCCGCCGGGTCGGCCGACGAGTCGTCCGGCACCCCGGCCGCCACCTCCGCGATCGCGGAGGACGCCGCACTCGCCGCCAAGGTCCCGGCCGCGCTGAAGGCGAGCGGCATCACGATCGCCAGCGACGTCAGCTACCCGCCCATGGACTTCTTCGACACCGACAACAAGACGGTCATCGGTGCCGAGGCCGACCTCGCCAGGGCGCTCGGCACGGTCCTCGGCGTCAAGGTCACCATCACCAACGTGCCCTTCGACTCGATCATCCCGGGGCTGCAGGCGGGCAAGTACCAGCTCGGCCTCTCCTCCTTCACGGACACCGCCGAGCGGGAGAAGGTCGTCGACTTCGTCACGTACTTCAACGCGGGCACGTCGCTGCTGGTCCCGGCGGGCAACCCCAAGTCGCTCAAGCCCGAGGACGACTCCCTGTGCGGCCGGACCGTCGCCGTCGCGAAGGGTTCCACCCAGGCGCTGGTTGACCTGCCCGACCGTGCCAAGACCTGCAAGTCGGCGATCAAGGTCAGCACCTTCCCGGACGGCACCGGTGTGAACCTCGCCGTCACCAGTGGCCGCGCCGACGCCGCCCTCGCCGACTCCCCGGTCGCCGCCTACGCCGCCAAGCAGTCCGGCGGCAAGCTGGAGGTCGTCGGGGACTCCTACGGCAACGCGCCGTTCGGCATCGCGGTCCAGAAGAAGAGCGAGCTGACCGCTCTGCTCAAGTCGGCCCTGGAGAGCCTCGGCACGACCGGCGGCTACCGGCAGATCCTCGCCAAGTGGGGCCTGGAGTCCGGGGCTCTCGACGAGTTCCAGATCAACGCGGCCTCGTGATGGAGGAGTTGCCGATCATCCGCCGCCGCAGACCCGGCCAGTGGATCCTGACCTTCCTGGTCCTGCTCCTGGCCGGGGCGCTGGTCCAGTCGCTGATCACCAACCCGCGCTTCGGCTGGGACACCGTCGGTGCGTGGCTGTTCAGCCGGACCGTCATGAGCGGCCTGCTGACCACCCTCGAACTCACCGCCGCGGCCATGGCGATCGGGCTCGTCCTGGGCGTGGCGCTGGCGCTGATGCGGCTGTCGGACAACACCGTGGCCCGCACGGTCAGTTGGGCCTACATCTGGCTCTTCCGGGGCACCCCGCTGCTGGTACAGCTGCTGTTCTGGGGCTTCATCTCCGCGCTGTACCCGACGCTGTCACTGCACCTGCCGTTCCTGCCGCCGATCGGCGACGTCCCGGCGAACACCGTCATCACCACCTTCGCGGCGGCCCTGCTGGGCCTCGGCCTCAACGAGGCCGCCTACCTCGCCGAGATCATCCGGGCCGGCATCGTCTCGGTCGACCACGGGCAGACGGAGGCAGCGGAGGCGCTGGGCCTCTCCCGGGCCAGGACACTGCGCCGGATCATCCTGCCGCAGGCGATGCGGGTGATCATCCCACCGGTCGGCAACGAGACCATCTCCATGCTCAAGACGACCTCGCTGGTGAGCGTGCTGGCCTACACGGAACTCCTGTACTCCGTACAGATCGTGTACTCCAAGACCTACCAGACGATCCCGCTCCTCATCGTCGCCAGCATCTGGTACCTGGCCGTCACCACTCTCCTCAACATCGGCCAGCACTATCTCGAACGTCACTTCGCGAAGGGCAGCCACCGATGATGGTCCAGGCCACCGGGGTCCGCAAGGCGTTCGCCGGACAAGAGGTGCTGCGCGGCGTCGACCTGTCCGTGCCCCGCGCCACGGTCACCTGCGTGATCGGTCCGTCCGGGTCCGGGAAGTCCACCTTCCTGCGCTGCGTCAACCACCTGGAGCGGCCCGACGGCGGCCGGATCCTGGTCGACGGCGAACCCATCGGGTACGAGCCTTACGGACGCGGACTGCGCGAGCTGCGCCGCCGGGACGTGGCCCGCCAGCGCCGCCAGATCGGCATGGTCTTCCAGCGCTTCCACCTGTTCCCGCACCTGACGGCACTCGGCAACATCGTCGAGGGCCCGGTAGGCGCGGGCCGGCCCCGGGCCGAGGCCACCGACGAGGCGATGGCACTGCTGGACCGGGTCGGCCTCGCCGACCGGCGGGACGCCTACCCCGCCCAGCTCTCCGGCGGCCAGCAGCAGCGGGTGGCCATCGCCCGCGCCCTGGCGATGCGCCCGAAGCTGATGCTGTTCGACGAGCCGACCTCCGCACTCGACCCGGAACTCGTCGGCGAGGTCCTGGACGTCATGCGGGGCCTCGCCGCCGACGGCATGACGATGCTCGTGGTCACCCATGAGCTGGCCTTCGCCCGCGAGGTCGCCGACGAGGTCGTCTTCTTCGACGAGGGACGGGTACTGGAATCCGGCCCGCCGGAGCGGATCCTCACGGCCCCGGACCACCCGCGAACCCGCGACTTCGTCAAGCGGGTGCTGTGACCGGGGGTCCGATGAGCGAGTGCGCGGCGACCGGGAGTTCGGCGACCCGGGGCGTGGTGACCGGCGGTGCAGTGAACAGCGGTGCAGTGACCGGGAGTGCGGTGAGCGGGGGCGTGGTGTCCGGGGACGGTGCGAAGACCTTCCGTGAGGCCCTCGCCGCCGGACCGCTGGTCCTCGACGGCGGCATGTCCAACGAACTGGAGGCCCAGGGCCACGACCTGGGCGGCGTGCTGTGGTCCGCCGGTCTGCTGCGCGACGCCCCCGAGGCGATCACGGCCGTACACCGGGCCTACTTCGAGGCGGGCGCGCAGGTCGCCATCACCGCGAGCTACCAGGCCACGTACCCGGGCTTCGCCCGACTGGGCATCTCCCGGGCCGAGACCACGACGCTGCTGCGCCGCAGTGTGACCCTGGCCCGCGAGGCGGCTGCCGGGAGCGGCTGGGTCGCGGCCTCCGTGGGACCCTACGGCGCGATGCTGGCCGACGGCTCGGAGTACCGCGGCGACTACGGCCTCACGGTGGCCGAACTGACGCGCTTTCACCGTCCCCGGCTGGAGGCCCTGGCCGAGGCGGGCCCCGACGTCTTCGCCGTCGAGACCATCCCCGACATCCGGGAGGCCGAGGCGGTGTTGACCGCCCTCGACGGCCTGGGCATCCCCGCCTGGCTCTCGTACAGCAGCCGTGGGACGACCACGAGTGCGGGCCAGCCCCTGACCGAGGCCTTCGCCCTGGCCGGAAGCAGCCCCGCCGTCGTCGCCACGGGCGTCAACTGCGCCCCGTCCGCCGAGGTCGCACCGGCCCTCGCCCTGACCGCCGGTCTGCCCGGCGTCGCCTACCCCAACGGCGGCGGCGTCTGGGACCCGCGAGCCCGAAGCTGGCAGGGCACGCGGGACGAGATCGCGGACCTGGCCCCCTCCTGGGTCACCGCCGGAGCGGTGCTGGTCGGCGGCTGCTGCCGGGTGGGCCCCATCGGGATCAAGGAGTTGGCGGCCCGTCTACGCCCTTCGGGCGGAGGAAGCTGAGCTGAGCCGGCGTCACTGAGCACCACGGCAGATGGATACGGGCCGGTGCAGCGTCGTTCCACCAGACTGTCCGAAGGGTCAGGAGCTCAGATGCTCATGCAGCATCCTCCAACAGCCGTCCCTCCACACGATGGCGTTGGTGCCCCGACCCTGGCCAGAACGCGGTTCACCGTCGACGACGCCGGTCCAGGCAAACCGATAGCGGCATACCGCGACGTCCGCGGTGAGTACGGGCCACTCCAGATCCTGGATCTCGTACACCTCGTCGAGGATCTTCGCGAACGTCCTCTCGATCGCGGAGCGGATCTCGCCGATGCCCTGATATGAGCCGTCCGAGAACCAGTACGTGGCGTCCTCAGCGATGAACGACACGACCCGCTCGATGTCACGAGCGTTGTTGGCCTGCTCGTACTCACGCATGAACAGCACGAGCCCGGATTCCAGGGCCACTTGATTCGTCACGACGGTCATCATGCCGAGGACCACAGGCCATCCGCGAAGGCGCTCCTGGGCCCGGTCCAGGGGCTGCCTCTTCGACGTACACCAGACACGCTGGTGTGATCAGAGTTTGCTGCAGAACGGGGGCTGGGGGCAGCGCGCGAAGCATTGTCCGAACGCAGTGGTATGTATGCCCCATGAACATTGATCAGGCTGACCCTGCTGAGCTGGCAGGGCTCCGCGCGGCGTTCGACGTCGATGCCGGAGGCGAGTCGGCTCTTGGGTGGGAAGCAGTGCGTGCCTTCGAAGCAGAGCACGGGATCACGCTGCCTGAGCCATATCGGACCTTCGTCGCTGAGATAACGGAGAGTTCGTACTCCGGTCCCCCCGAATACGGACTGTTGCCGGTGGCAGAGTTGCCGGAAGACTGGGGAGGCGAGGCGCAGGAACGCGACCTGAGCAGGCCGTTTCCGCTGGCCGAGACATGGATGTGGGAGGACGATCCTGACCCGGCCGAGGACGCCGACGCCGTCCTTGAGCAGGTCTACAACCACGGCTCGCTCGTGCTCGGGACCGACGGGTGCGCGATGAACTGGCATCTCGTCGTCACCGGGCCCCACCGAGGGCACGTCTGGCTGATCAGCGACGTCGGGGCCGTCCCATTCGGCGCGGAGTTCGGATTCACCACGGCTGAATCCGGGTTTGCAGGATGGGTCCGACACTGGGCAGAGAACAAGCCCTGGTACGACGCTGTGTGACTCCCCATCGGGTCGGTGCGTGGTAACTGCAGCGTCGGCGAACCGGTGGAATTTCGACGGCGAGCGGTGCTCTGGGCACAGCCCCTGGTTACGGTCCTGTCCCGCCGTCCGAGCCCGCCGGAGACCCGCAGGGCTGGTCGTGAAGTAGCAAGATTTACTCAGCGGTTGGGACAAATGACCCTGGCACCGGAAGAGCTCCCTCTCCGAATATGTGGCCTGTGGGGTTGCTGTGATTCACGGGGCTGGTGCGGCAAGGCTTGTACGCATCGCCTTGCCCGGCCTTCGCACGGCGTCGACCGCTTCTCTCCCCACCCCGATGCGATGCCTCGCGGCGATCACGATCCAGGGAGCAAGCAATGGAAATGACCCCACCCCTCAGCGCTGGACGGGCGTCCGGTGGACGTGCGCACAAACGCCGTTCGCGATGGTTCAGCGGGAAGTTCCTGGCGTTCTTTCTCGCCGTGGCGACACTGCTGGGCGGCGGAACGTGGTTCGCCGCGTCCCAGGGACAGCGGGCGAGCGCCGCCGTCGACGACGGCAAGGTCTTCCAGTTCCCGACGGAGAAACTGGACACCGCGATCGCCTACTGGATGAGCCGGGGCTTCCCCTTCGGCCGACGCACCGACCGCATCGACATGACCGACCCCAACGACCCCACGAACACGGCGACGAACCGGGTCGGCTTCATCATGCGCGGGGGCTTCTTCCTCGACGCCGCGTCCGGGGATCTCACCGAGTTCATCCGGAACATCCCCGGGACGCAGGAGCCGCAGCTCCTGGAGTACGACATCGACATCCGGCCGACCCGGGGCACGAACCGCGGTGACGAGCGGATCGTCCGGGACAACGTCAACGGCTTCATCTTCTACACCCCCAATCACTACACGGACTTCCACCTCTACCAGTACCTGGAGGGCCCCAACGCCTCGGACGTCACGATGCCGGTGCCCGCCCCCGTGTGCCGGGAAAGCGGAGGCGCCATCACCTGCCCCAACCCGACAGCGGGCGCCGCCGATCTGAAGGTCACGGAGGAGACGCCCACCTCCGAGGAACTGGCGGACCAGCCCACGGAAGGACCGACGACCCCGGGCCCGGACAGCAACGACGCCCCCGTCAACAACCCGGAGTTCGAATCGACGAACAGCGACCTCCTGGGGATAGCGCAGCAGAGGGGCGACAACCAGGCGTCGGAGTGGGCGGTCCTCATCACCGCCCTCTGGAAACTCTTCCTGGACCCCAGCAACAGCAGCGGGTGTGTCAATTTAACGGCTGATCTTGTTTGTTGAGTGGTCAGTTGTTGCTCGGGGTCAGGCGACCCTCGAAGGCGATCTGGAACGCGTTGAGGGGTGCTTTCCAGCGCATGGTCCACCGCTTGCG
>NZ_PJME01000005.1 GCF_002954775.1 Streptomyces geranii
GGGCTAGGGCTTGAGGGTGCCAGCCGGAGCTTGAGTTTTCAGCGTCGGCCAGCACCACCCAGCCCGTCCGGCGTTTGAGGACGAGCGCGTTCAGCGCGAGCTTTCCCACCCACGCACCACTCACCCAGCCTGTCCGGCGATTGAGGACGAGGCCGTTCAGGCCGACAAGCGGGGGTCTGGGGGCGCAGCCCCCAGGGATGGGTACGGGTAGGGGCGGCGGGGGCGAAAAAACGCCCCTACTCAGCCGCTGTCGTAGCCGAATACCAGTTCACCCCGTCAGCCGACCGCCGACACCTCGCCCGCCCCCTCGCCACCAGCACATCCAAATGCGCCGCCGTCTCGTTCACCGCGAGCATCTGGTTGAAGGGGTTCAGCTCGGTGAACGGGAGTTTTCTGCGGGTCCAGCCCAGTTCGCTCGCCACCTCGTATGCGTTGCGCGTCCTCTCCCCCAGCACCGACAGCGTTTCCCCCAGCCTCTCGTCGTGGTGGGACAGGAGTTCCTCCGTGCGTGCGTGCACGCTTGCGCCCACCGGGCCGTGCGCCGGGAGGAGTTGGGCGTCCGACAGTGTCGTCATTCGGTGCAGGGAGTTCAGGTAGTCGCCCAACGGGAGTGCCGTGCCGCCCAGTTCGAAGCCGATCGACGGGGTGATGTGCGGCAGGACATGGTCCCCGGAGAACAGCAGGCCCCGGGCCCGGTCCAGGTAGACCACGTGGCCCCTGGTATGCCCGGGTGTCGGGACCACCGTCAACGTCGCGTCGCCGAAGTGGAGTTCCTCCTCCTCCAACCAGCGGTCCGGCGCCTCCCACAGGCTCGGGTCGAAGCCGCCGTGGTCCAACGCCTCGATGCGCTCGGCGAGTTCGTGGGCCCCGGCCAGCCGCAGGGTCCGGAGCGAACCGGCCGGCTGGTCCGAGCGCAGTTCGCCCAGGAGTTCCAGGCCGCGCCGTTCGCCCGCGCCCAGGTAGACCCTGGAGCCGAGCAGTCTGCGCAGTTCGACCGCCTGGGTGTAGTGGTCGCGGTGGATGTGGGTGACCAGGATGTGGCTGATCTCGCCCAGGTCGTGGCCCAGGCCGCTCAGGGCGTCCTCCAACGCCTTGCGGGACTCCGGGATCGACCAGCCTCCGTCGATCAGGACCAGACCCTCCGTCAGCCCCTCCAGGGCGTATACGTTGACCGCCCGCAGCCCGTCGTCCGGGAGCGGGAGCGGGATGCGGTGGACCCCGGGGAGTACCGTCTCGGGTCCGCCTTCCGCCCAGCGTCCACGGTCGAAGCGGGGGGTGGGGGTCGTGGGGGTGGTCATGCGTCTCCTTGTCGGGGACTGCCGCGCCGGTCGTCGGGTTCGGGTCCAGCCTCGGTTTCGGGCTCGGGGAGGCGGGCGTGCAGTTCGCGGGCCAGGCCCCTGGCTCCCGAGCGGTCGAGCTTGCCCACCGTGGTCTGGGGCAACTCGCTCACGGTGAAGGCGAATTCGGGCCACTTGGCCTTGGACAGGCCGGTGCGGGCCAGGTGTTCGCGGAGTTCGTCGAGGTTCAGTGGCTCGCTGCCGTCCTCCGGTACCAGGAGGACCGCGGCGCGTTCGCCGAGGAGTGGGTCCGGTACCGGGGTCACGCAGACTCGGGCCACCGCCGGGTGGGTCGCCACGGCGCGCTCGATCTCCGTGATGTCGAGGTTGCGTCCGCCCCGGATGATGACGTCCTTCTCCCGGCCCATCACCGTGACCGTACCGTCCTCGCCGGTCGTCAGGAGATCGCCGGTCGGGAAGAAGCCGTCCGGGGTGAGGCCGGGCGGTTCGGTCTTGCCGTCGCGGGCGTAGCCGAGGAAGAGGGACGGGCCTCGGACCTGGGCTCGGCCGGTCGCGCCCGGTGCGAGGACGGTGCCGTCGGGCGCGACCGCGCGCAGCTCCGTACCGGGGAAGGGTCTGCCGTCCCGGCCGAGGCGGATCTCCTCGGGGTCGTCGGGGCGGGGCGAGGTGTGTCCCAGGCACTCGGACATGCCGAAGACGCGCAGGATCTTCGTCCCGAGGGAGAGTTCGGCCCGGGCGAGCGCGCCTCGGTCCATGGGACCGCCGCCAACAGTGATCGAGCGGACCCCGCCGAGGACCTTCGAGCCGGCCGCCGCGGAGCCCATCTGCAGCGCCATGGTCGGTACGCACATGGTCCACCGGACGTCATGCTCGGCCATGCGTACAAGCGCCTCCTCGCGGTCCCAACGGCCGGTCAGGACCAGAGGGCCGCCCAGCATGAGGGCCAGACAGACGCCGAAGCAGTAGGCGGCGGTCGAGGAGAGCGGGACCACGGCGGCCACCGCGTCCCCGTCGCGCAGTCCGTTGACGTCGATCGTGCAGGAGCAGGCGTACCGCAGGGCGTCCTCGGACTGGACGACGCCCTTGGGCCGGCCCGTGGAGCCGGACGTGAGCCCGATGACAGTGCCACCGGACCAACGGGAGACGTCCCTCGGGCCACGGGAGGACCGTACCGTCCAGCCGTCGAGGGCCTCGGCCGTCCGCGCGTCCGGCAGGGCACCGGCGGCGCCCCACTCCGTCATCGCGGACGGTTCGGCGATCACGACGTCCGGCCGGATGTCCTCCATGGCGGCGGCGAACTCCGCAGGCGTCGTATGCCGGTTGACCAGCGCGAGGACGCCGTTGGTGAGGCCGACGGCGAGGGTCGCGGCGACCGTGCGCCAGGAGTTGTCGGCCTGGAGGAGCACCGTCCCGCCCGGCGCCCACTCCGGGCTCATCGCCTCGGCCAGGTCGGCCGCACGCTGGAGCAGGTCGCGGGCGCCGTGTGGGCCATGGTCGTCGACGACCGCTGTGAAGTCGGCCCGCTGGGACCGGTCGTAGAACTCCCGAACTGTCTGTCGCATCCGCTTCCTCGCCTTGTCGCGAAGGGTTGTCCGGGGCGCCCCGGGGTGGTTGGGCCCTCAGTGGGAGGGGCGGGCCGAGGAGGCCAGGGGAGCTGTCGGGCGGTTCGGGCCCGAGAGGCGGGGGCCGGAGCGCCCGTACCGTCCCTGACTCCCTCGTCCCCTGACTCTCTCGCCCCGGGCTCTCTCGTCCCGGGCTCTCTCGTCCCGGGCTCTCTCGTCCCGGGCTCTCTCGTCCCGGGCTCTCCCCTTCCGGCTCCTCACGCTCAGCCCGCGTGCATCTCCAACTCGCCGCCCATGACCGCGATCCGGCGTCCGCGCATGTCGCCGACCTGGGCGACGGCCTCCGCCCACTCCGGGCTCCGTAGCGCCTTGCGCAGATCGTCGGCGGTGTCGAAGCTCAGGACGGAGAGGCCGTCCCAGCACTCCGAGCGCGGTTCGAAGGCCGCGTCGATGTCCGTGTGCCGCCAGGCCCGCAGGCCGGGCAGCCGACGGGTGAGTTCGGCGTGGTCGCCGCGCCACCAGTCGATGAACCGCTCATGCGTCCACTCGGGCGGCCGGGCCGCCAGCAGTACGAGGTTGTACATCCGCCCTCCTCGGTCGATCGGGCAAACAGGGGATCAGGTGAACAGGACCGCGGGCGAGCGCCCGATCAGCAGCCGCCGCACCCTGCCCTCGTCGTCGAGCCGGGCCGAGGCCACGAAGGTCGCCTCCGGTACGCCGGACCGCCGCACCTCACCGAGGAACAGCTCGTCCTGGCCGACCGTGCTCGCGGTGAGCCGGTGATGGGTGCGGACACCCACCGAACGCTGGGCGAGGTAGCCCTCCAGCTCGGGTCGGCCGCCGTGGAAGTCGGTCGCGCCGTCGTCACCGGTGGAGAACAGGATGGAGAAGGAGAAGTCGTCGCTGATCAGATCGAGGATCCGGTCGGCGTCGTCGCTGTCGAGGATCGCGAACCAGTTGCCGAGGAAGGAGGCCGTGTGTGTGGTCATGTCCGGTCCACCAGGTCGAAGTCGGTGGTGAAGTACGACTGGTAGCGGGCCATCAGCCCGGCGGACGAGACCTGGGCGGCCGACAGGAACGCGCCGGTGGGCACGCCCCCCTCGATCACGAAGCCGTACGCCGTCTCGACATCGCCGTCGACGGCGTACCGCACTATCTCGTGCGTGCGCTCCACCGCGTTGCGCCCGGCGATGTACGCGGCGAAGTCCTCGCGGGACCGGCCGGATCGCTGACCGCCGGGGAGGGCGATATGGAATCGGAAGGCGGATTCCAGAAGCTCCAGAGCCTTGTCCGGGTCCTGGCCGTCCATTCTGGCCATGTATTCGCGAAGCACCATTGCCGATCGCTCTCCCCTCAGCGCCATGTAACAACCGTCATGAAGCACCCTCACGAAACAACTGCCATCAAACAACCTGAGTTCAGTTCAGTTTGACTGTAAGCCAGCGGCCCCGCCCCCGACAAGGGGCGGGCCGGGCGGCTATTCCGCGATCATCCGCACCACACACCCTTCGATCATCTCGCTGATCTCGGGCAGCGCGATCGCGCCGGTCGGCCGGTACCAGCGCCAGACGCTCACGATCATGCCGAGGACACCGAGGCCGAGGGTGTGCGCGTCCCGGACCGGGAAGGCGCCCTTCGCCATGCCGCGCATGAGCAGGCTCGTCCAGTCCCGCTCGACCATCTGGACCAGCTGGCGGGCCGCGACGCGCTCGGTCTCCTCGCGCTTGGACTTCCGCGGGTTGGCCAGCAGGGACATGTTGGCCTGGAGGATGCGCATCTGGCGGATCTCCTGGTCGCTCACCGCGAAGGCCGCCCGGACCGCCACTCGCAGCTCCTCCACGGGTTCCGTCTCGCCGGCCGTGGCCTCGACGAACATGTCGTGGGAGCGCTGCAGCTCCAGGCGCATGATGGTGAGCAGGCAGTGGGCCTTCGACTCGAAGTAGTGGTAGAGGGCCGTCTGCCCGATGCCGACCCGGTCGGCCACCTCCGACCACTTCGTGTTCTCGTAGCCGTCCTCCCCGAACCGCTCCACGGCGGCCACGAGGATCGCGCCGCGCTTCGACCTGGGCCCCTCCTCCGGATCCACGATCCGCGCCCTTGCCATCGTCTCTCCCTCTGCTTCACGGGCGGCGTCGAGTCACCGTCCGGTCGTCCGAGAGTAGACCCAAGTTCAACTCGGTTTCGAGTCGAAGATCGACCGGGTCCGCTGCGGGTCCTCCTGCGGTACGGGGTCACGCCGGGCGAAATCGGGCGGGCGCCCGGCGAGGAACGCCGCCACGCCTTCCCTGCCCTCCGTGGACACCGCGGCGGCGGCCAGCTGGCGGGCCTCCGCGTCGAGGTGTTCGTCGAGCCCGGCCGACAGCGCGCCGTCGACCAGCCGCCGGGTGGCGCCGTACGCCCCCGCGGCCCCGCGCGCCAGCGTTCCCGCCGCCTCGACGGCCTCCTCGTACAGCCGCTCGGGCGCGACGACCCGGCTCACCAGTCCCATGGCCAGCGCCTCCGGGGCCGGGACCCGCCGGTTGGTGAGCAGCAGGTCCAGGGCCCGGCGGGGTCCGACGAGCCGGGGCAGTGACCAGCTGGTGCCGGCGTCCGGCGTGTAGCCGATCGCGGTGTAAGCGGCCGTGAAGCGGGCGTCGCTCGCCGCGAGGCACACGTCGGCCGCCGTCGCGAGCCCCAGTCCCGCGCCCGCGACGGCACCCTGGACGGCGACCACCAGCGGGGCGTCCAGCGCGGCCAGGACGCGCAGGGCCTCGTGGAGTGCGTCGGTGACGTCGGTGAGATGCCCGGCCAGGCGCTCCCCGGGCAGCGCGGCGAACTCCTTGAGATCGCCGCCGACGCAGAAGGATCGCCCCCGTCCGGTGAGCAGCACCGCCCGTGCCCGCGCCTTCTCGCACTCCCGGGCCGCCTCCAGCAGTCCGCGCGCCATCGCCAGGTCGATCGCGTTGCCCGCGTCCCGGCACAGCTCGACCCGGGCCAGCCCGTCGCCGTCGACCTCGACCGTGACCCTCATCGCGCCGTCCACCCGCCGTCCACGGTGAGTACCTGGCCGGTGCAGTACGAGGACGCGTCCGAGGCCAGGAAGAGCAACGCCCCGTCCAGTTCCCCCTGTTCACCGCCGCGCCCCAGCATCGTGCCGCGTTCGACCCACCGCCGGGAGCGTGCGTCGGCGAACAGTTCCTCGGTCATCTCCGAGTGGAACCAGCCGGGGGCAAGGGAGTTGACCCGTACTCCCGACTCGCCCCACTGCCCGGCCAGTTCACGGGTCAGCCCGATGAGCCCGGCCTTGGAGGCGGCGTACGCGGCACCTCCCAGCGGGGCGCCGGACACCAGCCCGAGCACGGAGGAGACGTTCACGACCGATCTCGTACGCACAGACACCTGCGCCGGTGTCTCGGCCAGCAGCCGGGCCAGGTGAAAGGGCGCGACCAGGTTCACCGCCAGTACGTCGGCGAAGTCGCCGGCGCTCTCGTCCTCGGCGCGTACGGCTCCGGGGGCGCCGGCGTTGTTGACGAGGACGTCGGCGCGGCCGGTCTCGTCGAGTGCCGTCGTGATCAGGCGTACCCGGTCCTCCTCGCGCGAGACGTCGCAGACGACGGGGTGGATACGGGGGTCGGTGTCGGCGAGTTCCTTCAGTTTCTCCAGCCGCCGTGCCGCCGCGAACACGGTGGCACCGGCCGACGCGAGGACGACGGCGAAGCGGGCGCCCAGGCCTGAGGACGCCCCCGTGACCACGGCCGTCCGGCCCCGCAGTGAGAACAGTTCCGTGAGCGGCTCGGCGACGGCGGTCATCCCTCCACCCCGATCGGCAGCACGGTCGCGCCGCCGTCCAGGACCAGCGTCTGGCCCGTCATCCAGGAGGAGGCGTCGGAGGCCAGGAAGAGGGCCGCCTGTGCCACGTCCTCCACGGTGCCGAGTCTGCGCAGGGGCAGCTTGGCGGTCAGGATCGGTTCCCGTGGCTCCCAGACGGCGCGGGCCAATTCGGTCTTGATCAGGCCGGGGGCGATCGCGTTGACGCGGGCCATCGGGCCCAGTTCGTAGGCGAGTTGGCGGGTCAGATGGAGCATGGCCGCCTTGGTGGCGTTGTACCAGCCGATGTGCGGGTCGACGATCAGCCCGCCGACGGAGGCGATGTTGACGACCGCTCCCCCGTGCTCGGCCATCCAGGCCCGCCAGGCGCTCCGCGTCCAGGCGAGCATGCCGTACTGGTTGACCCGTACCGTCTTCTCCGCGCGGGGCAGGTCGAGGTCGATGAGGTCACCCATGTACGGGTTGGTGGCCGCGTTGTTGACCATGATGTCGAGGCGTCCGAGGCGGGCCATGGTCTCCTCGACGCACCGTTCGGCATCGTCCGGCTCACCCGCGTTGGCGACGACCTCGTGGACCTCGCCGTCACCCTTGACGTGCAGCAACTCCGCGCGGGCGGCGGCGAGTCCGTCGGGTTTGCGGGCGGCGATCACCACATGGGCGCCCGCTTCCCGGTACGCCTTGGCGATGCCGAGGCCGATACCCCGGGAGCCGCCGGTGATGACGGCGACCCGCCCGCTCAGCACCTGCGCACTCGACACCCGCCCGCTCAATTCCTCCCCGCTCGACTCTTGCCTGCTCAATTCCTGCCCGCTCGGTCCCTGTCCGCTCAGTCCCTGTGTGCTCACGCCGACTCCTCCGGATACTTGGCCAGTTCGCGCCGCGCGACCGTCCGCAGGTGCACCTCGTCGGGCCCGTCGGCGATCCGCAGTGCCCGGGTGATGGCGTACAGCCGGGCCAGTACGGTGTCGTCGCTGACGCCGGCCGCGCCGTGCGCCTGGACGGCTCGATCGACGACCCGGTGGGCGACCTCCAGCGCGGCCACCTTGATGGCGGCGACCTCGGTGCGGGCCGCCGAGTTGCCCTGGGTGTCCATCAGCCAGGCCGACTTGAGGACGAGCAGCCGCAGTTGCTCGATCTCGATGCGGCTGCGCGCGATCCACTCCCGTACGACGCCCTGCTCGGCAAGCGTGCCCCCGAAGGCCGTGCGGGTGAGCGTCCGGCGGCACATCAACTCCAGTGCGCGCTCGGCGAATCCGACGGCTCGCATGGCGTAGTGCATCCGCCCCGGCCCCAACCTGCCCTGCGCCAGGGCGAAGCCGTCGCCCTCGCCGCCCAACATGGCGTCCACCGGCACCCGTACGTCCTCGAAGAGCACGTCTCCGTGGCCGCAGCGGTCGGTGTAGCCGAACATCGGCAGGTCGCGCAGGACGGTGATGCCGGGGGTGTCCCGGGGGATCAGCAGCATGCTCTGCTGCCGGTAGGTGGGCGCGTCCGGGTCGGTGACGCCCATCAGGATGATCAGCCGGCAGTCGGGGTCGATGATGCCGGAGGTGTACCACTTGTGGCCGTTGACGACGTACTCGTCGCCGTCCCTCCTGATCCGGGTGCGGATGTTGCGCGCGTCGGAGCTGGCGACCTCGGGTTCGGTCATGGCGAAGCACGAGCGGATGTCGGCGGCCAGCAACGGGCGTAGCCAGCGGTCCTGTTGCTCGGGGGTGCCGAAGAGCGCGAGCAGTTCCATGTTGCCGGTGTCGGGGGCCGAGCAGTTGAACACCTCGGGTCCCATCACCGAGCGTCCGGCCAGCTCGGCGAGGGGCGCGTAGTCGAGGTTGGTGAGGCCCGCGCCCCAGTCGCCGTGGGCGAGGAAGAGGTTCCAGAGGCCTTCGGCGCGCGCCTTCTCCTTCAACTCCCACATGATTGGCGGCAGTTCGTGCGGGTTGTCCGCCTCAGCCAGCTGCCGGTCGTAGACCGCCTCGGCGGGCAGGACGTACTCCGACATGAACGCGGCCATACGGGCGCGGAGTTCTTCGGCCTTCGGGGAGAGTCCGAAATCCATGGTGGCGCTCCTTCAGGGCCGGGGCGCGAGGAGGTCGCGCGCCGTGCGGATCATGGCCGCGATCGTGGGCGGCAGCCGTTCCTGGTCGGGGTCGTGGTGTTTGCCCTCGCGGTGTCTGCGCAGGTTGTGGCTCATGATCGCGGCCATCTTGGTGCGGGCCAGGGCGCGGAACCAGTCGAGGTCGGGGGGTTCGGGGCGGCCGTCGAGGTAGGCGGCGAGCAGGTCCTCCTCGCCGGGCAGCCCGGGTACCGGGCGGCCGAGCCGGGGGAAGTTGCGGTGGTCCGAGAAGAGGAGGAACCAGGCGAGGTCGATACGGGGATCGCCGACGGCCCAGATCTCCCAGTCGACGACGGCCGCAGGGCGCTCGCCCCGGCACAGGACGTTCCCGAGCCGGAAGTCGCCGTGAGTCAGCACGGGCGGGATGTCCGCCGGCACCCGGGAGGCCAGTGAGTCGAGCAACTCCTCTGCTCCGGGCCGGAGCTCGAGGGGTACGGCCCGCATGGTGCGGGTCCAGCGCTCCAGTTCGCCGCGCGGATCGAGTGGTGGTTCGGGTCCTGTCTCCACCTTCGTGGCGTGCAGATCGCGCAGTACGTCGGCCAGTGCGAGCATCCTGGTCCGGCACAGCTCGGGGTCGAGCCGGTGTTCGTCGAGGACGGGCTCGACTGCCTCGCCGTCCACGAACTCCATGGCGAACCAGGCGGGTTCGCTCTCGTCGGCGGCGGCGACCAGGGGCACGGGCACCAGTGATCCGGCGAGCTGGCGCAGCACCCGGGCCTGCCGGAGCACGTCGTTGCGGCCGATCGGGCGCTGCCCGGGTGGAACCGCCTTCACCACGTACGAGGTTGCCCCCGCCGTGATGGCGTACGTGAGTCCGGAGTGGCCGCCGGGCAGGGTGCGGAGGTCTCCGAAGGTGGCGCCCGGATGCCGGTCGGCCAGCTGGGCGCGGACTCGTGCGGCGAGTGCCGTCACCTCGGTCGCGGTGCTCAACTCCCGGCTCCCTTCGGTTCCTTGGGCAGGCCCAGCACACGCTCGGCCAGGATGGTGCGCTGGATCTCGTCGCTGCCGCCGGCGATGCGGTAGCCGGGGGCGCCGAGGAGGTGTTCCGTCCAGGCGAAGGTGCCCCACTCCCCCGTGTCGGCGGCGAGGCGCGGCCCGAGGAGTTGCTGGACGAGGTCGGTGGTTGCGCGCATGGTCGCCGTGGCGTGCAGTTTGCCGACGGAGGCCTCGGCGCCCGGTTCGCGTCCGGCGACGAGGGCGGCCGTGACACGCAGGCCGATGAGCCGCTGGACCAGGGTGCGGACGAACAGGTCGGCCGCCTGCTGCCGTTCGCCGCCGGTGAGCGGCCGGGGCAGGTGCCGGGCGAGTTCGAGGGCGCGGTCGGCGTTGTCGAGGCCGAGGCCGCCGGAGTCGAGGCGTTCGGCGGCGAGCACGGTGAGGGTGACCTTCCAGCCCTCGCCGACGGGGCCGAGCCGGTCGGTGTCGGGGACGAACACGTCGTCCAGATAGACCTCGTTGAAGCTGGCGCCGCCGGTCATCTGCCGGATGGGCCGTACGGTCACGCCGGGCGCGTCCATCCGGACCAGGAAGACGGTGATGCCCGCGTGCTTGGGGACGTCCGGGTCGGTGCGGCACACGGCGACGCCCCAGGTGGCGACTTGGGCGCCGGACGTCCAGACCTTGTGGCCGCGCAGCACCCAGCCCTCGCCGTCCGGTACGGCCCGGGTGCGGACGGCGGCCAGGTCGGAGCCGGCCTCGGTCTCGGAGAAGAGCTGGCAGGCGAGTTCGTCGGTGCGCAGCATGGGCCGCAGCCAGCGCTGCTTCTGCTCTTCCGTTCCCCAGATCCGGATGGCGGGGGCGACGAGCTGCTGGGTGACGGGGAAGATCTCGGTGCGCCGGGGCACGTCGAAGGCGGCTTCCTCGGCTCGGTACAACTGCTCGTAGTGGGCGGGGAGTTCGCGTCCGCCGTACTCCTTCGGCCAGTCGAGCGCGCCCCAGCCCTGGTCGTAGCGGGTGCGTTCCCACTCCCGGTTCCGGTCGGTGTGCTCGCGTTCCTCGGCCTCGGTCCGGTTCTCGAAGACGGCCACCGAGTCGTCGCCGCGGCCCCACTCCTGGCGGGCGGCGCGGGCCTTCGCCGTGCCGGTCAGCCAGCGCCGGACCTCGGCTCGGAACTCCTCGGGGCCGGGAATGCCGCTCATCGTGCTCCCTTCCATCGGTTCCCTCCCCGGAGCCGATTCAGCGGGTCAGTACGGTGCAGGCACTGACGCCAGGGGCGCCGTACACATGGGTGAAGCCGCTCGACGGGCCGTCGGGCACCTGGCGTTCGCCCGCTCTGCCGCGCAACTGCTGGACGATCTCGTGGACTTGGCGCAGTCCGGAGGCCCCGATGGGCTCGCCGTTGGCGATGCAGCCGCCGTCGGTGTTCACCGGCAGCGTGCCGTCGATCGCGGTCGCGCCGGAGGCGATGAGCCGCTCCTGCTCGCCGTGTTCGCAGAACCCGCACTCCGCGAGATGCATCACCTCGGCGCCGCTCTCGGTGTCCTGGAGCTGGCAGACGTCGATGTCGTCCGGGCCAAGACCCGCCTGCTCGAAGGCCAGTCGCGCGGCATCCGTGCTGACGCTGATCGGGGTGCCGGTCGGCGCCCAGGGGCTGAACACCTCGAAGGAGCCGAACCTCCGGGTCCGTACGACGGCCGCCCGCAACGCGACCGGGTCGGCGTCCAGTTGTCGGGCGACCGCCCGGCTGCACAGGATCAGCGCGACCGCGCCCTGGCCCGGTGAGCAGAACATGTACCGGGTCAGCGGGTCGTTGACCATGCCGGACGCCAGGATCTCGGCCGCGTCGAGCGGCTCGCGGCGCCAGGCGTGCGGGTTGCGGACCCCGTTGGCGTACGCCTTCTCCGCGACCAGTGCGAGGGTCTGTGCGCTGATGCCATGGTCGTGCATGTAGCGCTGGATCTTCATCGCGAAGAACTGGGTGGTGACCATCAACCCCTCGTGGCCGTAGGCCTCGTCGAGCCCCCAGTCCGCCGGCCGGGGGTCGAAGGCACCGCGCGGATGCTTGTCGAAGCCGACGGCGAGGGCGACGTCCGCCGCCCCGGAGCGGATGGCGTTGACGGCGGAGACGAGCGCGCTGCCGCCGGTCGCGCAGCCGTTGCGTACGTTGACGAACGGCACGCCCGTCAGGCCGAGTTCGGCCACCAGGGTGTCGGCGTTCCCGGCCGCGTCGCTGCCGCCGTACGCGGCCCGGACCCGCGACCACGGCAGTCCGGCGTCGGCGAGGGCCGCCCGTACGGCCCGCACGGCGAGCTGCCGGCCGGTGGCCTCCGTACGGGCGAAGGACGTGATGCCCGCGCCACAGATCATGACGTCCTCGGCGCTCATACGGCGGCTCCGACGGTGGCAGCCCTGGGGACGCCGTCCCCCGCGCCGATCCGTAGCGGCATGCCGATCACGACCTCCTCGGGCGGTATGTCGAGGACCGCCAGCACCCGGACACCGTCCGGGAGTTCGACGTAGCCGACGGCGAACGGATCGAACCCGGCGGCGGGGACCACGTACGGCGGGGACTTGGGCGCGTACCGCTGTACGGTCCAGGTCCACAGCGTGCCCGTGCCTGAGAGGACGGCCGGGGCGGCCGGGCCCCCGCAGCGCGGGCACGCGGGGTCCGCCGGGTAGACGGCCACCGCGCACCCGGCGCACCGGGAGCCGTGGAGCCGGTCGTTCAGCGGCCCTTCCACTGCGGCTCCCGCTTCTCCAGGAAGGCCGAGACGCCCTCCGCCGCGTCCTCGGAGTTGAGCATCACGCCGACCGCGAGGTGCTCCATGACCATCAGGGACTGGATGTCCGCGTCGAGGCTCCGGTCGATGGTCATCTTGGTGATCCACATGGTGAACGGGCTCTTGTCGATGAGCTGGTCGGCGAACTCCTCGACGGTCGCGTCGAGTTTGTCGGCCGGCGCCGAGCTGTTGATGAGGTCGAACTGGGCGGCCTCGACCCCGGTGAGCAGCTTGCCGGTGAGCATCAGCTCCTTGGTCTTGCGGACGCCGATCATGCGCGGCACGCGGTAGATGGGGCCCGCGCCGCCGAACAGGGCCCGGCGGATGTGGAAGTCGCCGATCAGGGCGTCGTCCGCGGCGATCGCGAAGTCGCAGGAGATCATCAACTCGAAGCCGCCCGCGGTGACATGGCCTTCGAGGACGGCGATCGACGGGGTCTTCATCGAGTAGAGCCGGTCGCAGACCTTCGCCGACAGCACGGCGACCTCGATGGCGGTGGAGCTGCCGATGAAGTCGGCCTTGAGGCTGTCCAGGTCGAACCCGGAACAGAAGGTGTTGCCGCGTCCGCGCAGGATCAGCACGCGGAGTTCGGGGTCCGCGTCGACCTCGGTGATGATCTCGTCGAGCCTGTTGAGGATCGGCACCGTCACACAGTTCTTCTTGTGCGGGCGGTTCAGCCAGACCCGGGCGACGGCTCCGTCGCGCTCGAACTGGATCTCGTCTTCGACTGCCATGAGCTCCTCCAACCTGAACTGAATTCAGTACGATTCTGGGTGCGGTACGTGGCCCTGTCAATGGACAGGGACCGACGATCAGTCGCCGTGCGGCGATCCGTCGCCGTCCACCGGTCCGCCATCGCGCCCGGTGAGGCCGAGCAACCCGGCCAGCCGCAGCCGGTGGTCGTCGGCGGTGCCGAACAGGGCCTCGTCGGCCCGCGCGCGGCGGACGTACAGATGTGCGGGGTGTTCCCAGGTGAAGCCGATTCCGCCGTGGAGCTGCACGTATTCGGTGGTCGCCAGACGGTACGCACCAGTGCAGGACACGGCCGCCGCGCTCGCCGCCACCGGCAGTTCGGCGGCCTTCCCGGCCAGGCACGCGCTCGCGTACGCCGACGCCGAGCGCGCACCCTCGACCTCGACGAGCAGATCGGCCAGCCGGTGCTTGACCGCCTGGAAGGAGCCGATGGCCCGGCCGAACTGGGTTCGGTCGGACACGTAGGTGAGGACGGCGTCCAGGGCGTGCGCGCTGCCGCCGACATGCTCGGCGGCGAGCGCGACCCGTCCTGCGTCGAGGACGGAGTCGACGATCCCCGGCGCCTGCCCGGGCTCGCCGACCGGTTCGGCGGGTGCTCCCCGGAAGCGGATCAGCGCCTGTCGGCGCGTGGGGTCGAGGACGCTGCGGGCGACCCGGTCGCAGGTCGCGGGGTCCGGCTCACAGGCGAACAGCCGCTCCCCGTCCGGCACTTGGGCCACCACCAGCAGCAGGTCGGCGCCCTCGCCGTCGGGCACGAAGTCGGCCTCGCCGCGCAGCACCCAGCCGCCGGGCCCGCGTTCGGCGGTCACGTCGGCCCGGTGCAGGAATCCGGCGACCGTGGCCGTGAGCGCGCCGGAGGCGATGCCCGGCAGCCAGCGCGCGCAGGCCGCCCGGTCGCCGGCGGCCGACAGGGCGTGCGCGGCGAGGACGACGGTGGTCAGCAGGGGCGCGGGGCACAGCACGCGCCCGGTCTCCTCCAGGGCCACGGCGAGTTCGGCGAAGGTGCAGCCCGCGCCGCCGTACTCCTCGGGCACCGCGAGCCCGTGCACACCGATCTCGTCGGCGAGCCGCTCCCACAGCGCCCGGTCGTGCCCCCGTGGGCTGCCCGCCTGTGCGCGCACCTCCTCGGGTCCACAGCTCTCGGTCAGCAACCGGCGCAGGATCTCGCGCAGTTGACGTCGTTCGTCGCTCTCCAGCAGCAGTGCCGGATCGGGGTCGAGCCGGAACATCCAGGTCTCCTTCGGATCTCGTACATCGCCAGGTCGACACGGCTCAGGACCGTCAGACCGTGAAGCGTCCGCCGTTGGCGAGGAGGACCGCGCCGACGAGGTTCGCGGCCTCGTCGCTCGCCAGGAACAGGGCGATGTCGGCTATCTCCTCCGGTGTGGCGTACGGGCGTACGCGCGGATCGGCGAAGCCCTGGCGCAGTGCGGCGGGGGTCCGCTCGGCCATGCCGGTCTCGGTCGGTCCGGGCGCCACGGTGTTGACGCGGACGCCGAAGGCGATCGCCTCCTTGGCGACGGACTGGCTCAGCGCGTGCGCGCCGGCCTTCGAGGCGGCGTAGTGCGGGTAGCCGGGCTGGGTGTCGAAGGCCGAGGAGGAGCCGACGGTGACGACGGCCCCGGCGCGCCGGGGTGCCATGACCCGCAGCGCGGCGCGCAGGACGTGGAAGGTGCCGTCCAGGTTGACGCGCATGACGCGCCGCCAGGCGTCGCCGCCGAGCCGTCCGGTCACCTCCGGGGGCCGGTTCCCGACCAGGGCCTCGGCGATCCACTCCTTGGCCGTGGGGTCGTCGACCCCGGCCGCGTGCACCAGCGCATCGAGCCGCCCGTGCCGTCGTACGACCTCGTCGAAGGCCCGGTCGACGTCGGCGGGCTCGGCCACGTCGACCGTCAGCGGGCGCGCCCGTGGCAGTTCTTTCGTCACGGCCTCGGCCGCGAGGCCGTCGATGTCCGCGGCGAAGACCTCGGCGCCCTGTGCGGCGAGCCGCCGTGCGACCGCCGCGCCGATACCGGAACCGGCGCCCGTGACGAGCGCGACGCGCCCCTCGAAGCGTCCGGCGTGCTCACCGCCCATGGGCGATCACCTCTCCGTCCTGCTCGATTCCTCGGCCGCACCCGTTCCTGAACTGACTTCATTTTTGCTACCGTCTCACGCATGTCAACAGGCGGGACAAGAGCGGTCAGGCTGACCAGGTGGGGCGGCCCACCGGTCATCACCGAGGTGCCACGGCCCGTCCCGACGGGCGAAGAGGTCCTGATCCGGGTGGAGGCGGCCGGCCTGTGCCGTTCCGACCTCCATGTCATCGACGCACGGCCGGGCAGCCTCCCCTACCGGACCCCGTTCACCCTCGGCCACGAGGTCGCCGGACGGGTGGTGGAGCAAGGCCCCCTCGCCACCGGCCCGGCGGTCGGCGAGCGGGTGGTGGTGTACGGCCCCTGGGGCTGCGGGAGCTGTGCCCGCTGCGCGGCCGGGGCGGAGAACTACTGCGACCGGCGCCCGGCACTGGACGCGGACCTCACCGGCACCGGGGCGGGACTCGGACGCGACGGCGGCATGGCCGACCTGCTGCTCGTGCCGTCCGGGCGGCTGCTGGTCCCGGTGGGCGAGCTGGCCGCCGTACAGGCCGCGCCACTGTCGGACGCCGGGCTGACCGCCTATCACGCCGTTGCCACGGTCCGGCACGCGACCGGCGACGGTACGAGTGTGGTCGTCCTCGGCGTCGGCGGGCTGGGGCATCTGGCCGTGCAGATCCTGCGGGCCACGACGACGGCCCAGGTGCTGGCAGTGGACGTACGGGAAGAGGCGCTCGCGCTGGCCGAGCGGTGCGGGGCGCACTTCGGGACGCTGCCGCGGCCCGACAGCGCGGCCGTCCTGCGGGACCGGACCGGTGGGGTCGGGGCGGTCGCCGTGCTGGACTTCGTCGGCAGCCGCTCCACGCTGGAGCTGGCGACCGGAGTGCTGCGGGCGGGCGGGGAGCTGGCCGTGGTGGGCAGCGGCGGCGGGGAGCTGTCGGTGCGCAAGCCCGGCGTGCTGCCTCCCGGGACGCGGATCTCGCTGCCCTTCTGGGGGACGCTGCCCGAACTGGAGCGAGTCGTCGCGCTGGCGCGCGAGGGGACCCTGAAAGTGGAGGTCGAGCGGTTCGCGCTGTCGCGCGCGCCGGAGGCGATCGAGGGGTTGCGCTCCGGCGGGGTGCGGGGGCGCGCGGTGCTCGTACCGGACTGATTCCCTCGGCCGGGCGGGTCCGACGGGCCCGGCGATCCGGCCGGAACCCGCGCCGTCCCAGCACACTCCTGTCGACCTCTCGACTCCAGAAGTGAGTTCAATTAGCGTCTTGTCCCACCTCGGGGACACGACAGCGGACAAAGGCGGTGGGCCCGCTATGGGTGCGGAATCAGTGGATCTTCTGGTCATCGGCGGCGGGATGGCGGGCCTCTCGGCCGCCGCCCGGGTGGCGGCCGAGGGCGGCTCGGTGATGCTGGTGGAGAAGGCGGAGCGGACCGGCGGCTCGGCCCGGTTCGCGGGTTTCGTCTGGACCGCGCCGACCCTGGAGGAACTGCGCCGGGTCAATCCGGACGGCGATCCGGAGCTGGCCGAGGCCCTGATCGACGGGTTCGCGGACGGGGTCGAGTGGATCCGGTCGCTCGGTGTGGAATGCCGGCCGCCGGTGCCCGTGCTGGGCTTCGGGCGCGGCCATCAGGTCGACACCAACCACTACCTCGACACCTGCGAGCGGTTGATCCGCGACCGGGGCCAGGAGGTGCTGACCGCCACGACGACACGCGCCCTCCTGACGGAGAACGGGTTGGTCAAGGGCGCGGAGTGCGTGCTGCCCGACGGCACCGCACGCCGGATCGAGGCGACCTGGACCCTGCTCGCCACCGGCGGTTTCCAGGGCGATCCGGCCCTGCGCGCCGAGCACATCCACCCGCAGGCGGCGGACATCGGCCTGCGGGCGAACCCGCGCAGCGAGGGCGACGGCCTCACCCTCGGCCGTACCGCCGGTGCGGCCTTCGGCAAGAAGGACGCGGGGTTCTACGGGCACCTCATGCCGGCCGGGGTGCCCCTGGCCGACACCTCACGCTTCGTCGACCTGGCCCTCTACTACAGCGAGCACGCGCTGCTCTTCGACACCACGGGTGAGCGCTTCGTCGACGAGACGGTCGGCGACCATCTGACCACCATGGCCCTGCTGGACCGGCCGGGCGCCCGTGGCCTGCTGGTCGCCGACGCGCGGGTGCACCGCGAGTGGATCAGCGCCTCGTACGTGGCGGGCATCCCCGGCGTGGACAAGTTCCAGCTCTGCCATCGCGCCGGTGCCCGCTGCGCGGTGGCGGAGAGCCTGGACGACTTCGCGGACATGCCCGAGGAGTGGGGCTATCCGGGAGCGGTGATCCGGGACCGCGTCAGGGAGTTCAACGCCACCGCGAGCGGCGACGGCACACCGGTACCCGGGCGGCTGCTCGACAACCGGCCGCTCGACGAGCCGCCCTTCTACGTCGTCGAGGCGGCCCCGGCGATCACCTTCACCTTCGGCGGCCTGCTCATCGACACCGAGGCGCGGGTGCTGGCCGCGGCCGACCCGGACGGGCACCGCCGGATACCCGGCCTGCTCGCGGCCGGGGCGGACGCGGGCGGGCTGTACCGGCGTGCCTACGCCGGCGGGCTCGCTCCCGCCCTGGTGTTCGGCCTGGCGGCGGCACACACCGCGCTCGGCGGGGCACCGAGCGCCGCCGGAAGCTGATTCCGGCCGGTCGCTCGAACAAATCCCGTGCACGAGGCTTGCCCGCCCGGCACCGGAGTGCCTAGCTTACTGAATTGAGTTCACTTTAACTCTGCGGCTCGTGAGGTGATCATGCTTCCTGTATGGGTGGCGCGAATGTGCCCTTCCCCGAGGGAGGGGCTGTGAGTCAGTTCCTGCTCGTCCTGGTCAGCGGTGTGGCCAGCGGAGCCGTGTACGGCCTCATGGGCCTGGGGCTCGTCATCATCTACCGGGCGACGGACGTCGTGAACTTCGCGATGGCCTCCCTGGCGACCCTGGGCCTGTACGTGGCGGTCTCGCTGCACGACCGGGGCGTGGCGACGGTGCTCGGCATCCTCGCCGCCGTCGCGATCACCGTGGCCGCCGGTCTCCTGGTCCGCGAGACGGTGATCAGGCCGCTCGGACAGGGCCAGCTGTTCTCCGCGCTCGTCGTCACGATGGGCGTGTCCCTCGTGCTGGAGAGCCTGGCCGGTTCGATCTGGGGCGACCAGCCGAAGGCCTTCCCCAACCTGGTCGACGGGACGGTGCGCTGGTCGGGTGCCGCCGTACCGGTGCAGAGCCTGGTGACGATCGCCGTCGCCGCCGTGGCGATGGGCCTGGTCGGCTATCTGTTCGCCCGCACCACGCTCGGCTCGGCCATGCGGGCGGTCGCGGAGTCGGCGGACACCGCCCGGATCGTCGGCCTCGGCGCCCAGCGCATCGCCCGGCTCTCCTGGGCCCTCGGCCTGGGTCTGGCCGCGCTCGCCGCCTGTCTGTACGCGCCCCGCTCCGGGCTGGTCCCGACCGCGCTCGTCGCCCCGCTGTTCAGGGCCTTCGCCGGGATCTTCCTCGGCGGCCTGACCAGCATGTACGGCGCTGTCATCGGCGGACTGACCATCGGCGTCCTGGACAACCTGGCGGCGAACTACGTCTCCGCCAGCTTCCGGGACACCTTCGTGTTCTCGTTCACCGTGCTGGTCCTGCTGATCCGCCCGCAGGGCATGTTCGGCACCCGCACCTTCCAGAGGGTCTGAGGGGTCGCATCCATGGTCTTCAACCGTTCCCTCCTGGCGAAGGCCGCCCTGGGCCCGGCCGCAGGCGCGGTACTCATGGCCTTCATGGCGTCCGGCGCCATCCCGGCCTACCAGATGTACTCGGTGGGACTGGCGGCCGTGTACACGATCGTCGTCCTGTCGGTCGGCCTGCTGGCCGGCTGGTCGGGCATCTGGTCGGTGGGCCACCCCGCGTTCTTCGCCATCGGCGCCTACTTCGCCGCGTACGGCAGCGGCCACGACTGGACCCTGGAGACGGTGGTCCTCGGCGCGGTCGCCACCGGCGCCCTGCTGGGCGGCTTCATCGGGTACGCCGGTGCCAGGTTCTCGGTGCTCTACATCGCCCTGCTGACCCTCGCCTTCACCACGGTCACCCTGGAGCTGATCAACCGCTGGAGCAGCGTGACCGGCGGCGACCAGGGCGTCCCGGTGCTGCAACTGCGCAGCGTCCTGGGCCTGGGCACCGTCCTGGGCGGCGGCACCGACGCGCAGTACCTCGCGGTGGGCGCGGCGGCCGTGGTGCTCGGCCTCGCGGTACCGGCCTCCGCCTCGGGACTGCGGATGCGGCTCGTGGCCGCCAAATCGCATCCGCTGGCCGCCCGTACGATCGGCATCGCGCCCGAGGCGCAGTCGGCGCTGTCCTTCGCGGTGAGCGGCGCGTGCACCTGCTTCGCGGGGGTGCTGCTCGGGCTGCTCACCGGGTTCGTCAGCCCGGACCCGTTCTCGCTGACCTTCGGCATCTCACTGATCGCGGCCTGTGTGCTCGGCGGGGTGGGCACCGTCGTCGGCGCGGTCGCGGGCGGCATCTATCTGACCTGGAATCCTTCGCTGTCCTCGGCGGTCGGTCTGCCGCAGCCGGTGGTGCAGGGCATCGTCCTGATCGCGGTGCTGCTCTTCCTGCCGGGCGGAGTGGTCCCGTTCCTCGCCAGACCCGCGCGCGCTCTCGTACGGCGGCTGCTGCGCCGGCCCGACGCCCGGCCCGCGCCCGCTCCCGAGCCGTCGGCGGACCCCGTGCCGCTGCGGCCCGCGTCCGACGGCGCCGTACTCCTCGAACTGGAGCACCTGTCGGTGTCGTACGGCGGGCTCAAGGCCCTGGAGGACGCCTCGCTGACCCTCCGTCAGGACGAGATCCTCGCCGTCATCGGGCCCAACGGGGCCGGAAAGACCACCCTGTTGAACGCCCTGTCGGGACTGACCGGCAACGGCCGGGTGAGCGGGACCGCCCAGTTCGCCGGACGTCCGCTGCTGGGCGCGCGGGCGACCGCGCGGCGGCGGCTGGGCATCGGGCGTACCTTCCAGCACGCGGAGGTGTTCTCCGAACTCACCGTCGCCGAGAACGTGTTGTGCACCCGGCGCCGGGTCACCGCCCGCGACCGCGCCGAAGTCATGCGGTTGCTGCACTCGGTCGGCCTCGCCGATGTCGCGGACCGGCGGCCGACGGAGCTGCCGTTCGGGCTCCAGAAGCGCCTCGACCTCGCCCGCGCGATGGCCGAGGAACCCAAACTCCTGGTCCTTGACGAGCCGTTCGGCGGCCTCGACTCGGCCGAACGGGCGCTGCTCGCCGGGCACATCAGACGGCTGCACGCGGCCGGCACCGCCGTGATCGTCATCGACCACGTCCTCGACGACCTGTTCTCCGTCGCCCACCGGGTGATCGCGTTCGACTTCGGCCGCACGATCGGCGGCGGCACCCCGGACACCGTCCTCCAGGACCCCAAGGTGCGCTCCTCGTATCTCGGCACGGTCGGCAACCGGGCCCAACTCCCGGAGCACGTAGGCGAACAGAGCATGCTGCGGCTGCGCGGTGTCGGCCATGTCTACGGCGGTGTGACCGCCCTGCGCGGTGTCGACCTCGACGTCCGCAAGGGGGTCGTGCTGGGGATCGCGGGCGCCAACGGCGCGGGCAAGAGCACCCTGGCCGGCATTCTGCACGGCTCTCTGAAGCCCGCGCACGGCGACCGGGAGACGGGCGGCGGCGTCCGCACCAGCCTGGCGCCCGAGGGGCGGGCCCTGTTCAAGACGCTGACCCTGCGCGAGAACCTCGAAGTCGCGGCGTACGCGGCCGGGATCACCGGCGCTCCGCTGCGCGAGCGGCTGACGGAGACAGTCGAGTGGCTGCCGCCCCGGCTGCGGGACCGGCTGAACGCCTCGGCCGCCGGGCTGTCCGGCGGGGAGCAGCAGATGCTCGCCATCGCCCGGGCGCTCATCGTCCGCCCGGACGTCCTGATCGTCGACGAACCCGCGCTCGGGCTGGCCCCGGCGCTGGTCGACGAGGTCTACGACCGGCTGGTGCGGCTGGCCCACGACGGACTGACCGTCGTGCTGCTCGAACAGCTCCTCAGCCGCGCCCTGTCCGTCTGCCACGAGGTCGCCGTGCTGCACGAGGGCGTCGTCGCGGCCCACGGCCGGCCGGGCGACCCGGACTTCGCGGCCCTCGCCGAGGCCGCCTACTTCAGCGGCGGCCTGGAGGCCGCCGCGACGGCCACGACCGCGGCGACCGCCGCCCGAGCCCCACAAGTGAATTGAAATCACGTCATGAACGAGCATGAACGAGGTGGATCGTGTTCCGGACAACCAAGAGATTTCGTCGCACCCTAGGGACCCTCGCGGTCGTGGCCGCCGTGTCACTGACCGCCAACGCGTGCGCCGACCAGGACTCCTCAGGCAGCGCGGGCAGCGCGACGGAGATCCACATCGGCGCGTGGCTCCCCCTCACCGGTGCCACCGCCTCGTACGGCGTGCCCGAGAAGGCGGGCGCCGACGCCTACTTCAAGATGATCAACGAGTCCGGAGGCATCAACGGCCGCAAGGTCAAGTGGACGGTCAAGGACAACGCGGCCGACCCGCAGCAGACCGTGCAGATCGCGCGTGAACTCGTGGGCCAGGACAAGGTGGTGGCCATCGTGAACGCGAACGGCACCTCCCAGGCGGAGGCCGCCTTCCCCTTCGTCCTCACCCAGTCCAAGGTCCCGGTGCTCAACGAGGTGGGCGGCAGCGAGTCCTGGTACGACCCGCCGCGCGCGGGCCTGTTCGGCACGCAGACCCTGTACGAGGACCAGGCCGCCGCCGTCGCCGCGTGGGCGGTGCAGGACGGCGCGAAGAAGATCCTCGTCGTGCACAGCGACCCGGCCGCCTTCGTGAACGTGGCCGAGCAGGTCGGGCCGGTCGCGAAGAAGGTGGACCCCTCGGTGGAGGTGGACCGGCTGCCGGTCAAGTACCAGACCACCGACTACACCCCGGTGATCAGCAAGGTGAAGGCCGCCAAGACCCAGGCGGTGATCCTGATCCTGACCTCCCCCGAGGCCGCCGCCTTCCTCAAGGAGGCCAAGCTCCAGGGCCTTGACCTGCCCACCTACGCCTACGCGCCGGTGGCCGCCGAGTCGACGGTCTCGCTGGCCAAGGACGCCGCCGAGGGCCTGAAGGCCGTGCAGCTGGTCAAGGCGCCCTCGGACCCGGACCCGGCGGTGGCGGAGTTCCGTACCGCGATGGCCAAGTACGAGCCCGGTCAGGACGCCGGCTTCCTCGCGCTGTGGGGCTGGAGCAACGCGAAGGTGTTCGCCCAGATCGCCAAGACCATCAAGGGCGATGTCACGTCCCAGGCCATCAGCGCGGCGTACGCGAAGGCGTCCTCCGTCGATCCGGGGGTGTCGCCGGTGATGAAGTTCAGCGCGAGCGACCATCTCGGGACGCGCAGTGTGCAGCGGGTGGAGGTGAAGAACGGCGTCTGGACGTCCGTCGGCGACTTCTACACGCCCCCGGCTCGCGGCTGAGCAACTCCTCCCCGGTGAGCGGCCGTTGAGCGCTCCCGGCCCCGGCGTCGATCCGCCGGGGCCGGGAGCGAGGGGGTGGGAGCACGGGGTCGGGCAAGCGGTTGGGCAGGGTGTCAGCAGCAGCGGCTCTGGGGGTGGGTCTCCCGGTGCCGGGTGCGCAGGACCTCGTACTCGCGCCGGGTCGGCACCGGGTCGTGCGGGTGGTGGTCGCGGCGGCGCTCGCAGTAGCGGTCGTACTCCGCCTCGCCGGTCAGCTCGCGCAGATACCAGCGCAGGTACCGGTACACGGCCCCGGCCCGCTGCCGAACCGTCATGAGCGGGTCCCCACCAGCGGCTCGGCGGATGCCTGCTCCGGCAGCTGGATGCGGGACTCGACGTACGGCGCCTCGGTCGTCGGGAGCGGGTCGGGCGAGCGTACGGCCCGGACGCAGACCACGGCCGCGTTGGCGATGACCACCGTGACCAGCAGCAGGAACAGGGCGATCAGGACGCCGTCGACCGTGGAGTTGGTGACCACGGTGTGCATGTCGTCGAGGGACTTGGCGGGCGCGATGACCTGGCCGGCGTCGATACCGTCGGCGTACTTGGCGCGCTGGGCGAAGAAGCCGACCCTGGGGTCGTCGGAGAAGATCTTCTGCCAGCCCGCGGTGAAGGTGATCGCGACCACCCAGGCGAGCGGAACGCCGGTGACCCAGGCCCAGCGCAGTCGTCCTGACTTGATCAGTACGGTCGTGCAGACGGTGAGGGCGACGGCGGCGAGCAGCTGGTTGGCGATGCCGAAGAGGGGGAAGAGCTGGTTGATTCCGCCGAGGGGGTCGGTGGCGCCGGTGTAGAGGAAGTAGCCCCAGGCAGCCACGACGATTCCGCTGCACAGCCAGATTCCGGGCTTCCAGTTGACCCGGCCGATGGGCTTCCAGACGTTGCCGAGCATGTCCTGGAGCATGAAGCGGCCGACCCGGGTGCCCGCGTCGACCGTCGTCAGGATGAACAGGGCCTCGAACATGATCGCGAAGTGGTACCAGAAGGCCTTGAGGGCGGTCCCGCCGAAGACCCCGGAGAAGATCTCCGACATACCGACGGCGAGGGTCGGTGCGCCGCCGGAGCGGGCGATCAGGGTCTGTTCCTCAACTGCCTTGGCAGCCTGGGTCAGTTGGTCGGGGGTGATGGTGAAGCCGAGGCCCGCGACCGCCTGGGAGGCGGACTCGGCGGTGGTGCCGAGGAGTCCGGCGGGGGCGTTCATCGCGTAGTACAGGCCGGGTTCGAGGGTGGCGGCGGCGATCAGGGCCATGATCGCGACGAACGACTCCATCAGCATGGCGCCGTAGCCGATCATCCTGACCTGCGACTCCTTCTGGATCAGCTTCGGCGTGGTCCCGGAGGCGACCAACGCGTGGAAACCGGACAGGGCGCCGCAGGCGATGGTGATGAAGAGGAACGGGAAGAGCGACCCGGCGAAGACCGGCCCCGCGCCCGAGGAGGCGAAGTCGCTCACCGCCTCCGCGCGCATGACGGGCGCGGCGACGATGACGCCGACCGCGAGGAGCGCGATGGTGCCGATCTTCATGAAGGTGGAGAGGTAGTCGCGGGGCGCGAGCAGCATCCACACGGGGAGCACGGAGGCGACGAAGCCGTAGCCGACCAGACAGAAGACCAGGGTGGTCGGGCTGAGGGTGAAGGTGTCGGCGAGCGAGGAGTTCTGGATCCAGCTGCCGCCGACGATCGCGAGCAGCAGCAGGGCGACACCGATCAGGCTGGTCTCGACGACGCGTCCGGGGCGTACGACGTGCATCCAGAAGCCCATGAACAGGGCGATCGGGATGGTCATCGCGACCGAGAAGGTGCCCCACGGTGAGTGGGCGAGAGCGTTGACCACGACCAGGGCGAGCACCCCGAGCAGGATGATCATGATGGCGAACACAGCGATCAGCGCCGCCGCGCCACCGGCCTTGCCGATCTCGTCCCGGGCCATCTGCCCGAGCGACTTGCCGTCCCGCCGCATGGACAGGAACAGCACCACCATGTCCTGCACCGCCCCGGCGAAGATCACACCGGCGACGATCCACAGGGTCCCGGGCAGATACCCCATCTGGGCGGCGAGCACCGGTCCCACCAGGGGCCCCGCGCCCGCGATGGCCGCGAAGTGGTGGCCGAGGAGGACCCGGCGGTCGGTGGGCTGGAAGTCGACACCGTCCTCCAGGCGTTCGGCAGGGGTGGCCCGGCGGTCGTCGGGCTTCAGTACGCGCCGGACGACGAAGCGGGAGTAGAAGCGGTAGGCGATGGCGTACGAGCCGAGGGCGGCCACCACCAGCCAGACCGCGGAGATCTCCTCGCCCCGGGACAGCGCGAGGACGCCCCAGCCGACGGCCCCGACCAGGGCGACGGTCGTCCAGAGCAGGATCGAGCGCGGGCTCATCCGGGAGGACCCCGACGGCGGTTCCGGCGGGCCTTCCGGTGCCGGGAGAGCGGATTCGGGCATGGCTGAAGCGGACATGGCGGCTCCTCACCTGACGGTGACGGGTGAACGGCGATGAGTGAAGCTGGGGTTGGGCTGGGGAGCGAAGGTTGCGCGGCTCGGCGAAGGGGACGTCGGCGGTGGGCCGACCCGGTCAGGGGTCGCGCCCTTCCTCCCTGGTCAGCGCGTAGGCGGCGAGCAGGCAGAGCCCGCAGCCCGGCACCCAGGCGAGCTGGTACCAGTAGAAGAAGGGCATCCCGGCGAGCTGCGGGCGCGCACCGGCGTACCAGGGGACCCACAGCAGCCCGGCCGCGGGCGCCAGGAGCAGCAGGGCGACGACGACGCGCCGTAGCCGTCGGTGTCCGGTCCGTGCCATGACCTGTGCTCCCTTCCCGCTCGCTGTGGGTCTGTGCAAGAGTTGCCCACTCGCCGGATGTGGTTGACAGCGAATTTCGTGAAGATTTCCCGTCGGTTCCCTGTCCTCCGAAACGGCCACCCGCGCAACTCTCCGGCGAGGGCTACAGGCACACCAAGGACGGTGACCCATGGCGGACAGCGCCATGACCGCGACGTTCCTCGCCGTGATCGGCGGGGCGTCGCTGCTCGCCGTGACCGCGCGCCGCCTGCGCCCCAGCGACCGGCTGCCCTCGCTGGAGGGCTGGGCACTGGCCGACCGCAGCCTCGGCCCGGTGTGGACCTGGCTGCTGCTCGGCGGCACGATCTTCACCGCGTACACCTTCACCGCCGTCCCCGGACTGGCGTACGGCAATGGCGGGTCTGCGTTCTTCGCGGTCCCGTACACGGTGATCGTCTGCCCGCTGGCCTTCGTCCTCCTCACCCGCCTGTGGGCGGTGGCCCGGCGGCACGGCTACATCACGACCGCCGACTTCGTGCGCGGCCGGTACGGTTCGCCGCCACTGGCCCTGGTGGTCGCGCTGACCGGCATCCTCGCGACGATGCCGTATCTGGCGCTGCAACTGCTGGGCATACGGGCGGTGCTGACGGCCGGGGGCCTCTACCCTCGGGGCGCCGCCGGGGACCTGGTGATGGTGGCGCTGTTCGCGGGGCTCGCGGTGGCGACGTACCGGCACGGGCTGCGCGCGCCGGCCGTCATCTCGGCGCTCAAGGCGGTGGCCGTCTTCGTGTCGCTGACCGCCGTCTGCTGGCTGGTGCTCGACCGGTTCGACGGCCCCGGCGCGGTCTTCGACGGAGCGGCCCGCCGACTGGGCGGCACGGACGCCGCCCACTCGCCCCTCCTCCTCTCCCCCGAGCAACAGCCCGCCTACGCCACGCTCGCCCTGGGCTCGGCCCTGGCCCTGCTGATGTACCCGCACGTCCTCACCGCCGGTTTCGCCGCCGACAGCACGCGCACCATCCGCAAGGTCGCCGTGTCACTGCCCGCGTGGACGGGGCTGCTGGCGCTCTTCGGCTTCCTCGGCATCGCGGCCCTGGCTGCGGGGGTCCAGGCCCCGGAGGGCGGTGCCGAGGCGGCCGTCCCGATGCTGGTCGACGAGTTGATGCCGGGGCCGCTGGCGGGTCTGGTGTTCGGCGCGATCACCGTGGGGGCGCTGGTCCCGGCGGCCGTGATGTCGATCGCCGCCGCCACCAGCTTCGTACGCAATGTGTACGTCGAGTACGTGCACCCAACTGCCACGCCCAAGCGGCAGGTGCGCATCGCCAAGGCGGTGTCGCTCACGGCGAAGGTGGGGGCTGTCGCCTTCGTGTTCGGGCTGCGCGACCAGGACGCCGTGAACCTCCAACTCCTCGGCGGCGTCTGGATCCTGCAGATCTTCCCGGCCGTCGCCGTCGGGCTCTACACCGGCCGACTGCATCCGCGCGCGCTGCTCGCCGGGTGGGCCACCGGTATGGCGGTCGGCACGTTCATGGTGGTGCGCGAGGGCTTCTCGTCCATCGTGCCGTTCGGCGCCGGCGACCAGCCGCTCCAGATCTACGCCGGTCTGGCCGCCCTTCTGCTCAATCTGGCCGTCGCCGTCCTCGGCACGGCGGCCCTCGAACGCCTCGGTGTCCCACGCGGCGCCGACGCGACCGACCTGCCGTCCCGCCTGATCGTCAGGCGGCGCCCCGAGACGGGAGTGAACAACCCGTGAGACGCAGACAGCCAACCAGCCTGCCGGTGCGGCCACCGGGGCCCGCCGCCCTGACCGAACCGGCCGTCTCCTCGGCAGCCGTTCCCCGGCCCGCCGCCTCGAACGAGGTCCTGGCGCCCGTGGTGGGCGATCCGGCCGACCTCGAACGCGAGGCGGCCCTCGCCAGCCTGTTCGAGCTGCACTACTCCTCGATGCTGCGACTGGCCGTCCTGCTCGGCGCCGACGACCCGGAGAACGTGGTCGCCGAGGCCTACTACCAGCTCTACCGGAAGTGGCGCCGACTGCGGGAGACCGGAGCGGCGGAGGCGTATCTGCGCTCCACGGTGTGCAATCTGACCCGGATGCGCATACGTCACCTCCAGGTCGCCCGGCGGCATGTGGAGAACCCGCCCCCGCCGGACGACTCGGTCGCGTCCGCCGAGAGCACCGCTCTCCTCCATGACGACCAGCGCGTACTGATCGGCGCCCTCCAGCAGTTGCCCGCCCGGCAGCGGGAGGCGCTGGTCCTGCGGCACTGGCTGGGCCTCAAGGAGAGCGAGATCGCCGCCGCGATGGGGATCTCCTGCGGCTCGGTCAAGACGCACACCGCACGCGGCATCGCCGCTCTCACCCAGGCGATGGAGACACGGCGATGAACAACGATCACTTCACTGAACAGGACCGCATGGAACGGGAGTTGCGGGCCGCCCTGGAATCCCTGGCCGGCGGAGTGAGTGCCGCTCCCACCCCCGACACCTACCGCACGGCACGCGGCGACTGGCTGCGCCGGGAGCGACGCCGCCGGCTCGTCCTCGCCGTACTGATCGCCGTCGTCTTCACCTTCGCCACCCTGATCGGCCTGTGGGTCCTCAACCACGCCCCGTCCGAACCGGGGGTCATCTTCTCGGGCACCGAGGGCCCGGTCGTGCCGGGTGGGGTGTCGGGGGTCGCGCCCTGATTCGCGCCCCAAAGGGGCGCAGGCAACCGCGCGACCAGCCACGACGGCGCAGCAGCCGACCGACAGCCCTACCGCCGTTCCCTACCGTCGGCCGAGACGCTCCCTTGCCCTCCCTCGTCGCACCCACCTAGCCTGACTTTGTGCCGCTGATATACAAATACCGGACGGACGACAGCACCACCCCCGACAGCACGCTCACCCGCCTCCGTATCGCCATCACCGTCTTCTTCGCCCTCGACGGCTTCGTCTTCGCCGGGTGGGTCGTCCGCATCCCGGCCATCAAGGAGCAGACGGACGCCTCCGCCAGCGCCCTCGGCCTCGCCCTTCTCGGGGTCTCCGGCGGAGCGGTCGTCACGATGATCCTCACCGGCCGCCTCTGCCGTCGCTACGGGAACCACCGGGTCACCGTCGCCTGTGCCGTCCTTCTCTGCCTCAGCGTCGCCCTGCCGCCGCTCACCCACTCCGCCCTGGCACTCGGCGCCGTCCTGCTGATCTTCGGCATGGCCTTCGGCGGTATCAACGTCGCCTTCAACAGCGCCGCCGTGGACCTGGTCACCGCGCTGCGCCGCCCGATCATGCCGAGCTTCCACGCCGCCTTCAGTCTCGGCGGCATGATCGGCGCCGGTCTCGGCGGGCTGGTGGCCGGGGTGCTGTCCCCGACGCGACACCTGCTCGGCCTCACCGTGATCGGCCTGCTCGTCACCGCCGTGGCGGGCCGCACCCTGCTGCGCATCCCGCCCCCGACTCCGGCACCAGCACCAGCGGAGAGCGCGTCGCCGCAAGAGCCGAAGCCCCGCCGCCTGGACAGGCACACGCGAGCCCTCGTCATCGTTTTCGGGCTGATCGCCCTGTGCACGGCCTACGGCGAAGGAGCCCTGGCCGACTGGAGCTCCCTGCACCTCGAACAGGATCTGCACGCCTCCCCCGGCGTCGCGGCGGTCGGCTACTCCTGCTTCGCGCTCGCCATGACCATCGGCAGGCTCACCGGCACGAGGCTGCTCGAACGGCTGGGCCAGACCCGCACCCTGATCTCCGGCGGCACGATCGCCGCCGTCGGCATGCTCCTCGGCGCCCTCTCGCCGACTCTGTGGGCAGCCCTCCTCGGCTTCGTCGTCACCGGGCTCGGTCTCGCCAACCTCTTCCCGGTCGCCGTCGCACGCGCGGGCGCGCTGGCCGGCCCCGACGGGGTCGCGATCGTGTCCACCCTCGGCTACGGCGGCATGCTGCTGGGCCCGCCCGCCATCGGGTTCATGGCGGACTGGTTCTCCCTGCCCGTCGCCCTCACCAGCGTCGCGGCGCTGGCCGCCACGGCAGCCGTCATCGGATTCGCCACCCGAAGTGCGGCGGAGCGCTGACGCCCCGCGCACGTCGGCCCGTATTGTCCGGGCGCAGGAGCGCCCTCAGGTCCGCCCCCGGCACGCTCAGCTCTCGGACGGCGTCAGCACCACGAAGTCCGCGCCGGACGGATCGAGGCAGACGGCCAGCCGCCCCACCCCCTCCGCGTCATCGGGCCCCATCTGCACACTGCCGCCGTTCTCCGTGACCTTGGCGACCGCCGCGTCGCAGTCGACGACGTTGAAGACCGGATGCCAGTACGGCCGCCCGCCGGCCAGCGCGAGGTGTTCCGCGGGGAGTTCCATGAGGCCGCCCTGCATACGCTCCTCCGGCAGCCCGGCCGGGGTGATCAAGGTGTACGTGCCGCCACCGCCCGGCATCGGCATGTCGCCGAACCGCCAGTCGAAGACACCACCGTAGAACTCCTGGGCGGCTGCCGCGTCGAGCGTGTACAGCTCGGTCCAGGAGAGCGAGCCGGGCTCGTCGGCCAGCTCGAAGCCCGCGTTCTTGCCCGGCTGCCAGATCGCGAACTGGCCGCCCAGCGGGTCGTCGAACTGGGCCATCCGACCCCAGTCGTCGAGGTCTCTCGGTGCCACCCGCACCGTGCCGCCCGCTCGCTCGACGGCCTGGGTCGTGGCGTCCGCGTCGGCGACGGTGAAGTAGATCATCCAGGCCGAGCGCGCACCCTCCTCGGTGAGTCTGCCGAGCCCGCCGACGATCTTGCCGTCCTTGCGGAACATCCCGCCGTCCAAATCCTCGCCGCCGCCCATGGACTCGTACTCCCAGCCGAGCACCGCGCCGTAGAAGGCCGCGGTCGCCCGGACATCGGGGGTGCCGAGGTCGAGCCAGCAGGGGGAACCGGGAGCAGCGTCAGTGGTGATCACGGTGATTCCCTTCGCAGGTCCTTGTGCCACCACCAGCCTGACACCCGGCACTGACAATCGCCCGTCGGCTGCCGTGAGCTGGGAAAAGAGGCGCCGCACGCTCCGGGTGCAGGGTCCCGGCGGATCAGCCGGCCGCCCGGTACATGGTCTCGTCGAAGTCGGCGTGCAGGCCCGCACCGCTCAGGTCCCAGGCCCACAGCCCGACGAACGCCCCCGTGAACCCCAGGGACCGGATCCGCCCGTCCACGATCTCCTCGGCGTGCTCGTCGGACAGGACGGTGGCGTCGAGGGACGGGCCGACGGGACGCCAACCGGGGCCGGTGTCGTACCGGAAGCGGAGCGTGCCGCCGTCCAGGTCGACGCCGAGCCGGAGCCGCGTGGTGTCGCCGAGGCGCACCTCGCCCGCCTCGTCGACGCTGACGGCACCCCGGTCGCAGCTCGCCACGCGCAGCACCGTGTCGCCCTGGTCGTCGGCGGTGAGGTGCAGGTAGTACCAGGCGCGGGAGTTGTAGTACGCGGTGATCCCGGCCAGTTGCTGGACGCCGTACGGCCGGTACTCCACCGTCGCCTCGAACGCACAGCGTGCCGCCGTCACCCGGCGGGCGACCAGGCTGGCGCCGGTGAGGCTCTGCGGGGAGCGTCCGCCGCGCAGCCGTAGATGCGAGGGGCGCTCGGTGAGCGAGAGCCAGTCGGGGGTGGCCGGGCGGCGCAGGGTGGACCAGTCGGGGCCGAGGGCCGGCCGGTCGAAGCCGTCGTACTCGCGCGGGCGCACCTCGGTGCTCCCCGGCGGAGCGTCGTCCGCGAGCGGCAGGACGGGGGCGGGGACCTCGACGGCGGGCAGGCCGGTCGGGGTGCGGGGCCAGTCGTCGGAGGTCCAGGTGACGGGGGTGAGCGCGGTCTCGCGGCCGAGTACGCAGGGCCCGTGGCGGCCGTGCGGCCGGGCGACGAGATACGCCATGTACCACTCGCCGCCGGACGTCTCCACCAGGCTGCCGTGCCCGGCCTTCTGCAGGGGCAGGTCCGGGTGGTCGCGGGCGGTGATCAGCGGGCCGAAGGGGTCGCGCTCGTAGGGGCCGGTCAGGGTGCGCGAGCGGGCCACGGTGACCTGGTGGTCGTAGCCGGTGCCGCCGTCGGCGGTCAGCAGGTAGTACCAGGGGCCGCGCCGGTAGATGTTGGGGCCCTCGATCCAGCCCGCCTGCGGCGGCAGCACGATCCTCGTCGGATCGCCGGTCGGGCGGCGCGTGGCACGATCGTACGGCGTCGCCTCCAGGCCCGCCGAACCGCCGTGCCCCGGACGCCAGTCGTGAACCATGTTCACAAGCCAACTCCCTTCCCCGTCATGAAACAGCGACGCGTCGAAGCCACGCGCGTGCAGGGGTACGGGGTCGGACCACGGGCCCTCGATCGACGGGGCGGTCGTCAGGTGGTTGGGGCTGTCCGTGAAGCCGCCCGCGTAGGTCGACACGTTGCTGTAGACGAGGTGGAACAGTCCGTCGACGTGGGTCAGGTTCGGCGCCCACACGCCACCGGAGTCCGGCCGCCCGGTCAGCTCAAGGAGCCGGGTGCTGTCGAGCGCCCCGCCCAGCGACCGCCAGCGCACCAGGTCGCGGGAGTGGTGCAGCCGTACGCCCGGATACCACTCGAACGTCGAGGTGGCCACGTAGAAGTCCCGCCCCACCCGGACGATCGACGGATCGGGGTGCGAGCCGGCCAGGACGGGATTACGGACGACCCGCGCGGTCGGCTGCCCCATGAACGCTCACTCCCCTTGCCGAAGATCGGATGATCAAGGGGGACCGTAGTGTCGAACACGTTCGCAAGCAACGATCTGCCCTGCCCTGTCCTGTGGCGGCTACCCGCCCTCGCGCCGCGAAACCCGGTTGCCGGGCCGGAACACCACTGCGAGAGTCACGACCATGTCTGCCCTCACCCCGTCCTTCTCCGCATACGACGGAACCGAGCTGGCCTGTCGCGTACTCGGCGAGGATCGGACCGGGCCGCCGCTGGTCTGTCTGCCCGGCGGCCCGATGCAGACTTCCGTCTATCTCGGGGACCTCGGAGGTCTGTCCGCGCACCGGCGCCTGATCATGCTCGACCTCCGGGGCACCGGCCGCTCGGCGGTACCGGCGGACCCCGCGTCGTACCGCTGCGACCGTCTCGTCGACGATGTGGAGGCGCTGCGCGAGCACTTGGGCCTCGACCGGCTGGACCTGCTCGCCCACTCCGCCGGTACGAACCTGGCCCTGCTCTACGCGGCCCGGCATCCCGAACGCGTCGGCAGGCTCGTGCTGATCACCCCGAGCGTGGCGGCCCTCGGCATCACCGTCACCGGGGACGTCCGCATCGCGACGGCACGGCTGCGCCAGGACGAGCCGTGGTTCCCGGAGGCGCTCGCGGCCCCGGAGGCGCTCGCGGCCCTGGAGGCGCTCGTCGCCGGACGGCCGGACGCCGACACCTTCCAGGCCATCGCCCCCTTCTGGTACGGCCGTTGGGACGACACCGCCCGCGCCCACCGGGCCGCGGAGGACCACCAGCGCAACGACGAGGCGGCAGCCGTCTTCGCCGCCGAGGACGCCTTCGACCCGCCCGCCACCCGGGCAGCCCTCGCCCGGCTCACCGCACCGGTCCTGGTACTGGCCGGCGAGGCCGACCTCAACTCCCCGCCGCCCGCGGTGACCGAGGTCTCCGCACTGTTCCCGCAGGCCCGACTGGCCGTCCAGCAGGGCGCCGGACACTTCCCGTGGCTCGACGACGCGCAACGGTTCACGGCGACCACCGAAGCTTTCCTGAGCTAGCGAACCACCACATCCCCGAATGGAGACCGCATTGACCAGACCGACCAGCTCGACCAACTCGACCGCATCGATCGAGACCGCGCGATTCGTCGAACTCCTGGACGCGGAGGGCCAGTTGCTCGCCGATGCCGCCGAACGGGCGGGTACCGGCGCCGAGGTGCCGACCTGCCCTGGCTGGCAGGTGCGCGACCTGGTGCTGCACACGGGCGTGGTGCACCGCTGGGCCACCGGGTTCGTCGCCGAACGGCACACGTCACCCTCCCCCTTCGGCGACCTGCCCGACCTCGACGACGGCGCGCTGCTCACCTGGTTCCGGGAGGGCCATCGCACCCTCGTCGAGACCCTCGCCGCGGCCCCGCCCGACGTCGAGTGCTGGAGCTTCCTGCCCGCCGCCTCGCCCCTCGCGTTCTGGGCCCGTCGGCAGGCCCATGAGACGGCCGTCCACCGGGTGGACGCCGAGTCCGCCCTCGGCCTCGCACCCACCCCGTTCGACCCGGAGTTCGCCGTGGACGGTATCGACGAGCTGCTGCGCGGTTTCCACGCCCGCCCGAAGAGCCGGGTCCGCACGGACGAGCCCCGGACACTGCGGGTCCGGGTGACCGACAGGGACGACGCCATGTGGACCGTACGACTGTCGTCGGAACCGCCGGCGGCCGAACGCACCACCGGTCCGGAAGCGGATTGCGAGCTGTCCGGCCCCGCCGCCGCCCTCTACCTGGCCCTGTGGAACCGGCGGCCGTTCCCCACCGTGACCGGCGACCCCGCGCTCGCCGCGCTCTGGAAGGAGAAGTCCGCCGTCATCTGACCGCGACCGACACCGAGCCGAGATTTGTTGCATCAACATTAAATGCACTTACATTCGATGCATGTGCATGTACTGTCGCCGTCATGACCTCTCCGCTCACCACCCCGGCGTCCGACGGACGCTGGACTCCCCGCCTTTGGGGCACCCTGCTGGTGCTCTGCGCAGCGATGTTCCTGGACGCGCTGGACGTGTCGATGGTCGGCGTCGCGCTCCCCTCCATCGGCTCCGAACTCGGCCTCTCCACCTCGACGTTGCAGTGGATCGTCAGCGGCTACATCCTGGGATACGGCGGCCTCCTGCTCCTCGGCGGCCGGACCGCCGACCTGCTCGGCCGCCGCCAGGTGTTCCTGGTGGCACTCGGCGTCTTCGCGCTCGCCTCGCTGCTCGGCGGGCTCGTCGACTCGGGCCCGCTGCTGATCGCCAGCCGTTTCATCAAGGGCCTGAGCGCCGCCTTCACCGCCCCGGCGGGCCTGTCCATCATCACGACGACCTTCGCGGAGGGCCCGCTGCGCAACCGGGCCCTGTCGATCTACACCACCTGCGCGGCCACCGGCTTCTCGATGGGCCTGGTGCTCTCCGGCCTGCTCACGGAGGCGAGTTGGCGCCTGACCATGCTGCTCCCCGCGCCGGTCGCCGTGCTCGCGCTGATCGCGGGCCTCAAGCTGCTGCCGCGCAGCGAACGCGAGAAGGACCACGACGGCTACGACATCCCCGGCGCGATCCTCGGCACCGCCTCGATGCTGCTGCTGGTCTTCACGGTCGTCCAGGCTCCCGAGGCCGGCTGGGCCTCGGCCCGCACGCTCCTCTCCTTCCTGGCAGTCGCCGTACTGCTGACCGTCTTCGTCCGCGTCGAACAGCGCTCCGCGGGCCCGCTGATCCGGCTCGGCGTGCTGCGCTCAGGGCCTCAGATCCGCGCGCAGTTGGGTGCGATGGCGCTGTTCGGCTCGTATGTCGGATTCCAGTTCCTGGTCACCCTGTTTCTCCAGTCGCTGCTCGGCTGGTCGGCCCTGCACACGGCGCTCGCCTTCCTGCCCGCCGGGGCGGTCGTCGCGCTGTCGGCGACGAAGATGGGCGCGATCGTCGACCGGTTCGGCACCCAGCGGCTGATCGTGGCGGGCTTCGCGCTGATGATCACCGGGTACGCCCTGTTCCTGCGCGTGAGCCTCGACCCGAGCTACGCCACCCTGATCCTGCCGTCGATGCTGCTGATCGGCGGGGCCTTCGCGCTGGTCTTCCCCTCGCTGAACATCCAGGCCACCAACGGCGTCGACGACCATGAACAGGGCATGGTCTCCGGCCTGTTGAACACCTCGGTCCAGGTCGGCGGCGCGATCTTCCTGGCCGTCGTGACGGCGGTGGTCACCGCGGGCACCCCGGACAACCCCTCGCCGCAGGCGGTCCTCGACGCCTACCGCCCCGGTCTGATCGTGGTGACGGGCATCGCCCTCGCCGGCCTGCTGGTCACCCTCCCCGGACTGCGTACCCGGCGCCCCGGGCAGTCCGTGGTCGTCGCCAAGTCCCCTCAGCGGCAGGAGGACACGACGACGACCGAGCGCGTGGCCGCCCGCGACTAGGAAGAGACCTGTCCAACTTCCGTGCCCGGCCGGTGGCTTGCCCGGCCGGGCTCCCGCCTGTTTGACTCACCGGATGGACAGTCACGGGGGACATCACGGGGAGCATGTGGGGCAGGGCCGTACGCGAAGCCCCCAGGCCCGGCGGGACGCGGTCACGATCGAGATCGGATACGCCCTGTGCAGTGCCGTGTTGCTGGCGGCCCTCGTCTTCGGGGTGGTGGCCGGACCGGCCTTGGTCTTCGGACTGTCGGACACCGTGCGGGACGTGCTCGTCGCCGCCGGGGCGACGCTGGGTGCCGTCCTGTTCATGGCGCGCGTGGTGAGCGTACTGATCCGCTTCACCCGTGAGATCGACAGCGGTGTCGCGACTCAGCCCAGCCAGCCCGGCCGTACCAACCCCGACTCGTAGGCCAGCACGACCAGTTGGGCCCGGTCGCGGGCGCCCAGTTTCACCATCGTGCGGCTCACATGGGTCTTGGCGGTGAGCGGGCTGACGACCAGGCGGCGGGCGATCTCGTCGTTGGAGAGGCCGATGCCGACCAAGGCCATCACCTCCCGTTCCCGCTCGGTGAGCCCGGACAGGGAGTCGGCGGCTGCCGGTTCCTTCGAGCGGGCGGCGAACTCGCCGATCAGGCGCCGGGTGACCCCGGGCGAGAGCAGCGCGTCGCCCGCGACCACCGCCCTTACCGCGCGCAGGAGTTCGTCCGGTTCTGTGTCCTTCACCAGAAAGCCGGAGGCACCGCTGCGGATCGCCTCGAAGACGTACTCGTCGAGTTCGAAGGTGGTCAGCATGACCACCCTGACGTCGTTCAGCGCCGTGTCCTCGGTGATGCGGCGGGTCGCGGCCAGGCCGTCCAGCACGGGCATCCGGATGTCCATCAGGACTACATCGGGGCGCAGTTGGCGTACGCCGCGCAGCGCCTCCTCCCCGTCGGCGGCCTCCCCGGTCACCTCGATGTCTGGCTGTGCGTCGAGCAGCGCCCGGAACCCCGCGCGGACCAACGACTGGTCGTCGGCGAGCAGTACACGGATCACCGGTCCTCCTTCGCCCTGAGCGGCGGCACTTTGTGGGGCGGCATCTTGAGGGGTGGCAACTTCAGCGGCAGCACCGCCAGGACCCGGAAACCGCCGTCCACGCGCGGCCCCGCCTCGATCGTGCCACCGAGGGCGGCGGCCCGCTCCCGCATCCCGGCCAGCCCGTTCCCGCTGCCGCCCGCGTCGGCGCCGGTCGCGGGCCCGTCGTCGTCGACCCGCAGCCGCAGCGCGCCGTCCGCCTCGTCGACCTCGACCAGCACGCGCGCGTGCCGCGAACCCGAGTGCCGTACGACGTTGGTGAGGGCCTCCTGCACGATCCGGAAGGCGGCCAGATCGGCACCCGGCGGCAGCTTCGGCACCTCGCCCCGCACCTCGACGGTGAGCCCGGTCCCCGCCGCCTGTTCCACCAGCTCGGGCAGCCGGTCGAGCCCCGGCGCCGGAGTGCGTGGCGCGTCCCCCGGCGTACGCAGCTTGTCTAGCACCTGCCGTACCTCCCCGAGCGCCTCCTTGCTGGCCGCCTTGATGGTGGTGAGCGCGCTGCGGGCCTGCTCGGGGTCGGAGTCGAGCAGCGCGAGCCCGACCCCGGCCTGCACGTTGATCACCGAAATGCTGTGCGCGAGTACGTCGTGCAGCTCCCGCGCGATCCGCAGCCGCTCCTCGTCCGCGCGCCGCCGGGCGGCCTGGGCGCGCTCGGCCCGCTCCCGCTCCCACTGCTCCCGCCGCACCCGGACCAGCTCGGCGACCGCCACGATGGCCGCCACCCAGGCGGCGACCACGATCTCCTGCCCCCACCCTGCGGGCTCGTCCCCGGCCGGCGGCAGCCAGCGGTACAACCAGTGCGCGATCAGCACATGCCCGGCCCAGAGCATCCCGACGGCCACCCACGCGGCCCGGCGGTGCCCGGCGACGACAGCGCTGAAGCAGCCCACCGCGACGGTCAGGAAGACCGGCCCGTACGGGTATCCGGCGCCGAGATAGACCATCGCGGCGGTGGCGGTGCCGAAGACGACGAGCACCGGGTGCCGTTGCCGCCACAGCAGCAGTCCCGAGCCGAGGACCAGCAGGACGCGCGCGAAGAGGTCCAGGTCGGCACGCTCGCCCACCTGCTGCTCGGCGGCGTACGTCGAACCGGCGAGCACGAAGACGGTCAGCAGGACGGTCGAACGCCAGGGCCAGCGCCCGAGGCCCGCATCCGCCCCCGGGCCGTCCTCCCCGTACCGGCGGCCCCACCGGGGCGGCCCGTGTCCCGGCCCCCACCAGCGGGGCGGCCCTCCCCCGGGTCCCCGTACGCGCTGCTCGTCCATGCCGGCCACGCTAGACGGCCCGCCCCGCCGACGGCGTCCACCGGGCGAGGTGAGCGGGCGTACTCCCCCGGAAGTACGGCCACCGGTGCCGTGCGCTCCCTACGGATTCCCCGGGAACACCAGCCCCACCCCATGGCCGATCCGGCTCACGGAGTACCGGAAGAACGTCTCCCGGTCCTCCACCACGCGGTTGAACTGGCCGAACAGCTCGAACCCGATCAGCCCGAACACCTGCGCCCAGGCCGCGACGAGCGCCACCGACACCTCCGCCGGCAGATCCGGGGCTAGGTCGGCGGCCAGCCGATCGGCCTCGGGGCGCAGTTCGGCGGGGATCGGCGTACGCGCCACACCGACGCTGCGGTGGGCGTCGCGCACGATGCCCATCAGCAGCAGCCCGACGCGCGAGGCGGCCGGCACCGTCGTGTCGGGCGCCTGGTAGCCGGGTACCGGCGAGCCGTAGATCAGCGCGTACTCGTGCGGACGCCGGAGCGCCCAGCCGCGCGCCGCCTCGCACACCGCGACCCAGCGGCGCAGCGGGCCGACGTCCGCGACGGCGGCGTGGGCGGTCTCGGCGGCCTCGCCGAGGGAGTCGTAGGCGTCGATGATGAGAGCGGTCAGGAGGTCGTCACGGCTGGGGAAGTAGCGGTACAGCGCGGAGGAGACCATGCCGAGTTCACGGGCGACGGCCCGTAGCGAGAGTTTGGCGGCGCCGTCCGCCGCGAGCTGTCTGCGCGCCTCGTCCTTGATCGCCGAGGTGACCTCGATCCTGGCGCGGGCGCGGGCTCCTTGTGCGGTGCTCATGGGGGTGAGTGTTCCATGTTTTCGGAGCAGTGCACACAAACGAGAGCACCGAACTAAAAAGAGAGCAGTGCTCTTGCATTGGATCGCCGATCTCCGGCACACTGCTCTCAAGCGAGAGCAGTGCTCTCGCTTGAGAGCGCCGCTCTCCCACACTCTCTGACTCCAGGAGCACACCATGACGTCGCCGTCGGCCCACTACATCAAGCCCAACCCCTTCGACCGCGCCCTCAACAACCTCATCGGCTGGCTCGCCCGCCGCGGCGTGAGCCTCATGGGCAGCGCCGAGCTGTCGGTGCTCGGCCGCAAGAGCGGCGAGTGGCGCAAGGTGCCCGTCAACCCGCTGCCGTACGAGGGCGGCCCCTACCTCGTCTCGGCGCGCGGCCACTCCGAGTGGGTGCGGAACATGCGCGCGGCGGGCGGCGGACGACTCAAGGTCGGGCGCCGGGTCCAGGAGTTCACGGCGGTCGAGCTGCCGGACGCGGAGAAGACCGTCGTCCTGCGCACCTACCTCAAGAAGTGGGGCTGGGAGGTGGGCCGCTTCTTCGGCGACGTCACCGCAGACTCGACCGACGAGGAACTGCTCGCCGCCGCCCCCAAGCACCCGGTCTTCCGGATCACCGTCAAGCCGTGACCGCCGACGGTATGTGCCGTCACTCCTGCCGTGCGCGTCAGGGCCGGTCGAGCGCGGTGAGGGCGCGGCCGGCCATCGGGTGGGTGCGTACCAGTTCGCCCAGTGAGGTGGAGCCCCGGGTGATGTCCCGGAAGGCGTTCCACGCGGGCCGGAAGCCGGTCAGGGCGGCGTGGAAGACACCGGGACGCCGCTCGAACGCCTTCAGCATGCTGCGCCCGACGGCCATCTCGACACCGAGCCCCGCCTTGATGGCGAACGCGTAGTTCAGGGCCTGACGGCGGGTGTCCACGGCGTCGTGCGCCTCCGCGATCCGGACCGCCCACTCCCCCGCGAGCCGCCCCGAGCGCAGCGCGAACGAGATGCCCTCCCGGGTCCACGGCTCCAGCAGCCCCGCCGCGTCACCGCACACCAGGACCCGACCGCGCGAGAGCGGCGAGTCGTCGGCACGGCAGCGCGTCAAGTGGCCGGAGGAGATGCTCGGTTCGAAGCCGGCCAGCCCCAGCCGGGCGACGAAGTCCTCCAAGTACCGCTTGGTGGCCGCGCCTTCACCGCGCGCGGAGATCACGCCGACGGTCAGTGTGTCCCCCTTGGGGAACACCCACCCGTAACTGCCGGGCATCGGGCCCCAGTCGATGAGCACCCGCCCCTGCCAGTCCTCGGCGACGGTCTCAGGCACCGGGATCTCCGCCTCAAGGCCCAGATCCACCTGGTCGAGTTTCACCCCGACGTGTGCTCCTATGCGGCTGGCACTGCCGTCCGCGCCCACGACCGCGCGGGCGAGGACGGTCTCGCCGCCCTGCAGCACCACGGCGACCGTCCGCCGGTCCGGCACCGCCGAGCCGTGCTGCTCGACCCGCGACACCGTGACGCCCGTACGCAGTTCGGCGCCCGCCTTCTGGGCGTGCTCGACGAGCTGCTGGTCGAACTCCGGCCGGTTGATCAGGCCGAACAGCATCTGCTTGGAGCGCCGGGTGCGGGTGAAACGGCCGTTGTTGGAGAACGTGACCGCGTGCACCCGGTCCTGGAAGGGCAGTTCGAAGCCCGGCGGGAGCGAGTCGCGCGAAGGACCGATGATGCCGCCGCCGCACGTCTTGTAGCGGGGCAGTTCCGCTTTCTCCAGCAACAGCACACTGCGGCCCGCGACCGCCACCGCGTACGCGGCCGAGGCCCCAGCCGGTCCCGCGCCCACCACGACGACGTCCCACACCTGCTGCGCCACGTCGTCCGCCGAAGAGTTCTCGCTGCTCACGATGGTCTGCTGCTCCTGATCCATCCGCCTGCCGCACCTGTTCCTCCGCATCCTACGGCGGGCGTCGCCACAGTCCGCTGTGGGAGGATCACAGCACTACATTCGTACAACGTCGCACCCACAAGGAGCGTGCCCATGTCCTCGAATCCGGTCGCCGAGACCGTCGCCTCCCTCATGCCGAGGGCCCGGGCGGAACTCACCGAACTGGTGGCGTTCAAGTCGGTGGCGGACTTCGAGCAGTTCCCGAAGAGCGAGAGCGAGGCCGCCGCGAACTGGGTCGCCGACGCCCTGCGCGCCGACGGCTTCCAGGACGTGGCCCTGCTCGACACCCCGGACGGCACACAGTCGGTGTACGGCTACCTGCCCGGCCCCGAAGGCGCGAAGACCGTCCTCCTGTACGCCCACTACGACGTGCAGCCGCCGCTCGACGAGGCCGGCTGGGAGACCCCGCCGTTCGAGCTGACCGAGCGCGACGGCCGCTGGTACGGACGCGGGGCCGCCGACTGCAAGGGCGGCCTCATCATGCACCTGCTCGCGCTGCGCGCCCTCCAGGCGAACGGCGGCGTGCCGGTCAACGTCAAGGTGATCGCCGAGGGTTCGGAGGAAATGGGTACGGGCGGTCTGGAGCGGTACGCCGAGGAACACCCGGAGCTGCTCGCCGCCGACACGATCGTCATCGGCGACGCCGGCAACTTCCGGGTAGGTCTGCCGACGGTCACGTCAACGCTGCGCGGCATGACCATGCTGCGGGTCCGGATCGACACCCTCGAAGGCAACCTGCACTCGGGCCAGTTCGGCGGGGCCGCGCCGGACGCGCTGAGCGCGCTGATCCGCGTACTCGACTCCCTGCGGGCCGAGGACGGCACGACGACGGTCGACGGACTCACAGACGAGGCGTCGTGGGACGGACTGGTCTACGACGAGGAGCAGTTCCGCACGGACGCAAAGGTGCTCGACGGCGTCGACCTGATCGGCACCGGCCCGGTCGCCGACCGCATCTGGGCACGCCCCGCGGTCACCGTCCTCGGCATCGACTGCCCACCGGTGGTCGGCGCCACCCCGTCCGTACAGGCGAGCGCCCGCGCACTGGTCAGCCTCCGCGTACCGCCGGGCGTGGACGCGGCGGCGGCCACCAAGCTCCTGGAGGCCCACGTCACGGCACACACGCCGTGGGGCGCGCGCGTGAGCATGGAACAGATCGGCCAGGGCCAGCCGTTCCGCGCGGACACGACCAGCCCGGCATACACGGCGATGGCGGAAGCGATGTCGGTCGCGTACCCCGGCCAGGAGATGCAGTACGCGGGCCAGGGCGGCTCGATCCCCCTCTGCAACACCCTCGCGTCGCTCTACCCCCAGGCCGAGATCCTCCTGATCGGCCTGAGCGAGCCGGAGGCCCAGATCCACGCGGTGAACGAAAGCGTGTCCCCGGAGGAACTGGAACACCTGTCGGTGACGGAGGCCCTGTTCCTCCGCAACTACGCGGCATCCTGACCCACCCGAAAGCCCCGAAGGCCGGACAGCCAGGGCGGCAGCCCGGCCAGGGTTGCGCCCCTAACCGGGGGCGCGGCCTTGGCCATCGGCCGACGTTCGGCGCCGCAGCGGAAGTCGTCGTGATCCGGGCGCGGCAGGCAGGACCGGGACCTGCCCAGCGGCCCGTCGCAGGCGCCCGCGGCGGCGGGATCGGCGTGCCGGAAGCCGCTCACCCGCGTCGGCCGGCTCCCGGTCGCACCCCGCACTCCACGTTCCGCAGCCCCGCCCCCCCTACTCCACCCCGACCTCCCCCACCGCCACCCCCGCCTCCAGATACAGCGCAGCCCCCCGCTCACGCGCCCGCAGGGCCCCGCGCAGGCGTTCGTAGCGAATCGGTGGGAGCAGGTCCGCGGCCTCCTCCTCGCTCACGAAGCGGCAGTCGCGGAGTTCGGGGCCCGGCAGCAGCAGGCGGCCGGCCTCGGTGCTGTCGAGGCGTCCGCCGTCGAAGAGGAGGCGCAGGCCGCCGTAGCCGGGCGGTGCGGGTGGCTCCCAGTCGATGACGAGGAGACGGGGTACGTCGGTGAGGTGGATGCCGGTCTCCTCGGCGACCTCGCGGATGCCCGCGCGCGCGGGTGCCTCGCCCCGTTCCACGACACCGCCGGGGAACTCCCAACCGGGCTTGTACGTCGGGTCGACGAGCAGCACCCGGTCCTGCTCGTCGAAGAGCAGGACCCCGGAGGCCACCGTCTCGCCGGTGGGTTCCGGGGTCTGCACGATGTCGCACACGGGCGCGGTCCCGGCGCTGACGGCCTCCGCGATCCGTACCGCCGTCTCGTACGGCGTGAGCGCGCTGGTGTCGACCGGGTGGGCGTCGACGGTGAGCCAGGAGGCGAGCGCCGTCCGGTACGGCTCGATCTGGTCGTACGACCACTGCCGTATCCGTATCTCGCCGTCGGGGAGGTCGGGCGGGACCTCCCGGGCGGCTATTCGCTCGCGCAGGATCGTTTCCGCCGGGGCGAGGAGCACATGGCGGACCGTGATGCGGCGGGCGGCGAGGCCGCCGAAGATCTCGTCGCGGTACTCCTGCCGCAGGAGCGTCATGGGCACCACGAGGGTGCCGCCCAGCTCGGCGAGCATGGCGGCGGCGGTGTCCACGACGAGCCGGCGCCAGATCGGCAGGTCCTGGAAGTCGCCGACCTCGGCGAGGCGCTTGGGCGGCAGCAGTTGTGCGAGTGCCCCGCCGATGACCTCGGGGTCGAAGAGCGTGCTGTTCGGGATCAGTTCGATCAGTTCCCGTGCGGTGGTGGTCTTTCCCGCACCGAACGCGCCGTTGACCCAGACGATCACTTTTCCCCCTCTTCTGTTGGACCCCTGAGGCTTGCCCGCTCCACCCTGCCACGGAAACCAGATCACGTTGAGGCCGCAGACACAGTGGCGCCGGTGCCCCGTCACACGGAACACCGGCGCCACTGCGAACACTTCCGGCACGTCAGCCGGTCGTGCTGCCGCCTCCCACCGCGTCGTCGTCCACGGCCAGGCTGTCGCTGGCGACGGTGTGGTCGAGGGCGCTGAGGGTGTCGTCCACGTTCAGATCACCGAGGGCGTCGGCCCCCAGGCCGTGGGACGGGGTGATCGCCGCGACGACGAACCCGGTGGCGAGTGAGGCGATGGCGAGCATGCTGCGCTTCTTCATGCCCGGTTCAACTGCCGAACCCGGGCGGGGGTCACGCCCAGATCCACTCCCGCTCCACTCCCACCCCTCCTCCACCCATCCCCCACCCTTCACTCGCCCTTCCCCCACTCCACGCCGACTCCGGCCAAGCCGCCCGGACATCGGAGGTATGGCCGCCCGCCGGTATACGGCCTACCGTGAACACACACCGATGACGCGGACATGACGTCATCCCATATCTCGCGAGTACGGAGGAACGTAATGATGCGTCACCTTCACACCCGCACAACCCCTCACAGAGTGATCGGAGCATTAGCCGCGACGGCACTCCTGTTCACCACCGGACTCACCGCCCCGGCTCTGGCCGCTCCCCCGCAAGCAGCACCCGCCCTCCCCACTCGATCCGCCGGCCCGGCACTCACCCCTCCGATGGGCTTCAACAACTGGAACTCCACCCACTGCCGCGCGGAGTTCAACGAGGCCATGGTCAAAGGGATCGCGGACATCTTCGTGACGAAGGGCCTCAAGGACGTCGGCTACGAGTACGTCAACCTCGACGACTGCTGGGCACTCCCACAGCGCGACGCCGACGGGAAACTCGTGCCCGACCCCGTCCGATTCCCCAACGGAATCAAGGCAGTTGCCGACTACGTGCACGCCAAGGGCCTCAAGCTCGGCATCTACACCAGCGCGGGCACGAAGACGTGCAACAGCGCGGGGTTCCCGGGAGCGCTCGGCCATGAGTACAGCGACGCCCGGCAGTTCGCGGACTGGGGCGTCGACTACCTCAAGTACGACAACTGCAACAACCAGGGCGTGGACGCCAAGTCGCGCTACACGACCATGCGCGACGCGCTCCTCGCGACCGGTAGGCCCATCGTCTACAGCATCTGCGAGTGGGGCCAGAACAAGCCCTGGGAGTGGGCGGCGGACGTCGGCCAACTGTGGCGTACGACCGGGGACATCAGCGACACCTGGGGTTCGATGCTGTCGATCCTCAAGCGGAACCTGCCCCTCGCCCAGTACGCCGGTCCAGGCCACTGGAACGACCCCGACATGCTGGAGGTCGGCAACGGCGGCATGACGGCGACCGAGTACCGCTCGCACTTCTCGATGTGGGCGATCATGGCCGCGCCGCTCCTCATCGGCTCCGACCTCAGGTCCGCCTCCGACGAGACCTTCTCCATCCTCGGCAACCGCGAGGTCGTCGCGGTCGACCAGGACCCGCTGGGCCGCCAGGGCACGGTCGTCTCGTCCGAGGACGGCGGCTGGGTCGTCGCCAAGGAGATGGCGGACGGCAGCCGTACGGTGGCCCTCTTCAACGAGACCGGCAGCGCCCGCCGCATCACGACGACCGCGACGGCGATCGGCCTGCCCGTGGCGGACGCGTACACCCTGCGCGACCTGTGGCAGCACCGCACGTACAACACCGCGGGCACCGTCTCGGCGACGGTCCCGGCCCACGGCACGGTCCTGGTACGGGTGACAGCCGACCCGCGCTGGTCCCACTACCCGCCGGCCGTCGAACTCGCCGTGGACAACGCGCTGTTGGTGGAAGCGGGCACGCCGACCACCCTCACGACGACGCTCACGGACCTGGGCCGCACACCCGCCAACCGCGTCTCGGTCGCGCTGACAGCCCCCGAGGGATGGGCAGTTCGCGCGAAGTCACCGACCACCGCCCCCGTCGTACGGCCAGGCACGTCCCTGCGCACCCGCTGGACGCTCACGCCGCCACAGGGGACGCCACCGGGCTCGTACGACCTTGCTCTCAGGGCGAGTTACCGCTCGCCGACGGGTGTGCGCGTCGCCACAGCCCTGCCCCTGACCGCGTCCGTCGTGGTGGCACCGCCCGTCGGCACCTCCTCGCTCGGCGACCTCCCGTGGCTGTCGGCCACCAATGGATACGGTCCCGTCGAGCGGAACACCAGCAACGGGGAGAGCGCGGCGGGCGACGGACATCCGATCACTGTCGGCGGGGTGGAGTACGCCAAGGGGCTCGGCGTCCACGCGTCGAGCGCCGTCGAGTTCTACACCGGGGCGGCCTGCGAGACGGTCGGCGCGGACGTGGGCGTCGACGACGAGAAGGGCACCAGAGGCACCGTCGCCTTCGAGATCTGGGCGGACGGCACGAAGGTCGCCTCGACCGGCGTCCTCACCAACGCCATGCCCGCCGAACACCTCACGGCCGAGGTGACCGGCGCCCGCACGATCCGCCTGGTCGTGACCGACGGAGGCGACGGCATCGACTCGGACCACGCGGACTGGGCGGACGCGACCGTGAGCTGCTGAGCCGACCGGTCAGCAGTAGGCACGAGGAGGGGGTGCGGGCGTCGGCCACTGAAGGATCGTTCCGGCCGACACCGACACCGACGCCGACATCAACACCGCGGCCGACGCTGGCGCCGACACCCAGCGCCGACACCCGCACCCAGCCCCGCCCTCGCACACCCGCACCCACCCGCGCCCTCGCACACCCACCCCCGCGCCCACACGTGCATCCGCCCCCGCCCCCGCCCTCACACCGTCACTAACTCACCCACCCGCCCTCAACCCCGCCCCCACCCCCTCAGGCACTCCCCTCAGACACCCGCCTCCGCCGCATCGCCCACCCGCCGCGTCAACGCCGCCGCTGCCGCGCCGACCAGCCCCGCGTCCGTACCCATCTGCGCCGGTACGATCTCCAGCCGCTGGACGAACGACAGCGTCGCATACGTCTTCAGGGCCGCGCGCAGGGGTGTGAACAGGACGTCGCCCGCCTTGCCCACCCCGCCGCCGATCACCGCGACGTCGATCTCCACCAGGGTCGCCGTGGCCGCGATGCCCGCCGCCAGCGCTTGGGCCGCACGGGCGAACGAGGCGACCGCGACCGGGTCGCCGGCCCGGGCCGCCTCGGCCACGGCGGCGGCCGAGGTGTCGCCGTCGGGGCCCGGTTGCCAGCCGTTCGCCAGGGCGCGGCGGGCGATGTTGGGGCCGCTGGCGATGCGCTCCACACAGCCACGGGAGCCGCAGGCGCAGGGTTCGCCGTCGAGTTCGACGCTGATGTGGCCGATGTGGCCCGCGTTGCCGGTGGGGCCGGGGTGCAGCCGACCGTTGAGGACCAGGCCGCCGCCGACGCCGGTCGAGACGACCATGCACAGCGCGTTGTCGTGGCCGCGGGCGGCGCCCTGCCAGTGCTCGGCCGCCGTGATCGCCACGCCGTCACCGATCAGCTCGACGGGCAGTCCGCCGGTCGCGGCGCGGACGCGGTCGACGAGCGGGTAGTCGCGCCAGCCGGGTACGTTCACCGGGCTCACCGTGCCGGTGGAGGCGTCCACCGGCCCCGCGCTGCCGATGCCGACGGCGCTCGCGCTTCCCCACAGCGGCGATCCGGTCAGCTCGGCGACGACCTCCTCGACGGCCCGCATCACGGTCTCGCCGTCCTCCCGCGCGGGCGTCGGGCGCTGCGCGCGCAGCAGGATCCGGCCGTGGCCGTCCACCAGCGCTCCGGCGATCTTGGTGCCGCCGATGTCGAGCGCGGCCACGAGGTCGGTGTGCATCAGTGTCAGATCTCCCTGTAGACCAAGGTAAAAAGGGCAGACCGGTCTGACGGTGGGGCGCAGGCCGGAGATAGCGGTGGACAGTGTCCCCTGGATCTGACAACGTTGTCCAGGCTCTATGCTCGACGCCACATCCTCATACATACACAGGGACGACGCATCCCCCCGGCCGGAAGATGGTCCGGAGCACGGTCGTGGACAGCCCATGGGCACCCATGGACAGCCACAGACGGTCGTGAACCACCATGGATCAGCACGGACGACCGGCCGGGGATCGCCGTGGTCCCGTGGACGACAGGACAGGACAGCGCATCGTGGCCGACACCGCCCGCCGCCCGGAGAACCGTTACGGCAACCGTCCGACGATGAAGGACGTGGCCGCACGGGCCGGGGTCGGACTCAAGACGGTCTCGCGTGTCGTGAACGGCGAGCCGGGGGTCACCCCGGAGACCGAGCGCCGGGTGCAGGAGGCGATCGACGCGCTGGGTTTCCGCCGCAACGACAGCGCGCGGGTGCTGCGCAAGGGCAGTACGGCGAGCATCGGCCTGGTCCTGGAGGATCTCGCCGACCCGTTCTACGGCCCGCTGAGCCGCGCGGTCGAGGAGATCGCGCGGGCGCACGGCGCGCTGCTGATCAACGGGTCGAGCGCCGAGGACCCGGACCGTGAGCAGGAGTTGGTGCTGGCGCTGTGCGCGCGGCGTGTGGACGGGCTGGTGATCATCCCGGCCGGTGACGACCACCGCTATCTGGAGCCCGAGCTGAAGGCGGGCGTCGCCACGGTGTTCGTGGACCGACCGGCCGGGCAGATCGACGCCGACGTCGTCCTGTCGGACAGCTTCGGCGGCGCGCGCGACGGCGTGGCCCATCTGATCGCGCACGGGCACCGCAGGATCGGCTTCATCGGCGACATGCCCCGTATCCACACCTCCGCCGAGCGGCTGCGCGGCTATCGCGCGGCGATGGAGGACGCGGGGATACCGATCGAGGACGCGTGGATGTCCCTCGGCGTCACCGACCCGGAGCGGGTGCGCCGCGCGGCCGAGGAGATGCTCACCGGGCCGTCCCCGGTCACGGCGGTCTTCGCGGGCAACAACCGCGTGACGGTCACGGTCGTCCGGGTCCTGGCCGAACACCGCCGTCCCGTCGCCCTGGTGGGCTTCGACGACTTCGAACTCGCCGACCTGCTGCAGCCGGGTGTCACGGTCGTCGCCCAGGACGCGGCCCAGCTCGGCCGCACGGCCGCCGAACGCCTCTTCCGCCAGCTGGACGGCACCCTGATCACCCCGGAGCGCATCGAACTCCCGACCAGGCTGATCACCCGGGGCTCGGGCGAACTGCCCCCGGCGGGCTGAGCCGGCCGATGCCCACCCTGGAGTCCCTGGGCCTGGCGCGGGCCCCGCGCGACCACCCGCTCACCTATCCGGGCGTCTGGCCGGCCGAGTCCGGAGTCCTGGACGGCGACACCTTCCTCCCGCTCACCCTCACCCGCCCCTTCCGCCTCCCGGACCGCGTGCCCGTCCTCGCCGTCGGCTCCAACGCGTCCCCCGGTCAACTCCGGCACAAAATGGCGGAGTACGACCTCCACGCACCGCTCCCGATGACCCGGGCCAGGGTCACCGGCATCGACGTCAGCGTCTCGGCCCATGTCAGCCTGCTCGGGTATGTCTCGGCGTCGCCCGTCAACGCCCCGGGAAACGTCCGGGAGTTGTTCGTGACCTGGCTCGACCAGGACCAGCTCGCCGTCATCGACGCCAGCGAGGGGGTGCCGGTGCCGACAGGCCCGTACGACCGTGTCTGGCTCCCCTCCCCCGACGTGACCGTCGAGTTGGAGTCCGGCGAGCGCCTTCCCGGCGTGTACGCCTACGTCAACCGGCACGGAGTGCTGCGCGACGGGTCCGGAAGTCCGCGCCCGCATCCGGGAGAACGCCAACTGCTCGCCGAACTCCTCGGCGGTTCACCGGGGTTGAGGGAGCTGTTCGGCGAAACTCCCGAGGAGTTCTGCGCCCGGGCCCGCTTCGACCGGGACCGGTGCGACCGGGGTACGCGGCTGTTCGCGGCGGAGGGGCTGGTGGTCGCGTCCGGTCTGGAGCCGTACGTACGGGCTCAGCAGACCGGGAGTCCGGGGACCGCGAGGTCGTTGTCGCCGCCCTGGATGTAGACGACGCTGACGTGGACGTCGGTGTTTCCGCTGTCGTCGTCGGTCCGCGCCCACCAGGTGTTCGTCCACTCGCCGGCCGTCTCGCGGCGGTCCAGGTGCTCCTGGCAGAAGAAATAGTTGGTGCCCGCCTTGAGGACGCCCACCTCGGTGCCCGCGGCGTCGTAGGACTTGGCGGTGCGCCAGACCGTGCAGTTGTACTTGCCCGCGCCGATGGACTCGCAGGCGGGGGTGTCGTCGGCGCTGGGGGTCGCTCCGGTGCCGCCGCCGCCCGTCGTCCCGCTGTCCGTGCTCCGGCTCGGGGACGGGGTCGCGCTGTCCCCGGGGTCGGTGGTCTCCGCTCCGTCGTCCGGGGTCGGGTTCGGGTTCGGGGAACTCGGGGTGTCCTTGCCGGTGGGGGTGTCCTCGGCGGAGGGTTCCGGTTCGGAGTCGCCGGTGCCCGTGGCGGGTGGGACGACTCGGCTGTCGGTCGTCGCCTTGGCGCCGGCGCGCGCCTTGGTGTCGTCGTCGCTGCCGACCAGCGCGACGGTGGTTCCGGCGGCGCCGAGGACGACGGTGACGGCCGCCGCGGCGAGCAGCACGCGTGCCTTGCGATGGGGCCGGACGGGGGCCTGGGTGGAGACGCTGGTCGGGTCCGAGGGACCGGCGGGGGCGGGGAGGGGGTCGGCGGGGCCGAAACCAGGCGTCCCGGAGGCGAGGGGCTCGGGCGGGCCGAATCCCGGGGTCGGTGTGTGCCGCTCGGCCCCGGCGGCGGGCGGGACCTGCTCGGCGGGCCCGAATCCCGGCGGCACCGCCGGGCCGCTCGGCTCCGCCAAGTCACCGTCACCGACACCGGCATACGCATCTGACGCCACGGCTCCTGCGGCCCCGTACCGCCGCAGTTCGGTCGTCAGCCGTTCCGTCGTGCCGGGCTCGGACGTCGCCACCGTCTCCAGCAGACCGCGAGCGGTCGCCGCGTCCGGGCGTTCCTCGGGCTGCTTGTCCATCAGCAGGCGCAGGACCGGGCCCAGGGCGCCGGCCTGGCGGCAGTCGGGAAGGGGCTCGGCCACGATCGCGGTGAGGGTGGACCAGGTCGACGTACGGCGGAAGGGCGAGGCGCCCTCGACGGCCGCGTAGAGAGTGGCGCCCAGGGCCCAGATGTCGGAGGCGGGGACCGGGTTGTTGCCCTGGGCGCGCTCGGGGGCCAAGTAGTCCAGGGAGCCGACGAGTTCGCCGCTGCGGGTGAGGTTGGTGTCCGAGCCGTCGCCCGGGTCCTCCATCCTGGCGATGCCGAAGTCGGTCAGGACGACCCGGCCCGAGGCCTCCAGCAGGATGTTGCCGGGCTTCACGTCGCGGTGCAGGACGCCGACGCGGTGGGCGGCGGCCAGTGCGTCCATGACCTGGGCGCCGATCCGGGCGGCCTCGCGCGGGTCGAGGGTGCCGCGCTCGGCCAGGACGGCGTCCAGGGAGCGGCCCTCCACCAGTTCCATGACGATCAGCGGGCGGCCGTCGACCTCCGCGACGTCATGGACGGCGACGACCCCGGTGTGCCGGATCCGGGCCGCCGCGCGGGCCTCGCGCTTCATCCGCAGGCGCAGGGCGGCGAGTTCGGGCGCGGCGGCGTCCGTGAACGTCCGCAGTTCCTTGACGGCGACCTCACGGCCGAGGACCTCGTCGACCGCGCGCCAGACAATTCCCATGCCGCCGCGCCCGAGCTGGCCCACGACCCGGTAGCGGCCTGCGAGCAGGCGGCCGGTGCCGTCCTTGCGCTCCCCCAGCCGTTCCCCCGGCTGTCCGGCCGTCTGTCCCTGCTCCGCCGAAGACACCGTTGCCCCGTTCCTATGACCCGCCCGTGTGTTCGTACAGATTACGGGGCTCGTGTGACAGTACGAGAACGCGGCCACGGTTGTGACAAGGACGCGACCCGGCGGGTCGGGGCCGGTGTGAGAACCTGGGCGGCCTCCGGGCCTGCGACGAGAGGGACAGCCGACGTGGACCGCATCAGAACCGTCTCGCTCCGGGAGGCCGACGAGGCCTTCGGCGTCCGCTCGTTGTTCCACCTGGACCGGCCCGCCGACGACACGGAGGTGCTCGTCCTGCCGGGCGATTCGGCCCTGGAGAACCTGCCGCTGGACTTCTCCCACCTCGACGCCTGGTCCGGGCTGACGAAGGCCCACCCCGACATGTTCCTCGGCCTGGTCGTCGACGGGAGCCTCACCGTCGCCGACTGGATCACCAACTGGGAGTGGGACTTCGGCCCCTTCCTCCTGGTGCGCGGCGACGTACGGGCGAGGAACTTCGCCACCGCGGGCAGCGAGGTCGTCGTCGAGGGCGACCTGGAGGTGACGCAGACCGTCGCCGGCGTCTACAACCACGGTCGTACCGTCGTCCGGGGCCGCACCCGCGCGGAGGTCGTGCTCACCGCCGAGCATCTGACCGAGTTCCACGGCGGTCTCGACGCCGAACTGGGCATCGCCGGGAACTTCATGCGGGTCGGGGACCCGGCGGGGGTCCGGGTCGCTGCCTGGTCGGGCTACGTCTGCGACCTGCGGGGCAACATCCTGCCGGACCTCGGTACGCGGTCCACCCGGGCGCTTCGGGCGCTCGACCCCGACTTCCGGGAACTCGACAGCAGGACGATCCTGAAGGCGATGGAGGCGGGCCGCTCCCTGCTCGCCGGGCCGCCCACGGACACGGACGCGGACACGGACACGGACACGACCGACGATCCGGCCGACGCGATCCGGCACGTCCTGCTGCAGGCGGGCCGCAGGCGGCACGACCGGTGGGACGACGGTTTCGTCGTGGGCCGCAACACCGCACCGGTCGAGGCACCGTCCGAGGCAACGTTCGAGGTGTACTTCTGCGAGGCCGACGAACCGGACGAGCCCGGCACCCCAGGCGCCCCGGAACCCCTGGACCCCGAGGCGGAACTGAGCCGCTACGCGGAGGCCCTGAGCGCCGCAGGCTACGCGGTGGCCGTCGATCCCCACGACGAGGACGTTCTGCAGGTCGGCAGCCGCCCCACCCCGCCGGAGACAGGACCATGATCCGGTAGAGCGATATTCACACAGGCGGACGATTCCCAGGACCTACGCTCCCGGGCATGACCAAGTTCTTCGCCACTGTCTGCCTGCCGCCGACCCCGCCCCGCAAGGTGCCCCAGGCGGTGGCCGCGATCATGGCGCCGTACAACTCCGAACTCACCGAGGAGTGGCGTCCGGACGGCCACTGGGACTGGTGGGCCATCCACTCCGGCACGGGCAGCGCCTACCTCGTGCTGCCGCAGCACGACGGCGACCGCAGGCTCGTCACGGCGAAGTCCGTTCCGCGCAGGAAGGCCAAGCTCGACGCCCTCGGGCCGCTGGAGTGCCACGGCGGGCCTCGGGGGCTGCTCGACTTCGACGGGATGCGGAACCGGGCGGTGCGCGCAGAGGACGACCTGCTCGCCGCCTGGACCGAGCTGACCGCGACACACCCGCCGGCCCGCCCGTTCACCGACTTCCTCGCCCGCCACGAGGCCGATCCGGAGAAATACTCCCGGTCGGACGCCAAGGCGGATCATCTGGCCCAGCCGCTCGTGCAGGAGGTGGCCCAGCGAGCCGTCAGGGGCGACCCGCACTTCGGTACGTCGTTCTTGCTGAACGACCCGGTCGCGTACTTCGCGCACGACCACGAGGAGGTCCGGCGGTGGGCGGTCCGGGTTGCCGTGCCCGGCTTCGCCCTGGTCGCCCTGGACGGCTCATGGACAGACGCGGGAATGGACCCGGAGACAGACACCGACGACCACTGGGACCGGGCCAACCGCTACCTCGACGACCTGGACGGCGAGGCCGTCGTCGTGAACGTCCTCTGCCACTGCTGAGCCCACGACTGAGCCCACGACCACGGCCGATCAGGCCTGGCTGGGCCCCGGCCGGGCGAAGCCCTCCAGGTCGGCGCGGGTCAGCCCCTCCGTCACCCGGGTCACCTCGGCCGCGTCGAGGGCGCCGCAGTCCAGGCCGCGCAGCAGATAGCCGCTGAGGGCCTTGGCGGTGGCGGGCTCGTCCATGACGTCGCCGCCGGCGCGGTTGGCGTAGCGGGAGAGCCGGGCGGCGGCCTGTGCGTAGCCCTCGCGGTAGAAGGCGAAGACGGCCGCGTACCGGGTCGGGATGTGCCGGGGGTGCATGTCCCAGCCCTGGTAGTAGGCGCGGGCGAGGGCGCGGCGGGTGAGGCCGTAGTGCAGCCGCCAGGCCGCGTGGACCTGTTCGGTCGGGCCGACCGGCAGGACGTTGGTGGAGCCGTCCGAGACGCGTACGCCGGTGCCGGCCGCCGCGACCTGCATGATCGCCTTGGCGTGGTCGGCGGCCGGGTGGTCGCTGGCCTGGTGGGCGGCGGAGACGCCGAGGCAGGCGCTGTAGTCGAAGGTGCCGTAGTGCAGGCCGGTGGCGCGGCCCTCGGCGGCCTGGATCATCCGGGCGACGGTGGCGGTGCCGTCGGTGGCGAGGATGGCCTGGCTGGTCTCGATCTGGATCTCGAACCCGATCCGGCCGGGTTCCAGGCCCCGCGCCTTCTCGAACTCCTCCAGCAGCCGGACCATCGCGGTGACCTGCTCGGCGTACGTCACCTTGGGCAGGGTGAGCACCAGCCCGTCGGGCAGACCGCCGCCGGCCTCCATCAGCCCCGTGAGGACGATGTCGAGGGTGCGGATGCCCCGGTCGCGCACGGGTGCCTCCATGCACTTCATGCGGATGCCCATGTACGGGGCTGCCGTGCCCTTCTCGTACGCCTCGGTGATCAGCCGGGCCGCGCGGGCCGCCGCCTCGTCCTCCTCGGCGTCCGGGCGCGGGCCGTAGCCGTCCTCGAAGTCGACCCGCAGGTCCTCGATCGGCTCGTGCTCCAGCTTTGCGCGGACCCGGTCGTGGACGGCTTCGGCGAGGTCGCCGGAGAGCCCGAGGACGGCGGCGAAGGAAGCGGCGTCCGGGGCGTGTTCGTCGAGGGCGGCGAGGGCCTGGTCGCCCCAGGAGCGGACGGTGTCGGCGGCGAAGACGTCCCCGGGGACGTACACGGTGTGGACGGGCTGGCGGGTGCCGGGGTCACCGGGGTAGCGGCGTGCCAGCTCCGCGTCGACGGGTGCGAGGGAGGCGCTGATCGCCTCGCCGACGGCACCCGCGAGACTCGTCACGACCTTCTCCTGCCGGCCCTGCCCCATTCCACGCCTCCATTTTCCGCACTTCGGAATCCACAATCCGTAGAGCGAAGCTAACTTCCGATCTTCACCCCGGTCAACACCGTCTCGAAAAGGGATTTCCCAAGCTCGTCCCCCTGATCACTGCTGACCCGGCATCTTCTTCCGTATTCACTGTGCAAGGTTCATCCTGATCCGAAGGGGAGGAGATCGCGTGCCGAAAGAGGTCGGAGTGACGCGTCGTCAAGGACTCAAGTCCGCGGCGGCCGTCGCCATCGCCGTGCCGCTGCTGACCACGGCGGGCTCGTCCAAGCCGGCGGTCGCCGGTGAGCACCCGGGCGCTCTGAACGTCATGACGTTCAACGTGCGCTTCGCGACCGTCGTCGACGAGACACCACGCTGGACCGTGCGCAGGCCCGTGATGCGGGAGCTGCTGCGCCGCGAGCGCCCCCACGTCATCGGCACCCAGGAGGGGCTCTACCAGCAGGTGCGCATGATCGAGAAGGACCTCGGCGGGCACTACGACTGGATCGGCACCGGGCGCGGGGGCGGCAGCAAGGACGAGTTCATGGCGGTCTTCTACGACACCCGCAGACTCGAACCGATCGAGTTCGACCACTTCTGGCTGTCGGACACCCCGTACACGATCGCCTCCAACACCTGGGGCGCGGACTGGCTGCGCATGGTGACGTGGGTGAAGTTCGCCGATCTCGCCGACGGGGGGCGGGAGTTCTACGTACTCAACACCCATCTGGACAGCGTCAGCCAGTACGCCCGGGAGCGCTCGGCCGGGCTCATCGGCGAGACGATCTCCGGGTGGGACCCCGCGCTGCCGGTGGTCGTCACCGGCGACTTCAACTCGGCCGCCCACGACAACCGGGTGTACGACCTGATGCTGGAGATCGGGCTCGTCGACACCTGGGACACGGCGGACTCCCGCAGTCCGCTGTACGGGACGTTCCCCGCGTACCGGACGCCCAAGCCCGGCGGTCGGCGCATCGACTGGATCCTGACCTCGCCCGGGGTGCGGACCCACTGGGCGTCGATCAACAACTTCTCCGTCGACGGGATGTATCCGAGCGACCATCTGCCGGTGCAGGCCTCGCTGACGCTGGGGTGAGCCGGTCAGGCCCCGGGACGGGACGAGGCCCCCGCGACCGGTCGTACGGTCGCGGGGGCCTCGAACGCTCTGACAGCTTCCGACTGCTCAGGAGGCTCAGCCCTTACGGGCGTTGATCTCCTCGGTGAGCTGCGGGACGACGTCGAAGAGGTCGCCGACGACGCCGTAGTCGACGAGGTCGAAGATCGGGGCCTCGGCGTCCTTGTTGACGGCCACGATGGTCTTCGAGGTCTGCATACCGGCGCGGTGCTGGATGGCGCCGGAGATGCCGTTGGCGATGTAGAGCTGCGGGGAGACCGACTTGCCGGTCTGGCCGACCTGGTTGGTGTGCGGGTACCAGCCCGCGTCCACGGCGGCGCGCGAGGCGCCGACGGCCGCGCCGAGGGAGTCGGCGAGCGCCTCGATGATCGGGAAGTTCTCGGCGCCGTTGACGCCACGGCCGCCGGAGACGACGATCGCGGCCTCGGTCAGCTCCGGACGCCCGGTCGACTCGCGCGGGGTGCGCGCGGTGACCTTGGTGCCGGTGGCCTGGGCGGAGAAGGTGACGGCGAGCGCCTCGACCGCGCCGGCGGCCGGGGCGGCCTCCACGGCGGCCGAGTTCGGCTTGACCGTGATGACCGGGGTGCCCTTGGCGATGCGGGACTTGGTGGTGAAGGACGCGGCGAACGCGGACTGCGTGGCCACCGGACCCTCGTCACCGGCCTCCAGGTCGATGGCGTCGGTGATGATGCCGGAGCCGATGCGCAGCGCGAGGCGGGCGGCGATCTCCTTGCCCTCGGCGGAGGACGGCACCAGGACGGCGGCCGGGGAGACCGAGTCGTACGCGGCCTGGAGGGCGTCGACCTTCGGGACGACCAGGTAGTCGGCGTACTCGGCGGCCTCGTGGGTGAGGACCTTGACGGCGCCGTGCTCGGCGAGCGCGGCGGCGGTGTCGGCGGCGCCGTTGCCCAGCGCGACGGCGACGGGCTCGCCGATGCGGCGGGCGAGGGTCAGCAGCTCCAGGGTGGGCTTGCGGACGGCGCCGTCCACGTGATCGACGTAGACGAGAACTTCAGCCATGGGACTTCTACTCTCCTGCTTGCGGAAGATGAGGGGCGGTCTGCGGGAACGGGCTCGACGAGCCTCGAACGGGGCCTAGATGAACTTCTGGCCCGCGAGGAACTCGGCGAGCTGCTTGCCGCCCTCGCCCTCGTCCTTGACGATCGTGCCGGCCGTGCGCGCCGGGCGCTCGGTCGCGGAGTCGACCGCGGAGTACGCGCCCTCCAGGCCGACCTCCTCGGCCTCCAGGTCGAGGTCCGACAGGTCCCAGGCCTGAACCGGCTTCTTCTTCGCGGCCATGATGCCCTTGAAGGACGGGTAACGCGCCTCGCCGGACTGGTCGGTGACCGACACGACGGCCGGGAGGGAGGCCTCAAGCTGCTCGGAGGCGGAGTCGCCGTCACGACGGCCCTTGACGACGCCGTCCTCGACGGAGACCTCGGAGAGCAGCGTGACCTGCGGGACACCCAGACGCTCGGCGAGCAGCGCCGGTACGACACCCATGGTGCCGTCGGTGGAGGCCATGCCGGAGATCACCAGGTCGTAGCCGGCCTTCTCGATCGCCTTGGCGAGCACCAGGGAGGTGCCGATGGCGTCGGTGCCGTGCAGGTCGTCGTCCTCGACGTGGATCGCCTTGTCGGCGCCCATCGACAGGGCCTTGCGGAGCGCGTCCTTGGCGTCCTCGGGGCCGACGGTCAGGACCGTGATCTCTGCGTCGTCGGCCTCGTCGGCGATCTGGAGCGCCTGCTCGACCGCGTATTCGTCGAGTTCCGAGAGCAGACCGTCCACGTCGTCACGGTCGACGGTCAGGTCATCGGCGAAGTGCCGGTCGCCAGTGGCGTCGGGCACGTACTTCACAGTGACAACGATCCTCAAGCTCACGCCGGCTCTCCTACTGCATCGTCTGTTCCGGTGTTCCGGGCTGCCTTCCTGCAAGGCAGCATAGGCGCCTCAAGCAGCCGATCCCGGTCGGGGCGGCCCGCGCTCCGAACGAAATATTACTCGCCAGTACACTCACTCCACACCTACTGAGCAAGCGCTTTGACGTGTGACCTTCGCAACGCAGCGTAACCGGAACCGGGCGCTGTCGCAGCATCGCCTAAATCACACTGTACCGACCGGTCGGTAACTCAGAGTGCAGGTCAGGCCCGGTCAGTCCCGGAGCCCGTTGAAGCGGCCCTGGTGGTAGAGCAACGGCCGCCCCGGGCCCGCCGGATCGCCCAGCACGACCTCGCCCAGGACGATCCGGTGGTCCCCGGCCGGCACGCGCGCGACGACCCGGCACACCAGCCAGGCGAGGACGCCGTCGAGGACGGGCACCCCTTCCGGGCCCTCGCGCCAGGCGGTGGGAGCGCCGAACCGGTCGGCGCCGCTGCGGGCGAAGGTCGCGGCGAGGTCGTGCTGGTGCTCGCCGAGTATGTGCACGCCGACATGGCCGGTGCCGGATATCGCGGGCCAACTGGAGGCGCCGGTGCTGATGCCGAAGGAGAGCAGCGGGGGTTCGGCGGAGACGGAGGCGAGGGAGGTGGCGGTGAAGCCGACGGGACCTGCGGGCCCCTGCGCGGTGATCACGGCGACTCCGGCGGCGTGCTGCCGGAAGACGGAGCGCAGGAGTTCGGGAGAGGCGGGGACGCTGGACCGGGAGGTGCCGAGGCCGGGCGTGGCCGTCATGGGCGTGTCCTTCTGCGGGAGGCGGTGAGCTGGGCGGCGGCTGCTCAACGGCCCGGACAGCGCGCACTCGCGGTGCGCACCAGGTCCACATGGACTCGCGCGTGGAGAAGGAGTTCCGGAGGCATAGGGTCAGGCTGACGATAGATGGTGCGCGCAGTCAAGTGCCTTCCGGCATCTGGGAGATGCGACACCGAACACACCATCAGCGGCCGTATCGGGATACGCCGACGCCCGACCGGCGGACAGCGGGACATCCGGCACACCTCACACGGCCTCCCCCAGCGCGGCGATCACATCGGCCTTGCGCGGCAGCCCGGTCGCCCGCCGCACGATCCGCCCGTCGGCGTCGAGCACCAGCACGGTGGGCGTCTTGAGGATGTCGAGCCTGCGTACGAGGTCCAGGTGCTCCTCGGCGTCGATCTCGACGTGGGTGACGCCGGGGACCAGTCCCGCCACCTCGCCGAGGACACGACGGGTGGCCCGGCAGGGCGCGCAGAAGGCGCTGGAGAACTGGACGAGCGTCGCCCGCTCGCCGAGGCCCTCGCCCAACTCGGCCGCGCCGAGCAGCTTTCCGTCGTCACGCCCGCGCACCCGCACCCGTCCGCTCCGCCGCCGATGCAGCACTCCGAAGGCGCTCGCCGCGACGAGCACTGCCACGCACACCACGATTCCGGTCATCCCCGACTCCAGCATTCACGTGACTGCAAAGATTCCCGTTGGCTCAAAACGTTTCTGCTGCGGAATGATCGCCTCATGGACATCGATGTGAGAGGGCCGCGTTTCGGGGCGGCCGTGACGACGGCCGTGCTGGCGGTCGTACTGGTCACCGGGAGCGCGTGGCTGCTGGCCTGGCAGACGCTGGCGTTCGCGCTGGGCGCGGCGGGTGGCGTGGGCCGCTCCCCGTACGGCTGGCTGTTCCGCAAGGCGGTCCGGCCGCGGCTCGGCCCGCCGACGGAGTTCGAGGCGCCGGAGCCGCCGCGGTTCGCGCAGGCGGTCGGGCTGGTCTTCGCGGGCGTCGGGCTCGCCGGGTACGGGCTGGGTGTGGAGTGGCTGGGAATCACCGCGACCGGTGCGGCGCTGGCGGCGGCGTTTCTCAACGCGGCGTTCGGGTACTGCCTCGGATGCGAGATGTACCTGCTCGTACGACGGGTGACGGTACGCGCGGAGTAAAGGCGGCTTAAAAGCGCGAGGTGGATCAAGGGAGGACGTGACAAGTATCTCGCCGTTCACCGGCACGAGGGCTGGCCACTCGTCCGTTCTTCGGGCACGATCTGCGCAACGCTGTAAAACCTACGGCTGCGTAACTTTCCCGCCGGGAACCCCCTTCCCAGGCAGAACAGAGAGAAGGGTCATCCCCGTCCATGGCTGAGCTTGTCTACCGTCCCGCCATCGGTCTCGCCCAGACACTGTTCAAGACCTGGGATCTGAAGATCGACCTCAAGGGGTCGGAGAACATCCCGCGCTCGGGTGGGGCGGTGCTGGTGAGCAACCACATCGGCTACCTGGACTTCATCTTCGACGGTCTCGCGGCGCTCCCCCAGAAGCGCCTGGTGCGCTTCATGGCGAAGGAGTCGGTGTTCCGGCACAAGGTCTCCGGCCCGCTGATGCGGAACATGAAGCACATCCCCGTGGACCGCAAGAACGGCGAGGCGGCGTACGCGCACGCCCTGGACTCGCTCCGCTCGGGCGAGATCGTGGGCGTCTTCCCCGAGGCCACGATCTCGCAGTCGTTCACGCTGAAGAGCTTCAAGTCCGGCGCCGCGCGCATGGCCCAGGAGGCGGGCGTCCCGCTGATCCCGATGGCCGTGTGGGGCACGCAGCGTCTGTGGACGAAGGGGCACCCGCGCAACTTCAAGCGCAACCACATCCCGATCACGATCCGGGTGGGCGAGGCGATCGAGGCGTCGCGGGACAAGTACGCGGGTGCGCTCACGCGGCAGTTGCGTGAGCGTGTGAACGAGTTGCTCGAGGCGGCTCAGCGGGCGTATCCGGTGCGGCCCAAGGGGCCGGACGACACGTGGTGGATGCCGGCGCATCTCGGGGGGACGGCCCCGACTCCGGAAGAGGTTCGGGAGACCGAGGCGCGCTGAGGTTTTCCATCCCCTGCGGGTCCGTGGGGGCTTGTCGCGCAGTTCCCCGCGCCCCTTTGGGGCGCTCACCTCACGGTGATCTGTGCGCCGGGGTTGAACTTCTCCAGCAGCTCGGCGAGTTCGGCTCCGGCCGCGTCCCCCTCCGCGCCCGCCGTCGGAGGCAGGCACTCCAGCAGGAAGATCGCGGACGTGCTCTCCTCCGTGAGCCGCGTGCGCGGACCCTGGCGCCAGTTCCAGCGGCGGCAGGTGACGCCCGCGTCGTCGCACCACACGACCTCGCCGGCGTCGGGGTGCTCGACGACCTCCTCGCCGCCGGCCACGGTCACGAAGTCCTCCGTGCCGGTGGCGCGGACGAGGCGCATGCCGCCCTGGACGCGGTCGAGGTCCTCGCCGCCGACCGGGACGAGGTGGGCGACGCTGATCGCGTTGTAGAGGTCGACCAGGACGTTGATCCGGGGCAGCCCGCCGTCCGCCAGGGCCCGCTTGGCGAGCGCCTCGGCCGAGTTGCGGGTGCGGTTCGGCTTGGAGCCGAACGCCGTGTACACGTCCCGCCAGGCGGCGATGTGCGCGTCCTCGTGCGGGGCACGGCCGTCCAGGCGTACGGCGAGCCGGCGGGCCGCGTCGTCCAGGAGCGCGGAACTGGCGTCGGTGCTGGGCCCGTTGACGAGCCCGTGCGCCTCGATGGCGACGTGGGCGAAACCGGGCGCGAGCGCGCGCACCTCGTCGGACACGGTCAGGGTGAGAGTCATCGCTTGCCTCAGAGTGCGGTGGGGAGCGTCTTCCAGAGATACGACCGGTCGGGCGCGGCCTTCAGCACGCTCAGCACGACCGGATGAGGTTCAGCGTACAGTACTGGATAGTCCACCTCATTGGACTCCGCGTCCGGGACCCACGCCAGCCGCTCCCCGCCGAGGGAGAACCGCGCGTCGACGCCCGCCTTGTTGCCGCGCGGGTCCTGCCGGTGCCAGGCGCCGTTGAAGCGGACGGCGACCAGCCCGTGCACGACATGACCGCTCCCGCCGTCGTGCGCGAGCCGCTGGTAACAGAACGCCGTGGGGATGTCCTCGGCACGCAGCAGCGCGGCCAGCGCATGAGCCTTGGCATAGCAGATGCCGGTGCGCTGCTCCAGCACGGTGGAGGCCCGCCAGGTGACGCGCGGGTCGCCGCTGTCGGCGGAGTGCGGGATGGTGTCGCGCACGAAGTCGTACGCGGCTCGCGCATAGGCATACGAGTCGGCGGCACCCTTGGCGAGTCGCGCGGCAGTCTCCCGCACCAGCGGGTGCTGGTGGTCGATGACCTCGTCGGCGACCAGATAGGCGGACAGGTCAGGGGTGTCCTGGATCAGCTCCATGGGTCGAGAGCATAGAAAAGCGATCACCCGAGAGTCAATGACTTTTCAGGTGACCGCATATCTATGCATGCCTTCCGGTGCGCCCGCGTTCGCGCGCGTCCTCCTAACGCGCCATCTCCTCCTTCAGCGCCGCCACGAACGCGTCCACGTCGTCCTCGGTCGTGTCGAAGGCGCACATCCAGCGGACGTCGCCCGCCGTCTCGTCCCAGAAGTAGAAGCGGAAGCGCTTCTGCAGGCGTTCGCTCACGTCGTGCGGCAGGCGGGCGAAGACCGCGTTCGCCTGGACCGGGTGCAGGATCTCGACGCCGTGCACGGCTCGTACGCCCTCCGCGAGGCGCTGGGCCATCGCGTTGGAGTGGCGGGCGTTGCGCAGCCAAAGGTCCTTGGCGAGCAGCGCCTCCAACTGCACCGAGACGAAGCGCATCTTGGAGGCGAGCTGCATGGACAGCTTGCGCAGGTGCTTCATGTGGCTGACCGCGTCCTGGTTGATCACCACGACCGCCTCACCGAAGATCGCGCCGTTCTTCGTCCCGCCCAGCGACAGGATGTCGACCCCGACCGCGTTGGTGAACGTCCGCATCGGGACGTCGAGCGAGGCCGCCGCGTTCGCTATGCGGGAACCGTCCAGGTGGACCTTCATGCCGTGCGCGTGGGCGTGGTCGCAGATCGCGCGGATCTCGTCCGGGGTGTAGAGGGTGCCCAGTTCCGTGCTCTGGGTGATGGAGACGACCTGCGGCATCGCGCGGTGCTCGTCGTCCCAGCCGTACGCCTGCCGGTCGATCAGGTCGGGGGTCAGCTTGCCGTCCGGGGTGGGCACCGTGAGGAGTTTGAGGCCGCCCATGCGTTCGGGGGCGCCGCCCTCGTCGACGTTGATGTGCGCGCTCTCGGCGCAGATCACGGCGCCCCAGCGGTCGGTGACCGCCTGCAGCGCGACGACGTTGGCCCCGGTGCCGTTGAAGACGGGGAACGCCTCCGCGGTGGCCCCGAAGTGGCTGCGGACGATCCGCTGGAGGTTCTCCGTGTAGTCGTCCTCGCCGTACGCGACCTGGTGCCCGCCGTTGGCCAGGGCCAGGGCGGCGAGCACCTCGGGGTGGGCCCCCGCGTAGTTGTCGCTGGCGAAGCCTCGGTTCTCCGGGTCGTGGTGACGGCGTGCGTCGGTCTTCGGAGGGTTCACGGCTTCTCGGTGAGCCACAGACGTTTCCCGTTCACTTCATCGGCGGGCCGGTCCCAGACGCCGACGACGGCCTCGGCCAGCTCCTTGACGTCGGTGAAGCCCGCGAACTTCGCGTTGGGGCGCTCCGCGCGCATCGCGTCGTGCACCAACGCCTTCACGACCAGGATCGCAGCCGCCGAAGTCGCTCCGTCGGCCCCCTCCGAGGTCCCGGCCTTGCGGAAGTAGTCGCCCATGGCGAGCGTCCACGCCTCGGCTGCGGCCTTGGCGGCGGAGTACGCGGCGTTGCCCGCCGTCGGGTTGCTCGCACCGGCGGCGCTGATCAGGACGTACCGGCCGCGTTCGCTGCGCTGGAGCGCCTCGTGGAAGGCGAGGGAGGTGTGCTGGACGGTGCGGATGAGCAGCAGTTCCAGCAGGTCCCAGTCGTCGAGGACGGTCTTGGTGAAGGTCTCGCTGCCGCGCCAGCCGCCGACGAGGTGGACCAGGCCGTCGATCCGCCCGAAGTCCTTCTCGATCCGCGTCGCCCAGTCCCGGGTCGACTGCAGATCCAGCAGGTCGACGGTGTCGCCGACGACGGTGGCGCCGCCGTGGGCGTAGCTGGCCGCGTCCACGGCCTCCGCGAGCCGCTCCGGGTCGTTGTCCGCGCCGACGACGGTCGCGCCCGCCTCGGCGAGCCTGAGCAGCGCCGCCCGGCCGGCCGGTCCGCCGGCGCCCGCGACCGCGATCACCGCACCGCTGAGAGCCCCGTTCCCCATGACCATCGCCTCCTGAGCAGTGACTTCGGTGGTGCGGTCGCTCATGCGGCGACCCGCTCGGCGCTCTCCGCGACGATCCCCTTGGTGGAGGCGATCACGTTCTTCAGCTTCTTGGAGAGGGCCTCATAGAACATGCTCAGCGGAAACTCGTCCGGAAGCACGTCGTCGACGAGTTTGCGGGGCGGCTGGTCCAGGTCCAGGGCGTCGGGACCCTTGGCCCAGCGGGAGCCCGGGTGCGGGGCGAGATAGGTGGAGACCAGCTCGTACGCCTTGAACCAGTGGACCAGCTTGGGGCGGTCGATGCCCTCGCGGTAGAGGGTCTCGATCTCGGCGCAGAGCTGGTTGGTGACCTGCGGGGCGCGCCGCCAGTCGATGTGCAGTTTGTTGTCGGTCCAGCGGACCACGCCGTGCTTGTGGAGGTAGGCGAAGAGGAGCTGGCCGCCGAGGCCGTCGTAGTTGCGGACGCGCTCGCCGGTGACCGGGAAGCGGAACATCCGGTCGAAGAGCACGGCGAACTGCACGTCACGGGCCTGCGGGACGCCCTCGGCCTCCAGCTTCACGGCCTCCTTGAAGGCGGTGAGGTCGCAGCGCAGCTCCTCCAGGCCGTACATCCAGAACGGCTGGCGCTGCTTGATCATGAAGGGGTCGAAGGGCAGGTCGCCGTGGCTGTGGGTGCGGTCGTGGACCATGTCCCACAGGACGAAGGCCTCCTCGCAGCGCTTCTGGTCGTGGACCATCGCGGCGACGTCGACGGGCAGTTCGAGGCCGAGGATGTCGACGGCGGCGTCGGTGACCCGGCGGAAGCGGGCCGCCTCGCGGTCGCAGAAGATCCCGCCCCAGGTGAATCGTTCCGGCGCCTCGCGCACGGCGATCGTCTCCGGGAAGAGGACGGCGGAGTTGGTGTCGTACCCGGCCGTGAAGTCCTCGAAGGTGATGCCGCAGAAGAGCGGGTTGTCGTAGCGGGTGCGCTCCAGCTCGGCCAGCCAGTCGGGCCAGACCATGCGCAGGACGACCGCTTCGAGGTTGCGGTCGGGGTTGCCGTTCTGCGTGTACATCGGGAAGACGACCAGGTGCTGGAGGCCGTCCGCGCGGCTCGCGGCGGGCTGGAAGGCCAGCAGCGAGTCGAGGAAGTCCGGCACCCGGAAACCGCTGTCCGACCAGCGGCGCAGATCCTTGGCCAGGGCCTGGTGGTAGTCGGTGTCGTGCGGCAGCAGCGGGGACAGTTCCGCGACGGCGTCCACGATCCGGCGGACCGCGAGATCGACGTCCGCGTGGTCCGGGGCGTCCTCCCGGTCGAAGTCGATCGATCCGTCCTTGGCCTGCCATGGCCGGATCTGCTCCACGGCATCCTTGAGCACGGGCCATGCCGGGTGCTCCACCACCCTGCCGAGCGGAAGAACCCGCTCGTCCACAACCGCCTGCACAAGAATTTCCGTCATGTCCCATCCTCCCCGGGAGAACCTCGCGTAAGAACACCGTATGCGCACGAGCTTCCCGAACACAACACGAGACAGGAGAGATTATCCTGCGCACCCCCATGGTCACCGGATTTTTTCCTGCCGGAAACCCGACAGGCGGCTACTTCCACTACCCGACGGTGGCCGGTCCACACCCCTGACCCAGCCATCACATCCGGCCGGCGGTTCCGGCGCGCCCGTACGGGTTCAATGCGGGGCCCGGCGGTTAGGCTGCGGCGGCAGCCGAGCCGCCGTCGACGGAAGCGAGTTGACCTTGAACTTCCTGACCATCGGGCACCGCGGAATCATGGGCGTCGAGCCCGAGAACACCCTTCGTTCGTTCGTCGCCGCCGAGCAGGCGGGCCTCGACATGATCGAACTCGATCTGCGCCTCAGCAGCGACGGCGCCCTCGTCGTCATGCACGACGCGGAAGTGGACCGCACGACGGACGGCACGGGGACCGTCGCCGACAAGTCCCTCGCCGAGCTGCGCGCCCTGGACGCGGGCCGCGACGAACGCGTACCGGTGTTCGAGGAGGTGCTGGACGCGGTCGGCGCACCGCTCCAGGCCGAGATCAAGGACACGGCGGCGGCCCGGGCGCTGGCCGAGGTGCTGGAACGCCGGCGACTGACGGACCGGGTCGAGGTGTCCTCCTTCCACGAGGAGGCGCTCGCCGAGATCACCCGCCTGGTGCCCGGCGTACGGACAGCCCTCATCGCCAGCCGCTACGGCACCGACGTCGTGGACCGCGCCACCCGCACCGGCGCCGCGACCGTCTGCCTGAACATCCGCCGCCTCACCCTGGAGATCGTCGAGCGGGCGAGGAAGGCGGACCTGCGGATCATCGGCTGGGTGGTGAACACCCAGGACCAGCTGCGGCTCGTACGGGCCCTGGAGCTGGACGGCGCGACGACCGACTACCCGCAGATCAAACGCACGGGCCGGTTCACGGCGTAGCGGTCACGCCAGTTCCTTGACCAGCAGCTCGAACTGCAGATCGTCGCGCTGCGGAATGCCGAAGCGCTCGTCGCCGTACGGGAAGGGGGTCATCTTTCCCGTACGGCGGTAGCCGCGCCGCTCGTACCAGGCGATCAGGTCGTCCCGTACGGAGATCACCGTCATGTGCATCTCACGGGCACCCCACGCCTCGCGCGCCGACCGCTCGGCCTCGGCGATGATCACCTTGCCGAGGCCCGCGCCCTGGAGGGCCGGGCTGACCGCGAACATGCCGAAGTAGGCGTGGTCGCCCCGGTGTTCGAGCTGGCAGCAGGCGACGACCCGGCCGTCCTGTTCGACGGCCAGCAGCCGGCTGTCGGCCGCCTTGATGACACCGAGCACGATCTGCGGATCACTCCGCTGCCCTTCGAGGATGTCCGCCTCAGTGGTCCAGCCGGCCCGGCTGGCGTCGCCCCGGTACGCCGACTCGATGAGCGCGACCAAGGCGTCGACGTCGGCCTCGGTGGCGTCACGGAAGGTCGGTCCGGTGGCTGTGGTGTCCATGACGGTGGTGCTCCGTTTTCTAGGAGTGCGCGTGTTCGTGATGCGTGTGTTTCCGCTGGGGTGTTGCTGGTGCGCGTGTTGCTGGTGCGCGGCGCGGGCACGGATGAGCGTAACGCCGACACCGGACAGCCCATAGGCTCCGGTTGCATGGTTCATGTACTGAGCGGCAGGGTCCTGATCCGTCCCCTCGACCCGGAGCGGTCCCGGATCTTCTACGGCGAACGGCTCGGCCTCGCCGTCCACCGCGAGTTCGGGACGGGACCGGATCGGGGCACGGTCTACTTCCTCGGCGGCGGGTTCCTGGAGCTGTCGGGACGGGCCGAGGAGCCGCCGTCGCCGTCCGTACGGCTGTGGCTCCAGGTGGCGGATGTGACTGCCGCGCACGAGGAGATGGTGTCGCGGGGAGTCGAGATCGTCCGGCCGCCGGTGAAGGAGGCGTGGGGGCTGGTGGAGATGTGGATCGCCGATCCGGACGGTACGCGGATCGTGCTGGTGGAGGTACCGGCGGACCATCCGCTGCGGTACCGGCCCGGTATCTGAGGCCTCCGGGGGGCGCACTGGGGTGCGGTGCCGGAGTGCCGGGACTAGCGTGCTGCGTGGAGAACAGGCAGTGGACCGCACACGCCCTCAGGACACGCCCCGCGGAAGGCCGTGACGCCATGAAGTTCGACAAGCCCGTGACCGGCGGACCCTGCTGGGTCGAGTTGGGCACCACCGACCTGGAGGCGACCCAGCGCTTCTACGCGGACCTCTTCGGCTGGCGGCCGGAGACGGACACGCGCGAGGAGATGGGCGGCTACACGATCGCCCACCTCGGGGACGCCCCGGTCGCCGCGTTCGTGCCGCTGGGCGAGGAGAAGGGGCCCGTCTCCTGGTACGTGACCTTCGCCGTGGCGGACGTGGACGCGACCCTGGCGAAGCTGCGGGCGGCGGGCGGTTCGGTGGCCATGGAGTCCGGGGACGTGCCGGGGATGGGGCGGTTCGCGTCGGCCGCCGATCCCGACGGCGCGGCTTTCCAGCTGTGGCAGGACAAGGGCTTCGCGGGTGCGGGCCTGTTGAACGCCCCCGGCACGCTCGGCTGGGTGGAACTGGCGGCACGAGACACCGAGCAGGCGCAGGCCTTCTACACCGGGGTACTCGGCTGGTCGGTCACGTCGACCCCCCAGTACACGCACTTCGGCGTCGAGGGCGCCGAGTTCGGCGGAATGCTCGCGATGAGCGACATGTACCCGCCCGGGACACCCTCGCACTGGCTCCCGTACTTCGCGGTCGAGGACGTGGACACCTCGGCGGACACGGCCACCCGAGCGGGGGCCACGATCGCGATGGAGCCCACGAGCATCCCGAACGGCCCGCGCATCGCGGTGCTTCGGGATCCGGGCGGCGCGGCGTTCGGCATCCACCGGGAAGCTACGGAGGGCTGATACGGGCCCACCGCGCGCGGGAGCGGTGTCCGGGCCAGGTGCGCGAGCGGCATCCCGGCCGGAGTGCGGTGTCCGAGTCGGCGTCCACGGTCACCTTCGGGAGCCGGAACACCCCGCTCGGGTTGCCGACCCTCCGGGGGGGCAGGATGCCGGAGCCCCGCGCAAGAGGACGCGCGTGTACGACCCTGTCGTGGCCGAGGTCGCCGCACGCGGGGTGACCGTCCACCGCGGGTGGTGTCCGGGCAACCGGCGGCCACTTCACCGGGAGTCGGCGGAGAGCTGAACCGGCACCGCCGCGCGCGGACTCACGCGCCCAGTACGACAGTGATGTCCGGGCCTCCACCCGAGGCGATCGCTCCCGCGTACGGGGGGGGAGGCGGCCCGCCGACAGGCACCCCAGCGGGAGCCGACCGCGGGCTGAACCGGCCCAGCCGCGCGCGGACTCAGGCACCCGGCGCGGGACCAATGTTCGGGCCCCGCACACGGGGTGGCTGTCTCCCCCAGCTGGTGATCAGCCTCCGGAACGCCAACTCCCCGGCAGTCGGCCAAGGGCCGCCCCGCACGGACCGCGTCCGGACCACCCTGCAGCCACTCCCCGGCAGCCGTCGATCAGAACCGCAACGCCCCCAGCCGCCCCTCCAACCTACCGAGCAACTCCCCCAGCAGTCCCGCCAGTTCGCGCTGTCCGGTGCCGTCGAGGCCGGACAGTACCGCCGTCTCGTACGTGAGCTGCTCGGGCAGGACTCCGTCGACCAGGTCTCGGCCGGCTTCCGTCAGGCGGACGTGGGCCACTCTGCGGTCCCGGGTGTCGCCTCGCCGTTCGACCAGGCCCCGTTCGGTCAGCTGCTTGAGTCGCTTGGTGACGGCCGCCCCGGAGGAGAAGGTCTCGCGGGTGAGTTCGCTCGGGGTCAGTTCGTGGCCGGTACGCCGGAGCGCGCCCAGCAGGTCGAACTCGGGGCGGGTGAGCCCGACCCGGCGCAGCGGGGCGTCCTCGGCCTGCTGGAGGAGGGCGGCGCAGCGGTTGATCCGGCCGATGATCTCCATGGGCCCGGTGTCGAGGCCGGGGTGGACGGCCTGCCACTGCCGGACGACTCCTGCCACGGTGTCGTCCGCCGGACCGAGGAAGGCGCGCGACCCGGTGACTGTCCCCTCGGCCGCCGCGCCCGCCCCGGGCGCCGTGCCCCCGTTCACTGCCGTCATGGCCGTACGTCCTCCGTCGCCCTGTCATCCGTTCAGCTGTCCGTACGGCGGCAGCAGCCGCCCAGCGTCTGTCGTCGCATTCCCGTTCGGCCGCCCCGGAGGGCGGGCCCGGCGGCTTCAGGCAGGCGGGAACTTGCCGACAGACCCTAGGGGCGCCGCCCCGGACCTCGTGCCGTCGCCGCGAGCGTACGGTGTCCGGACCGCTCGGCGAGCACGACCCGCTCCTGGGGCCGGGTGCGCTGCCACCACTCGCCGGCCGCCGTGTCGGCGGTGGTCCGCAGGTCGGCGAGGGCGACGGCGAGGCCACGACGCGCCTCGTCCAGGTTTTCGGGTACAGGATGTACGTCCGTCAGAGCGCGTTCCGCGCGGGTGCGGGCATGCTCGACGGCCGTGAGCGCGTGCTCCACATGGTCGCCGGCGCGGTGGTTGGTGACCGCGACGGCGGCGACGAAACCGAGCAGCGCGCCGACGAACGTGTCGACGATCCGTTCGGTCATCAGCCGCCCGGGTTCCTGGAACCCCGCGAACTCGGTGACCAGCAGCGCCATCGGGGTCACACAGACGCTGCCGAGCCAGTAGTTGCGGCTCATCAGCGCCTCGGCGCCGAAGTTGAGGACGAGGCAGCACAGGACGAGGGCGACCGGGCCGAGGTGAGCCAGCGGTACGACTGCGGCGAAGAGCAGTACCCCGGCCAGGTTGCCGACGGTCCGCTGCACCGCCCGGTTCCAGGTGAGCGTGACGTTGGCCTGGTAGAGGGAGGCCGCGGTGACCAGGGCCCAGTAGGGGCGGCCGACACCGAGGGCGAGGGAGGCGTAGCCCGCGAGGGCGCAGCCGAGCGCGGTGCGTACGGCGAAAGGTGCGAGGGGGCCGAGTCGGGACCACAACGGCTGGGGTGGGGTGGTGAGTTCGGTGGCGCTCGGCCCTTCGTTCAACCGCGCGTCGGGGGTCGGGACTCGTCCGCCGCCGCGCAACTGTTCTGCCCAGGCGCGCAGTTCGTCCGGCCGGGAAACGGTGGGTGTGGCGAGTGTGAACTCGGCGCGCAGGAGCAGCCGTTGGACGGCCTGGCGGGTCGCGGCCCGCGCTGTACCCTTCCGCCCGCCCGCCGACGCCAGCGTCTGCCGGGCCGCCTGGACCGCGGTCTCGGCGGCGAGACGCGAGCGGACGTGGCCGTGGCCGCCGACGCCCGCGCCACCGCCGTACGCCTCGGTGTGGGCGGCGACCGCGTTCAGGGCATGGGCCGTGGCCCGGCGCTCCGGGCCGTGCGGGCGGACCAGTCCGGGTGCCATGCCGACCAGCCAGGCCCAGACCCCCGCCCCGGCGGCCAGCGCCAGATGGCCGGGTACCTGGCCGAGGGTCTGCGGGGCGAACAGTGCGGCGGACGAGACGAAGGTGAGGACCACGTTCGCGGGCGGGCCGACGCGGGTGGCGTCGCACAGCGTCTTCTGCACGGCCGCCAGCAGCGCGCCCACGGTGACCAGGACGACCGCGTCGCCGGTGAGCGAGGCGGTGACGAGGGCGACGGCGAGTCCGGTGAGCATCCCGAGGACCACTCCCGCGAGGACGCGGGCCCGGGCGGCGTACGGGCGGTTGTGGGCGTAGAGCGCGCACAGGGCGCCGGCCATCGCGTACATCGCCAGGTCGAGACGGTCGAGCGCGGCGAGGGTGAGACAGGGCGGGGCGACGGCGGCGATCACGCTGAGGGCCGGTTTGAACCAGATGTCCGAGGGGCGGCCGGCGCGCAGCACACCGGTCAGCGAGAGGCGTCGTACGGGCGCGGTGGCGACGGAATCTGGGCTCACCCTTGAAGATTAGCAGGTGTTTTACTCGTAAAATATACACCCTCACCTGCGGTGCTCCCGCCTACGCTCCCCCGCGTACACCCTTGCGCTCGTATGCGCACCGCCCGGCGCGGGCATCCCTTCAGCTGAGGTTCGGGGTCGAGGGGGAGGTACGTGTGCACGGTCCGGCTTCGCCCGGGTGGCTGCTGGTCGCGTTGTGCGCGGCGGCCGGGGCGTACTGCCTGCTGCGGATGCGCAGCGCCGTCGAGGAGCAGCGCAGGGCCGCGGGCGGTGAGGCGCTGATGGGCTTCGGCATGGCCGCGATGGCCGTGCCGGCCGCCGTCCTCACCCCGCCGCGCTGGGCCTGGCTGGTGTACGCGGCCGTGTTCGGGACCGCCGCGCTGCACGCCCTGTGGGCGACGCGCGCCGGCCCGCACCATCTGCACCACCTGATGGGCGCGTTCGCCATGGCCTACATGGCCGCCGCGATGGCGGCGGCACCGGGCCACCACCACGGCACGGGCGGCTCCGGAGTCCCGCCGCTGACAACGGCGTTGCTCCTCTACTTCACCGGGTACGTGCTGCTGTCCGGCGTCCGCCTGCTGTCCGTACCGGTCCTGGCCGTCGGCCACGGCGGCGGCTCCGGGACAGTGAGCCCGCTCGGCTGGGGCGACCGGCCCGAACTGGCGCGCGCCTGCCGGTTGTCGATGGGTATCGCGACGGTGGCCATGCTGCTGACGCTCTGACTGTACGAATCCGTGGTCTGCGTCACTTTGCCGCGACGGACCGTAGGTCCGAGCGCCGCCGCGCTCATAGGGTGCACCCATGATGGTCCCCGCAGCACTGTTGCTGCTCGGCGCGCTCACCGCCGTCGTCGCCCCACGACTGCTCGCCCGCGCCGACTGGCCGGACCGCGAACCGGTGGTCGCCCTGTGGGTGTGGCAGTGCGTCGTGGCGGCCGTGCTCATGTGCTGCGCCCTGTCGATGACGTTGAGCGCGGCGGCGGCCTGGCAGGCCGTGCGCGGCCATGTGTTCGCCCCGGCCCCGCACGCGGTCGTGGAGGCGTACGTCCTCGGCGCCTCCCGGCCCTGGGCGGCGGCAACTGCCGTGGTGCTCGCCTGCGGTGGCCTGTGGACGGCGGCGATGCTGGTCCGCGAGGTCGTACGGGCCCGCCGTCGGCGCCGGTCCAGACATACCGAACTCCTTGTGCGGGCCCCGCTGTTGCCCGGCGAGGAGCCGCGTCCCGACCGGCTCGTGGTGCTGGAGGGCGAGCGCGCCGACGCCTGGTGGCTGACCGGCGCCGCACCCGGCCTCGTCGTCACCACGGCCGCGCTGCGCCGTCTCAAGGGGGACCAGCTGGACGCCGTACTCGCGCACGAGCAGGGACACGCGCGGGCCCGGCACGACTGGCTGCTGCACTGCTCGGGGGCGCTGGCCAACGGGTTTCCGCAGGTGCCGGTCTTCGCCTCGTTCCAGGACGAGATGCACCGGCTGGTGGAACTCGCCGCCGACGACATGGCCTCCCGCCGCTTCGGCCGACTCACGACCGCCCTCGCCCTGGTCGAACTCAACGAGGACCGGGGTGTGTTCGGCCCGTCCCCGACCCCGCAGTCCCATCTCCCGCTGCGCGTCCACCGGTTGCTGACCGCGCCGGACCGCCTGCCGCCGTTCCGCAGGCTGCGGCTGACGGCAGCCGCGGCCCTGGTCCCGGTGGTTCCCGTACTGGTGGCATTCGTCCCGGGATTGCGGGCACTCGGCTAGTCATGCCGGCCCCCGCCATTCCCTCGGTTGGCCTCCTACCCCATGGGTCGGCGAGGATCGCACCATGCCCACCACGCACCTCGTCCCCCGAATCCGGCGCTCCGTCCGTCATCCGGCCGCCCGCGTCGCCGTCGCCCTGGCGCTCGCCGCCGCGTTACTGCTGACCCTGGTCGCGGTGGACTGGCACCCGCTGATCACCCTCGACGGCGACCTCGCGCGCGCCACGCACCGCTGGGCGGTCGACGAACCCGGGCTCACGCACGCGTTCCGGATCCTCACGGACTGGGTGTGGGACCCGCTGACGATGCGGCTGCTGTGCACGGCGGTGGCGGTGTGGCTGGTGTGGCGGCACTCCGCGTGGTGGCTCGCGGTGTGGCTGGTGGTCACCTGTGCACTGGGCACGGTGCTCCAGCAGGTCCTGAAGGCGGCGGTCGGCCGCGCCCGCCCCGTCTGGCCCGATCCGCTCGACTCCGCGCACTACGCGGCCTTCCCCTCCGGCCACGCCATGACCGCGACGGTGTCGTGCGGCCTCCTGCTGTGGCTGCTGCGCCGGTTCGGCGCCACGCAAGTCGTGTGGCGTACGGCGGTCACCGTGGCGGTGGTGTCGGTGCTGGGCGCCGGGCTGACCCGGATCTGGCTCGGCGTCCACTGGCCGACGGACGTGCTCGGCGGCTGGCTCCTGGGGGCGCTCGTGGTGGCGCTGGCGGTACTGGCGTACGAGCGGTACGGGAGGGCGTCCGACCGGCTCTGACCTCGCGGGTCACGCGCCCACGGGTCCGCGGGCCCCGGCCGGACGCCCGGGTAGAGTCCGGCACATGGCTGCCGTGCTGTTCGACTTCTCCGGGACCCTCTTCCGTATCGAGTCCACCGAGTCCTGGCTGCGCGCCGTACTCGCCGAGCAGGGTCTCGTACCGCCCGAGCCGGAAATCGTGGCGTCGGCGCGGGCGTTGGAGGCGGCGGGCGCGCTGCCGGGCGGGGCCTCCCCGCAGCGGCTGCCCGAGGAAGTGGCCGCCGTGTGGGACATCCGGGACCAGAGCGCCGAGCTGCACCGGGCCGCGTACACCGGGCTCGCCCGTCAAGTGCCGCTCCCCGACCTGGCGTTGTACGACGCCCTGTACGAGCGGCACATGGCACCGGACGCGTGGGCCCCGTACCCGGACGCCGCCGAGGTGCTCGGCGCGCTGCGGGAGCGCGGGATCTCCGTCGGGGTGGTCAGCAACATCGGGTGGGACCTGCGTCCCGTGTTCCGGGCGCACGGGCTGGACGAGTTCGTCGACGCGTACGTCCTGTCGTACGAGCACGGCGTCCAGAAGCCGGACCCGCGTCTGTTCAAGGTCGCCTGCGACGCGCTCGCGGTCGCCCCGCAGGACGTGCTGATGGTCGGCGACGACCGGCGCGCGGACGGTGGCGCGGCGGATCTGGGCTGCGCGGTGCACTTCGTGGACCATCTGCCGGTGGTGGAACGGCCGGACGGGCTGCGGCGGGTGCTGGATCTGGCCGGCTGAGACCGCAATCCGGGAAATCCGGCGGAGGTTTGTTGGATGTTCGGAGTGAGTCCGGGAAAAGGGCACGCCGGTCTGAGGTGATCCCCCGCGTCACCCCAGACAGGCGGCCGTCCGAAATCGCCCCCGTTCGGGGGTGTTTCGGCTGCTTCGACCCTTGCCAGCTGACAAAAAGTCAATGCAGAGGTAACAGCATGTCCCGCCCCGGCTCCTCGGTCAATGAGGAATCTCCCCGGCCTTGCCCGGACATGCGCGTCCCGCCGGACACCGGGGTGCCCGACGGGACGCGGAAAGAGCCGGAGAGGGACCGTGCGTGACGGTCAGTCGAAGTAGTCCGGCTGGGTCTGGACGTTCAGCTCGCCCACCCGGACCTTCTTGGCCGGGTCGGTGCGCCGGTCGCTGAGCTTCAGTACGTCGAAGCCCTTGGCGATGTCGTTGGAGTAGATGTAGCCGTTGTAGTAGTACGCCGACCACGGTCCTGCGGTCGTGACGCGGTCCGTGGTGATCGGGCCGCGCTCGAAGTAGGCGATCTCCTTGGGCTTCGCGGAGTTGGTGAAGTCCCAGACGGAGACACCGCCCTGGTACCAGGCCTGGACCATGATGTCCTTGCCCTTGACCGGGATCAGCGAGCCGTTGTGGGCCACGCAGACCTCGGTGTCCGCCTGGTAGCGCGGGATCTTGAAGTAGCTCTTGAAGACGAGCTTGCGCTTGTCGCCCTTGCCGACGATGTCGTAGATGCCGTCGGCCCCGCGGTTCGGCCCGATGGCCGCGTTGCAGGTGGCCGCGCCGCCGCCGCCCAACTCGTCGGTGAAGACGACCTTGTTGGCCTTCTGGTTGAAGGTCGCCGAGTGCCAGAACGCGAAGTTGACGTTGTCCTGGACGCGGTCGATGACCTTCGGGTGCTCCGGGTCCTTGATGGAGAACAGGATGCCGTCGCCCATGCAGGCGCCCGCCGCGAGGTCCTTGGAGGGCAGCACGGTGATGTCGTGGCAGCCGGTGGTCTTGGAGACGCCCGGATTGGTGGGCGAACCGGGGTTGCCGCCGCCGTCGGGGCCCTCACCGGGAAACAGGACCGGGAAGCCGACAACAGCCGCCGTTTCGGGGGCCTTTCGCGGCACCTTGATGATCGAGATGCCGTCGTGCGGGGGCTGGCAGTCGGGGAAGGCGGCGCTGGGCGAGTACGAGGAGACGTAGATGTAGACGTTCTTGCGCTCAGGCACCAGCGTGTGGGTGTGCGAGCCGCAGGCGGTCTCCACGGCGGCGACGTACTTCGGGTTCGCCTTGTCACTGATGTCGAAGATCTTCATGCCCTCCCACGACGACTTCTCGGTCGCGGGCTGCGAGACGCTGCTGCAACTGCTGTCGCTGCGCGAGGCGTCGGTGGACAGGAAGAGCAGGTTCCCGGAGACGGAGATGTCGTTCTGGCCGCCCGGGCAGAGCACCTGGGAGACGGTCTTCGGCGCCTTCGGGTTGCTGATGTCGAAGATACGGAAGCCGTCGTAGTTGCCGGAGAAGGCGTACTTCCCCTGGAACGCGAGGTCCGTATTGAGGCTGGGCAGCGCGTCCTTGGGGATGTTGGTGACGTGCGTGATGTTGTCCGAGTGGACGATCTCGTCCACCCCGGGTATCTCCCCCTCGGCCAGGGCCTTCTTGACCTGGCTCTGCACGCTCTGGGAGATCTCCTCCGACACCGTCGTGCCGTCCCCGGGGTCGGGGGTCGCGGCGGCGGGGCCTGCGGTCAGCAGCGCGGCCAGGAGTCCGGCCGCCGTGGCGACAACTCCCAGCCGTCTGCGCCGCGTTCGGGGATCGTTCAACAGGGTCACTGCTTCCTCCCTGGTAGCCGTTCGGGTCAGAACGGTTCACGGTCCTCCGAAGTATCGTCTTCATCATGCACCGATCAACAGTGGGCAATGCACTTGTAATGAAAGTTTCTGATCACCGGCGAGTGGAAGCGTGCTAGGACGGACACAGCACTCACGAGGTGTCCGTCAACTCAGCTGACCCAGGAGGTCGTTGTGCCCGTCCGCCGCGCGTCCCGTACCTTCCGCCCGGCCCTGGCCGTGCTCGCGCTGGCTCTCGCGGCCGGGGCCTGCGACTCGGGCTCGTCCTCCGACACGGACGCCAAGTCCGCGAAGGCGACGGGGCCTTCGGTGATCGCGCCCGGTCTGCCCGGCGAGGCGGCCAGGACGCTCACTCCGGAGGAGGCCAAGGCGGAGCTGCCGGACGACTCGCCCAACTCGGCGGACATCGCGTACGTCCGCAGGATGATCGAGCACCACGCGCAGGCGATCGAGATCACCGAACTCGTCCCGAAGCGCGCCGAGTCGAAGCCCGTGAAGCTGCTGGCCGAGCGCATAGCCGCCGCCCAGCGCCCCGAAATATCGGCCATGCAGGGCTGGTTGAAGGAGAACGGCGAGGACGAGAAGTCCACCGGGCACTCCCACGAGGCGATGCCCGGGATGGCGACCGAGGCGCAGCTCGCCAACTTGCGCGCGGCGAAGGGGAAGGCGTTCGACGAGCTGTTCCTGACCGTGATGATCACGCATCACGAGGGCGCGGTCACCATGGCCACGGAGGTGAAGGGTCAGGGCAACAACGTCCGGGTCGAGGAGATGGCCGACGACGTGATCGCCCAGCAGACGACGGAGATCAACCGGATGCGCGGGATGTAGCGCAGGCGAGTGAAATGTACGCCGGGCGACGGGAGTTGACCAGTTTGCCCGCCGCAACTCCCTTGCTCAGCGCCGAGCGTGACGAGGTGTCAGAAAGCCCTCGTCCCGGGCCTGGGAGATCAGCCTGAGGGAGCGGCGGCGGCTGCGCCCGGTCGCGCACATCACGGCGAGAACGGGGTCGGCGCCCTCTTCCTGGGCCGCCCGGTACTCCTCCGCGACCAGCCACCGCCCCTCGACACCCCGCGGCCAGGAGGGCCGGGCACGCCGGGGGCGCAGGTCGTCCGCATGACTCTCCGGGACCGCCACGGGTGCGTCCCCGCAGGTCTCGTAGAGCGGCCCCTCGATCCAGTCGGCGAGCGCCGCCAGGTCGTCGAGCGACAGCGCCGGCTGGGCCCGTACGTCCTCGATGGAGACGCCCGTCTCACGGACCACGGCGAGCAGGTCGACCTGGGCGCCGTCGTCGAAGGCGAGCCGGACGTCGAACCAGGCCGTCGTCGCCGAGTCCTCGTGCTCCTGCACTTCCCAGGCGGGCCGCACCCACACGGCACCTTCCGTGGGGCAGCGACCGGAAAGATTAAGAAAGGATGCTTCTAGCACATACGAAACGTAACCGCATGATCACTTTCCATACGAACGGACACGCGCGCCCGTTCCGCCCGGCACCCTGTCAGCGCAGCGCCCGCGGTGCGATCCTGAAGGTGTCAGCAACAGGGAGTTCCACCGCGTCCCGCAGTGAGGGGTTCCGCCGTGTTGCGTGTCGCCGTCGTGGGTTCGGGTCCGAGCGGGGTCTACACCGCGCAGAGTCTGGTCCAGCAGGACCCGGAGGTGCTGGTCGACGTCCTGGACCGGCTGCCGGCGCCGTACGGCCTGGTGCGGTACGGGGTGGCGCCGGACCACGAGAAGATCAAGTCGCTGCAGAACAACCTGCGTACGGTCCTGGAGCACGAGCGGGTGCGCTTCCTGGGCGGGGTCCGGATCGGCCCGGGCCCCGGTGAGCTGCCGGGCGCGCGGCTCCGCGGGCTGTACCACGCGGTGGTGTACTGCGTGGGCGCGGCCACCGACCGTCACCTCGGCATCCCCGGTGAGGAGCTGCCGGGCAGCTGGTCGGCGACCGAGTTCGTGGCCTGGTACAGCGCCCATCCGGACGCGGTCGACGACGGTTTCGTCGCCGGGGTGCGCTCGGCGGTGGTCATCGGCGTCGGGAACGTGGCGGTGGACGTGTCCCGGATGCTGGCACGCGGCCCGGCCGAGCTGAGCCCGACGGACATCCCGCAGGCGGCACTCACGGCTCTGACCGCGAGCCGGGTGACCGACGTCCACATGGTGGGCCGACGCGGCCCGTCCCAGGCCCGCTTCACCACGAAGGAACTGCGCGAACTGGGCACGCTGCCGGACACCCAGGTCGTCGTGGACGAGGCCGACTTGACCTTGGACCCGGGCGCCACGGACCCGTCCACCCTCCCGGCCGCCCAGCGCCGCAACGTGGAGGCACTGCGCGCCTGGGCCACCCTGCCTCCGCCCGCCGCAACCCGCCGCATCCACCTGCACTTCTTCCGCCGCCCGGTCGCACTCCTCGCCACCGGCGGCCACGTGAGTGCCGTCCGCTTCGAACACACGGTCCCGGACGGCACCGGAGGCGTGACGGGCACAGGCGAGTACGAGGACATCGAGGCCCAGCTGATCCTCCGCTCGGTCGGCTACCGAGGTGTCCCCCTCGACGGACTCCCCTTCGACTCGGCCCAGGGCACGGTCCCCCACCTCGCGGGCCGAGTCCTGCGCGACGGCACCCCCTCCCCCGGCGAATACGTGGCCGGCTGGATAAAGCGCGGCCCGACCGGCGTCATCGGCACCAACCGCCCCTGCGCGAAGGAGACGGCGACCTCGTTGCTGGCGGACGCCGCAGTACTCGTACAGCGGGAGCGACCCGGGGACCCGCTGACGGTACTGCGAGCGGAGGGGCTCAGCCCGGTCGAGTGGGAGGGCTGGCGATCAATAGAGCGAGCCGAGGCGGAACTGGGCGCCGCGCTGGGCAGGAGCGTAGTAAAGCTCCCCGACTGGACCTCCCTGATGCTGGCGGCAAGGGCCAGCGCCACCCCCTGAGGGGCGCGGGGCTGCATTCGATTGCGGCTCCGCCGTGGGGCGCGCCCAGCCCCCACCGGGCCCGGACCGGACACACACCAGCAACCACCAGGAAATCAACAAACCGTTCAATCCCTCCATGACCCCACACCCCCACCCCGTGGACGAAGTCCCACCCGCAAGCCAACTCACCGCCTTCGGCCTGCAGCACGTCCTCGCGATGTACGCCGGCGCGGTAGCCGTCCCCCTCATAGTCGGCGGAGCCCTGAAGCTCTCCCCCGCCGATCTCGCCTACCTCATCACCGCCGACCTCCTCGTCTGCGGCATCGCCACCCTCATCCAGTGCGTGGGCTTCTGGCGCTTCGGCGTCCGTCTCCCGATCATGCAGGGCTGCACCTTCGCCGCCGTGTCGCCGATGGTCCTCATCGGTACGACGGGCGGCGGCCTCCCCGCGATCTACGGTTCGGTGATCGTCGCGGGGCTGGCGATCGTGCTGCTGGCGCCCGTCTTCGGGCGGCTCCTTCGCTTCTTCCCGCCCCTCGTGACCGGCACGGTGATCCTGGTCATCGGCCTCTCCCTCCTCCCGGTGGCGGGCAACTGGGCGGCCGGCGGCGTGGGTTCGGCGGAGTTCGGCGAGCCGAAGAACCTGGCGCTGGCCGCGTTCGTACTGGCCGTGGTGCTCGGTGTGCAGCGGTTCGCGCCGGTGTTCCTGAGCCGGATCGCGGTGCTGATCGGCATCGTGGTGGGGCTGGCCGTGGCCGTGCCGTTCGGGTTCACGGACTTCGACGGGGTCGGGGACGCCGACTGGCTCGGCATCAGCACGCCGTTCCACTTCGGGGCGCCCACCTTCGAGGCGTCGGCGATCATCTCCATGCTGGTGGTGGCGCTGGTGACGATGACCGAGACGACCGGTGACCTGATCGCGGTCGGCGAGCTGACCGGCCGGAAGGTCGAGCCGCGCTCCCTCGCCGACGGACTGCGCGCCGACGGTCTCTCGACCGTCCTCGGCGGCGTCTTCAACACGTTCCCTTACACGGCGTACGCCCAGAACGTGGGCCTCGTCGGGATGACCCGGGTGCGCAGCCGCTGGGTCGTGGCGACCGCCGGCGGCATCCTCGTACTGCTCGGTCTGCTGCCCAAGCTGGGCGCGGTGGTCGCGGCCATACCGGCGCCGGTGCTGGGCGGCGCGGGTCTGGTGATGTTCGGGACGGTCGCCGCGAGCGGGCTGCGCACGCTGGCCGGGGTCGACTTCAAGGACAACCACAACCTCACGGTCGTGGCGGTGTCGGTGGCCGTGGGCATGCTGCCGGTCGGTGTGCCGACGGTGTACGCGAAGTTCCCGGACTGGTTCCAGACGGTGATGAACAGCGGCATCAGCGCGGGCTGCCTGACGGCGATCGCCCTGAACATGCTCTTCAACCACCTTGCGGGGAAAGGTGGTTCAGCCGACGTCAGCGGTGGTTCAGCGGACGGCGACGCTGCCGAGGCGGACGGCCTGAGCGGCGGCAGCGGCCAGGACGCTGTCGAGCAGTCCAGGGAAGAGGCCGTCTAGGTCGTCCCGGCGCAGGCCGTTCATCTTGGCCGTGCCCCGGTAGACCTGCCGGATCACCCCGCTCTCGCGCAGCACCCGGAAGTGGTGCGTGGTGGTGGACTTGGTGACCGGCAGATCGAAGTGCGAACAGGACAACTCGTCGCTCACGGCGGCGAGTTCTCGCACGACCTGGAGCCGCATCGGGTCGGAGAGCGCGTGCAGCACGGCCTCCAGCCGGATCTCCCCACGCACCGGGTGCGGCAGGTCACGGCTGCTGGGCGCGGGGGCGGGGGCTGCGGTGGTCACGGCGGCTCCACTTCGTCGGGAATCCCATTGTACGAGAAGTCTCGTAGTTTGACATCCGCCGTACTACGATGCCTATCGTAGTAGTCGTCCAGTGACCCCGTTGACGAACGCCCCCGTGGCGACCGACGAGACGATTGGAGTCCGCCGTGAGCGCGCTCTTCGAGCCCTACCGCCTCCGCGACCTGACCATCCCCAACCGCGTGTGGATGCCCCCGATGTGCCAGTACTCGGCGGCGCCCGAGGGCCCGGAGACCGGTGCACCGAACGACTGGCACTTCGCGCACTACGCGGCCCGCGCCGTCGGCGGCACCGGCCTGATCGTCGTCGAGGCCAGCGCCGTCAGCCCGGAGGGCCGGATCACCCCGTACGACCTGGGCATCTGGAACGACACCCAGGTCGAGGCGTTCCGCCGGATCAACCGCTTCCTGGTCTCCCAGGGCACCGTGCCCGGCATCCAGCTCGCCCACGCGGGCCGCAAGGCGTCCACCGGACTGCCCTGGAAGGGCGGTGCGCCGCTCGGCCGGGACGACGTGCACGCCTGGCAGCCGCTCGGCGCGAGCCCGGTGCCGTTCGACGAGAACCACCCGGTGCCGACCGAGCTGACGGTCGATCAGATCCAGGACATCGTCGGGCAGTTCGCGGACGCGGCCCGGCGCGCGCTCGACGCGGGCTTCGAGGTCGTCGAGATCCACGGCGCGCACGGCTACCTGATCAACGGTTTCCTCTCCCCGCACTCCAACCGCCGCACCGACGCCTACGGCGGCTCGTACGAGAACCGGGTGCGCTTCGCGCTCGAAGTCGTGGACGCCGTACGAGAGGTGTGGCCGGACGACAAGCCGCTGTTCTTCCGGATCTCGGCGACCGAGTGGCTGGAGGAGGGCGGCTGGAGCGCCGACGACACCGTCCGGTTCGCCGCCGAACTGCACGCGCACGGCGTCGATCTCCTCGACGTCTCGACCGGCGGCAACGCGTCCGGCGTACGCATCCCGACCGGCCCTGGCTACCAAGTCCCGTTCGCCGCACGGGTGAAGGCCGAGACCTCACTGCCCGTCGCCGCCGTCGGGATGATCACCGACGCCGAGCAGGCCGAGAAGATCCTGGCCAACGGCGAGGCCGACGCGGTGCTGCTCGGCCGGGAGTTGCTGCGCAACCCGTCGTGGGCCCGGCACGCGGCACGGGAGTTGGGCGGCGAGGTGCATGTGCCGGACCAGTACCACCGGTCCGTCTGATCCCCGCAGAGTCCCTATCCCGTAAGTCCCCTGCTTGCCCAGATTCCCGTAAGCCCCTTGCCTGCTCAGAGAGTTGGCGGCAGCGCCTGTTCCGCCCAGATGGTCTTGCCCGTGCCCGTCGTCCGGGTGCCCCAGCGATCGGTGAGCTGGGCGACCAGGAGGAGGCCGCGTCCGCCCTCGTCGTAGATGCGGGCCCGGCGCAGGTGCGGTGAGGTGCTGCTGGCGTCGGAGACCTCGCAGATGAGGGTGCGGTCGCGGATCAGGCGGAGCTGGATGGGCTCGCCGCCGTACCGGATGGCGTTGGTGACCAGCTCGCTGACCACCAGCTCCGTGACGAACGCGGCCTCGTCGATGCCCCAGCGGGTCAGCTGGTCGGTGACGTGCTTACGGGCGGTGGCGACCACGGCCGGGTCGGCGGGCAGGTCCCAGACCGCGACCTGTTCGGCGTCCAGGGCGCGGGTGCGGGCGACCAGCAGGGCGACGTCGTCTCCCGGGGTCTCCGGGAGCAGGGAGCCGATCACCGTGTCGCAGACCTCCTCCAGACTGCCGGCCGGAGCCGCAAGTGCCGTACACAGAGCGGCCGTTCCGGTGTCCAGGTCGCGGTCGCGGGCCTCGACCAGACCGTCCGTGTAGAGCGCGAGCACGGCACCCTCGGGCAGCTCCAGCTCGGTCGCCTCGAACGGCAGTCCGCCGACGCCGAGCATGGGGCCCGCGCTCACCTCGGCCACGTCGACCCGTCCGTCGGGGTACAGGACGACCGGCGGCGGATGTCCGGCGGAGGCGAGCGCGCAGCGCCGGGACACCGGGTCGTAGACCGCGTAGAGGCAGGTCGCGCCGATCTCGCCGGCCTCCCCGCTCTCGTCGGTGCCGAGGTGGCCGACCAGGTCGTCGAGGTGGGTGAGCAGCTCGTCGGGCGGCAGATCGACGTCCGCCAGCGTCCAGACGGCCGTACGGAGTCTACCCATGGTCACCGAGGCGTGCAGGCCGTGGCCGACGACGTCCCCGACGACCAGCGCCACCCGGGTCCCGGACAACGGGATCACGTCGAACCAGTCGCCGCCGACGCCCGCCTGGGACAGCGCGGGCAGATAGCGGGAGGCGAACTCGACGGCCGCCTGACCGGCCAGGGTCTGGGGCAGGAGGCTGCGCTGGAGGGCGAGGGCGGTGGTGCGTTCGCGGGTGTAGCGGCGGGCGTTGTCCACGCACACGGCCGCGCGGCTGGCCAGTTCACGGGCCAGCGAGACATCGTCCTCGTCGAAGACGTCCGGCTTCTCGGGGGTCAGCAGGCGTACGAAGACGGCCACGCCGAGCGTCGTACCGCGCGCGGTCAGCGGTACGGCCATCAGCGCGAGGTCGTAGGGGTCCGTGCCGGCGCCGGTGCGCAGTTTCGCGGCGCGGGCCGTGTGGCGGCCGAACCAGCGGTCGAGGTCCCGGTCGCCGGTGCGGGCGAGGACGGGCTCGCCGGTGGCGAGGGCGCGGGCGGGCGGTGAGTAGGGCGGGTAGACGTCCGCCGCGCCGAGGCCGATCGCGGCCTCGGGCACCCCGGCCGTGAGCGAGTGGTGGGCGACCCGGCGCAGCTCGACCTCGGTGTCCACCGGCCCGATCGCCGGTTCGTCGCCTTCGATCACCGAGTCCAGCAGGTCCACGCTGGCGAAGTCGGCGAGCCTGGGCACGACCAGTTCGGCGAGTTCGCGGGCGGTCTGGGCGACGTCGAGCCGGGTGCCGATGCCCGCGGCTGCCTCGTTGAGCATGGCCAGCCGCTGCCGCGCCCAGTGCTGCTCGCTGCTGTCGAACCCGGCGAGCGCGACGCCGAGCAGTTCGCCTGCCGGGTCGCGCAGCGGCCACATCTCGAAGTTCCAGGCGTGCATGCGCCTGCCCGAGGGCGACCGCGTCCAGCTCTCGTAGTGCACCGGGCGTCCGGTCTCCGCGACGATCTCCAGATGGCGCAGAAAGCCCCGGCTGTGCTCGGCGTCCTCGACGGTGTCGGGAAAGTACCGGTGCAGGAACGCGGCCTCGGGCTGCCCCATGACAGCGCAGGCCACGTCGTTCATCCGCAGGTACCGCTGCCCGGTGTCGAACACGGACATCGACACGGAGGCCTGCCGGAACGCCAGCTCGCCCAGCTCCCGCCCGGCCTCTCCGGGGGACGCGGTGACGACGTACGCCCGCCGCTCCCCGCGTACCGGACACACCCGCAGCGCCAGCTCCAGCCGCCGCCCGTCCCGATGCCGTACGGCCACGACGGCGGCGCCCGACCCGCACAACTCCCGCCAGGCCGCACCCGGGTCGCCGATCACCAGGTCAGCTGCCGGACGGCCGGTGGCCTCGCCGTCGGGGTAGCCGGTGAGCAGTCGCGCCCCCTCGCTCCAGCCCGTGAGGGTGCCGCACGCGTCGACCACCGCCAGGGCGTCACCGGACGGGACCACCCGCTCTGCCTCGCGCGGCCCATTCACCATATGTCCCAGAATGGGGGCATCGGCGACCGGCAACAACCCGGGTCGGCGGCGGTCAGTACTTCCTGAAGAGGTGCGCCGGGACGGTCGCGGCCAGAATCCGGTACCCCTCGGGGTTCAGATGCAGCCAGTCCCCGTCGTGGAGGTCGGCGCGCAGCCGCCGGGGCTCGGCCGGATCGCGGACGGCCCGGTCGAAGTCGAGGACGGCGTCGAAGGCTCCCCCGGTGCGGATCCAGTCGTTGACCGCCCGCCGGGTCGTCTCGCGCAGGCCGCCCGCATCGTCGTACGGCGTGCTGCCGCCGAAGGGGGTCAGGGTGGCGCCGTAGACGCGGATTCCCTTGGCGTGCGCGCGGACGGCGATCTGCCGGTAGGCGGCGATCAGGTCGTCGGTGACGCGCTGCTGGGCGGCCGGGGTGGCCTCGGCGGTGCCGATGTCGTTGACGCCCTCGAAGACGATCAGCCAGGAGACCCCGCTCTTCGCCAGGACGTCCCGGTCGAGCCGGGCGAGGGCGTTGGGCCCGAGGCCGTCGTTGAGGATCCGGTTGCCGCCGGCGGCCTGGTTGAGTACGGCGATCCGGTCGCCGCCCGGCAGCCCCCTGAGCCGGTCCAGGAACTGGTCGGGCCAGCGGTTGTTCCCGTTGGTCGTGGAGCCCCGGCCGTCGGACAGCGAGTCGCCCAGCACGGCGACGGCCCGGGTGTCCGGCCGGGAGAGCGTCTCGACGTCGCTGAGCAGGTACCAGTGGTTGACCGGGGTGGCCCCCGGCAGTTCCTCCTCGGCCGTCCCGTCGCCGTTCCGCAGATACGAGGTGGTGCGCGAGCCCGGGTGCGAGGTGAGCGCGAGCGAGGTCTGGCCGTTCGCGAGATACGTCGTCACTGTCAGGTTGGTCGCGGGGCGCAGCGCGAAGTCCAGCGCGTCGGAGACGACCTGGGCACCGGCGGGGACGGTGGTGGACCGGCGGCCGGCGAACGTCACCTCGCGCAGGGTGCCGGGTTCGACGGCGCTGACCCCTGCCTGGCCGTTCAGCGGGAGGGCGACCGTCACGGCGGTCAGTGGCAGCGGGGTGGTGCCGAAGGCGTTGGAGAAGCGCAGGCGGAGGCGTTCGCCGCCGGTGGAGACGCGCACGGTCTGACGCAGGGTGGTGTCGACGAGGGTGGCGCGCTCGCCGGTGAAGGGGGCGGGCGGCAGGTTGCCGGGCTCGGTGAGCTGCGGCATCGACGTCCAGGTGTTGACCCACTTCGGGGCGGACCGGCCCGGCTCCGCGACCGCCGGCTGCGGGCTCCTGACCAGGGCGATCACCGCGGAGGACGCCACTGCGACGGCCAGCACGAACACCAGAGTGGCGAGCAGATAGGCGAGCGGCGCCTTTCCGGACGCGCGCGGGGGCCGGGGCGACTGCGTGAGGCGGGGCGACTTCACGGGCCGGGTGCCTTCCTCTGTCTGGACGTCGTCGGATCTCTTCGACTGTTGTCTGGACGTCGTCGGACCTCTTCAACCGACTGGACGTCGTCGGATCTCAGTGGTGCGCGGCGACCGGGTGCGCGCTCGTGGCACGCACCCGGCGGCGCGGGGCTCAACCTGCGGTGCAGGCCGTGCCGTTGAGGGTGAAGCCGGACGGTGCGGTGCTGTTGCCGGTGTGGGTCGCCTGGTAGCCGATGGAGACGCTCGCGCCCGGTGCGATGGCCGCGTTGTAGCTGACGTTGGTGGCGGTCACGGTGCCGGAGGCCGGTGCGTAGGTGGCGCTCCAGCCGTTGGTGATGGTCTGGCCGGCGGGCAGGGCGAAGCCCAGCGTCCAGCCGTTCACCGCCGTCGTGCTGTTGTTGGTGATGGTCACGTTCGCGGTCAGCCCGGTGTTCCAGGCGTTGGTCGTGGCGGCCACCTTGCAGGGTCCGGCCGGCGGCTGGGGCACGGGGCCGCCGCTGTCCAGGCCGAAGAAGGTGATCGCGCGGGCGGCCATGCCGGTGGTGATCAGGTTGTGGCCGACGCCCTGGAGGCTGATGGCCTCCACGGGTGCCCGGTCACCGGTGGCGCCGTAGCGGGTGCGGGTCCAGCCGGACTGGGGCGAGTCGGTCGCGGCCGGTGTCTGGGTGAGGCCCTGGACGTTGGTCCACTGCTTGATCATCTCCCCGAAGTTGGGGTAGCGCAGCACGTCGTCCTCGGTGCCGTGCCAGAGCTGCATACGCGGCCGGGTCCCGGTGTAGCCGGGGTAGGCGCCCCGTACCAGGTCGCCCCACTCCTGCGGGGTGTGGATCACCGTCCCGTTGGCGCACTCGCTGTTCCACTCCGAGCCGTTGGTGGTGGCGAAGCAGCCGAACGGTACGCCGGAGAAGGCCGATCCGGCCGCGAACACGTCCGGGTAGTCGCCGAGCAGGACGTTGGTCATCATCGCGCCGGAGGAGACACCGGTGGCGAAGACCCGGCTGGTGTCGGCGCCGTAGGTGCGGGTCACCCAGTCGACCATGGACCTGATGCCCACCGGGTCGCTGCCGCCGCCCCTGGTCAGTGCCTGCGGCGAGGAGACGTCGAAGCACTTGCTGGCGCGGGTGACGGACGGGTAGATCACGATGAAGCCGTAGCGGTCGGCCAGCGAGGCGAACTCGGTGTTGGAGTAGAACACCGGGCCTGAGCCGGTGCACCAGTGGACGGCCACCAGGACCGCCGGGCGCGTGGTGACGGTGTCCGGCACGTACACGTACATCTGCAGGTTGCTGGGGTTGGTCCCGAAGTTGGTCACCTCGGTGAGCGCGGCGGCGGCCCCGACAGGTGCCGCGACGGGTGCCGCGTCCGGTGCCATGTCAGATGCCGCGGCGGGCGGCTCCGTACGGATCGTCGCGCCGGAAGCGGCGGGTGCGGTGAGGAATGTCGCCGCGAGCAGCGGCAGCAGGCCTCCGAGCAGCACGACGAGCACCGAACGCAGCGAACGCAGCGGTCTCCTCGCGATGTTGCCGACAGTGGTGGACACGTCCTGGTCCCTTCCTCGACACGGCTCGTGGGGTACGCGTGGCGGAAGCGGAAGTCCCGCTTTGCGGGGCAGCCCAGCCGCATCGTGGCATGAGCATGGCTGCCATGGAAGCGCTCCCACACGTCGAAAACATTCGCTGACCAGGGGTCGCACACCCGACCGGCACGCATTGCGCGCAAAGCGTTGACCAGAAAGCGCTTACCCCCTACCTTCCGTTCATCGATGTGACCCATCGAAGTCGATCCGCGTTCGACGAGACGATCTCGAAGCGGCCCTGAAGCGCGTACCTCCAGGGGCAGCGCACCCTCTGAAGGCGCATCACGCCGCACAACATGGTGAACAGAATTCATGTACTTGACCGCCCCCACGGTCAGTCAGCCCTCGTGAAGGGACGCACCCGCATGCGTACACACCCCCCACGTACACAGACGCAAAGATCCGCGGCGGTGGCGGCCATGGCCACCGCCCTCGCGGCGGTCACCGTCCTGGCCGTCCCGCAGCAGGCCGGGGCGGCCGAGAACGCGCCCGTCGGATTCGGTGCCGGGACGACCGGCGGCGGCAGCGCCACCCCGGTCACCGTGACGACGCTCGCCGCCTTCACCTCGGCCGTCACGGGCAACGCGGCCAAGGTCGTGCGGGTGAACGGCCTGATCACACTGAGCGGTCAGGTCGACATCGGCTCCAACACCACGGTCCTGGGCGTCGGTTCGGCCTCCGGTTTCACCGGCGGCGGTCTGCGGATCAAGGAGGAGACGAACGTCGTCGTCCGCAACCTCAACATCAGCAAGCCGCTCGCGCCGGCCGACGGGGTGACCGTCCAGGAGTCCACGAAGGTGTGGATCGACCACAACTCCTTCTCCGCGGACCGCACGCACGACAAGGACTACTACGACGGCCTGCTGGACATCAACCACGGTTCCGACAACGTGACGGTGTCCTGGAACACCTTCAAGGACCACTTCAAGGGCTCGCTCGTCGGCCACAGCGACAACAACGCGTCCGAGGACACCGGTCACCTGAAGGTGACGTACCACCACAACCACTTCAGCAACGTCTACTCGCGCATCCCCAGCCTGCGGTTCGGCACCGGGCACTTCTACGACAACTACGTCCAGGGCGCCGAGACGGCCGTGCACTCCCGGATGGGCGCCCAGATGCTCGTCGAGAACAACGTCTTCCGTTCGACGCCGGTCGCGGTCACCACCAACCACAGCAGCGACGTCGACGGATACGCCAACCTGCGCGGCAACGACCTCGGCGGAGCCGCCACGGAGGTCTCGCGGGTCGGCACCTTCACCACCCCGCCGTACAGCTACACCGCGGAGCCCGCCTCGACCGTCATCGCCTCGGTGACCTCGGGCGCGGGCGCCGGAAAGCTCTGAGGCTTCCGGCGACTCCGCCAACTCCCCACACCGCACGACCGACTGGAAGAAGGCATCGGGACATGACTTCCACGGCACCTCCACGCGCGCGTGGGCGCGCACTGACCGGCACCCTGGCCACCCTCGGCCTTACGCTTGGCATGATCATGACTAGTGGGGCGCTCTCCCCGGCGAGCGCCGCGACCTGGCCGACCGCCAACGGCAGCCAGGGCGTCTCCGCGACCATCCCGGTCTCGGGCACCAAGGACTACGCGATGAAGCGCCTCTACGGCACCGGGGACCTCGGTTCCGGCAGCCAGGACGAGGACCAGGGACCGATCCTCGAACTGGCGGCGGGCGCCGTCCTCAAGAACGTCATCATCGGCGCCCCGGCGGCGGACGGCATCCACTGCAAGGGCAGCTGCACGCTGCAGAACGTGTGGTGGGAGGACGTCGGCGAGGACGCGGCCACCTTCCGGGGCAGCTCGTCGTCGAACGTCTACACCGTCTCCGGGGGCGGCGCACGGGCGGCGAGCGACAAGGTGTTCCAGTTCAACGGCGCCGGGACGCTCAACGTGTCGAACTTCGCCGTACAGAACTTCGGTACGTTCATCCGCTCCTGCGGCAACTGCTCGACGCAGTACAAGCGGACGATCAACCTCAACGGCATCGAGGCCACCTGGTCGGGCGGCAGGCTCGTCGGCATCAACACCAACTACGGCGACAGCGCGTCCCTGAAGGGCATCACGATCGTGGGGGACTCGAGCAAGAAGATCGTTCCCTGCCAGAAGTACATCGGCAACAACACCGGAAAGGAGCCGACCACCAACGGCTCCAACCCTGACGGGACCTACTGCAAGTACGCGACCAGCGACATCACGTACCGCTGAGCCATCCCCCCACCGGCGGTTGTACGAGGCGGCCCGCACCCGCCTCGTACAGCCGCCGTTCCGCTGTCCGGGAGCCTCCGGATCGTCGCATCGAAGGTGCGTTCGTACTGCCCCCGCCGATTCCGCTTGATTGTCAGTGCCGTGGTGCAGACTCCCGATCAGGAGGTACTTCGTCCGGGAGGGGCAGCGTGTTCAGGGGGATCGACGAAGTCGACTGGGCTTCGATGCGCCATGCGTACGGCAGCGCCGAGGACGTGCCCGGACTGCTGCGGGGGCTCGCCTCGGCGGACCCCGGGGAGCGCGAGTCGGCACTGGACGGGATGTACGGCTCGGTGCACCACCAGGGGGCGGTGTACGACTCGACGCTCGCGTGCGTTCCGTTTCTGCTCGCGCTCGCCGCCCGGGAGGAGGTCGGGGACCGGGGCGGGATCGTGGAGCTGCTGCTGAGCATCGGCGAGGCGGGCGGCACTCGTTCGGCTCAGGCCCGGGAGGCGGTACGGGCCGGTGCCGAGGTCTTCGCCGAACTGGCCGGGGACCGGGACACCGCGGTCCGGCGGGCGGCGCCGACGGCCCTGGTGCGCTTCCTCGACGAACCCGCGCGCGTGCTGGCCGTGTTGCGGCAGCGCGTCACCGTGGAGCGGGACGACAGCGTCCTGCTGGCGCTGGCGGAGAGCCTGGGCCTGTTCGCCCGCCTGTACGACGGTCCCGTCGCCGCGGACGCGATGACCCAGTTGGTCACGCTGAGCGAGCCGCCCTTCGACCCGGGGCTGCGGCTGGCCGCCCTGGGGCAGCTGGCGCTGACCGCGCCCGAGCACCGCGCCGGGGAGCTGGTCCCGAGGGTCGTGGGCCTCCTCAGGGAGAGATCGGCCCGCCGTACGCGCCGGGCACGCTACGCCGACGCCCCCGAGGCGGACACCCTCACCCGTCATCTGCGCCGGCTGCGCCCTTCGGACGAGGAGGGCTCGCAGCTGCTGCGGACCTTCCATCTCGCCCTGGACGACCGGGTGGCCGACCGGATCGCCCTGCTCAACGGCCAGTTGAGCAGCCCCGCGCCGACGGACCGGTGCAACGCGGTGTGGATGTCGGCGGGCCTGTTCCGCGAGTGGCGGGCCGACTACTCGGCGCCGGTCGCGCTCATCGGACGGCAACTCGACGCCGACGAGGACCGGTTGCGGGAGGCCGCGTCGGCCGTCCTGGAGGACCTGTACGACCTGGCCGCCCCCGCGGCGGACGACCTGTTCGCCCTGGTCACCTCCCGTCCGGAGGTCCGCGTACGGCAACGGGAGCGGGGCGTGCCGACCGTGGGCGGCCCGCTCAACGCGCTGGCCCGCACGGGCGATCCCCGCGCGACACCCGTCCTGGCGGCCCTCCTCGCCGACCCCACCGCCCCGGACGACCTCGGCCACACGATCACCCACCTGGGCCGCTCCGCCGCCCCGCTGGCACCCGCCCTGCGCCACCGCCTCGGCGGCGTCCGCCTCGACCACCCCGACGCGTACGACCGTGCCGTGCCGCTCCTGTCTGCGCTCGCGGCGGCGGACGACGGGGCGGCCACACCGGAGGTGCTGCGACTGCTGCGCGGCATCCCGGCGGCCTCGGGTCTGAGCGAGCGTCAGCGGGTCCGCCTGACGGAACGCTCACTCGAAACACTGGACGCCTTCGGCCGCGCCGCGCACGAAGCGGCGCCCGCGCTGCGGGAGCTGCTCGACTCCGCGCACTCGGTACGGGCGGCTGGCGCGCTGTGGTCGGTGGAGGGGGACGTGGACGCCGTACTGCCGGTGCTGCTGCGGGAGTTGACGGGTGAGCAGTGGCGGCGGCGTGCGGCGGCGGCAGAGGTGCTGGCGCGACTCGGGACGGCGGCGCGGGCCGCCGTGCCGGGGTTGCTGCGCATGTGCGAGTCGGAGGAGGTGTGGGAGCGGACGAGGGCGGCGTGCGCTCTGTGGCCGATCTCGGAGGACACCACGGGCCTGCCCCTCCCGGTGCTCCGCACGGCATGGACGCAGAACCCGTACACCCGATCGACGATCGCCACGACCCTGCTGACAATGGGCCCGGCGGCGGCACCCCTACGGGACCTGGCGCACACGGAACTGGCCACGCGGCGCCGCCACCGTGCCCGTCCGGGGGGCTACTCCACGGAGGACGTGCGAGAGGACGAACGCCTGCTGCGGGCCTGCGGGGAGCTGGTGCGGGAGGAGACGTGAGGCGCTCGGGCCGACTGGTGCTGGGGGGGGTGGGTCGCGCAGCCCGGCGCTAACGGGGTGCCGCTCTCGGTGGGACGGGTGCCGCCCCTAGCGGCACGCATGCCCGCAGCGGGGCGCTTTTAGGGGCGCGAGGAACTGCGCGACCAGCCCCCACCCACCCGCAGCCGAACGACGAGCGGGTTTTCAGGGGCGCGAGGAACTGCGCGCTCAACCCCCACTCACCCGCACCCGCACCCGAACCCGCACCCGACACGTGTCAGCGATTGTTACGCCCCCACATGGGATCGAACCGCTCCCACGCCTCCTCCCACTCCTCCATCCGCCGCCGCTCCAACCGCCCCCGAAGCAGCCGCCACCCCACATACGGAACAGTCGCCGCGCTCGCGCCCGCCAGGGCGCCGACCAGGGCGGCGCGGATGCTCGCCTCCGACTCCGTCGCCGGCTTGGTGACCAGGCGGCCCCGCGGGTCCGTCCAGATCTCCGCCGGGGTGCCCGCCGTGCTGCCCGAGTCGACCCGGGCCTGGCCCGTGTGCGACGTGCCGTCCGCGGTGGTCCAGCGGACCTTCGCCCACACCTTCTCGCTGCCCACGGTGCCCGGCGCGTCCGCCACGACCAGTGCCGTCACCGCCCGCCACTCCGCACGCTCTCTCGCCAGCCCCCGCTCGACCGAGTGGGTCGCCACCAGGCCGATCAGGACTCCGGTGAGCACGGTGAGTGCCCATGTGGCCACCACGGCCCATCCCTCCACGGCATCCACGCGACGCCTCAGCGGATTGCGCCGCCAACGCCACAGCCACACCCTCGGACCACGGAATGCCGCCATCGAAGGCATCCTCCTCACGCGCACACGGACATGCCCTGCCGTCCTCTCCATACGCGCGAGGCCCGGCCGCTGCTCAGGGCTCCCCCGAGGTCTCCGTCACATCCCGTCGACAGACGGCTCTGACCTGTACAAACGCGCTCTCCAGAGGTGACTGTCAGTGGTGGGGTGCAGACTGGCCGATGACTGGACAAAGACGTCCCGGAGGTGATCGGCATGGCCGAGGTACTGCTCACGGTCGGCACGCGCAAAGGCCTGTTCATCGGGCACCGGCGCGGTGGCACGTGGGAGTTCGACGAGAGCCCTTCCTTCAACGCGCAGGCCGTGTACTCGGTCGCGATCGACACCCGGCGCGAGAACCCGAGGCTGCTGGTGGGCGGTGACAGCGCCCACTGGGGGCCGTCGGTCTTCCACTCCGACGACCTGGGCCGGACCTGGACCGAACCGCAGCAACCCGCCGTGAAGTTCCCCAAGGACACCGGCGCTTCCCTGGAGCGCGTCTGGCAGCTCCACCCGTCGACGGCGGAGGCGGACGTGGTCTACGCGGGCACCGAACCGGCGGCGCTGTACCGCTCCGAGGACCGCGGCGAGTCCTTCGAGCTGGTGCGTCCGCTGTGGGAGCACCCCACCCGTGCCCAGTGGGTGCCGGGCGGCGGCGGTGAGGGCCTGCACACGATCGTCACCGACCAGCGCGACCCGCGCGCGATGACGGTCGCGGTCTCGGCGGCCGGGGTGTTCCGCACGGCGGACGGCGGCGCGAGCTGGGCGCCCTCCAACTCCGGTGTCTCCGCGGTGTTCATGCCGGACCCGAACCCGGAGTTCGGCCAGTGCGTGCACAAGATCGCCAAGGACTCGGCCGACCCGGACCGCCTCTACCTCCAGAACCACTGGGGTGTGTACCGCAGCGACGACGCGGGCGCGCACTGGACGGACATCGGCGCGGGTCTCCCCTCGACCTTCGGTTTCGCGGCGGCGACCCATCCGCACCGGGGCGACACGGCGTACGTCTTCCCGATCACCGCCGACTCGGACCGCGTCCCGGCCGACCGCCGCTGCCGGGTCTTCCGTACGGCGGACGCGGGCCTCAACTGGGAGCCGCTGACGGCGGGCCTGCCCCAGGAGGACCACTACGGCACGGTGCTGCGCGACGCCCTGTGCACGGACGACGCGGACCCGGCGGGCGTCTATTTCGGCAATCGCAACGGCGAGGTGTACGCGTCGGCGGACGACGGCGACAGCTGGCAGCAGCTGGCGTCCCATCTGCCGGACGTGCTGTGCGTGCGGGCCGCGGTGATCGCCTGAGGAGCGGCCGACGGAAGTGACGTGGGCTCAACTGGCAGACCTACAGGGGGCGGTATGCATTCACGGGGTCGGAAGAGGCAAGGGTTCGGTCGTCCCCGGTCGGGCTTCGACCACCGGTTGATCTCTGTCGTGTGTACGGCAGTAGGGTGACGCCGTGGCACCACGACCGTTGCATGAGATTGTCGAAGCGGGCTGGGCGAAAGCCCTCGAACCCGTCACCGGACGGATCGCCGAGATGGGCGACTTCCTGCGCGCGGAGATCGCGGCGGGACGCACCTACCTCCCGGCCGGACCGAACGTCCTACGGGCCTTCCAGCAGCCCTTCGACGACGTACGGGTCCTGATCGTCGGACAGGACCCGTATCCGACCCCGGGGCACGCGGTGGGGCTGTCGTTCTCGGTCGCGCCTGAGGTGCGTCCGCTGCCCGGCAGCCTGATCAACATCTTCCGGGAGCTGAACACCGACCTGGGGGCGCCCCAGCCGTCCAACGGCGACCTGACGCCGTGGACCCAGCAGGGGGTGCTGCTCCTCAACAGGGCGCTCACCACCGCTCCGCGCAGTCCCGCCGCGCATCGTGGCAAGGGCTGGGAGGAGGTCACCGAGCAGGCGATACGGGCGCTGGCCGCGCGCGGCAAGCCGCTGGTGTCGATCCTGTGGGGCCGGGACGCCCGTAATCTGCGCCCGCTGCTCGGCAGTCTGCCGTCGGTCGAGTCGGCCCACCCCTCCCCCATGTCGGCCGACCGCGGCTTCTTCGGCTCACGCCCCTTCAGCCGCGCCAACGACCTGCTCGCCGGGCAGGGAGCCGCCCCGGTGGACTGGCGTCTGCCCTGACCGGTCGGCATACGGGCCCGAATGACCGGCATATGAACCTCATGCCCGATTGCCGGACAGGAGACGACTCGTCCCCCGTCCGGCAAGTCCGTTCATCCGACCGGGCGTTGTCGCCCGCCCCCGGTTGACCAGCGGCGCAGCGTCTCGATGACCGGATCGGCTCCCTCAGCCGGCGGAGAAGTCACGACGTACTGATCACTTCTGATCCGAACGTAACTCATCAGACAAAAGCGGACGGATACCGCTCACCTGCACCCTCCCCGAACAGGGGAGCCCAATAAGCCAGTAACATGCGGCGCCATGAGCTCCCCCACTGGGCCCGCCGGCCTGCCAGTACGAATGCCGCGCCCCCGCCAGCCGGGCCGGCACCGCCGCCCCGAGCCCCTGGCGGCTCCCGAGGGTGCGCCCGCGCTCGTCCTCGCGGTGCCGGGCACGCCCAGCGGTGCCACGCGCAGCCTCGCCGAGGAGGTCGTGAGCATCGCCCGCTCCGAGCTGCCCGGCCTCGACGCCCGCATCGGGTACCTCGACGGTGACGACGCGGAGTTCCCCACGCTCCAGGTCGTGCTCACGCACACCGCGCAGGAGCGCACCGCCCGCTACGAGCAGGCCATCGCCGCCGGGGTGGACGCCAAGCAGCCCGAGGGCCCCGTGGCCGTCGTCGTGCCGCTGCTCGCCGGTCCGGACAACGCGCTGCTGCGCCAGGTCCGCCAGGCCGTCATGGAGAGCCGTATCGCGGCCGACCTGACCGACGTCCTCGGCCCGCACCCGCTGCTCGCCGAGGGGCTGCACGTGCGGCTCTCCGAGGCGGGCCTCGCGCGCGCCGACCGGGCCCGGCTGTTCACCGTCGCCACGGCGGCGGACGGCATCATCCTGGCCTCCGTGGGCGGCGAGGAGGCCGTGCAGGCGGCCGGCATCACGGGCATGCTGCTCGCCGCGCGGCTCGCCGTGCCGGTGATGGCGGCGGCCCTGGACCAGGAGGGCTCGATCGCGGCCATCGCCGAGCAGCTGCGCGCCTCGGGCTCGCAGAACCTCGCGCTGGCCCCGTATCTGATCGGCCCGGAGATCGACGCCGGTCTGCTGGAGGCCGCGGCCAACGAGGCCGGCTGCGCCTCCTCCGACGCGCTGGGCCCCTACCCGGCCATCGGCAAGCTGGCGCTGGCCAAGTACACGACGGCGCTGGGCATCGCCCCGCAGCAGCCGCAGGGCGCCCCGGTCCGCTGAGCCGACCCCGGCAGCACCCCCGTACGACGGCGAACACGGTACGCCGAAGGGCCCGCTCCATTTCCAGGAGCGGGCCCTCGGCGTTTCCGGCCGTGGTGGCGCGCTCGGCCGGGGACCGCGCAGGACACCGGCAGGCGGCGCCGGTGCGTCTCGTCCAGGGGCGTCAGGAGGCCCTCGGCGGCGTGCCGGTGGATGACGGTGACGGTCGGGGCGAGTTCGTCGAGCAGATAGGCGTACGAGGCTTCCGGCGGGGAGTGCGGCGCGACGCAGGGGGGCGTCTCAGGCGCCGAGCAGTGGTGAACCCGAGGGGCCGCGCAGGGGGTTGGCCAGTTCGGACAGGGCCCGTTCCAGGCCGTGGAGGTGGGCGAGGGCGGGTTCGGCGGTGTGAGGGCGGTCCGGGGCGGGGGCCGTCACCCTGTCGGCGCGGCCCTCCGTGAGCGCCTCCACGGCGGTCTCGACGCGTCGGCAGGCGGCGGCGAGCCGGAGGTCGTGGTCGGGGGAGGCGGCCGGGTCGGCGGCCACGGCGGCCAGGCCGCGGATCTCGTGGGCGCAGTCGTCGAGCAGCGCGAGTACCCGGTGGGCGCGGCGCTTACGGGCGCGTACGGGGTTGAGCGGGTGCACGAGCGGCGCGACCGAGAGCCGGACACGCCCCAGGAGCAGCTCCAGTTCGGCCACGCGGGGCGCCGGGTCGGCGGACGCGCCGGCGAGCCGGGCGGCGGCCTCCGCGGTGCAGGCGTGGACGCAGCGCAGGGCGTGCTGGATCCAGGCGTCGGTGGTGGCGTGGGTGGTGATCGGCAGGACGAGGGCCACGGCCAGCAGGGCGCCCAGGGCACCGACACCGGTCTCCGCGAGCCGTACGGCGAGCAGTGCCGGGTCGAGGACGCCCAGGAGCCCGTACAGCAGTTCGGCGAGCAGGGTGACCGAGAGCATCATCCAGGTGTAGGACACGGCGGCCGAGTAGAAGATGCCGAACACGCAGACGGCGACGAGCAGCGCCGTCGGTACGGGCGCTCCCGCCACCGGGAGCGCGACGGCGAGGCCGAGTCCGATGCCGAGGACCGTGCCGAGGACGCGGCGGAAGCCGCGGACCAGGGTCTCGCCGCGCGAGGTGGTGTTGACGAAGATCCACCAGGTGGCGCCGACGGCCCAGTACCAGCGGTCCCCGGACACCAGCTGACCCAGGACCAGGGCGAAGCCGGCGGCGGCGGTCGCCTGGACGGCCTGGCGGGTGGTGGCGCGGGCCAGGCCCCGTTCGCCGGTCGGCATGGGGGCGGGGAGTGGCACCAGGGTCGTACGGCGCTCGTAGCACCACAGTACGAAGCGCACGGAAGAGGTGGTGAGGAGGGCCAGGAGGACGGCGGCGGACAGCTCGGGCAGCTGCTCCGGTCCGGCGTGCAGGAACTGGGCCACGAAGAAGGTCATGAACGCGAAGACGCCCAGGCTGTGGCCGCGCGGGCCCCAGCGGCGCGCGTACACGCCCGCGCCGACGACCGCGAGGAGGACGAGCCCGCGGGCGACCGGAGACGTGTGCAGTTCGGTGGCGGCGGCCAGGACCGGGAGGCCGACGGCGGGCAGCAGCGCGGTGGTCACGGCCTGTCCGCGCACGGTGGCGTCGGTGACCGTGAACAGGGCGAGCAACGCGGCGAGTCCGCCGGTCACGGCGCCGTTGAGCGAGTGTCCGGCGAGGCCGCAGACGGCGACGGCCGGTCCGATGCCGAGGACGCCCCGCGCGGCGAAGCGCAGCCGGGTCCGGCCCGGATCGGGCGCCATGAACACCTTCTTGAGCACTGCTTGTCCCGCCCCACTGAGATCGGTCCGCGACCGGCACGCAAAAGGCGCCGCGGAGGTCCGCAGCGCCATCGACGGCCACATTGCAGCATCCCTGGCACAAGTGGCTCAAGTCGGTCCGAATATGCTGGACCATTGGCACAGACATATCGGTCCACGGGCGTAAGTCGTCGGGCCAACGGACCAGAGGTACGAGGAGGCGGACCCCATGGCCGTGGACGAGCTGGACACGCGCATCCTGCGGCTGCTGCTGGAGCAGCCCCGGACCAGCGTGCGTGAGTACGCCAGGGTCCTCGGCGTCGCGCGCGGCACGCTGCAGGCCCGGCTGGACCGCCTCGAACGGGACGGTGTGATCACGGGTACGGGTCCCTCGCTCTCCCCCGCCGCGCTCGGCCACCCCGTGCTCGCGTTCGTGCACATCGAGGTCACCCAGGGCCATCTCGACGAGGTCGGGGACGCGCTGGCGGCCGTGCCGGAGATCGTCGAGGCGTTCTCGATCGCCGGTGGCGGTGACCTCCTCGCCCGGGTCGTGGCCCGCGACAACGCCCACCTGGAGGACGTGATCCAGGCGGTGATCAGCGTGCCGGGCGTGGTCCGCACCCGCACGGAGGTGGCGCTGCGCGAGCGGGTCCCGCACCGGCTGCTGCCGCTGGTGGAGTCGATCGGCCGGACGGCCGCCGGCTGATCCTTCTCCGCGCCTTGGCATCCTGGGGGCCATGAGCACTCTCGACAGCACCGCGGTCGTCTTCGATCTCGACGGCACCCTCGTGGACAGCGAGCCGAACTACTACGAGGCGAGCCGCCTGACCCTGGCCGCGTACGGCGTCACGGACTTCACCTGGGCCGACCATGAGGAGTCCGTGGGCATCAGCACCCGTGAGACGGTCACGCGCTGGCGGGGCCGCTACGGGCTGAGCGCGGGGGTGGAGGAGCTGCTCGCTGCGAAAAACGGCCACTATCTCGAACTGGCCCGGGCCGACACCCCCGTCTACCCGGAGATGCGGAAGTTCGTGGAGCTGCTGGCGGGTGAGGGCGTGCCCATGGCGGTGGCCTCGGGTTCGTCGCTGCGGGCCATCGAGGCGATCCTGGCGGGCACGGGCCTGGACGCGCACCTGCGTACCGTCGTGTCCTCCGACGAGGTCGCCCGGGGCAAGCCCGCCCCGGACGTCTTCCTGGAGGCCGCACGCCGGCTCGGCGTGGCCCCCGCGGACTGCGTGGTCATGGAGGACGCGGCTCCCGGCACCGTCGCCGCGCACGCGGCCGGGATGCGGTGCGTCGCGATCCCGTACCTCGCCGCCCAGGCCGACGATCCCGGGTTCGCCACGGCGGAGCTGCTGGTGCGGGGCGGTCAGGGGGAGTTCACGGCCAGGGTGGCGTTCGAGTGGCTCGTCGGCACGGTTGGGCAGAACGGGTAGGGCGGTGCGTTGTCGGGTGCGGGTCCGGTGGGGCTGGTCGCGCCCCGCGGCGGAGCCGCAGATCGATGCGGCCCCGCGCCCCTGAAGGGCGCGGCCCTGCGGGCCGATGCCCCCGAGCCCGCCAGGAACGTGCCCGGAGTGGGTGGCTGGCGGCAGCCCGGTCACTTCCCCGCCAGCAACTGCCCGCATTCCGCCGCCAGTAGCCGCATTCCGTTCGCCTCCGCTCCCGCCAGGGCCGAGCGGAGGAGTGTCATGCCCTCCGAACGGCGCTCGGTGTCCTTCATGCGCAGGAGGGCTCGGGCCTCGTTCGCGCGGAGGCGGGCCGTCTGGGGTGGGGAGCTGCCGACGACCAGGCGTTCGGCCTGCCGGAAGTGGCCCAGGGCCGTCGCCGTGTCGCCCTCGGCCAGGGACAGCAGGCCCAGGGCCCGTTCGGTCGGGCCGACCAGGACCACCGGCCAGCCCGCGAGCGCGATCCCGGCCGGTCTGCGGGCCAGGGCCTCGCGCAGTACCGGTACGGCGTGGGCGAGTTCGGCCCCGTAGCCGCCGTGCGCGTCGAGGCCCGCGCAGACCTCCGTGAGCAGGACCAGCGCGGGTACGGACCAGCCGTGCGGCGGCAGGGAGGCGCAGTCGCCGGTCTCCCGGAGGAACGCCAGCAGCCGGTCGGCGGCCTCGTCGTGGTCGCCCACCTCGCAGCGGGCCAGCGCGAACCCCGCCCGCCAGACGGGGAAGTAGCCGTGCCGTTCGACGCCGTCGGCCAGGCCGGAGCTGAAGAGTTCGGCCATCCTGCCCTGCTCCCTCAGCAGCCAGTACACCTGGCCCAGCCGGGTCTGCAGCAGGGTGTCGGCGGGGACGGCGAGGTCGGCCTCCAGGCTCGCGACGATCTCCCGGGACTCGCCGAAGATCCAGTCGGTCGCGGAGTCGAACCGGCCGCACCACAGGTCGAGCAGGGTGTCCAGGGTGCACTGCTGCCAGCGCGCCAGGGTGCTGCGCGTACGGGCCGCGTGTCTGCGGTGTTCGGCGACCGTGCCGGTGGCGCCGTGCACCCGGCCGACCCGGAGCTGGTCGATGGCGAGCGCGACCAGGGACTCGCCCAGGAAGTACGGGGAGCGGGCGCGCAGGGCGCAGTCCCGCAGGCGCAGGGAGGTGGTCAGGGACTCGATGGGCGGGACGAAGTCGTACTGGCCCCAGCGGCACTCGGTGAGCACCTCGCAGCGGGTCTCGTCGTCCTGGCCACCGGTGGCGAGGCCCTCCAGGGTCCGCCGGGCGAGTTCGGCGCCGCGTTCGGGTCCGGCGCCGGGCCAGGCGGTGTCCTCGCTGACGGACATGGAGAGCTTCTTCGCGAGGTGGGCGCCGAGGCGGAGGCGGAGTCCGGCCGCCTCGGCACCCTCGCGGGTCCTGAGCGTGGCGAGGGTCTCCCGGATCAGGTGCAGGAGTTCGTGGTCGACGCGGCCCGGGTCGGACCAGCGCCTGGCCCGCCGTACGACGGCCACGGCCTGTGCCTCGGGCTTGTCGGCGCCCCACTGGTAGGCCTGGCGGTAGTAGGCGTCCGCCTCTTCCATACGTCCGGCCAGGTAGCTGTTGTCTCCTCGGTGCAGGAGGCGGTCGAACTCCGCGCCGTACCGGGAGGGTTGGGCCGGGATCGCGCCCGCGGTGGAAGGCGAGGTCGCGCGCCGGGGGCCGGGGGTTCGCGCGGGCGGTGCGTCGGGGGTGTCCGGCCGGGACTCGGGGGCCAGGTCGAGCAGTTCGCCCTTGGCGTCCAGCGCGTCGTCGCAGCCTTCGGCCAGTTCACGGGTGACCCGGCGGTGGCCGTTCTCGATCCGGCTGAGGTAGCCCCGGCTGCAGTGCACGAGCCCTGCCAGGTCGGCGAGGGAGAGTCCGGCGGCGAGCCGCCGGCGGCGTAACTCCCGGCCGAACCGACCCGATTCCTCCGCTTCCTCCGTCGCGCCGTCCGCCAAGCCGTCCATCCGGACCCCCAACCACCTGTGATCACCTGCCTGTTGCCAGGTGTTGCCAATATGCCCTGGCAACAGCGGACCTCTCGCACTCTCGGTGACATCGGACAAAGCTGGCCCAAAAGGCGTACGGAGCGTCCGGGCGAACGTATGGAGAGAGCATTGAGGGACAGGATCGGGCGGAGGGAGTCGGGCCGCACACAGTATCGGTCGTCGTACGAGCCACCGGCGGATCCCCGGTCCGGTCCCAGGAAGAAATCTCCTCCCGTTCTCTTCGTCGTGAAGACGGTCGACGGAAAAAGTCGATCAGCCGGATCACCACTCCATTTCTCCGAGCTTTCCAGTCGCGAGAAGAGAATCTGTTTACGTATTCTCTCGGCGGACCGGGAAAGTGATCCATTCAAGTTGGCAAATACTCAGCACTATGGCTACGTGCTGTGGGGGCCGTTCTTCTTCCTGTCCTATGACGCCTCGGTTCTGATGCGTTCCGGGCTGCACGCTCTGCGCCGTTCCTGGTTCCTGCGCAGGGTGGCGGCCCGGCACGGCGGTGCCCGGCTCTCCTGGCCGCCGGATATCGAGATCTGAGGGCTCCGGGTGTTCCACGGGGGTGGACACCCGGGGCCTTCGCCGTGCCCGTCCGTACCTGTCCGTACTCGCTCAGGCCAGCAGGGCCCGGGCCAGCGTCCGCGCGATCGGCGCTCCCGTGAGCTGTTCGACGAAGAGGAAGGACCCCTGGGGGTTCATCTCCAGGAAGACGTGCTCGCCCTGCGGGGTGAGCCGGAGGTCCGCCGCCGCGTAGACCAGGCCGAGCCGCTCGCGCAGGGTGTGCAGGGCCGTCAGGATGTCGGGCGGGACCTCGTACGGCGTGAAGCGGACGCTCTGGTCGAGCCGCCAGTCGAGGGGGCTGGCGCCCTCCTGGCTGTGGATGGCGGTGCCGAAGGCGTGCCCGCCGATCAGGGTGACGCGCAGGTCGAGCCGGGCGGGGACGAGCCGCTGGAAGAGGGTGGGCACGCGCGGGCCCGCGACCAGGGCGGGGAGGTCGCCCTCGCGGACCCGGCGGGTGGGCAGCGGTACGCCGAGGGTGAGTGCGGGCCGGTCGGCGACGGCCTTGGCGACGACCCGGCCGTCCTGTTCGGCCCAGAAGGCGCGCAGCCGCTCGGGGTCGCTGCTCACCAGCGTGGGCGGGACCGTGAGCCCGGCGGCGGGCGCCAGTGCCAGTTGGAGCAGCTTGTGGCCCGCCCGGGTCTCGGCGGCGGGCGGGTTGATCCAGCGGGCGTCGGCGCCGAGCAGGGCGCCCATCAGCTGGGACTCGGCCTCCGCCCGGCCGAAGGCCGCGTACTCGGCGCCGAGGGCTTTCGGTGGGCTGAGCAGTGACTCGGCGATGCGGCCGTCGGGTGTGCGGCGCATGCCGGGTCGGTAGAGGACGGCGCGGATGTCCCGGACCGGGAATGTGTCGTCGCCCCAGCTCAGCAGGGGGTCGGCCGGGTCCCGCAGGTCCCAGTCGAGTCGTTCGCCTCGGCGCAGTCCCTCGTCGTCGACGAAGACCGTGCCGGCGGAAGGGAGGTGCTCCCGGACCGCGAGCGCCTCGGCATGGTCCCGGCGACTCAGCACCAGCACCCTGCACCTCGCGTCCATGAGCACCTCCCCCTTTTTTCCGGGTTCCGGCGGGTCAGCCGTACGCCGGACGGCATGCCGTCCGTCGCCCGTCGGTGGCCCGCCGGAGTCTCATCGGGGTCTCAGCCGGTGAGGCCCTCGAAGGTGAGGCCCGAGGCGCCCTCGGCGAGGGCCGCGTCGGTGAGCGCCTCGGGGCTGACCTCGGCTCCCGAGTAGCGGGAGGCGATACCTTCCGGGAGGCGGACCGTCGGCGAGCCCGCCAGCAGCACCACGAACGGCTGCGTCGTCACTGAACGTTCCATGTCTGTGTCTCTCCTAGCGCCGGTTGTTCCTGCTTCTCCTGCAACCACCCGGAGGAGAGCACCAGGCGCTGCCCCCGGGTGACCTCTGTGACGGCGTGCCGGGCGTCCCACGGGAACAGGACGGCGTCCCCCGCCGACGGTGTGACCTCGTGTTCGGCTCCCGAGACCTGGTCGCGGACCCGGAAGGCGCCGCCCTCGTAGTCCACGCCGTGCCGGGACAGGTGCAGGACGGCGATGAGGGGTGGCGCACCCTGTTCGGCGTCCGTGTGCCAGTCGATGCTGCGTCCCTGCGGCATGCAGATGACCGATGTGCACAGGTGCGCCCGGGAGTGGCGCTGCGCGGCCCCGCCGGGCAGCTGGGCCGCGATCCGGGCCCGGGCGGCGGTGAACCTGCGGACCAGCGGCGCGCACGGCATGGCGTCGTGCAGTTCGGCGACGTAGGTCAGGAACTGGACGCCCGCGCTCTTCCCGTCGGGCTCCGTGTAGGGCACGGGGCCCGCTCCGGCGGGTGGGGCGGCGGCGCGGGTCCGGTCGAGTTCACCCTGCACGGACCGGCGCAGTTCCTCCGCCTCCCTCGGTGAGAGCAGACCGCGGATGACGCAGAAGCCCCGCTTTTCCCAGGAGGAAATGTGCTCCCGCAATTCACTGTCGTAAATGTCCGTCAAGGCAGACCTCCCCGTCGCCTTCGACGGTAACGCCGGTTGAAATCAACCACAAGTCCCTTTCCGGATATGGATTTCACGAGGCATCGCCGCTACCGTGCGGAGGGGGTTTCCGAATCGGGTCACCGGGGGCAGGCGCATGCGTTATCCAGTGAGGAATCCGATCGTCGTGATCCCGGGAATCCTGGGGAGCGTCCTGGAGGGTCCTGCGGGTCCGTTGTGGGCGCCGGGCATGCCGTTGCTCCGGTCCCTGGTGGCGCTGCGGGACGCGGACACCGCCGGGCATCCGCTGACGCTGCCGGACGGCACGCCGTCGGCCACCGCGTCAAGGCTGTTTCCCGACGTCGCGGTGCTGCCGGGCCTGATGCGGATCAAGGGCTATTCGCAGACCGTCGACTGGGTGCGCCGGCACTTCGCGGTGACGGACGGTCCGGGCGGTGAGCTGCTGACCTTCCCGTACGACTGGCGGCTGGACAACCGGGTGCACGCGCGCAGGCTGGCCGAGGTGATCGACCGTCATCTGGCCGAGTTCCGGGAGCGGACGGGCGCCGCGGACGCCAGGGCGGTCATCGTCGCCCACAGCATGGGCGGTCTGATCGCCCGGTACTACGTGGAGGTGCTGGGGGGCTGGCGGCACTGCCGGGCGCTGATCACCCTGGGCACCCCGCACCGCGGTTCGGTGCGCGCGCTCGACACCCTCACCAACGGCTTCCGGCACCTGCCGGGCGTACGGACCCTGACCCGCGGTTTCCCCTCGGTGCACCAGCTCCTGCCGGTGTACTCGGTCCTGGACACGGGCGCGGGGCACATCCGGATCGAGGACGCGGCGCCACTGCCGGGGGTGCGGCAGGATCTCGTGGGCGACGGGCTGGGCTTCCACCGGGAGATCGCGGCGGCAGCCGCCTACAACTCCGAAAGCTTTCCGGCGTACGCGCAGCAGCATGTGACGCTCCCGCTGGTGGGCACCCGGCAGCGCGGCACCCTCCAGTCGGCCCGGTGGAACGGCCGGGGCGTGGTCTGCTCGACCGACCCCCCGGGCGCGCTGATCCCGTCGGTCCTGGCGGACGGGGACGGCACGGTCCCCCGGGTCTCGGCGATGCCGCCCGCGCTGCCGGAGGACCGCTGCCGGTTCGTCCCGGAGGCGCACAGCGCACTGCAGTCGCCGCGCGTACTGACCTCGCAGCTCCTCGAACTCCTGCTGCATCTGCAGCTGCCCGGCCTCAAGGACGTACGCGGCCCCTCGGACCCGCTCGCCCGCATGGCCCCGGCGATCAGCAGCGAGGTCGACGACGCGTACGTCGGCCCGGCACCGGCGGTCCTGCGCGCCCAGGTCGTGGGCGCGGCCCGGCCGCCCGACCGGCTGCTGGCGTCACTGACCCGGGAGGGCGGCGAGACCCTCGCCGTGGTCCTGCGCCGGGTCGCCGACCCGGCGGCGGCCGTGCCACCCGGCAACTCGACTGCGGACCAATCCGGTTGGGATCCGGACCCGTCGTCGGCGGCGGCCCGGTACGAGGCGCGGGAGGTGCTGCCACCCGGCCTGTACGACATCGAGATCGCCGCCGACTCCGGTTCGCCGACGCCCGATCCCGTCCAGGACTGCTTCGCGGTGCTCCCGGACCCCGGCACACGTTAGGGCGGCGGGGAGAAGTGCGGGACCACATCTGGTTCAGAGCCCAGGAGAAGTCACTGTCCACCCTGGTCAGGCCCGAGGCCCGGCATCTGCTCGGACCGCTCGGCGTGGCCCCCGACCCGGGCACGGCCGAGCACATCCCGACGCTGGCCCGGGCCATCTACGACCGCCTCACGGAACGCCGACTCAGCTGGTCGGTCGAGCCGTTCCGTGCCTCGGAGGTCCAGCAGGGCGTCCGGTCGGCACGTGCGATCCTGCGCGGCGACCACCGCGCCTCCTGCCTGGACATCTCCCTGCTGTACGCGGGCTGTTGCCTGGGCCACGGCCTCGTACCGCTCGTCGTCGTCCTCGACGGCCACGCCCTGGTCGCCGTCTCGCTGCGCGACCGGGTCGGTCATACGACGCTGGCGCGGCGGTTCGTGTCAAACATGACGGGGTGGTGGGCACAGGCCGACGAGGCGGCGCTGCTGCGGGAGTTGGGCACGGAGGAGGCGGGGCGCTACCTCGTCGTCGAGTGCACCGGCGCCACCCGGATGACGGCCACCCCCTCGGAGCGACTCCCCGAGACCCTGGACCGCCGGGACGGACTCCTGCCGTTCGAGGCGGCGTTGCGCGCCGGGCGACGCCAACTGGCCGTCCCGCAGCGGCCGTTCCTGTTCGCCCTCGACGTCTTCGTGCTGCGTGACTACTGGTTGCTCGGCGACGCGCCCGTCCTCGGCGGGGCGACGGAGCCGTCGGTGATCGGCGCCGCCGTGCAGTCGCTGCGCACGGAGGACGGTGAACCGGGCCCATCCGCCGAGCAGTTGCGCACGCTCGCCGACCACGGTGCCCGGACGGTACCCGGCTACCAGGCCCACTGCGTGGCCGCGTGGCGCACCGGCCGCGGCGCCCGCTTCGACCCGCTGCTCCCGAGGATGAGCGTCGTCTCGCAGCGCGAGCAGGGTTCCCCGCTGGGCCAGGCGCAGTCCGCCGTGCCGCGCAGTCTGGCGGAGGTGCTCGGCGCGGGCTCCGCCGATGTGCTGGTACTGCTCGGGTCCCCCGGCAGTGGCAAGACAACACTGCTGCACCAGGTGCACGCCGACCACTCCCTCGCCGGGCTGCGCCGCCGCGACGGCGCCGTGTCCGTGCTGGTGCCCCTGCGCAGCCACGTCCCGGACGGCCCGGACGCCTCACCACTGACCTGGCTGTCCCGTCGGCTGAGCCGCCGCCACCCGGGACTGCCACCGCTGGAGGATCTCCTCGCCCAGGGCGACGTCCTGGTCCTCCTCGACGGCCTCAACGAACTGACGAGTTCCGCCGCCGTCTCCCGGGCGGAGCTGCTGACACGCTGGCACCGGGCGGTGGAGGAGATCGTCGCCGCCGGTCCCCGCAACCGGGTGATCGCGTCCTGCCGCACCCTGGACTACGAGGCGGGCCTGGGCGGCGAGGAGTACCGCACCGACCACATCACCCTGCTGCCACCGGACCCCGACGACGTCGTACGGGCGTTGCGGCTGGCGGTACCGGAGACGGCCGGCGGGAAGCCCCGGGGGCACGGGGAGCACAGGGAGCACGCAGCGCGCGGGGAGGACAGGGAGACCGGCGAGTTCGAGGAAGCCGGGGAGTACGGGGCGGCCGGGGAGACCAGGGAAGACCTCGTCGGCGTCCCCGACGACGAACTGCGCCGTGCCGCCGCCATCGCGTCGACCCCGTACGCCCTCCGCATGCTCAGCGACCTGCTGCGCGGCGGCGAAGGACCGGTGTCGGACCGGGCCCAGCTGTTCGCCGGGATGCTACGGGCCGCGCTGCGCCGTGAGCATCAGCGCGACAACCGGGCCCTCCTGTACGACGACACCCTCCTCGACCGCGCCGACCGGCGCCGACTCGTGCACCCCGCTCCCGCGGGCACCCATGAACTCCCCGGCCACCGCACCTTCCTGCCCGCCTACGAACAGCTGGCGCTCACCATGCAGCAGCACGTCTCCGGAGGTGCGGGCGAACCCCTGGCCGTGCTGGAGCGGGGCGAGGCCGACCGGGTGCTCGGGGCGCACGCGGACTCGGACGCGCTGGTCCAGCTCGGCTTCGACCTCGGGGTGCTCGACGAGGACATCCCCACCGGACGCCTGATGTTCAGCCACCAACTCCTCCAGGACTATTTCTCGGCATGTGCCCTGGTCCGCCGGGGCGGCATCGCGGCCGTCCTCGCCGATCGACCGTCCCCCCACCCGGCGGACCTGCCGGACGCTCCCCCCTGGGAGCCGCTCGGCCCGCTGCCCGCCGGGCCCTGGAGCGAGCCGGTCGTCCTGGCCACCGTGATGAGCGACCGGCAGAGCGGTCTGGTCGCCGAGATCATGGACGCCGACCTGTTCACGGCGGCCCGCTGCGCCATCGAACCCGGGGTGACGGCGGGCGCACCCCTCACCGACGAGCTGCGCCGCCGTCTGCTGGCGACCATGACCTCCGACGCCGACCTTCGCGTACGCCTGGAGGCGGGCCGGCTGCTCGGCCGGGTCGGCGACCCGCGCTTCCGCACCCGCAAGGGGCCGTACGGCCACTACGTGCCGCCCGAGCTGGTCGTCGTACCGGGCGGCCCGTATCTCGTCGGCTGGGAGGGCGAGGCCGAGTCCAGCCCGGTGAGCACCGTCCGGCTGGACGCCTTCGCGCTGGGCACCTTCCCGGTGACCAACGCCGAGTACGCCTGTTTCCTCGGCTCGGGCGGCTACGACGACCTCCGCTGGTGGCCTACCGAGTCCGCCCGCCGCTGGCTGCGCGGCCTCGACACCCGCTACGGCCACCGGACGCACATCCGCCTGCTGTGCCGGATGTGGGGCGAGAACGGAGTCGTGAACCTGCAGCGACAGGGCTACTTCTCCCCCGCCGAGCGCGACGAACTCCTCGCCTACTGCCGGTCCGACGACGACCAGCTGTCCCGGCTGGCCGCGGAACGCTACCCCGACGAGATCCTCCGGGCGCCGGAGCACTGGACGGACCCGCGCTTCAACGGCCCCAACCAGCCGGTGATCGGCCTCTCCTTCTACGAGGCGACCGCCTACACCCACTGGCTCGCGGCCCAGACCGGCGTCCCCTTCCGGCTGCCGACCGAGGCCGAGTGGGAGGCCGCCGCCCGTGGCCCCGAGGGCCGGGAGCGTCCGTGCGCGGACCACTCCCTCTGGGGCCACGCCAACACCCTCGACGTACGGCTGCGCGCCACCTCACCGGTGGGCATGTTCCCGGCCGCCGCCTCGCCGTGCGGCGCCCAGGACATGTGCGGCAACAGCAACGACCGCACCAGCAGCATCTACGGTCCTGTCGTCACCGACCCGCCCTGGCTCGGCCACGCCTACCCGTACGACGCGACGGACGGCCGCGAGGACCCGGAGGCGCCGGTCACGCTCTGGCGGATCGTCCGGGGCACCAACTGGCGCAACTCCCAGTATCCGGCGGGGTTCCGGGTCGCGAGCCACCCGACGAACCGCGGCACGGGGACCGGCATGCGACTGGCGGCTCCGGCCGAGGCGGCCGACAACTCGGATGGAGGTGAGGGCAGTTGAGCGAGGTGGCCGAGTTCGACAGTCTGGCCTGGTTCTACGACCGCTACTGGGGCCCGGAGTACGCACGCGAAGTGGTCGTCCCGTTGCGGGAGTTCCTCGTGGGCCAGCTGCCACCGGGCCGCCCCCTCCTCGACGCCTGCTGCGGCTGCGGCCATGTCACCGCCGCGCTCGCCGACTGGGGTTACCGGACAGCGGGGTTCGACCTCTCCCCGGCCATGGTGGAGCGGGCCCGCCGGAACACCGCCCCGACACGGCTGTGGGTGGCCGACGTACTGCGCTGCGGCGCCCGCGACGGCTCGTTCGGCAGCGTCGTCTGCACCTACAACAGCCTCAACCACCTTCCGGCGGACGGCACTTCACTCGCCCACGCCTTCGCCGAGCTGCGTCGCTGTCTGGAACCGGGCGGAGTCCTCTTCTTCGACCTCAACTCGCCCGAGGCCGCCGGACGCACCTGGCACGGCTCCTTCACCGACCACAGGGACACGGCGGTCTGCCGCACCGACTCCGAGTTCGACCCCCGTACGGGCACCGGCCGAGCCCGGCTGCGGGTGACCCGGCCGGGGGCCGACGGCAAGGCCGTGCACGAGGAGACCTCGCTCACGATGACGGCGTACCCATGGGCCATGGTCACGGCCGCCCTCGCGGACGCGGGCCTGCGGCTGCGGTCCGTCAGGTCCGCGCCGGCGCTGGGGCTGCCGAAGTGGGAGGGGCGGGTCTTCGTGGTCGCCGAGCGGACAGGTGACATCTGACAGCAGGACCAGGTCGCCCGCTACGACTTGCGGCGGGGCTTGCCCTGGCGGCTGCCGCCGGACCGGCCCGCGCCCCCGCCGCTCCGGGCGCCCTTGCCCGCGGCCCCGCCCCGGCCCGAGCCCGAACCCGACCTTCCGGCGGCGGGCTTGCGGCCCGTGCCCTCCGTACCGCCGGAGCGCTTCTTGGCGGCCTTCGGCTGGTCCGCCTTGGGCTCCTCGCGTCGGCCGCGTGAGCTGTTGACGGTGCGGCCCCTCACGATGCCGATGAAGTCCTCGACCAGGTCGGTCGTGCGGTCCTCCGGCCAGGACAGGGCGACCTGGGACTCGGGGGCGTCGGTGACCGGGCGGTAGGTGAGGTCCTTGCGGTGGTGCAGGCGGGCCAGGGACTGCGGGACGAGGAGGACGCCGATGCCGGCCGCGACCAGCTCGATCGCGTCCTCGGTGGTCGCGGGGCGCTCCAGCGCGGGGCGGCCGGGGAGGTTCTCCCAGGCGAGGGTGTCGTCGAGGGGGTGCAACACGATGTCGTCGGCGAGATCGTCGGCGGTGATCCGGTCGACGGCGGCCACGATGTGGTCCTTGGGGACCACGGCCACGGTGGTCTCGGTGTAGAGGGGGATCGCGCTGAGCACCGTACGGTCGACCGGGAGCCGTACGAGGCCCGCGTCGGCGCCGCCCGCGAGCAGCAGGTCGTGCGCCTCCGCGGGGGACGCCTGGAGCAGGGTCAGGGGGACGTCGGTGCGCCGCTCGTTCCAGATCCGCACCCACTTGGCGGGGATCACTCCCGGGACGTACGCGAGCCGGAACGCGGGGGAATCTTCCGAGCCAGTCACCGCGCCAGGCTACCTGCCCCGACTCCCGCCTCGTCCGGCCCGTCCGCCGTGGTCGCCGTGGTCGGCGCTGGTTCATACGCTCGATACCCTTGACCCCATGACGACGCACCAGACCTCCCAGACCATGAAGCCCGCGACCGCGGCGAAGAAGCTGGGTGTGTACCTCCAGGCCACCCCCGCGGAGTTCCAGGAGGGTGTCGTCACGCGCGCCGAGCTGACCGCGCTGCAGGCCGACCCGCCCGCCTGGCTGCGCGACCTGCGCCGCGACGGCCCGCACCCCCGTCCGGTGGTCGCGTCGAAGCTGGGCGTCTCCATCGCGGGGCTCGCCCGTGGCGGGGTCACCGAGGCGCTCACCACCGAGCAGATCGACGCGCTGAAGCAGGAGGAGCCGGGTTGGCTCCGGCAGGAGCGCGCCGTGCAGGTCGACGTCCGCAAGGAAGCGGTGCGACTCAAGGAACTGCAGCAGGACAGGCAGGAGCAGGAGCGGCAGGGCAAGTAGGCGCGACCGGCCGGGAACCGCCCCGGCCCGACATGCGCGTCCCCTGCGTCTCGCCGATCATTGTCTCTGCCGTGCGGCAAGCGCTACGACGACGAGAGGTGCGGTGGCCATGGACCCCTTCCGGCCGCTGCTCTTCGGCGACGTCGAGGCGCTGCTCGCCGGACCGGCCGCCGAGAGCCATCCGCGGCTGGTCGAGGAGTACGGGCTGCTGCACCGGCTCGTCGAGGGCACGGCCGCCGGGGTGGTCGTCCTCGACACCGAGCTGCGCTTTCTGTACGTCAACCCGCACATGGTCCGGATCAGCGGACTGTCGGAGGAGGAACTCCTCGGGCGGACCCTCGCGGAGGCCTCACCGGAGGTCGACCGGCCCGAGAGCGTGCTGCGGCAGGTGCTGTACGACGGGCAGCCCCGTGATCTCGTGGGCACCGGGCACACCCGTGCCGACCAGCCCTTCACCCGCCGGGCCTGGCATGCCACCTATCACCGACTGCAGGACGAGCGGGGCCGGGTGCTCGGGCTCGCCGGGATCTTCCTGGAGATCAGCGCCCCGCAACAGCACGTGGACGAGCTGGAGCGCGCGCACCGCCGGATGACCCTGCTGGACACCGCCACCGCGCGCATCGGCACCACGTCCGACATGCAGGCGACCTGCGCCGAGCTGGCCCAGTTCATGGTGCCGGACCTCGCGGACGCGGCCGGGGTCGAGCTGAACCTCGACGTCAAGGCCGGTCCGCACCGGCCGCCCCCGGGCGTGCTGCGGCTGCGCCGGGCGGCCCTGGCGGCGGTGCCCGGCGTCAAGGACGCGGTGCTGGCCCTCGCCGGGCTCGGCGACACCCTGGACTATCCGCCGGGCACGGACATCCGCGCCTGTCTGGACGCCGGTCTGCCCTGGCTGAGCAACGGCATCGCGGAGCAGCAGTGGGAGCCCGGTCCGGGGTCGGCGCAGCGGCGGGCCGGCTCCTACCAGGACGTCGGCGTCCACTCGGTCCTCGTCCTGCCGCTGATCGCCAACCGGCGCCCGCTGGGCACGCTGTCGCTCGTGCGGGCGTTCGACTCCCCCGGCTTCACGGTGGACGACGTGTCGGTGGCACAGGAGGTCGCGCACCGGGCCGCCCGTGCCCTGGAGCGCGCCGCCCTGCACACCCGTGAGCACAGCATGGCCCTGGAGCTGCAGCACGCCCTGCTGACCGAGACGACCGCACCGCCCGACCCGCACGCACGGACGGCGTTCCGCTATCTGCCCGCCGACGACGTGGCCCTCATCGGAGGCGACTGGTTCGACCGGCTGGCACTGCCCGACGGCCGGAACCTGCTGGTCATCGGGGATGTGATGGGCCACGGGGTGGAAGCGGCCGTGGCGATGAGCCACTACCGCTCGGCGCTGCGTGCCCTGGCCATGGCGGGCCTGCCCCCGCACCTGCTCCTGGCGCACGCGGACCGGACGGTAGCCGACTCCGGCTTCGACCGGGTCGCCACCTGCCTGCTGGCCCTGGAGGACCCCGCCCGCCGCACGGTGTCGTACGCGAACGCCGGCCACCTCCCACCGGCCTTCCTCTCCCCCGACGGCACGGTGGCCCTCGTGGAGGTCCCTGCGGGCCCGCCCCTGGGCACCGGCTTCGGCACCTACACGACGCTCACCAAACCGTCGGTCCCGGACGGAGTACTGCTGCTCTACACGGACGGTCTGGTGGAGCGCCGAGGCGAGGACATCGATGTCTCCTTGCACCGCCTGACCCAACTACGACTGTCGCCGCGCGCGTCGCTGGACGTCATCCTGGACGACGTACTGGCTCAACTCGCGGACGCCCCGGCCGAGGACGACATCGCGGTACTGGCGGCACGCTCACGCCCGGCGTGAGGGGCGGGCGGGGCGCCGGGCGTCAGGGGGCCGGGTCGGGAGTCAGGGATCGGCGGGAGTGTGCGTCGCCGCCGCCGGGCCCGGGACGGCCCGGAACCCGGCCCGTGCAGGACAGACCCGGCCGCCGACGGTACGGGCAGGGCCGCCACGTCCCCGACGGGACCGTGCGAGGTGTCCCGTCGGGTTCAGCGGCGAAACGGTCAGCGGAAGCACACCACTCCCCCACCCCGCTCAGCGGCGAAGCCGGTCGAAGCCGAACGGTGCCAAAGCCTCCGGTCGAGTCCCCGTCCTGATGTACTCCGCCAGCCGGTGGCCGGTGGCCGGGCCCAGAGTGACGCCCAGCATGCCGTGGCCGGTGGCCGCGTACGCGTTGGCGTAGCCGGGGAGGCGGTCTATCACCGGGAGGCCGTCCGGGAGGAACGGGCGTCCGCCCACCCACGGTTCGCGGATCAGGCTCACCAGGTCGTCCGGGTCGTCGAACCAGTTGCCCAGGTAGTGCCTGCTCGCCAGGGCCACGGCGACGATCCTGCGCCAGTCGAGCCGGTTGTTGTTGCCGCTCAGTTCCATCGTGCCGCCGATCCGCGTGGTGCCGCCGATCGGTGAGGCGACGGCCCTGCGTTCGCCGAAGTACAGGGTGTGCCGAGGCGCCGGGTCCAGGTCGACCGAGAAGCTGTAGCCCTTGCCCGCCTGGAGCGGCAGCCGGTGTCCCAGGCCGCGCAGCAGGTCGGGTGAGCGCATGCCCGCCGCGATGACGACCGTCGAGCAGGGGATGTCACCCTGGTCGGTGCGCAGGGCGGTGACCTTTCCTCCCTCGGTCCTGAAGCCAGTCACCTCCGCGTTCTCGTGGACCTTCACCCCGGCCGCGCCGAGCGCCTCCCCGAGGGCCCGCGCGAACGCCTCCGGGTCCACCACCCCCTCCCCCTCCACCAGATACGCCGCACGCACCCGGGGCGACAGCGCCCCGTCCAGCAGATGCGCCTCGGCGCCCGTGGTGACGTCGGACGGCATCGGGTAGTGGCCGTCCGCCATCTCCCGCTGGACCGCGAGGTGGTGTCGGGCCTCGGACTCGGACAGGAACGCGTGCACCATGCCGGGCCGGGTCAGCGTCGTGTCCACGCCCGCCTCGCGCAGCCCGTCGAAGAGGTCGAAGGTGGGCCGGTTCAGCTCGGCCATCGCCGCGTAGCCGCGCCGGAAGGCCGCCGGAGTGCTGCTTCGCCAGAACCGCCACAGCCACCGCGCGAACGCCGGGTCTGGCAGGGGCCGTAGATAGAGCGGTGAGTCGGGGCGGCCCAGTGAGTGCAGCGCGTAGCGCAGTACGCCGGGGGACGGCACCGGCGTCGAGTGGCTGAGGCAGACCCAGCCCGCGTTCCCTCGCGAGACGCCCGAGCCGAGGCCGCGCCGCTCGATCACGACGACCGGGAGTCCCGCCGCGGCCAGGTAGTACGCCGTGCACAGCCCCACCACACCGCCGCCCACCACGGCCACCGGACTGTCGTCCGGCACACCGCCGGTCATGAGGGGGAGCCGTACGACGCGAGGAACTCCCGGGTGCGGGGTTGCGCGGGTGCGCCGAGTACGTCCTCCGGGATGCCCTCCTCCACTATCCGGCCGCCGTCCACGAAGACGACGTGGTCGGACACCTCGCGGGCGAAGGGGAGTTCATGGGTGACCAGCATCATCGTCATTCCGTCCGCGGCGAGTTCCCGCATCACGCTCAGTACCTCCCGGGTGGCCTCCGGGTCCAGGGAGGACGTGGGCTCGTCGAAGAGCAGCAGTTCGGGTTTGAGGGCCAACGCCCTTGCTATCGCCACGCGTTGCTGCTCACCGCCGGAGAGCTGGTCGGGCAGCGCGAGGGCCCGGTGGGCGACGCCGACCCGGCGCAGGAGCGCGACCGCGCGTTCCAGCGCCTCCGACTCCCCGACTCCCGCCCGGCGTTGGGCCAGGACCACGTTCTCCACCGCCGTGAGGTGCGGGAACAGGTTGAACCGCTGGAAGACCATGCCGACCGTACGACGCAGCCGTGGCAGGTCGCGGCAGACCGTACGGCCGTCCTGGTGGACGACTTCTCCGGCGACCTCGATCGTGCCGTGCTCCGGCTGTTCGAGCAGGTTGACGCAGCGCATCAGGGTCGTCTTCCCGCCGCCGCTCTGGCCGATGACACTGACGATGCGCCCCCGGCCGATGGTGAGGTGGACGTCGTCGAGGACGAGCCGCCCGTCGAAGGACTTGCGCAGCCCCTCGATCCGTACGACTGCTTCCGGGAGCGCCCGCGGTGTGCTGCGCGCCGTTGCCAGTGACTCGGTCATACGGCACCTGCCTTCACGTCGGCGGCCGAGGCCCGGTCCGGAGCGGTGTCCTGGGCGAGCAGCGCACGCGCCGCCCGCAGGCGTCGGCGGCGCCACGGGGAGAGGGGGACGCCCGCTCGCACCTTCCGTTCCAGGAGAAGGAGCAGTTGGGAGAGGGGGTAGCAGAGGGCGAAGTAGATGGCGGAGATGACCAGGTACACCTCCAGCGCCCGGAAGGTGGAGGACGTGATGAGGCGCCCTTCGGACATCAGCTCGGCCGCCGAGACGGTGACGAGCAGCGAGGTGGACTTCAGCAGGTCGACCAGCATGGTGTTGGTGCCGGGCAGCGCCTGCCGTACCGCCTGCGGCAGGATGATCTGGCCGAAGATGCCCGCCCGGCCGAGGCCGAGCGCCTGTCCCGCCTCGGTCTGGCCGGTGTGCACGCCGCTGATCGCCGAGCGGAAGATCTCGGAGAGGTAGGCGGCGTAGAAGACGACCAGACTCAGACAGCCGGCGGTGAAGACGTCCAGCCGGATGCCCGCCGAGGCGAGGCCGAAGTAGCTGAGGAAGATGATGGCCAGCAGCGGGATGTTCTTGAACAGCTCGGTGTAGACGGCGGCGACGGCACGTGCGGGCCAGGCCCTGCTCAGCCGCAGCAGTGCCACCGCCAGACCGAGCAGTACCGCGCCGAGGAAGCTCACGGCCGTGTAGGAGAGGGTGCGCCAGAGGGCGTCGAGGAGGTCGGACCGGTAGTCGGACCAGGGGACTTCGAAGGCGGCGGCGAGGTCGGTCATGTCAGCGGCCCCTCACTGTGCGATGGACGGCGGGGTCCAGTCCTGGGGCCGGTCGACGCCCCGGCGGGCGGTGGCGACGTCGGCGGCGGGCCTGAGGAACTGCTCGGGGTCGCCGCCGTACTTCTTGACGAGTTTCGCCAGCTCGCCGTTGGTGTACATGGCGTCGATCTGCGCGGAGATCGCCTGTTCCAGCTTGGTGGCCTTCTTGGGCAGGTAGAAGCCGGTCTGGTAGGGCTGGAAGTACTGGTAGTCGGGCTTCGCCTTGACCTCGGCAGCGGTCGGCGGGGTCAGGTACTGCGTGCTGATCTTCAGTTCCGGGCGTTCCTTCTGCGCCGCGATGATGATCAGCGGGTCGAGGAAGCCGACGTCGACCCGGCCCGCGCCGAGGTCGTCGAAGACGCCGTTGGCGTCGGGGTAGGCGTGCAGCTTGGCGTCGGGCACGGACTGGATCGACTTGACCCACACATAGCCCTCGACGGTGCCGAGCTGGAGGCCCTTGAGGTCGTCGACCGTCTTGTACGTCTTGCCGTTGCGGACGGCCATCGCCGGGGGCGAGTAGTAGGGCGGGTCGGTGAACAGCCCCTGCTTCTGCCGTTCGGCGGACCAGGCGACGCCACCGATGGTGATGTCGACGCGCCGGGACTGCACTCCGGCGAGCATGCCGGCGAAGTCGGTCACCTGGGGCTTGATCTCCAGACCGAGCTTTTCGGCCACGTAGGTGAGGATGTCGCCGTCCAGGCCGACGATCCTGTCGCCCTGGACGGTGGTGTAGGGGGCGTAGGGCTGGACGGCCACCTTGATGACACCGGGCGTGAGTGTGCCCAGCGCGGCGGTCTTCGCGGACACGTTCGTCGGGGCGTCGTCGTCGCCTGAACCGCAGGCTGTGGCCGTCAGCATCAGGAGTGCGGCCGACAGGGCGGCGGCGAGTGGGCGTATACGGGTCATGGGCGTGAGCCTTCCGCGCTGTGCCCCCGGCAGGGAGGTGATGAGGCCCATACGCTAGGCACCCGGACACCGTGCGTCACCGGTCACTCCGTACGAGGTTATGGCCGAATTCGATCGATCTCCTGTACGTTGCGTCCAGTCGCCGAGGGGATGAGGACCGGAGGAACACGCGTGCTGAGCCCGTCACTCGCGCAGGAGATCGCCGGGGACACCTCCGCCGTCATCGGCTTCAACGTGCTGATCACCGACGCGGACGGCATGGTCATCGGCAGCGGCGACAGCAGCCGGGTCGGCACCTTCCACGAGGCCTCGGTCGAGGTGATCCGCACCCAGGAGTCCGCCACGCACAACGCCTCGCAGGCCCACCAGCTGCGCGGAGTCCGCCCCGGGGTCACCTTGCCGCTGGTCACGGGCGGGCAGGCGGTGGGCACGGTCGGCATCACCGGAACCCCTGCCCAGGTGCGCCGGTTCGGCCTGCTGGTGAAGCGCCAGACGGAGATCCTGCTCCGCGAGTCCGTGATGCTGCGCTCCCGGCTGCTCGCCGAGCGCGCGGCGGAGACCCTGCTGGCCGACATCGCCGCGTACGACCCCCAGGTCGTGGAGGGCGACTTCCTCGTCTTCCGGGCCGCCGAACTGGGCTTCGACCTGCGGTTGCAGCGGGTCGCGGTGGCGATCGAGGTGAGCGTGCCCGACGCGGGCGCCCGACGGCAGGGAGCGCCCACCCGGGACATGGCCCTGGTCCGCTCGGAGCTGCTGCGTACGGTCCGTGAGGTCTTCGCCGATCCGCAGGACATCGTGGCCTCGACCGCCCCCGGCTGGGTCGGTGTCCTGCGCCGCCTGCCCGCCCGGGCCGAGGTGGCCTCCCTGGTCGCGGACTGCCGGCGCCTGACCGATGTCGTCACGGCGCAGGACGGTCTCACCGCGCGCGTGGGCATCGGCGAACCGGCCGTCTCCGTCGCGGGACTGCGCGACTCCTGGCAGGACGCCCGCGACGCGCTGCGCCTCGGCCCCCGGGTGACCGGCGGCCCCCGGGTGCATCTGATCGCCGACCTGCGCGTCCACCAGGTCCTGGCGGCGGTGAACCAGCCCGCCCGGCGGCGTCTGGTGGACCTGACGGCCGCGAACCTGCGGGCCCAGCCGGACTGGCCGGTGCTGCGCGACACGATCACCGCGTGGTGCGAGAGCGGCTTCAACCTGGTCCGGACGTCCGCCGCCCTGCACATCCACCGCAACACCGTCGTCTACCGCATGAACAAGATCGAGCAGCTGACCGGCCGCCCGCTGCGCGAGCACCGGACCACCATGGCCCTGTATCTCGCCTGCTTGACCGACGAGTTGGGCGAGGGCGCCACCCCCGAGGAAGGGTGACGTCCCCGCGCCCGAAGCAACTGCCCGGCTACTCCGTCGCGGTGGGCCGCCGCGAGGCAGCCGTCGCCTCGTCGACGTCCGTCAGCGGGCGCAGCCGGTAGCTGTACGCGTAGTCGCGGTTGGCGAACAGCTTGAACTCGTCGTGGGTGTGCGCACCCCAGCTGTTGTCGCCGCCGACGCCCATCTGCCGGTGGTTCAGCCGCAGGACGACCTCCTCACGCGGGGTGAGCTGGTAGTCGTGCCGGGCCCCGACCGACAGGTCCTCGGGGGTGAAGTGCGAGGCGTTGACCTCCAGGAGGGGTTCGGCGGAGACCAGCAGGCCGGTGCCCTTGCGGTCCGTCAGGGCGATCCAGCGGACGTCGGTCTTGTTGCCGTTCTCCTGCGGACGCAGATAACCGCTCCACTGCCCGTCGACGGTCCCGGAGTACAGGCCCACGTCGGTGGCGTTGTTGCGGTCCCAGTGGTTCTCCTCGGGGCCGCGCCCGTAGTAGTGCAGCCGGTCGAGCCGGCCGGGCAGGAGCAGCAGCGTGCCCACCTCCGGGATGTACGGCAGTGAACTCGCCCCGGGATGCAGGGTGTTGTCGACCTTGATCTCGCCGTTGCCGAAGACGGTGTAGGTGGTGGTGTACGTCGAGGCCGTCGTCGTGGGCAGGGTGCCTGCGACCTTGATCTCGACGGCCCGGTCCCGCAGGGCGCGCACGGTGACACCGGTGACCGTGCGCCGGGTGCCCGCGTCGCGCCAGGTCTGGTTGCGGGTGTGCTGGCCGTTGCCCCGGTCGTTGTCGGTGGGCGCCCGCCAGAAGTTGGGGACGGGCCCGGCGGCGATCAGCTGGGTGCCGCCCGCCTTGTAGGAGGTGATGGCGCCGGTCTTCTTGTCGACGGTGACGGAGAACGCCTTGCCCTTGACGGTGACCGACGTGTCGCCGTCCTGGTGGCTGAGCGCCGGGACGCTGTCCAGCGGCTTCGGGGTGACGGCGGGGCTACCGGCGTCTATGGGGAGTTGCTGCCGGGCCACTTCGAAGCCGGACTTGGCCCACTTGGTGGATTCCCGTGTGTGGAAGGACAGTTGGAGGAAGTACTCGGCGCCCGCTGCCGGCTTGCTCGGCAGGGTCAGCGGCACGGTGATGGCCTTCGCGGACAGTGGCGGCACGTCCAGCTGACCGCGGCTCAACTTGCCGCGCTGCACGACCTCGCCGTCCCGCACCAGCTCCCAACGCCCGTCGAATTCGCGGAGGTTGGTGAAGAGGTACTCGTTGGTGAGGGTGACGGCACCCGGCACCGACCCCGAAGTCGCTTGCACGGCCTGGTAGATGCGCTTGACCTCGGCCGACTTGCCGGTGAGCCCGCGGTCGGCGGTGACGATGCCGTCCCCGGAGAAGGCGCCGTCGTTCGGGTTGTCGCCCCAGTCACCGCCGTACGCGTAGAACGTCTTCTCGCGGGGCCGCTTCTCGGCGACTCCGACGGTCGCCGCGTCGAACCAGAACCGCACGCCTTCGTCGCCGGGACCCCGGCTGTCGGAGGCCAACTCGGCGGCGCTCAGGGCGCGGGCGTAGACGCGGGCCCGGCGGATGGTGCCGCTGAACTCGCGGGTGGGGTTGTCGACATCGGTGGCCAGGGCGAGGGGCGCGGTGTTGATGTCGGGCCGCCGGGTGGTGGTTCTCGTCGCCCGGGCCACGCCGTCGGCGTAGAGGGTCAGGGTGCCCGTCGTCGCGTCGAAGACACCGGCGATGTGGTGTTCCTTGCCGGTCCAGTCGTCGGGCAGGGACCAGTAGGCGCTGATCCACTGGCCGCCGCCGTAGATGAAGAACTCCAGGCCCCGGTCCGACTGCTTGAGGGCGTACTGCGTGTCGCCCTTGGCGATGACGGGCTGGTGGTAGCCGAGGAAGTGCGGGGTGACCCACGCCTCCAGCGTCAGGGAGCCGGTGAGGTCGAGGCTCGTGTCGCGGGCGAACACGGTGCCACCGGAGACGCCCTGTTCGCGGCTGAAGGTGCCGCCACCGGCGACGGCCTCGCCCCGGAGCGCGGCGGGGCCGGACTCGGTGAGCAGTTTGCGGGTCGGGGTGGGCCAGGCGAGGGCCTGGTCGACGAAGTCCCAGATCCAGCCGCCCTGGAGGACGGGGTAACGGCGGACGAGGTCCCAGTACTTCTTGAAGTTGCCGTTGGAGTTCCCCATGCCGTGCGAGTACTCGATCATCACGTACGGCCGGGTGTCGTTGGTGTCCTTGGCGCGCTGCTCGACGCGCGCCGGGCTGTCGTACATCTCGGAGCGGATGTCGCTGATCCCGGGGCGGTCGTCGCCCTCGTACTGGATGACGCGGGTGGTGTCGTAGGAGTGGATCCAGTCGTACATGGCGTTGAAGGTGGTGCCGCCGCCCGCCTCGTTGCCGAGCGACCAGATGACGACCGAGGCGTGGTTCTTGTCCCGGTGGACCATGTTCTGGGCGCGGGCCACGCACGCGGTGGTCCACTCGGCGTGGTTGCCGGGGTACTCGCCCCGGACGCCGTGGGTTTCGAGGTTGGTCTCGTCGACGAGGTACAGGCCGTACTCGTCCGAAAGCTCCAGCCACAGCGGGTTGTTGGGGTAGTGCGAGGTGCGGACGGTGTTGATGTTCAGCCGCTTGATGATGCCGATGTCCTCGACCATGTCCGCGCGGGTCAGCGCAGAGCCGTGGACGGGGTGCATCTCGTGCCGGTTGGTGCCCCGGAGGGAGACCGGCTGACCGTTGATGCGCATCAGCCCGTCCTTGAGGGCGAACTCGCGCAGCCCGACCCGGTGGGAGAGGGTCTCGATCACCTTGCCCGACGGGTCACGCAGACGCAGAACAGCCGTGTAGAGATTGGGGTGTTCGGCCGACCACAGGCGCGGCGCGGGTACCGCCTTGGCAGCCTGTACGGACTTCTCCTCACCGGCGCCGAGCGCGACCGTCTGCTGGAGCGGACGCGACCACACCGGGTGCCCGCCCGCGTCGTACAGCTGGGTCTCGACGGAGTACTGGCCAGCTCCCTTGCCGCCGTAGTCCCGGACGTTCGCGGTGACCGACAGTTCGGCCGCCGTGTAGTCGTCGCTGAGCGGGGTGTCGAGCCGGAAGTCGCGCAGGCGCACTGCGGGCGTCGAGTAGAGGTAGACCGAGCGGAAGATGCCGCTCAGCCGGATCATGTCCTGGTCCTCCAGCCAGTCGCCGTCGGAGTAGCGGTAGACCTCGACGGCTATCTGGTTGGTGCCGCGCTTCAGGTACGGGGTGATGTCGTACTCGGAGGGGTCGTAGGAGTCCTCGTGGTAGCCGACCAACTCCCCGTTGATCCATACGTAGTGGGCCGACTTGACGCCCTCGAAGTGCAGGAACGTCCGCCGTCCGGACCAGTCGCGCGGGATCGTGAAGGTGCGCCGGTACTGGCCGACGGGGTTGTGGACGGTCGGCGCGACCGGCGGCTGAGCCTCCTCGCCCCGGCCGTTGGCGCCCCACCAGGGGTAGTCGCTGTTGATGTAGATCGGGCTGTCGTAGCCGTGCAGTTGCCAGGCGGAGGGCACGGGGATGGTGGACCAGGTGCTGTCGTCCACGTCGGTACGGTGGAAGTCGACGTCCCGGTCGTCGGGGCGGTCGACGTACGCGAACTTCCAGGTCCCGTCGAGGTTCAGCCGGTACGGGGATCGGGTGCGGTCGGCGGCCAGGGCCTGGGCGACGTTCGCGTACGGCATCAGCGTGGTGTGCGCGGGCTCGGTGCCGAGCCGGAAGACGTCGATGTGGCCGTTCCACTCGGGGGTGGCGTCCGACGCGTCCAACGCGCCCGCTGCGACGGCCTGTTGGGCGGTGGCCGCTCCGGACAGGGCGAGCGCGCCCAGGACGGCGGCCCCTCCCTCCAGAAGACGGCGGCGGCTGACGGCGAACTCGTGGGGGTGCGGCATGACCGTGGCCTTCCTCGGTACGACAGACAGGGCGCTGCACGGACTGAGGGTGTGTCAGATTGTGTTCGGTACTGTTGACAAACCGACCCGGAATCCGGCAGCGCTGTGGTCTTCGGTGGCGGCTCAACCCACCTGGGCGGTGCGGGAGTTGATATTGGGTCAGCACACAACTGCTGGTGACAGTGGGAGCTGCCGAGCCAGGCTCACCCTAGGACTTCGAACACAGCCGAAGCAATAATCTTGTCGGACTCTGTTGGATCCTGATGACTCATCCCGCGCTCAGTGGCCCCGGAACGCCTCCTCCAGCCACCACGAGCCGTGGTCCCTGACCACCTTGGCGTCGATGAGCAGCGGCGCGGATCGTGGTCCCGCCACCCAGTCGGCCACGGCCTTCAGGTCGCCCGGCACGCGCACGGTGACCGCCTCGAAGCCGTACCCCCGGGCCACGGCGGCGATGTCCGTCGGCGGGAAGGTGACCGTGTCGAGCGGGTGCCCGTCGGGCCCGAAGTGGTGGACCTCGGCTCCGTAGCCGTCGTCGTTGTAGACCACGACCACCATGGGCAGCCCGAGCCGCCGTACCGTGTCGAGTTCGGCGGCGCCCATCAGCGCGCCCCCGTCCCCGAGCGCGGCCACCGGCAGCCGGTCCGGGCGGGCGAGGGCAGCGCCGATCGTGGTCGCCAGCCCCAGACCGATCGACTGGAACGCCTGCGTGAAGCAGAAGCCGTGCTCGTCCGGCACCGACAGATACGCGCTCGGGTACCCCATGAAGTTGCCCGAGTCGACGCCGACGACCCGCTCGGCGGGGAGGAGGTCGTCGAGGGCGATGCTGAGCGTGCGCGGGTCGATCCGCTCCCGGGTGCCCGTGTCCTCGTACGGCACATCGCGCAGCCGCACCCGGGCGGCGATCGCCTCGCGGACCTCGGCCGTGCGGTAGCCCTGCCGTCGGTCGCCGCGCGCGTCGAGAGCGAGCCGCGCCGTCAGTGCCACGTCGCCGGTGACGCCGAGCCAGACCTCCCGGTGGGCGCCGAGCGCCGCCGTCTCGTCGTCGACCTGGACGACCGTCGCCCCGGGCCCGATGAGGGCGCCGTGCCGCATGGTCCACATGTTGAGGGCGCAGCCCCAGCCGACGATCAGGTCGGCGCCCCGGATCAGTTCGGCGGCGAGGGGCGAGGCGAAGCCGCCGGAGACGTCGAGCGTCCAGGGACTGCCGTGGAAGAGGCCGCGTGCGACGGCCGAGGTGGCGAGGAGCGCGCCGTGCCGTTCGGCGAGGTCCAGGAGGGCGTCGCGGGCGCCGGGGCCGCGGGCGCCTCGGCCGGCGACGAAGACCGGGCGCCGGGCGTGCCCGAGGAGTCCGGCCAGTGCCGTCACGTCGGCCTCCGACGGCTCGACCGGCTGCCGTGCGGACGGTGGTACGACCTGGGCCAGGGCTCCGTCCGGGACGTCCAAGGTCTGTACGTGGAGCGGGAGGTTGAGGAGGACGGTACGTCGTTCGTGGACGGCGCGTCGGACGGCGGCGCAGGCCACCTCCACGGCGTCCTCGGCCGAGGTGACCCGAGCGGTGACGGCGCCCACCGCCCGGGCGAGGGCGTCCTGGTCGACGTAGAAGTTGGACCTCGGCTCGGTGACCTCGGCCGCCAGCACGACCAGCGGGGTACGGCTCTTGGCGGCCTCGGCGATGCCGGTGACGGCGTTCGTCAGACCGGGGCCCTGGTGCACGCTCAGCACCGCCACCGTGCCGCTCGTCCGCGCGTACGCGTCGGCCATCGTCGCCGCGCCGCCCTCGTGCCGTGCGGCGACGAAGCGTGCGCCCGCCGCCACCAGCGCGTTGGTGACATGGAAGTTGCCCGAGCCCACGACGCCGAAGACCCGGTCCACCCCGGACGCGGCCAGCGCCCTGCCGACGGCCTCCGCGACCTTCATGACCGCTCCACCAGGGCGAGCACGCGTGCCGGGGCCCCGGACCCGCTGACGATGGGCAGCGGGCCGGCGACGACGACCGCGCCGGTCGGCGGCAGTTCGGCCAGGTTCCGCAGCTGGGTCAGGCCGTACTTGTCGCTGCCCATCAGATACGAGTGGCAGGGGAACGCCGGGTCGAAGGAGTGCGCGCCTCCGGCGTCGGTGCCGACCGTCTCGACGCCGAGGCCGATCACCGGCGACTCCTCGGCCACCCAGCGGGCGCACTCCACGGACAGGCCCGGGGTGTGCGGGCCGTTCTCGTCCGCGTTGAGGAAGGGTTCCTGGGCGTGTGCGCGGGCGTCCCAGCCCGTACGGAGCAACAGCCAGCCCCCGTCGGGGAGTTGGCCGTGTTCCGCCTCCCACGCCTGCACGTGGTCGACCTCGACCAGGAAGTCCGGGTCCTCGGCCGCCTCGGCGGTGAAGTCCAGTACCGCCGCCGGTGCGACGAGGCGGCCCGCCGGGACCGAGGCCACGTCGGCGAGGTCCTTGCCGGTGACCCAGTGGTTCGGGGCGTCGAAGTGGGTGCCGGTGTGCTCGCCGCTGCGGAAGTTGTTCCAGTACCAGGCCGGTCCCCGGTCGTCGTACCGGCTGATCTCCTCCAGCTCGAACACGGCGGTCTGGCCGAACTCGGGCGGCAGTTGCAGCACGGGGGTGGACGACGACAACGGCGAGGTGAGGTCGACGACTTGGATCGACCCGCCGCGCAGACCCGACACCAACGAAGCGAGGACGGACGGCTGGGACATGGAGGCCTCCTGGGACGCTGCTGGAGCCCTCAGCATCCCAGCCAGGCGCGGTGTCCGACGGGGTGTCAGGAGGCGGGGTGTCGGGCGGGCGCGTCCCAGAGGACGTTCAGGGTGGCGGGCTTGCGGAAGACCAGGCCCTGCGGGGTGCTGGGGTGTTCCGGGTCGAGGCGCAGGCCCGGCAGGCGTTCGAGGAGGCGGTGGAGGGCGATCCGGGTCTCCAGCCGGGCCAGATGTGCGGCGAGGCAGTAGTGCGGGCCGTGGGCGAAGGCCAGTTGGAGGCGGGCGTTCTCGCGGCGCACGTCGAAGTGGTCGGGGTCGGGGAAGACGGCCGGGTCGCGGTTGGCGCCGGTGAGGGAGACGGTGACCAGGTCTCCCCGGCGGATGGTGGCCGGACCGAGTTCGGTGTCGCGGGTGGCGTAGCGGTCGACGACCGCGGCGCCGGGTTCGAGGCGCAGCGACTCCTCGATCGCGCCGTCGAGGAGGCCGAAGTCGGCCCGGACGAGGGCGAGTTGGTCGGGGTTCCGGAACAGGTGCAGCAGGGCGTTGGTGATCATCGCCTCGGTGGTCTCGATGCCGCCGAACATCAGCACGGCGGCGTTGGAGGCGACCTCGGGCACGGTCAGGCGTCCGGCGGCGGTCAGGAGCAGGGAGGCGGTGTCCCGGTCGGCGACGGTGGCCTCGACGGCGGCCCGCAGTTGGGCGTAGGCCGCGGTACCGGCGGGGCTCGCCGCGTGACCGGCGGTGATGTCGGAGACCGACTGCACGATGGCGTCGTACCAGGTGAGGACGGTGTCGGCGGTGGTGCCGGTGAGGCCGAGCGCCTCGGTCACGACGGCGACCGCGAGGGGTCCGGCGAAGGCACGCCGGAGTTCGGCGGCGCCGGTCGGCGGGAGGGCGGTGATGAGCCGGTCGGTCTCGCGCTCGATGCAGGCGGTGAAGCCCTCCCGGACCTCGCGCGGGCGGAAGGGTGCGTTGAACGGCTCGCGGTGGCGGGCGTGTTCGTCGCCGTCGAGGGAGAGCATGCTGGGGCCGACGACCTGGGCGGTGGAGAAGCGCGGGTCGTCGACGGTGAACGTCCCGGAGTCCCGCATCACGGTCAGTGCGAGATCGCGCCGGGTGACCAGCCAGCCGCCCAACTCCGGTAGCCAGGAGACCGGTTCGTGGGCGCGGAGCAGGGCGAGGCGGGCGTGCGGGTCGTCGGCGAGTTCGGCGAGGGTGGTCCCGGCGCCGAGCGGGCTGGAGTCGACGAGGTGGGCTGTCATCGGGGGCGAACTGCCTCTCGGTGGCTGGTACTTGGGCATGATTCCTTCACCCCTGGAGATGAGCCGTTCACTCGACGAACAGTCCTCGCGCGGCGGCCCGGGCGTCGAACTCCTCCAAGTGGGCCTGCGCGTCCGGCAGTGCGTCGCACATGGCCTCCAGGAGCACCTGACCGAGGAGCATCGGGGCGCTCACGGTGTCGAAGACCAGACCGGTGCCCACGGCGGCCGGAAGCAGCACATCGCTGTGGGCGGCGACCGGGGCGAACGTACCGTCGGCGATCGTCACCACCGTCAGCCCCGCGTCCCGGGCGTGGTCGAGGGCGTCGAGGAGTTCGCGCGGATGGCGCGGCAGCGCGAAGCACAGGAGGGCGCTCGCACCGGCCTTGCGGGCGGCGTCTATCCGGTCGGCGAGCAGGGAGCCGCCCTCGTCGAGCAGCCGTACGTCGGGGTGGACCTTGGCCGTGAAGTAGGCGAAGCCCCGGGCCTGGGCGGCGGAGGCGCGCAGGCCGAGCACCGGCAGCGGGCGGGACGCGGCGAGGAGCCGTCCCGCGCGTTCCACGGGGCCGGGGTCCGCGAGCAGGGAAGCCAGTTGCCGCAGGTTGTCGATCTCGGCCTGTACGGCCTGCTGGTACGGGTTGTCGGACCGCTCAGGCGTGTCCGTGCCGGTGGGGGCCACGTCCCGGAGGTGTCTGCGCAGTGCCGGGTAGCCGTCGAAGCCGAGGGCGACCGCGAAGCGGGTCACCGACGGCTGGCTGACGCCCGCCAGTTGGGCCAGTTCCACGCTCGACAGGAAGGGCACGTCCGCCGCCTGCCTCACCAGACAGTGCGCGATACGGCGTTGCGTCGGGGTGAGTCGACGTCCCTCGAAGAGCCGGTGCAGCCGTGCGGAGGAACCGGCCGCCTCGGCCGTGTCGGTGCCGACGCCGTCGCTCATCTGCTCCCCAGCCGGTCGTGTTCGGGACCCTCTCCCCCGCCCGGTGGGCCGGGCCGGGGAGAGGGCGGACGATATTGCCACAGCGCAGCCGGGTCAGCTCACGAGACCGGCGCTCGTCAGCCAGTCCTTGGCGACCGTGCTGGAGTCCTCCTTGTCGTTGACGAGCTTCTTCATCATCTCCAGCAGGTCCTCGGTGGTCAGCTTGGCGGAGACGCTGTTGAGCGCCGCCTTGGCCGTGTCGTCGACCGCCGACTTGTAGACCAGGGGCGTGACGTTCTGCGAGGAGAAGAGGTTCTTCGGGTCCTCCAGGACGACCAGCTTGTCCTCGACGATCGCCGGGTCGGTGGTGTACAGGTTCGCGGCCTGTACCTCGTCGTCCTTGAGCAGCTTCACCAGGGTGGTCTGGGCGCCCGCGTCCAGCGGCTGGAACTTGCCGAACTCGACGCCGTAGACCGACTTCAGGCCGACGCCGCCCTGTGTGCGGGTCTTGAACTCCGAACCGGCCCCGATCGTCATGTCCTTGGCGACCGGCTTGAGGTCGGCGATGGTCTTGAGCTTGTACTTGGCGGCGGTCTCGGCGGTGACGGTCACCGAGTCCTTGTCCTCGGCGGTGGCCGAGTCGAGGATCTCCACCGAGGAGGGGAGCTTCGCCTTCAGTTCGGTGTTGACCTGCTCCGTGCTGGTCGCGGTGCTGTTCTTGTCGACCGCCACCGAGAGCAGGGCGCCGTTGTACTCGGGGACGACTCCGATGCCGCCCTTGACGACCTGGTCGTAGTAGACCTCGCGGGCGCCGATGTCGAACTTCCGGGTCACCTTGAGGCCCTTGGACTCCAGGGCCTGGGAGTAGATCTCGGCGAGCAGCTGGCTCTCGGGGAAGTTCGCCGAGCCGACGACGATGGATTTGCCGTTGCCGCCGCTGTCGGCGCTGTCACCGGTCAGCGGGTTGCTGCTGTCACTGTCGCCGCCGCCTCCGCAGGCGGTCAGCGAGAGTGCGGCGATCAGACCGAAGGCGGCGCTGCGGTAGATGCCTCGCTTGGTGCTCATGGGGTTTTTTCCTTTCTCGGAGCCCGCGGGCTCGGCAATTCTTCATGACGAATGAATTCAGGATTTCGACGCCGCGACCTGGAGGCCGGGCGAGACGATGACGCGCCGGAGCGCGGTGAAGGCGACCTGGACGACGAGTGCCAGTGCGACGACGACGGTCGAGCCGCCGATGACCAGTTCGTAGTCGTTGCGGGAGAGCCCGTCGACGATGAAGCGGCCGAGTCCGCCGAGCCCGGGGTAGGCGGCGACGGTCGCGGTGGCCACGACCTGGATCGCGGCGATCCTGAGGCCGAGGAGGATCAGCGGCAGCGCCATCGGCACCTCGACCCGCAGCAGCACCTCCCACTCGGTCATCCCGACCCCGCGTGCCGCGTCCCTGGTGTCGGGGTCGACGCCCCGGACGCCCTCGTAGGTGTTGATGAGGATCGGCGGGACGGCGAGCGCGACCAGGGCGATCAGTACGGGGGTGGTGCTGAGCCCGGCGAGGGTGACGACGAGAACCACCAGACCGAAGGTGGGGATCGCCCGCGCCAGGTTCGCCACGGTCGCCACGGCGAACGCCCCCCGGCCGGTGTGCCCGACGAGCAGCCCGAAGGCGAGTCCGATCAGCGCGGCGAAGAACAGGGAGATACCGCTGTACGTCAGATGTTCGATCAGCCGGTGCGGGATGCCGTCGTCGCCGTGCCACTGCTGGGAGGACGTCAGCCAGTCCCACACGAGCCGGACCTGGTTCAGGAAGTCGTTCATGACGCCCTCACCTTGTTCCGGGACCACGGGGTCAGCAGCCGCTGCGCGAGCACCAGCAGTGCGTCGGTGGCGAGGGCGAGCAGCATGATCAGCACGATGGCCGTGATGATGGGGGTCGGGAAGTCGAGTTGGAGACCACGGGTGATGTAGTACCCGAGTCCGCCCTGTCCGATCAGCTGTCCCACCGCCACCAGGCTGATGGACGACACGGCGGCGACCCGGACCCCGGCGATCACGACGGGTACGGCGATCGGCAGCTCGACCTGGACGACCCGCCGTATGGCGCCGAAGCCCATCGCGGTGGCCGCGAGCCGGACCGGTTCAGGAACCGAGGCCAGCCCGTCCACCACGTTGGGCACCAGCACCGACAGCGTGTACAGCGTCAGCGGGATCATGACCGTGCGTTCGGTGAGCCCCGTATAGCGCACGAAGATCATGAACAGGGCCAGCGACGGGATCGAGTACAGGATGTTGGCCACGGTCAGCACCGGCGGGTACAGCCAGCGCCAGCGGTGGCACAGGATGCCGAGCGGGATCGAGATGATCAGGCCGAACAGGACCGGCAGCAGGCCGAGGCGCAGATGGATTCCGGTGTAGTCGGCCAGCTCGGCGGCGTGGTCGCCGATCCACTGCCACCGGATCAGCGGTTCGTCGTCACTCATCGTTTCGCACCGTCCGCCCCGCCGGTGCCCGCGTCCGCGCTCCCGCCGGAGAGTTCGTGGGCGTCCGCGACCCCCACGACCGCGCCGTCCGCGTCAACGCCCACCGCGAGCCGGGCGGGCGACAGGAGTGCCGAGTCGAGGGCGGCGCGGGCCGAGTCGCCGGCGAGGCTGAAGGTGTGGCCGAGCGGTGCCAGGGTCGCGTCGGCGAGGGTGCCGCTGTCCGGCAGGTCGGCGACCGCGGCCCAGCCGAGCGGGCGGCGGTCGCCGTCGACGACCAGTACCCAGGGCTCGCCGGCCGTCCGCGCGGACGCCACGGACGAGGTCGCGGGCAGTACCGGACCCTCGCGCAGCGGCACATCGGCCCCGTCGACGAAGGACAGTCTGCGGATGCCCCGGTCGTGTCCCACGAAGTCGGCCACGAAGTCGTCGGCGGGGTCGGCGAGCAGCCGCTCGGGCGTGTCGAACTGGGCCAGCTTGCCGCCGGTCCTGAACACGGCGATCTTGTCGCCGAGTTTGATCGCCTCGTCGATGTCGTGGGTGACGAACACGATCGTCTTGTGCAGCTCCTTCTGGAGGCGGATGAACTCGGCCTGCAGTTCCGCCCGGACGATCGGGTCGACCGCGCTGAACGGCTCGTCCATCAGCAGTACGGGCGGGTCGGCGCCGAGCGCTCTGGCCACCCCGACGCGCTGCTGCTGACCCCCGGAGAGCTGGTTCGGATAGCGCTTGGCCATGCTGCTCGGCAGCCCCACCAGTTCCAGGAGTTCCGCCGCCCGCGCGCGGGCCTTCTTCCGGCTCCAGCCGAGAAGCAACGGAACGGTGGCGATGTTGTCGAGAATGGTGCGGTGCGGGAAGAGTCCCGCGTGCTGGATCACGTACCCGATGCCACGGCGCAGCTCGGGGGCGTTCACCTCCCGGATGTCCTGGCCGCGCAGGCTCACCGTCCCGGACGTGGGCTCCACCATGCGGTTGACCATGCGCAGTGTGGTGGTCTTGCCGCAGCCGGAGGGACCGACCAGGACCGTGAGGCCACCCTCGGCCAACTCCAGCGACAGTTCGTCCACCGCTGTCGTCCCGTTTGGATAATTTTTGCTCACCGCATCGAATCTGATCAAGGCTGCCCCTTACCCGACTGCATATGGTCATGCAGAGTTATCCGTGACTGAATGACAGTCAATGCCCATCTGTAAACGGCACGTTACAGTCACACAAAATCAGGCCAGGGCGTCCGAAATGTAGGGAGACACCGCCATGAAACCGGTCTGGTTCACCTTTCTGAACGGCTCGGACATCGACCAGCTGGAATTGACCGACGGCGAGATCCTCGACGCCGTAGAGCAGGGGCTGCGCGCCCAGGGGCAGGGCGAGACGGTGATCGAACCGCGCGTCCATCTCGTCCCCGACCCCGCCTTCGACGGCCACTTCAATGTGCTGCGCGGCTATGTCGCGCCGCTCGCGCTGGCGGGCGTCAAGATCGTGGGCGACTACGTCGGCAACTACAAGGCCGGGCTGCCCTCCGAGATGGCCCTGCTCAACCTCTTCGACCCGCGCACCGGCATGCCGGTGGCCGTGGTCGACGCGACCGCCCTCACCGAGATGCGCACCGGCGCGCTCACCGCTCTGGGCGCTCGCCATCTGGCCCGCCCGGACTCCCGGGTGCTCGGTCACATCGGCGCCCGGGCCACCTCGTACTGGAACGTCCGGCTGCTCGACCGGCTCTTCGACCTGACCGAGATCCGCGTCCACTCGCGCCGCCCGGAGAGCTGCGAGGCCTTCGCGGAGCGGCTGGAACGGGACCTGGGCAAGCCGGTCGTCGTCACGAAGGACTGGCGGAGCTGCGTGGAGGGCGCGGACATCGTGGTGGAGGCCTCCCGCCTGGAACGCCCGGAACCGCTCCTGAAGACGGAGTGGATCTCACCGGGCGCCCTGGTCGTGCCCTACGGCACGAACAGCGCGGTCGAACTCTCCCTCACCGACATCATGGACAAGATCGTCGTCGACGACTGGGGCCAGGCCCACGCGGGCCCCTTCGGCGCCCTGCGCACCCACGTCGACTCCGGCAGGCTCAACAAGGACAACCTGCACGGCGAACTGGGCGAGATCGTCGCAGGCCGCAAACCGGGCCGCGAGAGCCCAGACGAGACCAATCTCTTCTGGCACCGGGGCCTCTCCCTCTCCGACATCGCACTCGGCGCGGCCATGCTCAGAAAGGCCGAACAGCTCGGCCTCGGCCAGAAGCTCCGCTTCTCATGAGGGCACCCGTCGTCGTCGACGGCCGGACACTGTCGTACGAGGCTGTCGTCGCCGTCGCCCACCACGGCGCCCGGGTCGCCCTCGCCGACGACGTCCTGCCACGCCTGGAGCGGGAACGGGCCGTCGTCGAGGACGTCGTCGACCGCCAGGTACCGACGTACGGCCTGACGACGGGCCTGGGCACCCGCTCCTCGTACGCCCTGCCGCGCGCCGAGCTGGCCGAGTTCAGCGTCCGCACGGTCCGGGGCCGGGCCAACGCGGTGGGCGATCCGCTGCCGGTGCCCGTCGTCCGCGCCACCGTCCTGGCTCGCGTCAACGGCGTCGCGGGCGGTGGCAGCGGAGTGCGGCCCGAGATCGTACGGCTGCTGGTGGCGATGCTCAACGCGCACGTGCACCCCGTCGTCCCCGAGGTGGGGTCGATCGGCGCCTCCGACCTGTGCCAGCTCGCGCATGTCGGGCTGGTCGTCATCGGGGAGGGCAGCGCCGAGTTCGCGGGCGAGGTGCTCGACGGCGCGACGGCACTGGAGCGGGCCGGTCTCGCGCCCGCCGAGCTGGGCCCCAAGGACGGGCATGTGCTGTGCAGCGCGAGCCCGCTCGCGGCCGGACAGGGGGCACTCGTCCTGCACGAGGCCGCCGCGCTCCTCGCGCTCGCACAGGCGGTCACAGCACTGACGTACGAGGGATTCCGGGCGAACACGAGTCCGCTGGACGCCCGGGTACTGGGCCTGCGTCCCGCGCCCGGTCAGGCGCGCGCCGCGCGTGAGCTGCTCGCCCTGCTGGACGGGGGTGAGCTGGGCGATCCGCGCAACGCCCGGCGCGTCCAGGACCCGGTCAGTCTGCGCTGCGCCGCGCAGGTGCACGGGGCCGCGTACGCCGCCCTGGACTTCGCCGGGGCCGCGCTCGACCCGGAGCTGAACGGCTGCGGCGACAACCCGGTGGTGCTGCCGGACAGCGGCGAGATCCTCTCCTCCGGAAACTTCCACACCCCGGCGCTCGCGCTGGCCCTCGACACCCTCGCGCTCGCCCTGGCCCAGACGGCGGCGGTGTCCGCCGAGCGGATGCGGCGGCTGCTCGACCCCGGGGTGAGCGGGCTGCCCGCGAACCTCTCGCCGTACGGGCCCGAGCGCTCGGGGTTCGCGCCCCTGACCAAGACCGCGCAGGCGCTCGTCGCCGAGATCCGGCTACTGTCCGCGCCGGTGTCCACCGACCCCCGGCACGGCGCGGACGCCGTCGAGGACGACTCGACCAACGCCTCGCTCGGCGCCCGGCGGCTGGCCGCGCTCCTGGACCGGCTGCGGCTCCTGCTCGCCGTGGAGGCCCTGGTCGCCGCCCAGGCGGTGGACCTGGCGGCGCCGTCGGCGCTGGGCCGGGGACCCCGGCTGCTGCACGACGCGATCCGGACAGTTGTGCCCCCTCTCGACGACGACCGGCCCTGCGGGGTGGACGTGACGGCGGTCGGCGACGGCATCCTGGGGTCCGACGACGTCCGGGGAGCGCTGCACGCGCTGCTGGAAGAATCGTCACCCCCGGTCGGAGGAGCGTCATGACCAGCGTCGACGTACACCAGCACCTGTGGACCCCCGAGCTGGTGGCGGCCCTGCGCGAGCGCCGCGAACCACCCTTCCTGGACGGCTGGACGCTGTACCTGCGCGGTGAGCCGCCCTTCCGGATACCGCCCGCCGACCACGACATCGCCCGCCGCGCCGAGCTGGCCGCCGCCGACGGAACGGGCCGGGTGCTCGTCTCGCTGTCCGCCCCGATCGGCGTGGAGTGGCTGCCCGCCGCCGAGGCCCGGCCACTGCTGGACGCCTATCACGAAGGATCGGCCGGGCTTCCGAAACCGTTCGGCGCCTGGGCCGCCGCCGGGGTCCGGGACATCGACGCGGACGCGACGGCCAAGGACCTCGACGGAGGCTTCGTGGGCCTCCAGCTCCCGGCGAACGCCCTTGCCGACGCGGCCGGTTACGCGCGCTGCGCCCCGCTGCTCGACCTGCTGGAGGAGCGCGACCTGCCGTTGTTCGTCCACCCCGGACCGGCGGCCGGTGGGCCGGAGGGGCCCGGCTGGTGGCCCGCGATGGTGCCGTACGTCCAGCAGATGCACTCCGCCTGGTTCGCCTTCCGCGCCTTCGGCCGGCCGCGTCACCCCCGGCTGCGGGTGTGCTTCGCGCTGCTCGCCGGGCTGGCCCCGCTGCACGGGGAGCGCTTCGCCGCCCGGGGCGGCGGCCAAGAGGCGGCGGAGGTGGACCCCGGTGTCTTCGTCGACACGTCGTCCTACGGTCCCCGTGCCGTCGACGCGGTCGTCCGCGCCCTCGGCACCGGTGCCGTCGTCCAGGGCTCGGACCGGCCCTACGCGGAGCCGCCGCTGCATCCCGGGTTCGGGCTGGGCGGGGCGGCGGCGTACGCGTTCCGCATCGCCAATCCGCGGCGGCTGCTCACCGGGAAGGGCTGACCGAGGAGAGCTGACCGGGGAGCCGGCCGCGGAAGTCCAGAAGTATCAAAGTGTCGAAACATTTCGATGTGAAATGCGAATGATGCGAGGGGGATTGACGCGCGCCGGGCGCCTCCTAGTATCCGTGACGATCTCGCACACCTCTTAACCCCCACCCAAGAGGAGCGCATTTCGCATGTCATGCCTACATCACAAAGGAGCGGGGTGGCGCCGGACACCGGCGCTGGCGCTGCTGTCCGCGACCGTCCTGCTGGCGACCGGCACCGCCACGGCCCTACCCGCCGCCGAACCCACGGCCGAGCCCTCGGCAGGCATCCGGGCCAGCACCCTGGGTGCCCAAGCGGCCCAGTCCGGGCGGTACTTCGGGACCGCGGTGGCCGCCGGGAAGCTCGGCGACACCGTCTACACCGGCATCCTGAACCGTGAGTTCAACATGGTCACGCCGGAGAACGAGCTGAAGTGGGACACCACCGAGCCCTCGCGCGGCTCGTTCAACTTCGCACCCGCCGACCGGATCGCGAACCACGCCTCGGCGAACGGGCAGCGGCTGCGCGGCCACACCCTGGTCTGGCACTCCCAACTGCCCGGCTGGGTCGGCTCGATCACGGACGCGAACACCCTGCGGACCGTCATGAACAACCACATCACCACGGTGACGAACCGCTACAAGGGCAGGATCCACTCCTGGGACGTGGTCAACGAGGCCTTCGCCGACGGCACCAGCGGCACCCACCGCCCGTCGGTGTTCCAGAACCTGCTGGGCGACGGCTTCATCGAGCAGGCCTTCCGCACCGCGCGGACCGCCGACCCGGCGGCGAAGCTCTGCTACAACGACTACAACATCGAGAACTGGACCGCCGCGAAGACCCAGGGCGTCTACCGCATGGTCCGCGACTTCAAGGCCCGGGGCGTGCCCATCGACTGCGTCGGCTTCCAGGCACACTTCGGCACCGGCGGCCCGCCGTCGAACTTCCAGACCACGCTGTCGAGTTTCGCGGCGCTCGGCGTGGACGTACAGATCACCGAACTCGACATCGCGCAGGCGCCGTCGGCCGCGTACACGAACACCGTCCGGGCGTGCATGAACGTGTCGCGCTGCACCGGGATCTCCGTATGGGGCATCCGGGACACCGACTCCTGGCGGAGCGGGGAGAAGCCGCTGCTGTTCGACGGCGGCGGCAACAAGAAGGCGGCCTACGGGGCGACGCTGACCGCGCTGGGCGGCAGTGCGGCCACGGTGGCGGCGAAGCCCGGCGCGAGCACCCGCTCGGCCGGTTCGGCCGCCGCGCTGCCCGCCAACTTCGCCTGGAGTTCGAGCGGTTCGCTGATCGCGCCGAAGTCCGACTCCGCTCATCCCAACATCGCCGGGATCAAGGACCCGTCGGTCGTGTACTACAACGGCAGGTACCACGTGTTCGCCAGCACGGCGAGCGCCGCCGGCTACAACCTGGTGTATCTGAACTTCACCGACTGGTCGCAGGCCGGTTCGGCCACGCACCACTACCTGGACCGGTCCGCGATCGGCACCGGATACCGGGCCGCGCCGCAGGTGTTCTACTACGCGCCGCAGAAGCTCTGGTATCTCGTCTACCAGACGGGGAACGCGTCCTTCTCCACCAACCCGGACATCAGCAACCCCAACGGCTGGACCGCGCCCCGCCACTTCTACTCGGCGATGCCGGACATCATCAAGCAGAACATCGGGAACGGCTACTGGGTCGACATGTGGGTGATCTGCGACAGCGCCAACTGCTATCTGTTCTCCTCCGACGACAACGGCCATCTGTACCGCTCGCAGACGACCGTCGGCCAGTTCCCGAACGGCTTCACCAACACCGTCATCGCGGCCCAGGACGCCAACAGATACGCCCTGTTCGAGGCCGCCAACATCTACAAGGTGCAGGGCACCAACCAGTATCTGCTGCTCGTCGAGGCGATCGGCTCGGACGGGAAACGCTGGTTCCGCTCCTGGACGTCCACCGGTCTCGCCGGGTCGTGGACGGCGCTGGCGGCGACCGAGAGCAACCCGTTCGCCCGGGCGAACAACGTCACCTTCCCAGCCGGGACTTGGACGCGGGACATCAGTCACGGCGAGATGATCCGCGCGGGGTACGACCAGACGCTGACGATCCCCGGCTGCAGGCTCCAGTACCTGTACCAGGGCCTGAACCCGAGCGCGACGGGCGACTACAACACCCTGCCGTGGCGGCTCGGCCTGCTCACGCAGACCAACTCGCCCTGCTGACAGCGCAGTAGCTCTGGTGAGGTGCCGGGGTGCCGGGTCCTACGATCCGGTGCTCCGGCTCACCTCGCGGTCGCGCAGGCCGCGCGGGTCGATCACCTCGCGGATGAGCCGCAGTTCGGTCTCGTCGGGCAGCCGGGTCTCGGTGGCGCCGCTCGCGTCGATCTCGAAGCCGGTGTTCGCCCGGACCTCCGCCTCGGTGACACCGGGATGCAGCGAGCGCACACGCAACCGTCCGTCCTCCGCGTAGTCGAGGACGGCGAGGTTGGTGATCACCACGCCCAGGTGGTGGAACCGCAGGCCCTGTCCGCCGACACCGCGCGCGCGGTCGTTGCCCACCCCGCAGACCACGTCGACCCGCTCGACGAAGACCTTCGGGGTGTGCCGGGCCACCCAGTAGTCGGTGCGGTGGTTGGCGGTGTTGCCGGGAGCGCCGCGTACACCGATGAGCTGGCGGGTGGGGCGGCGCCAGTCGCCGATGAGGGAGATGTTCTGGTTCCCGTACCGGTCGAGCTGGCTGGCCCCCATCATGCTCTGCCGACGACCGCTGGCGACGATGTCGAAGATCTTCCGGTACGGCACCCAGCCTTCGACCACGCCTCCGTCGGCGGCTGTTCGGCCGAGTGGCGGCGGGTCGCTCATGAAGTAGGCCTCGCCGTCGGTCAGGACCAGGTCCGGGCTGGTCGTCAGCCGGGCGAGACGGGCGCCGATCGAGGGCACCACCCCGGCCGTGTGCGCGAGGATCTCCCCGGCACCGCGCCAGACGTCGGCGCAGGCTGCGGCGCACACTTCGGCGCGGGTGATGTCCGTCCCGGCCCCGGCCGCCTCCGTCGCCGTCTGGTCGCGTGTGCTCTCCGTCATCGCCCCTCCCCCTGTCGTCCGTCGCGGTTGGCGTGAAACTCCACCACGGCCTCGTGGTACGCCTGTTCGTCGCCGTCGAGGAACGTCTTGCGGAACAGCTGCCAGGAGTCGGCGTCCCTGGCCGCCGAGGCGTAGTGCGCCTGGAATGCCTCGTCGCGCGCGTAGTCGGGGTCGCAGGAGGTGAAGTGGGCGCCCCGGGGCACCTCGATCACCCCGTTGACGAACAGTCGGCTGATCAGCAGCGACTGCGCGGGACCTCCGGCGAGCAGTTCCCCCGGCTCGACGATCCGCTCGGTGCTGACGTAGCAGCGGTCGGCGGCCATCGCGAACAGGTCGTCGAAGTACGGGTCCGGGCCCAGGTACTGGGCGTTGCCCGCCGCGTCGGCGCGGTTGACGTGGACCAGGGCCACATCGAGGCGCAGCGCCCGCATCGCGACGTACTCCTCGTCGGCGTACGGGGAGGCGATGGTCACGAGGTCGGGGTTCATCGTGAGGACGTCCGAGCCGAGGCCGGCCCGGGTGGGCAGGAAGGAGAGGCGGCTCGCGGCGGCCCGCAGGCCGGTGACGAACATGCCCTCGTCGTACTCGGCGGTCTCCACCTCACCGCGCTCGCGTACGGCGCGGAAGTGCGGGTCGAGGGCGATGCTGTCCAGCGAGACGAAGCCGTAGACGAGCTTGCGGACCCGGCCCGCCGCGCACAGCAGCCCCACGTCCGGGCCGCCGAACGAGACGACGGTCAGGTCGCGTGCCTCGCCGCGCAGGAGTTCACGCACCAGCGCCATCGGTTTGCGCCGCGATCCCCAGCCGCCGATCCCGATCGTCATGCCCGATTCGACGGTGCCGGCGAAGTCCGCCAGGGACATCGACTTGTCACCCATGGACTGTTCCTCCCGAGCGTCCAAGTTATCCACAGCCTTACCTAGCAAACAATTGTTAGGTTACGTTGGGTCGACCGACAACCCCTCGGCAGCGGAAGGAGTTCCGGCATGAGCGACCCCATGACCCCCTTCGTCCCCCTCGCCCCCGTCCATCCCGCCCTGCGCACCGCGCTGTGCGATCTGGTCGGTGTCCGGTACCCGATCGTGCAGACCGGCATGGGGTATGTGTCCGGGCCGGAGCTGACGGCGGCCACGGCGGCGGCCGGCGGGCTCGGCATCCTGGCGAGCGCCACGCTCTCCCTGGAGGAGACCCGGGACGCGGTCCGGGCCGTCCGGGAGCGCACCGACGCGCCGTTCGGGGTGAACATGCGCGGCGACTCCCCGGACGTACTGGAGCGCGGCCGGCTCCTGGTGCGCGAGGGCGTGAAGGTCGCCTCCTTCGCGCTCGCTCCCCATGAGCGCGTGATCCGTGAGCTGAAGGACGCCGGGCTGATCGTCATACCGTCCGTCGGGGCCCGCCGCCATGCCGAGAAGGTCCAGGCGTGGGGTGTGGACGCGGTCCTCGTGCAGGGCGGCGAGGGCGGCGGCCACACCGGGGGCGTGCCGACCTCGATCCTGGTCCCGCAGGTCGTGGACGCCGTCGACATCCCGGTCGTCGCGGCGGGCGGGTTCCGGGACGGGCGGGGGCTGGTGGCCGCGCTCGCGCAGGGCGCCGTGGGCATCGCGATGGGCACGCGGTTCCTGCTGACCAGCGACAGCACCGTGCGGGACTCGGTCAAGGCCGAGTATCTGAAGCGGGGCGTCACCGACACCGTGGTCACCCCGGTGCTCGACGGCATACCCCAACGCGTCCTGCGCACGGAGGCGGTGGAGCGGCTGCTGCGGGAGCGGGCGCCCGCGCGGCTCGTCCGGTCGCTGCGGCACGCCGTCGCGTTCCGGAAGGTGTCCGGGACCTCATGGCCGAACCTGGTCCGTGAGGGGCTGGCGATGCGGCGGAGCCATGAACTGGGCTGGTCGCAGGTCGTGATGGCGGCCAACACCCCGATGATGCTGCGCGCGAGCATGGTCGACGGCCGCACGGACCTCGGCACCCTCGCCTCGGGCCAGATCGCGGGCGTCATCGACGACCTGCCCAGTTGCGCGGAACTCGTCGAACGCATAGTCGCGGAGGCCGAGGCGGTCCTGACCCGCCTGACCAAGGGCGAGGCACAGAGCGAACGGTGAGCAGGACAGGAACGGCGACCAGGACGGGAGTGAGCGCATGGGCACGGAGATCATCAGGGCCGCCGTCGACGAGCGCGGAATCGCCGAGGTGGTCGTCGACTGCCCGCCGGTCAACGCCCTGCCGGTGGCGGGCTGGTGGCAGCTGGCGGAGACCCTCGGGCGGCTCAGCCGCGACCCTGACGTACGGGTGGTGCTGCTGCGGGCCGAGGGGCGCGGCTTCAACGCCGGTGTGGACGTCAAGGAGTTGCAGTCCGACACCGGCCACGCCGCGATCATCGGCGCGAACCGCGGCTGCTTCGCCGCGTTCGCCGCGGTCTACGAGTGTGCGGTGCCGGTGGTCACGGCGGTCCAGGGTTTCTGTCTGGGCGGCGGGATCGGTCTGGTCGGCAACTCGGACGTGGTCGTCGCGTCGGAGGACGCCTACTTCGGGCTGCCGGAGGTGGACCGGGGTGCGCTGGGCGCAGCGACGCATCTCTCCCGTCTCGTGCCGCAGCACCGGGCGAGGGCGATGATGTACACCTGCGCCACCGCGTCCGCCGCCGAACTGCACGCCTTCGGCTCGGTGTTCGACGTCGTACCGGCCGACCGCCTCCGGGAGCGGGCCCTGGAGGTCGCCGCCGACATCGCCGGAAAGAACCCGACGGTGATCCGGGCCGCCAAGGAGGCCTTCAACGGCATCGACCTGTGGGACGTCAAGCGCAGCTACCGCTACGAACAGGGCTTCACCTTCGAGATCAACCTGTCGGGCGTCGCCGCCGAGGTCCGCGACGGCTTCGGCGGCCGTACGGGCGGGGAGGGCTGAGCCGTGGATCTCACCTGGAGCCCGGAGGAGGACGCCTTCCGGCGGGAGGCCAGGGAGTGGCTGGCGGCGAACGTGCCGCGCGACCCGCTCCCGTCCGGTGACACCCGTGCGGGGTTCGCCGCCCATCTGGAGTGGGAGCGCACGCTGTTCGAGGCCCGCTGGTCGGTGGTGTCCTGGCCGGAGGCGTACGGCGGGCGGGACGCGTCGCTGTGGCAGTGGCTGGTGTTCGAGGACGAGTACCACCGGGCGGGCGCACCCGCCCGGGTCACCCAGAACGGCATCTTCCTGCTGGCCCCGACCGTCTTCGCGTTCGGCACGGAGGAGCAGCAGCGCCGCATCCTGCCGAGGATGGCCGCCGCCCAGGACCTGTGGGCGCAGGGCTGGTCCGAGCCGGGCGCGGGCAGCGACCTGGCCGCGATCCGCAGCCGGGCGGTCCGTGACGAGGGGGCGGGCGGCTGGCGGCTGACCGGCCAGAAGACCTGGACGACCCGTGGCGCCTTCTGCACCCACCTGTTCGGTCTCTTCCGTACGGACCCGGAGGCGGAGCGGCACCGGGGGCTGACGTACTTCCTGGTCCCGCTGGACGCGCCAGGTGTCACCGTGCGCGGGTTCGAACGCCTCGACGGTGACGAGGGGTTCGCGGAGGTCTTCCTCGACGACGTGCTCGTGCCCGACGCGGATGTGCTGGGCGGGGTCGGGGAGGGCTGGCGGGTGGCGATGGCGACGACGGGGTCCGAGCGCGGGCTGACGCTGCGCTCGCCGGGCCGGTTCCTGCACACCGCCGACCGGCTGGTCGACCTGGCGCGCACCACGCCGGAAAGTACCGGAGCACACCGGGACCGGGTCGTGCAGGCGTGGATCGAGGCGCAGGCCTACGAGTTGTTCACGCTTGAGCAGGTGACCTCGATCGTGGAGGGGCGGCCGGTCGGTGCGGAGTCGAGCCTGAACAAGCTGTTCTGGTCCCAGCTGGACATCGCCCTGCACGAGACTGCGGCCGAACTGCTCGGCCCCGAGGCGGAGATCGACGGTCCCTGGAGCCGGGGTTTCCTCTTCTCCCTGGCGGGCCCCATCTACGCCGGCACGAACGAGATCCAGCGCAACATCGTCGCCGAGCGGCTGCTCGGCCTGCCGAGGAGGTGACCGGAAGCGATGCGTTTCGCCGTAGCCGAACGGGACGCGGCGCTGGCCGAGGCGGCCGGCGAGGTGCTGGCCAAGCAGGCCGGTGCCGAACGGATCCGGGCCGGGTGGCCGGGGGGTGACGCGGAGGCGGTGGACGCCGTGTGGCGCACGCTCGCGGGAGTGGGCGTGAGCGGCGCCCTGGTCCAGGAGAGCGCGGACGGCCTCGGCCTCGGCCTCGACGAGAACGCGCTCCCGCCGCTGATGGAGGCCCTGGGCCGCAGCGGTCTGCCGGTACCGGCGGCCGAGACGGTGGCCGTGGGCGCTCCCCTGCTCGCCGCGGCGGGCGCACCCCAACTCCCGGACGTGCTGAAGGGATCGGCACTGATCACGGTGTCCCTCACCCCCGGTGCCCCGGTCCCCTTCGCCGCACGCGCCGACCTGATCGCCGTACCGGACGGCGAGGGGTTACGTCTGTTCGCGCGAGACGAGGTGGCGTTGGAGCCGGTCGGCTCGGTGGACGGTTCCCGGTGGCTGGCCCAGGTCGGTGCCCCGGCAGGCGGGGGGCTGTTGCTGGCCGAGGGGCCGGCCGAGCTGGCCGTCGCGCACCGGCGCGGGGTGCTGGCCACGGCCGCCCTGCTGCTCGGGCTCGGTGGTCGGATGCTCGAACTGACGGTGGCGCATGTGCGGGAGCGGCAGCAGTTCGGGGTGCCGGTCGGCTCGTTCCAGGCGGTCAAGCACGCCCTGGCCGATGTGGAACTGGCGCTGCGGTTCGCCCGGCCCGCGGTCCTCGCGGCGGGCTGGGCGCAGGCGGCGGGCGACTCGGAGGCGGCCGTACGGACGTCGATGGCGAAGGTGCTCGCGTCGGAGGCGGCCCGGAAGGCGGCCCGTACGGCGATCCAGTGCCATGGCGCCATGGGGTACACGACCGAGTACGACCTCCATCTGTACGCGAAACGGGCCTGGGCGCTGGCGGCGGACTGGGGCGGGCCCGCGGAGCACCGGGAGTCGATCGGACGGCGGCTCGGTCTCGCCGGTCCGGCGGATCACGTCAGCGAAGGGGCGGACGCATGAGCGGAATCTGTCGGGACCGGGTCGTGATCGTCACCGGGGCAGGGCAGGGGCTCGGGCGTGAGCATGCGCTCGCGCTGGCCGCCGAGGGGGCGTTGGTCGTCGTCAACGACCTGGGTGAGGCGGCGAAAGCGGTGGCCGAGGAGATCGGGGCGGCCGGTGGCACCGCAGTCGCCGATCTGGGGGACGTGAGCGACTGGGGGTACGCGGAGCGGCTGGTCGGGCGGGCCGTCGCCGAGTTCGGGGCGCTGCACGCGCTGGTGAACAACGCGGGCATCAACCGTGACCGGATGCTGGTCTCCATGACCGAGGCGGACTGGGACCTGGTGCTGAAGGTCGACCTCAAGGGGCACGCGGCGCCGTTGCGGCACGCCGCCGCGTACTGGCGGGAGTCGAGCAAGCAGGGTCGGCCGGTCGACGCGCGGGTCGTCAACACCACCTCCGGAGCGGGGCTGTTGGGCAGCGTCGGCCAGGGCAACTACGGTGCCGCGAAGGCGGGTGTCGCGGCGCTCACCGTGATCGCCGCCGCCGAACTGGCCCGGTACGGGGTCACCGTGAACGCCGTCGCGCCCTCCGCCCGCACGCCGATGACCGAGGCGGTCGAGGCCTTCGCCGAGCAGATGCGGGCGCCGGAGTCCGGCTTCGACTCGGCGCATCCCGGCAATGTCTCGCCGCTGGTGGTGTGGCTGGCGTCGGCGGAGTCGGGCGGGGTCACGGGGCGGGTGTTCGAGGCCGAGGGCGGTGTCATCGGCGTTGCCGACGGGTGGCAGCACGGGCCCCGGCGGGTGCGTGAGCGGCGCTGGTCGCCGGCCGAGGTCGGGCCGGCGGTGCGCGCGTTGCTCACCGAAGTGCCCTTGCCGGGGGCGGTGTACGGGGCCTGAGTGCGGGCTTGTGGTGCGTCCCGAGGCCTTTTTCGCCCCCGCCGCCCCTACCCGTCCCATCCCTGGGGGGGGGGCCCCCCCCCCCCCCCACACCCCCCCCCCCCCCCCCCGGCGCCCCCCCCCCCGGGGGGGGGGGGGGGGGGGGGGCGTGGGGGGGGGGGGGGGGGCCCCCCCCCCAAAATCGGCCTGGACGGCCTCGTCCTCGCACACCGGACGGGCTCAAAGATCAAGCCCAGCCCGGTGTCCGAGGTGCCCGGGAAGCTCACCGACCCGTGCGGATCAGCCCCGTCAGATAGCGCCAGAGCGACGACCGTTGGCGGGCCGACGGGTCCGGCAGGTCGGTGTCTGTCGGTGGGGTCGCCGGGTCGTGGTCGTACGCCAGGCGGCGTTCTGTCACCGGGGCCAGTTCGTAGCGCACCGGCAGTGATCGCAGGCCCCGCATGAACGGCGAGGAGCGCCAGGGGAGTTGGTCGACCGGGAGGGCGAGGTCCAGGTGGGTGAAGCGTTCGAAGAGGCGGTCGACGCCCACCGCCGCGACCGTGGAGGCGAGTTCGCGTGCCGGGCACTGGCGTGGGCCCGCGCCCCAGGACAGGTGTGCCCGGGTGCTGACCGTGGTGCTCGGGCAGACGTTCTTCGCGAAGACGGGGTCCGCGTGTGCGGCGGCCGAGGAGACCCACACCGGGTCGCCCTCGCGGATCGTGTAGTTGCCGAGCGGCGTGTCCTTGGCGGCGAAGCGGGGGACGAAGTTGACCAGGGGCGGCTTGCGCATGACCACCCGGTTCATGGTCTCCTTCACCATCCCGGCGGAGAGGCTGGCCCGTACGCTGCCCTCGCCCGAGATGACCTCGACCACCGTGTTGGATATCAGGATGCCGACGTGGTCGGAGGTCATGCCCAGCAGCATGAACAGCTCGCGGGCCAGTTCGTCGACCGAGAGGCCGGGGTGTGCGGCCAGCAGGTAGGAGGGGAAGTCGTCCCCGGGCCGGTCCAGTTTCGTCGCCGCCAGTTCGGCCAGGGTCGCCAGCAGCCGCTCCAGGGCGGGTTCGGCGTCCGGGCCCGCGTCCAGTACCCGCCACATGTCCATCAGGGCGTCGTCGCCCTGGGAACCGGGGATGCCGAGGAGGTGGCTCGCCACCATCAGGGGCAGCGGCCGGGAGAACTGGGCGGACAGGTCCGCGAGGCCTGTGGTGCCGCCCTGGCCCATGAGGCTGATCAGTTCGTCGGCGTAGGCCGTGACGGCCCGCTTCAGGCGCCTCGCCTGGGGGTGGCCCTGGTCCTGGAAGGGCTTCAGCGCGATGTCCCAGGCCGCCCGCAGCGGCCGGTAGCCGGGGCCGCCCTGGATCAGCACATGGTTGACCTCAAGGGACGGTCCGAGCGGCCAGTCGGAGGGGACCCGGCCCTCCGAGCGGGCACGCCAGTTCTCCAGGCCCTTCGGCCAGCCGTCGTCGTCCTGGAGGACCTGGAGGGACTCCTGGTAGCCCAGGACCAGCCAGGCGGGCACGCCCAGCAGATCGACCGGTGCGACCGCGCCGTGCCGCTGCCTCAGCCGCTCGTACACGAGCGAGGGGCGCGTCTCGTAGTCCCTGGTCAGCAGCGGTTCAGGTGACATCTCCTCCAACCGTGCGCCGTCCACGTCCACGGATCCGCCGTCGCCCCACTGGGATTTCATCGTCGCGTCGCCCCTCCAACACTCCCCGTACCGGCTTGGGTTCAACCGGTAGTTGGAAACGGTGGGGACCATACCGCAGGGCGTACGGCGCGGTAACAACGGGGGCGGGGGCCGCGGTCGCGGGTCCGGCGGTGGCTCGGCCCGTGGGTACGGGGGTCAGGCCGCGGTGTAGCCGAGCTGGCGGCGCATATAGGGGGTCATAAGGGTTTTGGCCTTGGCCAGAGTGGCCGTGCGACCGCCGAGGACCGCGGTCTCGCCGCCGGGGACGGGCAGCATGGTCACCCCGTCGGCGGGGCCGAAAGGCACCACCAGCGGGGTGCGGTGGATGGGCCGGTAGAAGCGGGGTTGTCTGCGGTGCCTGCCCGGATTCTGCAGGTAGGCGCGGATGTTGTGGACGGCGAGGTCCGCCTGGGCGAGCGCGACGGGGGTGATCTTCAGCTCGCTGACGTCGTTCACGTCCCCGACCGCGAACACATCCGGCCATCCTTCGACCCGGAGCGTCCGGTCGACCCGCACATGCCCGGAGGGGTTCAGCCAGTCGCTGTGTCCGGCCATGCGCAGCCAGAAGGTGTTGGGGGTGGTGCCCGTGGCCCAGAAGGAGCGGTCGGCGTCGATGATGTTGCCGCGGGCGTCGCGGTAGGTGCCGAAGTCGTTGCCCGGCGACATGAAGGAGTCGAGCCGTACCTCGACGTGGTGCGACTCCAGCCAGGCGAGGGCCTTGCGTCCGGCCCGTTCGCTGCCCGTGGCGTGCAGCAGGGCCGATCCGGAGTGGGCGAGGGTGACGCGGGCGTCGGGCCTGGCGAGGCGTATCTCGGCGGCGAGTTCGACCCCGGAGGGCCCGCCGCCGACGACGAGGACGTGCTCGGCGGCGGCGATGTGCCGCTGATGCCCGGCGAAGGACTCGGCGGCCTCCTCGACGGTGGTCCCGGCGAAACGGGCCGGCTCGGGGTAGTCGGCGCCGGTGGCGATCACCACGACGTCGTACGGGAGCCGCTCGCCCGTGCCCAGCACCACCTGCCGCTCGGCCGTCTCGATCCGGACCGCCTTGCCCACCACGACCCGGCCGTTGCGCAGCAGCCGGTCGTACGGGATGAACGGCGTGATGGTCCACTCCGGGTGGACACCCGCCCGCAGGGAGGCAATACGGTGGAAGAAGACCTCCTTGCGGTCCACCAGCGTGACCCGCGCCGTGTCGTCCAACCGTTTCGCCAGCCGCACGCCGGCATAGCCGCCGCCGATCACCACTACGTCGCCGTCACGCACGCCGGTCTCCTGTGCCTGTGGGGGGAGCGAGTGACACGGCGCGGTGGGGTGGACTCCGACGGCCACTCGACTGCCCCGAGCGTAGCGCTTGAAACTTAAAGATCCGACGTGTTTCTGTGTGCATTCCGTGAAGCACTGCGGAAGCACTCCCCAGAGAGACACCGGAGGTACGTCCATGCTCGCATCCTGGTACGACGAACAGGGCCCCGCCGCCGACGTCCTGCACGTCGGCGATCTCCCCGACCCCGAGCCGGGTCCCGGCGAGGTCCGCGTCCGGGTGAGCGTATCCGGCGTCAACCCCGGCGACACCAAGAAGCGGCGCGGCTGGCTCGGTTCCTCGATGCCCTACCCGAGGGTGGTCCCGCACAGCGACGGCGCCGGGGTCGTCGACCGGGTCGGCGACGGGGTCGACTCCCGCCGGGTGGGACAGCGGGTGTGGGTCCACGGCGCCCAGTCCTACCGGGCGTTCGGCACCGCCGCCCAGTACACCGTCGTACCCGACCAGCAGGCCGTGCGGCTGCCGGACCACCTCGGCGACGAACTGGGCGCGAGCCTCGGCATCCCCGGGATCACCGCCCACCGCGCGGTCTTCGCCGACGGCCCGGTCGACGGCCTGCTCGTCCTCGTGCACGGCGTCCTCGGCGGCGTCGGCTCCCTCGCCGCCCAACTCGCCCGCTGGGACGGCGCCACCGTGATCGGCACCGTACGCCGCGCGGCCGACCTGGACCGGATCGATCCGGCCATTGTCTCCCACGCCGTCGCCCTGGACGCCGAGAACCCGGCGGCGGAGATCCGCGCGTACGCGCCCGGCGGGGTGCGGCGGGTCGTCGAGGTGTCCCTGTCCGCCAACGCGGACCTCGACAACGCGGTCACCGCGCCCGACGCCGTCATCGCCGCCTACGGCACCCACGCCGACCGCACCGAGATCCCCTTCTGGCCGCTGCTCTTCGACAACATCACCCTGCGTCTGCTCGGCAGCGACGACTTCCCGGCCGCCGCCAGACGACAGGCCGCCCGCGATCTCACCGCGGCGGCGGCCGTCGGCGCCCTCGGCGTCGACATCGGCGCCCGCTACCCGCTGGCGGACATCGCCGAGGCCCACGAGCGGGTCGACGCGGGCGGGCGCGGCCGGGTGCTCGTCGCCGTCCCTGACTGACCGAAAGCAAACGTTCATATATGAACCCTCCCGTATCCAAGTTCGGCATACATATGGTGATCCCGTGAAACATCTTTGCCGTTCCGATGCGAGGAAGGGTTCAACCACTTGAGCTTCAGAAGCCAGCCGACCGCTCAGGTCGACGAGACAGCCACGGTCGGCGACGGGACGACCGTCTGGGATCTGGCCCAGATCCGGGAGGACGCCCGCCTCGGCACCGGATGCATCGTGGGCCGGGGGGCCTACGTCGGCCCGGGCGTGCTGATCGGCGACAACGTGAAGCTCCAGAACTACGCGCTCGTGTACGAGCCCGCGGTGCTCGGTGACGGGGTCTTCGTCGGCCCGGCGGCGGTCCTGACCAACGACTACTTCCCCCGCTCGGTGGACCCGCAGGGCAAGCTCAAGCGCGGGGACGACTGGGAGGCGGTGGCCGTCCTGGTCGACGAGGGGGCCTCGCTGGGGGCCCGTTCGGTGTGCGTGGCGCCGGTCCGGGTCGGCCGGTGGGCGCTGGTGGCGGCGGGCGCGGTGGTGACCCGGGACGTGCCGGACTTCGCGCTCGTGGCGGGTGTTCCCGCGCGCCGGATCGGCTGGGTCGGCCGGGCCGGCGTACGCCTGATCGAGCGGGCGGACGAACCGGGCGTATGGGAATGTCCTGGGACAGGAGAGCTGTTCGACGAGAAGGATGGCGAACTCATGGAGCGCGCATGACGCCTGTTTCCCACAAAACGCAAATCTTCGAACATCCTCAGGCATAACATGTGTGCGAAGTATGCAGACCAAGCACAATGAGCACACGGACCAGTGCCCAGGGGGGGTTACCGGGTAGGGACAGCTGTGCCTGCGGCGAGGGGTGAGGACCGCCCCGACGCCTGATGTTCGACGTCTGTCTTCCGCCGTGCGGCCATGTGCGCCCCGGCGATCTCCAGTCTGTTCAAGCAGAGGACCCACAGGGGGGTTGGTGTGCCCAAACGATGACCACAACACGTCTGGCGGCGCTCGGTCGTGAGGAGCCGCCGCTGCTTCCGCTCGCGCAACGGCTCCTCGGAGTCGCCGAGTCCGGGCTCCCGTCGATGCTGCTTCCCGGCGGCGAGGCCTTCGTCTTCACCATGTCCGGGCAGCAAACACCCGGCGGTTCCTGGACCCTGGAGCGGCGCGGGACCAGCACCCGGTACGCGGCCATCACCGTGCTCGGCGCCCGGTTCCTCCCCGAGGACCGGCAGCGCGCGGTGCTCGGCGGGCACACGGCCCAGGAGTTCGCGGGGCTGCTGGTCGAGTCGCTGCCCGCGGTGACCAATCTCGGTGACGCGGCGCTCATCGCCTGGGCCGCCGCCGACACCGAGCACCCCAAGCTGTCCGACGCCCTCGCGCGGGTCGACGCCCTGGACGAGGAGGGCCGGCCGCAGTACACCGTGGAGGCGGCCTGGGTGCTGTCCGCCCTCGCGGCGGCGCGTGACACGGCCGATGTGGAGAGACGATTCCACGCGGCCCGTGACCGGCTGCTGAAGGCCCGGATCGGCGACATCCCGCTGTTCCCGCACGCGACCGGGCCCGGACTGGTGCCCGGCTACCGGGCGCATGTGAGCTGCTTCGCCGACCAGACGTACCCGCTCCAGGCCCTGGCCCGCGCGCACGCCAGCGACGACCGGGGCGGCGACCCGGAGGCGCTGGCCGCCGCCGAGGCGTGTGCGGCCCGCATCTGCGAACTGCAGGGCGACGGCGGGCAGTGGTGGTGGCACTACGACGCGCGCACCGGCGGTGTCGTGGAGGGCTACCCGGTCTACAGCGTGCACCAGCACGCGATGGCACCGACCGCCCTCTTCGACCTGACCGACGCCGGGGGCAGCGACTTCGGCGCGGCGATCCGCAAGGGCCTGCGCTGGATGACGGACGTGCCCGAGCTGGCCGCCGCCGACGACGAGTCGATGATCCGCGACGAGCTGGGCGTCACCTGGCGCAAGGTCTACCGGGGCGACCCGAAGAAGGCCGTACGCGCCGCCCGGGGCCTCGGCACCCGTTTCGCGCCGGGCCTGCGGCTGAAGCCCCTGGACCGGGTGTACCGCCCCCGTTCCGTGGACCGCGAGTGCCGCCCGTACGAGTTCGGCTGGATGCTGCACGCCTGGCAGGGGGGACGAATATGAGCCAGCGCCGGACCCTGTTCGGGGTCGAGCTGGACCCGCTGACGATGGACGAGACCGTCCTGCGCTGCCTCGAAGCGGTGCGCGACGGCAGGAAGCTGGAGATCGGCGTCGTCAACGCCGCGAAGCTGGTGAACATGCGGCGCGACCCGCGCCTGGCCGCGGCCGTGTCCGGCTGTGACCTGGTCCTCGCCGACGGACAGGCCGTGGTGTGGGCCGGGCGGGTGCTGCGCGCCCCGCTGCCCGAGCGGGTGGCCGGGATCGACCTGTTCATGCGCCTGCTGGCCGAGGCGGAGTCGGCGGGCATGTCGGTGTACTTCCTCGGCGCCAGGGAGGAGGTCCTCGACGAGATGCTGCGCCGGGTCGCCGACCGCTTCCCCGGTCTGAAGGTGGCGGGCAGCCGCAACGGCTACTTCGACGACTCCCAGCAGGAGGCGATCGCGGCCGACATCGCGGCCTGCGGCGCCCAGATGCTCTTCCTCGGCATGACCTCGCCGAAGAAGGAGATCTTCACCGCCGCCCACGGCGAACGCACCGGCGCCCGCGTCGTGCACGGCGTCGGCGGCTCCTTCGACATCCTCGCCGGGGTCACCAGGCGGGCCCCCGCCTCCTGGCAGCGGCTGGGCGTCGAGTGGCTCTACCGCGCGCTGCAGGAGCCGCGCCGCCTGGGCCGGCGCTATCTCACCACCAACGCCACCTTCGTCCTCATGACGGCGCGGGAGCTGATCAGGCTCACCCCGTCACCCGCTTCCGCGAACAGGAGCCACTGATGCGCGTAGTCGTGGTCGGACAGGGATACGTCGGCCTGCCGCTGGCCATCCGCGCCGCCGAGGTCGGGCACGAGGTGATCGGGTACGACGTCGACTCCGAGCGGGTCAAGAGCCTCGCCGCCGGTGAGTCCTTCGTCGAGGACGTCTCCTCCGAGCGGATCCGGGCGGCGCTGGATTCGGGCTCGTACCGCCCGAGCGAGTCGGCGCGCGACTGCGGCGGTTTCGACATCGCCGTGGTGACCGTGCCGACCCCGCTGCACGAGGGCACCCCGGACCTGCGCTACATCAGGGAGTCGGGGGCCACCCTCGCCCGCTATCTGCGCCCCGGGGCCACCGTCGTCCTGGAGTCGACCACGTATCCGGGCACCACCCAGGAGCTGTTCGCGCCGATCCTGGAGGACGGCTCGGGCCTCACCGCGGGCACCGACTTCCACCTCGGGTACAGCCCTGAGCGGATCGACCCCGGGAACACGGTCTGGGGCTTCAAGGAGACCCCGAAGGTCGTCTCCGGCGTCAACGAGGCGTCGCTGAAGGCGGTTCAGGACTTCTACGCCGACCTCGTCGACACCACCGTGCCGGTGGGCTCGCCGAAGGAGGCCGAGCTGGCCAAGCTGCTGGAGAACACCTTCCGGCATGTGAACATCGCGCTGGTCAACGAGATCGCGATGTTCGCCCACCACCTGGACATCGACGTCTGGCAGGCCATCGACGCGGCCTCCACCAAGCCCTTCGGCTTCATGAAGTTCACCCCGGGTCCCGGCGTCGGCGGCCACTGCCTGCCGATCGACCCCTCCTACCTGTCCTGGCGGGTGCAGCGTGAACTCGGCCAGAGCTTCCGGTTCGTGGAGCTGGCCAACGACATCAACAACCACATGCCCGAGTACGTGGCGAGACGCATCAGCGACCACTTCAACGGGAGACGCCGGTCCGTGAACGGCTCGCGCGTCCTGCTGCTCGGTCTGGCGTACAAGAAGAACACCGGTGACGCCCGCGAGTCGCCCGCCCTGCGCATCGCCCAGCTGCTGCTCGACATGGGCGCCCAGGTCAGGGCGGCCGACCCGCACGTCGTCGAGAGCCTGCCGGTGGACACCCGGCTGGTGCGCGTCGAACCGGTGCCGGAGGAGCTGTCGGCGGCCGACGTGGTGGTCCTGCTCACCGACCACGACAGCTTCGACTACGAACTCGTCGCCGAACACGCCCCCTTCGTCCTGGACTGCCGCCGCCGGCTGTCGTCGGGGCCCACTGTCGAGGTGCTCTGAGCCCATGCGAGTCGTCTGTGTCGCGGGGGCACGCCCCAACTACATGAAGATCAAACCGGTGATGGACGCCCTGGAGCGCCGGGGCGCCGAGGTCGTCCTCGTCCACACCGGCCAGCATTACGACCCGGCCATGAACGACGTGTTCTTCGCGGACCTCGGCATCCGGCCGCCCGACCGTTTCCTCGGGGTCGGCTCCGGCAGTCACGCCGAGCAGACCGGACGCGTGATGACCGCGTTCGAGCCGCTGCTCGCGGAGGTGGCCCCGGACATCGTCGTCGTGGTCGGCGACATCAACTCCACGCTGGCCTGCGCCCTGGTCACCGCCAAGGCCGGGCCGCTGCTGGCCCATGTCGAGTCCGGGCTGCGCAGCCGGGACTGGAGCATGCCGGAGGAGGTCAACCGGGTCGCCACCGACCGGGTCAGCGACTATCTGCTGGCCCCCTCCCCCGACGCCGCCGAGAACCTGCGCGCCGAGGGGTACCGGGAGGACCAGATCCACCTGGTCGGCAACGTCATGATCGACACGCTGCTGGCCAACCTGGAGCGGGCCAGGGCCTCGGACGTGCTCGACCGGTTCGGACTGGCCAAGGGCGAGTACGGCCTGGTCACCCTGCACCGGCCGGCAAATGTGGACGACCCCGAGGTCCTCGCCGGGCTGCTGAAGGCCCTGGGCGAGATCGCCGGGCGCCTTCCGCTCGTGCTGCCCGTGCATCCGCGCGCGGCGGACAAGCTGGCCGAGCTGGGTGTCCCCGGCGGCATCAGGCTCGTACCGCCCGCCGGATACCTGGACTTCATCGCCCTCCAGGACTCCGCCCGGATCGTGCTGACCGACTCCGGCGGCATCCAGGAGGAGACCACCGCGCTCGGGGTGCCGTGTGTGACCCTGCGGGACAACACCGAGCGGCCCATCACCGTCGAGCAGGGCACCAATGTGCTGGCAGGCCGCGATCCGGCGCGGATCGTGTCCACCGTGCACCGTGTGCTGGACGCGCCGCCCGCCCCGCGCCGGCCCGAACTGTGGGACGGCCGGGCCAGCGACCGTATCGCCGAAGTGCTGCTGGGGGGCGGCACGGCGGGCACCCGGCCGAGACCGACCGACCAGCTGAGACCCGAGGACCCGACGTTCCCCATATGATCCGCTTGAAATACATGCTCGTCGAACGTTTGGTCGTAAGGGGGGACCGCCATGGATCTCGCTGAGATCTTCCGGGTCATGCGCAGGCGCTGGTACGTCCTGCTGCCCGGACTGCTGCTGACCGGCGGCCTGATCGCCGCCGTGCTGCTGCTGATCCCGGTCACCTACCAGTCGCAGAGCACGGTGCAGCTCCTGAACTCCCCGAAGGCCACCGTCGCCTACGGCGGCAACCCCTTCCTCAGCACCCAGACCTCGCTGACCGGCATGGCCGACAGCCTGGCCCGCAACCTCAACTCCGACGACTCCGTCCGGGAACTCAAGTCCCGCGGTGCCACCGGTACGTTCGAGGCCAAGATCGCCGACAACGCGCAGGGTCCGCTGATGTGGCTCACGGTCACCGGCACCGAGAAGAAGGCCGTCCTGGCCTCGGACCGCATCCTGACCAAGTACGCCGGGGAGCGGCTGGAGCAGTTCCAGGAAGAGCAGTCGGTGGAACCGAAGGCCATGATCCGGATGACGACGATCGTCGTCCCGCAGCCGCCGGTGGCGCAGACGACGACCCGGCTCCAGTACATGGTCATGGCCGGGGGTCTGGGTCTGGTGCTGAGCCTGGTCGCCGTCTTCTACGTGGAGGCACGCCGCAGGTCGCACCCGTCGAAGCGCGCGGCCGACGCCCCCGAGTCCACGACGGATTCACCGGACACACCGGATTCGACGGGTACGGGTTCGGGTTCGGGTTTTGGTGCGGCCGATGCGGCCGACCCCGCCGAATCCCCTGTCACCGCCCCCCGGTCTGCGTCGGAGGAGTCCGCCGTGGAACGGACGATCGCCCTGCGCACACCGCCCGCCTGGGCACGCTCCGCCGGGTCCAGGTCCGCCGGGGAGCCGCAGGCGGGGCGGTCCGCCACGGCCGTGGCACCCGCCACCGAGCCGCTCGACGAGGAGTCGACCAGTGGACAGCGTTCGCACACCGGACAGCGGGACCGCTGAGCCGAGCGGCGACCCCGCTCCCCCGGCTGCCCCCTCGCTCGGCGGGAAGGTACGTTCGGCGGCCCGCTGGAGCCTGATCAACACCGTTGTCATGCGCCTGGGCAACTTCGCGACCGGCATCGTCCTGGCCCGGTTCGCCCTGGGCCCGGCGGAGTGGGGCGTGTACGGCATCGCCCAGACCGTGCTGCTGGTCCTGCTCTCCGCGAACGAACTGGGCGTCGGCCTGGCCATCGTGCGCTGGGAGGGCGACGCCCGCCGGTTCGCGCCGACCGTGCTGACCCTCAGCGTCATCTCCAGCGGACTGCTCTACGTCGCCCTGTTCGCGGCGGCACCGACGGTCGCGGGCCTGCTGGGCTCGCCGGACGCGGCGGGCGTGCTGCGGGTGATGTGCCTGTGCGTGGTGATCGACGGGATCGCCCAGGTACCCGCCAACTTCCTCACCCGGGAGTTCGCCCAGGGCAAGCGGATGATCATCGACGCGCTCAACTTCGTGGTGAGCACGTCGGTGACCCTGCTGCTGGCCTTCGCGGGCTGGGGCGCGATGAGCTTCGCCGTCGGAGCCGTGGCGGGCAACGTAGTGACCCTGATCGGCTGCTGGCTGGCCGCCCCGGGGACCCTGAAGTTCGGCTGGAACCCCGAACAGGCCCGCGCGCTGCTGCGGTTCGGGCTGCCGCTGGCGGGGGCGAGCATGCTGGCCCTCGCGGTGGTCAACGTCGACACCATGGTGGTGGGCGCGACACTGGGCAATGTCGCCCTGGGTTTCTACGTCCTCGCCTTCAACATCTCCGGCTGGCCGGTCCGGATCATCTCCGAGGCGGCCCGCCGGGTCTCCTTCGCCGGGTTCTCCCGGCTGGCCGAGACGCCCCAGGCACTCGCGCAGGGCTTCAGCCGCGCCCTGGGCGTGGTGATCACGGGCACCGTCCCGGCGTGCGTCCTGCTGGCCGGCCTCGCGGGTCCCGCCGTCCAGCTGATCTACGGGAGCGAGTGGGCGCCCGCCGCAGCCGCGCTGCCCTGGCTGATGGCCCTCGGGCTGATCCGTATCGGCAGCGAACTCGCCTACGACTGCCTGGTCGCGATCGGACAGCGCCGGTCGCTCTTCCTGGTGCAGGGGCTGTGGCTGGTCGCCCTGGTGCCGGTGCTGCTCGTCGGCGCCCGGACGAACGGCATCGTCGGCGCCTCGCAGGCCCATGTGCTGGTCGCGGGCGGTCTGGTGGTGCCGGTGTTCCTGGTCGCCCTCAGCCGGGGCGGCATCGGGGTCGGCCGGATCGCCCGGGCCTGCGCGTGGCCCTTCCTCGGCGGGGCCGTGATGGCGGTGGTCGTCCTCGGCCTCAGGCAGCTGTTCGGGGACGGCACGTTGGCGCTCCTCGCCATCAGCACGATCGCCCTGGCCTGCTACGCGCTGTGCGTCCTGCCCAGCCGGGGCTTCCTGCGCGGCGACCCGCCCAAGCGCGACGCGGATCGGGACCTGGACCGGCCCGCCGTATCCGCTGGGACTCCCCAAGAGGACACGAGGTGAACCTGATGTCACGGCACATCAGCCGGAACTCCCTCACGGGACTGGCACTGGCCGCTCTGCTGGCCTTGCTGGGCGCGGGCTGCTCGGGATCGTCGGAGCCGGCCGCGTCGCCGGGCTGCACGGACGGGTGGCCCGCCTGTACGAGCGGCCCCCCGGCGCCGTCGAGCAGCGCGCCGCCGACCTCGGCGAGCCCCTCGCCGACGACCGGCAAGGCGACGAGCCGCCCCAACGCCTCGCCGTCCCCGACCGCAACGCCCACCCCGACGGGGAAGCCGACCGCGACGACGAGTGCGGGCGGCGCGTCCGGCGCCCCCGCGGCCAGGACCGGCTGCGCCTCCCCCGGCGACTGCGGCTTCCCGGACGCCGACACCACCGGTCCACGGATCGCGCTCAAGCCGCACAAGGCCGGGAACTGGTCGATCCGTACCGACGGCATGGTCATCCGGGGCCAGGACATCACCGGCTCCCTCGACATCTACGCGAACAACGTCACCGTCATCGACTCCAGGATCACCTCGGACAACTGGTGGGGCATCAACCTGCGCCCCGGCTACAGCGGTCTGAAGGTCCTGCACTCCACCATCACGGCGGTGCCCGGCAAGGGGCCCGACAACGGCGGTGTGGACTACGCGGTGTCGAACATGGGGGAGAGTTCCATCGAGGTCGGCTGGTGCGACGTCTCGGTGTTCGGCGACGCCCTGTCCATGGGCCAGGGGAACCTGCACGACAACTACGTGCACGACCTCGTCCCCTTCATCAACCTGGGCGGCGAGTGGCAGCACACCAACACGGTGATCAGCGGCGGCGGCAACACCGGCCATCTGATCATCCGTCACAACACCCTGCTCAACCCGAGCCCCCTCAAGCAGGGCGCCTCGGGCAGCATCGGCCTGTTCGCGGACACCGGGGTGGTCCGCAACGTCACCGTGGACGACAACTGGATAGCGGGCGGCGCGTACGCCCTCTACGGCGGCAGCACCGGCGCCACCGGGATCAAGGTCACCGACAACATCTTCTCGACCCAGTACTTCCCCGCCTCCGGCGGCTACGGGGCGGTCGCCCACTGGAACGCGGGCGGCGCCGGAAACGTGTGGAGCAACAACCGGATGTCCGACGGCAGAGTGGTCCAGCCGGAGCCGGCCTCGTGAGTGCCATCGAGGTGGTGACGCGCCGGGTCGCGCGGGCGCCCTGGACACTGCTCAAGTCGGTGTTCGGCTGGCTGGTGCTCTTCGAGGCCAGGAACAAGGTGCTGCTGGCCGCCGGTTCGGTGCGGTTGCGGCGGTTCGAGGACGCCGAGACGCGGCGACTGGCCGCCGTCCTTCCGGCGCCGCCCTCGGCTCTGGTCGCCACGGTCATCGCCACCCATCGGCGCCCCGAGGCGCTGCGGGCCGCGGTGCGCTCGGCACTGGAGCAGACGGTTCGCGACCAGGTCGTGATCGTGGTCGACGACGGGGCGGGGCTGGCCGAACTCCCCGACGATCCCCGGCTGTTCGCGGTCTCGCTGGCGCACAACACCGGTGTGGCGGGGGTCGTGCGCAACGTCGGCATCCGGCTCACCCGGTCGCGGTACGTGGCGTTCCTGGACGACGACAACCTCTGGGAACCCGACCATCTGGAACGGGCGTTGGCCGTCCTGGACGCCCCCGACGGGCCCGACCGGCCGGACGGCGTGTACACGGCCTTGCGCCGCGTCCTGCCCGACGGCAGCGAGAACGACGTCCTGTCGGTGCCCTTCGACCGGCGCCGCGCCGCGCGCGAGGCGTTTCTCGACACCAACGCCTTTGTCGCGCGCCGCAATCGTTCCCTCTACTTCAGCCGACTGCGCCGGACGCCGGAGGTGCTGCCCCGGGAGGACTGGGAGCTGATCCGACGGTACGGGCGTCGGTACCGGGTGCGGCATGTGCCGTATCCGACCGTTCGGTATCTGATGAATCCCGCGAGCTTCTACACGCAGTGGCGACAGCCCGGTTGAGGCTCGTCCGCTCCACTCCCTCTTCACTCCCTTCCGACCAGATCCGTTCAAGACCACAGGTGGTTGATCCCGTGCCCCGATCCCGCGCCCTCAGAAACAAGTTCGTCGACGCGCCCGGCTCGCTGGGCGAACGCATGCGCATCGCCCGCTGGGAGAGGTTCCGGCGCTGCTTCCCCGGTATCGAGAACATGAGCGTCGTCGACCTGGGCGGCACGGCCGAGATGTGGCTGCGTGCGCCGGTGCGGGCGAAGCACGTCCATCTGATCAACCTGGCCGAGCATCCCGCCGAGTTGCCCGACTGGATCACCGCGGAGGTCGCCGACGTCACCGACACGGGGGTCGCCGCCGAGCTGAGCGCCAAGGGGGGTTACGACCTGGTGTTCTCCAACTCGACCATCGAGCATGTGGGTGGGCACAGTCAGCGGCAGAAGTTCGTCGCCGCCGTCGAGCAACTGGCGCCGCTGCACTGGATTCAGACGCCGTACCGGTACTTCCCCGTCGAGCCGCACTTCGTGGCGCCGGGGTTCCAGTTCCTGCCGTTGGCGGCGCGGGCTCGGCTGGTGCGGAAGTGGCCGTTGGTCCACAGTCGGCCCGACAGTCCCGAGTCGGCGATGGACGCGGTGATCAACATCGAGCTGTTGACCCGGACGGAGATGCGGTATCTGTTTCCTGGGTCCGAGTTGTTGAGTGAGCGGGTGCTCGGGGCTCCCAAGTCGCTCATCGCTGTGCGGACCGAAGCCGTGCGGTGAGTTTTGTCGGGTGCGGCGGCGTCGTGGCTGGTCGCGCCGTTCCCGCGCCCCTGAGTAAGTCACGGTCCAGGTGGGCTCTTCAGTACTCCCCGTCTTACCAATGTCGCCGCTGCCGTTCTGCTTGCCGGGCGGCCCAGGGCCGCTCTGGACGTTTCGCGGAGGAGAACCGCCGTGCGGAACGCGGCCGTTGCCAAAGGGCCGTGGCGTTTGCGGTAGAGGCGGACCCTGTTGAGGGTGAGGAGGGTCCAGAGGCGGGGGGAGACCTGCGAGTCGCCTCCCAGGTGTACTGCTTCCGCCGCCGGTTCCAGTTGCGTGGCGTATCCGTGGTCCCTCGCTCGCAGGCAGAACTCCGTCTCCTCCGAGTAGAGGAAGAAGGACTCGTCCCACGGGCCGCACGCCGTCAGGCAGTCCCCCGATATCGCCATCAGCGCGCCTGTCGCCCAGTCCGCCCGTGTGGGCTGCTGGTAGGCGGCCGGGTCCGTCACCAGCTCGCTCAGGGCCGGGAAGCGGCCGGCCCTCGTGTTGCCGATCACCGCCTCGCCCAGGGCCCGGAGTACGGTCGATTCGCGGCGGAGTGAGTGGTGGGGGGTGGTCCTGTCCTCCTCGTACAGGAGGGGTACGGCTATGCCGACCCCGGCACCGAGGCTGTCGACGAGGCGTTTGGCGCAGCCCTGGCGCATGCGAATGTCGGGGTTGCAGATGAGGGCCGTGTCGTAGTCCCCTGCCGCGCCCAGTGCCGCGTTGACCCCGGCCGCGTATCCGGCGTTGCGGCCGGTCTGGACGACCGTGGCGTCCGGGGCCAGGGTGTGGAGGACGTCGACCGTGTCGTCGGCGGAGTCGTTGTCGGCGACGACCAGGTGCCAGTCGAGGCCCGCCATGCCGTCGGGCAGCGCGGCCAGGAACCCGGGCAGCACCGAGGCGCTGTTCCAGGTGACGACTATGACGGCGACGGAACTCATCGGGACTCCACGAGTTGGGGGAACTGCTGGGGTTCGGATGTCTCAAGGGGGGCGGTGGGCGTTTCGGTCCCGGGCTCTGGCGTCGCCGCTGCCGTCTCCTCCGCCGCCGCCTCGCGTCTGATGAAGCCGAGGTAGCTGCCGCCGGCGCCGAGGGTCAGGAAGAACATGCCCGCGTACATGGGGAAGCTGAGCGCGTCGAAGGTGGCGCTGATGACCAGGGCGACCAGGGCCGAGGCGAGGAACGCCTGGCCGAGTTCGCGGTCGGAGTCGGTGCGGGCGAGTCTGCGGATGGCGCCGCCGGTGTGGATGCCGGTGATGAACAGGACGAGCAGCGCGACCAGTCCGACGATGCCCATCTCGGCGAGGGTCAGCATGTACTGGTTGTCGGTGAAGAAGTACAGGTCGGGCGTGAAGGTGCCGAAGCCCCGGCCGAACCAGGGGCGTTCGCTGAGGTACGGGACGATCGCGCTGTACTTCACGGTGCGGGCCTGGGTGCTGCTGTCGGAGTTGGAGAGGAAGCTGGCGAACAGGTCGGTGATCGTGCCGATGAGCCCCGGGATGATCACCTTGAAGGCGGCCACCGAGCCGAGGATGATCCCGATCGCGGCCCAGCGGCGCTGCGGCCTCCAGCGGGGGACCATCACGAGGGCGACGATGAGGATGCCGACGATGGACGTCCTGGACACCGTCAGCGGCAGCGCGCCCGCCATGATCGCTAGCGGTGCCCAGCGGCGCAGGGCGCCCGCGTGCCGGCGTACCGGATCGAAGGCCTGGTGGACGGCGAAGGGCACCAGGAGGGCGAGCATTCCGCCGAACTCCAGGGGCTGGGCCGTGGTGGAGCGGGGGCGGGTGAAGGAGCCGCGGTCCATGACGCTGACGCCGGCGCTGCTCGACTGCAGGCCGGGGATGTGGATGGAGTCGGCGATGTTGGTCGCGGCGAAGAAGTCGTAGTAGCCGATCAGGGCGACCACCGTGCCCAGGACGACGAGCCGGCGCATCAGGGTCTCCAGCCTGCTGCGCTCCTGGATGCCCGCCGACACCAGCACCACCAGCGCCACCCACACGCCGAGCCCGATGAGCCCCCGGTCGGCGCCGAGGACCTCCTCGTGGGAGCTGTCGCGGGTCGCCTCCGCGAGGTAGGACAGGAGGACCGCCACGGCGAGCACGCACATCGCGACGCGCGGCAGTCTGGTGCCCTCGGCGGGGCGGATCCGGCCGCCGAGCCAGGTCGCCAGGTACCAGAGGAGGCCGAGCAGGGCGAAGACGTTGGCGGGGGTGCCGACGCCGCCGAGGGCGGGGAGGGTGAGGTTGGAGGGGACGAAGAAGGCCAGCACCAGATAGCCGGTGAGGATCGTCGTGGCGTCCAGGCGGCGGGTCAGCAGGCCTCTGGGGGCCCGCTCGGGGGGCTTGGCGCGATGGCGGCGGGGCAGGTAGCCGGCCTGGGCGCGGCCCCGGCGGCGGACCACCGCGACGCCCTCGGCCAGGATGGAGAGGAGGAAGGCGCTGACCATGCCGACGATGAGGACGGCCGCGATGTTCTGGTAGCGGGCCTTGGACTGCGAGACCGGGGTCTGCGGCAGGACGACCGGGGCGGCCTGCACCGAGTACTCCACCGGCACCTTGGAGGCGGCCTGGAGGGCTTTGAGCTGCTCCCCGGCGAACTTGGTGAGGGTGGTGGTCTCCCGCAGCACCTTCCCCCGGTCGGTGCCGGTGACGCTCAGGGTGAGCAGCGGGCTGTCGGCCTCGGGGGCGAACCCGGCCGTGTAGCGGTCGGTGACGCCGCGGGAGTGCAGTTCCTTGGCCGCGTCGCTCGACTGGAGCGTCCTGAGCAGCACGTCGGCCGTGACGACCAGCGAACCGCCCGCGTTCGATATGGGGTTGCCGAAGGTGGGCGCCATGTCGGCGACGGCGCTGGAGTCGAGGAGCGTGACGGAACTCTGCGACTGGTAGGACACCGGGATGGTCCGGTACAGGTATCCGCCCGTGAGCAGACTGAGCAGGGTGAGGGGCACCATGAAGTACCAGCGCCTGCACATGATGGCCCAGAGATCGCCAAGGCTCATGAATTCTCCCCCCGGCCCGGTGCTGTGGTACCGGAGGTCCGGGCTCGGGCACAGCATAGGCCTCGTGATGTGGTGGCGATCCGCCCCGGGGCCTGCGAGGATCGGGGCCGACGGAAGGAATCCCTGTGTCGCCTCGTGACGTCGCCGAAGCGCTGCTCCGCCGCTGGTACGTACTGGTGCTCGCGCTCCTGCTGACCGCCGCCGGGGCGTATCCGGTGGTCCGGCCCGCCCCGCAGTTCCTGAGTTCGGCCGTGGTCGTGCTCAAGCCGCCGGCGACGGGCAACCAGCCGAACCAGCTGACGAATCTCCAGCCGCCGCTCGCCACCCTCGCGTACGGGATCGTGCAGCAGCTCGAGTCGCCCGCCGGGCGCAAGGAGCTGCGGGCCGTCGGGGTCGACGGCTCGTACCAGCTGATCCCGCGCAACAGCGGCACCAGCGCGACCCCGCGCTATCTGATCCCCTCGCTCCAGGTGCAGGCGAGGGCCGCCGCGGCCGTCGACGCGGACACGGCGGTGCGCCGGATCATCGAGGTCTACGCCGAGCACGTGGCCGACCTCCAGTCCGCGCAGGGCGTCGTCGCCGGGGCCCGGATCAACGCGTCGGTGCTGGTCGCTCCGAGCGCCGCCCAGGTACAGGGCAACAAGAGCCGCGCGCTGGCCGGTACGGCGCTGTTGGGGGCGACCCTGGCGGTCCTGGGCGCGCTGTGGTTCGACCAGTTCGCGCTGCGCCGCAGGAACCGGAAGGACGGCTCCGGCTCCCCGGAAGCGGGCCGTTACGCGGGTGCGGTGCCGGTGGCCAACTGAGCCGGGTACCGGCACGGTGTGCTGGGCGGAGCGGGCGCGCATCAGATGCCGCGGCGCTTCCAGGACCGCCACCACAGCCACTCCCGCCCGCGTTCGACCACGGCCGACCAGATCAGCGGCTGGAGGTACGGCATGAGTCCGGCGCCGACGCGCCGGCGCCGGTGCAGGGCCTGGTACTCGGGCAGTGAGGTGAAGCCGGGGCGGCACTCGGCGGCGAAGGCCACGAGGTCGTCGACCGGGACGACGTCGGTGCGGCCCCGGTCGTAGGCGCGGTAGGCGCGGCGCAGGGCGTAGCGGGCCAGCCGGGTGTGCACCAGATCGGCCAGCCGCTCGGCCTGCGGGAGCCGGTCGCCGCACTTGGCGAGGACGGAGTCGAAGGCGACCAGGCGCTGGCGCAGGTCGTCGAGCTGGCCGCCGAAGTCGGTGGTCGACATGTTGTTGCCGTGCACGCGGTAGAAGGCCTGGTCGGCGCCGCTGATGTAGCCGACGTCGGCGTGGGCGGCGAGCCGCATCCACATCTCGATGTCGCCGGCGTGCGGGAGTGCGGGGTCGTAGCCGCCGACCTGGCGCTGGAGGCTGGTGCGGACGACGACCTCGGGCGAGGTGATGCAGCCGGTGCCCTCGCGGAAGCGGCGCTCCAGCCACCAGTGCCCGGGGTAGACGACCGAACCGGTGCTCTGGGTGCGGGCCTTGGGCAGTGGGCCGCCGTGCTGGAAGCGCAGGGGGCGGCCGTAGGCGAACCCGGCCTCGGGGTGGGCGTCGAGGAGGGCGGCGGCGCGGACGAGTGCGCCGGGGACCAGTCTGTCGTCGGCGGAGAGGAGGGCGACGTAGTCGCCGTCGGCCCACTCCAGGAGTCCCTCGTTGTAGGTGGCGATGTGCCCCTTGTTGGTCTCGTGGACGCGGACCTCGATGCGCGGGTCGGCGGCGGCGAGCTTGAGCGCGACCTCGGCCGAGTCGTCGGGCGAGGCGTCGTCGATGATGAGTACCCGGACGTCAACGCCGTCCTGCTCGTCCAGGACGCTGCTCACGCAGTCGGCCAGGAAATGGCCGTACTTGTAGCAGGGGATGACAACACTGACGGTGCTCATCGGTTGGCAGGCCAATCCCCGGCGGTGGCCTCCCGCGTGGGTGCGGGAGGCCACCGGCGGTGGGTTGTGTCGGTCAGTTCTTCATACGGACGGTCAGTGCTTCTTGCGGACGGTCTTGCTGGTCAGGGTCCAGACCTGGGACTTCACGGTGTGGTTCTTCTTGTCCCGGGCCGTGACCGTGATCTTGAAGCGCGTGCCGTCCGGCAGCGGGGTGGACAGATGGACGGACACCTTGTGGGTGGCCCGGTCGTAGGAGACGAACGCCTTGACCTTGAGCTTCTTGGCCGCCGCCGCCTTCGCGCCCGGCAGGACGGTCACCGTCGCCTTGACCGAGCCCACCTTGGCCGCGCTGGGCAGCGAGGTGACCAGCGGGCTCGACGCGTCGGCGGTGCGCGCCAGTGCGGAGGCGCTCACCTCCGAGGTGGTGACGGTCGACAGTGCCGCCGACGGGTCGTCGGCGGTGAAGATCGGGCCGACCCAGTAGTTCGCGGACCCGTAGGAGCCGTTCGGGAAGGCCACGTCACTGCCGTACCGGTAGAGCCCGTTGCGGGCCGTACTGATGTCGGCGGTGGCGGTCAGCGGATAGGACTTGTGCGCCGAGGCGAAGTAGCCGCCGTCGACCGCGTAGTTGCCGTTCGGCGCGTGGTAGGAGACGACGTACGAGGTGTCCGCGGTGATCGCCACCGGGGTCGCGAACGTCATCGTCTGCCAGCCGGTGGCCGACTCGGTGGTGAAGGTGCCGGAGGCGAGGAGCGTGCCGTCGGCGGACCAGAGGCTGCCGGTGTGGGTGCCGGTGTTGGTGGCGCCCTTGTAGAAGGTGACGCCGGTGACCCAGCCGCTCGCCGAGGACTGGAAGCGGGTGCCCAGTTCGAGGGAGTTGGCGTCGTCGGTCACGGCCGTCCTGGCCGGCACGGTGGAGGTGTTCCACAGCGTGCAGGGGCAGGTGACCGCGGGCGGCGTGGAGCTGGTGGTGAAGCTCCAGGTCACCGGGGCCGACATGGCGTTGCCCCACAGGTCCTCGGCCTGGACCGAGGCGGTGTACGTGGTGTTCAGCTCAAGTTCCGTCGACGGCGTGAAGGTCGCCTTGTTCGACGCGGGGAGCGTCTTGGTGCCCGGGACGGTGTTGCCGCTCGGGTCCTTGAGCGTGAACGCCAGGGTGTCGCCGTCGATGGCGTGGTCGAAGATCGCCGACACCGGTGCCGTGATCGCCGCGCCGGTCGCCCCGGAGGTCGGGGAGGTCGAGGTGACGACGGGCGGGGTGGTGCTGGCCGCCGCGGTGTCGAGCACCACGTCCACCCAGTAGTTGCTGCCCGAGGACGCCGAGTTCGGGAAGCCGCTGGTCGAGCCGTACCGGTAGACGCCGTTGCCGCCGTCGGTGCCGGACTGCAGTGCCGTGAGCGGGGCCAGTCCTGCCGCGCTGCCGGAGAAGTAGCCGCCGTCGTAGGAGTAGCCGCCGTTGGGGGCGAAGTACGAGGCGACGTAAGTGGTGTTGGCCTTGACGGTGACCGGGGTGGCGAAGTTCAGCTGCTGCCAGCCGGAGGCCGTCTCGTTGGTGAAGGTGCCGGTGGCCAGGCGGGTGCCGGAGGCGCTCCACAGGCTGCCGGTGTGGGTGCCCGTGTTGTTGGGCGACTTGTAGAAGCGGACGCCGGTGATCGAACCGGCCACCGTGGTACGGATCTTGACGCCCAGCTCCAGGGAGCTGCCGTCGCCCGAGTTGACGGTGCCGGGCACGGTCGCGGCCGACCAGACGGTGCAGGGGCAGGCCTGAGGGCCGACGGTCACCGGGATGGTGGTGACGGCGCCGATGTTGACGCTGTCGTCCACCGCGCGGACCTTGATGGAGGCGCTGCCCGGGGTGGACGGGGTCCAGCTGTAGGTCCAGGACGTCAGTCCGCTGGCGGCGTTCCAGGTGGTGCCGCCGTCGGTGGACACCTCGACGCGGGCCACCACTCCCCCGCCGGAGTCGGCGGCGGTACCGGAGATGGTGACCGGCTTCAGCGCCGGGACGGTGACCCCGGAGGCCGGGCTCGTCACGGTGATGGTCGGGCCGGTGGTGTCGGTGGACTGGGTGGCGCTGGTGAGGTTGCTCTGCAGGGTCAGCGGCTGGACGCCCATGTCGGCGAGGACGTTGACGGTCGCCTGCTGCATCCGGGAGTCCTCGGTGACGACGACGTCATCGGGGTCGTACACCGGAAGGTTGGTCAGACCCCACGACCACTGCACGGTCCCGGCCCCGAACACCAGGGCTCCGGAGTCCTGGTCGCGGAACTCGACGAGATTGTGCGTCGCCGTGCCGTTGCCGTACATGTTGCCCCAGTCGAGGCGGTACTTGCCGTCCTCGATGTCCACGGTCGTGGACGAGAGGTGGATCGCCCCGGCGGGTCTGGTGCTGTTGACGATGTCACTGTCCCACTCGTAACCGAGGGTTCCGGTGGGGAAGGTGGCCGTCTGGCTCGACGTGAGGTTGGCGATGGAGGTGTTGCGCCAGATCCGGTTCTTGCCGTACGAGCCGGGGACCGTGATCGCGTCGGCGCGGTAGCCGTTCACCGTGAACATGGAGCCGGTGAGGATGTTCGGCGGCTGGTATGTCTGACCGTACTGAGTGCTGGTCGGGTCCATCCAGGTGCCGGTCCACTGGCCGCTGGGGTCGGCGATGCCGTTGCCCTGGACCATCTTGGTCATCTTGTAGCAGACCAGGGTCCGGTTGGCGGTGCTGGTGCCGTCGTTGCTCGGGGTGAGCCGGGTCTTCCAGAACACCTCGTTGCCGCTGAAGTAGGCCTGTCTCACGCCTGCCTTTCGGGCGGCCAGGACGTTGTTGTACTGACTCTGCGTCCAGTACTCGTCGTGGCCCGAGGACAGATAGACCTTGTGGTTGTCCAGCAGGGTGTCACCGTGGGTCGACACGTCGACGCCGGACAGATAGCTGACGTCGTAGCCGTTGCGCTCCAGCCAGGACAGCATCATGAACTCGGAGCCGTAGATGCCGTTGTCGCCGCCGATGTCCAGCGGCCGGTTGTAACTGACCTCGTAGGCCCGGCCGTCGGGCGCGGGGCCCGCGCCGCCGTACAGGTCCTGACCGCCGAAGTCGTTGTACGCCTGCCAGGTCTGGTCACTGGTCTGGACGACGATGTCGGAGGTGCTGGAGTCCTTGCGGACGACGAACGGATACGGCATGAGGCCGTCGCCGTCCGTCTGTGTGAGGTTCGCGATGTACAGGCCGGAGACGGCGTCGCTGGGCACCGTCCAGTTGACCGTGACCGGCCAGTTGCCGCAGTCGACCAGGCCAGTGCTGGCCTTGGTGGTGCAACTGGCCCGGGTGGTCGTGTAGTTGGCCGGGTAGGTCACGGCCGCCTGGGCGGCGGTCGAGATCAGCCGGGCGCCGTCGCCGCCGTACCAGCCGAGCCGGTAGATCTCGACACGGTAGGTGACCGGCGACTGGATCTTGAACTGGACGGTGTCACCGGCCTGGACGCTCTCCTTGGTGGAGAACCCCTTGATGTCGCCGTAGGAGTTGGGCGCGTACCAGTCGGACATGGGGCTGCCCGGCTTGGAGTTCTCGCACACGATCGCGTTCGAGGCCGTGCCGCACGGATCGGATGCCGCCTGGGCGGGCAGTGCCGTCGGGAGCACCGCCCATATCAATGCTGCCACGACGGCGAGGCGCCCGCCCCGGATCCGTCTGCTCCATCTGTTCATGTGTACCTCTCAGCGGTGCTGTGCACTGTGCGGGGCCGGCCCGGGAGGCCGGTGTGGAGCGTGATTGTGGGGGCCGATCTGCTTCAGAGCGCCTTGGTGAGCGTTTCCACGACGCGTCGCTGCTGATCGGGGCTTATCTGGGGGAAGAGCGGCAGCGACAGGATGCGGTCCGCCGCCCGCTCCGCGTGGGGGAAGTCACCACGGGCGTGGCCGAGATGTCGGTAGGCCGCCGTGAGGTGCACGGGGGCGGGGTAGTGCACGCCCGCGCCGATGCCCTCGGCGTTGAGCTTGCCGACGACGTCGTCGCGGTCCGTGTCGGTGACCTCGACGACGTACAGGTGCCAGACGTGGACGTTGCCGTCGGCCGTCGTGGGGAGGACGACCCGGCCGGCCGCCGCGAGGTCGGCGAGCAGGTCGTCGTAGCGGGCCGCCGCCGCCCGCCGGGCCGCGTTGCCGTCCGCGAGGCGCGCGAGCTTCGCGCGCAGGACGACGGCCTGCAGTCCGTCGAGGCGGCTGTTGAACCCGGCTACGTCGTGGCGGTACTTGGCGACGCCGCCGTGGTTCGCGGTCGCGCGGACCAGGTCGGCCAGGTTCTCGTCGTCGGTGAGGACCGCGCCCGCGTCGCCGTAGGCGCCGAGGTTCTTGCCCGGGTAGAAGCTGGTCGCGGCGATGCCACCGCTGCCCGGGGAGCGGCCGTCGCGGGTGGCGCCCTGGCACTGGGCGGCGTCCTCGACGACCCGTACGTGGTCCGGGAGTCGGTCGCGCAGGCCGGTCACCTCGGCCAGCTGGCCGTACAGATGCACCGGGACGACCGCGCGGGTGGCCGGGCCGACGGCGTCCAACGCGGCCTGCGGGTCGAGCAGATGGGTGCCGGGCAAGCAGTCCGCCAGGACCGGGCGGGCGCCGATCCGGGCCACGGCTCCGGCGGTGGCGATGAAGGTGTTGGCGGGGATCACGACCTCGTCGCCGGGTCCGATCCCGCTCGCGCGCAGGGCGAGTTCGACGGCGTCGGTGCCGTTGGCGACGCCCACGCAGTGCGCGACGGCGCCGAAGTCGGCGTACTCGCGCTCGAAGGCCCGTACCTCGTCGCCGCCGATGAAGGCGGTGTTCGCCAGCACCCGTTCGAAGCCGGCCCGTACCTCGTCGGCGACCTCCTCGTGTGCCGCCTTGAGGTCGACAAGCGGTATGTGGTTCATCTCAGCGGTCCCCCCACTGTCGTTCGTGTCGCGAGTTCGTCCAGCGCGGGCGCCTCCGCCGCGCGCAGCCGCCTGGCCGGGCTCCCGACCCAGACCTCGCCCGGCGGGACGTCGCCGAGCACGGTGCTTCCCAGGCCGATCTGCGACCAGGCGCCGACCGTCGTGCCCTCCCTGACCAGGGCCCCGGAGCCCACATAGGCGCCGCGTTCGAGTCGTACGCCGCCGCCGAGCCGTACGCCGGAGGTGATCGTGACGAAGTCCTCGACCACGTCGTCATGGGTGAGGACGGCCTGCGGCATCACGGCGACATGCGCGCCGACCTGTACGGCGGCGGTCAGGACGCAGTGCGCGAGCAGGACCGAGCCGGGGCCGACCCGCGAGGTCGACGACACGGCCGCCGTCGGGTGGATCACCGTGGCGTAGCGGTCCAGGGGGAGGCCGAACCTGCGGACCAGTCGGGCGCGGGCCGCGTAGTCCCTCGGGTTGCCCACGCAGATCACCACGCGGGCCCCGGTCAGCTCGTGCACCAGGTCGCAGCCGCCGAGCACCGGCACGCCGTCGACCTCCGTGCCGTGCAGGTCGGGGTTGTCGTCGAGGTGTCCGAGCAGCTCGAATTCGCCTGTGTCCCGTACGGCCTGTGCGGTCTCCCGGGCGAAACCGCCCGCGCCGACGATCAGCAGCCCGCTCATCCATGGGCCTGTTCGCGCAGCGCCGCCACGACCCGGTCCTGCTGGGCCTCGGTCATGGTGTGGAAGAGGGGCAGGATCAGCGAGTCGCGGCTGATCCGTTCGGTGACGGGCAGCGGCGCGCTCGGGTGGTCCGCGTAGGCGGGTTCGAGGTGCGAGGCCATGATCCCGCGCCGGGCGGAGACCCCGGCGTCGGCGAGCGCGGCGAGCAGGTCGTCGCGGCCGACGGGGAAGTCCTCGGCGAGCAGCACCCAGTAGGACTGGAAGTTGCTCTGCCCGTGCGCGGGGTCGGTCACGGGGGTGAGGCCGGGGATGTCCGCCAGCAACTCGTCGTAGCGGGCCGCCAGTTCGCGGCGGCGGGCGATCATCGTGTCGAGCTTGCCGAGCTGGACGAGGCCGATGGCGGCCTGGACGTCCGTCATGCGGTAGTTGAAGCCGACTTCCAAGTAGCTTTCCAGGACCGGCTTGTTGCTGGCGTGGCGCTCGGCGGCCGAGGCGTTCATGCCGTGCTCGCGCAGTCGGCGCAGCCGGGCCGCCCACTCGGCGTCGTCGGTGGTGATCATGCCGCCCTCGCCGGTGGTGACCACCTTGCGGGGGTGGAAGGACCAGGCGGCGATCAGCGCGCCGTGCCCGACGGGCTTGCCGCCGACGGTCGAGCCGATGGCGCAGGCCGCGTCCTCGACCAGCGCGAGGTCCCACTCGGCGCAGGCGGCGCGCAGCGCGTGCACGTCGGCCGGGACCCCGCCCTGGTGAACGGCGAGTACGGCCTTCGTGCGGGGCGTTCGGACCGCGTCCACGGTGGCCGTGGTGAGGTTGCCGGTGGCGGGGTCGACATCGGCGAACACCGGTTCGGCACCGACGTAACGCACGGCGTTGGCGGTGGCGATGAACGACAGCGAGGGGACGACGACCTCGTCGCCGGGCCCGATCCCGAGGGCGACGAGCGAGAGGTGCAGGCCGGTGGTGCAGGAGCTGACGGCGATGCCGTGCTCGGCGCCCACCCGCTCGGCGAAGGCCCGCTCGAAGGCGGCGACACGGGGGCCCTGGGCGACCCACCCGGACAGCACCGCGTCGGAGGCCGCCTTCGCCTCCTCCTCGCCGAGCCAGGGGATCATCACGGGGATGCGGTCGGTGCTCACTTGGCGGACTCCTCTGAAGGGGAGCGCTCCGCACGCCACCACTCGACCAGGTCCTTCAGGCCCGTACGCAGGTCGATCTCGGCCCGGAACCCGAGCCGTTCGGCGGCCTGCGAGGTGTCCGCGAGGCGCCGGGTCACGCCGTTCACCGCGCGGGCGGGCCCGTGCTCGGGCTCAAGGCCGGACGCGCCCATCGCCTCCAGGAGGCCCTGGGCGAGTTCCTTGAGCGAGGTCTCCGTGCCGCTGGCGACGTTGAACACCTCGTCCGTCAGGTCCGACTCGGCGGCCAGGACGTTGGCTCTGGCGATGTCGCGGACGTCGACGAAGTCCATGGTCTGGGCGCCGTCGCCGAGGATCAGCGGCGGCTCGCCCGCCTCGATGCGCTCCATCCAGCGGATGAGCACCTCGGTGTAGAGGCCGTGGATGTCCATCCGGGGGCCGTAGACGTTGAAGTAGCGCAGAGCCACGTAGTCCAGTCCGTACATGGCGTGGAAGCTGCGCAGCTGGCCTTCGTTGAAGGCCTTCGCGGCGCCGTAGAAGGTGTCGTTGTTGTACGGGTGGTGGCGCTCGGTCGTCGGGAAGGTCTCGGCCATGCCGTAGACGGACGCCGAGGACGAGGCGATCACCTTGGCGACTCCGGCCTGGGCCGCCGCCTCCAGGACGTTGAACGTGCCGTCGACCATGACCTCGTTGGCGAGCCGGGGCTCCTCCGCGCACTGCGTGATACGGATCGCCGCGAGGTGGAACACCAGGTCGGCGCCCTCGGTGACCTTCCGTACGGTGGCCGCGTCCCGGATGTCGCCCTCGACGATCTCCACGACACCGCTGGGCAGCGCCTTGGCGAGGTTGGCCCGCCGGCCGCGCACGAAATTGTCGAGTACGACGATCTCGCGGGCGCCGCCCTCGGCCAGCAGGTCGACCAGGTTGGAGCCGATGGTGCCCGCTCCCCCGGTGACCAGGATCTTCTTGCCTCGTACGCTGCTCAACTGCGCTGCCCTCTCGGTCAGTCGGACTGTCGGTGAAGTGGAACGGTCGGTGCCCGGCGCGGTCAGTGCCCGGCGCGCAGGCCGACGACCGCGCCCTTGAACTCCAGGCTCCGGGAGGCCGCCTCCAGGATGTCCAGCACCCTGAGGCCCGCCCGGCCGTCGGTCAGCGGCGCCCGGCGTTCCCTGATGGCGTCGCCGAACTCGTCGACCATGCTGCGCAGGGCTTCCTTCTCGCCGATGGCGGGGGCGACCATGTCGCCGGAGCGGTAGGAGATGAGCATGTCCCGGCGCTCGTCGTCGCCGATCTCCTGGGGCGCGGCCAGGTCGACGCCCCGGTCGAAGATCGCCACCCGCTGGGCGGGGTTGAGGTCGTCCCAGATCAGGGTGCGCTTGGCGCCGCCCACCATGGTGGTGCGGACCTTGGTCGGCGAGAGCCAGTTGACGTGCACGTGGGCGATGGCCCCGGTGTTGAGCTGGAGCGTCAGATAGGCGACGCAGGCCTGTCCGGCCCCGATCGGGTCGGCCCCGTGGGCGGCGACGGCGACCGGCTCGACGTTGTCGGGGAGGATGAAGTCGAGGATCGACAGGTCGTGCGGGGCGAGGTCCCACATCACGTCGATGTCCTTCTGGACGAGCCCGAGGTTGATCCGGACCGAGTCGACGAAGTGGATCTCGCCGAGTTCCCCGGAGCGGACCAGTTCCCGGATCCGGCCCACGGCGGGCGTGTAGCAGTAGGTGTGGTCGCACATAAGGGTGAGCCCGCGCTCCTCGGCCTCGGTGACCAGGCGCAGTCCGTCGGCGTAGGTCGCCGCGAGGGGCTTCTCCACGAGGACGTGCTTTCCGGCGCGCAGGGCGGCGAGCGCGATGTCGAGGTGCGTACCGGCGGGCGTGGCCACGGCGATGGCGTCGACGGTGGGGTCGGCGAGGACGGCCGCGTAGTCCGCGGTGGCCTGGACCGTCGAGTAGCCGCCGAGGACGCGCTGGGCGCGGTCCACGTCGAGGTCGCACAGCCAGCGCAGCCGGAACCGGTCGCTGGCCTGGAAGTTGCGGACAAGGTTGGGGCCCCAGTAGCCCGCCCCGACGACCGCGACCCCCAGCGGCTCCGTACCCGACGGCTTCGTGCCCGACGGCCCCGTACCCTGCGTCACTTGATTCTTCTTCCGTCGGTCCGGGTGGTCCAGTTGGTCAGGTCGGTCCATCAGTAGGCCCCCGTTCCGCGCACCACCGCGGATCCGGTGCGCGCCAGGATCGTCAGGTCGAGACCCAGCGACCAGTTGTCGACGTATCCGAGGTCGAGCCGGACCGCCTCGTCCCAGGGCAGGTCGGAGCGTCCGCTGACCTGCCAGAGCCCGGTGAGACCGGGCTTGACCAACAGCCGGCGCTTGACCTCCGGGGTGTACTCCTCGACCTCCTCGGGCAGCGGGGGCCGGGGGCCGACGAGCGACATGTGGCCCTTGACCACGTTGAGCAGCTGCGGCAGTTCGTCGAGCGAGCTGCGCCGCAGGAAGGAGCCGAAGCGGGTGATCCGCGGGTCCTCCTTCACCTTGAACAGCAGCCCGTCGCTGTTCTCGTTGAGGTGCTCCAGCTCGGCCCGCAGGTTCTCCGAGTCGGGCCGCATGGTGCGGAACTTCAGCATGGTGAAGTGGTCGCCGTAGCGGCCCACGCGCTGCTGCCGGAACAGGGTCGGTCCGGAGCTGTCCAGCCGCACGATCAGGGCGATCGCCATCATCGGCAGCGCGAGGAACGCGAGGAGCAGGGCCGCGAGGGAGCGGTCCAGGAGTTCCTTGGGCAGCCGTGCGGCCGGGGCGAGGTTCGGTGCCTGGATACGTACGAGCGGGACCCCGTTGGTGGGCCGGATCGCGAGCCGTGAGGCGGTCACGTCGGTCAGTACGGGGGCGAGCAGGAACTCGACGCCCTGTACGGCGGCCGTCCAGGACATCCGGCGCAGCACGGAGGCGTCGCTCTCGGGGACCGGGAGGGCGACGACGGTTCCGATGCCCAGGGCCCGGACGACGTTCTCCATGTCGCCGACGCCACCGAGGACGGGGAGCCCCAGCTTGCGGATCTCGGAACGGTTGCGCGGATCGCTCAGGCAGACACCCGCGATGTCCAGCTCCTGTTCACCGCCGCGGCGCAGTACGGCGACCAGTTCCTGGATGCCGTGCGACGGTCCGACCAGCAGCGTCGTGCTCTGGTCGCGGCCCCGGGCCCATCTTCGGTGCAGGCGGCGACGGAGCGCGTAGCGGCCCGGTACGGCGAGCGCGGCGACCGGAATTGTGGCCATGAGCATGTCATGGAGGAGTCCCGGGTCGTGCGCGACCAAGTAGTACCCGGCGGCCAGCGCCGGCAGCGCCACGGCCCCGCGGAGCACCCGTCGGTACTCCTCGGCGCCCACGCCCAGGGCTTTGCGGTCGTAGGAACGATGGACGAGCATGGTCACGATCCACGTCGGGGGCAGCACCAGGGCCACCGCCCAGCGGTCGAAGGCCGCGTGGATCAGGAAGGCCGCGAGAACGGCCGCCAGGCCGTCGGTGACCAACAGGGAGAACCGATACTTCTGCTCCCAATGTCTTCGGCGTGCCGCCGGATTCCGGCGTTCCACAACGAGTTGCTCAGGCGTGACCTCAATGGTCATGCTCCCCCCACCACATGCGCGGCTACCCCCCGACCGAAGTGCCCATCACGCAGCGGCACTGGAAAGCGAGGGAGCGTGACAGCGGTTCCCCAACCGCCTCATGCCCCCCAGCATGCTTGTACTGCAAATGCTCAAAACAATGCACAAAGCCGTACCGTGACACGCAGTCAAGGACAAGTTCCCCACCCAAACCGGTCCGGCGGCACTCAATCTAGACCACGGGACGCAGTCACGGGAACGGTTGAACGAAACACACATCGCATTAGTGACACTGGCGGCATACTGCCCACGTGACGAGCATCGTGATCCCGGCCCACAACGAGGCCCAAGTCATCGGACGACTCCTGGATTCGCTGCTGGCCGACTCCACCGAGGACGAGACCGACGTCGTTGTCGTGTGCAACGGCTGCACGGACGACACGGCACGGATCGCGGCCACGCGGGGCCCACGCGTACGGGTGGTCGAAATACCGACCCCCTCCAAGCATGCGGCCCTACGGGCGGGCGACGACCACGCACGCGGCTTCCCCCGGGTCTACGTGGACGCCGACGTGGTGATCTCGGGCGCCGACATACGGGCATTGATCGAACCCCTGAACGACGACACCTCGGATGTCCTCGCCACCGCACCGGAGCGAGAGATTCCACTGCAGGGGTGCTCGTGGCGGGTGCGCGCCTACTACCGGGTCTGGCAACGTTTGCCTGCCGTTTGCGAAGGGTTGTTCGGGCGGGGCGTGATCGCCGTGTCCAAAACCGGTCATAACCGAATCGCCGCGCTGCCTCCGCTGATGGCGGACGACCTGGCCGCGTCCCTGGCGTTCGCCCCGGGTGAGCGGCTCGTGGTCGGCGGGGCGAGTGTCGTGGTGCATCCGCCGCGCACCTGGTCCGACCTGATGAAACGGCGCATCCGGGCCGCTGTCTCCACGGCCCAGGTCGAGCAGCACCAGGGCCCGGAGGACGCCTCGGCCCGCACGAGCGTCGCGGACCTGAAAAGCATGCTCCGCCGGGAGCCGCGGCTCGTGACCAGTGTCGTAGTCTTCCTCGCGGCGGCGGTCGCCGCCCGGCGGGGGGCCAGGAAGGCCGTCCGCGCACAGGACTTCGGGACCTGGCTGCGGGACGAGAGCAGCCGGCAGAACTGATCGCACCGCACCTGGAGTTCTCGATCATGTATCTCACCGACCGCTCCGCACCCGCAGCGCAGACGGACACCGAACCGGCCCGAAGACGCGGCGCGGGGCGCAGGGTCGCCCCGGTGGTGTTCGTCCTGGGGACGGTCAGCCTGATAACCGACATCTCCTCGGAGATGGTCACCGCGGTCCTGCCGCTCTACCTCGTCACCACCCTCGGCTTCACCCCGCTGGCGTTCGGCACCCTCGACGGCGTCTACAACGGCGTCAGCGCGCTGGTCCAGCTCACCGGCGGTCATCTCGCCGACCGAGTGCGCAACCACAAGCTCATGGCCGGGCTCGGCTACGCCCTTTCCGCCGCGTGCAAACCTTTGCTTCTGCTAGCCGGAAGCATCGCCACACTCGGTACGGTCCTCGCCCTGGACCGCACCGGGAAGGGCCTGCGCACCGCCCCGCGCGACGCGATGATCTCCCTCTCCACCCCGGCCGAGAAGCAGGGCCGCGCCTTCGGTGTGCACCGGGCGATGGACACCACCGGCGCCATGCTCGGCCCCCTGGCCGCCTTCCTCATCCTGAGCGTGGCGGTCGACGGCTACGACGCCGTGTTCGGGGTCAGCGCGTGCGTCGCCGTGCTCGGCGTGCTCGTACTCGTCCTGTTCGTCCCCAGCCGCCGGCAACAGGCCGAGCAGGCACGCGAGACACACGCGGAAACGGGTGCGGAAGCAAGCAAGGAAACAAGTGCCGAGGCAAATGGCGAAGTGGACGCCGAGGCGGGTACGGCCGCCGGTCGGCCGCCGGTGCGGGTGCGGGACGCGCTGGCTCTGCTGCGGCTTCCGCGCCTGCGGGCGCTGGCGGGCTGTGCCGCGCTGCTCGGGCTGACCACGGTCAGCGACGCGTTCGTCTATCTGCTGCTGCAACGGCGCGCGGGCATCGCCGACGCGTGGTTCCCGCTGCTGCCGCTGGGCACCGCCGTCGTGTTCCTGCTGCTTGCCGTGCCCGTCGGCGCGCTGGCCGACCGGATCGGGCGCCGGACGGTGTTCCTCACCGGACACCTGGGGCTGCTGATCGCCTACGCCCTCCTCCTCTGGGCCCCGGACACGCCCGCCCTGCCCTTCCTCGTCCTCGCCCTGCACGGCATGTTCTACGCGGCCACCGACGGCGTGCTCCCGGCCGCGCTGGCCGACATCGTGCCCGAGCAGCTGCGCGCGACCGGTCTCGCCATCGTCGGCACCAGCCAGGCGCTGGCCCGCTTCTGCTGCTCACTGTCCTTCGGCGCCGCCTGGACGCTGTGGGGCGACAGCGCGGCCCTGGCCGGATCGGCGGTCGGGCTGCTGTGCTGCGCGGCCGTCGCGGCCTTCGTACTGCGGCCGAGGGACCCGATCACCACCACAGTCACAGAACCAGAACCACAGGGATCCAGATGACATCGCTGCGCCGCCGCCTGCTCATACTCGTCACGGGCGTGCTGCTCCTCGCGGGCCTGGGAACCGGCGTCGTCCTGCACGCCGCCGACCGCGCGGAGCAGGCCAACAAGCCGCAGAAGGGCGGCCCCGCGGTCAGCTCGGGCCGGCTGACCCTCGACCAGAAGAGCCGGCTGACCTTCGTCAACTCGGCCGCCGGACCGCACCGCACAGCGGTCGCCTCGGTCCCCTCGGCCGACCCGGGCGCCGGCCGGACCGCCTCGGACCTGAAGTGCGTACGCTTCTACGCCGCGGCCGGCACCGGCGTCTGCCTCCAGTCCGTCCCCGGCGTCCTCAAGCAGAGCAACCGCGCCCTCCTCCTGGACGCCGACCTGCGCACGGTGCACACCTACGCGCTCGCGGGCACCCCCAGCCGGGCCCGGGTCTCCCCCAGTGGCCGCTTCGCCGCCTGGACGGTCTTCGTCTCCGGGGAGTCCTACGCGTCGGCCTTCTTCTCGACCCGCACGTCGATCCTGGACACCCGGACGATGAAGCTGATCCCCAGCCTGGAGACGTTCGCGATCACCCTGGACGGCAAGTCGTACCGCGCCTCGGACGTCAACTTCTGGGGCGTCACCTTCGCCGCCGACGACGACACCTTCTACGCCACCCTCAACACCGCCAACAAGACCTACCTGGTGAAGGGTTCGATCTCCCGCCGCTCGGTCACCACGATCATCGAGAACGTGGAGTGCCCGTCCCTCTCCCCCGACGGCACCCGCGTCGCCTTCAAGAAGCGGGTCCTGTCCCGGACGGCCCTCTGGCACGAGTACGTACTCGACCTGAAGACCCTCAAGGAGACGGCCCTCGCGGAACGCCACAGCGTCGACGACCAGGCCACCTGGCTGGACGACGACACCATCGCGTACGCCCTCCCGACCGACGGCAAGGTGGGCAGCAGCGACCTGTGGAGCGTGCCGGCGAACGGGACGGGCAGCCCCCGCCTGCTGATCGCGGGGGCTTCGTCACCGGCTCCGCTGTAGCCGTCCGTCGGGTTGTTCAGCGGGCGGTGCGCTCGCAGTCGAGGTCGTTGATCGGCACCGCGTCTGCCATCGCCTGCATCCCGGTGTCGTTGGGGTGCAGGTGGTCGCCGTTGTCGAAGAACGGCAGGATGCGTTCGTGGTCGTAGGGGCTGCGCAGCACGCGGTCGAAGTCCACGACGGCGTCGAACTCGCCGCCGGTACGAATGAATTCGTTGACCTCCTGCCGTACGGCCTCGGCGGGCGCGTCCCACTCGTACCAGCCCTTGAAGGGCCCGACCGTCGCCCCGACGACACACAGCCCGGCCGTGTGCGCACGGTCGATGATCCGGCGGTAGCCGTCGATCAACTCCCGTGCGGTGACACCGGTGTGGGCCTTGATGTCGTTGACGCCCTCGAAGAGGAGGACCGTTCGGACGCCGGGGTGGGAAAGCACGTCCCGGTGCAGCCTGTTGAGGGCACTCTGCCCGGCTCCGTCGGCGAGGACCTTGTTGCCTGAGATCCCTTCGTTCGCCACGCCCTTGAGGCGGGTGCCGGAGTCGGCCTGGAGACGGCGGGCCAGATAGTCGGGCCAGCGCCGGTTCTTGTCGGTGGTGGACTGCCAGCCGTCGGTGATGGAGTCGCCCAGGGCGACGACCGCGCCGACGGCCGGGTCCGTCCGTACGGTGACGGCGTCCAGGTACGGCCAGGAGCCGGTGGTTCCGGTCCAGTTGGCCAGGCCCTCCTCCGCCGTGTGGTCGCCGGTGCTGGTGTACGACGTCTGCATGGCCATGGCGTGCCCGGTGGCGGGACCGCCGCCCTCGGCCACATACAGGCTGACTACCAGTGCGGTCGCGGCGGGCACCCGTCCGGGCAGCGGATCGCTGAGCACGGTCTCTCCGGCGGGTACGGTCACGGATCGCGCGCCGCCGAACGTCAGTTGCCGGTTGCTGCCCCGGACCAGGGCGGCACCCTGCTGCTGGACGCCCGCGAACGCCTGGCCGAAGGTGAGGGGCCGGTCGCCGAAGGCGTTGGAGAGGCGGACGCGGAGGTGGGTGCCGCCGGCGCTGGTCCGTACGACGAGGCGGTAACCGCGATCCGGTGCCGCGTCGCCGATACGGTCGGCGCTCGCGCCCCAGGTGACGATCTCGTGCGTGGTCGTGGTCGCGGCGACGTTCTTGTGCGTGGTCGTGCCGGGGGCCGCTGTCGCGGAAGCGGTCAGCGACTGCGCGACGACGGCCAACGTGACGGCTGGCAGGGCGAGTCGGCGAAGTACCCGTCGGATTCCCCTGTGTTGGCGCATCGCTCACCGCCCCAGATCGCGCAGGGTCACGGACCGGCCGGGCGCCAGGGTCACCGTCCGGGACCGCTCCCCGTACGCCACCGTGGTCGCCGTACGACCGCCGACGCTCGTCACCGTGACCTCGGTGGGCCTGCCGTCCTGCCACCGGAGATCGACGGTGAAGCCGCCGCGTACGCCCACTCCGCTGATCGATCCGGAAGCGGCCCAGGCGTCGGGCAGCGCGGGCAGCAGCTCGACGTGGCCCGGGCGGGAGTACACGAGCATCTCGATCATCGCGGCGGGCGTACCGAAGTTGCCGTCGATCTGGAAGATGCCCCGGCCTTGTTCGACCTGGTAGATGTCGAACAGGTTGGGCGCGGTGCCGTTGGCGCCGCCGGTGGAGGGTCGCAGGTTGTTCACGACGAGGCGGTAGGCGTTGTCGGGGTTCTTGAGGCGGGCCCAGCACAGAGCGCGCCAGGCGTTGGCCCAGCCGAAGCTGTCCATGCCGCGTGCGGTGAGCAGGGCGGTCGCGCCCTCGACGATCGCCTCGGGGGTGGAGCCGTCGGGGCGGATGCGGTCGCCGGGGAACAGCTGGACGAGCGGCGAGAGATGCCGGTGGGTGGTCTCCCCGAGGTTGTCGGGTGACATCCACTCCTCCAGCCAGCCGGTCTTCGCACTCACCCCCGGCAGATGGAGCCGCCGTTGGAGATCGGCGACGGTCCGGGCGTACGCACGGTCCCTGCCCAACACCTCGCACGCCGTGCGGTAGTTGGCGAACAGGGACCGGACCAGCTCCTGGGCGTAGGTGATGCCCTTCGCGTCGAGCGGCCCGTGCTCGGGCGACCAGTCGCTGTCGGCGACGAGAACTTCGCGCCGCTCACCCGTGACGGGGTCGGTGACCGTCGTCGTGAGCAGCCGGGCCTCCCAGAACTCGCAAGCTCCCTTGAGCATCGGGTGGATGCGGGCGAGATGGGCACGGTCCTGGGTGAACTCGTAGAGGGAGTTGCACAGCCAGGCGTTGCCCGCCGGGTGCCACCACCAGCCCATGCCGCCGTGGACGTTGGTGGAGATGGCGACGGTCCAACCCGCCAGTTTCCCGGTGGAGTTGCGGTAGCGGTTGCGGGGGTCGTCGAAGTGGGCGCGGGTGAGTTCGGTCCAGGAGGGCAGCTGGGCCAGGCAGTAGTCGGTGAAGGCGTCGAAGCAGTCGGAGAGGGCGGCGCGGTCGGCGAGCCAGTAGTTCATCTGGAGGTTGATGTCGGTGTGGTAATCCCCCATCCAGTCCGGGTCGTTGCCGTCGAGCCACAGCCCCTGGAGGTTCAGCGGCAGACTCCCGCGCGACCCGGCGATCATGAGGTAGCGCCCGAACTGAAGGTAGGCCGCTTCGAGTTCGGGATCCGGTGTGTCGTCGGTGAACCGGGCGCGGACCCGCTCCCAGGTGTCCATGCCGCGCTGGAGCGGGGTGGAGGTACCGAGCGTGACGTCCATGCGCTCGAACAGCCCACGGTGGTCGGCGACATGGGTGTGCAGGAGGGTGGTCGCGGAGTGTCCGGCGGCGTCGAGGACTTTCGTGCGGGCGAGTCTGCGCGGGTCGAGCGAGGGGGCACGGTAGCCGGTGGCGGGGTCGGGCGCGTAGTCGGTGCCGCCCGTGACGATCACCGTCAGGGTCGCGCAGTTCCGGAAGGCGATCCGCGCCCCGTCGACGGCGACGGTCCCGCCGCTGCCGTACGCCGTGACTGCGGCCCCGTACCGCAGCCGGTTCGCGAACTCCCCGCCGAAGGAGGCGTGTTGGCCGCCCGTACGGGTGCCGGTGGTGGTCTCGCCGTGGGTGCCGTCCAGGCTGACGGCGCCGGTGTAGTGGCCGCCGCCGTCCTGGGTGAAGTGCAGGACGAGGACGTCGTCGGGGGCGCTGGCGAAGATCTGGCGGCGGTAGGTCACTCCGGAGCGGACGTAGGAGGCGGTGACCAGGCCCTGGCGGAGGTCGAGGGCGCGGCGGTAGCCGGAAACGGTCGAGAGGTCGTGGTCGGGGAGGTCGACGGTCAGTTCGGCCAGGAGGGTGAAGGACCCGAAGTTCTCGCGGGAGTAGGGGAATTGGCCGTCGGCGTCGAGGGTGGAGTTGAGGGTTCCCGTCCACATGGTGGCGTCGGTGAGGAAGAGCCGCTCCCGGCCGGGGTCGTTGCCCACGAGCGCGCCGAGGCGGCCGTTGCCGACCGGGAGGCCCTGGGTGATCATCGAGCGGTCGTCGGCGGGGGCCTGCCACCACAGTCGGGTGCCGGCGCTCTCGGCTGCGGTCAGCAGCGGGGAGCCGACAGGTCGTCGGGGCGCGGCGGAGGCGGTGAAGGCGGGCAGTCCGCCGAGGGCGGCCAGGGCTCCGCCGGCGGCGGCGACGGAGAGGAAACCCCGTCTGCTGGCGGCGAGTTCGGGCGAATCGGGGCGTGCGGTGTCCATGGACGCGCTCCAGAGAAGGTCGGCCGTCAGGAGTAGCCATCAGGAGTTGCCGTAACGAGTTGCCTTCAGGAGTTCAGGCCAGGTTCGGTACGTCGATCCGGTCGATGTCCGGGGCGTAGCCGTCGCCGCTGTCGAAGGTGACGGTGTTGGTGCCCGCCTTCAGATCGAGCGGCACGCTGACCGTCTCGACGGTTCCCCAGTCGCCCGTGGAAGGGAACTTGTGGCCGACGGCCCCGCCGCCGTTGGCGGAGACCCGCACGGACCGCGCGTCACCGCTGACGTAGGCGATGTCGACGACGTACCGTCCGGCCTTCGCGACCTTGACGCCGTTCACGGTGAGCTTGCCGCCGAGGTAGAGGTTGCCGACCTTCCGGGCTCCGGAGCAGGCACCGCAGTCGGCCACCGAGGCGTTGCCGACAAGGGTGTTGGCCGGCGCCTCGGCCTCGTAGGCGGTCCTGGTCAGGACCGGGCCACCTTGCGGCGTGACGGTGAACAGCCGTGAGCCGTGGGCGGGCAGCGCCTGCGCGATCCTGTCCCGGTAGGCGCCGAGGTTCTCGCGGTTCCAGAGGTCGCGGACCTTCGCCTTGCCGGTGAAGCCGAGGACGGACCAGTCGGCGGTGACGGACGCGGGTGCCTCGCCGAGGTTGAACAGGGCGACGGTGAAGCTGCCGTCGGGGTTCCTGGCCGCCCAGACCTGCTGGTCGTCGGAGGGGGTGACGGGCCGGGCGGGCGGGGTGGCGCCCTGGTTGACCGCGATGACCTCCCTGTTGGTGAGCAGGGAGAGCCCGTAGGGGTCGAGGCGGGTCAGGTCGTCGCCGGTGTAGAGGGGGGTCTTGGCGATGGCCCAGAGGGTGGCGTAGCTCTGCCGTTCGGCTTTGGTGAGGCCGTCCATCTCGCCGTTGCCGACGTTGAGGGAGTCCAGGTCGTTCCAGCCGCCGGGGCCCACGTGCCGGGTCCAGGCCGGGGTGTCGTCCCAGCGGTCCTCGACCGAGTTCTCCCAGGTGACGAGGGTGTTGCAGTAGCACTCGACGTCGGTGTCGATGCGCCAGCCGTTGGAGTACCGCTGCCAGTCGGCGGCGTGGCCGATGTCGAGGGACCAGGACAGTTCGAGGTGGATCGGGCGTCCGGCGGCGGCGATCGCCCGCTGCCAGGCGGCGACGTCGGCGACGTTGTCGTAGTTCTCCCCGCTCTTGAAGGAGCCGGGTCCGACACCGTCGAGCTTGAGGAAGTCGTAGCCCCAGTCGGCGAACAACTGGGCTTGTGAGTCGATGTACTTCTGGGCGCAGGGCCGCGAGAAGTCAATCTTGTACGCGCTGTCCCACCCGTTGGTGGTGCGCAGGTCGCCGTAGACGATGTCGGCGGTCGTGCAGCCGTCACCGTTCCAGACGGGCACCCCTCCCCCGCCGTACGCCTCCTTCTCCAGCCCGACGGGCAGGTAGATCCCGGCCTTGAGCCCCTTGGCGTGCAGGTCGTCGGCGACGGCCTTCATCCCGCGCGGGAAGCGCCCGGGGTCGGCGGCCTGTCTGCCGTAGGCGTCGAAGCGGGGCTTCCAGTCCAGGTCCCGCCACCAGCCGGCGTCGATGTTGACGTACTCGTAGCCGTACGGCTTGAGCTTGGCGGCAAGGGCGTCGGCCTGCTTGAGGACGTTCTTCTCGGTGAGATAGCTGTAGTCGCCGTCGGGGTTGAGCCCCGGGTACTTGGAGGACTGCATGCTCCAACTCGTCCAGCCCATGTACGGCTTGGCGGCGAGCGGCGCCGAAACGCCCTGCACGGCCGGGGAGTCGGTAGCCGTGGCGGCCGGGGTGAGGGCGGCGAGGCCCGCGGTGAGGGCGAGGACGAGCAGAGTACTGGCGGTGCGGCGGGCGGGGTGGGGGGACAACCGCATGGGAACTGCCTCCGGATCACTGAACGTTGGCCGTTATGGCGTGCGCATGACATTCCAGAAGTGCGGCCGGGCTCACCCCCGCCCGTCGCGGGAGTCCGCCCGGATGAAGGACTGGATGGCGGTGGCCGCCGCCCCACGCGCCCACTCCTCGAAAGGCAGCGGACACGTCGTGACGTCGCAGCGGGCGGCGGCACCGAAGGCGGACGCGGCGAAGGCGCCCTTGATCTCGGCGGCGAACAGGTCGTAGGCGGCGAGGCCTTCACCGGAGATGATCACCCTCTCCGGGCCGAGCAGGTTGACCACGGCCCCGATGGCCCGCCCGATGACGGCACCCGCACGGGCGTACACCGCCCGGGCTCCGGGGTCGCCGCGGTGGGCGAGTTCCAGGGCCTGGGCCGCGTCCGCCACGTCGATCCCGGTCTCGGCCCGGACGTCGCGCACGATCGCCGACTCCGAGGCGACGGCCTCCACACAGCCCCGGTTGCCGCAGTGGCACCGGGGACCGGCCGGGTCGAAGGAGAGATGCCCGATCTCACCGGCCACGCCGTGCGCCCCGGAGACCACCCGGCCGCCCACGACGAGCCCGCACCCGATCCCGGCGCCCACGGTCACCAGCGCGAAGTCGGCCAGCCCCACCCCGGCGCCGAACCACTGCTCGGCGACGGTGAGCGCCCGGACGTCGTTGTCGACGGTGACCGGCAGCCCGACGGTCATGGCGGCGAGGTTCGCGAGCGGCACGTCCCGCCACTCCAGGAAGGGCGAGTACCGCACCAGCCCCTCCGCCCGGTCCACATCACCGGAGACGGCGATCCCCACGCCCTTCACCGGCGCCCCCAACTCCTCGGCCTCGGCGAGCAGTTCGAGGACGAGACCGGAGAGGGTGGCGAGCACGCCCTCGGCCCGCCGGTCACCGAGCGGAACACGCCGGGCGACCCTGATACGGCAGCACAGATCCGCCAGTACGGCGATGATCTCGTCGCCGGTCACCTTGACCCCGAGGAACAGCGCACGCCCACCGTCGACCCGCACGAGGTTGGCGGGCCGGCCGAGCGCCCGCCGGTGCTCGTCGTCGGCGTCCTCCAGCAGATACCCCAGCTCGATCAGCGGCCGAACGGCCTTGGTCACGGCGGCCGGTGACAGGGCGGCCCGCCGGGCGATCTCGGCGCGGGTGAGGGGGCCGTGGGAGAGGACGATGGTGAAGATCTGGGCGGCGGCGGGGGTGTGGGCGGGAAACGCCTCGGCGGGCCGGGACGCCTCGGAGGGGGTGAGCGGGGGCGGACGCATGGCCGGGAACTTAGGCCGCATTCTTTTCTGTTGTCAATAAAAGAAGCACGATTCCTGTGAACTCGCTGTCCCCTCAACGGGAGTTGGAGTGCCGTCAGCCGGTCAGCGTCTTGAGCCGCCGGTGGTGCCAGACGACCGGGCTGCGGTCGTCGTCGGCCCGCATGGCGAGCACCCGCAGCACGATGATGTCGTGGTCGCCCGCCGGATAGGTGTGCTCGATCGCGCACTCCAGCCAGATCGGCGCCCCCTCCAGGAAGATCGCGCCGGACGCCGCCTCCTGGGTGCCGAGGCCGGCGAAGCGGTCCTCCTTGCTCCGGGAGGCCAGTTGGCGGGTCTTGGCGCTGTGCTCCTCGCCCAGCACGGAGACTCCGAGCGTCTCGGCGCCGGCCAGCAACGGCCAGGTGGTGGAGGTGTGTTGGACGGCGAGGGAGACCATGGGCGGCTGGTAGGAGACGCCGACGGTGAACGACGAGACGATCATGACGGTCGGCTCGCCGTCGACCCGGGCGGCGACGGCGGCGACCCCCGATGGGAACCCGCCGAACGCCTCACGCACCTCTTCGGGGTCCGAGGTGAACCCTTCGAGCGTGGTCATCGTGCCGCCCCCGCCTTCGCCGCGTCGAGCACGGTCCGGCCCCAGCGGCCGGTCCAGCGGACCAGTGAGTCGTCCGTCGTGTAGGTGGAGTCGAGCTGGTAGAGGCCCTGGGCGGGGCAGATCGCGCCGAGTTCCACCAGGACGGGTTTGAGGGTGAGTTCGGGGGCGAGCGCGTGTGCGGGTCCCGCGCCGAGCATCAGGGGCAGCGCCACCTGGCCCGCGAGTCCGGTGTCCGTGGGGAACCGGTCGAGGAACAGTTTGAGCAGCCCGGTGTAGGTGCCCTTGTACGTGGGCGACGCGGCGATGACCACATCGGCGGCGCGTACTCGCTCCACGGCCGCGCTGACCTCGGGGTCGTCCCAGGCGAGCAACCCCGCCCCCAGCTCGGTGACTTCGAGGACCGCGCAGTCCAACCCGAGGGCGGCGGCGAGGCGTTCGGCGGCATCGCGGGTGCGCGAGGCGGCCTTGGGGTTTCCGACGACGGCTATGGCCTTCATCAGGCGACTCCTGTGGGTAGTTCGGACGCGGCGGTCGTCGCCGTGTCCGGTGCGGGTGGTGCCCCCTTGGGCGGGTCGACGCGCAGCAGCAGGGCGGAGAGCAGGCTGAGCAGCCCGACGGCGGCGAGCGAGCAGAGGGCGGCGGCATAGCCGTACGCGGTCAGGAGCACGGCGCAGACAGCGCTGCCCAGTACGGCGCCGAGTTGCTTCATGGCGTTGAAGGCGCCCGAGGCCGCGCCCACCTCGTCCGGGGCGACGGTGGTCACCGCCGCGATGGACAGGGGCGACCAGACGAACGCGTTGGCGACCCCGTACAACGCGAAGGCCGAGGTCAGGGCGGCGACCGGGGCATCGGCGGCGACGAGCGCGGCGGACGCACCGACGGACAGGACCAGCGCGCACGCGCCGACGACCGCGACGGCACGGGTTCCGACGCCGTTGTTGAGCCGGGCCGAGACGGGAGCGCCGAGCACGCACACCAGGCCCATCGGGATCAGGGTGAGCGCCGCCTCGCCGGGAGACAGCCCGCGCTCCCGCTGGAGGTACAGCATCACCGGGATCATGGCGGACCCGGAGCAGAAGGCCGCTGCGGCTGCGCCCCAGGTCGCGGTGACGAAACCCCGGGTGCGGAGAAGAGAGACCGGCACCAGGGCGCGGGCCCCGTGGCCGCGTTGCAGCCAGACGACGGCGGCGACGGTCAGCGCTCCCGCGCCGGCCAGCAGCCAGCGCGGCACCCCCCACACGTCCGCGCCGGTCGCGTCGGTGCCCTGGACGCCGAGGACGAGTGCTGCGGCTCCGGCCGCGTTGGCGCAGATCGCCCAGACCGGGATGGCCGCCGCCTGGCGCGGCAGGGCGGGCACGAACACCGTCACGGCGGCCATCGCGGCGACGCCGACGGGGACGTTCACCCAGAACACCGCGGGCCAGCCGCCGACGGCGACGAGGAACCCGCCGACCAGCGGCCCGGCGGCCACGGCGGCCCCGCCGACCGCGCCCCAGACGCCGAGGGCGACGGCCAGGCGCGGCGGCCGGAACAGGGCCTTGATGAGGGTGAGGCACTGCGGGGTCATCAGCGCGGCGCCGACGCCCTGCGCGACCCGCCACACGATGAGCGCCTCGATGCTCGTGGCGAGGGCGCACAGCAGCGACCCGGCGGTGAAGACGGCCAGTCCGACGAGATGGACGCGCCGATGCCCGTAACGGTCGCCCAACCGCCCCGCGATGACCAGGGGAACGGCGTAGGCGATGAGATAACCGCTGTTGACCCACATCGCGCGGGCCTCGCCGGTGTGCAGCCCGTCGATCAGCGCGGGCAGGGCGACCGAGGTGACGGTGCTGTCGAGCAGCAGCATGAAGAAGCCCGTGCACAGGCTGGCGAGGGCGAGCCAGTCCCGTCGCTCGCTCCCTGCGGTCATGTCACACCGCCAGGTTCTCGCGCAACGTGGCACCGGCGACAGGGGCGGCGAGGGCACCTCGGCGGCGCAGTTCCGGCAGGAGCAGCTCGCTGATGTCGGCGAGACCGGAGGGCATGGCGAGCGGGCTGGAGAGCATGTAGCCGCCGCGCGACCCGGTCGCCGCGAAGTTCTCCTGCAGCGCGTCGGCGACCGACTCGGCGTCCCCGACGATGCTGTGGTCGAGCCCGGTCGCCCGGCCCCTGCCGTGGTCGAAGAACTCGTCGCGGCTCATCGTCGACTCCTCCCCGAACTCCGCGACGAGCGAACCGACTAGCCCGGCGGGGGACGCGTTGGCCGCGAGGAGTTCGTCGCGCAGCTCACCCAGCCGGAAGGACTCCGGGAGCGTGGAGAGGTCGTAACCCATGTTGTGCGAGAGGTGGATGGCGACGGTCTCCTCGTTCCAGAAGGCGTGCACCTCGTCGCGGCGCGCCCGTGCCTCGGCGGCCGTGCGGCCGACGATGACCTGGGTGGCCCAGAGGATGCCCGTGTCGGCCGGGTCCCGTCGCTCGGCGAGGAGTGCCTCGTCGAGGAGTCGGCGATGCCGCTGCTGGGAGGCGAGGTTGCCGCCGAAGCCGAAGATCAGGTCGGCGAAACGGGCCGAAGCGGCAATGCCACGGGGCGAGTTGCCTGCCTGGACGATGAGCGGATGGATCTGCGGACCCGGTACGGAGGCGAGCGGCCCCTTCACGTCGAAGAAGCGGCCCTTGTGGTCGATCGGGTGCACCTTGGCCGGATCGGCGAACCGGCCCGTCTCCCGGTCGCGCACGATCGCGTCGGGTGCCACGGAGTCCCACAGCGCACGGCAGACCTCGACGAACTCCTCCATGCGCTCGTAGCGCAGATCGTGGTCCATCAGCTCGCCGAAGCCGTAGTTCGCCGCGTCCGCGCCCCTGGTCGAGGCGACCACGTTGAACGCGATGCGCCCGCCGGTGACATGGTCGAGGGAGTTCAGCAGCCGGGCGACGTAGAACGGGTGCATGAAGGTCGACGAGTACGTCAGCCCGAAGCCGATCCGTTCCGTCACCGTGGCCATCGCCGCGATGACGGGTGCCATGTCGTGGCGCGGCCACTGGATGCCCCACTCCACGGCAGGCTCGATTCCGCCGCGCCAGGTGCTGGGGATGCCGCTGCCGTCGCCGAAGAACAGCAGGCCCACACCGGCGCGTTCGGCCGTCCGCGCCAGTTCCATGAACATGCGTACGTCGGGGAAGTCCAGCCCCACCCAGGAGCCCGGGCGGGCCCAGGCTCCCTCGGTGTGGGTGAAGGAGAGGTCGAAACCTATGTGCATGCCGCTCATCGCGAGTTCCTCTCCCACAGCGCGGTGACCTCGTCGGCGTCGGCGAGCACGGCGACGTTCAGCGCGAGTTGCTGAAGTGCCGCCGCGTTGACGTCGAGGTCGTAGGCGGCCGTGGCGTCGCCGGGCACCACGACCGGCCAGTCCAGCTGTACGGCGTCCTGGGCGGTGGCGTACACACAGCACTCGCTGGTCAGCCCCACCACGGTCAGCCAGCCGCAGCCGGCGGCGCGCAGCCGGGCGTCGAGATCGGTGCCGAGGAACCCGCTGTAGCCCCTCTTCACGACGCGCTCCTCACCCTCGGCGGGCCGCATCCGGAACCACTCGGCGCCGTCCGTACCGACGCGGCAGGGCTCGTCGGGGCTCATGGGGGCGTCGTAGTCGCCACCGCGCAGCCAGTTGCTCGCCCGCCAGGGCCGGGCCGGATCACTCCCCAACTCCACCCAGATTACGGGTACTTGGGCGGCGCGGGCGGCGTCCACGAGGTGTCCGATGCGGGTGACGGCCCGGTCGAGAGCGGTCAGGGCGGAGTCCGTGAGGCCGTAATCCGTCAGCCGGTCCGGATCGGCGAAGTCGCGCTGTACGTCGACCACGAGCAGGGCGGGCGCGCTGCCGGGGCGGGAGAGGTGGGCGAGCTGTCGGGCCCGCAGGTCGGTGCCGGGCATCAGGCCGTCACCCCGTCGCGGGCGCGCAGTTCGGGCAGTACGGTCTTGCCGAACAGCACCATGTCCTCGTCGTACTCGGGGAAGATCAGCATCAGCCCGTCGAGGTCGGCCTCGCGCACGATGTACTCGATGTGGTCGGTGACCGTGCGCGCCGATCCGGCGACGTACGGGGTCTGGAACGCGGCCTCGCCGTCCGCCCCGTCGGCCCAGGCACGGGCCTGCTCCTCGGGAATCCCCCAGGCCCGCCGCATGTGGACCAGCGCCTCCCGGTCCAGGCCCGCGCCCCACTCCCGCACCTTCTGAGCCGCGAGTTCGTCGGTGTCGTCCTGTACGACGGTGAGCATCGAGTAGGTCTTGCAGACCCGCCCGGCCGCCCGCGCCCGCTCGTGGACGTCGGTCGACAGTTCGCGCATCTCGTCCAGGCTCTCGGCGGCCAGGAACGCGCCGTCGGCGTACTTGGCCTGGAAGCGGCGGGCGTCCTCGGAGCGGCCGGCGCTGATGACGGTGGGGCGGACCTGGGGGCGCGGCCGGGACTCGCAGTCGACGAGGTCGAAGTACGGGGTGCGCAGGGTGACGGAGTCCTCGGTCCACAGGCGGGTGACCGCCTCCGTCCAGAGTTCCGTCATCCGGTAGCGGTCGGCGTGGGTGAGCTTCGGGTCCCACTCGCCGAACTGCTCGAACTCCTCCGCGTAGGAGCCGTTGACGATGTTCAGTCCGGCCCGGCCGCCGGAGATGTCCTGGAGGGTGGCGAACATCTTCGCGGCGACGGCCGGGTTGTGGACGTTGGCGTGCAGGGTCGCCCAGATCTTGACCCGGCTGGTCGCCTCGGCGATCGCCGCCATCATCGTCATCGACTCCAGGGAGCGCCCCCAGTGGTCGGTACTGCCACCGAAGCCGCGCCACTTCGCCATCGACATGACGAAGTCGAGGCCGATGTTCTCGGCGTGCACCGCGGCACGCCGGTTCCAGGCGTAGTTCGCCTCGGGGTGGGGCGCGGTCGTGGACAGCATCCAGCCGCCGTTCCCGATGGGGAGGAAGATTCCGTACTCTTTCGTGGGCACGTTGCGGGCCTTTCGTGGGCGGTGCGGGGGAAGACGGTCACGGGGCGGGCCAGACCAGCTTGTCCCCGTCGTGGACGTTCTTGACGAAGGACCCGTCGAACCACTTCTCGGCGCCGGCGGGAGTCACCGCACCCGTCACGATGTCGAACTGGCGCAGCATCTCCACGATCCCCTTGACGTTGGCGGTGTCGATGCCGCCACGCGGCTGCCCGGGCGTCGGGCTGCTCTTCACGATCTGGGTCTCGGTGTTCCAGATGGTGGTGTTCAGCTTCTTGTCGTACGTCGGCCCGGACAGGTCGGCCGCGTAGCCGACGCACTCGGCGGTCTTGGTGGCGTCGGCCGTGCAGTAGTCGTAGGCGTGCAGCGCGGCGCGCAGGATGTCCTCGACGGCGTGCGGGTGCTTCGCGGCGAACGCCGGGTTGACGGCCATCGCGCCGAGCGAGCCGGGGACCCCGAAGTCGGACGGCTGCCACACGGTGACCGGCTTGCCGGCCGCCTTGAGCTGGTTGGGCTCGTTGGAGACGAACCCGGTGAGCGCGGCGAGGCCGCCCTGTCGGCGGGGCAGTACGGAAGGGTCGTAACCCTGCTTGACGAGCTTCAGCGAGTCGTACTTCACCCCGGCCTTGACCAGCATCGCCCGGACGGTGGCGGGCATGTAGCCCTTGTGGCCGACGACCTTGCCGTCGAGCTGGGGCAGCTCGGTGATGTCCTTGTTGGTCATCAGGATGTCCAGGCCGGAGTTCGAGTACGAGGAGATGCCGGTGATGTCGATCCCGTTGGCGCGGGCCTGGATCACGTCCTGCTCGGAGACGGGGCTGACCGTCGCCTGGCCGCTGGCGAGGAGTTTGGTGCTCTGCGCGGTGTCGCCGGTGCCGGGCTTGAGGGTGACGTCGAGGCAGAGGTCCTTGAAGTAGCCGAGCTTGGCGGCGGCGATGTATTCGAGGATCGATACGGACGACTGGTACTGGTAACCGGACAGGTACGTGATCTTTCCGGCGGCCTTGTTCTCGGCGCAGCGGCCGGCGGAGATCGCGGAACCCTGGGTGCCCTTCGAGGAGCCGCTGTCGGAGCCGGAGTCGGAACCGCATCCCGCGACTCCGGCTGTCATGGCGAGGGCGGCGGCACAGGCGAGGGAGGCTCTGATGCTGAGGCGGGAAGGCATGGGTGACTCCAGACTGGCGGTGGCCGCCGGGCGAGGGTGTGGTGGGACTCGGCTGTGGGCGTCAGCCGTATGTGTGTGCGGTGAGCCGTAGGTACGGTGAGCAGTGGGCGCGGTGAGCGGGCCGGTCAGTCGTGCGCGCTGTCGTGCCAGTGCAGGACGCGGCGTTCGACCAGCGTCACGGCGAGCAGGAGCAGTACGCCCATGACCGCCAGGACGGCGATCGAGGCGTACACGACCGGTAGTTGGTTCATCGAGGACGCCACGCTGATCGCGGTGCCCAGGCCGCGCGCCGACCCTGCGGCGGACATCTCGGCCACCACCGCGCCGACGATGGACAGCGGGAAGACGATCCGCAGCGCCGCAAAGAGATAGGGCAGCGCGTTGGGGACGCGGACGTGCCAGAGCAGTTCCGCGCGGCTCGCGTCGATCGTCCGGTACACCTGGAGTACCTGCTGCGGGACGGAGCGCAGTCCGGCCGAGACGTTGATGAAGATCGGGAAGAAGCAGATCAGCGCCGCGATGACCAGCTTGGGCGTCGGGCCGAAGCCGAAGGCGACGACGAGCGCGGGCGCGATGGCCACCAGCGGGGTCACGTTGAGTACGACCGCGATCGGCATGACGGCCCGCCGCAGCGGCGGGAGTTCGCTGGTCAGGACGGCGAGGACGAACGCGGCGGCGAAGCCCGTCGCCAGACCGGCCGTCGCCTCCCCGAGGGTGACCATGGCGTTTCCGGTGTAGTAGCCGAGGTCGGAGCTGAGCGAGTGGCCGATGTCGGACAACGGCGGCAGCAGATACGGCAGTTTCTCCGCGCCCCAGTGCCACAGCAGCGCGAGCACGGCCACCATCAGCACGAACGGCGCCCATATGGCGGGCCGGACCCATGCGATACGGGACCGGGGGTGGCGGAGGCTGTAGCGGGACGGTTCCACGGGCGGTCGGCCGACGGTGGCGTGCTCCGTGCGAGCGTCGACCACAGTCATCTCACTCACCTCGCCGACCTCCCTCACCCCGCTCACGCCGCTTCCCGGTGCCACGCGCTGTGCAGGCGGTCGCGGACCAGGTCCTCGTACTCGTGGAAGCGGCGTTCCGCGAAGAGCCGGTCGTTGCGTGGCCGGGGGAGGTCGATCTCGATCGTGTCGACGATCCGGCCGGGCCTCGGGGCCATCACGACCACGGTGTCGGACAGCCGTACGGCCTCGGACACGGAGTGGGTGACGAACAGCACGGTCGTCTTCAACTCGTCCCAGAGGTCGAGGAGTTGGTCCTGGAGGCTCTCGCGGGTGAACTCGTCCAGCGCCGAGAAGGGCTCGTCCATGACGAGTACGTCGGGTCGCAGGCCGAAGGCCCGGACGATCGCGGCCCGCTGCCGCATTCCGCCGGACAGCTCGGCGGGAAGCTTGTCCATGGCCTCCCCGAGGCCCGCCTTGACGAGGAGTTGGCGCATGTCGGGCGCGTTCGTCGTCCGCTCGCCGGAGCCGGTGATCCGCTCGCGCCGGCGGGCCGCCCGCTTGTTGATCCGGTGCGGCAGGGTGACGTTCTTCAGCACCGACAGCCAGGGCAGCAGGGCCGGGCTCTGCGGTACCAGCCCGATCATCTTCGCCGCGCAGGCCCGGGCCGGTGGAACGCCGTGCAACCGGATCTCGCCGTGGTCCGGTTCCTCAAGGCCGGCGGCGATCCTGAGCAGGGTCGACTTGCCGCAGCCGCTGGGCCCGATGAGGCTCACGAAGCGGCCTGCGGGCACGGTCAGTCCGACGTCGTCGAGGGCGATCGTCGCCGAGGGCCCGAACCCGTAGGTCCGGTGCACCGACCGCAGTTCGAGGGCTGGCGTACCAGTCACCTTCACGCTCCCATCCATGTTGCGAGCACGAAGGCCCGGTCCTGGAAGTCGGAGAGCGTGCGTGGCGAGTGCGAGAACTGCCACGCGGAAATCCGCTTAGGTGTTCCCGACGTTAGAAGCCCTGTGTTTCGTCAGGAGCCACCACTCTGTTTCGCTCAGGTCACACCGCGCCGAGCGGTCTGACGACCCCGTCGCCGCCGAACACATGGACTTCGATGCCCAGATCGGCGGCGGCGCGCGCCACCCAGCCGCCGAGGGCCTGCACGATGACCTCGGTGACGAGGAGCACGGTCCGCTCGGTGGTCGGCAGCGAGGCGCGCAGCCAGAGCAGCTTGAACATGTCCGCCATGACCTTGTTGCGGAAGGCGGGCTTGTAGGCGCCCTGGTTGCCGACGAGCTGGACGAGCACCCGCCCGTCCACGTCGATCCCCTCGACCTCGACCCGGCTGCCGTCGGGCAGCATGAGCGGCTTCGGGCGCAGCACGATGCCGAGCCGGGCTTCGAGGGCGAGCAGCATCCGGCGCTCGATGGACCCGTCGGTGAACCGGCTCCACTCGGTGGGGGCGTCAATAACTGTCAGAGGCACGTACAGAAGCTTAGGAAAGGTCCGTTTCGCTGGTGTTTCACGCGCCACAGGTTGCCTCCGTCACCTTGTTTACTTCACCGCAACCCATCATTGGATCCAAATATCTATGGTGTGGATCCTTGAAAGCAGTCTTGATGGGTCGCCTTGCAGGCTGACGGAAAGGCCGGGACCGGAGCATGACACGACACGGTGTACGGCGGATCGTGCCGCTGCTGCTCGGCTGGGAGGAACTCCCCAAGTCGGTCTCGGTGTACGGCGCCCCGTACGAGGAGCGGCTGCGCGAGCCCGTACCGGCGGTGCTGCTGGAGTGCGACGGCGGCTGGCTGCTGCTCGACACCGGCTTCAACACGGCCCTGATCCGGGACCCCGCGCTGCGCCGCCGCTTCTACGGCTCCCCCAACTACCGTCCGATCCTGCCGGGCCCCGGCGAGCCGCTGGAGGAGGCCCTGGACGCGGCCGGTATCCCGATGGACGCGATCCACGCGGTGGCGGTCAGCCATCTGCACGCCGATCACGCGGGCGGGCTGAAGCACTTCGCGGGGCGGGTGCCGGTGCACGTGCAACGGGCCGAGCTGGCCTACGGGTTGTCGGGGCGGCCGGAGGTGGAGCGCAACGCGATCTTCCGGGTCGACTTCGACGATCCCCGTATCGACTGGCGGCAGGCCGACGGCGACGTGGAGATCGCCCCCGGTGTGACGGCCGTACTGACCGCCGGGCACACCCCCGGACACCAGAGTTTCGTGGTCGACCTCGCGGACGGCGGCGGGCTGGTGTTCGCCTTCGACGCCGCCGACCTCACCGAGAACATCGAGCACGAGCGGCCGATCGGTGCCTCCATCGGGGTCGATCCGGAGCAGACGCTGGAACCGATCCGCCGGCTCAAGCGGATCGCCGCCGAACGCGGCTACGAACTCGTCCCCGGCCATGACCCCGTGGTCTGGCCGGAGTTGATGCGGCGCCGGTTCACACGGCTTTAACTCCCGGGACACGAGGAGGATTTCGTGACCCCCGAAGCTCATATTGGATCCAATCCAGCACACATTAGATCCAGTTTCCGAGGATCGGTGCCCAAGGAGGCCCACATGCCGGACCGTTCACATGGATCGCTCTCGCCCGGTTCCACCACGCCGGAGGTCTCGCGTCGCACCATGCTCAGGGGTGCCGGACTCCTCGGCGTGGGAGTCGGGTTCGGGCTCCCCGCCCTGCTGAGCGCCTGCGGTGCGGCGGCCGACGACGCGGAGGGCAGCGGGAAAGGCGGCGGCACGCTGACGCTCGCCATCGACGCCACGAGCGCCGTCAACGACCCGGCCTTCTACACCTCGTTGGGCGACTGGATGGCAGTCGACTGCATCTGTCGCGGGCTGACCTTCATCTCCTTCGAGACCAACGAGCCCACGCCCGACCTGGCCAAGAGCTGGAAGATCTCCGACGACCAGCTGACGTACACCTTCGCCCTGCGCGAGGGCGTCAAGTTCCACGACGGCACCACGCTGACCTCGGCCGACGTACTGGCCAGCCTCGGGCGGCAGTTCGACGAGAACGACAAGACGCTTCCCAAGGGCGGAACCCGGCCGCTGGCGAGCCTGGGCACCAACGTCGCCTCGCTGACCGCCGAGGACGACCTCACCGTGAAGATGGTCCTCAAGCAGGCCGACCGGACGGTGCTCGGCCGGCTGTCCGACATCGGCGGCCGGATCATCTCCAAGGCCGCCCTGGAGAAGTACGGCGCCGACATCGGCAAGCATCTCGTCGGCACCGGCCCCTTCGCCTTCTCCTCCGCCACCTCCGGTCAGGCGATCACCCTGGAGGCCTTCGACGGCTTCCGGCTCGGCAGACCGCCCATCGACCGCCTGGTGCTGCGCCAGGTCCAGGACCCGTCGGCCATCGTCAGCTCGCTGCTCAGCGGCGATGTGTCGGCGACCCAGTTCACCCCGTACTCGGCCGCCGACCAGCTGCGCGGCGACGACTCGGTCACCGTCTACGACACCCCGCACAGCGCCGACGCGATCATGATGATCGACGCCCGCCGCATCCCCGAGATCAAGGTGCGCAAGGCGATCAACCTCGCCGTCGACCGCAAGGCCATCCTCAGCCAGGCCTTCTTCGGCATGGGCAGCGAGCCGAAGGGCTACACGATCCCGCCCGCCCAGAACGGCTACGACACCGCCCTCGCCGACCTGAGCACACAGAACGTCGCCCAGGCGAAGCGGCTCGTCACCGAGGCCGGTGCCGGGGGCCGCACGATCCGGATCATGGCGGCCAGCGACTCCTGGCATCCGAAGGCCGCCCAGATCATCGCCCAGAACCTCACCGACGTCGGGTTCAAGGTCGAGACCACCTCCGTCGACCCGGCCACCTACTTCGGCCGTCTCCTCGACCCGGACGACAAATTCCACGACCTGATGATCTGGGAACGCAACACCTACGTCCCCGACGCCAACGACATGGTCGGCGCCATGGCCAGCCCCACCGGCATCTACGGATCGGCCATCACCGGCATGGACACCCTCGACGGCGTCGACTCCCTCGCCGACGACCTGTTCGCCGCCAAGAACCTCCCGGACGGCAAGCAGCGCACCGCCGCCTACACGAAGATCCAGCGGCGCTGGGCGGAGGAGTACATGGTCCTGTCGATGCTGGCCTGCTTCACCAACCTCGTCGTCAGCGGCTCGAAGGTGAAGGACATGAACACCAGCGCCCTCTCCAACCACCGGTGTTACATGGAGAAAGCGAGTGTCTGACGCGGCCGTGGCCACCGTTGTGCGCAGGCCGTCCGTCGTGGCCGCCCTGCGCAGACGTCGCCTTGCCCGGACCTGGCCGGCCGTCCTGTCCTGGCTGGTCCTGGCCGCCGTACTCCTCGTGGCCGCCGTCGGCCCGCTCCTCGTCCAGGCCGACCCGCTGCGCCAAACCCCGTCCGCACTCCTGCCGTTCGGCTCCCCGGGCCATCCGCTCGGCACCGACGACCTGGGCCGCGACGAGCTGGCCCGACTGGTGCACGGCGCGCGCCCACTGCTGCTCGTCTCCTTCGCGGCGACGGCGCTGGCCGCCCTGGCGGGCACGGCGATCGGGCTCGTCGCCGGGTACGCGGGCGGTGTGGTCGAACAGGCCCTGATGCGCCTGGTGGACCTCGCCCTCGCCTTCCCCTCGATCCTTCTCGTCATCCTGCTGGTGGCGGCGGCCGGACCGGGCACGGTGAGCCTGATCGTCGGCATCGGCGTCTCGCTGGCGCCCGGGCTGGCCCGGCTGGCAAGGGCGTTGACGGCCCGCGAGGCCGCCCGCGACTACGTCGTCGCCTGCCGCCTCGGCGGCACAAGCACCCCGCGCATCCTCGTACGGGAGCTGCTGCCGAACATCGCGGGCCCGATGCTCGCCCAGGTCGTCATGACACTGTCGATCGCGGCGGGCTTCGCCGCCGGCCTGTCGTACATCGGCCTGGGCATCCAACCTCCGCAGCCCGACTGGGGATACATGGTCCAGGCGGGACAGGAGTTCCTGTACTCCGCGCCCCGACTGGTCGTCCTCCCCGCCACGCTCACCCTGCTGTTCGTCGTCGCCTGCAACTTCGTGGGCGACGACCTGCGCGACGCCCTCGATCCCCGGGGGACGGCATGAGCGCGTCCACGCCTTCCCTCGCCCTTCGCACGCACCTGCCCAAATGGGCTTCCGGGACAGCCTTGTTGGTCGTACGACGGCTGGCGGCCATCCCCGTCGTCCTGTTCGCGTTGGCCACCCTCGTGTTCCTCGCGATCCGCCTGCTGCCCGGCTCGCCCGCGACCTCGCTCTCGGCGGGCCGGGGCGACATGTCCGCGGTCGAGGTGTCGGCGAACGAGGAGCGAGTCACCAAGGCTCTCGGCCTCGACGAGCCGCTGCTCACTCAATACGGCCACTTCCTCGACGACTTGGTGCATCTGCGCCTGGGCACTTCCTTCTTCGGGTCCAACAGCGTCCTCGGCCTGCTCGGAGACGCCCTCCCGGCGACGATCGAGCTGACCCTGGCCGCGATGACGATCGCGGTCGTCCTCGGTGTCGTCACCGGGGTGATCGCCGCGCTGCGCAGGGGAAGTTGGGTCGACACCTCGACTCGGGTCGTGGCCACGGTGAGCTTCTCGCTGCCCTGGTTCGCGCTCGGGGTGCTCGGCATCGTCGTGTTCGGCGTGTGGCTGCGCTGGCTGCCGGTCCTGGGCCGTATGCCCAGCTCGCTCGACTACAACCCGACGACCAACTTCGTCCTCCTGGACGCGATCCTCCAGAACCGCCCCGAGCTGGTGTGGCCCTGGTTCCAGCATCTGATCCTGCCCGCCGTGACGCTGGCCCTGTCGATGGCCGGTTTCATCACCCGCATCGTGCGCGCGTCCGTCCTGGAGGTGCTCGGCGACGACTTCGTGCGCACGGCCCGGATGAAGGGCCTCGGCGAGGGCGCGGTCGTCCGCCGCCATGTGCTGCGCAACGCCTGGCTGCCCATCGTGACGGTCCTGGGGCTCCAGTTCGGTTCGCTGCTGGGCGGTTCGGTGATCACCGAGACGGTCTTCTCGTACGCCGGTGTCGGCCGCCTCCTCGTCCAGGGCGTCCTGCAACGCGACTACCCCGTCGTGCAGGGCGCCGCCCTCGCCATCGCCCTCCTCTTCACCCTCGTCAACCACGCGGTGGACCTGCTCTACACGGTCCTCGATCCCCGCATACGGAAAGGATGAGCCGCATGGACATCGTGCTGGTCCACGGCGCCGGCGGACGGCCCACGACCTGGTCGGCGGTGGAGCCCCTGCTCACCGCACTCGGCCACCGGCTGTTCACCGTCACCAATCCGATGACCTCGCTGGGGGACGACGTCGCCCACACCTCCGCCGTGCTGTCGGAGACCTGGGGTCCCGTGCTGCTCGTCGGGCACTCCTACGGCGGCGCGGTCATCAGCAACGTCGGCCGCGATCCACGGGTCAAGGGCCTGGTGTACATCTGCGCGTTCGGCCCGGACGAGGGCGAGACCGTCAACGAGATCGTCGAGCGGTACGAGGACGCCGAGATCTCCAAGTACATGCGGCGCGGCCCGAACGGCGAGTGGAAGTCCGAGACGAGCCCCGAGTTCTGGGCCGAGATCGGCCCCGACCTCTCCCCCGAACAGCGGGTCATCGTCGAGGCGGAGGGCCGCAAGGCGGAGAACCTCATCTTCACGCAGCCGACCGGCGTCCCCGCCTGGCGGACCCTGCCCAGCTGGTACATGGTCGCCGACGACGACCGCACCCTGCGCCCCGAGATCCAGCGGGACATGGCCGAGCGGATGAAGGCGACGGTCGAGCACGTGCCCGGCAGCCACTACACAACTCTCGTGTGGCCGCAGCGAGTTGCCGACCTGATCCACACGGCCGCACTGGCAGTCGGCACCGCCTCATGACGGCCGCGCTCGAACACCCCCCGGTCCAGGCCGTGTCGGAGCCCGTACTCGAAATCCGTGACCTGCGTGTGCAGTTCGACGTCCCGGCCGGGCGGCTCCCTGCGGTGGACGGCGTCGACCTGACCCTCCGGCAGGGTGAAGTCCTGGCCCTGGTGGGCGAGTCGGGGTCCGGCAAGTCCGCCCTGTCGATGAGCCTGGTCGGCCTCAACCGCGGCCCGCGCACCCACATCACCGGCGAGGTGTCCTTCGGCGGCCGTGACCTGGTCGCCGCCTCGGAACGTGAACTGCGCGCGGTCCGGGGCAAGGAGATCGCGGTCGTCTTCCAGGACGCCCTGGCCGCGCTCAACCCGCTGCACCGCGCGGGCGCCCAGGTCTCCGAGATGATCCGCGCCCACCGAGACGTGCCACGCGCTCAGGCGAGGGACCGCGCTGTGGAGCTGCTGGGTGAGGTCGGGATCGCGAGCCCGGACCGCGCGGCCCGCTCCTACCCGCACCAGCTCTCCGGTGGTATGCGGCAGCGCGTGATGATCGCCATGGGCCTCGCGAACGACCCGGCCGTGCTGATCGCCGACGAGCCGACGACCGCGCTGGACGTCACCATCCAGGCCCAGGTCCTGGCGGTCCTCAAGCGGGTGCAGCGCGACCATGGCACCTCGGTGCTGCTGATCACCCACGACCTGGGTGTGGTGTCCGAGGTCGCCCACCGGGTGGCCGTCATGTACGCGGGCCGGATCGTGGAGCAGGGCCTGCGGGACGAGGTGCTGTTCAACCCGCAACACCCTTACACCATGGGCTTGTTGGGCTCCGTTCCGCCGATCGACGGTCCGGTGCTACGACGGCTGCCCGCGATCTCCGGGAGCCCGCTGACCGGGGTGGAGCGGCCGTCCGGCTGCGCCTTCGCACCCCGGTGCCCGTTCGTGCACGACGCCTGTGCCGAGCGGCCGGAGCTGCGACGGCGGCATGGTGGGGACGGGCATGTGGATGCCTGCGTACTGCCCGGCGCCGAGCGCACCGAGGCCCGTACCAAGGGGGGCACCGAATGAGCGCCCCGCTCGTCTCGGCCCGCCGACTGCGGGTCGAGTATCCGGGGCGGGCCGGGGGCAGGGTCAGGGCGCTGCGGGACGTCGACCTCGACATCCTCCAGGGCGAGACGCTCGGTCTGGTCGGTGAGTCGGGGTGCGGCAAGTCGACGCTCGGGCGGGCGCTGCTGCGGGTGATCGAGCCCTCGGCGGGCCGGATCGAGTTCGCCGGCGCCGACCTCACCCGGCTGCGGGGGCGTCAACTGCGGCGCACCCGGGCCGAGTTGCAGATGGTCTTCCAGGACCCGTTCGGTTCGCTCAACCCGCGCCGCCGGGTCGCCGACATCGTCGCCGAGCCACTGCTGCGGGCGCGCGGCACCACCCGTACCGAGGCAGCGCGGACGGTGGCCGAACTCCTCGACCTGGTCGGGCTGGGCGCGGAGGCCGGGGCGCGCAGACCGCACGAGTTCTCCGGCGGCCAGCGTCAACGTATCGGCATCGCGAGGGCGTTGGCCTCCTCGCCGCAGTTCGTGGTGGCCGACGAGGCGGTGTCGGCGCTGGACGTGTCGATCCAGGCACAGGTGCTGAACCTGCTGTCGGACCTGGTACGCGACCGGGGTCTGACGATGCTGTTCATCTCGCACGACCTGGGCGTCGTACGGCACATCGCCGACCGGATCGCCGTCATGTACCTGGGCCAGATCATCGAGATCGCCTCCCGGGACGCCTTCTTCACCGGCCCCGCGCACCCCTACAGCCGGGCCCTGCTGTCCTCCGTACCGGCGCTGCGGCGGCCCGGCGGTGATCCGGCGCGCGAACGGGAGGTGCTGGAGGGCGAGTTGCCCGACCCGGCGAATCCTCCGGAGGGGTGTCTGTTCCGGACGCGGTGCCCCAAAGCCACGGCTGAGTGCCGTACGCGGATGCCCGAGCTGCGGGAGGTCGCGCCGGGGAGAAGCGTCCGGTGTCATCTGCCCCTGGTCTCCGGCGGCTTCGAAGCAGAGGGCTCCAGCGACGCCGGCAACTCCAGCGACTGCGGCGGCTCGGCGAGCCCAGCGATTAAGGACGTGACGCTTTGATCATCGACGCCTACAACACCACGCAGGACGTCCGGGGCCGCTCGGACTACCTCACCGGCGCGCGCAAGGGCCAGGCCCCGCCGCCGTACACGCCCTTCGATCCCCGGCGCATCCTCGACCGGATGGACGCCGCCGGGGTGGACATGGCGATGGTGTGCTCGCTGGCCCAGCGCATCGAGAACGACTTCATCGCCTCCCTGGTCGCCGCGCACCCCGACCGCTTCTTCGGCTTCGGGCAGGTGCTGCCGCAGGCCGACGACGCGATCGAGGAGATCGACCGGATGGCCGACGCGGGTCTGGTCGGGCTGAAGCTGCATCCGAGCCTGCACGGTTACCACGTGGCCGACCACGGTCTGCTGGACCCGGTGTTCGAGGCGTGCGCGCGGCGCGGGCTGATGGTGATCATCAACGCGCTCGACGACGCGTTCTGCGCGCCCTTCGCGATCGAGGAGATCGCCCGCGATCACCCCCAAGTGGCCACGATCATCGCCCACATGGGCGCCGTCTGGAACGTGCCGGAGGCCATCATCGTGGCCGAGCGGCAGCCGCACGTGTACCTGGAGACCTCCGCGACCCTGCTGAGCGACGTCCGGCGGGCGTACGCACGTCTGGGCCCGGAGAAGATCCTGATGGGCAGCGAGTGGCCCGGTTCCGACTTCGACCTGGAACGGATGAAGATCGCGAAGGCGATCGAGGACGAGAAGGACCGGGCGCTCGTCGAGGGCGGGAACATGGCCCGGCTGCTGGGTCTGCCGGCATGAGCGCGACCGGTGTCGCCCTCGTCTCCGTTCCGCCCTCGATGGGTGTCGAGGACGCCGAACTCCTCTCCACCGCACAGGAGTTGCTGGCGCGGGTGTGGCAGCACGGGCGGCATGAAGTGGCGACCGCGCTGCGGACGGCGGACGGTCGTATCCATACCGGCGTGCACATGGAGGGTTCCTGTCGGCGCAGTTCGGTATGCGCCGAGGGCATCGCCATGGGGACCGCGCGGGGCGCGCTGCCGGGCGGGGCTCCGCTGGGCATCACGGCCGTGGTGTCGGTGCAGATCAAACCGGCGGGCCGGTTCCGGATCATCGCGCCGTGCGGGGTGTGCCGGGAGCTGATCAGCGACTACTGCCCGGACGCCACCGTGTGGGTCACGACGGTCGACGGGGACGAGCCCGTCCCGCTGCGCGCGCTGGACCTGCTGCCCGAGAAGAGCCGACGCCAGTGGTGAGCGACACGACCGCGACGACCTTGACGGCCCCGACGACCTTGAGGAATGACATGTCTACCTTCATCACCGGTCCGTCCGGACGAACCGTCCCCACGGAGCTGGACGTCCCGGACCTCGCCGGCCAACTCGGCGGCACCGGCGCCCCCGTCCTCTGGGAGGAGCTGACCTGGCCGGAGGCCGGGACCGCGGCCACCGCGCAGGACGCCGTCATCATCCCCGTGGGCGCCACCGAGCAGCACGGCCCGCACCTCCCCCTCGCCGTGGACACCCGGATCTGCGAGGCCGTCGCCCTCGGGGTGTCCGCCCTGACGGGGGTCCCCGTCCTGCCGCCGCTCAGCTTCGGAGTGTCCGCGTCCCACGGCGACTTCGCCGGGACGGTGGCCCTGCGCCCCGAGACCATGATCGCCGTCATCGAGGACGTCATCGACTCGCTGTACGCCTCCGGAGTACGGCAGTTCGTCCTGCTGAACGGGCACATCTGGAACAACGGGGCCCTCGACGTCTCGGCCGAGAAACTGAGGGTCCGTCACCGGGACGCGCGGGTGCGGGCGTTGGGGTACGTGACGATGTACCCCGGGCCGGAAGTCGACGGGCACGTCACCTACGGCCGGGCGCTGATGCACGCCAACTTCTTCGAGACCTCGGTCATGTTGCATCTGGCCCCGGAGCTGGTGCGGATGGACCGGGCGACCTCCCATGTCGACGTCGACTCCTTCTGGGACTACCGCATGGACCAGGTCAGCGAGACCGGCGTATGGGGCAGGGACGTGGCCGACGCCGACGCCAAGCACGGGGCCGCCGAGTTCGACCGCTGCGTCCTGACCACCGCACGGGCCGTGTCGGCGGCGGTGGGTGAGCCGTGGCCCGACCCGACCCATCGGCCCGGCGGACGTACGTGAGCCGCAGGTGACTCCGGCCTGGCCCGTACGTGCCCCTGCGTGACCCCTTGCCCCAGAAGGAGCACACCTTGGACCCCAGCACCACCCTCCCCCACCTGCCGGACTGCGAACCCATGCTCATCGGCGGCGACTGGACCACGGGGACCTCGCCGCAGCGGATCCCGGTGCTCGACCCCGCCACCCGCGAGCAGCTCACCACCATCGCCCAGGCGGGCCCGGACGAGGTGTCCGCAGCAGTCGCCGCGGCGTCCGCCGCACACCGCGACCGGCGCTGGCGCGGCCTGCCGCCCCGGCAGCGCCGTGACGTACTTCTGCGCCTCGCTGACCTGGTGGAGCGGGACGCCGAGCAGCTGGCGGTCCTGGACACGCTGGACAACGGCAAGGCCATCGAGCGTGCCCGTGGCGACGTGGACCTCGGTCTGCAGGCCATCCGGCACTTCGCGGGCGCCCCGGCCCGGCTGACCGGAACCGTGCACGCGGCCGGGCCCGACCGGCACGTCTACAGCGTGCGCGAACCGGTCGGTGTGGTCGCCGCCGTACTGCCGTGGAACTTCCCCTTCATGATCGCCGCCTGGAAGATCGCCCCGGCGCTGGCGGCAGGCTGCACGATCGTGGTCAAACCGGCCGAGCAGACCCCGCTGACCGCGCTACGGCTGGCCGCGCTCTGTCTGGAGGCGGGCGTCCCCGAGGGGGTCGTCAACGTGGTGACGGGCGACGGTCGTACGGGGGCGGAGCTGGTCGCCCACCCGGATGTCGCCAAGGTGTCCTTCACCGGGTCCACCGAGGTCGGGCGGCTGATCATGGCCGCCGCCGCGCCGACGGTGAAGCGGCTCACCCTGGAACTCGGCGGCAAGTCGCCCAACATCGTCTTCGCGGACGCCGACCTGGAGGCCGCCGTACCGGCCGCCGTGCGTGCGGTGTTCGGGCACTCCGGGCAGATGTGCACCGCCGGGAGCCGACTTCTGGTCGAGCGGACAGTCGTCAAGGAGTTCCTCGACCTGCTGGTGCCCGCCGTGGAGGCCCTGCGGATCGGTCCGGGCCTGGACGGCGGTGTCAACATCGGTCCCCTGGTCTCGCAGGAGCAGTTCGACCGCGTCACGGCCTATGTCGAGCTGGGCCGGTCCGAGGGCGCCGAGGTGGCCGTGGGCGGCGAACCACTGCCCGGTCCCGGCTGGTTCGTCCGGCCGACCGTGTTCACAGGGGTCTCGCCCGAGATGCGGATCGCCCGCGAGGAGATCTTCGGGCCGGTCGCCGCGATCATCCCGTTCGACACGGAGGACGAGGCGATCGCCCTGGCCAACGACAGCGAGTACGGGCTCGCCGCCGGGGTGTGGACGAGCAGCCTGGCCCGCGCCCACCGCACCGCCGCCGCGCTGGAGGCGGGCACCGTGTGGGTCAACACCTACAACGAGTTCGACCCCGCCGTGGCCTTCGGCGGGATGAAGCAGTCCGGCCTCGGCAGGGACCTCGGCGACGCCGCCGTCGACGGGTTCACCGAGCTCAAGAGCATCACGATCGCCCTGTGAGCGCCCCCGTGACGACCGGCACCACGGCCGCGCCCGCGTCCCCGACCACCCGTACACCGGACGTCGCCGCCGAACGCGCCCGGACCCCCGGCTGCGCCACCGGCCACCACTTCAACGCGGCCGGCGCGGCCCTCCTGGCCGACGCCACCGTCGACGCGGTCATCGACCACCTCCGCGCCGAGAGCCTGTCCGGCGGCTACGAGGCCGCCAAGCACGCGGCCCCCGCCCTGGACGCCGTCTACGCACGCACCGCCCGCCTCCTCGGCGTCGGCCCGGACGAGGTGGCCCTCGTCGAGAGCGCGACGGCGGGCTGGCAGCGCGCGGTGTCGGCACTGCGACTGCGCCCCGGCGACCGCGTCCTCGCCGCCCGCTCCAGCTACGTCAGCTGCGCCCTGCACCTGTTGGCGGCCGAGCGCGACCTCGGCGTCCGGGTGGAGCTGCTGCCCAACGCCCCTGATGGAGCGGTGGACTTGGCGGCGCTGGAGGCGGCACTGCGCGCGAGTCCCACAGCGCTGGTCACGGCGGCCCAGGTGCCGACCTCCTCGGGCCTGGTCGAACCCGCCGCCGAAATCGGCGCGTTGGCGAGGGCCCATGGCGTGCCCTTCCTCCTCGACGCCACGCAGTCGCTCGGCCAACTGCCCGTCGACATGGGCGCCATCGGCTGCGACCTCCTCATCGGAACCGGCCGCAAGTTCCTGCGCGCCCCGCGCGGCACCGGCCTGCTCGCGGTCCGCCGCCCGCTCCTCGAACGACTCGCCCCCGAGGCCCCCGACGTCCGGGGTGCGCTCTGGACCGCCGAGCGCAGCTGGGAACTGGTGCCGGACGCCAAGAGGTTCGAGCTGTGGGAGGCCGCGCACGCCCTGCGCCTCGGCCTGGGCGCCGCCCTGGCCGCCCTCGACTCCCTGGGCGTGGACATGGTCGCCGGTCACCTGGCGAGACTCGCCGCAGGCCTGCGGGAGCGCCTCGCGGAACTGCCCGGCGTACACATCACCGACCCCCCGGCCGCCGGCGGCGCCATCGTCACCTTCGTGCTCGACGGCCTGGACGCCTCCGACGTACAGCGCGAACTCGCCGAACGCCGGGTGCACTTGATCGCGGTACCGGCCGGACACGGGCGCTGGGACATGGATCCCCGGGGACTGACCAAGGTGGTCCGGGCCTCGGTGCACGTCTACAACGACCAGTCGGACCTGGACGCGCTGGTGGAGGCGGTGCGGGAGATCGTGCGGGCGCACGGGACCGACGTACGGGCTGCCGGGCGGAGGACAGTTTCCGAGGCGCCGACGCCGAAGGCGGACGTACGGGACGGACCAAGGGCGGTTACGGAGATGCCGACGCCCCATGTCGCCACCTCGCCCGCACCCCGCGTGACGCCCCATGTCAGCGCCTCGCCCGCACCCCGTGCGACGCCCCGTCCGACCTCCCGCTGCCACGACGCGATCGTCGTCGGTCTCGGTGTCCACGGCAGCGCCGCCCTGCACCGGCTGGCCGCACGCGGACTCGACGTCCTGGGCCTGGAGCAGTACGCGTCGGTCCACGAGCTGGGCTCCTCGCACGGTGCGACCCGGATGATCCGGCGCGCGTATCCCCACCCCGACTGGGACGGCCTGGTGGACACCGCGTACCGGGCCTGGGCGGAGCTGGAGGAGGCCTCGAAGATCCAACTCCTCGACATCACCGGGGGTTTGTACGCGGCGCCGCTGGACCGGCCCGATCCGCTACGCGGCCCCGGCTGTCGACAGGTGGACCCCGAGGAGGCGGCGCGGATCTTCCCGGGGCTGCGACTGCCCGCCGGATTCGGCGCGGTGCACGACCCGGGGGCCGGGATCATCGACGCGCGGGAGACGCTACGGGCCCAACTCGCCCTGGCCGAACGGTCGGGCGCGAGGGTGCTGGACCGTACGCCGGTCCTCGACTGGCAGCCGGACGGCGACGAGGTCGTCGTACGCACCGCCGACAACCGCGAACTGCGCACGCGCCGCCTGGTGCTGTGCACGGGCCCGTGGACGGCGACCCAAGTACCTTCCCTGGCTCAGCATCTGACGGTCACTCGGATCGTGAACGCCTACTTCGCGGCCGACCCCGAGGGCCCGCTGGGCAGGTCCGGTCTGGGCAGCTTCTCGGTGGATCTGCCGCAGGGCCTGCTGTACGGGTTCCCGGCGGCCGACGGTCGCGGCCTGAAGGCGGGGCTGGACAGCGGCCCGGCCTGGGATCCCGACGCACCCCGTCCCCCGGCGAGCGCGGACGAACTCGCCCTGCTCGCCGAGGCGGTGGCGCAGGTGCTGCCCGGGGCCGGACCGGTGACCGAGAGTCTGACGTGCCTGTACACGATGACGGCGGACCGTCGCTTCATCGTCGGCGAAGTACCGGGCGTGCCGCAGGTGTTGGTGGCGTCGGCCTGCTCGGGGCACGGGTTCAAGTTCGGCCCGGCGATCGGTGAGGCGCTGGCCGATCTGGTGTGCGGGACGGCCCGCCCGGACCTTGAATTCCTCTCCCCGGCACGGCTGTTGACGGGTAGGGACCGATGACGAACCCCACGACGGTCACCGCAGCAGAGTCACCCGTCCCACTCACCCCACCCGCCTCAGCCGCCTCAGCCGTGGAAAACGGTCTGGGAACGGCGCTCGTACCAGGCCGTCAGATGCTCGCCCGAGCTGATGACGTGGTCGCGCATGGCGTCGTCGGCGCGGTCGGGGTCGCGGGCGGTCAGGGCTTCGATGATCGCCTCGTGCTGGCGGATGTTCTCCAGCCGGTGGCGTTCGTCGCCGGCGAGGGCGAGCGAGGAGACGTTGCGCGGGAAGCTCTCGTTTATGCGGTCGATCATCCGGCTCAGCCAGGGGTTGTCGGCCGCCACGCAGACCACGGTGTGGAAGCAGTCGTTGGCGGCGGTGGTGGCGGGGCTGCCCCCGGCCTCGCGCTCGGCGGCCTCGTGCAGGACCGCGTTGTGCTCGCGGAGTTCGGCGAGTTGGCGCTCGGTGATGCGGGTGGCGGCACGCCGGGCGGCCAGGCCCTCCAGTTCGGCGCGCACCTCGTACGCCTGGCGCACCTCCCAGGGCGCGGGCACCCGGACGACCGCGCCGCGATGGGGCTGCATCTCGATCAGGCCGCCGTTCTGCAGCTGACGCAGCGCCTCGCGCACGGGAGTGCGGCTGACCCCGAACTCGGCGGCCAGGGCCGCCTGGCGCAGCGGTTTGCCGATCGCCAGTTCGCCGTTCATGATCCGCGCGCGGATGCGGGCCGCGATGTCGTCGACGAGGGGGCCCTCGTCTGTGTGGGGCGTCATCGGAGTCGGTCAAGCCCTTCTCGGGGTCGGTCGGAGGTGCGCGGTGGTGGAGCAGTTTCCCATGCACCCGAGGGCATCCACAGCCATCACTTATTGGATCCACTTCCATGATATCCGCATCCAATAGGAGCACAGCATGAACATGATCCTGGATTTCGCCAAGGCCATCGATGTGTCCGTCCCGATCCACCCCGGAATGCTGCACTGGGGCCGCCGTCCCGAGCTGGAGATCGTGGAGTCCCGCACCGCCGGTGACCCGTCCAACGTGAGCCGCTGGCGCATCGGTGCCCACACCGGCACCCACATCGACGCGCCCGCCCACTTCATCGACGGCGGAAAGACCGTCGACCAGCTCGACCTGTCCGCGCTCAACGGCACCGCGAGGGTCCTCGACCTGACCCATGTGAAGGAGCAGATCACCGCCGCCGACCTGGACGCGGCCGGGCTCGGCGACGAGGAACGAGTACTGCTGCGCACCAGCAACTCGGAGGGCGTACTGCGCAGCCCCTGGAAGGCAAGGGAGTGGGTCGGCCTGGCCCCCGACGGCGCTGAGCGCCTCATAGAAGCCGGGGTGCGCACGGCGGGCATCGACTACCTGAGCATCGAGGCCGTCGCCTACACCACCCACTGGGAGACCCATCAACTCCTGTGCGCCGCCGACGTGTTGATCCTCGAAGTGGTCGACCTGCTGCACACCCCGCCGGGCGTCTACGACATGCTCTCGCTCCCCCTGCCCTTGCAGGGCGCCGAGGCCGCCCCCTCCCGGACGGTGCTCCTGCCGAGGGACGACGCGTGAGCACCGGCTCCCGGCTGATCCTCGCCGCACCGCACCCGGCGGCGCTCGCTGCCGCCGGCCGAGCGGCCGAGCGCGGCGGCAACGCGGTGGACACGGCGCTGGCCGCAGCCGCCGCCCTGACTGTCGTCTACCCCCACCAGTGTTCCCTGGGCGGCGACTTGATCGCCCTCGTCCACTCCCCCGACGGCACCGTGCACGCGATCGTGTCGGCCGGGGCAGCCGCGCAGAACGTGGACGTCGAGGCGCTTCGGGCGGCGGACGGACGGATGCCCGCGCAGGGGCCGCAGACCGTGACCGTACCCGGCGTGGTGGCCGGCTGGGCGGCCCTCGCCGAGTCCTACGGCACCCCGGGCGCCCTCGCCTCCGCCCTGCGGGACGCGGCCGACCTGGCGGAGAACGGCGCCACGGTCTCGCCGGGCCTGGCCCGCGCCGTGACCGAACGCGCCGAACAGATAGCAGCAGACCCCGGCCTCACGACCCTGCTGACCGCCCCCGACGGGTCCCCCCTCACCGAGGGCGCCCCACTCCCCCAGCCACAACTGGCCGCTGTACTAAGCGACTTGGCCGACGATCCATGGTCCTTCTACCGGGGCGAGGTGGCCGAGGCCCTCGCGGAGGGCCTACGCCGGGCTGGCAGCCCCCTGACGGCCGCCGACCTGGCGGCGCACCGACCGGAGACAGTCGAGCCGTTGACGCTGGACACGGCCGGGACGCGCTGGTGGGCGGCACCTCCACCGAGCCAGGGGGCAACGCTGCTGGCGGTGCTGGGAACTGGTGAACTCCGGTGCGATGAAGCGCCCCGAAAGGGGCGCGGGGAACTGCGCGCCCAGCCCCCACCGCCCCGCAGCCAACAACGCACCCACGCAGCCGCACACTTGGCCCAACTCTCCCAAGATGCCTCGGCAGCCCGCGACCGCCTCCTGGGCGACCCACGCGGTACCCAACTGGACCTGGACGGACTACTACACCCCGCCCCACTCGCCGGAGCCGACCCCCCGAAACCCCCCTCCCGCCCGTCCGGCGACACCGTAGCCATCACGGCAGTGGACGCCTCCGGCCTGGCGATCTCCCTCATCCAGAGCGTCTACCAGACCTTCGGCTCCGGCATCTGCGACCCCACTACCGGCATCGTCCTGCACAACCGAGGCTCGGCCTTCAGCCTGGACCCCGGCCACCCCGCACTCATCGGCCCCGGCCTACGCCCCCCGCACACCCTGTGCCCGATACTCGGCCGCTCCGCCGACCTCCTCCTCGCCGCCGGGTGCCAGGGCGGCCGGGCCCAGCCGCAGATCCTCGCCCAGACCGTGCCCGCCCTGATGGACCCGGACGCCGATCCGGCCACCATCCTGGACCGCCCGCGCTGGGTGGTCGGCGCCCGCGACATCGGCCACGAGACCCAGACCCTGCTGGCCGAGCCCGGGTCGGTCCCCACCGCCACGACCACCCTCCCGTCCGGCCTGCCGGTCGTCGTCACCCCCGGCCGCACCGACCTGGCCGGCCACACCCAGGCCGTACGACTGACCGCCGACGGCCGCCTCGACGGCGCCGCCGATCCACGCGCCGACGGCGGCACCGTGCTGTGCGGCGGCCCGGCCATCCCCGTCCCGGAAGGACACCCCGCATGAGCACCCTCGCCCCCGAACCCGTACCGGCGACCGACGCACCACACCCGCTGGACCCACTGACGGTCACCGAACTCACCGCCGCCGTAACGGTGTTGAAGGCGGACACCCGGGTCACCGAGGACGCGCGCTTCTGGGGCGTGGCCCTGGACGAGGACCACGCCCGCCACGCCGCCCCCGGCGAGCCGAGACGAGCCCGCGCGGTCGTGATCTGCCCCTCCGCACACCTCGCCTACGAGGTCGCCCTGGAACTCGGCGACAAGCCCCAGACCACCGCCTGGCGGGAGTTGGACGTACGCAGCCCGGGCTGCTCCTCCGAGGAGGCCCGCCAGGCCGCCGCCATGTGCCGGGCCGACCCCCGCTTCAAGGAGGCCCTCGCCCTGCGCGGCATCCACGACGTGTCGCTGGTCATGGTCGACCCGGAGTCGATCGGCGGCTTCGAACCGCCCGAGTACCCGGGTCGCAGGCTGACCTGGGGCAGCGTCTGGCACCGCACGTCCGAGGACGACAACGGCTACGCACGCCCGGTGCAGGGCGTCGTACCGATCATCGACATGGAGTCGATGGAGATCCTGCACATCGAGGACCACGGGATCGTCCCCCTGTCGGAGGAGTCGGGCGTGTTCAGCGCGGGCGTCGTGCCGGAGCGAACGGGCCTCAAACCACTGGAAGTTGTCCAGCCGGACGGCCCCAGCTTCACCGTCACCGGGCAACGGCTCGACTGGCAGGGCTGGTCGGTCCGGGTCGGCTTCAGCCACCGCGAGGGCCTGGTGCTGCACGACCTGACCTTCGACGCGGCCGGGAAGGGCCCGCGCCAGGTGATCCGCCGTGCGGCGGTGAACGAGATGTACGTCCCCTACTTCGACACCGCCTCCACCCAGTACCGCAAGAACTTCTTCGACTGGGGCGAGTACGGCGCGGGCCCGCTCACCAACTCCCTTGCCCTGGGCTGCGACTGCCTCGGCGTGATCCAGTACTTCGACGCGGCGGTGCTCGGCGGCGACGGCGTCCCCCGGCTCATCCCCAACGCCGTCTGTGTGCACGAGGAGGACGACGGCATCCTCTGGAAGCACCACGACGGCCGCACCGGCCGCACCGAGGTCCGCCGCTCCCGCCGGCTGATCATCTCGGCGTTCGCCACGGTCGCCAACTACGACTACGGCTTCTACTGGTCGCTGTACCAGGACGGTTCGGTGATGCTGGAGATCAAGATGACCGGCATCCTCTCCGCGACCGGTGTCACGGAGGACGAGGAGACCCCGTACGCGCGCCGGGTCGCCCCGAACGTCGCGGTCACCAACCACCAGCACTTCTTCGCCGTACGCCTGGACATGGCGGTGGACGGCACCGCCAACCGTCTGGTCGAGGTGACGGCGGAGCCGGAGACGGACCCGGACCTCAACCCGTACGGCAACGCGGCCCGCACCGTCCTGCGTCCGATCCTCAGCGAGGCGGAGGGCGCCCGGAGCACGGACCCCTCGCGCGCGCTGCACTGGCGGGTGGAGAGCACCGAGGCCCGCAACCGGATGGGCGAACCGACCGCGTACCGCGTGCACTTGGAGAACACGGCGGTGCTCCCGGTGCGCGAGGACAGTGTGTGTGCCCGCCGAGCCCCGTTCGTGGGGCGGCAGTTGTGGGCGACGGCCTACGACCCGGACCGACGTTTCGTCGCCGGCGAGTATCCCAACCAGGCCGAGCCGGGAGCCGACGGTGTGCACAAGTGGCAGGAGGAGAACCGCTCGTTGGACGGCACCGACCTGGTGCTGTGGGCCACGATCGGCTCCCACCACTTCCCGCGCCCCGAGGAGTGGCCGGTGATGCCGGTGGCCAAGGCCCGGCTACGACTGGAACCGGACGGCTTCTTCGACCGGAACCCGGCCCTGGACGTGCCCGCGCCGGTCTCCTGCCACACACCGAGCCCCTCGGCCCCGGACCACTGCTGCGGCTGACCGCGCCCCCTCCGTCAGAAAGGCGTCCCATGCGTGAGGAAGAGAACCGACGGCTCACCCGAACCGGCCCGGGCACCCCGGCCGGCGAGTGGATGCGCCGCTACTGGCAGCCCATCGCCCTGAGCGAGGAACTCGACGGCGCACGGCCCCTGGTGGCGCCGAAGGTGATGGGCCAGGACCTCGTCCTGTTCCGGGGCGACGACGGCGGACTCGGCCTGGTCGACCGCGGCTGTCCGCACCGTGGCGCCGACCTGGCGCTCGGCCGACTGGAGGACGGCGGCCTGCGCTGCTGCTTCCACGGCTGGCTGTTCGGCCGCGACGGCACCTGCCTGGACACGCCCGCCGAGCCCGCCGACAGCCCGCTCAAATCCCGGGTACGCCTGGGCAGTTACCCGGTCCGCGAGATCAACGGCATCGTCTGGGGCTACCTCGGCCCCGGCGACCCGCCCGAACTCCCCGCCCTGGACTGCTTCCAGGCACCCGCCGACCACGCCTTCGCCTGGAAGGGCCTGTTGGAGTGCAACTGGCTCCAGGCCCTGGAGGTCGGCATCGACCCCGCCCACGCCTCCTACCTCCACCGCTTCTTCCAGGACGAGGACCCCGAGGACAGCTACGGCAAACAGTTCCGGGCCGCCTCCCGGGGCACCGACCTGCCGATGACGAAGATCCTGCGCGAGTACGGCCGCCCCGACATCGACGCCGTACGCACCCCGTACGGCATCCGCATCACCGCCCTGCGCACCCTGGACGGCACCGACACCCAGGGCAACCCGATGGACGGCAGCCGCACGCATGTCCGCGTCACGCACCAGGTGTTCCCGCACGCCTTCCACATCCCGCTCGACGCGGAGACGGCGATCACGCAGTGGCACGTGCCGATCGACGACAACTCCTCCTACTGGTATGCCTTGTTCACCAGCGTCGGCGCCCCGGTGGACGCGGCGGAGATGCGTCGGCAACGGGTGGGCGCGGTAACCCTGCCCGACTACCGCCCGCGCTTCGGCCGTACGAACAACTACGGCTACGACCCGGCAGAGCAGAGGACGACGACGTACACCGGTCTCGGGACCGACATCAACGTGCACGACCAGTGGGCGGTGGAGGGGCAGGGTGCCGTCCAGGACCGTACGCGCGAGCATCTGGGCCGCTCGGACAAGGCGATCGTGATGTACCGGCGGATGCTCGGCGAGGCCGTCTCCGCAGTGGAGCGCGGGGAGAACCCCCCGCTGGTACTGCCGCCCGAGGAGGCCGCGCGGATCCAGGGTCCGGTCACGCTGGACGGCATCGGCCCCACCGAGGGCTGGCAGGAGCACTGGGCTGCCGCCACCGCCAAGCAGCGCGCCGACAGCAGCTGGGCGCGGCCCGTCGGAACGGACGGCTGAGCGGAGTGGGATTCATCGAGCGCCACGGCCTGTGGAACCCCGAACAGGCCGCCGCCGCCCAGGAGATACCCGAGCGCGCCGAGAGCGGCGGCATGAAGGTCGTACGCCTGGTCTTCGCTGACCAGCACGGCCTGCTGCGCGGCAAGACCGTCACCGTAGGGGAGCTGCCGAACGTCCTGCGCGAGGGCACCGGCATCGCCTCGTCACTGCTCGCGAAGGACACCTCGGGACGGACGGTCTTCCCCCTCTTCACCAAGGAGACGCCGCTCGGACTGCCCGAACTCCGGGGCGCCGCCGACATGGTGATGGTCCCCGACCCGCTCACCTTCCGGATGCTGCCCTGGTCGCCGGGCACGGGCTGGCTGCTGTGCGACCTGCGCTTCACCACGGGAACACCGGTGCCGTTGTGCACGCGCGGACTGCTGCGCTCGGTGCTGGAACAGACGGGCGGCCTGACCTACCGCACGGGCCTGGAGGTGGAGTTCCACCTCTTCCGGCTCACCGATCCGCGCCTGGGCACCGGCGATCTGGGTCAGCCGGGTGCCGCTCCCGAGGTGGGCATGCTCAACCACGGCTACCAGTACCTCAGCGAGCTGCGCTACGACGAACTGGACCCGATCCTCGACGTCCTGCGCTCGAACATCGAGCAGCTCGGGCTGCCGCTGCGCAGCCTGGAGGTCGAATTCGGGCCCAGCCAGGTCGAGTTGACCCTCCAGCCCGCCGACGGCCTCGGCACGGCCGACGCGATGGTGCTGCTGCGCGGCGCCGTCAAACAGGTCGCCGCCCGCCACGGCCACCACGCCACCTTCATGTGCCGCCCCCACCTGCCCGGAGTGTTCTCCAGCGGCTGGCATCTGCACCAGAGCGTGCTGCGGGACGGCGTCGGCGTCTTCGCGCCCGAGGGAGCAGAGGGTGACGAAGTCCGGCCACCTCTGTCGCCGTACGGCACCGCCTTTCTCGGCGGGCTGCTGCGGCACGCACGAGCTACTAGTGCGTTCTCCACGCCGACTCTCAACGGTTTCAAGCGTTTCCGCTCGCTGTCGCTCGCCCCCGACCGCGCGGTGTGGGGACGCGACAACCGAGGGGCGATGGTGCGGGTGCTGGGTGACGGCCCGTCATCGACCAGGCTGGAGAACCGAATCGGTGAACCGGCGGCCAATCCCTACCTCTACCTGGCCTCCCAACTGGCCGCCGGGCTGGACGGAGTTGCGGGCGGTCTCGACCCCGGCCCGGCGGCGGACGAGCCGTACGCCACCCGCGCCGAGCCACTGCCGCGCTCACTCGGCGAGGCGCTGACCGCCCTGGAAGCGGACGAGGGTCTGGCGGCCCGCCTGGGCAAGGACTTCGTGTCCTACTACGCCGGGATCAAGCGCGCGGAGATCGCCCGCTTCGAGCAGGAGGTCACCGACTGGGAACAACGGGAGTACTTCCGTGTCTTCTGACCCCTCGCCGCGTACGGAACGTCTACTGGTCAGGCAGGCCCGCTGGGTCGCCCACGAGGTACTGGAACTCCGGCTGACCCGATCCGACGGCGGCGAACTGCCCCCGTGGGAACCGGGAGCCCACATCGAACTCACCCTGCCCTCGGGACTGCGACGCCCCTACTCCCTCTGCGGGAACCCGGCAGACACCCGCGCATGGACGATCGCCGTGCACCGGGTACCCGACGGACGCGGCGGCTCACGCGAGATCCACGAAACCGCGCTGGTGGGAAGGGAGTTGGAGGTAGCAGGCCCGGTCAACCGCTTCCCCCTGCTCCCCGCCGAGGGCTACCTCCTGCTGGCCGGCGGCATCGGCATCACCCCTCTCCTCCCGATGGCCCGCGAACTCACCATGCGCGGCCTGCCCTGGCGCCTCCTCCTGGGCGCCCGCGACCGCTCCCGCCTCGCGTACGCCGACGACCTCGTCGAACTGGGCGGAGACCGCGTACTGCTCGTACCGCAGGACGAGTCGGGCCTCCCGGACCTGGCCGCCGAGATCGCCGCCGCTCCGCCCGGTCACGCGGTCTACGCCTGCGGACCGACACCGATGCTCGACGCGGTGACGTCCCTGTGCCCCACGGCGTACACGGAGCGTTTCGCCCCGGGCGACGGCAACACACAAGTCGCAGGCGCGGAGGGCGAGTTCGACGTCGTACTGAGTCGCTCCGGACTGCGTGCGACCGTGCCCGCCGGCCGTTCCGTACTGGACGTCGTGCGGGAGCTGCTGCCGACCGTGCCGTACTCCTGCGAGGAGGGCTACTGCGGCAGCTGCGAGACACCGGTCACGGCCGGGGTGCCGGACCACCGCGACACGGTGATCGACCCGTCCGAACGCGCCACCGCCACCACGATGATGATCTGCGTGAGCCGCTCCGCGTCGGCGGTGCTGGAGCTGGACCTCTAGGCCGGGACCGGCACGTCGGACGAGGGATCTCGACCTGCCTCAGGAGCCCGCAAGGTTTCCGCAAGGCCGACGCAAGCCTTCCGCCCGTCGCCCAGGGCAGGACGCCCGTACGAGGGCCTGTCCGGGCCCGTACGGACAACGGGGGACGCCATGTCGGCGTTGAGCACGAGCACGGATCCATCGGTCGCCGGACGCGAGTGGCTGACCCTGGTCGAACGCAAGACGGTACTGGTCGTCGTCCACACCCTGGCCTACGGAAAGCGGCTGCTCGGCGTTCTGCCGCTGCTGGAGGCCGACTTCAGGATCCAGGTGGTGTTCACCGCGCCGCCGCACGTCTTCGGCGACGAAGTCCCGGCCTTTCTGCGGACCTTGGGGGGAGCGGTGCTGCCGTGGGACGAGGCGATCCGCATGACGTTCGACCTCGCGCTGGCGGCGGGACCCCGGGGCGTGGAGAAGATCTCCGCGCCGCTGCTGACGCTGCCGCACGGGGCCGGTTACCTGAAGCGGGTGAGCACGGGGTCGGCGGGTGTGGCCGGGCTGCGCAGACAGGACCTCGCGCCGGGCGGCAGACTGCCCGCCGCCGTGGTCGTGCCCCATCACGCGGAACTGGCCGTCCTGGCCCGGCACTGCCCGGAGGCGGTGCCCTTCACCCATGTGGTCGGCGATCCCGTGCACGACCGGATCGTGGCGAGCCGCCCCCTGCGTACCGTGTACCGCAGGGCGCTGGGTCTCGCCGACGAGGAGCGACTGGTGGTCGTCGCCTCGACGTGGGGAGCGCGCTCGTCGTTCGGGCGATTAGAGGGGTTGCTGCCCCGGCTCATGGCCGAACTGCCCGCCGGGCGCTTCCGTTCGGCGATCCTCGTGCATCCCAACGTGTGGTCGGGACACGGCTCGTGGCAGGTGCGGGCCTGGCTGGCGAGCTGCACCCGCGCGGGCATCGCGGTCCTGGCACCCGAGGCGGACTGGCGTCCCGTGCTCCTCGCCGCCGACCACATCATCGGCGACCACGGCTCCGTCACGCTGTACGGAACCCTCACCAACGCGCCCATCCTGCTGGCCAGTTCACCGCACCAGGAGATCAACGCCTGCTCCCCCGCCGCCGCCCTCGCCCTGACCGCGCCCGCCCTCTCCCCCGCACATCCGCTGGTCGCCCAACTCGACTACGCCTCCGCCGAGTACCGGCCCGAGGAGTACGCGGCCATCGCCGCGCGCATCACCTCCGAGCCCGGGCGGTTCAACCGGAACATGCGCCGACTGATGTACCGGCTGCTGGGGTTGGGGCAACCTGCGCACGCGCCGGAGACCCTCCCGCTGCCGGTACCGCCCGCCCTGGACACCTGGGCGCACGGGCGACGGGAGATCCCGGCATGAGACGCCTCGTCACGGTCTCGGTCACGGCACGCCGACCCGCACCTCCCCCGGCCCCGTGCCCCGACCCGCCCCGCGCGCTGCTCCTCCGAGGCATCTCGGCCGGGCGTGTCCACGAGTTCACCGTCTGGGCGGGCGGCGCGGACAGCACCCGGGCGACCGGCGCCGACGAGCACCTCGCGGCCGACGCCGACACCTGCCGGGAGCACCGCTGGCTGAGCTGCTCCGACGTCCTGTACGCGAGCCGTGCACGGCCCTCGCCGGCCGCGCTGCGCTGGCTGACGGACGTCACAGCCGCGTACCCGGGCTGTCGGCTCGCGGCGGCGCCCTTGGCCGAAGGCGGCTGGGCCATACTCGACGGCACGGGACGAAGCCCGGTTCTGCTGGCCCCCCGGGTTCCCCCGGACCAGCCACTGCTGGCGTCCTGTCTGCACGCCTGGCTGGTGACGGGACACGAGGTACGGGACCTCCGGGACATCCACATGCCGCGCGGGGAATGAGGCTTCGCACCGCCCTGGCATACGAGGTCCTCGCGCGCGTCGCCTGCCAGCGCGGCCGACGCGCGCCGGCCGTCAGCGCAGGCGACGCGCGTCGGCCGGGCTCGTCACCTCGTACAGGGCGAGGGCCCGGGCGCGAAGTTCGTCGGCCATCGCGTCGTCGCCGCGCTCCCGGGCGCTGTCGCCGAGCATCTCCAGGGTCCGCGCCTGCCAGTGGGCGGCGCCCGAAGCGGTGAACGTCGCCAGGGCCTCGCGCATCTCTGCCGCGCCCCGGGGGTGGTCTCCGGCCCGGGCGTGGGCCCGGCCCAGGAAGGCGAGGGCCCGGGCCGCGTCGTGCGGGTCGGACACGGCCAGGAGGCCCTCTCGCGCGAGGGTGAAACTGGTGACGGCCCGGTCGAGGTCCTGCTCGGCGAGTGCGATCTCGCCGAGCAGGATCCTCGCGAGAGCGACCCCGCGTGGGTATCCGCACTCCGCCCAGGTCTCCACCGCGCGGTCGAGGTCGGCCACGGCCTCGGCCGGCCGTTCCTGCGTGAAGTAGCAGCCGCCGAGGCCCAGCAGCGCCTGCCCCTCGTCGCGCCGGTCGCCCGCCTCACGAGCCGCCCGGAGGGAAGCCGAGTACCACTGCACGGCCTCCGCGGTTCGGTGCGCCGCGCCCAGGCCGATGGCCCCGGAGTTGAGCATCTGCCGTTCGGCTTCGCGGTGTCCGTCGCTCCGGGCGGCGTCCAGCCCGATCCGGTGCGCCTCGATCCACAGGTCGTGGTGGCGCAGACGCAGGAACAACGGCCACATCGCGTCGACGAGTTGCCAGGCCGTGGCGTACCAGCCGCGCTCGGCGGCCAGGCGCAGCACGGCCATCAGATGGAGGCGCCGGGCGTCCAGCCAGCCCAGGGCGGCTGCGTCGTCGGCGAAGGGGGCGGGCAGCTCGGTCGGGTGCGCGTAGGTGCGGGGCAGTGTCAACTGGATGGGGGTGATGAGCCGTTGGGCCTCGGTGGCGGTCGTCAGGTACCAGTCGGCGACCCGGCGCGGGATCCGCTCACGGTCCGCGACCGTCTCCGTCGCCGTGGCACGGTCGTGGGCATGCACTCGTACCAGATCGTGGAAGCGGTAGGTGTCCGGGCCGATGTCCTCCAGCACGTTGGCCTCGACGAGTTCGTCCAGCCGTCGCTGCGCCCAGGCCGGCGACTGCGCGCAGGCCGCGGCTGCCGTGCGTACGTCGAAGGTGGGCACCGGCAGGAGGCCCAGGGCCCGGTACAGCTGGGCGGGCTGCGGACCGAGTACCGCGTACGACGCGTCCAGGGCGTTGCGCACCGTCTCTTCTCCCTCGACTTCCAGTACGGCGAGGCGGCCCTCGTCCGGGGTGAGTGCCTCGGCCAGCGCGGCGACCGGCTGCCCCGGGCGGGCGGCGAGCCGCGCGGAGGCGAGACACACCGCGAGCGGCAGACCCGCGCAGAGGGCGACGACCTCACGGACCGCCTGGAGTTCACCGGCCACGCGGTCCGCACCGGCGCCGCGGATGAACAACTCCGCCCCGGCGGCGGCGCCGAGCGCGCGGAGACGGTGGAACTCGGCCCCGTCCATGCCGAGCCCGGTCAGCCGGTGCCGACTCGTCACGACGACCAGTCCGCCGGGCCCGCCCGGTAACAACGGCCGGATCTGTGCCGCGGTGAACGCGTTGTCCAGCATCACGGCGATCCGCAGCTCCGCCGTCACGGACCGCCACAGCGAGGCCTGCTCCGCCAACTCCCCCGGCACCACGGGAGTGCCGAACGCCCTCAGGAACTGACCGAGGATCTCGCCCGGGCCCGCCGGGCCGGTCGCGAGGTGTCCGCGCAGATCGGCGTAGAGCTGCCCGTCGGGAAAGGCCGCCGAGTGCGCACGCAGCCAGCGCGAGGCGAACGTCGTCTTGCCGATGCCCGCGGGCCCGTTGATCACGATCAGCGGAGCTGGGGCACCGCCGTCCGCACGTGCCCTGAACAGCCCGTCGAGCGCGGCCTGTTCCTCCACCCGGTCGGTGAAGTGCGCCGGCACCGGCAGCAGTTGGCGGGGCTTGGGAAGCCGAGGCGATGACGCGACCTGGAAATGAACGCCGCCATGGACATCACGCGCCTGGACGGTCGGACCGTACAAGTGGGCCGCGCCGCCTATGGTGTTGCCGCCGTTGCCCAGGCACTCCTCTCGCGCCGCAGACATGCGCCCGCCCTCCCCGACCGTTGTCCCCCTGTGGCGATCAGGGCGGTCCTACCCCTGTCCCCGGCCGGAAAATGCGGGAAACCATGGATGCACAGCCTGGAGAGAAACGATTCAGCCAGCACGCATTCACATCTGGCACCACCCTCCCCTTCCTGTCATGCTCATTCCCCCATTACCAAGTCTTTTATCTCGCCGCCGTGTTCGTCGAATGGCCCAGACCCGCGGAAGGCACGGATGGAAATCCAGCTACTGGGCCCGGTGGGCCTCCGGCTTGACGGCCGGCGCGCGGAACTCGGTTCGGACCGGGAGAGAGTTCTCCTGGCCTCGCTGGCTCTTGAGGCGGGCCGTCCGGTCGCGCTCGACACCATCGTCGACCGGCTGTGGGACGGCGATCCGCCGCCGCACGCCCGCGAGAACGTGCACACCTATGTGTCGAGGACCCGCCGGCAACTGCGCCTCGCCGACCCCTCGTCCCGGCAGGCGCACCGCATCACCAACCACGCCCACACCTACACGCTGGAGACCGATCCCGGATCCGTCGACTGGCACCGCTTCCAGCACCTCGTGACGGAATCGGGCGGCATCGCGCCCACCGGGGACGACGAGCGGACGGCCGCCCTCCTCGACCGGGCCGAACAGCTGTGGCAGGGCGAGGCGTTGGCGGGGCTGCCCGGCCTGTGGGCCGAGACCGTGCGCCGGACGCTGACGGAGCGACGGCTCAGAGCCACCGTCTCCCGGTTCGCCGCCGCCCTGCGGCTGGGCCGTTTCGCGGAACTCACCGCCGAGTTGTCGGCCCTCGTCGAGCGGCACCCCGGCGACGAGACACTCGGCGGCCAGCTGATGCTGGCGTACTACGGCACCGACCGCTACACCGAGGCCCTCCGCGTCCACCAGGAGATCCGCCAGTTCCTGATGACGCAGTTCGGATCCCGGCCCGGCGTCGAACTGAACCGTATCCACAGCGGGATCCTCGACCGGCTGCCGGCCGCCGACATCGTCCGGAGCAGCGGACCACCGGTCCGTACGGCTTCGGCTTCCCGCCCGGCAGCCGACCGAACGTCGCCCGCGGTCCCCCGCCCGCCCCGGAACCTTCCGCACCAGCCCCCGCTCGTGGGCCGCCGGACGGAGCTGCGGGCCTTGGGCGCGGTGGTCGAGACGGCGACGCGGGACGCCACGGTGATCAGCCTGGAGTCCGTGAGCACGCTCAGCGGCATGGCCGGGGTGGGCAAGACCGCCGTAGCCGTGCACGGGGCGCACCGGCTCGCCGAGAGGTACCCGGACGCGCAGCTCTACCTGGACCTTCGCGGCCACTCGCCGGTCGAGGAGCCTCTGGACCCCGACACCGCCCTGGCCACCCTGCTCCGGCTGCTCGGCGCTCCCGCCGAGACCATTCCCCTCGAACTGGAGAACCGCACCGCACTGTGGCGGACCATGCTGGCCGACCGCCGGGCCGTCATCGTCCTGGACGACGCCGTGAGTGCCCGCCAGATCCGGCCCCTGCTGCCGGGCGGTTCCCGCTCCCTGACCATCATCACCAGCCGACGCCATCTCACCGGCCTGCCGCACGCCCGGCACATCCCGCTCGACGTGTTGCCCGACGACGACGCCGTGGCACTGTTCCAGGTGTTCGCAGGTTCGGAACGCACGCACGACGTCGAGGAGATCACGCGAATCGTGCGGCGATGCGGGTGCCTGCCGCTCGCGATAGAGCTGGTCGCGAGCCGTTTCCGCGCCCACCCGTCCTGGACACTCACCACGCTGGCCGACCGCCTCGCCCGTCCCGAGGGCCGACTGGACGAGATCCGGGACGCGGACCACGAGGTGAAGCACGTCTTCGACCTCATGTACCAGACGCTCTGTGCCGAGGACCGCACGGCGTTCCGCCGCCTCAGCCTGCACCCCGGCCAGGACTTCACGACAGAGGTGGCAGCCGCCGCGCTGGACCTGCCGACGGCTGTCGTGGAACGCACCCTGGAATCACTGCTGGCCTCGCATCTCATCCGCGAGCCGGCCCCGGACCGCTATCGGTACCACGACCTGCTGCGCGAGTACGGCCGCTCCAGGACCGTCATCGACGACACCACGCAGGAGCGGTCCGACGTCCTGAGCCGCCTGATCGACTTCTACGCGGCGGCGGCCGACCGCGCCGACCGGCTCGCCTACCCCCGTCGTACGCGGTCCACCCCGCCGTCCGACCTTTCGCGGTACGGGATTGCGCACCGGCCCGACGCCGATGCCGCGCGATCCTGGTTCGCCGCCGAACGAACCAACCTGCTGGCCGTGGAGGCGTACGCCCGCGGCCACGACCGACCGGGCACCGCCGCACGGCTCGCCTACGCCATGGCCGGATTCCTCAACGCCGAGTGCCACTGGCAGGACGCGCACACCGTCCTCCACCCCGCCGTGGAGTACTGGTCCCACGCCGACGACCCCGCCGCCCTGTGCCGCGCCCTGTCGCATCTGAGCGCCGCGCACGCGCACACCGGTCGCTACCCGGAGGCCGCCGAAGCCGGGGAGCGCGCCCTGGACCTCGCCCGCGCGACCACGGACGTGGAGGCGGAGGCCGAGGCACTGCGAACGCTCGGCACCCTCCACTGGCACCTGGGCGAACACCGCAGTGCGCTCGTCCTCTTCCAGAAGTCGTTCGGCCTGACAGCCTTGTCCGGCGATCCATGGGACAGAGCCCGCGGCTACAACAACATCGCGGTGACACTGCTGTTCCTGGGAGAGCACGACCGAGCCCGGGAACACTTCGAGAAAGCGCTTACGGGATTCACGGAGGCCGGCGACCACACAGCACTCGGGAAAACCCTCAACAACCTTGGCGACTTGGCCATGCGCGTCGGGAACCTGGAGTCCGCCCGCCGCTCTTTCGAGAGGTCGCTTCTCTACCTGGAGCGGTCGGGAAACCGATACGACCGAGCGACCGTACGCGGGAGTCTGGCCGATGCCCTCATCGAGTTGGGCGAGACGGACACGGCTGCGGCGGTCTATCAGGAGACCTTAGTCGAATTCCGGGCCCTCGGGGACCAGAAGAGCCAGGCCGACACGCTCATCGGACTGGGCGAAGCGCATCGCAGAGCGGGTGACATGCCAGAGGCGGAACGGCATCTCACGGACGCGCTCGACATCGCCCGCCGCATCGGCGCGACCCACCAGGAGGCGCAGGCCCAACGGCGCCTGGGCCAGACCCACTTCACCGCAGGTCGGCACGCCTTCGCGATCCATCACCTGGACGCGGCGGCCTCCCTGGCCGAGCGCATGCACGACGCCGACGAGACGGTGCAGGCGCGGCGAGCCCTGGCCGAGGCGCAATTGGCGTCGGGCGCTCCGGCCGCCGCACGGGCTTCACTTAAACAGGCGTTCGAAATTGCGCAAATTCACCAACAGGGAGAGGCAAACGCGATCCGCACCCGCCTCGCGGACATCGACGGGGAGTCAGAGGCAATACAGTAGGCATCGACCTTCAGTTCGATACTCGAACTCATGAATATCGTTCAACGAATTCGAACTAACCGTCAAGGAATGATAGGTTCCCTCCTCGTAAGTCGATCTTGGAACGACGAAAGGGAACTCGCACGTGCGTAAACCGCGCCTTCGGGCAGCCGGAGTGATGTCCGTCCTCATCCTGGGTGTTCTCGCTCTCGCGGCCACGAACGCCGCAGCCGCTTCGACCGCAGCCGCCACCGTGAATCGGTGCATCATCATCTAGATTTCCGAACGGACGGGCACACGCCGCCGACCGCTTCTCTCCGCGGGTCACATCCCCGACTCACGCCGAACTCCCTATCCGGGAAGCCACACCGGGACGACCCCACAGGCCACCCCTGGCGATACCCGCGTTGACGCGGGTATCGCCTGGCCCGCCGCGCACGCAGCCGGCCCTCACCCAAGAAACGACAACCGCACCTTCCGGTCCGGATTGTCGACGTTCGTATCCACCAGGCAGACCGACTGCCAAGTCCCCAACTCCAGCCGCCCGCCCACCACCGGCAGCGTCGCATGCGGCGGTACGAGGGCAGGGAGTACATGGTCGCGACCGTGGCCGGGCGTGCCGTGGCGGTGGCGCCAGCGGTCGTCGGCCGGGAGCAGGGTGTGGAGGGCAGCGAGGAGGTCGTCGTCGCTGCCGGCGCCCGTTTCGATGACGGCGATTCCGGCCGTGGCGTGCGGGACGAAGATGTTGAGGAGGCCGTCCCGGTCTCCCGCCACCTCCCTCAGGAAGGTCCCGCAGTCGCGGGTGAGGTCGACGACCGTCTCCTCGGTGCCGGAGGCGATGTACAGGACGCGCGTGGTGAAGGCATCGGACATACGCCCATTCTCGCCCCGCCGACGGGAGCCACGCCCGACCCGACCCCCACCCCAGCTCCCGCCCCTTGATACGACTGGTCCACTCCGCGAGACGCCATTGACCGTGGTCACGTCACCTGGCTACGTTCGGCCGCATGTTGCGTTCAGCCATGCTCACCACGCGCGGTCACATCGACCTGCTGCGGGTGGCCTCCGCCGCGTGTCGCCGCGGCTGCTGACGCCCTTTTCCCCTCCCCCCGCACCCTCCTGGGCGCCGTCCGACCCGCACGTCCGTGGTCCGTCCTGAGCGGATCCGCCCGGACGCGGCGACGCAGAGGCACACCCCCACCCGGTCGCTCTCCCCCTCGCGGAGCACTCATGAGCATCAGCCATGCCCCACCTGGCTCCTCCGAGCCCGACATATCGGCTAAATCCGGTCCTGTTACGTCCGACTCCGCCACCGGTGACGCCGAACGCGCCGCCCCCGACCTCGAACCCATCGTCCCCAGCTCCACCCGCCGCACCCGTGTCCCCCGCTGGGTGCGCCGCACCTCGGGCCCCCTGCTGCTCCTCGCGCTCTGGCAACTCCTCAGCGCTACGGGCGTACTGACCGCCGACATCCTCGCCTCGCCCGGGCGGATCGCCGACGTCGGCACCGATCTGATCGCCGACGGTTCGCTGGGCGACGCGATGGCCACCTCGCTGCAGCGGGTCGCGCTCGGGCTGCTCTTCGGCACCGTCATCGGCACCGGACTCGCCCTGGTCTCGGGCCTGTTCAGGGTCGGCGAGGATCTCGTGGACGCGCCCGTGCAGATGCTGCGGACGGTGCCGTTCGTCGGGCTGATCCCGCTCTTCATCATCTGGTTCGGCATCGGCGAGGCCCCGAAGGTCGCCATCATCACCCTCGGCGTGACCTTCCCGCTCTACCTCAACGTCTACGCCGGAATCCGGGGCGTGGACGCCCAGTTGATCGAGGCCGGGGAGTCGCTCGGGCTGTCCCGCTGGGGACTCGTCCGGCATGTCGTGCTGCCGGGCGCGCTGCCCGGGGCGATGACCGGGCTGCGCTACTCGCTCGGCATCGCCTGGCTGGCGCTGGTCTTCGCCGAGCAGATCAACGCGGACTCCGGTATCGGCTTCCTCATGGTGCAGGCGCGGGACTTCCTGCGGACCGACGTGATCGTGGTCTGCCTCATCGTCTACGCGTTCCTCGGTCTGCTGGCCGACTTCGTCGTCCGTACCCTCGAAAGGCTGCTGCTGCAATGGCGACCGACGTTCACCGGACGGTGACCTCACCGGCCGTACGGGTCGAGGGGCTGACCCGGTCCTTCGATGGCCGTGCCGTCATCGACAACCTCCAACTGGACGTCCGGCCCGGCGAGTTCGTGGCCCTGCTCGGCCGCAGCGGCTGCGGCAAGTCCACGCTGCTGCGCATCCTCGCCGGGCTCGACCGGGACATCGCGGGCACCGTCCTCGTACCGCGCCGCAAGGCCGTCGCCTTCCAGGCACCCCGGCTCATGCCGTGGAAGAAGGTGTGGCGCAACGTCCTGCTGGGACTGCCCGGCAAGCCGGGGCGCGAGGTCGCCGAGCAGGCACTCACCGAGGTCGGACTCAGTCACCGCTCCGACGCCTGGCCCAAGACCCTCTCCGGCGGCGAGGCCCAACGCGCCTCGCTGGCCCGGGCGTTGGTCCGCGAGCCCGATCTCCTGCTGCTGGACGAGCCGTTCGGCGCGCTGGACGCGCTCACTCGCATCAAGGCCCAACGCCTTGTCGGCGAACTCTGGCAACGCCGGGGCTGCGCCGTGCTGTTGGTGACGCACGACGTCGAGGAGGCCGTGCTGCTCGCCGACCGGGTCCTCGTGATGGACGAGGGCGTCATCGCGTACGAGACGACGGTCGATCTGGACCGCCCGCGCGACATCACCGACCCGCGCTTCGCCGAACTGCGCGCCGAACTCCTGGCCCGGCTGGGCGTCGACACCGCTGCCGAAGCCGCCTGACCCCCACACAACCCCCTCCCCCTCCCCCACAGTTGCACCGACCCGATCGGAACGAACCGCCATGCGACGACGCCTCGTCCCCGCCGCTCTGCTCCTCCCCCTCACACTCCTGGCCACCGCCTGCGGCGGGAACTCGGCCGCCGACTCCTCCATCGGCTCCGGCAGCGGGACCGACGGCAAGGGGTCCCTCACGCTCAACGTCGGCGACCAGAAGGGCGGCGCCGAGGCCGTGCTGCGGGCCGCCGGGGAACTCAAGAACCTTGACTACAAGGTCAAATGGTCCACCTTCACCTCCGGCCCGCCGCTCCTCGAAGCCGTCAACGCCAAGGCCGTCGACATCGGCAGCGTCGGCAACACCCCGCCGGTCTTCGCGGCCGGCGCCGGTTCCAAGATCACGGTGGTGGGGGCGCTACGCGGCGGTTCCCAGGGCGAGGCGATCCTCGTGCCCAAGGATTCGAAGCTGAGGAAGGCGACCGACCTCAAGGGCAAGTCCGTTGCCGTGGCGCAGGGTTCGTCCGCGCACTACCAGCTGATCGCCTCACTCAAGGAGGCCGGGCTCACTCTGAACGACATCAAGGTCAAGTACCTCCAGCCAGCCGACGCGCTGGCCGCTTACACCAGCGGCAGCGTCGACGCGTGGGCGGTGTGGGACCCGTACACCTCGCAGGTACTCAAGGCCGGTCAGGGGCGCGTCCTGGCCGACGGCGAGGGTGTCGTCAACGGGCTCAACTTCCAGGTGGCTTCGCCCTCGGCGCTCAAGGACGCCAAGAAGACGGCGGCCATCAAGGACTTCGTGGAGCGGCTGCGGCGCGCGCAGGACTGGGTCTACGCGCACCCGGAGGAGTGGGCCAAGGTGTGGGCGAAGGACACCGGGCTGCCGTACGACGTGGCGCTCGCGTCGGTGAACCGGACCAACGCGACCCGGATCCCGGTGGCGATCGACGACGCGCTCGTCGCCTCCGAGCAGGAGATCGCGGACACCTTCACCAGCCTCCGACTCATCCCGAACAAGGTGGACTTCGCGAAGTACGTGGACCGGCGTTTCAACGACGACCTGCCTCCGTCGACCACCACACCCCGCCCCGGCAAGGAGTCGTGAACGCGCGATGACCGTCCATCTCCACTGGTTCCTGCCCACGGGCGGCGACGGCCGCACCCTCGTGGACCGGCACGCGTACGCGCCCAACACCGGCGGCGCGAACCGCACGGTCAAGGGCGTACGCCCGCCGGACATCGAGTACCTCGCCCAAATAGCCAAGGCAGCCGAGCAGTTGGGCTTCGAGGGGGTGCTGACGCCGACCGGCACCTGGTGCGAGGACGCCTGGCTGACGACCATGGCCCTCGCCCAGCACACCGAACGGCTCAAGTTCCTGGTGGCGTTCCGGCCCGGGGTGATCTCACCGGCGCTCGCCGCGCAGATGGCGGCGACCTACCAGCGCGTCACGCGCGGGCGGCTGCTGCTCAACGTCGTCACCGGCGGCGACTCCTCCGAGCAGCGGCGCTTCGGTGACCACCTCGACCACGACCGGCGGTACGCGCGCACCGACGAGTTCCTGTCCGTCGTACGACAGGCGTGGACGGGTCGGCCGTACGACTTCGACGGTGAGCACTACCAGATCGAGGACGGGCTGACCGCGCTGCCGCCGGACCCGGTGCCGCCGCTCTTCTTCGGCGGGTCCTCGGCCGCCGCCGGGCCGGTCGCGGCGCGGCACGCCGATGTGTATCTGACCTGGGGCGAGCCGCCGGCGCAGGTGAAGGAGAGGATCGACTGGATCCGGTCGCTGGCCGAGCGCGAGGGGCGGACCGTCCGGTTCGGCATCCGGCTGCACACGATCTCGCGGGACTCGTCGGCCGAGGCCTGGTCGACCGCGTACCGGCTGCTCGACGATCTCGACACGGAGACGATCGCGGCGGCGCAGGCGGCGCTCGGGCGCAGTGAGTCGGTCGGGCAGCAGCGGATGGTTGCCCTGCACGGCGGTTCGCGCGACAAGCTGGAGATCTGTCCGAACCTGTGGGCGGGCGTCGGTCTCGTCCGTGGCGGAGCGGGCACCGCGCTCGTCGGCAGCCACTCCGAGGTCGCCGAGCGGATCGAGGAGTACCACGCGCTGGGCGTCGAGCACTTCGTGCTCTCCGGGTATCCGCATCTGGAGGAGGCGTACTGGTTCGGCGAGGGCGTGATCCCCGAGCTGGCGGCGCGTGGACTGCTGGAGCGTGCGCCGGGGGCGGGGGCCGGGGGTTCGCCGATCCTGGTGGCGAGCGGACGCTGACCGTTCCGACCCGGCGGCATGGTCGGGAAGATCCTCGCCCCTCCCCCGGTTAGTAGAAGCGTGAACGAAACCGGGGTGCGCGAGGGCCTACGAGAAGTCGATGTCGTCGTCATAGGCGCCGGGCAGGCAGGCCTGTCCAGCGCCTATCACCTGCAGCGCACCGGCTTCGTGCCGGAGCGTGACTTCGTCGTGCTCGACCACGCCCCGCACCCCGGCGGCGCCTGGCAGTTCCGCTGGCCGTCGCTCACGTACGGCAAGGTGCACGGGATGCACGCCCTGCCCGGCATGGAACTGACCGACGCCGATCCTGCGCGGCCGTCGGCCCAGGTCATCGGTGAGTACTTCGCCGCGTACGAACGCGCCTTCGACCTGAAGGTGCACCGGCCGGTGGACGTACGTGCGGTGCGCGAGGGCGACGGAGAAGACGGGCGGCTGCTCGTCGAGACGTCGGACGGCGACTGGTCCACGCGGGCGCTGATCAATGCGACCGGCACCTGGGACCGGCCGTTCTGGCCTCGCTACCCGGGCCAGGAGACTTTCCGCGGGCGGCAGTTGCACACCGCGCAGTACCCCGGGCCCGAGGAGTTCGCCGGGCTGCGGGTGATCGTGGTGGGCGGCGGCGCCTCCGGCACCCAGCATCTGATGGAGATCGCTCCGTACGCGGCCGAGACGACGTGGGTGACCCGGCGTCCGCCGGTCTTCCGCGAGGGCCCGTTCACCGAGGAGTTCGGCCGGGAGGCCGTCGCCCTCGTCGAGGAGCGGGTACGGCAGGGGCTGCCACCGAAGAGCGTCGTGTCCGTCACCGGACTCCCCCTCAACGACGCGATCCGGCAGGCGCTCGCCGACGGCGTCCTCGACCGACGGCCCATGTTCGACCGGATCACCCCGGACGGGGTCGAGTGGGCGGACGGGCAGCGCGTCGACGCCGATGTGATCCTCTGGGCGACCGGCTTCCGGGCCGCGATCGACCACCTGGCCCCGCTGCGACTGCGCGAGCCCGGCGGCGGCATCCGCGTCGAGGGCACTCGGGCGGTCGCCGATCCACGCGTCCATCTGGTCGGCTACGGCCCCTCGGCGAGCACGATCGGCGCCAACCGGGCCGGACGGTCGGCCGTACGGGACATCAGGCGGCTGCTCGACCAGGAGCCGGCCGCCGTCTGACGTCCCGAAAGGCCTCGTGGGGCTGCCGGGTCACTTGGCGGGCTGCCCGCTCCCCTGCTTCTCCTGACCCTTCTGGTTCCGCTGGTTCTTCTGGTTCTGGTTGAACTCGGCGACATTGCGCTGGTGTTCGGCGTAGTCCGCCGTGAAGCGGGTGTCGCCGGGCTTGACGGTGACGAAGTACAGCCAGTCGCCCTGGGTCGGGTTGATGGCGGCGCGCATCGCCTCCTCGCCGGGGTTGGCGATCGGCGTGGGCGGCAGACCCATGCGCTGGTAGGAGTTGTAGGGACTGTTCAACCGGGTGTCGGCGGTCGTCGTCCGGAGCGTGGACCTGTTGAGCGCGTAGTTGATGGTCGAGTCCATCTGGAGCGGCATCCCGCGCTCCAGCCGGTTGAAGACAACCCGCGCCACCTTCCCCATGTCCTGCTTGGTGGCGGCCTCGGCCTGGACGATGCTCGCGATGGTGACGGCCTGGTAGACGTTCATGGCGTTGCGCTGTGCCCCGGCGGTGACCGGCGCACCGCCGAACTTCCGGTTCGCGGTGTCGACCATGAACGACAGCAGGGTCTCCGGGGTGGCCTTCTCCTTCAGCGGATAGGTCGCCGGGAAGAGATAGCCCTCGGGGTTGCCCTCGGCGTCGGTCGGGAGTTTCAGCCGGGCCTTGGCGATCGACTTCTTCGTGCTCCCGGCCGGCAGCGCGAGCGCCTTGTCGACCGCCTCGTACACCTGGATCGAGCGCCAGCCCTCCGGGATGAGGAGGGAGGTCGGCCGGGTGTCCCCTTCGCTGTCGACGCTCAGCAGCGGCACCGCCACGGCGGTGGCCGCGACGACGGCCCCGGTCGCGATGAGGACGGCCCGGCCACGGCGCGTCAGTCGAATCGTGCTCCGTGACGGAGTGTTCATCTGCATGCGGGCACGGTAACCCGCAAAGCATCATAATTCCGGCATATCTTCTGCTTGTATGACGTCGCATGTCACCCGGCCGGCTCCAGCTGGGCGTCCCTGCGCACGAGGGCCGCGTACCGCCCGTCCCGGCGCAGCAGTTCCTCGTGCGTACCCCGTTCGACCGCGTGCCCCGCGTCCAGGACCACGATCTGGTCGGCGCCCCGGACGGTGGAGAGGCGGTGCGCGATGGTGAGCGTCGTGCGGTTGGCCGACAGGGCGTCGATGGCCTCCTGGACGGCGTGTTCGGTGCGGGTGTCCAGGGCGCTGGTCGCCTCGTCCAGGATGAGGACGGGCGGGTCGCGCAGGATCGTACGGGCGATGGCGAGGCGCTGTTTCTCGCCGCCGGAGAAGCGGTGGCCGCGTTCGCCGACGACCGTGTCGTAACCGTCGGGCAGGCCTGCGATGTGGTCGTGGATCTGGGCTGCGCGGGCCGCCGCGTGCAGTTCCTCGTCGGTGGCGTCGGGCTTGGCGAAGCGCAGGTTGTCGGCGACGGTGGCGTGGAAGAGGTACGTCTCCTGGGAGACGACGCCGACCGCGCGGGCGAGCGTGTCGAAGTCGAGGTCACGGACGTCGACGCCGTCGATGGTGACCCGGCCGCCCGTCACGTCGTACAGCCGGGGCACGAGGTGGCCCAGCGTGGACTTGCCCGCGCCGGTCGGGCCGACGACGGCCAGGCTGCCACCCGCCGGGACGGTGATGTCGATGCCGTCGAGGATGGGGCGGCTCTTGTCGTCGTAGCGGAACTCGACGTCCTCCAGGCGGACTTCACCCTTGATCGTGTCGAGGTGGACCGGGTTCTCCGGCTCGGTGATGTCTATGGGCAGGTCGAGGTACTCGAAGATGCGCTGGAAGAGCGCGAGCGAGGCCTGGATCTGGACGCCGGTGCCGAGCAGGCTCACGGCCGGGCGGAACAGGCCCTGCTGGAGCGAGACGAAGGCGACGAGGGTGCCGATCGAGACGGACGGGCCGCCGAACTGGAGGGCGAGGCCCGCGGCCCAGTAGATGACGGCGGGCATGGCGGACATGACGATGCCGATGACGGCCATCCGCCAGCGGCCGGCCATGTTGGCCCGCACTTCGAGGTCGACCAGGCCCTCGGACTCGTCGGCGAAGGAGCGGGTGAGCGAGTCGGAGCGCCCCATCGTGCGGCCGAGGAGGATGCCGCTGACCGACAGCGACTCGGTGACGGTGGCGGCCATCGCGGCCATCTGTTTCTGGCGCTGGGTGGTGATCCGCTTGCGTTCGTTGCCCACGCGGCGGCTGATCCAGACGAACACCGGCAGCAGGAGCAGCGAGACGGCGGTCAGGCGCCAGTCGAGGGCGACCATCGCGACGATCGTGGCGACGACGCTGGTGAAGTTGGAGACCAGGGAGGTCGCGGTGGAGGTGACGGTGGCCTGCATACCGCCGATGTCGTTGGCGATGCGGGACTGGACCTCGCCCGTGCGGGTGCGGGTGAAGAAGGCGAGTGACATGTTCTGCAGGCGGCCGTAGACAGCCGTGCGCAGGTCGTGCATGACGCGCTGGCCGACGGTCGTGGAGATCAGGGTCTGCAGCACGCCGAGGACACCGCCGAGGACAGCGCTGACGATCATGCCCAGGGCGAGCAGGCTGAGCAGACCGGTGCGGCCCTCGGGAATCGCTACGTCGAGGATCTCCTTCAGAAGGAAGGGGGTGGCGACGGAGACGAGGGACGCGGCGCCGACGAGCAGACCGACGACGGCGAGCCGGCCTCGGTAGGGGCGGAAGAGCTTCAGGATGCGGCGGACCTGGCGCGGTTGGCCGGCCGAATCGGCGGCGTCGGCCGACGGGGTCCAGTCGGATTGACGGTCGGGTTTCATGGGCTCCTTCGGGAGGCAGGATGATGACGACTCGTGGAGCATAGCTCATTGTTACCTATACTCACAATGAACCGCATCCTGATATTGTTCCCGCATGAGTTCCCCCGACGCCGACGGTCCGCTCGCCGACCAGCTGCTGAGCCTGACCCGCCGTCTGCACCGCAGTCACAAACACCAGCTGGAACAGCGCGGCGTCGGCATCACCCCCGCCCAGTCCCGGCTGCTGCGCACCCTCTCGCACCACCTCCAGCACCACGGTTCCCCGCCCCGGATGGCCGATCTGGCGGAGCGTCTGGAGGTCGTGCCCCGGGCGGTGACGACGCTGGTGGACGCCCTGGAGGCGAGCGGGAAGGTGCGCCGGGTGCCCGATCCCGACAACCGCCGGGTCATCCGGATCGAAATCACGGACGAGGGGCGCACGGCACTGAGCGAGCTGCGCGGAGCGCGCAGGGCGGCGGCGGAGGAGATTCTCGCACCGCTGACGGACGTGGAGCGCAGCGTGCTGGGCGAACTGCTCAACACGCTGATGGGCGACACCGGCTCGCCGCCCGAGCGACGCTGCTGAGCCCTGCGCCGTTCGTACGTGAACGGGCTGTGGCCCCCTCCCATGGTTCGGGAGGGGGCCACAGCCCGTTCACGTACCGCCACAGATCAGCTCGCGGGTTCCTTGGCGTCGGACACCTGAGCCGGCACTGCCGCCTTCGCAGGCTCCTGCACCTCGGTCTCGTCGTCCTCTTCGGAGATCACGATCTCCCGGTCGAGCACCTTCTTGGCGCGGTCCAGGTCCAGCGCGCCCTCCCAGCGGGAGACCGCGAAGACGGCGACACAGTTGCCGAGCAGGTTGGTGACGACGCGCATCGAGTCCATGATGCGGTCGACGCCGAGCAGCAGGGCGACGGCGCCGGCCGGGATCGCCCCGAGCGAGGAGGCCGTCGCGGACAGGGCGAGGAAGGCCGAACCGGGGATGCCGGCCATGCCCTTGCTGGTCAGCATGAGCACCAGGATCACGGTGATCTGCTGGCCGAGGGTGAGGTCGACGCCGACGGCCTGCGCGATGAACAGGGTGCCGATGGACAGGTAGAGCGAGGCGCCGTCCAGGTTGAAGGAGTACCCCGTGGGCAGCACCAGGCCCACGGCGTCGTCGCGGGCGCCGGCCTTGCGCAGCTTGAGCATCACGCGCGGCATGACGGACTCGGTGGAGGCGGTGCCGAGCGCCAGGAGCATCTCCTCACGGATGTAGCGCAGGAACTTCCAGAGGCTGAGCCCGGTGACCATCTTCAGCGCGACGGCGAGCAGCCCGATGAAGAGCGCGGCGGCGGCATAACAAAGGACGATCAGCTTGGCGTACGTCTCGATCACGCCGAGTCCGTACTGGCCGATCAGGACGGCCATCGCGCCGAACACCGCGATCGGGGCGAGCCGCATGATGAAGCCGACGACCGCGAAGATGATCTCCTGGGCCTGCTCGATGGCGGGCAGCACCTTCGGCACCTTGGTGTGGCCGAGGTGCAGCAGCGCGGCGCCCACCAGGCAGGCCAGGATCAGCACCTGGAGCAGCTCGTTCTCGGCGAAGGCGCCGATGAAACTGGTGGGGATCGCGTTGACGATGAACTCGGTCGTCGTCGGCAGCGAGCCGCCGCCGGTCTTCGCGTCGACCGCCGAGGTGTCGAGCGTGGCCGGGTCGACGTTCATGCCCGAGCCGGGCTGGACGAGGTTGGCGGCGAGCAGCCCGATGATCAGGGCGAGCGTGCTCGCCACCTCGAACCAGATCAGGGCCTTGAGCCCGATGCGGCCGAACGCCTTCAGGTCACCGGCCTTGGCGATGCCGACGACGACCACGCAGAACACGAGCGGCGAGATGATCGTCTTGATGAGCCTGGTGAAACCGTCGCCGAGCGGCTGGAGATCCGACGCGAAATCGGGCCACAGCTTTCCGACGACGATTCCCAGCACGAGCGCGCAGGCAACCTGCGCGAACAGTGAGGTACGCACTATGCGTGCGACGCGTCGCGGCAGGGACGGTACGGACTGCGGCACGAGCACTCCTCCAAGGGTTTCTGGGATGCGGAAAAGTCCTTCCGCGCCGATCACTATCGGGGAGTCGTGGATCCCGTCTGCAACCTGCGTATTTCGGCCGCGTAAATCATCGGCCGCGCCCACAGTGCGCGCACAGCGCTCTCAGCAGCGGTCGCGGTCCTCGGTGAGCACCCCCTGCACGGTCACCAGCGAACGATCGTGGCATCCGGCCGAGCCGTACAGCCGGTAGCGCTCGCTCGTCGTCCCGACGGCGTGCCGCTGGTCGCGGGGCACGTTCGCCGTATACGTCGCGTCGCCCGCGTACGCGTCGTCGAGCCACGACCACGCGATGCGCCGACCGCCGGACGTCGCGGTGACGGTCTCCCGGTCACCCAAGGTCAGCACGGTCCGCAGCCGGTCGCCCGCGCCGAGGGTGGTGGTGCCGTCCATGGTGTACGTCCGTCCCGTGCGCGTCACCCCGGCCGGTCCGCGCCCGTCGACGGTGACGGTCTCGGTGTCCGTCCAGGTGGCGGTGAGTCCGTCGGTGTTCTCACCGTCGGTCCAGCGGTGCACGGAGGTGTTCGCGAGGCTGCGGGCGACCGTGGTGGTGACCCGGCCGTGCGAGGTGTCGACGTATCCGGAGACGGTCAGCCGGTGCGCGCCGTCGGTGTCGAGGCGATGCTGCTCGTCGGCCGAACCGGGGGTGTACGTGGAGGTGTTGGTGAGGCCGCCCTCACGGTGGGCGGTGAGCCCGCCGGTGACATGTGCGCGCTTCGCGTCCTGCCAGACGAGGACGTTGACGGGGGTGCTCCAGCCCGACTGGCCCTCCGGGACGCCGACGACGGAGACCTCCACGTCATGCGGGCGGCCGTCGTTGAGGAGTCCGGCGAAAGGGGTCAGATCGTATTCGATCGGCTTGATGTCGAAGGCACGCGGTCCCGGGATCACGTACCAGAGGAAGGGGTTGGACCAGCCGCCGGTCCACACGGTCGGGAACGGGGCGGCGATTCCGGCCAGTCGGCCGTCGACCTTGATCTGCACCTCGCGGTACGGGCCGTCCGTGGCCTTGCAGGAGTAGGGGGCGGCGTCGGGCACGGTCAGGTACCAGTACTCCTCGCAGCCGCCGCCGGAACCGGTCGCGTACACCTCGGCGACGATGCGCTCGCTGTTGCGCGGGGTGGTGAGGGTGCCGTCGTGGAGGGTGAGGACGCGGTCGGGGATGTCCTTCGCTGCGGGTGCCCCCGCGGTGGTGGCCTTCCCCGCGTAGAACGTCAACGTGACCTTGACGTCGAGGATGCCGGTGTAGGTGTCGTTGACAACGTTTCCGATGAGCATCTCGACGGGCTGCGCCGCCCTCAGGGTGTCGCTGTAGCGCGTGACGTCCTTCTCGACCGACCATTCGATGCCGTCGGGCGAGGGCTGCGGCGTGGAGGTACGGAGGACTTCGACGCCGCCGATGTGGAGGTACCCCAGGCGGTCGTACTGCCGGCCCTTGACCTTGCCGTCCAGCCGCAGCACGACCTTGCTCCAGCCCGCGCCGCAGCCGCTCGGCGGTGTGTACGTGCCCTCGTAGGGCGTGAAGTCCTTGAACTGGGCCTCGGCGACGGTGACTTCGCAGGACCGGCCGCCAGGTCCGGTGACGGGCGGGGCAGCGGTGACCGGGTCGTGCCAGTCGGTGCCGAACTCGGCGGGGACGTCGGCGGGCCGGGCGGCCTGCGCGGGGCCCGCCCCGAGGAGGGTGCTCGCCAGGAGGATCGCTCCGGCGAGCATGGACATGATGATCCGGCTTCTCATGGCCGGTGTTCTACGGGCAGTCGGCCCCTCGCTGCAATGAGGCGAACAAAGGCCAATCGGGCCGAATCCACGCCTCTTGCCGGAAAACCGTTTGCCTCCGGCCACGCGGTGACGCGAACCTTTCACGGCCCGTTGTCGGCGTTTCCGGCCCCCTTCCACCCCCACACGCACCCCGGACCACCCCCTGTTCACGTTCACCCCCCGATGCGAGATGCGAGCCACTGGGACGTCATGAAGATCCAAGACCTTCCGTACCCCGACCCCGGTGTGGCGGACGCGCGCTCGGGCCCCAGATTCCTGTGGTGGCTCTTCCGGAACCAGCTCGGCGGCCAGCTCACCGCCCTCGCCTGGGGACTGCTCCACTTCGTGGCCGTCTCCACGCTGCCGTTCGGCGTCGGCTTCGCCGTCCAGGCCGTCGTCGACCGCTCGGGCCGGCAACTGGCCCTCGCGGGCGGGCTGATGGTGCTGTGCGGCGTCGCCATCGCCCTCGGCGACAGCATGCTGCACCGCGCGGCGGTCACCAACTGGATCACGGCCGCCGCCCGCGTCCAGCAGCTGCTGGCCCGCAAGACCGCCCAGCTGGGCTCGGCGCTGACGCGGCGGGTCGCAGCCGGTGAGGTCGTCGCGGTCTCCACGGGCGACGTGGAGAAGATCGGCTGGTTCGTGGAGGCCCTCTCCCGGTTCACCGCAGCCGCGCTGACCGTCGTCCTGGTCTGCGTGGGCCTGTACGTCTACCAGCCCGCGCTCGGCATCGTCGTCGCCGTCGGTGTCCCGGTCCTCGCCCTCGCCGTGCTGCCGCTGCTGCCCAGGGCGACCCGGCGGGCCGACTTCCAGCGCGAGAAGGCGGGCCGGGCGACCGAACTTGCCTCGGACACCGTCGCCGGGCTGCGGGTGCTGCGCGGCATCGGCGGCGAGGAACTCTTCCTCGACCGCTACCGCCGGGCCTCCCAGGAGGTACGGCACGCGGCCGTGCGCAGCGCCCGTATGTGGGCCCTGATCTCGGCGATCCAGGTGCTGCTGCCGGGTCTGCTGATGATCGCGGTCGTCTGGCACGGTGTGCACCTGGCCAGGCAGGGACGGATCACCGTCGGCGAACTGGTCACCGTGTACAGCGCGGTCATGCTCCTGACGTACCCGCTGCGGCACTTCGAGGAGATCGCCATGGCGTACTCCTTCTCCCGGCCCTCCGCGAAACGGGCCGCGCGGGTGCTGTCCCTGGAGCGCGCCACGGACACGGCCGGCTCCCGCGAGGCCGTCGTACCGGCCGGGGACCTGTACGACCCCTCGACCGGGCTGCTCGCCCCCACCGGCTGTCTGACCGCCGTGGTGTGCGGCGACCCGGACACGGCGGGGCTGCTGGCGGAGCGCCTCGGCGGACACCCGTCCGAGGAGGGCACGTCGGCGCTCCTGGGCGGCGTACCGCTCGACGAGCTGCCGCTGGCCAGCACCCGCACGGCCGTCCTCGTCCAGGACAAGGACCCGGTGCTGCTCTCCGGTTCGCTGCGCGAGCTGCTCGACGTGCCCGCCTCGGGTGCGGTGAGCGCAGCCGAGGCGCTGGCCGCCGCGCAGTGCGGGGACGTGCTGGAGGCGCTCGTGCAGGGGTCGCTGGACGTCGAGGACCCGCTGGACGCGCGGATCACCGAGCGCGGGCGGTCGTTGTCGGGCGGGCAGCGCCAGCGGCTGGCCCTGGCCCGGTCGCTGATCACGGACCCCGAGGTGCTCGTGCTCGACGAACCGACCTCGGCCGTCGACTCGCACACCGAGGCCCGGATCGCGGACGGGATCAGGAAGCTGCGGGCCGGCCGCACGACCGTCGTCTTCACCTCCTCGCCGCTGCTCCTGGACCACGCGGACCGGGTCGTCCTGGTCCACGAGGGCGAGGTCGCGGCGGTCGGTGTGCACCGCGAACTGGTGCACAAGGAACCGCGGTACCGGGCCGTGGTGACCCGGGAGACCGACGAAGAGGCGGCCCTCGGCCGCGAACTGGACCAACTGGAAGAGATCGAGGAGACGGCATGATCGGCGTGGCGCCACCGGCGTACGACCCGGCGGCCCCGACGACGGCGAGTACCCTGCCGGTCGGCGCCCCCGCGACCGTACGCGCCTACGTGGCCGAACTGTTCCGCAGGCACCGCCGTGCCTTCCTGCTGCTGGTCACCGTCAACACGGTGTCCGTGGTGGCCTCCATGGTCGGCCCGTACCTGCTGGGCGACCTCGTCGAGCGGGTCTCGGACAACGCCCGCGAACTCCATCTGGAGCTGACCGTCGGCCTGTTCGCCGTCGCACTGGTCGTACAGGCCGTGTTCGTACGGCAGGTGCGGCTGCGCGGGGCGATGCTCGGCGAGCGAATGCTGGCCGATCTGCGCGAGGACTTCCTCGTGCGGTCGGTCGGACTGCCGCCGGGTGTCCTGGAGCGGGCGGGCACGGGCGACCTGCTGTCCCGCATCACGACCGACATCGACCGGCTCGCCAACGCGATGCGCGAGGCCGTGCCGCAACTCGCCATCGGCGTGGTGTGGGCGGCGCTGCTGCTCGGCGGCCTGGTGATCACGGCGCCGCCGCTCGCGCCCGCCGTGCTCCTCGCGGTGCCGGTGCTGGTCGTGGGCTGCCGCTGGTACTTCCGGCGCGCACCCTCCGCCTACCGCTCGGAGGCCGCCGGGTACGCCGCCGTCGCCGCCGTGCTCGCGGAGACCGTGGACGCCGGGCGGACCGTCGAGGCCCACCGCCTGGGCGACCGCCGGATCGACCTGTCCGACCGGCGCGTCCGCGAATGGACCGCCTGGGAGCGCTACACCCTGTGGCTGCGGTGCGTGCTGTTCCCGGTCATCAACGCCACCCATGTGACGGTGCTGTGCTCGGTGCTGATGGTCGGCGGGGTCTTCGTGCTCCAGGGCTGGATCGACGTGGGCCAGCTGACCACGAGCGCGCTGCTCGCCCAGATGCTCGTCGACCCGGTGGGGATCATCCTGCGCTGGTACGACGAGCTGCAGGTCGCGCAGGTTTCGCTGGCCCGGCTGGTCGGGGTCCGGGACATCGAACCGGACGCCGGTGACCCCACGCTGTCCCCGGACGGCCGGGACGTGCACGCGGACCGGGTGCACTTCGGCTACCGGGAGGGCGTCGACGTGCTGCGCAAGGTGTCCCTGGAGGTCGCGCCGGGCACCCGGCTGGCCCTGGTGGGCCCCTCGGGCGCCGGCAAGTCCACCCTGGGCAGGCTGCTCGCCGGGATCTACGCGCCCCGGACCGGCCGGATCACCCTGGGCGGCGCCGAACTGTCGAGGATGCCCGCCGAGGAGGTCCGCTCGCACGTCGCGCTCGTCAACCAGGAGCACCACGTCTTCGTCGGCTCGCTGCGCGACAACCTGCTCCTGGCCAGCACGGACGCCGGGGACGCCGAGTTGTGGGCGGCGCTGGGGGCGGTCGACGCGGACGGCTGGGCCCGGGCGCTGGAGGAGGGCCTGGACACCGAGGTCGGCTCGGGCGGGTTCTCGCTCACTCCGGCGCAGGCCCAGCAGATCGCGCTGGCCCGGCTGGTCCTGGCCGACCCGCACACCCTGGTCCTGGACGAGGCGACCTCGCTCCTCGACCCGCGTGCGGCCCGCCATCTGGAACGGTCCCTGGCCCGGGTCCTGGACGGCCGTACGGTCGTCGCCATCGCCCACCGGCTGCACACCGCCCATGACGCGGACGTCATCGCCGTCGTGGAGAACGGCCGGATCACCGAGCTGGGCAGCCACGACGAGCTGGTCGCGGCGGACGGCGCGTACGCGGCGCTGTGGCGGTCGTGGCACGGGTGACACACCGGTGACCGGGCGACGGGGCGGGTCCGGATCGGCTTCGTCCCGTTGCGCGGTCCCGAGGCGGGGTGGAACGCTGGAAGCGGCTGCCCGCCCCCGCGGGTGGTTCCGGGGCCGGTCGCCACGCACCTGGAGGTACCCGTGGACAGTGACGAGGGATGGGGAGACGACGTCTACCAGCCCGACGGATCCGAGGTACAGGACGACGCGGGCCTGCTGGACGGCGAGGACACCCTGGTCACCGACGGGGTCGACGACCCCCTCGACCGCGGCTGGTCCCCTCCGGACCGGCCCTGGGCGGTGGAGCGCACCGGTGTGACGGCGGCGGAGCGGCAGCGGGGCGAGAGCCTGGACCAGCGCCTCGCCGAGGAGCTGCCGGACGTCACGGCGGCGGACGGCGACGGCATCGGCGACTGCGCGGGCACGGACGGCGAGCCGCTGGACAACGAGGTGGGCGCCGCCCGCTCCGGCCGTCTGGTGGCCCCCAACGAGGGGGCGCACGAGGACGGGGAGAGCGGGCTGATCGCCACGGACGTCGGCATCGACGGCGCCGCGGCCTCGGCCGAGGAGGCCGCGATGCACATCGTCGACGAGGACGCCCTGTCCGGCTGACCGCCGGGCCAGCCCAAGGGCCCCGCGAGGCCGGCCGCCGGACCGGTCCGAGCGAACCACGCGAATCCAGCTAGGAGAACACCCATGCAGCAGGACAAGCAGCCCGCCTACCACCCGGTCGTCTTCCGTGACCGGACCGCCGGATACGCCTTCCTGACCCGGTCCACCGCGACGAGCGAGCAGACCATCGACTGGGACGACGGCGAGACCTACCCGGTGGTGGACGTGGAGATCTCCTCGGAGAGCCATCCCTTCTACACCGGCAAGGCCCGCACGGTGGACACCGAGGGCCGCGTCGCCGCCTTCGAACGGCGCTACGGCGGCGGGGACGCCCAGGGCTGAGACGGCGGTCCCCGCAACCTGCGCCCGACGGGTCAGATGAAGTTCAGCGCCGCCGCGCAGCCCACTCCGCCGAGCAGCATGAACGCCGGCATGAGCACCTTCAGCTCGACCCAGCTGCCCGCCCGGAACCGCATCGCCTTCGGCGGGCCGATCGGGTACCAGCGCTTGCGGCCGATCGGGATGGGCCACAGCACCGGGCAGCCGGACACCGTCAGCGCGTCCCCGATGTCGTGCACCAGCGCGCCGAGCACGACCGGCAGCCCCAGCCACAGATACGCCTGCCCCGGGTCCGTGAACAGCCAGTCCGCGCCGTTGCCCGGCTTGTCCAGGACTCCGGCCAGGATCCAGGCGCTGGTCGCCGCCAGCAGCCAGACGAGGATGTCGGCACTGGAACCGCGGGTCGCCCGCCACAGCAGACCTTCGATGGCGAGCACGATGTGCACGAAGAGGATGGCCAGCACCGCCCAGCGGCCCCCGGTGATCGCCACCGCGGAGGCGCCCCCACCGGTCAGGACCGCCCACAGCCAGGTGTGCGTCAGCGTCCGGTGCCCGCCCGAGCGGCGCGGGTCGCCCTGCTTCTTGGTCGCCTTGTAGACGGCGTAGGAGAGCTTGTCGACGATCTCGCACAGGCCACGCGAGATCGGGCCGAAGGCATTCGAAATGGTCGCCGCCTTGTGGTCGAGGTCCGGGGCGAGTGCGGCACCGGCGCAGATCAGGGCACCGACCAGGAGCACCGGCCAGGGCATCGGCTTGCCGGCCGCTGCTGCGGCGGCCCCGACCCCGAGCCACGCTGCGGCCCCCGAGAGTGAGTGTGCTGGTCCCATCATGGCCGTTTCCCGCCCTATTCCTCGTACGCCGCTGTCCAGTTGACCGGGTGCGCTGACGCTCCGTCGGCGACACAGCGTAGCGGCCGTGATCTTCGGACGAGCATCCGATTCCCCCATCACCTGGGATCACAGGCAAGATGGGGGCGTGACCCTCATCGATCAGCTGCCGCAGACCGCAGACCCCGACGCCCTCTACGAAGCCTTCGAGTCGTGGGCCCAGGAGCGCGGTCTCACGCTCTATCCGCACCAGGAGGAGGCGCTGATCGAGGTGGTCTCGGGTGCGAACGTGATCGTGTCGACGCCCACCGGGTCCGGCAAGAGCATGATCGCGGCGGGCGCGCACTTCGCGGCGCTGGCCCGGGACGAGGTCACCTTCTACACCGCTCCGATCAAGGCCCTGGTGTCGGAGAAGTTCTTCGAGCTGTGCAAGATCTTCGGCACGGAGAACGTCGGCATGCTGACCGGCGACGCCTCCGTCAACTCCGACGCCCCCGTCATCTGCTGCACGGCCGAGGTCCTTGCGTCCATCGCACTGCGCGACGGCAAGCAGGCCGACGTCGGCCAGGTCGTGATGGACGAGTTCCACTTCTACGCCGAGGGCGACCGCGGCTGGGCCTGGCAGATCCCGATCCTGGAGCTGCCGCAGGCGCAGTTCATCCTGATGTCGGCGACGCTGGGCGACGTCTCGATGTTCGAGAAGGACCTCACCCGCCGCACCGGCCGCCCGACCTCCGTGGTCCGTTCGGCGAACCGCCCGGTCCCGCTGTCGTACGAGTACAAGCTGACCCCGATGACCGAGACGCTGACGGAGCTGCTGGAGACCAGGCAGGCGCCCGTCTACATCGTGCACTTCACCCAGGCGCAGGCGGTGGAGCGGGCGCAGGCGCTGATGAGCATCAACATGTGCACGCGCGAGGAGAAGGACAAGATCGCCGACCTGATCGGCGGCTTCCGCTTCACCACCAAGTTCGGCCAGAACCTCTCCCGTTACGTCCGGCACGGCATCGGTGTCCACCACGCCGGGATGCTCCCCAAGTACCGCCGCCTGGTCGAGAAGCTGGCCCAGGCGGGCCTGTTGAAGGTCATCTGCGGCACCGACACCCTCGGCGTCGGCGTCAACGTGCCCATCCGTACGGTGCTGTTCACCGCGCTGACGAAGTACGACGGCAATCGCGTCCGGACCCTGCGCGCGCGAGAGTTCCACCAGATCGCCGGCCGGGCGGGCCGCGCGGGCTTCGACACGGCGGGCTTCGTCGTCGCGCAGGCGCCCGAGCATGTCATCGAGAACGAGAAGTCGCTGGCCAAGGCGGGCGACGACCCGAAGAAGCGCCGCAAGGTGGTCCGCAAGAAGGCGCCGGAGGGGTTTGTCGGCTGGACGGAGAGCACCTTCGACAAGCTGATCACCTCCGACCCGGAGCCGCTGACCTCCCGCTTCCGGGTCACGCACACGATGCTCCTTTCGGTGATCGCCCGCCCCGGCAACGCCTTCGACGCGATGCGGCACCTCCTGGAGGACAACCACGAGCCGCGCAAGCAGCAGTTGCGGCACATCCGGCGCGCGATCGCCATCTACCGCTCGCTGCTGGACGGCGGCGTCGTCGAGAAGCTGGACGAGCCGGACGCGACCGGCCGCATCGTGCGCCTGACCGTGGACCTCCAGCAGGACTTCGCGCTCAACCAGCCGCTGTCCACCTTCGCGCTGGCCTCGTTCGAACTCCTGGACCCGGAGTCGCCGTCGTACGCCCTGGACATGGTGTCCGTGGTCGAGTCCACGCTGGACGATCCGCGCCAGATCCTGGCGGCCCAGCAGAACAAGGCGCGCGGTGAGGCCGTCGGGGCGATGAAGGCGGACGGCGTCGAGTACGAGGAGCGCATGGAGCGCCTCCAGGACGTCTCGTACCCGAAGCCGCTGGAAGAGCTGCTCTTCCACGCCTACGACACCTACCGCAAGAGCCACCCGTGGGTCGGTGACCATCCCCTCTCCCCCAAGTCCGTCATCCGCGACATGTACGAACGCGCCATGTCCTTCACCGAGTTGGTCTCCTACTACGACCTGGCCCGCACCGAGGGCATCGTGCTGCGCTACCTCGCGGGTGCCTTCAAGGCCCTCGACCACACCGTCCCGGACGACCTCAAGTCCGAGGACCTCCAGGATCTGATCGCCTGGCTGGGCGAGATGGTGCGCCAGGTCGACTCCAGCCTCCTGGACGAGTGGGAGCAGCTCGCCAACCCGGAGGTGATGACCGCCGAGGAGGCCCAGGAGAGGGCCGACCAGGTCAAGCCGGTCACCGCCAACGCGCGGGCCTTCCGGGTCCTCGTCCGCAACGCGATGTTCCGCCGCGTCGAGCTGGCCGCGCTCGACCAGGTCGGGGCGCTGGGCGAGTTGGACGCGGAGGCCGGCTGGGACGCCGACGCGTGGGGCGAGGCGATGGACAAGTACTGGGACGAGTACGAGGACCTCGGCACCGGCCCCGACGCCCGCGGCCCCCGGCTGCTGATGATCGAGGAGGAGCCGCATAACAGGCTGTGGCGCGTCCGGCAGACCTTCGCCGACCCGAACGGCGACCATGACTGGGGCATCAGCGCGGAGGTCGACCTCGTGGCCTCCGACGCGGAGGGCCGTGCCGTCGTCAAGGTCACCGCCGTCGGTCAGCTGTGAGCACAGGAGAATCGCACCCATGACGAACGCCGCCGAGAGACTCGTCGACCTGCTGGACCTGGAGCAGATCGAGGTCAACATCTTCCGTGGCCGCAGCCCCGACGAGTCCCTCCAGCGGGTCTTCGGCGGCCAGGTGGCGGGCCAGGCACTGGTCGCCGCCGGACGCACCACGGACGGCGAGCGTCCGGTGCACTCGCTGCACGCGTACTTCCTGCGCCCGGGCAGGCCGGGCGTGCCGATCGTGTACCAGGTCGAACGGGTCCGTGACGGCCGGTCGTTCACGACCCGTCGGGTCACGGCCGTGCAGCAGGGCCGCACGATCTTCAATCTCACCGCCTCCTTTCACAAGCCCGAGGAAGGCAGCTTCGAACATCAGCTGCCGCCGGCCCGGAAGGTCCCGGACCCGGAGTCCCTGCCGAATGTGACTCAGGAGATCAAGGAGCATCTCGGCGCGCTGCCCGAGCAGTTCGAGCGTATGGCGCGTCGTCAGCCCTTCGACATCCGCTATGTGGACCGATTGCTCTGGGCCGCCGAGGAGGTCCAGCAGCTGGAGCCGCGCAGCGCGGTGTGGATGCGCGCGGTCGGCCCGCTGGGGGACGACCCGCTCGTGCACACGTGCGCTCTGACGTACGCCAGCGACATGACGCTGCTGGACGCCGTACGCCTTCCGGTGGAGCCCCTGTTCGGTCCGCGGACCTTCGACATGGCCTCGCTTGACCACGCCATGTGGTTCCACCGGCCGTTCCGCGCGGACGAGTGGTTCCTGTACGACCAGGAGTCCCCCATCGCCACGGGCGGGCGTGGGCTGGCCCGTGGCCGGATCTACGACGTCGAGGGCAGGCTGCTCGTCTCCGTCGTCCAGGAGGGGCTGTTCCGGAAGCTGGGCTGAGGCGCCCGCTTCTCCTCAGACACGCGCGGGGCGCTTGCGTCGGTCCTGCGCGGGCCGCGGGTTTCTGCCGCGCAGGACGCCCAGAAGTCCGCGCGTTCGCTCGGGTGTCTGAGGTGTCTGAGGTGTCTGAGGTGCGGGCGAATCGGTTTGCTCGGGCGCCTCGGGTGACCTGGGCGGCAGCGGGAGCGGCGCCTGCTCCACCCTCGGGCGTGGTGCGGGACGGTGATCGCGGGCCTCGGCCAGGGTTCCGGTCAGGTCGGCGCGGAGCCAGCCGATCTCGTCCGGGTCGTCGGCCGTCATGATCCGCTCGGCGAGCCGGGCGGCGGTCGAACCCGGTGCGCCGTGGGCCGGCTGATCCGGCCGGAAGCGGTTCAAGTGAGCCCGTTCGTACGGGTCGCTGACGATCTCCGCGACCTGGGCGGGGTCGAGGAAGGACGCCACGACCGCCGCCCTGGCCCAGGGATCGTCGGCCGTCCGGAGCAGGAAGCCCAGTTGTCGTCCACGCCAGTTGCGGGGCCGCAGGTCGAGGCCCTCCGCGAGTCGGTCGCGCTGGTCCTGGGAGGTGCGGCCGGTCAGCAGCGGTGCGGTGTCCTTGCCTGCGGCGAACTGCCTTAGCTCGTCGGCGAGATACAGCCAGACCACGGCCCGGTAGCGGTTGAGGTAGAAGTTCACGGGCGTCACCAGGCCCAGCCGCGCGAGGCGGGTGAACCGGGTGGGGGTCACGTCCATGAGTTCGGCGCCGTCCGCCGTGCCCACCGCCCGGACGCGTTCGCGCAGCGTCTCGGGGAAGTGCGCGTCGTTGCGGAGCCGCTCGATCTCGTCGTGGCCGACTCGCCGGCCGCCGCCCCCTTCGTCGGGAACGGTCCGGACACAGCCGAGATGGACCGCGAGGTCGAACTCGCGTCGTTTCAGCCCCAGTTCCCGTGCGGCCCGGCTCGGCGCGAAGGACGTGCCGGAGGTCAGGAATGTGTCGGTGGCCGGTGCGACGGCGGTGTGGTCGGGTTTCGTGATGCTGACGCCGGACATGGTCGGTCTCCCCCGTGAAGTGGCTGGTCGGCGCCGTGTGCGCCGGCCTCGGGAAAAACCGTAGCCCGTTCCACCGACGGCCGTGCGAGCCTGTGGATAACTCTCGCCGGAACGTCGTATCCGCAGGTCAGGAGTCCGATAAGGGAAATTGCTCGGGTTGCCTGGCGTCCACGTCGAGGTGTTCGCCGACCCGGTTGACGAGCAACGTCATCTCATAGGCGATCTGACCGATGTCGGCCTCCGCCGCGCTGAGCACGCACAGACAGCTGCCGGTGCCGGCCGCCGTCACGAACAGCACGGCGTCGTCGAACTCGATCATCGTCTGGCGTACCTGGCCCGCGCCGAAGTGGCGTCCCGAGCCCTTCGCCAGACTGTTCAGACCCGAGGAGACTGCGGCGAGATGCTCGGCGTCCTCACGGCGGAGTCCTGTGCTCGCGCCTGTCACCAGCCCGTCGTTCGACAGGACCAGCACATGTCGGATGTGTTCGACACGCCCGGTCAGATCGTCCAGCAGCCAGCCAAGTCCTTGGTTCTGTGCCATGTTTCTGATCTCCCCGTGCGGCAGGTCCTCCAAGCCGAAGGATCCGGTCAGTCAGCCTTCCCCACGGTCGCCCTCCGAGCAAGCAGGATGGGTGCATGGCACAGAAGATGACAGACGACGAATGGCGAGCCTTTGTCTCGCACGGCACCCGCACCGGAAAGCTGTCGACCGTCCGGGCCGACGGGAGCCCGCACGTGGCCCCGATCTGGTTCCTGCTCGACGGTGAGGATCTGGTCTTCAACACCGGGAAGGACACGGTGAAGGGGCGCAATCTGGCCCGGGACGGCCGGGTCGCCCTGTGTGTGGACGACGACCGGCCGCCGTTCGACTTCGTCGTGCTGCAGGGCCGCGCCACGCTGTCGGAGGATCTGGACGACCTCCGGCACTGGGCCGCGCGGATCGGCGCACGCTACATGGGTGAGGAGCGGGCCGAGGAGTTCGGTGCCCGCAACGGCGTACCGGGCGAACTGCTCGTCCGCGTGCGCATCGACAAGGTGCTGGCCCAGGCCGCCGTCGCCCACTGAGGAGCGACACGGCCCGGCAACACGTGGACCCAGTCTCAGCTCACCGAGTCGAGCAGCCGGGCGGTGTGCATCCGCCCGGCGTACTCGACCAGCCTGATCAGCACCTCCTTGCCCGAGTCGCGGTCGCGGGCGTCGCAGAGCACGACGGGCGTGCCCTGGTCGAGGTCGAGGGCGCGCGAGACGTCCTGGGCGCCGTAGGAACGGGCGCCTGTGAAGCAGTTGACGGCCACCACGAACGGGATGTGCCGGTGCTCGAAGTAGTCCACCGCGGGGAAGCAGTCCTCCAGCCGGCGGGTGTCAGCGAGGACGACGGCGCCCAGGGCGCCCTGCGACAGTTCGTCCCACAGGAACCAGAAGCGGTCCTGGCCGGGCGTACCGAACAGGTACAGGGACAGGCCCGAACGGATGGTGATGCGGCCGAAGTCCATGGCGACGGTCGTGGTGACCTTCTGGTCCACGCCGTCGGTGTCGTCCACCGACCGGCCCGCCTCGCTCAGCAGTTCCTCGGTGCGCAGCGGCCTGATCTCGCTTACCGCGCCCACCAGGGTGGTCTTGCCCACGCCGAATCCGCCGGCGACCAGTATCTTCAGCGCCAGGGCGGACGTCTCGTCGTCCGCGGCGTCGGAGTGCTCGGAGACCATCGATCACTTCTCTCGGGAGTGCCGGCAACGGTCGACGTCCATGGTTCTCATCATGACAACTGCCGTTCCCCTACGGGTGGTTGGACCGCTATTAGTCCGATGTGACCGGCTCGCACCTGTTCGGTGCCCGGAAGGGTGCGCAACTCGGCCTGGTCCGAATGGATCCGCGTCGTGCATCTACAGCGCCCTCAGTCCTTCGATCACCTCGCGCAGGATGCGTTCGTCGGGCAGTTGGGCGGGCGGCACCGGGCGGCTGACCGTGACACGGCCCAGCTCCAGGAGGTCGCCGAGCAGCACCCGCACCACCCCTACGAGGAGGTCGGCGCCCGCGGCGAGTTCGGCGACGGACTGTGTCTCCGTACGGCACAGGTCGACGAGGGCCCGGTGTTCGGGGCCGAGCGCGGTGTCGTCGTCCGGGTCGGGTGCGCCCGGGTCGAGTGTGACGAGCGCGATCAGGTCGAAGCGCACTCCTGTGGGGCCGGCCTTGGTGCGTCCGCCCGTCATGGCGTACGGGCGGACAAGGGGGCCGGCCTCGTTGTCGTACCACTGGCTGCCCGGCTCCCGCGGGGTGCCTGTCGTGTCCTCGGTCATCCGCGTGGACCGCCCTCCTGCCTCATCCGGCGGCGGGCGGGCGCGCTGCGGCGCGCGGCGCCGTGTGGAGGTGCTCGCCCACACGTTTGACCAGTCGGGCCATCTCGTAGGCCACCAGGCCTATGTCGGCGGTCACCGCGGTGAGGACCGCGAGGCAGGAGCCGTCGCCCGCGGCGGCGACGAACAGGAAGCCGTCGTCCATCTCCACCATGGTCTGGCGTACGCCCCCGGCGCCGAAGTGGCGGCCGGCGCCCTTGGCGAGGCTGTGGAAGCCGGAGGCGACCGCGGCGAGGTGTTCCGCGTCCTCGCGCCGGAGATCGCTGGATGCGCCGACGGCGAGGCCGTCGTTGGACAGCACTACCGCGTGCCGGACCTCGGTGACGCGCAGGACCATGTCGTCCAGCAGCCAGTCGAGTTCGCCGGACCGCCGGTCTGCCCTCGTGCTCGGGTCCTTGATCATGCGCGGTCTCCTTCGCTGCTGTCTCTGCCCGTGTCGGTGCCCGGGGCGGCTCCGTGGCCGGGTGTCCGGCCGCCGCCGCGCGCCCAGCCGTCGCGGTAGGCCGCCATACGGTCGCGTACGGCTTCGGGGGTGCGCTTGTCCTCGCTCCGGGAGTCCGCCGTCCGGGCGGGGTCCTCGGGGCGCTGGTCGCGCAGTTGGGGGGCGAGGTTCGCCTGCCTGACGCGTCGCGGGAGGTCGTCGGACTCCTCCGCGTCGCCGGGGTCCTCGGGCGGTCGGTGCAGCCGCAAGGCGGTGACTCCTGGCGGTGGGGGTTCGGGGGCGGTCCTGGCCGGGGCGGGCGCGGGAGCCACCAGTGCGGGACGGTCCGCGGAGGCCCGGACGGGTTCCTGTGGCGGCGCGGCGGGCACGCGCGCGTACTCGCGTTCCACGGCTCGTTCCCGGTCCATCGCGGCGCGCGGGGCGCGTTCGGCCGCGCCGCTGTGCAGGAGTGCCGTGGGCAGCAGGACGACCGCGGTGGTGCCGCCGTAGGGCGAGGTGCGCAGATGGACCTTGATGTCGTGCCGTGCGGCGAGCCTGCTGACCACGAAGAGGCCGAGCCGGTCGCTGTCGAACAGGTCGAGCGCCTCGGACTGTTCGATGCGCCGGTTGGCCTCGGCGAGGGTCTCCTTGCCCATCCCGAGTCCCCGGTCCTCGACCTCCACGGCGTAGCCGTTGCCGACCGGTTCGCCGGTGATGCGCACCCTGGTGTGCGGGGGTGAGAACTGGGCGGCGTTCTCGACGATCTCGGCCAGGAGGTGCGTGAGGTCGGCGACGGCGGCGCCGGAGACGGACGCCTCGGGGAACTGGCGCACCTCCACGCGCGCGTAGTCCTCGACCTCGGAGACGGCGGCGCGGACGACGTTCGTCAGGGAGACCGGCATGCGCCAGGCCCGGCCGGGTGCGGCTCCGGAGAGGATGATCAGGCTCTCGGCGTGGCGCCGCATACGGGTGGTGAGGTGGTCGAGCCGGAACAGGTCGCTGAGTTCGTTCGGGTCGTCGGACCTGCGCTCCATGCTGTCGAGGAGGTTCAGCTGGCGGTGCACGAGGATCTGGCTGCGGCGGGCGAGGTTGACGAAGACGCCCGAGATGCCGCTGGCGAGTTCCGCGCGTTCCACGGCGGCGCGCAGGGCGGCACGGTGCACGGTGCCGAGGGCTTCGGCGACCTGCTCGGTCTCGTCCTCGGCGGGCGGACCTGGGGGCGCTTCCGCGCGGATGTCGATCTCTTCGCCCGCGCGCAGCTTCAGCATGGCCTGCGGGAGTTTGTGGCGGGCGATCTCCAGGGCGCTGTTGCGCAGGCTCACCAGCTCGACGACGAGTCCGCGTCCGATGCGTACGGAGATCACCAGGGACGCGGCGACGGCGGCGAGACCGAACAGCACCGCCGCTCCGGCGGGGCTGAGCAGGCCCCGGGTGAACGGGTCGGCCCGGTCGGCGACGTCACGGCCCGCGGCCACCTCGATGGCCCGCATACCGCCTTGCACGCGTGCGTGTGCCTTGGTCCAGGTGTCCTCGGGTGCGGCGGCCATCGCCTTGGCGCCGGGGCGGGCGCCGAGCACCTTGTCCTCGACGGTGGCCAGGGCCGCGTACGCGCCGCCTGCCGCGACCTCCTGCCAGGTGGCCCGTTCGGGGCCGCGCAGGTCCGGGGCGGTGGCTTCGACGAGGCTGCGGCGGGTGTCGACGGCTCCGGTGAACAGCCGCAGCCGCTGCCCGTCGAGGCGCCCGGCGAGCCGCGCCCCGGCGAGTACGGCGTCCTCCTGGGCCAGCGACTCTCCCGCGCGGGCGAATTCGAGCAGTACGCGCGCGTCGGAGCCGAGTTCGGCGTCCTGGATGCCGGTGAGCGCGCCGCCCACGGCGAAGGCCGCGGAGATCGTCCTGGTGTACCGCGTATACGTCTCGGCCCATCCGGTACGGCGGTCGAGCACCGAGGTGCGCAGCGTGCGCAGTTGTTCGACGTCGGCGACGAAGGTCTCCAGACGGTCCGCGACCCCGGCGGGCAGTTCCTCGCCGTCGGCGACGGTGTTGTGGTCGCCGAGGCGCAGCTTCGCCACGGCCCGGTCGGTGCGCTCGCCGAGCGTCCTGAGGTCGATGCCGGGGCCGGCGGCCGGATCGGTGGCGAGGCGTACGGCGGCCACGCGCTCGGCCTGGAGCGCGGCGACGGCGGCGGCGACCGGGGCCCGCACCTGGGAGTCGACGCGCTGCAACTGGCGCAGCCGGGCGACGTCCTGGGCCGTGGTGACGGTGGCGTACGCCCACAGTGCGAGCAGGGAGACGACCGGCACCATCAGCAGGCAGACGATCTTGGCGCGGACGGTTCCGGGCCGTATGCGCCGTCGCCCCACGCGCGCGGGTGCCTCGTCGGACGGGTCGCCGAAGGGGTCTTCGGAGCCCTCGTCGGCCGGCGGACCGGCGTGTGCGCGGCGTCCGCGCACCGGGGGCGGGGGCGCCGTCCCGGCGTCGGTTGTCGGGGTTCTACGGGGTGTACGCATGGCCTCCTCGCTCATGTGGTTCTGGCCCGCCGCGGCGGGTGCGCGCCCCTAGTGGGCGGCGACGCTCTCGGCCGGTCGCTGGGCGGACGCGGATGCCTCGCGTTCCCCAGCCGTCGGCGACAGGGCGACGAACGCCGAGGTCAGGAAGAGATAGGACCCGAGGCCGACGGCGAGGGGGAAGATGAACTGCATCGCCGTGGCCCCGGGCAGCACCTCGCCGGAGGGCGTGACGTGCACGCGCACCGCGAGCATCCCGGTGTAGTGCATGCTGCTGACCGCCGCGCCCATGACGAGCGAGGCGACGGTGACCGCGAGCGGCGACTTGATGTTCAGCGCCGCCCAGAGCGCCGCGGTGGCCGCGACGACGGCGATCACCACGGAGAGCGCGACGAGCGCGGGGTCGTAGGTCACGTCGCCGTGCAGCCGTACCGCGGCCATGCCGAGGTAGTGCATGCTCGCCACGCCCAGTCCCGTGGTGAGTCCGCCGACGAACAGCGCGCGGGCGCGGTCCTGCCCGTAGCCGACGGCAAAGACCCCGGCGGAGACGACGGCGACGGCGACGAGGAGGCTGAGGATGGTGAGCGGCACGTTGTAGCGGATGTCGGTGCCGCCGACGCTGAAACCCAGCATCGCCACGAAGTGCATGGTCCAGATGCCGGTGCCGATCGCGGAGGCCGCGGTGACGAGCCAGTTGCGGCGCGAGCGCCCGGTCGCGGCGAGCGCCCGCACGGTGCAGCGCAGCCCGAGGGCGGCGCCTATGCAGGCCATGACGTATGACAGTGCGGGGGTCAGCCAGCCGAAGGCCGCGTGGTCCAAGTGTCCCATGACCACGGGACGCTAGTGGGGGCACGGGAGCACGAAGGGGGCGCATTTCGAAAGGTAGTGAAATATGACAGGTAACTGGGTCTGAACGATCGCGTCCCGCTCGAACCTGTGCGCCATGGGATGGTTCGCGCCCGTGCGGGATCATGCGGAACATGAGCGACGACCACACGCGTGTCCAGGAGTTCTTCACCACCCGCGCGGCCGACTGGGACCGCAGGTTCCCCGACGACGGGCCCGCCTACGCCGCCGCGGTCGCCGAACTGAGGCTGGGCGAGGGCGCCCGGGTGCTCGACGCGGGCTGCGGCACCGGGCGGGCCCTGACGCCGCTGCGGGCCGCCGTGGGGCCCTCGGGAGTGGTCCTGGGCGCGGACCTGACTCCGGCCATGCTGGAGGCCGCCGCAGCAGCCGGACGTGGCCTGGACGGGCAGTTGCTGCTCGCCGACGTGGCCGCCCTTCCACTGCGTTCGGAGTCGCTCGACGCCGTGTTCGCGGCGGGCCTGGTCGCGCATCTGCCGCACCCCGCCGAGAACCTGCGGGAACTCGCGCGCGTGGTGCTCCCCGGCGGCACCCTCGCGCTGTTCCACCCGATCGGCAGAGCCGCGCTGGCCGCCCGGCAGGGCCGGCGGATCACCCCGGAGGATCTGCGCGCGGAGGCCAACCTCGGTCCGCTGCTGGCCCGTTCCGGGTGGCGCATGACGTCGTACGTGGACGAGGACGCCCGGTTCCTGGCACTGGCCGTCCGGCCGGTCCGACCCGGGCCGTCAACGGCGGACGGGGCGCTTCACCGTCACACGCCCTCTTCTGCCACCGGAACTCCGACCCTACGTTGGTAGGAGCAGATGAATGATCAACCATGGCAACCACACCGGGGGAGGGTGGTCCGCATGTTCGGCGGAATCCATAAGTCGTTCACCAGACTTCTTCATTCGTGGCGCTCCGAGGCGAGCACGGGGCAACAGAAGCGCACGCACAACCTGTTCGAGGCCGCTGCCGTGTATGTGTCGGCGTGCGCGGAGGACGACCAGGACCAGATGGACGAGGCCGTGGCCTGGGTGTCCCCGGAGGCGTTGTCCTTCGGGGTGAACGAGCTGGCTTGCCGTGCCGTCATCGCGCTGGCCAGGGAGCGCGACGAGTCGCCGCGGACGGTGGCCCGGGACCTCCTGGGACTGCCCGCCGCCTGACCGAAGCGGGTACATCCGGTCGATACCTCCCCCTCCGGTGGGAAAGCAGCAGCTCCGGGTGGGGTGGGAGTCGTGACAACGGCCTTCCGCTCCGATTAGGGTGCGCGCCGATGGACGAACCGATGGGGAGGCTGGGATGGCAGAGACGGACGAGGAGACCGTCGCCGCCGAGGACGACGCGCTCTATGTGCTCACGGCGGTTCTGCTGACGCCCGCGCAGTTCCCGAGCGTGCTGGGCGACGACTATCCGGAGGCCTGTGCGGCGCTGGGCCTCGCGCCTCTCGCCGACGGGTACGGGCTGGTGCTCGGCCAGGACGGCGACGGCGCGCGGTGGACGGTGGTCATCGACGACGTCTCCCTGGTCGCGGTCGCCGTCGCGTCGTGGGACTGCGGCATGGAGTACGACCTGTCGCCGGAGGAGCGCACGGTCGTCGCCGCCCTGCCCGGCTGGCCTCTCGCGGTGGCCGTCGCGGCTCCCGATGTGCCCGCCCCGCACGACCCGGGCCCCGAACTCACGGACCGGCCGCCGCTCGCGCCGCCGGACACCACCTCGTGGGGCCCGGCCCAGCGACGTCTCGGCGCCGACGAGATCGCCCTCCAGTGGGCGACCTGGCGGGAGCAGCTCAGCGAGGACGACTTCGCTCCTCCGGGCGGCAGGGTGACGGCGCCCGAGGCATCCGAGGGCGAGCCGGACCGGGCCGGGGCGGAACCGGACGGGACCGCGGACGCGGCCGGCTCCGCCCAGGGCGCCGCCGACCCGGCCGAGGCCATCGTGTCCCGGCCCCGTGCCGGGATCCGGCGGGTCCTCGCGGAGGCACGCGCGTATGTGGAGACGCCGCCGCCCCTCGGCCGGGTCCGCTCGTCCTTCGCTCCGGGCGACGCGCGGACACTGCGCGCCGACGGTCCGGGCTGGTCAATGGTGGCCAGGACCGATGACATCGCCTTCGTGCTGCTCGACGACGAGCCCGGAGAGGTGCTGCCGGTGGGCCGGGGCCCGGAGCTGCCCGGTCTCCTCGAAGCGCTCGACAAGATGGCCGTACGCCCCAGCTGAGCCCGCCGCCGATCGCCGCCCGGACACCTTGTGGTGCCGGGCGGCGTTCAGCTGATCAGGGCGTCAGGCGGTGCGGTGTGCGCGACTCCCGGTCGCGGCGCCTCAGCGGCCGATCTCCTTGCGGCTGAGGCGGCGCAGCCTGCGCCGCTGTGCGGGGTCCAGGGCGAGATAGGCGGCTGCCGGGACTCCCAGCACTATCAGCAGCGCGGCCCACCACGGCAGCCAGATCAACAGGATGAGCCCCGCTGCCACGCCCCCTGCGGCGATCTTCGCGTTCCTCGACATGAGTGTCGCCTCCTTCGCGGCCAGTGCCGCTCTCTGTTCTGAAAACGGGTCCGCGCTTCCCACGGTTCCGGACCGCGACCCTGAGACGTCCCTGAGACGCGACCCCTACTCACCCCTGAGGGGCGGCTCCTCACTCATACATGTGCCGCAGATGAGGGCCGGGCATGCCCGGCAGGAGATGAGACCCGGGCTGAGCCCCTGCCCTCCGACGGCCCGCGGGAGAAGCGGACCCGGCGCCGGAGTGCTGTACCCTCGGCGATCCGGACCCCCAGTAGTCAAGTTTGAGGAATGCGGCCATCGCTGTGCAGAGGATTCCCGCGGCAACACCCTCCGAGATCGCCGAACTGGCCCGCTGCTGTGCCGTGTTCGTGACCGCCGATCCGGCCCGCTCCGGCACGGTCGCGTTCTGGCGGCCCGACGGCGACACCCCGCCCGCCGTCGCCGCCGGAAGCATCGACGAACTGACCGTGATCCTGCCCGGCGACCACGGTGTCGAGCGGACGCAGGTCACCGCCGTCCTGCTCCCGGTGCGTGCGGCGCTGCCGGTCCTCACGCGTGCGCGTGCCGCCCCGCAGGCCCACCGGGCGACGGCGTTCTGGGGCACGGCCGCCGTGCTCGCCCTCCAACTGGCCGCGCGCGGGCTGCTGTTGCCCGGCCTCTCCGCGACGGATCACGACGCCTGGCGGGCCGGACCGCTGGGTGCACCGGACGTGGAGCGCGTCCGCGAACTCGCCGCCTCGATGCCCCCGGAGGCGCACTCCGTGCCGTTGGAGGGCACTCAGCCGCCCCGGCTGCCCGAGCCGGAGCGGCTGCTGCGGGCCTTCCTGGACGCGGTGGCCGACGCGCTGCCCCGCTCCCCCGCCGCCGCTCTCGCCACCGGCGGGGCCGCGTACGCGGTGCGGGAACCGCAGCACGTGCCGGAGCAGCGCCCGTGGGCCGCCGAGGTCGCCGCCGGTCACGACGCGGGCGTACGGATCTCGCTGCGGATCGAGGTACCGGGGCTGGCGTCGGCCGGGCCGGACGAGACGGCGTTGCGGTTCCGGGCCGTGCTCCAGGTGCACAGTGTGAGCGAGCCGGGGCTGGTCGCCGACGCGGCGGACGTATGGGCCGGGACCGGTGCCCCTGGCCGCGCCTTCGGCCCGCGCGCGCGGATGGACGCCCTGCTAGCGCTGCGCCGCGCGGCCCGGAGCTGGTCGCCGCTGACGCCCCTGCTCTCGGCGGCGGTGCCGGACGCCGTCGAGTTGGCGGACGACGAGGTCACCGAGCTGCTGGGGAATGGTGCCCGCGCCCTCTCCGCCGCCGGGGTCGAGGTGCACTGGCCCAAGGAGCTGGCCCGCAAGCTGACGGCCCGTGCGGTCGTCGGCCCGCCCGACGACGACGCGAACCCCGGGAAGGTCCCGTCGGACACGCCGTCCTTCCTGTCCGCCGACGCGCTGCTCGCCTTCAACTGGTGGTTCGCGCTGGGCGACCGGCAGCTCACGCGCGAGGAGCTGGACCGGCTCGCCGAGGCGAACCGTCCCGTGGTGCGGCTGCGAGACCAGTGGGTCCTCGTCGACCCCGCTGAGGTCCGCCGCGCCCACGCGCAGCAGGACCGCAAGGTCACACCGGTCGACGCGCTCAGCGCCGCGCTGACGGGCTCGACGGAGGTCGACGGGCGCCAGGTGGAGGTGCGGCCCAGCGGGTGGCTGGCGGCCCTGCGGGACCGCCTCTCGGACCCGGAGGCGCAGGACCCGGTCGGTCAGCCGACGGCTCTCGACGCGACCTTGCGCGACTACCAGTTGCGGGGCCTGAACTGGCTCGCCCGGATGACGTCCCTGGGGCTCGGCTGCTGCCTGGCCGACGACATGGGCCTCGGCAAGACGATCACACTGATCGCGCTGCATCTGCACCGGCAGACCGACGCGTCGGCGGCGGGGCCCACGCTCGTCGTCTGTCCGACGTCCCTGATGGGCAACTGGCAGCGCGAGATCGAGCGGTTCGCGCCAGGTGTGCCCGTACGCCGCTTCCACGGGTCGCGGCGCAGCCTGGAGGGCCTGGCCGACGGCGAGTTCGTGCTCACCACGTACGGCACGATGCGGCTGGACGCGGGGCGGCTGGCCGAGGCTCCGTGGGGCATGGTCGTGGCGGACGAGGCGCAGCACGTCAAGAACCCCTACTCGGAGACGGCCCGCGAGCTGCGCACCATCGGCGCACGCGCACGCGTGGCGCTCACCGGTACCCCGGTGGAGAACAACCTGTCGGAGCTGTGGGCGATCCTCGACTGGACGACCCCAGGGCTGCTGGGCCGGCTCGGGACCTTCCGCTCCCGGTACGCGAAGTCCGTCGAGGGCGGCCAGGACCCGGCCGCCGCGGAGCGTCTGGCCCGGCTCGTACGCCCGTTCCTGCTGCGGCGGCGCAAGTCGGACCCCGGCATCGCTCCCGAACTGCCGCCGAAGACCGAGACCGACCGTGCCGTGTCGCTCACCAAGGAGCAGACCGGGCTGTACGAGGCGGTGGTGCGGGAGACGCTCGCGGAGATCTCCGGCGCAGATTCCATGGCCCGGCGCGGGCTGATCGTGAAGCTGCTGACGGGCCTCAAGCAGATCTGCAACCATCCGGCACAGTTCCTCAAGGAGGACCGGCCGAGGATCGTGGGCCGCTCCGGAAAGCTGGAGCTGCTGGACGAACTGCTCGACACGATCCTCTCCGAGGGGGCGAGCGTTCTGGTCTTCACCCAGTACGTGCAGATGGCAAGGCTCCTGGAGCGGCATCTGGCGGCCCGCGGAGTGTCCACGCAGTTCCTCCACGGCGGCACGCCCGTCGCGGAACGCGAGGCGATGGTGGAGCGTTTCCAGGAGGGTGAGGTGCCGGTCTTCCTGCTGTCGTTGAAAGCCGCCGGTACGGGCCTGAACCTGACCAGGGCCGAGCACGTCGTGCACTACGACCGCTGGTGGAACCCCGCCGTCGAGGCCCAGGCCACGGACCGCGCGTACCGCATCGGCCAGAGCCGTCCCGTGCAGGTGCACCGGCTGATCGCCGAGGGCACGATCGAGGACCGTATCGCCGAGATGCTGGAGCGCAAGCGCGCCCTGGCCGACTCGGTGCTCGGCGCCGGGGAGGCCGCGCTCACGGAACTGACGGACACCGAACTGGCGGACCTGGTGCGACTGCGAGGGGGCGCGCGATGAACCGGCACGACACCGACGAGTACGACGCCGACGACCAGGACGGCGCTGCGCACGGCAGTGGCGTGTCCGGCGCCGCTCAGGAGCGCACGTTCGCGCCGCTGCCTCCTCCCCAGGGACGCGGTTTCGCGGAGACGTGGTGGGGGCGGGCCTGGCTGAAGTCGCTGGAGGACGCGGCGCTGGACTCCGAGCAGGTGCGGTCGGGGCGTCGGCTCGCGCGCGCGGGAGCCGTGGGCGCCGTGTCGGTGCGCCCGGGGCGTATCACCGCCGTCGTCCAGGACCCCGACCGCACGACGCACCGCTCCGACGTCCTGCTGCAGGAGCTGTCCGCCGACCAGTGGGACCGTTTTCTGGACATGGCCGCAGAGCGGGCCGGCCATATCGCGGCCCTGCTCGACCGGGAGATGCCCCCGCACCTGGTGGAGGACTCGGCCGCCGCAGGAGTCGAGCTGCTGCCCGGGATGGGCGATCTGGAGCCGGAGTGCGACTGCGGCGCCTGGGACCACTGCGGTCATACGGCGGCTCTCTGCTACCAGGTGGCGCGACTGCTGGACCAGGACCCGTTCGTCCTGCTGCTGATGCGTGGCCGTGGCGAACGCGCTCTGCTGGAGGACCTCCAGAGCCTCGGCGTCGATCCCGCCGACGGTTCCGCCGAGCCGGTGGGCGTGGACGCCGCCGTGGCGTACGCGGCCGGGGACATCCTTCCCGCGCTGCCCGCCCTGCCCCGGCTGCCCGACGCGCCCGGGATACCGCCGTCCCTGGACACCGAGACTCCGCCCGCGCCCGGGGTGGACGCGGGCGCGCTGGGGTTCCTGGCCGCGCGGACCGCCGTAGAGGCGCATCGGCTGCTTGCCGAGGCGCTGAGGGATCGGCACGAACAGCATCCGGTCAATGGGGAGTTGACGGTGTCCCAGGATGCCGTCCGCTTGGCCGTGGGCCGACCTTCGGGAGCTGTGTTGGACCGGCTCGCGGAGGGGTCCGGGCGCAGTCGGGAGCAGTTGGCCTCGGCCGTCCGGGCCTGGCTGTCGGGCGGTACGGCGGCGTTGACCGTCCTGGAGGAGGAGTGGAGGGTCGAGGGCGAGCAGCTCGCACGCGCGCGTGCCGCGCTCGACTCGGCCTGGGACGAGGGTGAGCGGCCGGCGCTGCGGGCGGCGCACAACCGCTGGACGGTGGTCGGCACGGGCAGCCAGCTGCGGCTGGGGCGGGACGGCCGCTGGTGGCCGTACCGGAAGGAGAGCGGCCGTTGGGTGCCCGCCGGGCGGGCGGCCCTGGACCCGGCGACCGCGCTGGCCTCGCTGGAGCACCTGGCCGCGGAGGAGGTTCTCTGACAGCCCGCGAAGGAGGCCGGTCGAGCGGCACGCACGCGTGGAGCGCGATCCGCCGGGATCTCAGGTCAGCGGTGTGGTGAGTTTCCGGGTGTCGGAGCCCAGGCCGGCGGCCAGGCTGCACGCGACCTTGTCCATGCCCAACCGGTAGCCCGCGGTGTCCGGATACTGCACCAGGCTGCCCTGGACGGTCCCCGCGGGCTGCTCGGCCGCCGCGCGCTCCAGGGGCGGCCGGCACAGGGCGGTGGCTGCCTTCTTCAAGGCGGCGTCCGTCGGGTAACCGCCCTCCAGTTCGGTCACTTTCACGACCTCCGCGTCGTGCGGACCCGCGCACGCGCGCTTCGCCGCCTGTCCGGGGTGGGCGGCGTCGGTGTCGAAGCAGTCGCCCGTGCGCAGCATGTAGTACGGCACCTCGTCGCCGGACAGTGGGATGAGTGACTCCAGGTCGCTCGGGAACTCGCTCGGCAGGTCCGTGGGGAACTCGGTCGGAACCTCGGTGGGGAAGCCGGACGGCAGCGTGGGCAACCTGGTGGGGAGTTTGGTGGGCAGTTCGGTCGGGAGGCTGAACGACGGCTCGGGTGTGTCGCTCGAACTCCGGCTGCTCTCCGGTGTGTTCTTCTTCGGGTCGCCGTCGCCTCCGGAGGCCAGGAGCACCACGGCGACGACGGCTCCGAGCACGAGGATCGCGGCGATCAGGATCAGGAGCAGGCTCGGCCCCCTGCCCGGGCGCCGGTGCCCGCCCGGATCGCCGGGCTGCCCGGGCGGCTCCGGCGGCACCCAGCCACCACCGCCCTGCGAGGGCGGTCCGCCGCCTCCCGGGGGAGGTCCATGGCCGGCGCTGCCGTTGCCCCCGTAGCGAGGGCCGTAGCCCCCGTTTCCGTAGCCTCCCCCGGAGGGCGGGCCGTAGCCATCGGGAGGTGGTCCGAAGCCACCGCCCGGAGGCGGGGTGCCCCCCGGCGGCCCGGGTGGCTGAGGCGGTACGGGCGGCATGGCCATACCGTCAAGAGTCGCCGCGAACCGGTCAGCACGCGAGCCCCGCGCGGAAGTTGATACGGGCTCATGCCATGGACCGCACGATTCCGGAGCAATCCGCGCGAGGATCGGTCACAGGGGATCACCCGGAGCACAGTCGTATGCAGCGGTGACCGGGGACGCCCGTCGGAGACGGGCGCCCACGCGCGCGTGCGTCAGCCGCGCGCGCCCAGGAGGTGGTCCATGGCCAGCTGGTCGAGCTGCTCGAAGGCCATCCCGCGCGCGGCGGTCGCCTCCACGTCGAACTCCTCGAAGGCAGAGCGGTCCGCGAGCAGGCCCGCCAGGCCGTCCGCCGCCGTCTGCTGCGCCAGCTCGTCCAGCCGCGAGGCACGCAGGGCCGCCTGGACCTCCGGGTCCGCGCGGAAGGCCGCCGCACGCTCCTTGAGGATGAGGTAGTTGCGCATGCAGCCGGCCGCCGAGGCCCACACACCGTCGAGGTCCTCGGTCCTCGGGGGCTTGAAGTCGAAGTGCTTCGGGCCCGCGTAACCGGCGCTCTCCAGGAGGTCGACCAGCCAGAAGGCGGCACGCAGGTCACCGGCGCCGAAGCGCAGGTCCTGGTCGTACTTGATGCCGGACTGGCCGTTGAGGTCGATGTGGAAGAGCTTGCCCGCCCACAGGGCCTGCGCGATGCCGTGCGGGAAGTTCAGCCCGGCCATCTGCTCGTGCCCGACCTCGGGGTTGACGCCGTACAGTTCCGGACGCTCCAGGCGCTCGATGAAGGCGAGGGCGTGGCCGACCGTCGGCAGCAGGATGTCGCCGCGGGGCTCGTTCGGCTTGGGCTCGATCGCGAACTTCAGGTCGTAGCCCTGGGAGACCACGTACTCGCCGAGGAGGTCGAAGGCCTCCTTCATGCGGTCCAGGGCCACGCGTACGTCCTTGGCGGCGCCGGACTCGGCGCCTTCCCGGCCACCCCAGGCGACGTAGGTCTCCGCGCCGAGTTCGACCGCGAGGTCGATGTTGCGGATCGTCTTGCGCAGCGCGTAGCGGCGCACTTCACGGTCGTTCGCGGTGAACGCGCCGTCCTTGAAGACGGGGTGCGTGAAGAGGTTGGTGGTGGCCATCGGCACCTTCATGCCGGTCGCGTCGAGGGCCTGGCGGAAGCGCTTGATGTGCGACTCGCGCTCGGCGTCCGAGGACCCGAAGGGGATCAGGTCGTCGTCGTGGAAGGTCACTCCGTGGGCGCCCAGCTCGGACAGGCGCTGCACCGTCTCGACCGGGTCGAGCGCACGGCGGGTGGCGTCGCCGAACGGGTCCCGTCCCTGCCAGCCGACGGTCCACAGGCCGAAGGTGAACCTGTCCTCGGGGGTGGGCTGGTAGTTCATGCCGCGGCTCCTTGCTTGCTCCGACTATTTCGTCATGGCGGTTTACAAATTAGTATGCGGAAGCATCTCTGGGAAGGGACAACGTGTCCTTGAAACGTTTCCCTGAGCAGAGACTGAGGGTGGGGACGGGTCGCCGCGACCCGGACGCGCACGGAAAACACCAGGCCAGATCCCGCGGAGCCGCGGAAGAGGGAGAGCCCGATGTCAGCAGCCGAGGGTCCGCTCGTCGTCGGCGTGGACACGTCGACCCAGTCCACGAAGGCGTTGGTCGTCGACGCGGCCACCGGACAGGTCGTGGCGAGCGGCCAGGCCCCGCACACGGTCACCACGGGGGCGGGCCGCGAGAGCGACCCGGCGCAGTGGTGGAACGCCCTGAGCGAGGCGCTGAGCCAATGCGGTGACGCGGCCCGCGAGGCCGCCGCCGTGTCGATCGGCGGCCAGCAGCACGGGCTCGTCACCCTGGACGCCCGGGGCGAGCCCGTCCGTCCGGCGCTGCTCTGGAACGACGTGCGCTCGGCGCAACAGGCCCGCCGCCTGGTCGAGGAGCTGGGCGGCGCGAAGGCCTGGGCCGAGCGCACCGGGAGCGTGCCGGGTGCCTCCTTCACGGTCACGAAGTGGGCCTGGCTGGCCGAGCACGAGCCCGAGGCGGTGCGCGCCACCAAGGCCGTCCGTCTCCCCCACGACTACCTCACCGAGCGTCTGACGGGCGAGGGCACCACCGATCGCGGCGACGCCTCGGGCACCGGCTGGTGGGCGTCCGGGACGGAGGCGTACGACGCGGAGGTGCTCGCGCACGTCGGGCTCGACCCGGCTCTGCTGCCCCGGGTGGTCCGGCCCGGCGAGGTGGCCGGTACCGTCCGCGACAGCCACGACCTGCCGTTCTCCAAGGGCACCCTGGTCGCCGCGGGCACCGGTGACAACGCCGCCGCCGCGCTCGGCCTCGGGCTGCGCCCCGGCACTCCGGTACTGAGCCTCGGCACCTCGGGCACGGTGTACGCGGTGTCGACGCACCGGCCCGCCGACCCGACCGGCACCGTCGCGGGCTTCGCCGACGCGCGCGGGGACTGGCTTCCGCTGGCCTGCACCCTCAACTGCACGCTCGCCGTCGACCGCGTCGCGGCCCTGCTCGGCCTGGACCGCGAGGCCGTCGAACCCGGCACGGCCGTCACCCTCCTGCCCTACCTGGACGGCGAGCGCACCCCCAACCTGCCGGGCGCCTCGGGGCTGCTGCACGGGCTGCGCCACGACACGACCGGCGGACAGCTCCTCCAGGCCGCGTACGACGGAGCGGTGCACTCGCTGCTGGGCGCCCTCGATCTGGTGCTCGACGCGGACGCGGACCGCTCGGCGCCGCTGCTGCTGATCGGCGGCGGCGCGCGCGGCACGGCCTGGCAGCAGACCGTACGACGGCTGTCCGGGCGGCCCGTGCAGGTGCCCGAGGCCAAGGAACTGGTCGCGCTCGGCGCCGCGGCCCAGGCGGCGGGGCTGCTGACCGGCGAGGACCCGGCCGCGGTCGCCCGCCGCTGGGGCACCGCCCGGGGGCCGGTCCTGGACGCGGTGGAGCGGGACCAGGCGACGCTGGACAGGATCGCCGGGGTACTCTCCGACGCATCGCCGCTGCTGGAGCGGGGTACGGGTGCCGGCTGACGCGCCCGGACCGACGTGAGCGCAAGTCCACGGAGGCCGACACCCACTGAGGGCTGAGGGAGGCATGACCGCACCGCTGCACGAGGCCCGACCGCCCGGCGCCGGCGCTCAGCTGGCGGACACCCAGCAGGGCATGCGCCGCCGCAACCTCGCGCGCGTGATGCACACCGTCAGCGCCGAGGGACCGCTCTCCCGCGCCGCGGTCGCCTCACGCATCGGGCTGACCCGGGCGGCGGTGTCGACCCTCGTGGACGAGCTGATCCGCTCGGGGCTCCTCGAAGAGCTGGGCCCCGAGCGGCCCGGCCGAGTGGGGCGCCCCGGGTCTGCGCTCGCCGTGAGCGGACGTGGGCCGGCCGGGATCGGCGCGGAGGTCGGCGTAGACCATCTCGCGGTCTGCGCGGTCGACCTACGGGGCGAGGTGCGGGCGCGCGCCGTGCGCCACGGCGCCAATCGCGGGCGCTCCCCCGAACCGGTGATCGAGGAACTGACCGGTCTGGTACGGAAGGTGATCGCCGACGCGGAACACGAAGGCCTGTGGCCGGCCGGTCTCGCGGTCGCCGTGCCGGGTCTCGTGGCCCGCGACGGGCGTACGGTCGTCCGCGCCCCCAACCTCGACTGGCACGACACGGATCTCGGCGCCCTGCTGCCCGCCGGGTTCCCGCTGACCGTGGACAACGAGGCCAACCTGGGCGCGCTGGCGGAACTCTGGCTCGGCGAGGGCACTCCGCCCGACTTCCTGCACGTGTCGGCCGAGATCGGCATCGGCGCGGCGGTGGTCGTGGACGGGCGGCTGCTGCGTGGAACACGGGGTTTCGCGGGCGAGTTGGGGCATGTGCCGGTGTGGCCGGAGGGTCCGCAGTGCGTGTGCGGCGGTCGTGGGTGCCTGGAGCAGTACGCGGGTGAGGAGGCGCTGCTGCGGGCGGCGGGCGTCGAGCCGGGCGAGGACCGCGTCGGGCTGCTCGCGGAGCGTGCCGCCCAGGGCGACCCGGACGTACGGCGGGCGCTGGACGGGGCCGGTACGGCGCTCGGGATCGCGCTGACCGGGGCGGTCAATCTGCTGGACCCCGAGACGGTCGTGCTGGGCGGTGCGCTGTCCGGGCTCGCGCCGTGGCTGCTGCCGTCGCTGGAAGCGGAACTGGACCGGCGTACGGCGGGACCCGCCTGCACGGTGTCGGTGTCGCGGCTGGGGCCGGAGGGTCCGCTGCTGGGCGCCGCGCACTCGGTGGTGCGGGCGGTGCTGGACGATCCGGGGGCGGTGGCGGGCCGAGGCTGAGCGGCCTCGCCGCACGAGGTGGTGGCGGGCAGGGACTGAGCGGCCTCCGCCTCCCGACCTGCTGCGATCGGCCGTGCAACCCGCCGCCTTCACCCGTTCGGGTGGTCGGGTTATCCACAATCATGCGGTTGTCCACCGAAAATCATGGGCTCTTCCTGCCCGGCCGCAGATCGCCGTAGCGTGATCCACGTGAGCCCCCGGCCGCAGTCGTGACGGTCGGTGCGACCCCCTTCCCACCGGCCTCCCACCGGCCTTCCGCAGAACGGAGTTGGCAACGATGAGCGACCCCAGGATCCTGACCGTGCGTCCCGAACCGGGCGAGTACGCCTGGACGTTCGGCGGAGCGCCGCCCGTCGCGCGGATCGCGCCGGGTACGGTCCTCGACCTCTATACGGAGGACTGTTTCGCCGGGCGCGTGCGGTCCGAGAAGGATCTCGTGTCCGAGGTGTGCGAGTTCCCGTTCCTGAATCCGCAGACGGGTCCCTTCCATGTGGAGGGCGCGGAGCCTGGCGACACGGTCGCCGTGCACTTCGTGTCCATCGAGCCGGCCCGGGACTGGGCGGCGTCGACGACGGTCCCGCTGTTCGGGGCGCTCACCTCCACGCACACCACGGCCACCTTGCAGCCGCCGTTGCCGGAGACGGTCTGGATCTGGCAGCTCGACCGGACGCGGCGCACGGCCCTGTTCCGCGCGCGGGACAGCGACATGGAGATCGAGCTGCCCATGGACCCGATGCACGGCACGGTGGGTGTGGCGCCCGCCAACCTGGAGGTGCGGTCCGCGCTCGTGCCCGACGCGCACGGCGGGAACATGGACACGCCGGAGATGCGGGCCGGTGTCACCTGCTATCTCGGGGTGAACGTCGAGGGCGCACTGCTCAGCCTCGGTGACGGGCACGCCCGGCAGGGCGAGGGCGAGACCTGCGGGGTCGCGGTCGAGTGTGCGATGAACACCGTGGTGATCGTCGAACTGCTCAAGGGAGTCGCCACCCCCTGGCCGCGCATCGAGTCCGACACACACATCATCTCGACCGGTTCGGCACGGCCGCTGGAGGACGCGTTCCGGATATCCCAGCTCGACCTGGTGCGGTGGTTGGTGCGGGACTACGGGTTCAGTGAGCTGGACGCGTACCAGTTCGCGACGCAGGCCGTCGAGTCGCCGCTGGCGAACGTCTGCGACACCAACTACACGTGCGTGGCGAAGATCCGGAAGGAGTGGCTGCCCGACCGCGAGACGCATCGTGGGCTGCACGCACGGTTGCGCGAGACGGTCGCGGCACTCCGGCTCTGAGCCGGGAATCTCCCGAACGTCCGCAACCTCCTGGCACACCGGTGCGTCCCTCAACCAGTACTCCCCCACCCCTTGTCACTCGCCGCCCCTCGCGAAAGGCCCTTCACGGATGGAACGGACGGAGCGGACCAGGTCGTCCCCCAGCAGACGGCGGCTGCTGAAGAACGCCGCGCTCGCCGCCGGACCCTACGCCCTGCTGCCCGCTCCCCGGGTCGGCGCCCAGCCCCCCGCCCCCGACTACCCGCTCGGCACCTGGGAACCGGCGAGCCCCGCCAACTACACGGCGGGCGAACGCACCGAGGACCGGCCCCTCGACCTCGTCGTCATCCACGTCACCCAGACGTCCTACTCCAACGCCCTGGCCGTCTTCCAGCACCCGAGAAAGAAGGTGTCCGCCCACTACGTCGTGCGGTCCGGCGACGGACACGTGGCGCAGTGCGTACGAGAGCACGACATCGCCTGGCACGCGGGCGACTGGGACCACAACCTGCGCAGTATCGGCATCGAACACGAAGGGTGGGTGGACCGGCCCGGCTACTTCACCGACGTCATGTACGAGAGGTCCGCACAGCTCGCCTCGACCATCTGCACGCGCCACGGCATACCGAAGGACCGCGCGCACATCATCGGGCACTACGAGGTGCCCGGCACCGATCACACCGATCCCGGACCGAACTGGGACTGGTCCCGCTACATACGTCTCGTCAACGCAGCCTGAGCGAAACAGTGGTGCCGTCGTTCGGTCGACTCCGTCGAAACGGTTGTCCGCGCCCATCCCCGGAGTGACGATGTCACCAGCCGCATCGCCTGCCGGGGAGGCCGAGTTGACCGATCCATGGGTGGCACTGGAGCCGGGGGCCGACCCCGTCGAGCGGGTACGGGTACTGCGTCGGGCGCACGAGACGTTCACCGAGGCGGGGACGGTGACCCGGCCGGTGCGTTCCGTGGTGGCGGACTCCTGGCGGCGGTCCGCGCGGGCGGGCGTCGGGCCGGACGGCACGGCAAGCGTGGAACTGCTGGACGGTGACCTCGGCGTCTACCGCGCGGAGCATCCGCTCGCCCGGGTGATGCCCCTGATCCGTGAACTCATGGGCACCTTCGCCGCCGACGGCGAGCATCTGCTCGCGGTGTGCGACGCGCAGGGCAGGCTGCTGTGGGTCGAGGGTCATCCGGCGACCCGGCTGCAGGCGGGGCGGATCAACTTCGTGCCGGGTGCGCGCTGGGCGGAGTCGGCGGTCGGTACGAACGCGCCGGGGACGGCGGTCGCCGTGGACCGGCCGGTGCAGGTGTTCGCGGCCGAGCACTTCAGCCGGCGGGTGCAGCCGTGGACGTGCGCGGCGGCTCCGGTGCACGATCCACGTACGGGACGGGTGCTCGGTGCCGTGGACATCACCGGGCGGGACGGGCTCGCGCATCCGCACAGCCTCGGGTTCGTGCAGGCGGTCGCGCGGGCCGCTGAGTCCCAGCTGGCGCTGCTGATGCCGGCCCACCCCGCCGCGGACGTGGTCGAACTGACCGCGCTGGGCCGTGACGAGGCCCAGGTGCTCGTCGCCGGGCGGAAGTTGCGGCTCAGTCGGCGGCACAGCGAGCTGCTCGTGCTGCTGGCCCGCCATCCGGAGGGGCTGACCGGGGACGAGTTGCTGTGCGCGCTGTACGAGGACGAGTCGGTGACACCGGTGACGCTGCGCGCCGAACTGGCCCGGCTGCGCCGCCTGCTGGCCCCCGGGCTGCTGGCGTCGCGCCCGTACCGGCTGACGGTGCCGGTCGAGTCGGACCTCGCGATCGTGGAGCGTGCCCTGGAGAGCGGTGCGGTGACGACGGCGATGCGGGCGTACGCCGGTCCGCTGCTGCCCGGTTCGCGGGCGCCGGCTGTCGCTCGGCTGCGGCGCAGGCTGGCCGACGGTCTGCGCGGCGCGCTCGTGGCCCGCCGGGACCCGGACCTGCTGGCCGACTGGGCTCACGCGCCGTGGGGCGAGGACGACCTCGACGTGTGGCGCGCGCTCACGGCCGTACGACCGACGGCGGCTGTGCGGGCGCGATTGAGGGAGTTGGAGTCGGAGCAGGCGGCGCCACGGGGTTGGGTGGCGCAGCAGCAGGCATCCTGGCACTGACGCGGCCGGTCGGCGCTCATGTACCCGGCGGGATCGGGCGGTTGGGCGCCGTTGAGGAGGCGGTGCGGGGCGGTACGGTGCGGGCGCCCGAGGGGTCGGGGGCGGGGCCCACCTGGGCAGGAGGACCCGTAGATCGCGGGGCGCGGGTCCCGTGGCACGTGCGTCGGGGCGGGCAGGCGGGCGGCAAGTGTCGGCCCACGCTGCGGCACCCTCGTACGCAGGAGGCGTCTGTGCCCGAGCCCGGGCGTGGGTGCGCGGCACAGCCGGGGAGGTCGCGGGCGCGGCGCCACAGGCGATGCCGCGTGCAGGGCGCCACCAGGGAGGTCTCGTGCACGGCGCTGCCGGGGTTCGTGCGCAACCTGTCTGCAACCTCGGCGCTTCTAGCCTCGCGGCGAGAGCCGTCCAACGGCGGGCGGTTCTGCTCAGGGAGGCAGGCCAGCATGACCCGTTACGCGGCGCCCGGTACCGACGGCGCGATCGTCTCCTACCAGGCGCGCTACGACCACTTCATCGGCGGCGAGTACGTGCCGCCGGCCCGGGGGCAGTACTTCGAGAACCCGAGTCCGGTGAACGGGCAGCCGTTCACGGAGATCGCGCGGGGCACCGCCGAGGACGTGGAGCGCGCCCTCGACGCGGCGCACGCGGCGGCGCCGGCGTGGGGACGTATGTCGGTGACGCAGCGGTCCGACATCCTGCTGAAGATCGCCGACCGGATGGAGGCGAACCTCGAAGCGCTGGCGGTCGCCGAGAGCTGGGAGAACGGCAAGCCGGTACGGGAGACGCTCGCCGCCGACATCCCGCTCGCGATCGACCACTTCCGCTACTTCGCGGGGGCGATCCGGGCGCAGGAGGGTTCGCTGGGCGAACTCGACGACGACACGGTGGCGTACCACTTCCACGAGCCGCTCGGGGTGGTCGCGCAGATCATCCCGTGGAACTTCCCGATCCTGATGGCGGTGTGGAAGCTGGCGCCCGCGCTGGCGGCGGGCAACGCGGTCGTGATCAAGCCGGCCGAGCAGACGCCGGCGTCGATCCACTACTGGATGAGCCTGATCTCGGACCTGCTGCCGGCCGGTGTCGTGAACATCATCAACGGCTTCGGGGTGGAGGCGGGCAAGCCGCTCGCGTCGAGTGCGCGGGTGGCGAAGGTGGCGTTCACCGGTGAGACGACGACGGGGCGGCTGATCATGCAGTACGCCTCGGAGAACATCAAGCCGGTCACGCTGGAGCTGGGCGGCAAGTCGCCGAACATCTTCTTCGACGACGTGTGGGCGGCGGACGACGACTTCCGCGACAAGGCACTGGAGGGCTTCACCATGTTCGCCCTCAACCAGGGCGAGGTGTGCACCTGCCCGTCCCGGGCGCTGGTCCAGCGCGGCAACTACGCCGACTTCATCCAGGCGGCGGTCGCCCGCACCGAGTTGATCAAGCCGGGGCACCCGCTCGACACGGACACGATGATCGGCGCGCAGGCGTCCAACGACCAGTTGGAGAAGATCCTCTCCTATCTGGACATCGGCCGGCAGGAGGGCGCCAAGATCCTCACGGGCGGTGAACGCATCGAGTACGACGGCGAGTTGAAGGGCGGTTACTACGTCCAGCCGACCATCTTCGAGGGCGACAACCGGATGCGGATCTTCCAGGAGGAGATCTTCGGGCCGGTGGTGTCGGTGACGTCGTTCGGCGACTTCGACGACGCGATCAAGACCGCCAACGACACGCTGTACGGCCTCGGGGCGGGCGTGTGGACCCGGGACATGAACACCGCGTACCGCGCGGGCCGCGCGATCCAGGCCGGCCGGGTGTGGACGAACTGCTACCACGCGTATCCGGCGCATGCGGCGTTCGGTGGGTACAAGCAGTCGGGGATCGGGCGTGAGACGCACAAGATGATGCTGGAGCACTATCAGCAGACGAAAAACTTGCTCGTGAGCTACTCGCCGAAGAAGCTGGGCTTCTTCTAGACACCGGAAGTGGGCGCCTGAACAGGGACTATGCCCTTCAGGCGCCCTGCGGGACGTACAGCAGCAATTGGGCGCCGCCGATTCCGCCGTGGCTGACCGCGTGGAAGCAGAGCCACGGACAGGCGGCGTCGAACAGCCAGATGGGGACCGTGTACGGGCCGACCGCGAGGGCGTGACTCTTCCCGGGGGGGGGGGACGGGTGAGACGCGAGCGCGGAGGCTGCCGTGACGGTCACCGGCCGCAGCCATCGGGAAGGGCTGCGGCGGCGCTGTACCTCGTGTGCGGTGGAGGGGGCGGACCGCTGGTAGGTGGTGAGGCCGGCCTCCGGGGTGTCCACAGGCAGGACCATCGATTTCCATCAGGCAGGCGGGTGCGGCCCTGATCTCAGTCACCACGTCACCGCGCCATCCTCCCGTCGACCGTTGCTGCAGCATTCACTCCAATTGCGATCGGTACTGCGGCGATTTTGCGGGTTGCCCGCCAGTTCGATCTACTGGCACTTCAAGGACAAGGACGACCTGATCGCCGTGGTCGTCGAGCGCAGCTTCGAGACCTGGCTCGCGGCCGTCGTACTGCCGGAGAAGGAGACCGGTACGTCCCCCGAGCGGGTGACGGCCATGGCGGCGAACGTGGCCAGGTCCCTGGTCGACGCCCCCGACTTCCTGCGACTCGGCCTGATGCTCGCCCTGGACCTGACGAAGGCGGCGCCGCTGGTGATACGGCGGGCGAGGGCGACGCCCTGGCCCGGGTCGGCCGGCCGGTGGCGGGGTCGAGGGTCTGAATGGTGCCGGTCATGAGGTGGGTGCCCCGCCCTTGTCCCTCGCGGAGAGGTGTTCGAAGGTCTCGCCGGTGGCGGTGATGGTGCGGGTGACGTCCCGGCCGCCGTAGACCCAGTAGATCCGCATGACGCCCTCGCCCCGGTTGAAGAAGCGGTGCGGGACGCCGGCCGGGACCCAGGTGGCCTGGCCGGGCTCCAGGTCGAAGAACTCGCCGTCGATCTCCGCTGTCGCCTCGCCCTCCAGGATCAGGACCGACTCCTCGACGTTGTGGCTGTGCAGGGGCAGACCGGTACCGGGCTGGAAGACGGTCTGGCCGGTGGTGATGACGGCCTGCCCGGAGTTCCACTTGCCGACGTACGGGATGGTGGCGACACCGCCGCCACGGTCGAAGCGTTCGACCTTGTCGGGGTGGATGAGCAGGTTCGGCTCGGCGGGCGTGGGGCACATGTGCGGCTCCTCGGAGGCGTTCAGGAGTGGTGGAAGAGGCGGCGGGAGAGCGTGTTGACCTGGCTGCCGGGCACGACGTACTTGGCCGCCGCCTCGCGCCAGACCTTGAAGTGGGGCGCCGCGCGGTGGGCGTCGACGGCGGCCTCGTCGTCGTAGATCTCGTGGAAGACGAAGTGGTGGTCGTCGTCCAGGTCGCAGACGACGTCGAAGTAGCGGCAGCCGGGCTCGTCGGTGAAGGAGCGCTCGGCGTTCTCCTCGATGGCCTTGAGGAAGTCGGCACGGAGGCCGGGGACGACCTGGAGGGACACGGTCAGCGCGATCATGCGGGCATCTCCTGGGAAACGGCAACGGGAACGGGAAGGGGAACGGCGGTTTCGGCGGCGATGGCCGCGAGGGAGGCCCAGGTGTCGTCGACGACCGTGATGCCCTCGGTGCGCAGCCGCTCGGCCGTGCGGATCTCCGGCTCGCCGGGGACGAGGATCTCGGCGGTGCCGGAGGCGGCTGGGGTGGCCTTCGTCTCCTCGACCAGGGTCTCCATCCGCTGCTCGAACTCGGCCGGGTCGGCCATCGACTTGATGTCGACGCAGATCAGCAGGTGGCCGACGCCGCTGCGGCCGGTGGGCCGGTAGGGGCCGACGACCGCCGAGCCGAAGGCGCTGCCGGTCAGCACGCCCGCCAGCACGTCGAACATGAACGACATGGCGTAGCCCTTGTGCCCGGCCATCGGCAGGATCAGGCCCTCGATCGCGCGCCGCGGATCTGTCGTCGGCACTCCGTCCGCGTCGGCGGCCCAGCCCTCGGGGATCGGCTCGCCGCGCTCCTCGGCGTGGTAGATCTTGCCGCGCGCGACGGCCGTGTTGGCGATGTCCATCACGACCGTGCTGTACCGGCCGCCGGGCGCTGCGATCGACCACGGGTTGGTGCCGATCCGCTTCTCCCGGCCACCCCAAGGGGCCATCGCCGGACTGGCGTTGGTGGCCAGCAGCGCCACACAGCCCTGCTCGGCGGCCCGGCGGGTGAAGTACGCGGCCGTCCCGAAGTGACCTGAGTTGCGGACCGCGACAGCACTGATGCCGTGCGCCCTCGCCCGCTCCACACCCCACGTCACCGCGCGATCGGCGAGCACCTGGCCGAGACCGTCGTGTCCGTCCACGACCAGCACGGCGCCGTTGTCGCTCACCACCTCGGGGGCAGCGACCGCGGCGGTCGCGCCGCTCTCGACCCGGTTGAGGTACCACGGCAGCCGCAGCATCCCGTGCGACGGATGCCCCCACAACTCCGCGGTCACCAGTGTGTCCGCGAGCAGCCGGGCGTCGGCGGGCGGAACGCCGTGGGCTTCGGTGACTGCGGCAGCGAACCCCAGCAGGTCGGCGGCGCCGACGGTGTGCGGCATAAGGCGGTCCCCACATGTTGAGCAAGTCATGTTATTCAGGTCTATATTCATGCCTGTATTCATCCCTGTATACATGAAGAGACCTGAAGAAGCCACAGTCAAGAGAGCCCGCCGAGCACCCTCCCCGCGACGTCCGCGAGAGCCGGGGCTCAGCCCACGATGTCCACCTGCACGCTCGCTCCGAGCGTCAGGTCCTGGCTGGTCAGGCTGTCGATAAGGGCCTGGAGGGTCTGCGCGAGATGGTGCCGGCAGGCCGCTTCCGCCGCCTGGGCGTCCCCCTGCGCGATCGCCTTCAGCATCGCGCGGTGCTCCTCCAGCGAGGTCAGCATGCGGCGCGGCCCGCTGTGCGAGAGGTGACGCAGCCGTACGGTCTGGCTGCGCAGGTCGCGGATGGTGCGGGCGAGGTACGGATTGGGGCACACGGCGACGATCGCCTGGTCGAAGCCCTCCGTGACCTCGTAGAACTCGTGGTACGACCGGGACTGCGCGGCGACGTCCAGCGCGCGGAAGGACTCGTCGAACTCCTCCAGCCGCTCCAGCAGCCCACGGAACGGCACCAGCACCCGCGCGTCGCCCGCCCCCGCCGTCGCGACCGAGGCGGCAGCCCGTGGCTCCAGCAGCATCCGGAACTCGAAGAGCGCGCGGACGCCACCCAGGGAGATCGGGGCCACCCTGGCCACCTCACCGGGCACCAGGTCGACCAGCCCCTCCGCCGCGAGCCGCCGGATCGCCTCTCGCACAGGCGTCCGGGAAGCGCCCAGCTCCTCGCCCAACTGGACCTCGCCGAGCTTGGCCCCCGGCCGCAGCCGCAGCGACTCGATGTCGCCCTTCAGCCGCTCGTAGACCACTTCGCTCTTACCGGTTGCCCGAGCCATGGAACTCCTCGTCACCCCGCTGCATGCTTCGCTGTATACAGCGTAGCTGAGCACGAGGACGCAGGGGCGCGGCCCGGTCCGGTGGTGCGGAGACCGTCCCGGTCGGCGGGGGCGGGGAGGCCGTCAGCCGTCGGCGAGCCCCGTGCCGCTCAGGGCTCACACCGTGGCTTCGGGGCGGACCAGGGATCGGGCGCCGAGGCGGAACTGGTCAAACTTGTCGATGATGGTCCGGCCGACCGGCAGGTGGCCCCAGACGCTGATGCCCTGCCCCTGTCCCTGATATCACCCACCAGGCCACCTCGCTGTCCCGCATCGGTTCACTGCTAGAGCGTTCACTGCAATTGGAATGCTCACCACGCTAAACCGACCGACGGGGACGCTCAAGATCCGGCCCGAAAGGTCACCGTGTCCCCTTGCGGGTCTGCCTCACCTCCCGGTCCACCGCCCACGCGTCGGCGACCGGGCCGAGGTGGCCGAGCTTGTCGGGGTTGATGACCGAGCGGATGGTCTGGATCCGACCTTCGAGCACATCGAGGGCGAGGATGTGGAGGACCTTGCCCTCGCGGTCGCGGAAGAGTGCGCCCGGTTGGCCGTTGACCTCGTGCCGTTCGAAGGTGATGTCGGCCCGTGCCATCAGCGGGTAGACGGTGGCCAGCAGCCGGGCCACGTTCTCCGCGCCGGCGACGGCCCTGGCCAGCTGCGGGGCCTTGCCGCCGCCGTCTCCGACGAGCTGGACATCCGCCGACAGCAGACTCCGCAGTCCGTCCAGGTCTCCTCGCGACAGCGCCTCGAAGAACCGCCTCGCCAGCTCCTGCCGCTCCTGGCGGTCCGCCTCGAACCGGGGGCGCCCCTCGTTCATGTGGCGACGCGCCCGTACGAGCAGCTGTCGGCAGGCCGCCTCCGAGCGTCCCACCGCTGTGGCGATCTCGTCGAAGCCGAAGGCGAAGACCTCCCGCAGCACGAACACCGACCGCTCCAACGGGCTGAGCCGCTCCAGGAGGAGCAGCGCCGCCATCGACACCGAGTCGGCCAACTCGGCCGCGCGGGCCGGGTCCTCGTACGGATCGTCCAGCAGCGGCTCGGGCAGCCACGGTCCGGCGTACTCCTCCCGCCGCACCCGGGCGGACCGCAGCACGTCGATCGCGAGCCGGGTCACCGTGGCCGAGAGGAACGCCTTCACCGACACCGGCCGGGTGGCCGAGGCGTCGTACCGGAGCCAGGTCTCCTGCACCGCGTCCTCCGCCTCGCCCACGCTGCCCAGGATCCGGTACGCGATCGAGAACAGCAGCGGACGCAGCTCCTCGAACTCCTCGACCTTGCCCATGCCGACTCCCCGTCTCGGTGTGGATGCCTGGCCTGACCGGACCGGTGCCGGCGAGGCGCCTTCTGGTGATCTTCCGGTGTGCGGGCTGCCCGCCGCCGTCGGTTCAGTGGAACTGGCCGGCCTTGTAGTCGCCGGCCGGCTGCCGGGTGATGATGTTCAGCCGGTTCACCGAGTTCATGAACGAGACCAGCAGTACGAGGGACGCGAGTTGCTCCTCGTCGTAGTGCAGGGCGGCGTATGCCCACACCTCGTCGCTGACACCGGTGGCCGCGTCCGCGACCCTGGTCCCCTGCTCCGCCAGCGCGAGTGCGGCGCGCTCGGGCTCGGTGAAGACCGTCGCCTCCCGCCAGGCCGCGATCAGGTTCAGCCGTACCGAGGTCTCGCCTGCCGCCGCGGCCTCCTTGGTGTGCATGTCGATGCAGGCCGCGCAGCCGTTGATCTGGCTCACGCGCAGCGCCACCAGTTCCTGTGTCGTGGGCGGCAGCGGCGATTCCTTCAGCTCCCGGCCGGCCGACATGAAGTACTTGAGGGCTTTGCCTGCGGCCGGGCTGGCGAAGTAGTTCAGTCGCGCGTCCATCGTGGGCTCCTCCACGTTCGTCGGTGTTCGTAGGCGTAACTCGGTGCCTTCACTCCCGAGACGAGATGGCCCTCGCTCCTGTGACACGGCATGACGCCTTTGGGCACTGCAATCGCAGTAGTCCGCGACCTGCGTCCGTATGAGGCCGTCGGCGGGAGCCCGCTGGCACTGTCAGAGGGCCGCAGACGCCTCGCGTCTCGCGGAGCGCCAACCTCCAAGTCCCGTATCCACGCACGGAGATCAGAGAGAGGCCCACCACGATGACACTCCCCGCACTGCCCAGAACGAGCAGGTTGAACAGGGTGAACAGGGTGAGATGGACCGCGCTGCTGTCCGTGCTGCTCCTGCTGGCCGGTGTCCCCTCCGCCTTCGCCGGGACACGCCCCGCCGCCGCCGCGCAGCACGGAGGCCCCGGGGGCGAAAAGATCCTTGAACTGGACGTCACCGGTCTGCCCGACACCCGGGAGGGGCAGCCGGTCATCGCCGTCAACCCCCGGAATCCGAAGAACCTGGTCTACACGGCGACGATCTTCCCGAACCGTCCGGCGCTGGAGCCTGTCGGCGAGTGCTTCGTCGCCTTCTCCCAGGACCGGGGAGAGACCTGGCAGCGGTCGACCTGGCCGCTGGGCGACCGTCCGCAGTGCGGCGAGCCGATCGTGACCGTCGACGCCAAGGGCGTCTTCTACATCTCCAACAACCAGATCGGTCCCGACCGTTGGACCACCTACACCAATCACAACGTCGTCTCCCGGTCGGTCGACGGCGGGCGTACCTGGATCGGTCCGGTGAAGACGCCCCTGATGCTCGGCGGTGTGCCCAAACTCCGGGTGGACTCCGCCACCGGCAAGGTCTACGCGGTCGCCGGAGCCGAATGGGAGTACCCCAGCGCGGTCTCCGTCAGCGACGACAGCGGCGAGAGCTGGTCGGATCCGGCCGTGATCCCCGGTCCCATGCCGTGCATCGTGGTCTCGCCCGACGTTCCGCCGGCCTGTGGATACCCCGGGCGTGAATTCGCCGTGCACGACGGGATCCTGGCGTCCGCGAGCCAGGACGGCACGGTGTCCTTGCACGTCACCCGTGACGACGGAACGACCTGGCGGAACCTCCCGGTCACCGACAGCGCCGGCACCCCGGTACCCGCCGGCACCGGCGCTCTCGTACCCGTCCCCGCGCTGGGCGCAGCCGCCGACGCGGTGCCCTGGGTGTCGGCGGACCCGACGCGCAAGGGCCGCTTCGCGGTCATGGTGCCCCGGGACTCCGACCTCGAGGTGTACGTCACCGACGACGCCGGCCGCTCCTGGACCGGCCCGGCGGTGATCGCGGCCCCGAACGCGCAACGGCCGTGGATGGACTTCGGGCCGGGCGGGCAGCTGGGCGTCATGTGGCGCACCACCACGCTCGACGCCTTCTCCGTCGTCTCCTTCGACCACGGCCGTACGTTCGGCCGCACCCTCCAGGTCAACCGGACCACCGAGCCCGCCGGTTACCACGGGCCGCCCGGGGACCGCTGGTCGACCATCACGCTCGACAGGCGTTATGCGTACGTCGCCTGGTCCGACGGCCGGAACGGGGAGCTGGACGGCATCCTCGCCCGGGTCCCGCTGAGCGCCTACCGGAGGTGAGGGACGCCTGATCGGGTGGGGGCCGTCCGGCTGTGGCCGGGCGGCCCCCACCGCGTGGGTCAGGGCCTCGGCGGGTTCGGCTGGACCAGGCCGGTCTGGTAGGCGATGACGACGAGTTGGGCACGGTCGCGGGCGTGGAGCTTGGCCATGGCGTGGTGGATGTGCGTGCGTACGGTGAGGGGGCTGAGGTAGAGCCGCGCGGCGATGTCCGCGTTGGTGAGTCCGTCGGCGGCCAGCGCCATGACCTCGCGTTCGCGGTCGGTGAGGTCGGCCAGGTTCTTCTGGGCCGCCGGGTGGGTGCCGGGCTGGGGTGCGGTGAGGAAGCGGGTGATGAGGTTGCGGGTGGCCTGCGGGGAGAGCAGGGCGTCGCCCGCGGCGATCGTGCGGATGCCCGCGACCAGGCCCTCGGCGCCGACGTCCTTGCCCAGGAAGCCGCTGGCTCCGGCGTGCAGGGCCCTGGCGACGTGTTCCTCGGTCTCGAAGGTGGTGAGGATGAGGACGCGGGTGCCGGAGAGGGTCGGGTCGGCGCAGATCGTCGACGTGGCGGCGATGCCGTCCGTGCCGGGCATACGGATGTCCATGACGACGATGTCGGGGTGCTGGGCGCGGGTGAGTGCCACCGCCTCGTCGCCGTCGGCCGCCTCGCCGACCACCTCCATGTCGGGGCGGGAGTCGACGAGGATCCGGAAGGTCTCACGCAGCAGGGCCTGGTCGTCGGCGAGCAGGACGCGGATGGTCATGGGGTGCTGTCCTCGGCGGGCGCGTAGGGGTGGAGGGGCAGTTCGGTGCTGACTTCGAAGCCGCCGGTGGGGCGGTGTCCGGCGCGGAGATGTCCGCCGATGGAGAGCGCGCGTTCGCGCATGCCGATGAGGCCGTAGCCGCTGGTGCCGCCGTCGGGGGCAGTGGCAGTGCCAGTGACGGTGGCAGTGGCGGCGGTGGAACCGGGGCCCTGGTCGGTGACGGTGATGGACAGCCGGTCGTGGGTGTAGGTGAGGTCCACTTCCGCCGTGCTGGTGTGCGCGTGCTTGGCGACGTTGGACAGTGCCTCCTGCACGATACGGAACGCCGTGAGGTCGGCTCCGGGCGAGAGCGGCTGCGGCCGGCCGTGGGTGGTGAGGGTGACGGTGAGTCCGGCGGCCGTGTGCGTGGCGACCAGGGCGGGGAGCTGGGCGAGGCCCGGCGCGGGCTGCAGGGAGTCCTCGGCGGCGTCGCTGCGGCGCAGGAGTCCGACGGTGGCCTTCATCTCGCGCAGGGCCGCCGCGGTGGTGTCGCCGAGGGCGTTGACCATTTTCTCGGCCTGGGCAGGGTGACTGCGGATGAGGAGGGCGGCGGTGGTCGCCTGGGCGTTGGCCAGGGCGAGGTGGTGTGCGGTGACGTCGTGGAGTTCGCGGGCGATACGCATGCGTTCCTCGCCGACGCGATGCCTGGCCTCCTCCTCCCGGGTCCGTTCGGCGAATTCGGCGCGGGCGTGCACCGACTCCAGGTAGGCCCCGCGGAAACGGGCCGTGGTGCCCAGGGCGGCAGGCAGCAGCAGCCAGGCCACGGGGCCGATCACGTTGAGGGCCAGGGAGTCCGCCGCCGGCTCCGCGATCAGGGCGGAGCCGGCGACGAGGACCAGTGCGGCGAGGGTGACGTTGCGGGTCGTGACCCGTTCGGCGTGCGCCGCCAGCGAGTACAGGGCGACCATGAGGGGCGCCAGCAGCAGGGCGGTCATCACATAGCCGGCCAGGGCCATGCCCGTGGCGCACCCGATCGCCACGGCGGTGACCGGGAGGGGCCGCGTCCTGCGCCACGGCAGCGCGGCGCAGGACAGGCCCGCCAGCAGGACGCACGGCCACCAGTGCGTGGGGGCGGTCGGGTCGGAGCCGCCGTACATGCTGCCGGGGAAGGCGACGGCGAACAGCAGCAGGGCGATCGCTGTGTCGACCGTGCGGGGGTGGCGCTGCCAGGAGGCGGTCATCGTGCGTCGTGGTGCTTTCTATCGGGTGTGGTGACCATGGTGGCCGACTGTCGTTCGGAGCGCTAAACGCTCTGACTGATCTGTGGTTCGTCGGCCGCGGGCCGGTGGGAGCCGGTCGCGCGGTTCCCCGGGCCGCTTTCGGGGTGCTCCGCCTCGGCCCGGGTCAGAGCGTGGCCCTCCACGTCCACCTGGGGCACCAGACGATCCAGCCAGCGGGGCATCGTCCAGGCCCGTTCCCCCAGGAGCGCGAGGACCGCCGGGACGATCGTCATCCGTACGACGAACGCGTCGAACAGCACGGCGATGGCCATGCCGAAGCCGATCATCTTGATGAGTGTCTCGCCGACCCCGATGAACCCGGAGAACACCGAGATCATGATCACGGCGGCGGCGACCACCACGCGGGCGCTGTGCCGGAAGCCGGAGACGATCGCCTGGCCGGGGCGTTCGCCCTGGAGGTGGGCCTCCCGGATCCGGGTGACGAGGAAGACCTCGTAGTCCATGGCCAGGCCGAAGACGATGCCGACCATGACGATCGGCATGGTGTTCATGATCGGGCCGGTCTGGTCCACGCCCAGCAGTCCGGCCAGCCAGCCCCACTGGAAGACGGCGACGACCGCGCCCAGGGCCGCGAGCACCGACAGCAGGAAGCCCAGGGCCGCCTTCAGCGGAACGAGCACCGAGCGGAACACGATCAGGAGCAGCAAGAACGCCAGTCCCACCACGAGCCCGAGGTACGGCACCAGGGCGCCCTGCACCTTCTGGTCGCTGTCGATATTGCCCGCCGTACTCCCGCTGACCATGAACGTCGCGCCGGTGGCCTTCTCGATCGCCGGGCGGTCGTCGCGCAGGGTGTGGATCAGTTCGACGGTCCGCTCGTCGGTGGGGGCGGTGGCCGGGGTGGCGGAGAAGATCGCGGTGTCCCCCGCCTTGTTGAAGCTCGGCGTCGAGACGGACACGATCCCCGCCGTCCCGGCGATCTCCTTGGCGGTCGCGGTCACGGCGGCCTTGGGGTCCTCGGCCGTGGCGGCGTCCACGACGATGGTCAGCGGACCGTTGAAGCCGGGGCCGAAGCCCTTGGCCAGATCGTCGTACGCGCGGCGCTCGGTCGTCGAGGTCGGCTTGGACTCGTCCCCGGCCGTGCCCAGGTGCAGCCGCGCCGCGGGGAGGGCGATGACTCCCAGGGCCGCCACGGCGGCGAGCAGTACGGGCAGCGGTCGGCGGACGACCAGACGGGCCCACCGGCTGCCCGTGTTCGGCTTGGCCCCGTCATCATCACTGGGGTGCGAACCGGCCCGGCGTACCGAGCGGGCCAGGACCGCCCGGGGGAAGATCCCGAGCATGGCCGGGATCAGGGTGACCGCGACCAGTACCGACAGGGCCACGGTGCCGGCCGCCGCCAGGCCCATCTGGGTCAGCGTCGGGATGCCCACGACCGACAGCCCGGCCAGGCCGATCACCACGGTCAGGCCCGCGAACACCACCGACGACCCGGCCGTGCCCACGGCCACGCCCGCCGCGTCCTCCGGGGCGCGGCCACGGGCGCGTTCCTCGCGGTAGCGGGAGACGATGAACATCGCGTAGTCGATGCCGACCGCGAGGCCGAGCATCAGCGCGAGTGTGCTGGTGGCGCTGGACAGACCGAGCGCGCTGCTCAGGGCGAGGATGGTCGCGGTGCCGATGCCGACGCCGATCAGCGCGGTCAGCAGCGGCAGTCCGGCGGCGGCCAGTGACCCGAAGGTGACGAGCAGGACGACGGCCGCCACGACCACGCCGACCAGTTCGGTCGCGCCGCCCGAGGGCTGGGTCGCCAGGACGGAACCGCCGACCTCGACCGTCAGCCCCGCGTCCCGGCCCGCCTCGACGGCCTGCTCCAGGTCCTGCTTCGCGGCGTCGCTGACGTCCTTGGCCTTCACCTCGAACGTCACCGACGCGTACGCCGTCGAGCCGTCCTCGCTGACCGAGTCCGCCTCGAACGGATCGGCAGCCGCGACGACCTGGTCGACCTTGCCGACCCGGCCCACGACCTCGTCGACGACGGACCGGTTGCGCCGGTCGGTCACCTTCTGTCCGTCCGGCGCGACGAACACGATCTTCGCGCTCGCGCCCTCGGCGCTGCCGCCGACGTTCACGCCGGGGAAACGCTGCTCGATGAGGTCGAACGCGCGCTGCGACTCCGTACCCGGCATCGAGTAGGAGCCGTCCGGGACGGCGGGCGCCAGCGCCGACGCCGTTCCGGCGGCGACGAGCGCCACCACCCACATCAGCAGGACGCGCCAGCGGCGCCGGAAGGCCAGTCGGCCCAGTCGATCAAGAAAGACAGCCACAGGAAGGTTCTCCACATCCGAACTCGGGAACCCTTACAGGCTGTCCTCGCGGCCCTCGCCAGTCTTCGTGCGCCCGCCGGTACGCCCCTACTGCATGCGCAGTAGGGGCGGGACCGCAGGCGGAGTCGCCGGCCGGTGGGCGTCGCCGGGGCCGGTTCAGCCGTGCAGTGCGCGGTACGCCGCGACCGCACCGGGGTGCAGGGCGATGCCGCCCGTGCCGATCAGGCTGCCGACGTCGAGGAACTGGGTGCCGACCGCGTTGTCGGGGACGAGGGCGGTGGCGCGCAGGACCAGCAGGCGGGTCAGCGCGTCGGCGACGCCACGGGGCAGGTCGGGGCGGCACACCAGGAGGTTGGACACACCGATGGTGGCGACCCCGCCCGCCGTCCGGTACGCGCCCGGCGGCAGGGACACCTCCTCCAGTCCGGAACCGGCCAGGCCGTCCGGACCGCCGAGCCGGGGCAGCAGACCGGCCAGCGGCAGGAACCGCAGGCCCGGACCGGCGTCGAGGCCGGCGAGCGCGGGCAGCGGCACACCGCCCGCGACCAGCAGGGCGTCGACGGAACCCGCCCGCATCGCGTCGGCCGCGTCGGCCAGCGGCAGGTGGCGTACGGGGACGTCGGTGCCGGGGGAAAGGCCCGCGGCGTGCAGGATCCGTTCGCCGAGTTCGGCGGCGCCCGAGCCGACGGCGCCGAGCGAGACGGTGTGCCCGGCCAGGTCGGACACCGCGCGTACGGGCGAGTCGGCGCGGACGACGAACTGGAGGTAGGTCTCGTACACCCGGCCGATCGCCCGCAGCGGCACCGGGCGCGGGAAGAGGGTGGTGCCCTGGGCCGCCCGCGCGGTGTCGGTGAGGACGAGGGCGAGATCGGCGCGACGGTCGCGCAGCAGCTCGATGTTGGCGACACTGCCCGCGGTGGTGCGGACCCGGCAGTGCAGGCGGGGATGCGCGGCTTCGAGTTCCGCCGCGAGGAGACGGCCGAACGCCTCGTAGAACGCGGTGGGTTCACCGGTGGCGAAGCGCAGGACACCACTCGGTCCGGGGCGCTGGCGCGAGGTGTCGCCCATGAGCACACCGCCGAGCACGGCGACGGCCGCCGAGCCGAGGGCGGCGTGGAGGGCGGTACGGCGGGAGACTGGGTGCGGGTGAGGACGGGGAGTGGGACGGGTCATCGGGCACCACCGTGCGGGCTCCCCGGGACGGCGGTCCCGCCGGGACCGGAGCCGAAGCCGAAGCCGATGGCGAGATCGAAGCCGGGGCCTGTGCCGGAACCGGCGCAGACCCCAGCGGCGACCCGCCCCACCGCCGGCCCACGACCCCCGACGTGCCCCTTCACCACGCACCCCCGTCGCAGGCACCGCCACCGCCACCGCCGGAGTCCACCCCGCGCGGCACAACCACCCTCGCCCGCAGCCCCCGCGCCCCCGCCGCCGCCAGCTCCAGTCGGCCACCCCGCCCCGCCAGCAGTTGTTCGGCGATGGCCAGCCCCAGCCCCGTACCGGCCGTGCCGTCGTGGTGTTGGCGGCCCGAGCGCCAGAATCTCGTGGTCGCCAGGGCGAGTTCCTCCGTGCCGAGGCCGGGGCCGTCGTCCGTGACCGTGAGGACCGTGAAGGGGCCTTCCGCCGTGCAGGTCAGGGTGATCTCGGCGCCCGGGCCCGCGTACTTGATGGCGTTGTCCAACAGGATGTCCGTGATCTGGGCGAGTTCGCGGTCGGTGCAGGCGGCCGGGACCGGGGGCGGCGCGGTTCGCAGGAGCAGGCGGGCTCCGGCCTGTTGCGCCACCGGCTCCCACAGGCGGTGCTGGTCGGCCGCCACCGTCGCCGCGTCGCAGTGGGCGTCCGAGTCGTCGGTCACCGTGAGTTCGCCGGCCCGGTGTTCGGCGGTGGCGAGGGCGAGCATGTCGTCGAGGAGGGTCTCCAGGCGGTCGAGTTCGGTGGTGACCCCCCTGTACGTGCGGTCGGCGGACGCGGGGAGGTGGGTGTGCAGGGCGTCGACCCGCAGCCGTAGCGCCGCCATCGGGTTGCGCATCTGGTGGGACGTGTCGGCGACGAGCCTGCGCTGCTGCTCCAGGGCCGCCGTGACCGTACGGGCCATGCGGTTGAAGCCGGTCGCGAGCTGGCGGAGTTCTGGCGGGCCGCCGGCCCGGGTCTGTTCCGGCGGGAGACCGGCCGCGAGCTGCCCGACCGCCCGGTCGAGGCGGCGCAGTGGGCTGACCACCCAGCCGGTCGCCGCCCGGGCCAGGACCGTACAGGCGACGGCGACCAGGGCCGTACCGGCGAGGACGAGGGCCCAGCGGCGGGTGATGTCGTCGGCCGCGATGTCCACCGAGGCCCGCAGGACGACCGCTCCGGAGACCCGGGTGCCCGTGCCGGCCGGTTCGGCGAACATCCGGGACCCCCGTGACCAGGGACGCAGCGCGCCCCCGGGGCGCTCGGCCTGGTTGCGCAGCGCCGCGTCGAGCAGCCGGGCAACGGCCGGGTCGGCGGCGCGCATGCCGCCGGTCTGGACGACCGGGCTGCGGTGGGTGTCGATGACGACGAGGGGTTCGCCGTACAGCTGGGTGTAGCGCCGCGCCTCGGCGGCGACGGCCGAGGTGTCGCCGGTCGCCGCCGCCTGGTCCATGAGGGAGGCGAAGCGGTCGAGGTCGGCGCTGCGGGCGAGGACCAGCTGCTGGGTGCGGTCGGACGCGGTGAACAGCAGCAGCGGTACGGCGAACGCGGCCACCGCGATCACGACGAACAGCAGCAGAGCGGCCTGGACCCGGGTGCGCACGCCTCGCCTCTCAGCTTCCGTCGTCCCCGAAGCGGTAGCCGAAGCCCCGGATCGTGGTGAGCAGCTCGGGGCGGCGCAGCTTGGCGCGCATCTGGGTGAGGTGGACGTCGAGGGAGCGGGACACGGTGTGGGAGGCGTCGCCCCACACCTCGTCCAGGAGCTGCTCCCGGCTGACCGCCGTGCCCGCGCGTCCGGCCAGCACGGCGAGGATGGCGAACTCCTTCGCGGTCAGCTCGACCTCGGCCCCGCCGACCCGGACCCGGCGGGCGTCGAGGTCCACCTCGACGTCACCGGCGCGGACCGTCCGTACGACGGAGTCGGCGACGCTTCTGGCCGCCCGCCGCCGGGTGACGGCGTCGATCCGGGCGAGCAGCTCGGCGAGGCGTACCGGCTTGACGAGGTAGTCGTCGGCGCCGAGCCGCAGTCCGCGCACGACCGAGCGCTCGTCGCCGCGCGCGGTCAGGACCACCACCGACATGTCGCTCACCGCCCGCAGGGCGCGCAGCACGTCCAGACCGTCGGTGTCGGGCAGGCCCAGATCGAGAAGGAGCAGGTCCGAGCTGCGGTGATAGGTGAGTACGTCCCTGCCGTACCGGACCCGTCTGGTGACGTGACCGTGGTCGTACAGGACCTCGACGAGCGCGGCGGCCACGCCGTCGTCGTCCTCGGCCAGCAGTATCTGCACCTCGCCCACCTCCTCCTCGGTCGTGGTCCGCAGCCGAATGTAGACCACACCGGCCGCGGGCCCGCCGGAGTGTTAAGGGGAGGTTAGTTCTGTGTTCGCACCTCTCGCCCGCCGGTGCGGGCGGAGCCAGGCTGCACCGCAACCCGCAGCCTGAGAAGGAACGCCGTAATGATCATTGACTGTCACGGTCACTACACGACCGCCCCGCCGGCCCTGGCGGTCTGGCGGAACCGGCAGATCGCCTCCCTCACCGACCCGTCGGTCGCCCCCGCCCGCGCGGATCTGCGCATCGGCGACGACGAACTGCGCGAGACCGTCGAGCCGAACCAGCTGCGGCTGATGGACGAACGCGGCATCGACCTGACGGTCTTCTCGCCCCGCGCGTCGTTCATGGCCCATCACGTCGGCGACTTCGGCACGTCCGCCGCCTGGGCGGCGATCTGCAACGAACTCTGCTACCGCGTGAGCGAGTTGTACCCGACGCGCTTCGCCCCCGCCGCGATGCTTCCGCAGTCCCCCGGCGTCGACCCCGCCACCTGCGTCCCCGAACTCACGCGCTGCGTCGAGGAGTTCGGCGCCGTCGCGGTCAACCTCAACCCCGACCCCTCGGGCGGCCACTGGACCGCGCCGCCGCTCACCGACCGCTCGTGGTACCCCGTCTACGAGAAGATGGTGGAGTACGACGTCCCGGCGATGATCCACGTCAGTACGAGCGTCAACCCGGCCTTCCACACCACCGGCGCGCACTATCTCAACGCCGACACGACGGCGTTCATGCAGCTGGTCCAGGGCGATCTGTTCGCCGACTTCCCGACCCTGCGGTTCGTCATCCCGCACGGCGGCGGCGCGGTGCCGTACCACTGGGGCCGGTTCCGGGGCCTGGCCATGGCGCTCGGCAAGCCGCCGCTGGAGGAACACGTCCTGGGCAACGTCTACTTCGACACCTGCGTGTACCACCAGCCAGGCGCGGACCTGCTGTACGACGTGATCCCGGCCCGCAACATCCTCTTCGCCTCGGAGATGATCGGCGCCGTCCGCGACATCGACCCGTGCACCGGCCACCACTTCGACGACACGCGCCGCTACGCCGAGGCGGCGAAACTCCCCCCGGACGACCTCGCGGCGGTCCAGGAGCACAACGCCCGCGCGGTGTACCCGCGGCTGGACGCCCTGCTGAAGCGACAGGGCCGGTGAACCGCATGAGCGCCCTCTCCCCGAAGAGCCCCAACTGGCTGGACTGGTACGCGAACCCGTCCGAGCCCACCCTCCGACTCCCGCCCGGGACCGTCGACACGCACTGCCATGTCTTCGGCCCGCAGGCCGAGTTCCCCTTCGCGCCGGAGCGGAAGTACACGCCCTGCGACGGCGGCAAGGACGAACTGTTCGCCCTCCGCGACCACTTGGGCATCGCCCGCAACGTCATCGTGCAGGCCACCTGCCACGGCGCGGACAACAGCGCCATGGTCGACGCCGTCCGGGCGGCCGACGGCAGGGCGCGCGGTATCGCGACCGTCCGCCCGGACATCGGCGCGGCCGAGTTGCTCGAACTCGACGCGGCGGGTGTACGCGGGGTGCGGTTCAACTTCGTACGGCGGCTGGTCGACACGTCGCCCGAGGACGACCTGCGCACGATCGCGCGGAAGGTCGCCCCGCTGGGCTGGCACATCGTCCTCTACTTCGAGAGCGCCGACCTGCCCGAACTGGAGGACTTCTTCGCGGAGTTGCCCACTCCCCTGGTCGTGGACCACATGGGCCGACCGGACGTCACCCAGCCCGTGGACGGGCCCGAGTTCACCCGTTTCCTGCGCTTCGTCGACGCCAACGACGTCTGGGTGAAGGTGAGTTGCCCCGAGCGCCTCAGCGTGAGCGGGCCACCGGCCCTGAACGGCGAACGGCACGCCTACACCGACGTCGTCCCCTTCGCCCGCCGCGTCGTCGAGGAGTTCCCCGACCGGGTCCTGTGGGGCACCGACTGGCCCCACCCCAACCTGACCGCCCACATGCCGGACGACGGCCTCCTCGTCGATCACGTGGCGCACATCGCGGTCACCGACGAGCAGCGGCACAAGCTCCTGGTCGCCAATCCGATGGGCCTGTACTGGCCCGGCGAGGACTTCTGACATGACAACCTCCGACCCGACGACCTCCGGCACGGCTCACGCCAACGCGCTGAACCGGCTCGACCGGCTCCCGGTCTCCCGGTTCCACAAAGTCACCCTGCTCGCCGTCGCGTTCGCCTACTTCTTCGAGTTCGCGGACATCAACAGCTTCGCCACCACCGCCCCGAAACTGATCAAGCTGTGGGGCATCACGGTCGACCAGATCGCCTACGTCACCTCGCTCTCGTTCGTCGGCATGTTCATCGGGGCGATCGTCGCCGGGTCGATCTCCGACCGGTGGGGACGCAAGCGGGCCCTGCTCTGGACGACGATGTTCTTCGGCGTCTTCTCCTTCGCGGCGGCGTTCTCCTGGGACCTCGTGTCCCTCGGGGTGTTCCGCGTCCTGACCTCGGCGGGCCTCTCGGCGATGACCGTGGTGGGCGTCGTCTACATCAACGAGATGTACCCGTCGGCGATCCGCGGCAAGTTCCAGGCGTACGCCATCGTCATCGGCATCTGCGGCACGCCCGTCACCAACCTCATCGCCAGCGCGGTCGTCCCGCTCAACGACTGGTCGTGGCGGCTGGTCTACGTCTGGGGCTCACTCGGCATCCTGCTCGTCCTGTTCACCCGGCACCTCAAGGAGTCCCCGCGCTGGCTGGAGAGCAGGGGCGATCACGCCCAGGCGGACGCGGTGTTGCGGGAGATCGAGGCGAGCGTCGCCGCCGAGCACGGCGCCCTCCCCGAGCCCGCGCCCCCGGTCCCCGAGACCCCGTCGGCGAAGGCGCCGCTGCGCCTGCTCCTCCAGAAGAAGTACCTGTACCCGACCCTGCTCCTCACGGTGCTGTGGATGACGCAGACCATCGGCTTCTTCGGCTACTCCAGCTGGGCACCCACGCTGCTGGCCAAGGAGGGCTTCAGCGTCGAGAAGTCCGTCTTCTACGTCGCCCTGACCACGGTCGGCGCACCGCTCGGCTGCTATCTGGCGTCCCTGGTCACCGACCGGTTCGAACGCAAGTGGTGCCTGGTCGCGTTCGGCACGGTGATCGCGGGCTGCGGCCTGCTGTACGGGCTCACCTTCAACCCGGTCCTCATCATCGTGTTCGGCTTCCTGGTGAACCTCTTCGAGCGCGGCTACACGGCCCTCGCCTACGCCTACTCCCCCGAGCTGTTCGACACCCGCAGCCGCTCCCTGGGCACGAGCGTCTCCTACGGCCTGGGCCGCCTGTCGAACGCCGCCGGTCCGCTGATCGTCGCGGCGCTGTACAACGGCCACGGCTACCAGAGCGTCTTCTACTTCATCGCCGGCACCTGGCTGGTCGGCGCGATCGTCCTGGCCGTCTTCGGCACCCGGACCCGCTCGACCCGCCTCGCCGAGGCGGAACGCAAACGCGTGGGCGTCCCCGCCTGAGACGGGCCGCGAGGCTTCGGTCGCTGACCGGAGATCGTTGACCGAGAAGTGTCTCCCCGGCGTCCGAGCGGCGGGATACCGTCGACCACGCGCCGACGGGGAACCCTCGATCGGCGCTGGTCGGTGGCACTGGGCGGGCAGGTACGGGATGGCAGACGTTGGAGCGCACGCCTGAGGAGCTGGGGGCGTGGCTCCGCGGTCGGCGCAAGCGGCTGGGGCTGAGCCAGGCCGAGTTGGCGGAGCTGGCCGAGGTGAGCACGCGCAGTATCCGCGAGATCGAGCACGGCCGGGTGCGGTCGCCGCACAGCCGTCCGGTGCTCAGGCTCGTCGCCGCGCTGGGGGCGCAGCCGGAGCCCGAACCCGGGCCGCTCGCACTGGAGTTGCTGGGGCCGCTGGTGCTCCGGGTCGCCGGGCGGGCCGTGGAGTCCGGTCCCTCGAAGCAGAGCCGGCTGCTCGCGCTGCTCGGCCTGCACCCCGGCACGCCCGTGTCCCGGGACGAGATCGTGGACGTCCTGTGGGACGGCGCCCCACCCGCGAGCTGCCTCCAGCAGGTGCACACGTACGTGACCCGGCTGCGCTCCCTGCTCACCGCCTCGGCCGGTCCGCAGACTCCCCCGGCCGGGCCGCTGCGCCGGACCCGGGACGGCTATCTGCTGGCGCTTGCGGAGGAGCAGTCGGACGTGGCGAGGTTCGCCGCGCTGGCCGCCCGGGTCTCGCCCACGGGCTGTCTGCCGACGCCGTCCGGTGACCCCGGCGAGGCGTACGGCGTCGCCGGGGCGGCGCTGGGGCTGTGGCGCGGCCCCGTCCTCCACGGGTCGCCGTCCTCGGTGCGCGAGCACCCCTCGGCCACCGCCCTGAACCGGCTCCGGCTGTCGGTGCTCCAGGCCTACGCGGACGGCGCGCTCGCGCTGGGCCGGCCCCAGGACGCCGTACAGGAGCTGCAGAAAGTCGCCGACACCGAGCAACTGCACGAGGGTGTCCATGCCCGGCTCATGCTGGCCCTCGCCGCGTCGGGGCAGCAGGCGGCGGCCCTGCAGCTGTACGCCGGGCTCCGGGACCGGCTCGACGAGCAGCTCGGGGTGTTCCCCGGGCCGGAGCTGACAGACGCCCACCTGCGCGTCGTACGCGGGGAAACCGCCCGTCCGGCCCTCTCGCCGGCGCCTGTGGAGTCGTACCGGCCGCCCGCGCTGCTGCCGTACGACGCCCCTTTCTTCACCGGTCGTCCCGACGAACTGGCCCGTCTCGACGGCCTGTTCGCCGATACCGGGGCGGTGGGCGGCCGGGGCGGTGTGGTCTGTGCGCTGACCGGGCCGGCCGGGGCGGGCAAGACCGCGCTGGCGGTGCACTGGGCGCACCGGGTGCGGGACCGGTTCCCGGACGGGCAGCTCTTCGTGGACCTGCGCGGCCACTCGCCGCAGGTGCCGGTACGCCCCGAGGAGGCGCTGGTCAGGTTCCTGCTGGCGCTGGGCACCCCCGCCGAGCGGATACCCGGCACGCCCGAGGCCGCCGCCGACCGGTACCGCACCCTGACCGCAGGGCGGCGCATCCTGGTCGTCCTGGACAACGCCGCCGACGCCGAGCAGCTCCGCCCGCTGCTGCCCGGCGGGCCGGGCTGCGCGGTGCTGGTCACCAGCCGTGACCGACTCGCCGGGCTCGCCGCCCGCGACGGCGCCCACCGCATCGGCGTCGACACCCTCACCCCGGACGAGTCACGGCTCCTGCTGGTACGGACCCTCGGCGCGTCCCGCGTCGACGCGGACCCGGAGGCCGCCGCCGACCTCGCACGGGCCTGCGGCCATCTCCCGCTCGCCCTGCGGATCGCCGCCGCCAACCTCGGCCACGCGCCCCGGCACACCCTGCGCGAGCAGGCCGACGGACTGCGCGAGGGCGACCGGCTGACCGCCCTGTCCGTCACCGGCGACCCGAGCACCGCCGTCCGGTCCGCCTTCGGCCTGTCGTACCACGCCCTGGACACCGAGGCCCGCCGGATGTTCCGGCTGCTGGCGCTGATCCCGGGACCGGAGACCGGCCTGGACGCCGCCGCGGCCGTCGCGGGCCTCGGCCGCCAGGAGACCGCCCGGACCCTGGACCGGCTCACCGCCGCGCATCTGCTGCGCGAACACCGGCCAGGGCGCTACCGCTTCCACGACCTGCTCGCGCTCTACGCGGGAGAACGGCTGGCTCTGGAGGAGACCGACACCGGCCGCCGGGCCGCCGCCACCGCCCTGTACGCCTGGCTGCTGGCCACGGTGGACCGCTGCGCGCGGCTCCTCTACCCCGGCAACCAGCGCCTGCCCGGTGCCGGGGAGCGGGCCGGGGCCGGCACCCCGTCGGCGGAGATCACCGACGCGGCGTCGGCGATGCGCTGGCTGGACGGTGAACTGACCAACGTGGCCGCGGCCGTCCACCGGGCCGCCGCCGACGGCGACCCGGCCTGCTGGTGGCTGGCCGACGCCCTGCGCGGCTACGCGTGGACGCGCAAGCACGCCATCGACTGGACGGCCGCCTACGAGGCCGCGCTGGCCGCCGCCCGCGCGGCGGACGAGCCGCTCGCCCAGGCCGCCGCGCACAACATGATCGGCCAGGCCCACCTCCAGCAGGGGCGTACCGACTCCGCGACCGCCCACCTCGAACGGTTCCTCGCCCTCGCCGAGGTCGGCGGCTGGCACGAGGGCGCCGCCGCCGCGCACACCAACCTCAGCGCGGTCGCCCGGCTCAGCGGCCGGCTGCGGCGCAGCGCCGAGCACCTGGCGGCGGCCACGGAACTCGACCGGCGCAGCGGTCTTTCGGGGGAGCACCCGGTCGTCCTCGACAACCTCGGGCACGTCCTGCGCGACCTGGGCCGCCTCTCCGAGTCGCTGGAGTGCCTGCTGCGGGCGGAGCGGCTGCCCGCGGAGCTGGACTCCGAGCACAGCAGGATCCACCGCGAGGCCAACATCGGCTGCGTCCTGCACCTGCTCGGCGATCCGGCGCGGGCGGCCCGCCGCCTCGGGTCGGCCCTGAAGATGGCCCGCAGGAGCGCCGACCGGGGCGGCGAGGCCTACGTCCTGCGGCTCCAGGCGTCCGCCCGCCGCGACGCCGGGGACCTCGCCGGAGCCCTCGAACTGGCCCGCACCGCCGCCGAACTCAGCGACGAGGACGTCGACGAGTACTTCCGCGCCGCCGCCCGGATCACCCTCGGCGGCATCCTGCTGGCCCTCGGCAGCCAGGGCGCGGCGGCCGAGGCGTACCGGGAGGCGCTGAAGCTGGCCCGCGAGCGCGGCGCGCACGACCAGGAGGCGCGCGCTCTCCTGGGCCTCGCGTCCCTGGCCGTCCCGGCGGACCGCGACCGGGCCGCCTCGGCCCTGGCCATCGCCCGCGACTCGGAATACGTCCTGGTGGAGGGCGAGGCGCTGACCGTCCTGTCCCGCGCGGCCCTCGACCACGGCGAACCGGCCACCGCCGCCGCCCACGCCCACCAGGCCCTGGAACTCCACCGGGCCACCGGTCACCGCAGGGGCCGGGCAAGGGCCCTGGAACTGCTGGGCCGCGCCGCCGAGGCACAGGGCGACGGTGCGGACCCGGCGCCGTACTTCCGCGAGGCCCTGGAGATCTACGACGCCCTGGGCGCCGCCGAGGCCACCGCGCTACGGCAGCGGATGGACGCCCCGGAAGGCTGAGCCGGTCGCACAGGAGGAGCGTTCCCCGCTCACCCGCCAGGTCCGCCGGTGCCACCGGCTGCCGCCCAGTCCCCCAGCAGCTCGATGGTCCGCTCCACCCGCTCCTCGTGCACGTAATGCCCCGTGTCCGCCCAGTGGTCGACGCGCGAGCCGGGCACGTGCAGGGTGCCGCGTTCCCAGTGGGCCGCCTCCGCCGAGGTCCATACGGTGAGCGCGGGCTGGGTGCGCCGGCGCAGGTGGGTCTCGGTGTGCGGGCGTACGCCGATGGCGCCGGGGTCGGTGTACATGCCCGCGTACGACTGGGCGATGACGTGGCCGGGGGTGCCGAGCATCGTGCGGATGTGGGCGGTGCGCAGGCCGGGCGGGGCGTTCGGGGAGAAGGCGCCCGCGACGAAGTCGGCCGCCGCGCGGGCGCCGTGCCTGCGGTACTCGGCGAGCCGGGCCGGGATGCCGTCGACCTCGGCGCCGTACGCGCCGTGGGCCGGGTCGAGGGCGACGACGGACCGGACGGCCGCCGGGTGCCGTACGGCCAGCAGGTTGACGACCTGGGCGCCCATCGAGTGTCCGACGGCGACGACCGGGCCGACGCCGAGGGCCGTGACCAGGGCGGCGAGGTCGTCGGCCATCGCCACCGGGGTGTTGCCGGTGTCCGGTACCGGGGAGCGCCCGTGGCCCCGCAGGTCGGGGACGACCACCCGGAACCGGTCGGCGAGGGCCTCCGCGTGCGGGGACCATTCGCGGCCGTCGCCGCCCCAGCCGTGCACGAGGAGCAGCGCCGGGGAGCGGTCCGCGCCGAGGCTCGTGTGGAAGAGGCGTACGGGTGTCGTCGTCACAGCGGGCCCGTCCGGTAGGTGGCGTACGCGAAGTCGGCGTGCGCGCCGGCGCCGTCGAGGTCCTGCACCCACAGTCCGAACATGGCACCGGTGAAGCCGAGGACCCGCAGCTGCCCGTCGTGGAATTCGTCGGCGTGTTCGTCCGAGAGGATCGTGGCGTCGAGGTCCAGCGGCAGGACCTGCGGATTCCCGTCCCCGAGGGCGTAGGAGAACCGCAGGTCGGGGCCGTCGAGTTCGGCGCGGAGCACGACCGGGCGTCCTCCTTCGAGCGGTACGCGGACGGGGTGCGCGGTCAGGGCTCCGGCGTCGCAGCTGAGCGCGGTGAGCAGGAGGCCGCCGTCGTCCTCGGCCGTCAGACACAGGTAGTGCCAGTTGCGGGTGTTGTAGTACGCGGTCAGCCCCGCCAGGTGGTCGGGGCTGCGGGGCTCGAAGGCGACCATGGTCTCGAAGGAGCAGCGCCGTTCGGTGACCCGCCGGGCGACGAGGCTGGGCCTGCGCCGGCCGACGGGCGACTGGCCGCCATGGATCCGCAGCCGTCCGGGCGCGGGTTCCACCCAGTCGGGGGTGGGCGGGCGGCGCAGCGTCGACCACTGCGGGCCGAGCGTGTCGAAACGGTCGGTTGCGGGCTCCGGCGCCGCCGGGGCGCTCGGCAGACCGGGGGCGGGGACGGTCACCGCGGGGACCGCGCCCTCGATCCGCGGCCAGCCGTCCTCGGTCCAGGACACCGGCTGCAGAGCGGTCTCCCGGCCGAGCACGCACCGGCCGCGCTCGGTGTACGGGCGGGCGGTCAGGTGAGCGGCGTACCACTCCCCCGTCTGCGTCTCTACGAGCGAGCAGTGACCGGCTTTCTGGAGTTCCAGCGCCGGGTCGTGCCGGGAGGTGAGCAGCGGGCCGCCCGGCGCGGGCTCGTACGGTCCGTGCAGTTCGCGCGAGCGGGCGACGGCGGCGCCGTGTTCGTAGCCGGTGCCGCCCTCGGCGTGCAGGAGGTAGTACCAGCCGTCCCTCTTGTACAGGTGCGGGCCCTCGGCGACCCCGGCGGCGGTACCGACAGTGATGGTGCGCGGACTGCCCAGCAGGGTCCGGGACTCCCGGTCGTACTCCTGGATCTCGATCCCGGCGAAGCTCTCGCGGTCGGGGCGCCAGTCGTACCGCATGTTCAGCAGCCAGCTGCGGCCGTCGTCGTGGAAGAGCGACACGTCGAAGCCGCGGCCGTGCAGGAAGACCGGGTCGGTCCACGGGCCGTCGATCGAGGGCGCGGTGGTCACGTAGTTGGGGAGGTCCTTCCAGCCCTCCGCGTAGGTGTCGACGACGGTGAAGACCACGTGGAACAGCCCGTCGGCGTACGACAGTCCCGGCGCCCAGATGCCTCCGGAGTCGGGGACGCCGGTCAGGTCCAGGAGGCGGCGGGAGTCGAGGATCCCGCCCAGCGGGCGCCAGTCGACCAGGTCACGGGAGTGGTGGACACGTACGCCCGGACACCACTCGAAGGTCGAGGTCGCCAGGTAGAAGTCGTCGCCGACGCGGAGGATCGCCGGGTCGGGCTCGAAGCCGCGCAGGACGGGGTTGCTGATCACCGGTGTCGTCGTCTCTCACTTGAGGCTGCCCATGAGGATTCCACTGCGCCAGTACCGCTGCAGCGCGAACATGAACACCGCGAGCGGGACGATCGACAGCAGCGACCCGGTCAGGACCAGCGTGTTCATGTCGCGGGACTGCTGTGCCTGCTGCACCCAGGAGAACAGACCCAGGGTGACGGGGAAGGTGCGTTCGCCGTTCAGCATGAACAGGGGCAGGAAGAAGTTGTTCCAGATGTTGATGAAGTCGAGCATGAAGATGGTGATACCGCCGGTGCGCATCAGCCGCAGCGAGACCGCGAAGAAGATGCGCACCTCGCCCGCGCCGTCCAGCCGGGCCGCCTCCATCAGTTCGGTCGGTACCGAGCTGTCCGCGTAGACCTTGCCGAGGTACACGCCGAACGGGTTGATGAAGTAGGGGATCAGTACGGACCAGATGGTGTTGGTGAGGCCGGCCTCGGCGAAGACGAGGTAGAGCGGGAAGGCGAGCAGGGTGCTCGGCAGGAGGGAGGCCCCGACCACGGTCGCGAACATCGCGCCCCGGCCCCGGAACTCGAACTTCGAGAGCCCGTACCCGGCGGCGAGCGAGATCAGTGTGGCACCGGCCGCGCCGACCGTGGAGTAGAGGACGGAGTTCCAGATCCAGCGCAGGAAGACACCGTCGTGGTAGTCCCAGATGCCCTGGATGTTGTCGGCCAGGTGGTTGGAGGAGAACCACAGGCCGAAGGTGGAGTACAGGTCGGTCTGGTTCTTGGTGGACGCCACCAGCAGGAACCAGGTGGGGGCGAGAGAGTAGAGGAGGAAGACGACCAGCAGGCCGGTGGTGAGGACCATGGCCCGGCGGGTGGGCCGCACTCCCCCGCCGGAGGCGCCGGAGCCCTCGGTGGCACGGGCTCCCCGGGCGGCCCGGGAAGGGGCAGCCGCCTTGGTGATGGCGCTCATGACATCTTCCTGTTCGTGACGCGGTAGAAGACGAAGGCGAGGATGCCGGTGACGACGGCCAGCACCAGCGACTCGGCGGCGGCGTACTGGTAGTCACCGGTCTTGAAGGCCCGGTCGAAGATCTCCATCATCGGCGTGAAGTCACTGCTGATGGACTCCGGCGCGATGTTGCGCAGCAGCAGCGGCTCGGAGAACAGCTGGAGCCGGCCGATCAGCGAGAACATGCCGGTCAGGATGAGGATGCCGGTGATGTTGGGCACCTTGACGGACCAGGCGATCCGCCACTCCTTCGCGCCGTCCAGCCGGGCCGCCTCGTACAGTTCGCGCGGGAGTGCCTGCAGCGAGGCGGAGATCAGGATCATGTTGAAGCCGATGCCCTGCCAGGTGAGCAGATTGCCCAGCGAGAGATAGGTGTTGAGCCCGCCGAAGAACTCGACGTGCCATCCCGCGCGGTCCGTCAGGTCGAGGATCGGGCTGCCGGTGGGGCTGTAGAGGAACAGCCACATCAGGGTCGAGACGACGCCCGGGACGACGTACGGGATGAGCAGTCCCGCCCGGAAGAAGCGGACCGCGCGGGCCGCGACGCCGTCCAGGAGCAGTGCGAGCAGCAGCGAGATGCCGAGCATGACCGCGATCTGCACGGTCCCGAACAGCAGGGTGCGCAGCATGCTCGACCAGAAGGCGCCGTCCGACATGATCGACGCGAAGTTGGAGAAGCCCGTGTACACCACCTTCGTCGGGCCGAAGCCGATGCCGCTGCTCTTCTTCTCCCTCAGGCTCTGGCCGAAGGCGTACGCGATGGGCAGGACGTAGGTGACGAGGAAGCCGAGCAGGAAGGGGAGCGTGAACAGCACACCCTTGTAGGCCCCTCGCCTCCCCGTCCGGCGGGGGGAGGTCCGCCGGCCGGGGGAGTCGGTGGCGACCTGCGGCGGTCGCGTGAGGGTGGACACGGGGGTCTCCAGGTTCTGGTGGTCGGGCCGTTGCGGGCGGCGGGCGGGGCGGGTCAGCTCCCGGCGACCGCCTTGACGCCCTTGTTCTCCAGGTCCTTGAGGGTCCAGTCCTGGAGGTGGGTGAGCATCGCCTTGACGCTCGTCTCGCCCTTCATGACCTTGCCCCACTGCTTCTGCATCTCGGAGTACATCGCCGCGTAGTCCGGCCCGTACTGCCACTGGTCGCCGACCCGGGAGGCGGCCGTCGTGATCACCTCGGCGCTGTCGGACTTCCCGTTGAACATGTCCTTCGGGATGATCTTGTCGACGTAGGGCGAGACGTCCTTGACCGCCGGGAAGAGGCCCGACTTGGACGCGGGGTCGGTGAGCGTGGTCAGCGATCCCTTGTCGCTGGACAGCCAGGCGGCGAACTCGGCGGCGCGGTCGGGGTACTTGCAGCCCTTGAGGACGGCCGTGGTGTCGAAGTTGCTGGAGGTCCGCGGGTTCGCCGTGTCGAAGACGGGCGCGTCGGCCAGCTGCCACTCGCCCTTGGACTTGGGGAAGTTGGTGTCGTAGATCGGCAGCTGCCAGGTGGACGTGGTCATCGCGATGGTCGTGCCGAGGTCCCAGGTCTTGAAGACGCCCGGGTCGGCGTAGGAGGCGCCGGACGCGAGACCGTCGTCCACCAGCTGCTGGACGACGTCACCGGCTTGCAGCGCCTCGGGCGAGGTGAAGCCGATCTTCCAGTGGTCGCCGTCGAGCTTGTACCAGCTCGCGCCGCCCTGCCACGACAGGTCGACCAGGGTGCTCGGGTCCTCACCGGCCATGTTGAAGATCTTGACCTTCTTGTTCTCCGACTGGGCCTTCTTGCCCGCCGCGATCAGGTCGTCCCAGGTCTTCGGAGCCTCGATGCCGTACTTCGCGAACAGGTCCGCGCGATAGGCCATGAAGAGCGGCGAGGAGCCGGTGGGGATGCCGTACGTGCTGCCGCCCGGGCTCACCGCGTTCCACGCGGGCGTGGTGTAGCGGGACTTGTACGGGGCGGCGATCTTGGTGATGTCGGTGAGCAGACCGTCGGCGGCGAAGTTCGCCAGGTTCATGCCGTCCATCTTGGACAGACACGGGGCGGTGCCCGCGTTCACCGCGGCCCGCAGCTTCTGGTAGACGGTGTCGCCCGCCGCGTTGACGAACGTCACCTGGGTCTCGGGGTGCGCCTTGTTCCAGGTCGCGACCTGGGCCTCGATGCCCTCCGTCCAGCTCCAGAACTCCAGCTTCACATCACCCTTGCTCGCCTTGGCGGCCGACTCGGAGTCGTCACCGCCGCCGCAGGCGGACAGGAGCAGGGAGAGCGACAGGGCGGCTGCCGCGGCGGCGGCCGTTCTCGCACGGGGGGTCGTCATGGGTCCTCCACGAAGGACAGGAGCGCGCCTACGACGTGGGGGACGGGCGCGGTCGAGTAGTAACCGTTTGCTGTGGACCGTAGAACCAAAACAGGCCAAGCCACAAGACTTCCGAAGCGCCATATTTCGGCGAGCTTACTCGGAGATCACCGAATTGTTGCCTTGACCTGGCCATTCAACCAACTGCGACCCGGCCGTTCGATCTCTACAGGTCCGACATCTCGACCGTTGGGGAGATTTCAGGCCGCACACGGTCATTGACCGGCCGCAGCTCGCATGCCTAGCGTGGAATACGTTTACTGCACTCCATCCCCAGTGCACTCGCTCAGCGCCCTTCGCCAGTGCCCTTCCCCAGCGTCCGCCCGCAGGAGACCCATGCCCATCCAGCAACCGCCCCTGGCCGTGTTCGCCATGAACCCGGTGCATCTCGCCGAGCTGTTCCCGCCCCGGCAGCTGCGCCGACTCGGGGAACTCGTCCGGATCGACCCCGAGGTCGTCGTGCGGGACTTCGCCGATCCGGCGCTCGCACCCGTCCTGGCCGAGGCCGAGATCCTGATCACGGGCTGGGGCGCACCGCACATCGGGGCCGGAGTGCTCGCCGCCGCGCCCCGACTGCGGGCCGTCCTGCACGCGGGCGGCAGCGTACGCAGCATGATCGGCGAGGCCTGCTGGGAGCGCGGCCTGGCCGTCTCCAGCGCGGTGGCGGCGAACGCGCTCCCGGTGGCCGAGTACAGCCTCGCCATGATCCTGCTGGCCGGGAAGGACGCCTTCGGCCAGCGGGAACGCTTCCGTCGCGACCATGTGTACCCGGCGCCCCAGGACACCGCGTCGATCGGCAACCTGGGCCGCCGGGTCGGGATCATCGGCGCCTCCCGGGTCGGCCGCCGGCTCCTGGAACTGCTCCGGCCCTTCGACCTCTCGGTCGCCCTCCATGATCCGTACGTCGACGAGGCGGCGGCACGTGCGCTCGGGGCCGTGCCGCTGCCGCTGGAGGAGCTGCTGCGGACCAGCGACATCGTGAGCCTGCACGCCCCCGAGACCCCGGAGACGTACCGCATGCTCGACCGCGCGCGCCTCGCCCTGCTGCCGGACGGGAGCACGCTCGTCAACACCTCGCGCGGTGCCCTGATCGACCCCGACGCCCTCACCGCCGAACTGGTCGCCGGCCGGATCAACGCGATCCTCGACGTCACCGAGCCCGAGCCGCTGCCCGCCGACTCGCCCCTGTACCGCCTGCCCAACGTCCTGCTGACCCCGCACATCGCCGGTTCGCTCGGCAACGAGCTGGAACGGCTGGGGCGGACCGTCGTCGACGAGCTGAGGTTGTTGAACTCCGGTTCGCCTTTTGCGCATCCGGTGCGTCGGGCTGATTTGGTCAACTCGGCTTGAGCGGGGGCGGACGGTTGTTTCCGGGGTGACTTGTCGTCCGGGGGTGTGCGGGTCGTCCGTGGGTGTGGGGGACGTCCGTGGGTGTGGGGGACGTCCGTGGGTGTGGGGGACGTCCGTGGATGTCGGGGCCGTACGTGGATGTGGGGGCCGTACGTGGATGTGGGGGCCGTACGTGGATGTGGGGGCCGTACGTGGCGCACGCGCCGTCCGTGGGTGCGGGTGTCTTGGAGGGGTCGGGTTCCGTCCCGCGGTCTCTTGCCGGGGGCGGTTCGGGCGCTTTCCCTCTGTCTCCTTCTGGGGAGGGGTCGGGCTCTCTTCGCCGGTCTGCTGGTGGGGAGGGATTGGGCTCTCTCGCCGGTCTGCTGGTGGGGAGGGGTCGGGCACTCTCGCCGGTCTGCTGCTGCGGAGGGGGCGGGCTATCTCCCCAGGCTGCTGCTGCGGCGGCGGCGGGTTCAGGCACTCTCCCCGGGCTGCTCGTGGTCGTTCGGGCTCCCTCCACCTCTACCGGATTTCTCCCGGGCGGTTCGGGCTCCGTACCCCGGTCTCCTCCTGGGCAGTTCGGGTTCTTCCTCCTCCGGTCTCCTCCCAGACGTTCAGGCTCCCTCCCCCGATCCCCCGATCTCCTCCCGGACAGGTCGGGTCCTTTCTCCTCCGGTCCCCTCCCTGACGTTCAGGCTCCCTCCCCCGATCCCCGGATCTCCTCCTGGAGGTTCGGGTGCCCTCCCCTCCGGTCCCCTCCCAGTAGTCACGGCGGCTTCGCTCCCCCAGCCCGGCGCCGCCCATCACGCTCACCCCTCCCCGGGTGCAGACGCCGTTCACCGCCACGGGCCGTGCCCGGGGCACCCCGCAGAGCCGAAAGGAAGTACCACCATGTCCGAACCCGTCCAGCGGAGAACCCTGCTCAAACTGGCCGCCGGCACCGCCGCCACAGGCTGGCTGTGGCAGGCCGGGTCGCCCGCGTATGCCGCCGGGAGCACGGGAGCCGGGGCCGCGTGTGCCCTCGACACCCTGGTCCTCGGGAACACCTCCTCCGAGACCGCCCACGGGCTCGCCGCGACGCTCTCGGACGTCGTGACCGGCGGCCTCGGTCAGGCGGCCCGTGTGCTCAACCCGCCGCAGACGGCGGGCTTCTGGGGCGGCACGCTGAAGGCTGACCTGGTCTGCCGGCCCTCGGGGCCGACGTACGTGACGATCAAGCTGTGGGGTTCGGAGCACGGTGAGGAGCTGGGCCGGCTGCAGCTCTTCGCGGAGGGCAAGCAGGTGGGCCACTACCACCTGGGCGCGGTGGACCCGCTCGACATCCCCGCCGAGGACGCGCGCACGCCCGAGCGCTTCTACTTCCACACGCTCGCCCTGCCCGCCGAACTCACCGCGGGCAAGCGGAAGGTGAGCCTGGAGATCCGTTCCATGGGCCGGATCGCGGGCTACGCGCAGTCGGCCGCCGACTACTACAAGGACATGACCGGCCCGAGCCGCACGGTCTACCGCCTCTACACCCACGACGAGCCGTACTTCGAGCCCACCGCCGTCGACATCACCGGCGCACTCCCGGCACCCGTCTACCGCACCTCCCCCGGCAGCGAGATCGTCGGCACGATCAACACGCGGGTCGTCGCCCAGGCCGCCGCCGAGGCGTCCCGCACCTCCCCTCAACTCGACCTGTGGTACCTGGAGTTCCTGGCCCGCGCCTACGCGATGCCCAGCACCGCCGCGTACGGCAACAGCGCGGTGCCGGGGCAGATCACCAGCAGCCTTGACGCCATCTACTGGAAGTACCTGTCCGACGTCACCGTGATGACCAACTCCAGTCAGCAGTGGATGGGGCTCGGCCGGGCGGGGCTCGTACTGCTGGCGCTCGCCGACGAGTTGGCGCCCCTGCTCGACGAGCCGGTCATCGGCTCACCCGGCGCGATCTCCAACCCCGGCTTCGAGTACGGCACTTCGGGCTGGCGTTCCGCGAACTGGGCGGGCTCCGGCACCACATCCCGGGACACCGGCGTCCACCGCACCGGCACCGCCTCCGCGAAGGTGACCATCCCGACCTCCGGCACGGTCGGCTGGGTGACCTCGGCCAAGATCCCCGTGGACCAGGGCACTTACACCTACGGCGCCTGGATCAGGACCGACGGCGTCGGCACGAACAAGGCCTATCTGGACGTCCTGTTCTTCAACGCGAGCGGCGGACTCGTCGGCGGGGACAACAAGTTCTACGCCTCCGCCGGCACCCATGACTGGGAGCAGGTGACCGCCCGGCTCACCACACCCGCGACGGCCACGCAGATCGAGATCCATCTGCGGCTGGAGGGCGCGGGCACCGCCTGGTTCGACGACCTGACCCTCACTCCGCCCGCTGGTTCCTCCTACGTGCCGGTCATCCGCCGGGCCGCCTGGACGAAACTGCTCCTCGACAGCCGCGAGTACTGGCGGCAGCACTTCCCGCAGTACACCAACCAGGCCATCATCTGCGCCCTCGGCCTCTATCTCGCCGACCGTGGCCTGACCTGGCTCGGCTCCGACCGGGCCTGGGGCGAGACCAAGGCCCGCGGCTACCTCTACCAGTCCCTCGGCCTGACCCCCTGGCTCGGCCCGGAGAACGCGGACGGCACCCCGACCGAGCCCCTGGGCGGCTCCTACTACCAGGTCACCAGGAAGGGCATCTCCAAGGAGCTGGGCTACGCCGGCAACTACGGCGAACTCCAGGACTGGCTCTCCCTCGTCCACGACGCGGTGACCGGCATCGGCGGCGTCCAGGACGACGAACTCCACGCCCATCTGGTGAAGATGACCAAGGTCCGCGGCATCTTCCACCATCCCGCGCTGGACGCCGACGGCTTCCGCACCATGCGCATCGAGGCCGTGACCGGCTGGCGGGACGCGGAATACCCCGGCAAGGTCTCCTACGACGAGGGCGACAAGTGGGACGGCCACCCCATGCGCCTCGCCGCCCTGCTCAAGGACCCCGACCTCACCGCCTACGCCCGCCAGTCCCTCGACGAGGGCCAGGTCTTCGAGGTCCTCAAGGAGACGTACGACCTCGGCGCCTCCGCCCGCACCAACCTCAACCTCCTGTCCACCGCCGACGACTACGCGTACGTCAGTCAGGCCCCGGCGAGTGCCACACGGCTCCCCATGACGCCGGGGGCGCCCGACTTCGTCTTCTCCGACGAGGAGAACGGCCTGGTCGCCGTCAAGCACGGCGACGAGATCCTCTACGCCTCCCTGTACTGGCGGGCCCGCTGGGGGATCAACCGGCTCGCGCGCGTCCACCACCTCACGGCCGAGGGCGTCGAGCGGTCCGCGACGGTCTGGCAGGACGTGGACTACGTCCCCGACGGGCGGTCCTTCGCCGAACCCGACTGGGTCAACTTCGAGTTCGGCGTCGGCGACCTCGTCATCCCCGACGGCGGGTTCGCACCGCCCGGCGACACCCTGCACCAGGCCTTCGCCGGCCAGGTGCTGCCGCTGGCCAAGGCTCCGGACGACGTGCCGCAGATCCCGGCGGGCACGGAGAGCCCGTTCGCCGGGCGGGCCTCCTTCTACCGGTGTCAGTACGGCCCGTACCTGATCGGCATGAACACCACCACCGACCGCACCTACACGCTCGCCACCAAGGACTTCGGCCCCTCCGACGACCTCGTCACCGGCGCCCGGGTGGGCACCGGCAAGCGGGTACGGGTCGAGCCCGGGCACACCGTGGTACTGCGCCGCCGCCGCTGAGCCGAGATGGAGGGCGGGTGCCTCCCGCCCTCCACCCGGTGCGCGCGCCTCGGCCACCGTTCCGACCAGGACCAGGACCAGGACCAGGACCAGCATCGGGACCAGGGCCAGGATCGGGGTCGGGATCAGGATCAGGAGCAAGACCGGGGCCAGGATCATGACGCGGACCGTCCCCTCGGCTCCCCCGGGCTCACCCGGTCAGCCGCCCGACCGGCTCGCTCAGTCCGCGCCGACCGGGTGCCCACGCTCCGGCTTGCCCGCCGGACCGGCGAACTCGGCCTGGACCGGGGCATCTTCCTGGGCCGCCGCCGTGTCGTCCGGGTCCGGTACGAAGACGACCTCGCCGTTCAGCACCTGCTTCGCGCGCGTGGTGTCCAGCGCGCCCTCCCAGCGGGAGACCGCGAAGGCGGCGACGCAGTTGCCGAGGAGGTTGGTGGCCACCCGCATCGAGTCCATGATGCGGTCCACGCCCAGCAGCAGGGCGACGGCACCGGCGGGTATGACCCCGAGCGCGGAGGCGGTCGCGGACAGGGCGAGGAAGGCCGAGCCCGGTACGCCCGCCATGCCCTTGCTGGTGAGCATGAGCATCAGTACGACGGTCACCTGCTGGCCGAGGGTGAGGTCGACGCCCACGGCCTGGGCTATGAACAGGGTCGCGATGGAGAGGTAGATGGAGGCGCCGTCGAGGTTGAAGGAGTAGCCGGTGGGCACGACGAGGCCCACGGCGTCGTCACGGCAGCCCGCGTGCCGCAGCTTCTGCATCATCCGCGGCATCACGGTCTCGCTGGAGGCGGTGCCGAGCGCGAGCAGCATCTCCTCTCGGGTGTAGCGGACGAACTTCCACAGGCTGAGCCCGGTGAACGCCTTGAGCGCCACCGCGAGCAGCAGCAGGAACAGCAGCGCGACGGCATAGCAGACACCGATGAGCTTGCCGTAGGTCGACATCACGCCCAGTCCGTACTCACCGACCAGGTGGGCGGTCGCGCCGAAGACGGCGAGGGGCGCGAGCCGCATGACGAAGCCGACGATCGCGAAGACGATCTCCTGGACCTGGTTGATGGCCGGCAGGATCGCGGGCACCTTGGTGAGGCCCAGGTGGAGCAGGGCCGCGCCGACCAGGCAGGCCAGCACCAGGACTTGGAGCAGGGAGTTCTCGGCGAAGGCGCCCACCGCGCTCTCCGGGAGGGCGTGCAGGATGAACTCGCTGGTCGACGGCAGGGTTCCGCCGCCCGTCCTCGCGTCGACGGAGGAGGTGTCCAGCTTCGACGGATCCACGTTCATCCCCGCGCCGGGCTGGACGAGGTTGGCCGCGAGCAGCCCGAGGACGAGGGCGAAGGTGGTGGCCACCTCGAACCAGATCAGGGCCTTGAGGCCGATGCGGCCGAAGGCGCGCAGATTTCCGGCGTGGGCGATGCCGGTGACCACCACACAGAACACCAGCGGTGCGATGACCGCCTTGATCAGCCTCACGAAGCCGTCGCCGAGCGGCTGGACGGCGGTGCCCAGGTCGGGCCACAGCCGTCCGACGACGACTCCGAGGACCAGGGCGCAGGCGACCTGGGTGAACAGCGAGGTACGCAGGTGACGTGCGGCGCGTCGCGACAGGGACGGTACGGACAGCGGCACAGGCATTCTCCGATCCGAACTTCCATTCAGCGGAAGTTCATTTCCGCTTTGCGCCCGCCACTATGGCCCACGCCGCGACATCACAGAACCCCGGTAACACTTCCAGATGGAAATATTGGACGTTCATCCAATGTGGCCGGGGCGTCCGCCTGCCGAGGTCAGCAGACCGGTACCCCGGGCACCTGGTTCTCCGGGACGCTGAGGTAGATGTTGGTCATGTAGCCGCCGTACTGCGGCAGTTGGGCCCACCAGTCGTTGACGTAGGGCGGTTCGCTGACCTGCTGGCCGCGCTTCTGGCAGCCGACCAGGACCTCGACACCGGCGGGCAGTGTCGTCATCGCGCCGGAGGCGGTCGTCGCCTGGGTGCGGACGCGGACCCCGCTGCCCCAGGTGCCGACCCATGTGCCGGACGGGCGGGAGGCACCGGGCACGTTCAGCGAACGGGTCAGCCGGCCGATGTCCGTGTAGGCCTTGCCGTACGTCGTACCGCTCGGGTGCAGGGTGAAGACCGCCACGATGGAACGGTCGCCCTGGCCCACCACACCTGTCGAGTGCAGTGCCGGACGGGAGAGGTCCACGGCGTCGGCGCCCGCCGCCGCCCGCGCGGCCGTCCCTGCGGGCTCCTGCTCGGCCTTCGCGGCCTTCCCGGCCTGTGCGGCCGTCGCCGCCGATGCCGTGCAGCCGCCCGAACTGAAGCCCGACCAGCCCTGCTTGACGGCCCAGGGGCGGTTGAAGGAGCCGGCGATACCGAAGTGCTGGTCGTAGCCGTCGGTGGCGCAGCGGGTGGACTGCCGCAGGTCGCCCATGACGTAGTCGCGGGTCGCCGCCGGCGCGGAGTCCAGCAGGTGGCGGTAGATCTTCACGGTGTCCCGGGCCGACAGCGCCGTGTAGCCCCAGAAGCCGGGGTGGGTGGACGGCGGCCGGGCGGTGTCCGTCAGGCCGAGCCGGGTGACCATGCGGTCGACGATCGCCCCCGAGCCGTTGTTCGCCCAGAAGGTGCTCGCCGCCGTGTCGTCGCTGCCGCGCAGCATGGTGTCGATCCGGGCCCGGTCGGCGGCCGACAGGGCGTCCGGGCTGCGGTTCCAGAGCACGTCCAGGGCGATCAGCAGCTTCACCACGGACGCGGACCGGAACTGCCCGGCGCTGTTCACCTGCTCGGTGAACGTGCCGGTCTGGCGGTCGAAGACGGCGACACCCGCCGTCACCCCGGCGGGCACCTCGGCCTGGACCACCGCCGGGCTCGGCGAGGGGGACTCGGTGGAGGCGACGGATACGGCGGAAGCGGTGGTGCACACGAGCGCGGTGAGGGCGGCGGCCAGCACGCCCGCTCGCACCGCGCCACGACGGGCGGACCGGACGACGGCCCCGCCCCCTGCGCTGCTCAAGGTCATCATGGTCATCCTCGGGATCGGTAGGGGTGGTGGAGGTGGAGGTGGAAGTGCGTCGCTCGCACTACAGGTAGGACGGGGTGACGTCCCTCGCCGTATGAGGCCCCGGACGCCGGATGCCCCCGGAACCTGTTGTCGAGGTCCCGGGGGCATCCGGTCGGTGCGAGCCGTCGTTCAGCAGGTCGGCAGACCCGTGTCCGGCTCGTCGTCGCCGCCTCCGACGAGGAAGATCTCGCTCATGTACGCGGACGGGGCCATGCCCACCGCCGGGGTCTTGACCCACCAGGTGTGCCAGTAGCCGCCGTACGTCGCCCGGCCGCCCTGTGTCTGGCACAGCACTCTGAGGAAGCCGCCGTCGGGTGACGTCGCGACGACCTGGGCCTGCGAGTTGGGGGCGGCGCGCAGATTGACGTTCGACCCCCAGATCTGGCACAGGTAGGTGCCCGGGTAGTCCCGGTCGGGGACGCAGGGCGCCGAGTCGGCGGCCTGCGCGGACGAGGTGAGGCCGGGGGTGAGGAGCAGTCCGGTGGCCAGGGCGACCGCCGCGACCCCTCTCGTGCCGGTGCGGAACCGGCTCAGGGCGTCGGTCAGCATTCGCGGACCCCCGGCAGCCAGGCGGCGGGGTGGTCGATGTAGATGTTGGTGATGTAGCCGCCGAGCGCCGGGATGTAGGACCAGGCGTCGTTGGTGTACCCCTCGGCGGTGACCGAGTCGCCGCGCTTCTGGCATTCCACGTAGACCGGCGTCGGCCCGGTCAGGGTGCGCACGACCGCGGCGTTCAGCCGGGCGTCCTGACGCACGCGGACCGAGGTGCCCCAGGTGCTGAAGTTGGTGCCCGGCGTCTCGCCACCGCCGCCCGGGGTGCACGGCAGGCCCACTCCGCGCGCCGACAGGTAGTCGACGGGGTTCATGCCCCGGCTGGCGGACGCCGATGCGTACGTCCTGAGGTGCAGGTGGTTGCCGCTGGAGTCGCCCTCGGAGCCCATGCGGGCGATGTGCTGACCGGCGGTCACCCGCTGGTTCACGGAGACGAGACGCTCGTACATGTGGCCGTACTCGGTGATGGTGCCGTCGTCGTGCCTGATACGGATCCACTGGCCGTAGCCGCTGGCGGGGCCGGAGGCGATGACGGTGCCCGCCCCGGTGGCGTAGATCGCCGTACCGCGGCTGTTGGCGATGTCGACGCCGTCGTGACCCGAGTGCCACCACTGGGTCACCGTGCCGGCGGCCGGGCAGGAACCGGTGGCCGCGGCGGCGGCGACCGGGGCGGCGTCGGCCGTGCCGGCCGCGAGCGGGACCAGCCCGGCCGCGGCGACCGTGGCGACGAACAGGCCGATGAACTTGGAGCGCTTGAGTGCGCGCATGGCGGAGTCTCCTCTGTGAGGGGTGTGAGTGATGCGATGGAGCTGAGGGAAGCGGTGGATCGGGTGGATCAGCAGGTGGGGACCCCGGGCAGCCAGGCCGCCGGGTCGTTGATGTAGATGTTCGAGATCCAGGCCTTGTACTTCGGCAGGTAGGACCAGGCGTCGTTGCTGTAGCCCTCGGCGTTGACCAGCTCGCCGTGCACCTGGCAGAGCACGTCCACCGCCGTGGGGCCGGGCAGCCGGGTCACCGGGGGCTTCTGGGTGCCGGACTCCGGACGGAGGCTCACATTGGTGCCCCAGGTCATGAACCGCTTCGTGCCCGCGGGCGGCTGTTCCGTACCGGCGATGCGCAGGGCGCCCGCGTACTGCGAGTTCAGGCGCACGTCACTGACCATCACGAGCGTCCCGGACTCCCGGGCCTCGACCATCTTGCCGTTGCCGAGATAGATGGCGATGTGGTGCACGCTGCCGAGGTTGGCCGGGTCCGACCCCCACAGCAGCAGATCGCCCGGCTGCAGCGGAGCGATCCCCTGGGCGCGGCTGAACCGGGCGGTGGCGCCGCTCCACTGGGCCTGGTTCCACGAACCCTCGGGCAGGGCGATGCCCGCGCCCTGCCAGGCCGCGTACTGCACGAGGTGCGAGCAGTCGAAGCCCCGCACCTGGCTGTCGTGGGCGCCGGGGCCGCCGCCGGGGTAGTCCTGCCCGTACGTCGGCCCGTGGATGGAGCCGCCGCCCCACGAGTAGGGCACGCCGATCTGTGTGCACGCGGCGTTGACGATGGCCTGTGCCTGGGCGGAGGCGCTCGCCAGGGGACGGCAGTCGGCGGCGGCCACCGCCTCCGAGGCGAGTGGCGATGCGGCGGCCATCGCCGTGCCCGTACAGGTCAGTGTGGTGGCGAGCAGCAGTCCTCCCGCCATCGCGAGAGTGCGGTCGGTACGGCGCATGGGGTTCCCCCTTGTGTGGTCGGCGCGAAGTGCGCGGGTGCTGTACGGGTGGGCGGCATCCGGCAGTTGGTCGGGCTGCCTCGTGTCGTCGTACGTGTCGTCGGTGTGAGTGTGGTCGGCGGGTGTCATGGAGCAGGAGATCGGCACGCGGCGGGCGGTTCCTACAGGTCGAGTGCGGCGCGGATCTTGGCGAGGCCGCGCATCCGGTTGCGCTGCACCGTGCCGCGGTGCGCGCCGAGCCGCTCCCCCGCCATGTCGTGGGTCAGCCCCTCGATGTCGATCAGGATCACGGCCGCCGCCTCCTTGGGGGACAGTCCGCGCAGCAGCGCGGTCGTCACCGCCTCGGCCTCCCGGCCGGCGAAGCCGCCGTCCCAGCCGCGCTCGGGCAGCCGGTCGGTGCAGCGCTCCTGACGCGAGGGGTGCCGCCACAGGTCGCGCAGCAGGTTCAGCGCCGCCGCGCAGGTGTAGGCGTACGGCTGCTGCTGACGCGTCAGGGTCTTGGCACGCGCCCGGCGGGAGAGCCGCAGGTACGTCTCCTGGAGCACGTCGTCGGCGTCGTGCGGATTGCCGGTCAGGGCCAGCAGCCGGCGTCGCAGCCTCGGCATCACGGCGGTGAACGCCTCGTCGAACTCGGCCGCGGTCATGTGGTCGGTGAAGACGGTCGTGGTCGAAGTCGTCGTTGTCGTGGTCGTCGCGCTCGTCGTGATGATGGTGGTCTTGGACGGCGTGGTCATCGTCGTCGTGATGCAGGTGTTCTCCACGGTGTTCCCCCCGGGTCCGGCTGTCTCAGACTGTGTTCGGGCTCAGTGCGGCCGGGCCGTACTCGGCCGCCGGCGCCTCGGTCAGGAGCGCCCAGTAGCGGTCGCCGTACGACCAGTGCCACCACTCGGTCGGGTAGTTGACGAACCCCGCGGCGGTCAGGGCCCGGCCCAGCACCGCCCGGTTCGCCCGGGCGTCGGCGTCGATGTTGGCCGCGGCGGTGCGGCAGCCGCCCTCGCTCTCCTCGGGGGTGGCGTTGACCTCCGTACCGAGGAAGAGTTCGGCGCCGTCCTCCGTGCACAGCGTCAGGTCCACCGCGCCGCCGCTGACGTGCGGGGCGACCTCCGGGGGCGAGATGTACGCGCTGGCCAGCTCGCGTATCCGCTCCGGTCCGGCTTCCGGGTGTGCCGTGCGCAGCGTCGCCGCGTACTCGTCGAAGTAGCGGCGCTGCAGCGCGGGCGGCCGGAAGCCCTCCACCAGCAGCAGGCGGATGCCCGCGGGCAGCGCGTCCTGGGCCAGCAGGAGCCGGCGCAGGACGTCGGCCCTGAGGTGGGCGTACGAGCCGTCGTCGTCGGCCTTTCGCGTGTCGACCCGGAGGGCGGCGACCTCCCGGGCGTCGACCAGGGGTTCGCCGTTCTCCGTGACACGCGTGGCGGCGACCCGGGGGTCCGAAAGCAGGATGATGTCCGTCACGTTCACAGCGTGCGGGCGGGCCCTGCAGGATCGATGTAGATCCTCTGCATGACGCCTGCAGCGCCCGGAACGGGCCACCCGCGCCGGAGACCCGACGGGTTCCGGCCACCTCGCGCCCCACACCGGTCTGTCGTGAAAAACGCGAGGTCGGAGTCGGGTATGACTGTCGGCGGGTGCCGGTAGGTTGTCCCCGACTGCGGGGACGTGAAAAACGGGGGACACGGTGGACGTTCGCCTTCTGGGTCCGGTCGAGGTGTCGAGCGGAGGCCACCGGATCGCGCTGAACGGCGCCAAACCGACGGCCATACTCGCGGCGCTCGTCGTCCACCTCGGTGAGGTGCTGTCGGCCGAGCGGCTGGTGGATCTGACCTGGGAGGAGGAGCCGCCCGCCACGGCGCGGGCGCTCGTCGCCTCGCACGTCTCCGGACTGCGCCGGGCGCTGGCCGGTACGGAGGGCGGCGACGCCATCCGCACCCGCTCCCCCGGTTACGTCGCCGAGTTCCCGCCCTCCGCAGTGGACGCCCGGTGCTTCGAGGAGGCGTTCGCAGCCGGTCGCAAGGCGGCCGTGGAGGGGAGAGCCGAGGAGGCCGTCGACATCCTCCAGGCGGCGTCACGGCTGTGGCGCGGCCGGGACGCCCTGGAGGGGCTCGGGCAGTCCTTCGCCCGTGTCGAGGCCATGCGCCTGGCGGAACTCCGGCTGGAGGCGCAGGAGTTCCGTTTCTCCGCCGAGCTGGACCTGGACCGCCGTACGGACCTCGTCTCCGAACTCGTCGCGCACGTCGCCGCACACCCTCTGAGGGAGCGCCCGCGCGGTCAGCTGATGACCGCCCTGTTCCGCACCGGCCGGATGCCCGACGCGCTGCGCTGCTACGACGAGGGCCGCCGGCAGCTCCGTACGGAACTGGGTGTGGACCCCGGCCCCGAACTGCGCGCGCTGCACCAGGCGCTGCTCCGGGCGGACACGACGGTGCTGGGAGCGCCTGCTCCTCGGAGGGCCAAGCCCGCCGGGGAGGGGCCCGCCCCCGCGCAGGTGGTGGCTCCCGCGCGCGCGGACGAGGACGTACCGTCGCAGCGCCGTGCCGAGAGGTCCCGCGACGGCGGCCGTCCGTCGCCGACCCAGCTGCCGCCCGACGTGGCCGACTTCATGGGCCGCGCCGCGCAGACGGCCTGGGCGACCGCCCTTCTGGAGGAGGTGCGCAATCCGCTGCGCACCGCGCCGCCCATCGGGGTGATCTCCGGCCGTTCGGGCACCGGGAAGACCGCCCTGGCCGTGCACGTGGGCCACCGCACCGCCGCGCTCTTCCCCGACGGGCAGCTCTTCGTGGACCTGCGGGCCTCGGACTCCGAGCCGGTACGGACCGCGGACGCCCTGGCCCGGCTGCTGCGCGCCCTCGGGGTGGACCCGGAGACCCCGACGGGCGACGAGGAGGACCTCCTCGGCCTGTACCGCACGCACATCGCGCGCCGCCGGGTCCTGCTCATCCTCGACAACGCCGTCAACGAGGCCCTGTTGCGCCCGCTGCTCCCACCGGGCGGCGGCTCGGCCGTGCTGATCACCAGTCGCCGTCGGCTCGTCGCGCTGGAGGGCGCCGCCCATCTCGATCTGGGGGTGCCGTCCGAAGCGGAGGCACTGGAACTGCTGGCCCGCGTGGCAGGCCCGACCCGGCCCGCACTGGAGCCCGAGCGGGCCGCCGAGATCGTCGCGCTGTGCGGCCGGCTCCCGCTGGCCGTCCGTATCGCCGGTGCCCGGCTCGCCGCCCGCCCGCACTGGACACCGGCGCGGCTCGCCTCCCGCCTCCGGGACGAGCGCCGCCGCCTGGACGAACTGCAGGCGGGCGACCTGGAGGTGCGCGCGAGTCTCGGACTCGGTTACGCGGACCTGGACCCGCACGAGCAGCGCGCCCTGCGCCGACTTGCCCTGATGGATCTGCCCGACTTCGCCGCCTGGATCGCCGGACCGCTCCTCGACGTGAGCGAGGACGACGCCGAGGACGCGGTCGAACAGCTCGTGGACTGCCACTTCGTGGAGGTGGTGGGCACCGACGAGACGGGCAGTACGCGCTATCGCATCCACGACCTGGCGCGGGAGTACGCGCGCGAGCGCTGTCTGGCCGACGAGACCCGGGAGGAACAGGAGACGGCGGTCCGCAGGCTGGTCGACCGCTGGCTGGGCATGGCACGCAGCGCGGCGGCCTACGGGCCGGGCGGCGCGTCGAGATTCCTCCCGGTCACCACGACGGACCGGCCGGCCCAGGCCGCGGACGGGCCGGCACCGCGGACAGAGCCGCTGACCTATCTGACGGGCGAGCCCGCCGCGTGGTTCGCGGCCGAGCAGCGATGTCTGCTGGTCGCGGTCACCCACTGCGCGGAGTACCGCATGTTCGACGCCGCCCGCGAACTCGCCGCCACCCTCATGGCCGCCTCCGTGGCGCTCTACAACCAGTTCGACGCCTGGTCCCGCTCCCACGACGTGGCCCTGGAGGCGGTGCGCAGGGGCGGGGACGTCGAGGGCGAGGCCCGGCTGCTGAACGGCCTCGGCCAGCTCCGCCTGGAACAGGACCGCTTCGACGAGGCGTACGCCTTCTTCGCGGCGGCGCTGCGCCTGTTCGAGGAGCGGTCCGTACGGACCGGCTGCGCGGACGCGCTGGCCGGGATGGGCGCGGCCCGCCGCGAACAGGCCCGCTTCGACGAGGCGCTGACCCTGCTGACCTCGGCGCTCGACCGGTACGAGGAGCCCGCGGACATCGCGTCCATGGCCCATGTGCTGTACGGCCTGGGTTCGGTCTACCGGGAGCAGGGCCGCGACGACGACGCGTGGGAGGCACTCTCCCGCGCACACCGGCTGTACGTCACCGCCTGGGACCGGCACGGCGAGGCGCTCGCGCTGCGCTCACTGGGCCTGTGCCGCCGGGCGCAGGGCGACCTGCCGCGCGCGGAGAGCCTGCTGCGGCAGTCCCTCGTCATCTTCGAGGAGACGGACGACATCTACGGCGTGATGTACGCGAGCCAGTCCCTGGCCAAGGTCGAGCTGCGGCAGGGCCGGCTGCCCGAGGCCCGGCAGCGTCTCGACCGGTGTCTGGAGATCACGCGCGAGCGCCAGGACATGTTCGGCGAGGCCCTCGTCCTGCGCACCCTCGGCGAGTGGTACCTCGCCGGGTCCGACTGGGAGCCGGCGACCGAGACCCTGCGCGAGGCGCTCGGTCTGTGGGACAAGCTGCAACTGCCGTTGTGGCGGGCCCGCACCCTGCGGGACCTGTCCCGCGCCGCCCTGGCCAGTGGCGCGGCCGCGCAGGCGCGGGAGCTGGAGGAGGAGGCGTACGGGGTCTTCAGCCGGCTCGGCAGCCGCGAGGCGCTGGAAGTCCCGTGCCCGGAGCCGCAGGAGGCCCCGGGGCGTTGAACCGGACCCGAACGAAGATTTTCTCGGCCCGGTAGTCATACGAGGGGCGACCCTCTCCCGTCGCAAGGGTGGAAGGCGCGGCATCCGCCGCCCGCGACCACCGCCGGGAGAGGACCCCCACCATGAAGTACCTGTCACCACGCACGGGCCGACGCGGACAGCTGGCCGAACCCGGGCGCCGCTTCACCCACCGGGCGCTGCGCACCCTCGCCGGACTCCTCGCGATCGTCGCCACGATCCTGCTCTCCGGCGCCCAGCCCGCCGCCGCGCACCCGCCGAGCGGTTCCGTGCACGTGTGGGCGAGCGACGTTCGGGTGCGCACGTGCCAGAGCACGACGTGCGACCTCGCCACGACCGAGCGGCTGACCCGGGTCACGGTCCAGGCGTACTGCCAGGTGAACGCGGGCGAGCGCGGGCGCGTGACCGACGGCCCCTACACCAACACCTACTGGGTCCAGGTCATCACGCCCGGTCGGACCCTGGGCTGGATCTCGGCGGTGTTCGTCAGCGGTGGCTCCAACAACTCCCCGGTGCCCGGTGCCCCGATCGACACCCCCGGAGTTCCCGGGAGCCCCGTCGAATGCGAGTACATCTGACGGTGAGTCACGGCAGGCCCGGAGGACGCCCGGCCGCGCGCCGCGTCCTCCGGTCGCCCCGGGCTGCCGCCCCACCGGCCCGCCGCACCTCCATAGGTCCGGCGGAAAGTGTCAGGAGGACACAGTGAAAGCAAGCACCACGGTCAGGGCGCTGTCCACGGCTCTTCTCGTCGCGGCCGGGACGCTGGCCGGTCCCGCCGCCACGGCGGCGACCGCGCAGTCGGCGGCTGCCGAGGCGCGGGCGATGGACTTCACCCAGGTCCATGTGTGGGCGACCGGCGTCAACGTCCGCAACGCCGCCTCGGGGCCCGCCTTCGAGCAGTGCAAAACCTTCCCCTCCCGCCAGAACTGCCAGCAGGTGAAGGCAACGGTGTCGCAGACCACCGTGACCGCCTACTGCCAGAAGCAGGGAGAGCGGATCACCGACTCGGGCTACAGCAGCGGGTGGTGGACGTACCTCAAGGCCCCGAACGGGGAGTGGGGCTGGGTGAACAACGTGTACATCACGGGGGACGAGCACCTGGCCCACGTCAGTGACTGCGATTTCTGACCCGCGATGACGCGGCCCATGACGATGACAACGGCGAAGAAGGGCACACCGATGGCCATGCGGTCCACCAGGACGGCGATCACGGGGTTCGCGCTCGGCGCGGCTCTCTCCCTCCTCGGCACAGTCGGCAGCGCGCACGCCGCCGTGCAGGGCGCGACCACCACCGTGCAGGCCAACAGCAACCTGCGGGGAGGTGCCAGTAGCAACAGCGAGTACTTCGGCACCACCAGAGTCGAGGCCGAAGCGGCCATCAGCTGCTTCACCTACGGCCAGTACGTGAAGGTCGGCAACTACGGCACCGACGTCTGGTACCAGGGCAACGTCTTCGAGCCGACGCACGCCTACCTCCACGTGTGGATATGGGGCGGCAATGTCAACGTCGGCGCCGACCCCGCCCCCGGCATCGACCACTGCTGACCCTGGAATCGAAGCGAGGAGGACATCCATGAGCAAGCGAAGTGTGTCGACCACGGCAGCCGGGCTCGTGCTCGGCGCGACCCTCTCCCTGCTGGGCACCGCCGGGACCGCCGAGGCCGCGCCCAGCGCCACCGACGGTTACCCGACGACCGTGCAGGCGCACAGCAATCTGCGCGACGCCCCCAACACCAGCAGCCGGATCTGGGGCACCACGACCCAGGTGCTCGAGGCGGGTATCGAGTGCTACACCCTCGGCCAGCGGGTCACGGCGGGCGGATACACGACCAACGTCTGGTACTACGGCACCGCCATCGACTACGACATCGGCCACATCTACAGCAACGTGTGGATGTGGGGCGGCAATGTCAACGTCGGCGCCGACCCGGCCCCCGGCATCGACCGCTGCTGACCGGCCCACCCCACCGCCCAGCTCGCCCTGATCCCAGCCAGGGACCCGGCGGTGGCGCCGGGGAGGTGCGCGGCGGCGAAAAGCACCCGGTCAACCCGCCGCGACCAGCGCCCCTCCTCCCCCACACCCAGCTCTAGCCGAGCCGGAACAGCACCGCCGTGTTCGGCCGGGGCAGCGAGACGGTGAGCCGGCCTTCGGCGGCGTCCCAGGTCGCCGTGGCGTCGGCGGTGGTGGGGTACAGGACCGCAGGACGCAGTTGGGCTCCGCGCAGGTGCGGGATGACGATCGTACGAATGCTTTCGTCTACCCCGTGGCGGCCGTCGGCGCCTGGACGGGCCGCGTCACCCGGCGACTCCCGTCGCCACACGGTGAGCTGGCTCGCGTCCCGGCCGCGCAGTCCGGCGGCGATCCAGTCGTCCTCCCACGACGGGAGCCCAAGTGGCCAGAACGGCAGGCTGTCGGGGAGTTCCGAGCGGGTCTGCTTGTAGACGGAGATGCCCGCGCGGACCAGTTCGAACTGCTCCGGGTTCATTCGGTCTAGAAAGCCGGAGAGGTGGATGCGGCTCTGCAGTGCGCCGGTGAGGGTGAAGGCGATCGCGTCGGGGGTGAAGTCCGGCTGGGGGTAGGCCCATACGGCGGCCTGTTCGGGGGTCGCCGCCGTGGCCGACGCGGCGGCGATCGGCGGGTAGCGGAGGGGGTCCTGCTGGTCGCTGGTGGACTGGAGCTGGGTGACCGCGAGTTGGGCGTAGTCCATGCGCAGGCCGCCCGAGGCGCAGTTCTCCAGGATCAGGCCGGGGTGCCGGTCGAGCAGGGCGCCGAGCCAGTCGAGGTGGGCTCGGTGGTGGCCGAGGAGGCCGGCGCCGGCGCTCTCGTCGCCGTTCTCGGTGCCGGGACCGATGTTGACGTTGTAGTCGAACTTGATGTAGCCGACGCCCCAGTCGCCGACGATCCGGTCGAGGACCCGGTCGAGGTGGGCGCGGGCGGCGGGGTGGCGCAGGTCCAGGTGGTGGCGACCGTGCTCGGTGACCCGGACTCCGCCCCGGCGGAAGAAGGCCTCGGGGGGCAACGTAGCGGCCAAGGGGCTGCGTACGCCGACCACTTCGGGTTCCACCCACAGTCCGGGAGTCATGCCGTGTTCCCTGATCGCGTCCAGCACCCGCTGGATGCCGCCCGGGAAGCGCCTGTCGGAGGCTTCCCAGGCGCCGACGGCGTCCCACCAGCCCTGGGCGTCGTCGTCGTACCAGCCCGCGTCGATGACGAACACCTCGGCGCCCGCCGCGCCCGCCGCCGCGACGAGCGGCAGGAGTCTGTCGGTGGTGGGGTCGCCCATGAGGGTGTTCATGTAGTCGTTGTAGATCACCGGGAGGGCCGTCCGGTCCGGGTGGGGGCGGCGGATCCGGCGGCGGTAGGCGGTGAGTTCGCCGAACGCGGCGTCCAGGCCACCGGTCTCCACGCCCACCAGGACAGCCGGGACGGTGGTGAACTCCTCGCCGGGCGCCAGGGTTTCGCGCCACTGGTGATGGGCGTCGTCGGGGCCGAACAGGGCTACGTAGGCGCGGCCTTCGCGTTCGCCGGTCTCGTAGCGCCAGCCGCCGCTCGACTCGATCTGCCAGAGCCAGGCACGACCTGCCCGGTCGGTGAGCGCGGCGACCGGCAGATGGCGGCCCGTGGACCAACTGCCCTGGGAGTAGCGCTCGAAGCAGCCGCGTCCCGCGTGGCCGTGGGCGAACCGGTTCAGGTCGACGACGTGGTCACGGTAGGGCGCGTGCTGCCAACGGCACTCCGCGAGCCAGTCGTTGTCGGCCCAGTGGAGGGTCAGGCCGTCCAACTCGCCGTCGGCGTCCGCGATCCCGCCGAGGGTCAGGCTCGACACGCTCTCCAGTCGGATCGGGGCGACGCCCTCGTTGACCAGGCGCACCTGCGAGCGGAGGAAGCCCGCGCCGGGACGGGTCCGGAGCGTGACCTCGGCGACGAGGCCGGTCACCGGATCCGCCAGCCTGATGGTGGTGCGCTCACCACCTCCACCCGCGCCTCCGCCCCCGCCCCCGCTCCCGTCCCCGTTTCCGTCCTCGTCCGGACCCGTCTCATGGCCCCGGTACACGAGACGGTCGCCGATCGCGGTCTCGACGAAGCGCTCCCCCGACCAGTCGCGGCCATGACCGGTGGCGGTGACCTCGACCAGCGGAAGCAGACAGCCCCATTCCGGGCCCACCGCTTCCGGTCCTGGGCCCACCGCTCCCGGTGCCCCGCCTAGCGCCCCCAGCCTCACCGACCCCGCCGGATCCACGACGGCCCTCAGTCCGAGAACCTCATGGGACCAGAGAACGGACCCCTCGACCGCCTCGCCGGCTGTAGTCAACGCGCTTCCCCTTCCACGGTTTCCACGGTTTCCATCTCTTGACCAGGATTGTGACCGGTCACACAAGCTCCGCCAATCATCCAGTAGCGGGCGGCGGCACCGCGAGTACCTCGGTCCGATGCCGGGGCGGGGGACCCGCCCCGGCATCGCCGGGTGTCACTCCTCGTCGCGCAGCCGGGCCGCCAGGGCGACCAGTGCCTCGGTCTCCTCGGTGTGGCCGAGGGCGGTCAGGCGGGAGATCGCCGCGTCGAGGCGGGTGAGTGCGGGGGCGGGGCGTTCCAGGTAGAGGCCCTCCACCGCGCCCGCGAGCCGGACGCACTCGGCCCATTCCCCGGCGCGGTCGTCGTCCTTCTTCTCCGGCTCGCCGAGCAGGCCGAGCGCCTTCTCCAGGGCGACCAGGGAGTCGTCGTACGCGCCCGCGTAGGCGTGGACCCGCCCGTGTTCGTAGGCCAGGGCGGTGTCCAGGGAGCGGCCGTGTGTCCGGTGTCCGGCGGCGCGTGCCTCGTCGGCGACCCGGCCCGCGTCCGTGAGGTAGACGAGCGCGTCGGGCAGGCCCTCGGGGCCCTGCTTCTGGGTCTGGAGCCGGGCGAGTTCACGCAGGCAGTTGCTGAGCTGCTCGTGGCGCGGGGCCTTGGCGTGGGCGGCGAGTGCCTGGTCGGCGGCCTCGCGGGCGCGGGCGAACTCGCCGGACTCACCGAGGAGTACGGCGGTCTCCGAGGCGATCATCGCGTGGCTGCCGGGGTCGTCGTCCCAGCCCGCCGACTCGGCCGCGAGGGTGACGAACTCCGCCGTGGCGGCCTTGAGATCCTCGCCCGTGTGCAGCGCGCGGGCCCGGATCAGGCGCAGCTGGGCGACGACCCGGTCGTCCATCTCCCCGGCGGTGACGTCCGGTTCGGCCAGCAGGGAGTCGAGCAGGGCGATGCAGTCCTCGACCCGGTCCAGGTCGAGGCTGAGCTGCGCGACATTGCTGTACGTGCAGAACGCGTCCAGCCTGCTGCCCTGGCGGAGGTCCGCCTCCGCGGAGCGCGTCAGGTGCCGCAGCGCCTCGTCGGGGCGGCCCAGGTGCATGGACGCCTCGGCGAGATCACCGTGCAGGCGGGTGATGTCGACGGTGTCCGCCGGCCATTCGGCGGCCAGGCGCAGGGCCTCGGTGAGATCCGTGTACGCGGTCTGCGGGTCCCTCAGGCCCAGTTGGAGCCGCCCGCGCAGGCCGAGCGTGCGGGGCAGGTGCCAGGCGGGGCCCTGCGTCCGCAGCCGGTCGAGGACGCCGTCGAGTGCGGTGACCGCGGTGGGCAGGTCGCCGGAGATGGCGTAGGTGCTGGCCCGCAGGAGCAGGGCGCCCGCGATCTGCCCGGTGATGTCGTGCCGGGTGGCGAAGGCGTGCAGCAGGTCCACCTCGGCGAGGACCGGCGCGATGTGCTCCTCGCTGCGCAGGGTCTGCATGAGCAGGCCGAGCGTGGTGGCCCGCAGCCGCAGCAGCCGGGCCTCCTGGTACGGGGCGAGGCCGGACGTCTCCTCGTGCAGCCGGACCATGGCGGTGTGGGCGGCGGTCAGCGCGGCGGCCTTCGCCTCGGCGGCCTCGGTGTCCGCGAGGTTCTCGTCGGGGATCTCGGCGCCGGCGAGCAGGGCGCAGGCGCGGGCGAGCGTCGCGTGACCCGGTTCACCGGCGTCGTCGTAGAGGGCCGCGGCCTCCTCGTGCAGGGCGGCGGAGTCGGCGTACTCGTCCTTGTTCCCCAGCCTGCCCGCCTCCTCGGCCAGCAGGTCGGCGCGCAGCCGGACGAGCGGGCCGACGGCCGGGTCGTCGGGGTGGGTGTAGTCGCGGGCCGCGACGAGGGTGCGCAGCCGCGCCCAGCAGGCGTGCGCGTCCGGGTGCCCCTTCTCCTCCAACGCCCTTGCGCGCAGGATGAGTTCGGGCAGCGACTCGGGGACCTCGGCGGCCGGGCGCGCGGCGGGTGCGGGGACCGGGGCCGCCGTCCGGCCCGCCGCCGGGGCCACGTCGTCGAGGCTGCGGGGGCGCAGGGTCAGTTCCAGGGAGTCCAGGAGCGGGGTCCGCTCCAGGCGGGCGGTGCGGCGGTCGGTGTGGGCGGTGGTGCCGTTGCGGGTGTCGAAGCGGGCGGCGAGGTCGTCGGCGCGGCCCCGCACCTCGGCGCGCAGACCGGCCACCGTCCAGGTGCGGCCCGCGTAGCCGGCGGCGGGCAGCTCGCCGTGGCCGAGACCTTCGACGCGCCCCAGGAGGACCTCGACGCCGGTGAGGAAGCCGAGCTGGTCCAGCGGGGAGTCGACCTCGTCGAACAGGGAGCGGTTCTCGGCGAGGAGTTCCAGGCCGCGTGCCTCGTTGCCGGTCAGCGCGCAGAACTCCAGGTGTCTGCCGACCTCCTGGGCCATCGAGGGGTTGCGGCGGCAGGCCCGGTAACCGGCGAGGTGCAGTTCGCGGGCCCGGTCGGTGCGGCCGGTGCGCAGCAGGGGCAGCAGCGCGTACGAGACGGAGCGGGCGGGTTCCTCCTGGCAGGACTCCTTCCCGGCCAGGACGGGCTCCCAGGCGCGCAGCGCCCGCTCGTCGTCGCCCGCCGTGAGGGCGTACAGCGCGCGCTCGCAGGTCTCGCAGGCCTCGCAGTCGCTGAGCCGGGTACGGGTGCGGCCCGCCCACAGTTCGTAGGCGCCGGTGGTGTCCTCGCCTGTGTGGAAGGCGAGTTGGTAGGCCTGGCCGTAGTACGGCTGGAGGCCGAGGCCGGCCTTCTCGTACCGGTCGCGCATCTCGGTCTGCCACTGGCGCAGGCTCGTCAGCGGTATCTCGGGCAGGGCGCGCAGGGCGTTGGCAACCCACTTGAACCGCCAGAACAGCAGATGGCGCAGGCGTTCGTCGAAGACGTCGGGCTGCTCGTCGAAGAGGGTGAGCAGCCGGGCGAAGACGACGGGCGACTTCCGGGGTTCGGAGCCGTAGGTGTACGCCTCCTGCAGTTCGAGGAGTGCCCGGACGAGCGGGACGGGCTCCGCGAACTGCTCGGCTGCGTCGACGAGTTCCTCGGCGGTGACGGTGCGCGGGCGGCCGTACGGGCGCTGGTGGTTCTCCTGGAGCGCCTGGAGCAGTTCGTCGGTGTTCCGGGGGTGGGGTGCGGTCGGCATCGTCAGCTGTCCTTGCGGAGGGCGTGGGCGAGGAGGTTGAGGAAGGAGCGGTTGATGAGGCTCGACTCGGAGGGCCGCAGCGGGCGCCGGGAGAGCATCGCGGCCTGGCCGTAGAGGGCTTCGGCGCTGGTGCGGGCCAGTTCGGGCTCGTCGATGGTGACGGCGGTGCGGACCAGCGGGTTGAGCTGGTTGAGGATCAGCTGGGCGCGCGGTGCCTCCTGGCGCAGGGCGCCGAGGATGTCGCCCCACAGGCCGCCCTCCTGCTCGCGGGCGAGCTGGGAGCGGGTGCGTTCGTGGCGGGCCTCGCGGCTGTCCATCAGGAGGGCGGGGGCGGAGGCGGGCTGGAAGGTGCGCAGGGCGACGTCGCAGTCGAAGACGGCGAGGGCGTCGCGGGCCAGGGCGAGATAGGCCGCGGCGGCCAGTTCCGTCTCCCGGTCGACGGGGTCGAGGTGGGCGGTGAGGGTCGCCGGGTCGAGGTCGGCGACGGCGGTCCCGGGCCTGACCTCGGGGAGCCGGTGGACGAGTTCGCGGTCGTAGGTGTAGCCGCCGTTGACGACGCCGAGTCCGGCGGCGGAGGCGATCGCGGCGATCTGCCGGAACTCCTCCACGCTGGACGTGACGAGCACGGTGCGGTGGGTGCGGGCGAACTCGTCGAGGGTGGTGTGCCCGTCGGTGGTCTCGAACGGCAGCCAGGGCAGCAGCATCCGCAGGATCTCGTCGTCGTGCACGGCGAGGGACTTCACGGCGAGGTGGTGGGCCTGGAGGAAGCGGCCGAGCAGGTCGGGGTCGCTGGCGGCGGCGCGGGCGATCCAGTCGCGCAGCCGTTCGGCGAGCGCGTCGCGTACGGCGGCGAGGGTGTCGTCCTCGTACAGGGACTCGCGGGACGCCGTGGGGCGCAGGCTCTCGGCGTCGACGACGCAGCGCACGAAGAAGGCCCACTCAGGGAGGATCTCCTCGGCCTGCTCGGACAGCAGCATGCCCTTCACATGGACCCGGTGACCGTGTCGGCGCCCGGCGGGCACGGTCTCGGGCAGCACGCACGCGATGCCCTTCAGCCCGACGGCGGGCAGGTCCAGCTCGATGGTGTCCAGCGGCGCGAACCCGAACACGTCCTCGCCGTACGCGGCCAGCGCCCGGGACCGGGCACCGGGCGTGGGGTACGTGCGCGCCCAGGGCGCGGGCTCGGGGTTGACGGACGCGCCTGGCCCGCCGGTGCCGTCGTCGAAGCCGACCGGGTGCCGCAGCAGCGAGCCGAAGTGCCGTGCCAGCGCGTGCACCTGCGTCGGCCTGGTCCACTCGGCGGCGTCGGCGCGGGGGGTCAGGGTGACGGTGGTGCCGGGCGCGGGACGGGCGGAGGCGGGCAGGGTCCGGACGCTGTAGCTCCCGTCGCCACGCCCCCGCCACTCCACGGCGGGCGCGTCAGGGGTACGGGCGGAACGGCTCAGGACGTGGATCTCGTCGGCGACCAGAAAGCAGGAGAGCAGACCGATGCCGAACTGCCCGATGAAATCGGCGCGTTGCTCGGCGATGCGGTCGGCGCGCTTGCTGCTGCGGCCGATCGTGGCGAGGAAGGTGTGCACATCGTCCTCGGTGAGCCCGACACCGTCGTCCTCGACCCGCACCACCGCCCCGTCGGCGTACAGCCGAATGCCGAACGCGTCGGCGGACGCGCCCGGTTCGAGCCCACGCCGGGCGGTGAGCGCGTCCACCGCGTTCTGCAGCAGTTCGCGGAGGTAGACGCGGGGGCTGGAGTAGAGGTGATGGGAGAGGAGGTCGACGAGGCCACGCAGATCGACCTGAAAGGTCCGGTCGGCGGCGGGACTCGGGCTCAAGGGGGCGTCGGGCAGTGTCATCGGGCAGTCCGGGGTGGGAGGGGCGACGGGTGGCGGGCGGCACCCGCGCCGGTGGGTACTCGGGCACAGCGGCGGCGGTGTCCGGGCGGGACAGGGACCGGCGGGCGATCAGGCGCGGCGGTGACGGCGGGCGAACTGCTGCTCGGGCTCCGCGAAGTAGGTCCACGGCCACTTGGTGTAGGCGCCGTCCAGCGTTCGGAAGACACGCTTGACGGTGTGGCGCTCGTCGGCCAGCGACAGGGCCATGGCGAACAGGCTGAAGTCCTGCTGCCAGCCCGGGCGCCACTCGTAGGCGGGGTGCAGAATGCTGAACTCCGCCGCTTCCCGCAACTGCGCCTGGATCTCGGGGGTTTCAAGGTAGTCCCCGCGGTCCGACTCGACCCACTCCTCGATGTACGCCATGGCGATCACACAGCCGAGGCGGTGCCCGTGCGGGGCACGGCCGGCCGCCTCCTGCGCGAACGCGAGGGCCTGGCCCGGCTCGCCGCTCCAGCGGGGCTGCAGTTGGGACACCCACTCGATGTGGGTCTCCAGGTCCAGGGGGTCGCGGCGCAGGGCCGCGTCCCGCCGGGTCTCGTTGACGGCGGGGCCCAGTGACATGCCCCGGCCGGAGGTCAGGAGGCGGCGCCAGGGGGTCACCCACTCGGGACGCAACTCGGCGGCCTCCAGGAGCTGTTCCTCGGCGATCTCCAGGCGTTCGTGGAAGACGCGCCACTGGTCCCGCGTGACGTTCGCGGCGCGGGCGGAGGTGCGGGCCTCCCAGCCCCAGCTGATGTGGCGGGTCCCGGATATGAGCAGGGCGGTCGCCCGGTGCTCCGCGTCCTCCTCGACGGCCCGGCCGATCCAGTCCTGCACGCCGTCCAGCTCGGCGAGTTCGGCCAGGACCCGGTGGTCGCGGCCGAGATCGAAGGGGGCCAGCGCCTCCTTCACCGCCGCCCAGTCCCCGGCGTCGGCCGCCTCCACCAGCGCGAGCACCCGCGTGTCGCCGAGCGCCCGCAGCGTGTACACGCCGCTCTTCTGACCGCGCGGTACGGGAAGGGCGTACGGATCCGCCGTCGGTCTCTCCGTGCCCCTGCCGAACAGCTTGCCCAACATCCCGTGTCCTCCCGTGGTCCCGCGTGATCGTGAAGGGCAGCTTAAACGGCACCACTGACACCGGTTCCACAGGGTTTTCACCGAAAAAGCGTCCGACCCGGGACAACTCCCGGGTCGGACGCCCTGCTTCGCGGCACTACCTGGTCGGACTCAGCTGCACTTGCGTCCGGTGTTGATGCACTGGACGAGCTTGTTCATCAGCTTCGCGTCGAAGACGTTGATGAAGTCACCGTGGTCGGTGACCGGCTTGTGCTGCTGCTCGGGGAAACCGTCCAGCGCGTAGAACGGCGTGGTCTTGCCGTTGTCCTTCACGCTGGGCGCCTTCACGGCGTACACCAGCCGCTGCACCAGCTGCGGGATGGCCTTGAAGCCGGTCGGGCAGTTGCCGTTGGCGTCGGCGAACGCCACGTGGGTGCGGTGGTTGGCGCTGTCGATGTTCGTGCCGTCCCAGCAGCTCTGGAACTTGAAGGTGCGCACCACGTTGCTGCCGCGCGGGCAGAGCGGGTACTTGTCCTTCAGCTGCACCTTGTTCTCGAAGCCGGTGCAGCTCCAGGAGGCGTTGGCGTTGGCCGTGCCGTTGACGAACGCCTTGGCGTCGCCGGTGATGATGCGCAGGAACTTGGGCATCGCGACGACCTTGCCGCGAGGGCTGCCGACGAAGTCCAGCGTGGCCTGCTTCGCCGTCAGGATGCGGCCCGTGTTGCCCTCGGCGCCGCCGCCCAGCTTGTCGTTGTCGAACTCCTTGGTGCCGTCCTGGACGCGCAGCACCGGCCAGTAGTACGTCGACTTGTCGCCCTGGTTCTGGCAACTGGTCGCGGCCTTGGCGAAGTCCTGGTCGCTGGAGAAGGCGTCGTTGTCCTGGTTGCCCACGTAGTCGTGCACGTGGTGCGCGCCGTTGGTGACACCGGGGGCGACGATGACGTTGTCGCTGTTGTACAGCTTGTTGGCGTTCACCCCGCACTTGGTGACGAAGGAGCCCTTCGAGGCCTTCGACGACCTGGCCGGCGTACGGACGTTGGCCTTCACCTTGGTGATGTCGACGAAGTCGGCGGCGACCGGGCCGTTGCCGACGACGCCGGCGTTGGTGTTGTTGGTCGGGCTGGCGGAGGGCTGGCCGGCGGTGGGCTGGTTGCCGGTGGCCTTCAGCGTGCAGGCCGCCAGGGCGTCGAGGCCCTGCGGCTTGGTTCCGACCCGGCCGATGGCGATGACGATGCGGTCGATCGTCGCCTTCCGCTTGTCCTTCAGCGGGTTCACGATCGCGTTCTGCGCGAAGTTGGCGTCCTGCGCGATCGCCCGCTGGGAGGTGGACAGGCGCTGGTACGCCTCGGAGATCTGCTTGTCGAGGAGCGCCAACTCCCGGTCGACCTGGGCCTTCGCCTGGGCGGGCACCGACGTCAACTGCTGGCCCACGTCGGGACAGACGATGGTGGAAGTGGTGCCGGCCGACAGCACCTCGTTCTGGCCGGAACCCTTCGCCGCGCCGGTCTCGTCGGCCGAGGCGTACATGTTGACCGCCACGAGCCCACCGGCTCCGATGGCCAGTGCAGCCGCCGCACCTACCGCCCGGCGGGCAGTCTTCGATCTTTTTCGCGTATTGCGTCTCATGCAGGCCTCTCAAGGACATCTCCGGAGCCGGTAGGGCTTCCGGCTATGGGGCAAGCGCGTCCTCAGCTTCGGACTTCTCATAGATACGGATGTGCGGGCGGAATGCTCAGCGGATTCTCAGGTTCGTAGGTTTCTCCAGATGCAAATCGGGGCAGCGGGCCCCATTTCGGCGAGCGACCACCCCGGATGAACCTCGAATGGGCACCGGATAGACCTATCCACTTCCGTGCTACGGTGACACCAGGAACCGGATAGCTCTATCCGAATCCGCGAAACGGATAGAGCTAACCACATACCGCGGCCACCGCCGCACCACCCCTTGAAAGGACCCGCCACCATGCCCACTCTCGCCATCGTCGGAGCCGGCCCCCAGCTGGGCCTGGCCATCGCCCGCACCTTCGGCACCCAGGGCTTCGACGTCGCCCTGATCTCCCGCGACCGCGACAAGCTGGACGCGATCGTCGGCAAGCTCGCCGCCGAGGGCGTCACCGCCGCCGCGTTCCCGGCGAACATCCTCGACCGCGCCGGCCTCACCCGGGCACTCAAGGACGCGTCCGCCGAGTTCGGCGGTATCGATGTCCTGGAGTACTCCCCGGTGGGGACGTTCGGCATCACGACGCTGACCTCACCGGCGGAGACGGAGCCGTCCCAGGTGGAGTTCGAGATGAACTTCCAGTTGTACGGCGCCATCGCCGCCACGAAGGCGGTCCTGCCCGCGATGCGCGAGGCAGGCGCGGGCACGCTCCTCTACACCACCGGGGCGGGCTCGATCTGGCCCGACCCGAGGGTCGCCAACGTGAACGCCGCAGCGGCGGCGCTACGGAACTGGGTCCTGAACCTGCACAAGGAACTGTCCGACGCGAACACCGGCGTCCAGGCCGCGCACATCGGCATCGACTCGTCGATCGGCGTCTCCGTCATCCCGGGCGTGGAGGCGGCCCGGCCCGAGGAAATAGCTCCGCTCTACTGGGACTTGCACAGCGCGCGGCGCGGGGACGCGGAACTGGTGTTCAAGCTGGGGGCGGAGGGGTCCGTGACTGCCCAGGGGGCCGATGGAAGCTGAGGTATCCCGGCGGGCCTCGGGGCCAGTGGGGGTCGCGGTAGCGGCGGACGGGCGAGGACCGAAAGTGCCGCGAGCCCCCAGATGGACAGTGAGCGTCCTGAGGCCCTGGCCGGAGTCACGACGTGCGACGCCCCTGCCGCCACCGCGCGTTCGGCATCGGCCAGGTTCATGGGTGCGGGCTCTCCTTGTGCGCGGGGTGCCGTATGCCCGCCGGCGGTCGTCGCCCCCTCCACTCAGCGGCGGCATGCCGGCCCGGTCGCCGCGATGTCGGAAGTTCTCCGGACAGCCAGCCCCTGTGTCGGTTTTCCGGGGTTTCCGTGGGCGTGGCTGGGATCGGGCGCCCGGCGGGGCCGAAGGTTGCGGCGAAGTCAGCCGAGGCCGGTGCCCGAGGGTGCCGCAAAGGGAGAGTTTCCGTGAATCCCACGACCACGGCGAACGCGCCGCAGGAACGGCGGGCGGCCACGCTCGTCATGGCCTGCCTGGGTGTGTTCGTCGCCTATCTGCCGGTGACCACCGTCTCGGTGAGCCTGCCCGCCATCCAGCGGGCCCTGGACGCCTCGACGTCCCAGCTGTCCTGGGTGTCCGACGCGTTCGTGCTGCCGATGGCCGCCCTGATCCTGACCGCGGGCGTCTTCGGCGACGTCCACGGCCGCAAGAAGGTCTATCTCGCCGGACTCGCCCTCAGCGGGCTCGGCTCCCTCGTCGCCCTGTGCGCGCAGAACGTCCAGACGGTGTGGGCGGGCCAGGCCCTGGCCGGTCTCGGCTCGGCCGCGCTGCTGCCCACCACGCTCGCCCTGATCAGCCACGCCGTGCCCGACCATCGCGAACGCGGCAAGTTCATCGGCCTGTGGGCCACCGCCCTGAGCGCCGCCCTGGCGGTCGGTCCCGTCATCGCCGGCACGATCCTGGACCACTACTCGTGGCGCTGGATCTATCTGCTGTCCGTCCCGGTCTCCCTCGTCGCCGTCGTCGTCGGCGCGAAGGTACTGACCGACTCCCGGGCGCCGGGCTCGCGCCGACTGGACTGGCCCGGCCAGCTCACCGCCGCGCTCGCGATCACCGCTCTCGTGTACGGGATCATCGAGGGCGGCGCCACCTCCTTCACCGACGTCAAGGTGATGGTCGCCCTGTCCACCGCGGCGGTCGCCGCCGTCGGGTTCGTCATCGTGGAGCGCCGCAGCTCCAGCCCCATGCTGGACCTGACCCTGTTCCGCAGCCCGGCCTTCACCGCCACCACCCTGATCGCGATGATCAGCTTCCTGGGTCTGATCGGGTTCTTCTTCGCCCTCAGCCTCTACTTCGGCATGGTCCAGCGGCTGTCGACGCTAGACGCGGCCTGGCGGCTGCTGATGGTGACCCTCGTGACCCTGGTGCTGGGCGCCCCCGTGGGCCGGCTCATCCAGCGTGTGTCGCCCCGGGTGCTCATCCCCGGCGGGCTGCTGGTCAGCTCGGCCGCCCTGCTGTCGCTGACGGACATCGGCGTGCACACGTCGTTCGGGTCGCTGGCGTGGCGGCTGGCGCTGCTCGGCCTCGGGATGGCCTTCGTCATCACGCCGATGACCGCGACCGCCGTCAGTTCGGTCCCCTTCCACCAGGCCGGTATGGCCGCGGCGGGCAACAACGCCTTCCGGCAGGTCGGCGCCGCGCTCGGCCCCGCGATCCTCGGCACCCTGCTGTCCACCAAGGCGGTCGACGCCCTGTCCGGCCACCTCACGGACGCCGGGGTGACCGGGCAGACCGTCCGCCAGGTGACGGCGGTCGCCGACCACGACGGCATCGGCGCCGTCGCCGGACTCGACCTGGGCGCGGAGACACCGCGCGTGCTGGGCGCCCTGTCCGAGGCGTTCCTGGACGGCCTGCACCTCTGCCTGATCGTGTCCGCCGTGCTGACCCTGCTCGCCGCGCTCGTCGGAGCGCTCCTGCTGCGCCGCCCGCAGCCCGCCCCGCCGGTGACCGGCCCCCGCGAACCGTCCGCCGCCGCGAGCCCCGGACGCCGACCGGAGACCGCAGCCCTGGCAGCCAACGGCACCCCTGAGTGACCCCAGCCGTACCGGTCATCACGGGCGCACCGAGCGGACCGCCCGACCGGTACCGGCGCCACCCGTGGGGACGGGGACCGGCGCCACCACGGGCCCGGGACCGGACACATCGGTCCCGGGCCCCGCCATGCACTCCACCCCCGCCCCCACCCCCACCCTCATCGCCACCCCCTCTCCATCACCACCCCCGCCGAGCAGGACCACCCCGTCCCGGATACCGTCCAAGCACCTCCGGCCAGCCCACTCCCCGTCCCGCCCAAGGAGCGTCGCCGTGGACCCCCGCCCCCTCGACCCCCTCGACCTGAACCTGCTGCAGGCCCTGCAACTGGACGGGCGCGCACCCTTCAGCCGTATCGGCGAGGTTCTCGGCGTGTCCGACCAGACCGTCGCCCGGCGCTTCCGGCGGCTGCACGGCTCCGCCGGGCTGCGGGTGCTCGGCATGGTCGACGAGGGGCGGCTCGGGCGGGCCGGCTGGATCGTGCGGCTGCGCTGCACGCCCGACGTGGCGGAGCAGCTGGCCACCGCGCTCGCACGCCGGTCCGACACCTCGTACATCGATCTCATCTCCGGCGGCACCGAGGTCCAGTGCGCGATGAAGCCCCGCAGCCGCCGGGACCGCGACGAGCTGCTCTTCGACCGGCTGCAGCGCACCCCCCGGGTCACCTCGGTGAGCGCCCACTGCCTCCTGCACACCTTCTACGGCGGCCCGCTCGGCTGGCTCAACAAGATCCTGGCGCTCGACCCCGAGCAGGTGGACGCCCTGCGCCCGCCCCGGACCGAACCGGCCACCGGCGTCGTCGTGCTCGACGCGCACGACGAGGCGCTGCTGGCCGTGCTCCGCCGGGACGGCCGGGCCACGTTCGGCGAACTCCAGTCCGCCACCGGCCAGTCGGAGGCCGTCGTCAGGAGGCGTATGGAGCAGCTGCGCTCCTCGGGCGTCCTCTATTTCGACGTGCAGCACACCGGTGAGGCCGTCGGCCAGGGGGTCGGCGCGATGCTCTGGCTCACCGTCGCGCCCTCCGCCCTGAGCGCCGTGGGGCGCGCGCTCGCCGAGCATCCGGAGGTCCGGTTCGCCGCCGCCACCACCGGCCAGGCCAACCTGGTCGCCTCGGTGGGCTGCCCCAGCACGGCCGCCCTCTACACGTATCTGAGCGAGAGGATCGGCGCCCTCGAAGGCGTCCAGACCGTCGAGACGGCCCTCACCCTGCGCCAGATCAAGCAGCTCACCTTCGAGCCGACCCGCTGACCTGCGCCGTCGGCGCACCTCGGCGACGCGTCAAGTATTGGCAATGGTTTCCATATCGATCGGAATCGGCCATGTTTCTGACATTCATTTCCATCTAGTGTGGCGGACGCACCCTGCTCACCACCTGTCGTGGAGGATCCATGTCCCCGTCCCCGTCCCGGCGTCTCGCCCTGATCACCGGCGCCTCGCTGGCCCTTCTCGCGGGGTGCGGCAGTTCGTCGGACTCCGGCGGTGACGGGAGCGGCGCGCAGGAACCGGTCGCCTCCTCGAAGATCGCCGTGGTCGCCTCCACCAACGTCTACGGCGACATCGTCGGGCAGATAGGCGGCTCGAAGGTCGACGTCACGTCGATCATCAGCGACCCCGACCAGGACCCGCACTCCTACGAGGCCAACACCCAGAACCAGCTGGCGCTCTCCAAGGCCAAGCTCGTCGTCGAGAACGGCGGCGGCTACGACGACTTCGTGGACCGCATGCTCAAGAGCAGCGACGCCTCCGCCGAGGTCGTCAACGCCGTCGAGGTGTCCGGCAAGACCGCCCCGAAGGGCGGCGAGCTGAACGAGCACGTCTGGTACGACTTCCCGACCGTCGCGAAGATCGCCGACCGAATAGCCGCCGCCCTCGGCAAGGCCGACTCCGCCGACGCCGCCCTCTTCACCAAGAACGCCGAGGCCTTCAAGACGAAGCTCACGGCGCTGGAGGCGAAGGAGGCGCAGATCAAGAAGGAACACGCGGGCGAGGGCATCGCCATCACCGAGCCCGTGCCGCTGTACCTCACCACCGCGAGCGGTCTGGTGAACAAGACGCCCGCCGAGTTCAGCGAGGCCATCGAGGAGGGGTCCGACGTCTCCCCCAGGGTCCTCCAGGCCACGCTGGCGGTGTTCAGCGACAAGCAGGTCGCGGCGCTCGTCTACAACGAGCAGACCTCCGGCCCGCAGACCGAGAAGTCCAAGGCCGCGGCCAAGGCGGCCGGTATCCCCGTGGTGCCCGTGACCGAGACCCTGCCCTCCGGCAAGGACTACCTCGGCTGGATGACCGCCAACGTCGACGCGCTCGCGAGCGCGCTCGCCAAGTGAGCCGGTCCGGCCCGGACGCTGTGATCAGCCTGCGCGGCGCCCAGCTGTCGTACGGCAGCCGTGTGGTGTGGCGGGGCCTCGACCTCGAAGTACGGCCGGGCGAGTTCCTGGCCGTGCTCGGGCCGAACGGCTCCGGCAAGACCAGTTTCGTACGGGCCCTGCTGGGCCGGCAGCCGCTGTCAGCGGGGACGCTGACCGTCCTGGGCGGCCCCGCGCGCGAGGCGGGACGCCATCTCGGGTACGTCCCCCAGCAGGCGGAACTCTCCGCGCAGGCCATGCTGCGCGCCCGCGACCTGGTGCGCTTCGGCATCGACGGGCACCGTTTCGGACCCCGGCTGCGTACGGGTGCCGTCCGCCGCCGCGTCGACGAGATCCTCGCCTCGGTCGGCGCGTCCGCCTACGCCGATGTCCCGCTCGGGATGCTGTCCGGCGGTGAGCGGCAGCGCGTGCGGATCGGGCAGGCCCTGGCGACCGACCCGCGCGTCCTGCTCTGCGACGAGCCGCTGCTCTCGCTCGACCTGAACCACCAGCGGGCCGTCACCGAGCTGGTGGACGCCCGCCGCCGCTCCCACGGCACCTCGGTGGTGTTCGTGACGCACGAGATCAATCCGGTGCTCGGTCTGGTCGACCGTGTGCTGTATCTCGCGCCGGGCGGTCACCGGGTCGGCACCCCGGACGAGGTGCTGACCTCGGAGTCGCTGTCGGAGCTGTACGGCACCCGGGTCGACGTCCTGCGTGTCCAGGGCCGAGTGGTGGTCGTCGGCGCCCCCGACGGTCCTGCCGCGCCCCCGCATCACACCCACCAGCTAGTTCTTGAACCCGAGGAAGTACGCCGATGACGCTCGCCGAGGGGGTCTGGCACCAGATCTTCAGCTTCGAGAACTACGGCGAGCTGCTCGCGCTGGTCCGCAACTCCCTCGTCGCGGGCGCCGCGCTGGGTCTCGTCGGCGGTCTCGCCGGGGTGTTCGTCATCATGCGGGACCTGCCCTTCGCGGTGCACGGGATCAGCGAGCTGTCCTTCGCGGGCGCCTCGGCGGCGCTGCTGCTGGGGGTGAACATCGTCGGCGGCTCGATCGTCGGGTCGCTGCTCGCGGCCGGTGCGATCGGGGTCATGGGCGCGCGGGCCCGGGACCGCAACTCGGCGATCGGCATCCTCATGCCGTTCGGACTCGGGCTCGGGGTGCTCTTCCTCGCGCTCTACAAGGGGCGGGCGGCCAACAAGTTCGGGCTGCTCACCGGGCAGATCGTCGCCGTCGACACCCCGCAGATGGCCTGGCTGCTGAGCACCTCCGCCGTGGTGCTGGTCGCCCTGGCCGTCATCTGGCGGCCGTTGACCTTCGCCAGCGCCGACCCGGACGTCGCGGCGGCCCGTGGGGTGCCGGTGCGCGGGCTGTCCTTCGTCTTCATGATCGTGCTCGGGCTGGCCGTCGCCCTGTCGGTCCAGGTCGTCGGCGCCCTGCTGGTCCTGACCCTCGTCGTCACACCGGCCGCCGCCGCCGCCCGGATCACGGCGTCCCCGGTGCTGCTGCCGCTGCTCAGCGTGGTCTTCGCCGTGGTGTCGATCGAGGGCGGCATCCTGCTGGCCCTGGGCAGTTCCATCCCGATCAGCCCGTACGTCACCACGGTCTCGTTCACGATCTACGTCCTGTGCCGCGTCGCGGGCGCCTACCGCACCCGGCGCTGGGGAGACCGCAGGACCGTCCCGCAGCCCGCCTGACCCACAGCCGCCGCACAGCACCGCCTCTTGTCACCCACGCACGAACCCCGGCCCCTCGGGACTCATCTCCCGCACACAGAAAGGTGATTGACCCGGTCTCCTCCTCCGTCGCTGCCATATTCGAGAACCCACTTCGGAGGTGGCCGTGACGCTAGAGGCGACAACATCCTGGGCGACCCCCCTGTCCGACCGCACCGTCGACCGCATCACCGTGCTGGAGAGCCGTCGGACCCGGGCGCTGACGGAGGGCGGGCCCAGAAGACGCGGGGAGTACGGCGCCCGGGAGCGCATCGAACTGCTGCTGGACGAGGGCTCGTTCACCGAGACCGGGCTCTTCGTCCGGGCCAGGCCCGGCGGCGACGACGCCCGGCGCCCGTACGGGGACGGGGTGGTCACCGGATACGGCCTGGTCGACGGCCGTCCCGTCTGTGTGTTCGCGCAGGACTCGACGGTCTTCGGCGGCAGCATGGGCGAGGCCTTCGGGGAGAAGACGATCGCCCTGATGGACCTGGCCATGAAGACCGGCTGCCCGGTGATCGGCCTCAACGACGGCGGCGGCGCCCGTATCCAGGAGGGCGTCGCCTCGCTCGCCCTCTACGCCGAGCTGGTCCGCCGCAACGTCCAGGCGTCCGGGGTGATTCCGCAGCTCTCGGTGATCCTCGGCCCGTGTGCGGGCGGGGCCGCCTACTCGCCCGCCATCACCGACTTCACCGTGATGGTGGACGGCGCCTCGCACATGTTCGTCACCGGTCCCGACGTCATCGAGGCGGTCACCGGGGAACGCACCAGCGCCGAGGAGCTGGGCGGCGCCCGCACCAGCAACTCCCTCAACGGCAACGCCCACTTCCTCGCCGCCGACGAGGTGGAGGCCCTCGACACCGTACGCGACCTGCTCTCCTACCTCCCCGCCAACAACCTCGAACGGCCCCCGCAGTACGCGCCCGTGGCGCCGCCCGCCGACGTGTGTCTCGACGAGGTCGTGCCGGACCGGCTCGGGCAGGCCTACGACATGCGGGACATCCTGCGCGGGGTCGTCGACGGCGGTGAACTCCTGGAGATCCAGGAGCTGTTCGCGCCGAACATCATCTGCGCGCTGGCCCTCGTCGAGGGCGCCTCGGTCGGGATCGTCGCCAACCAGCCGCTCCACGCGGCCGGTGTGCTGGACATCGACGCCTCCGAGAAGGCCGCGCGTTTCGTCCGCTTCTGCGACGCCTTCGGCATCCCGCTGCTGACCTTCGCCGACGTCCCCGGCTATCTGTCCGGCGTCCGCCAGGAGCAGGCCGGGATCATCCGGCGCGGCGCCAAACTCCTGTACGCGTACGCCGAGGCGACCGTCCCCAAGGTCACCGTGGTCGTCCGCAAGGCGTACGGCGGCGGCTACGCGGTCATGGGCTCCAAGCACCTCGGCGCCGACATCAACCTCGCCTGGCCCACCGCCCGGATCGCCGTGATGGGCGCCGAGGGCGCGGTGGGCATCCTGCACCGTCGCGAACTGGCCGCCGCCGACGACCCGGAGGCGCTGCGGGCCGGCCTCGTCGCCGCGTACGAGAGCACGTACGGCACGCCCTATCTGGCCGCCGAACGCGGCTACGTCGACGCCGTGATCGCCCCGCGCGACACCCGCACGCACCTCGTCCGCGCCCTGCGCGCCCTGCGCGGGAAGCGCGCCCCGATGCCGACCCGCAGACACGGCAACATCCCCCTCTGACCGGCCCCGCAGGTCCCCGCCGGCCGATCCGCGCTGTGAGGAGCCATGCCCGATGGACAGCCGCCGCCCCCCGCTCGCCCCCGCCCACCGGAGTCTCCCGGAGTACGTACGGCACTGGGCCGAAACCACCCCCGACAGACGGGCGTTCACCTTCGTCGACCATCCCGCCCCGCATTCGCGGGGCGTCCACCGCACCCTGACCTGGCGCCAACTGGATCTACGGGTAAGGCGGTTGGCCGCCCGGCTCGCCGAGGAGGCCGAGCCCGGATCCCGGGTCGCGCTGCTGTGCCCGCAGGGAACCGACTACGTCACCGCGTTCCTGGCGACACTCACCGCCGGACTGGTCGCCGTACCGCTGTATCCGCCCGGACTGCCCGGACACGGCGACCGACTCGCGACCGTACTGGGAGACGCGAGTCCCACGATCGCACTGACGACCGGTCACCTCCTCGACGACGTACGGGACTTCTGCGCGCGCGTCCTGCCGGTACGGATCATCGCGGTCGACCAAGTACCCGACACCGCCGGGGACTTGCTGTCGGTCACCCCGCACGAGGACGCGATCGCCTACCTCCAGTACACGTCCGGTTCGACCCGCTCCCCGGCGGGCGTGGAGATCAGTCACGGCAACGTCGTCGCCAACGCCCGCCAGGCACTGGCCGCTTACGGCGTCGACGGTTCGATGACCTGTGTGGGCTGGCTGCCGCTGTACCACGACATGGGGCTCGTCCTGAGTGTGGCCGCCCCGGTCGTGCAGGGAGTGCTGTCGGTGCTGATGGATCCGGCCGCGTTCCTGCACGAGCCGGTGCGCTGGCTGCGGCTGCTCGCCGCGCATCCGCGTGCGCTGAGCGCGGCGCCCAACTTCGCCTACGACTACTGCGCTTCGGCCGTCACCGACGCCCAGAAGGCGGAGCTGCGGCTGGACGGCGTCGCCGCGCTGATCAACGGCAGCGAGCCGGTCCGCCCCGGCACCGCCGACCGCTTCCACGCCGCCTTCGCCGCCCAGGGGCTGGCGCCGGACGTCCACTGTCCGTCGTACGGGCTCGCCGAGGCGACCGTCTTCGTGAGTGCCGCCCGCCCCGGGGAGCCCCTGCGCCGGTTCGCGCTCGACCGGGACGCCCTCGCCGCCGGGAAGGCGCTGCCCGCGCGGGCCGACGATCCCGGGGCGGTGCTGCTGGCCGGCTGCGGTACTCCGGCGGGCCAGCGGGTGCGGATCGCGGAGCCCGTGTCCCGCGCCGTGCTGTCCCAGGGGGAGGTCGGTGAGATCTGGGTGCGAGGGCCCAACGTGGGGCGCGGTTACCGGAATCAGGACCGGCTGACCCGGCTGGTCTTCGGCGCCGAGTTCGCCGACGGCACGGACGGCGCGAACAGCTGGCTGCGCACCGGGGACCTGGGGATGGTCCTGGACGGGCAGTTGGTCGTCACGGGGCGGCTGCGGGACCTCATCGTCGTCGACGGCCGCAACCACTACCCGCAGGACCTGGAGGTGACGGTCCAGGACACCGACCCTGTCGTACGGCGTGATCGGCTCGCCGCGTTCGGGGTGCCCGGGGGCGCGGGCGAGCTGGTGGTCGTCGTGGCCGAGCATGTACGCGGCACCCGCCTCGCGGCGATCGACGTACCGCACCTGATGCGTGCCGTGCGCTCGGCCGTCTCCGCGCGGCACGGTCTGCGGCTCGCCCACTTCGTCCTCGTACCGCCGGGCACCGTGCCCCGCACGTCCAGCGGCAAGGTGTCGCGGGCGCTGACCCGGCAGCGCTATCTGGAGGGTGCCTACACCCCGGAGGCGACGGGATGAGGGGCGCCGACGAGGCCTCGCTGCGCCGTCTGGTTGTCGAGCGGGTCGCCGCCTGGAACGGCACGGCCGCCGAGGACGTACCGATGGACCGCCCGCTGGCTGACCTCGGCATGGCGTCGCGGGACGCGGTCGTGCTGGCCGGGGAGTTGTCGCGGGCGACGGGTCGTGAGCTGGCGGCGACGCTGCTGTGGGAGACGCCCACCGTCCAGGCCCTGGTGGCACGGCTGTGCGAGCCGGAGGCAGAAGTCGCTCCCGCGCACAGACCGACCGCCCCTCCCCCGGCGGCGCCCCACGAGCCCGTCGCGGTCATCGGGATCGGCTGCCGGCTGCCCGGGGGTGTGCACGGGCCGGACGACTACTGGCGGTTGCTGACCGACGGCGTCGACGCCGTCCGCCGGGTCCCGGAGGACCGGTGGCGTGACTTCGGCGCCTATCCGCCCAACGACGCTCCCTTGTACGGCGGTTACCTCGACGACATCGCCGGGTTCGACGCGGACTTCTTCCGGATCACGCCGCGCGAGGCCGCGGTGATGGACCCGCAGCAGCGCATGCTCTTGGAGGTCGTCCACGAGGCCCTCGACCATGCCGCCGTCCCGGCCGCGTCCCTCGCCGGTACCGCAACCGGGGTGTTCGTGGGTGTCTCCGCCGCCGAGTACGGCTCGCTCACCGGCGCCGACCCGGCGGCCGTCGATCCCTGGGCCCCGGCGGGCGGGGCGCTGAGCGTGACGGCCGGGCGGCTGTCGTACGTCCTCGACACCCGGGGGCCGAGCATGGCCGTCGACACCGCCTGTTCGTCGTCGCTGGTCGCCGTGCACCACGCCTGTGTCAGCCTGCGCACCGGCGAGAGCGACACGGCGATCGCCGCCGGGGTCAACCTGCTGCTCTCCCCCACCGTCGGTGTGGCGTTCGGGCGGGCGGGGGCCCTCGCGCCGGACGGGCGGTGCAAGCCGTTCTCGGCGGCGGCCGACGGCATCGGACGCGGCGAGGGATGCGCGGCCGTGCTGCTGAAGCGGCTGTCCGACGCCGAGCGGGACGGCGACCGGGTCCTCGCCGTCATCCGCGCCACCGCCGTCAACTCCGACGGCCGCTCCAACGGCCTCCTGGCCCCCAACCCGGCAGCGCAGAAAGCCCTGTTGGCCACGGTGTACGCCCGGTCCGGGCTCTCCCCGGCCCACATCGACCAGGTCGAGGCGCACGGCACCGGCACCCCGCTCGGCGACCCGATCGAGGCGGGCGCGCTGGCGGCGGTGCTCGGCGCGGGCCGCGACGCCGAACAGCCGCTGCTGCTCGGCTCGGTGAAGGGCAACCTCGCCCATCTGGAGGCCGCGGCGGGCATCGCCGGGCTGGTGAAGACGGTCCTCGGACTGCACCACGACGTGATTCCGCCGTCCCTGCACTGCGCGGACGGGAGCGCCCTGGACGACGTACGGCTGCGGGTCGTCACCGAGTGCGAGCCGTGGCCGCGTTACAGCGGTACGGCCACCGCCGGGGTGTCCGGCTTCGGGTTCGGCGGCACCAACGCCCATGCGGTACTGGAGGAATGGCGCCCCGGTGTCCTTCCTCCGCCCAGGGAAGGCGAACCCGTCAGCCGCCTCCACCTCCTCTCCGACGTCGGCACCGTCCGTCTCCGGGACACCGCATCCCGGGTCGCCGACTGGCTCCGGACGCCCGAGGGCGCCGCCGCACACCCCGCAGACGTGGCCCGCACCCTCGCCGGGCGGGGAGGACGAGGGCCGGTACGCGCGGCGGTCGTCGCCCGCGACCGCATCGAACTCGCCGACGGGCTCGGCGCGTTGACACAGGGACATCCGCACACGCGGGTCGTGACGGGCGAGGGGGATCGGATCGGGCGCGGTCCGGTGTGGGTGTTCTCCGGGTACGGCAGCCAGTGGACCGGCATGGGGCGGCGACTGCTGGCCGAGGAACCGGCCTTCACCGCCGCCGTGGAGAAGCTCGACGCGCAGATCGCCCCGGAGTGCGGGCTCTCCCTCTACGACCACCTCGCCTCCGGCGGCGACCTCGACCGGCTCGAAGTCGCCCAACCCGTGCTGTTCGGGGTCCAGTTGGCGCTGGCCGAGCTGTGGCGTTCGTACGGTGTCGAGCCCGTCGCCGTCATCGGCCACTCCGTGGGCGAGGTGGCCGCCGCGGTGTGCGCGGGCGCGCTGGACGTGCCGGAGGCCGCCCGGGTGGTGGCCGTACGGGCCCGGCTACTCAGCGGGCTGCGCGGTGGCGCCATGGCGGTCGTCGACCTCGACGACGGTGAACTCGACGCCCTGGAAGGGGACTTCCCCGGTGTCTGGGTCGCCGTGCACTCCTCGCCCGGGCAGAAGGTCGTCACCGGGGAGGAGGACGCGGTGGCCCGGCTCGTGCGGTGGCTGGAGGGGCGGGGTCGGACCGCTCGCGCCCTGCGGGTGGTCGGTGCGGGACACTCGCCACAAGTCGATCCGCTGTTGCCCGAGTTGACGGGCTCCTTGGTCGACATCAGGGTCAACAGCCCCCTTCTGCCCGTGTACTCCACCGTCCTGGACGACCCGCGCGGCGACTCCCTCTTCGACGCCGCCCACTGGGCCGCGAACCTCCGGCGCCCCGTACGCCTGGACCGGGCGGTCGCGGCGGCGCACGCCGACGGTCACACCGCCTTCGTCGAGATCTCGCCGCACCCGGTCCTCACCCGGGCGGTCACCGACACCGCGCCCGGTGCCCTCGCCCTCGGTACCCTGCGCCGCGACGCCGACACCTCCGCCGAGTTCCTGGCCCAGGTGGGCGCCCTGTACTGCGCGGGCGGCCGGCTGCCGTCGCCGCCGGGCCGGGTCATCGACCTGCCCGCACCGCGCTGGCGGCACGTCCGGCACTGGTGGACGGACGGGCGTACGTCGGCCTCCCCGGAGCCGGTCACCGAACGCGCGCAGGACACCTCCGTCGCCGGGCGGCTGCGGCACCACATCGCCGCCGTCACCGGGCACCCGGCGTCCCGCATCACGCCCGCCACCGCGCTGGCCGACCTCGGCCTGGACTCCGTGATGGCCGTCCGTATCCGCACCGCGCTGGAGGGCGAGTTCGGCGTCGAGCTGCCGTTGCGCGAGCTGCTCGGGGCCACGAGCGTCCGGTCGGTGGCCGAGCAGCTCCAACAGGCAGTCAGTACGGGCGAGTTGGTGTCTCCCTTACGCACCCTGAGCGCCACCGGCTCCGGCGCCCCGCTCTTCCTCCTCCACGCCGCCGGCGGCACGACCGACGTCTACCGGACCCTCGTCGGGCGGCTGGGCGACGAACGTCCCGTGTACGGACTGGAACGGCTCCCGGACGCCCGTACGGTGACCGAGAAGGCCCGTCGCTACGCCGAGGCCGTCAGCGCCGTCCATCCCAACGGGCCGTATCTGCTGGCCGGTTGGTCCTTCGGGGGCTTCGTCGCGCAGGAGACCGCGCGGCAGCTCACCGCCGCCGGTCGGGACGTCGGGCTCGTCGCGCTGCTCGACTCCGTACGGCCGCTCCCCCGGCCCGGTGACACCCCGGCCGACCGGATCCACGCCCACTTCACGGGCTTCGCCCGCCATGTCGCCGACGCGTACGGGGTCGAACTGCGGCTGCCGTACGACGAGTTGACGGCCATGGAGGACGACGGCGAGCGCATCGACACCGTACTGCGGGCCCTGCGCGAGGTGGCCGACGTACCGCCCGCCGCTCTGGAGCATCAGCGCTCCTCCTATCTGGACCTGCGGATCGGCGAGGCGCACCGGCCCGGGCCCTACGACGGACCGGTGGTCCTGTACCGGGCCACGGAGCCCGCTCCGCACACCGTGCGCGACCCGGCGTACGAGCGCGAGGACGAGGCGCTCGGGTGGGACGAGGTGTGTGCGCGGCTGACGGTCGTCCGGGTCGCGGGACACCATCTGTCGCTGCTCGACCCGCCGTACGTCGACGAGGTCGCCGCCCATCTGCGTCGCGCACTCGACGAGCACAGCCGCTGATCCGGACCACGAGGAGCCGCCATGTCCCACCACCACGCCGCAGGGGTGTCCCGACGCACCGTCGCCAAGGCGGCCGTCGCCGCCGGGGTCACCGGGCTGCTCGGCGCCAGAACCGCCACCGCGCGCGCCGCGACCCGGATCGGTCCGCGCACCCTGGACGTCTCCGTGGCGTCGCCCGCGCTGGGCCGCAGCGCGCCGGTGCGGCTGATCCTGCCGTCGGGGTTCGACAGCCAGACCGGGCGCACCTATCCCGTGCTGTATCTGCTGCACGGCGCCCACGACGACTACACGTCCTGGACCCGGGAGACGGACATCGAGGCCTTCACCGAGGGCCGGAACCTGATCGTGGCGATGCCGGACGCCGGGCCCACCGGCATTCCCAGCGCCTGGCGCAGCGGCCCCGACTACGAGACCTTCCAGCTCACGGAGGTCCCCGCGCTGCTCGCCCGCGAGTACCGGGCGTCCGGTGTCCGGGCCGTCGCCGGGGTCTCCACCGGCGGCTACGGCGCGATGGCGCACGCGGCCCGCCATCCGGGCGTGTTCGCGGCGGCGGCCTCGTACAGCGGCATCCTCGACACCACCGCGCCCGGGGTGCCGCCGCTGGTGGACGCCATCGTGGCCCGCGAGAACCTGGCCCCGCGCTCCCTCTGGGGCAGTCCGCTGCTGAACCTCCTGACCTGGCGGGACTTCAACCCGCGTGCCCGCGCCGAAGGACTGCGCGGCACTCCTCTCTACGTCTCCAGCGGGAGCGGGGTCTTCGGCGGCACCGGGGACTGGCTGCCCGAGGCGCTGGAGAGCGCGCTGTGGCTGTCCGCGCACGCCTTCACCGACACGCTCGCCCTGCTGCGCGTCCCCGTGACCACCCACTACTACTCGGGAGGAGGACACAGCTGGGCCTACTGGAAGGGGGAGTTCAGCGCGTCGTGGCCGATGCTCGCCGGTGCGCTGGGGGTGCCGGAGTGAGGCCCGTGCCGTCGGGGCACGGAACGGAGCGCAGGGGACGTCCGTCCAATCCCGGACTTGTCCCCCGCCCCGCGGGCAACAGCCCTAGGGTGAGCCGTCTCCGGGTGAAAGGAGGGCCCGCCGTGGCCACCCCCGCCCCGCACGGCGCCCCGCACGGCCCTGAGTCGACCGCTGTACCGCCCGAACTGGCCAGACTCCTGCGCGACCAACTGGAGGCCGTCGCCGACGAGGTGGAGGCGGAGGTACTCACCGAGGTCCCGGAGTACGCCGCACGGTCGGCCGACGCGACGAGCCGCGCCCTGCTCAGATCAGGCGTCGTGCAGGCGCTCACCCTGTTCGTCGACCACATCGCCGACCCGCGCGCCCGGGGCGACTCGATCACCGCGATCTACCACGAACTGGGGCGCGGCGAGGCGCTGGAGGGCCACAGCCTCGAAACGCTGCAGTCCGCGCTGCGGGTCGGCGGGCTGCACGCCTGGCGGCTGCTGGGCCGCACGACGGACGAACTCGGCCTGGACTCCTCGGTCATGGCCGGGCTGGGCGAACTGGCGTTTCGGACCGTGCACGAGGTCGCCGAGGCCGCGGCGGCCGGGTACGCGGAGGGTCAACTGCGCTCCACGGACGAGCTGGAGCGGCGCCGGGGCCGGCTGCTCGCCCTGCTGCTCGGCGAGGGTCCGGTCTCCCCGGAGGCGGTACGGGACCTGGCGCACGGCGCCCGCTGGACCGTACCGCCGTACGTCGCTGTCGTCGTTCTCGCGGCGACGCCCGAACAGCGGGACGAGGAGCGGCCGTTGGCGGCTGCGGGGGCGCTGGTGGACATGGAGTCGAGGCCGCCGCGAATGCTGGTGCCCGACCCGGACGGCTCGGGCGGTTTCGGCGGCCGGGCGTTCGCGCTCGCGCTGCGCGGGCGGCCGGCGGCGATCGGGCCGACGGTGCCGCTCACCGAGGCCGCGCGGTCGCTGCGCTGGGCGACCCGGGCCCTCGGGCTGATGGGGCGCGGGATTCTGCCCCGGCAGGGGGCGGTGCGCTGCGCCGACCATCTGTCGACGCTGCTGCTGCACGGCGACGAGCCGCTGCTCGAACAGCTGAGGGCGCGTGCCCTCGCGCCGCTGGACGCGGTCTCGGAGCAGCAGCGCGGCCGGCTGGCGGAGACGCTGCTGGCGTGGCTGCTCGGCGGCGGCAATGTGCCGGACGCCGCCGCCCGGCTGCACATCCATCCGCAGACGGTCCGCTATCGCCTGCGTCAGCTGGAGAAACTCTTCGGCGAGAGCGCGCTGCACGATCCGGGAAACCGCCTCGATCTGATCCTGGCACTCACCTCGGCACAAAAAGGCGAGGAATTCCTGAATTCCCGTCCATAACCCTCAGTGCGGCAACACGAATACGTTCGGGACGTCCTTTTCCATAGGCGCGTGAAGCGTCTCACCCGCAAAGGATCCCCCATGCGTATCCGCTACTGTCTCGCCGCGCTCTCGCTGGTCGGCGGGACGGCACTGACCACCCTCTCGGCACCCGCCGCCATGGCCGCCGCCTGCACGGACATCGACGTCGTCGCCGCTCGCGGCACCTTCGAGCCGGGCACGCTCGGCGCGATCGTCGGCGACCCGGTGTATTCCGCGCTCCAGCGGAAACTGACCGGCAAAAGCCTGTCCAGCTACAAGGTGAACTATCCGGCGGACCTTTCCCTCACCTCCGCCGCACAGGGCAACTCGGATCTGGTGAACCATGTCAGGAGCCAGGCGGCCTCCTGCCCGAACCAGCGTTTCATTCTGGTCGGCTATTCGCAGGGCGCGAACGTCGTCGACAACTCCATCGGAATCAGCAGCGCCGGCGCGGTGGTCGGCAGCCCCATCGTGGCGACCATTCCCGCCGCGCTGGAGCCGAGGGTCGCCGCGGTGCTCCTGTTCGGCAACCCGATCCGGGCCATCGGCAAGAGCGTCACCGGCACCTACCAGAGCCGCACGATCGACTTCTGCGCCGACGGCGACCCCATCTGCGAGAACGGCGGCGACGACGTCCTGGCCCACCTCGGCTACACCGCGAACGCGGGGACGGCGGCCGACTTCGCCGCGACCAGGGTCTGAGCCCCGGCGCAGCTGATCGTACGGAAACGGGCCCGGGAGGAATCTCCTCCCGGGCCCTTCTTCCATGGGACGGAAGCTACTGGGGATCCCGCGCGAACTCGGCGAGGCTTGTGGACACCGGCTCTGGGCGGCCGTTGTTCTGCGTGGGCGCCGCCGTCAGCACATCCAGGTGCTGATAGCCGTCCGCGACCACGGGATCGAGGTCGGCGGGGACCCGCCCCGCGAGGAGCCCGTCGCCCGCCAGCACGGTGAGCGTCGGGTTGGCGGTGAGCCCATCCGGGTGCACGACGAGCCGCTTCACCTGTGGAGAGGTGGCGAGTTGGAGGTCGGTGACCAGCTTGGTCGGGAAGTACTGCTCGGTGAAGTCGAGCGGCTGCTCGGCGAGACTGCGGGCCAGCTCCTGGATGTCCGTGACCTCCTTGCCCGCCCCGGTGAACGGCGTGCCGTCCGCCGACTTGTACCCGGGGTCGTCCGGATCGCCGACCCGGTCGTAGTTCCGCCAGGTGTACAGCGGCCCGTGCGGCCGGTCGGGGATGGCCTTGTACGCCGTGCCGAACAGCCCCGGCTGCTGGTCGCCGCCGTTGGCGACGGGGAAGGTCTTGTCGACGATCGGCCCGCCGTCGAAGAACCCCACACTGCTCTGCAGGAACGCCAGCGGTACGGAGTTGTCGTCGAGGAGCGCGCCCAGCACCGCCTCGTTGGTGAGCCGGAAGTCCTTCACCGCCGGTGAGCCGGTGAGGAAGGCGGCGGCGTCCTTGGAGAACAGGAAGCGGTTCGTGGCCTCGATGTTGACGTTGGCGGGCAGATAGGACGGCAGGTCGGCCTCTCCGCCCCCGTCCCGTACGGCACCGACGCCCGCGATGGCCAGCAGGGTCATCGTCTCCGCGTTGAGCAGGACCGGCGCGGACAGTGAGCGCGGCAGCAGTCCGCTGTCGAGCCCGGCCTGCACGACGCCGTAACCGAGGCCGATGTCGGGCAGGTTGGTGTCGTCCGGGATGGAGCCGCTCAGGTCGGCGAGCGAGGTGGAGACGGTGGTGTCGAGGGCAAAGTAGCCCGCGCACTGCCGGTGTCCGGCGTCGGCGGTGGTGGCCGGGTTGCCGTCGAAGTCGGCGACCGCGAAGTACCCGGTGATCACCCCGCCCAGCGAGTGCCCGCCGCACAACACCTTCTCCTCGCGCACCGCCTGGTCGGGCAACTCGGCGGTGAGCAGGGCGTATTGATCGCGGACGGTCTGCTCGATGCCGAGCTTCGCCATCCAGCCGAGCCTGTCGTTGCCGAGGAACCCGGCGAAGGTCCGGCCCGCGACCTGCTTGCCCCGGTAGTAGTAGTCGACGGCCGTGTGCTGGTCGCCGGAGTCGATGCCGGTGTGGTCCTCCAGGCAGTTGGAGCGCCGGTCCAGGGCCCAGAACTCGATGTGCAGACCGCGTTCGGCGGCCCGGGCCACGGTGTTGCGGGCGACGCTGTCGAAGGCCCCGGCGCCCTCCAGGATGCCGGGCTGGGCGACGAGGATCCGGTCGGCGTCGGCCGACGCGGCGGGTCCGTCGGCGGAGCGGTAGCGCAGGTACGACAGCCAGTCGCACGCCGCCGGCCGGGCCCCGAAGGACGCGGGCAGTGGTGCCTTGACCCGGACGACGGTCTCGGTGACCCCGGCGGCGACCTGGCCCGACGACGCGACGGCGGCCTCGGTGCGCAGGCTCTCGCCGTGCGCCTCCGGGGCCACCGCGGTGAGCGTGCCAGTGGTCAGCAGCACCGCGAGCGCGGTGCCGCGCCACGAACTCCCTCTGCTGCGGCTCGTATTCATGGTCGGACCGTAGGTCGGCGGGGACCGTGCGATCAGGCGGTGCTCACAAGAACGCAGCCACCGGTGGCGCCTTTGTCACCAGGCACCAACCGTTCTCCACGACCGGCCGCCTACAGACCGTCGTTCTTCATGGCGGCGACGAGACGGACATGGCGGTCGGCCGCCGTGCCGGAGAACTCGTTCTCGTAGTTGAGGCCGTACGGCCAGAAGTGGCCGCCGCCGGTGGAGATCTTGGCGCTCGAACCGTCGAACTGCCGGACGAGGGCGGTGGCTTGGGCACCGGTCCAGGTGCCGCTGCCGCCCAGGGAGGACCAGCCCGAGCTGGTGCCCACGCCTATCGTGTGGGCGATCTCGTGCAGAGCGGTCCGCTCGGTCATGTAACTGCGGTTGCTGCCGAAGCGGATGGTGCCGTTGATGTTGCCGTCGGCGGTGGGTACGCCGGGCTCGTAGCGGACGGTGATGGTCTTGCCGAGGTCGCTGAGGTTGTTGTAGCGGTTCACGGCGGCGTTCATGGCCGTGGTGATGAGGTTGTATGCACTCTGCTGGTCCGCCGTGGGGTTGCTCGCGCGGACGAGGGTCCAGGTGATCGTGGCCGCCGCGGCCCGCTCGCCTGCCGCCGGGACGGACTGCGGGGACTGCGGTGCGGCCTGCGCGATGCCCGGACCTGCGAGCATCGCGGCTGCGAGGGCGGCCACAACCGCCGCGTTGTGCCAGGGGGTTCGCCGAGTACTCATGGGGGCTCCTGTGGGGTGGGAGTACCGAAGAGGAACGTGCACACCATCTTGACGTGTTCATTCCCGTAATCAAGCATGCCGTGAACGCGATTCTTTCTGTTGGGTTCTGTTCGTCTCCGTGGATTCACCTCTGTGGGTTCGCCTCCGTGTTGTGGAAGGGAGTGCCGTGTTCCCTCGGCATCGCCGTCGTCTGGTCCGGGCGCTGGCTCCAGCGGTTCCTCTGGTGCTCGGTGCGGGACTCGTGGTCGCACCGTCCGCGACGGGCGCGGACGCGAGCGCGGACCTGGCGGCGCAGAGCGCGGTCACGGTGCGGATCGATCCGTCCTACCAGCAGCAGGAGTTCGAGGGCTGGGGCACGAGCCTCGTCTGGTTCGCCAACGCGACGGGCGGCTATCCGGAGCCGGTGCGAAGAAAGCTCGTGGACATGCTGTTCGGCGACGACGGGCTCGCCCTCAACATCGCCCGCTACAACATCGGCGGCGGCAACGCCCCTGGCGTGCGCACCAATTACATGAAGGCCGGCGCGACCATGGACGGCTTCTGGAAGGCGCCCGCGGGCACCACCCAGAAGGACATGGACTGGTGGGACCCGGACAACCCGGACCACTGGAACTGGGACGCCGACGCGGGCCAGCGCTGGTGGGTGGACCAGATCAAGGACAAGGTCGACACCTGGGAGGCCTTCAGCAACTCGCCGCCCTGGTTCCAGACGGTCAGCGGGTACGTGTCCGGGGGCTTCGACTCGAACACGGACCAGATCCGCACGGACCGGGTCGACGACTTCGCGACCTATCTGGTGAAGGTCACCGAGGAGATGGAGCAGCGGCACGGGATCAGGTTCGACACGATCGATCCGCTGAACGAGCCCAACACCAACTACTGGGGTACCCAGTTGGGCGCCGACGGACAGCCCACGGGCGGCCGTCAGGAAGGCGCGCACGCGGGACCCGGGCTCCAGCAGAAGGTCGTCCTCGCGCTCGACAAGGCCCTCGCCGGAGCGAAGACCGACGCCACGATCTCCGCGATGGACGAGACCAACCCCGGTATCTTCACCACGAACTGGAACGCCTACAGCCCCGAGGCCAGGGCCGCCGTCGACCAGCTGAACGTGCACACCTACGGCACCGGTCAGCGCACCAGCGCCCGGGACATCGCCAAGGGCGCCGACCGGAAGCTCTGGATGAGCGAGGTCGAGGGCACCTGGGGCACGGGCACCGACTTCACGAGCATGGACTCCGGGCTCGGCATCGCCACCCGGATGGTCGACGACATGCGTGAACTGGAGCCCTCCGCCTGGGTGTTCTGGCAGCCCATCGAGGACTCGATCCCGCAGGCCGCCGCCGGCAAAAACTGGGGCAGCATCCATGTCCCGTTCAACTGCACGGCCACGGACACCCTGGAGACCTGCCCGATCAAGGCCAACACCAAGTTCCACACCATCCGCAACTTCACGCACTACATCCGCCCCGGCGACCACTTCGTGAAGACCGACGACACGTCCACCGTCGCCGCCGTGAAGGCGTCCGGCCGCGCGGCGACCGCGGTCCACGTGAACAGCGGTACGACCGCGCGTGCCGTGACCCTCGATCTCTCCCGCTTCGGCAAGGTCGGCCGCAAGGCCTCCGTCACGCCCGTGGTGACCAGCGCGGACGGCGCGCTCGTCCGGGGCACTCCGGTACGGGTGACGGACAGGTCGGCGACGCTCACGGTGCCCGCGAGGTCGGTCACGACCTTCCTGGTCGAGGGCGTCAGCGGCGTGGCGAAAGACGCGGCCCTGGTCCAGCCCGGCCACGTCTACCGCCTCCAGGGCACCCAGAGCGGCAAGTCGCTCACCCCGTCGGCCGACGGCACCGGCGTAGTCATCCGCACGACCGACGCCGACGACCCCCAACAGCTCTGGTCAGTACGGCAGTTGACGCCCGGCACCGAGAACCGTGAGCGCTACGCCCTCACCACCGCCACCACCGGCAAGCAGCTCGCCGTACGCGACAACGTGGCCGTGCTGGAGACCCCGGCGACCGCCGGCGCGACGCCCGACAGCGCGGCCCAGTGGGTCCTGTCGACCACCGGCGACGGCACGTGGACCTTCGTCAACGCCGCGACCGGCCGCCTGCTCGACGTCACCGGTCAGTCCTCGGCGGACGGCGCCAAGGTGTCGACGTACACGCCGACTTCGGCGGCGAACCAGCGCTGGTCGGTGCCCGACGAGACGGTCCTGCGCACCGAGTCCGCCAAGGTGTTCACCGTGCCGCGGCTGCGCCCCGAGCTGCCGACGACGGTGACGCCGGTGTTCCGGGACGGTGCCCGGGGCGCGCTGCCCGTCGTGTGGGACCTGCCGTCGGACCGGGCCTGGCACAAGCCCGGGACCGTAAGGGTGAAGGGTGCGGCGACCGACGCGCTCGGCCGCACGATCCCCGCGACGGCGGTCGTCACCGTCGACACGATCGCCTCGACCGTCGCCGGGCGGGCCAAGACATACGTGGGCGGGCGACCGGAGTTGCCCACCACGGTCGTCGGCATCGGCGCACACGGCGGCCGGACCGACCTCCCGGTGACCTGGGACCAGGCACCGGCCGGCGCGTACGACACGACCGGCACCGTCACTCTGCACGGCACCGCCCGGATCGTCGGCGGCGGCACGGCGGGTGCCACCGTACGCGTCCAGGTCACGGCACCGGTGACGGCCAACATCGCGCCCGACCCGGACGTCTCCGTCGCCGCGACCTTCACCGAGAGCGGCTACTCGGCGGAGCGGCTGCGCAACGGCGACCTGACGGAGAAGGCGTGGTCCAACTGGAAGCCGGGGAACACCAAGAACCCGTCCGACACCGTCACGTTCACGCTCCCGAAGGCCCGCGACCTGAGCAGGGTCGTCGCGTACTTCCACCGGGACGGGTCCAACGCGTCCTTCCCGGAGAGCCTCAAGGTGCAGGTGCGGGCGGCGGGCAGTGACACCTGGACCGACGCGAGCGGCTCCGTCCCGGTCGGCACGGAGGGCACGCCGGTGATCGACGTACCGCTGACAGCGGGGCCCGCGGCCGGGGTACGGGTGGTGATGACGGCGCGTTCGGGCGGCTACGTCACGATGAGCGAGGTCGAGGTGTACGCCAAGTCCCCTGGTGTGTCCGCCGATTCGGCCGCCGCGTCGATCGAGGTGGCGGGCGTACCGGTCACGTCCTTCGACCCCGCGCGGACCGACTACCGGGTGCCGACCCGCGATCCGGCCCGGGCCGAGGTCACCGCGACGGCCCGCGACCCGTACGCGGACGTCACGGTGGAGACGGTCCGCGAGCACGGCCGGACCCGGGCCGACGTCACGGTGACCAGTGAGGACGGGACGCGCACTACGACGTACCGGATCGCGCTCGTACGCCGCTGAGGGTGCCGGTTTAGGGGGAGCCGCCGTGGGGTGGCTCCCCCGTCCGGCCCTCAGCGCGGCAGATTCGCCCGGATCGAGGCGGCGACGACCGCGTCCCGCTCGGCCCGGGTGAACAGCCCCTGCGCCAGCCAGGTGTCGGCCAGGACCCGGACCGCGTCCAGGAAGGCCGCCTGGGTGGTGAAGGGGGCGCGGACCCAGAGCACGTCGAGGAAGGTCAGGCCGTCCGGGCGGGTGCGGTTCGGTACGCCGGAGGTGGCCGTGCCGAACACGACGACGGGTTCGGAGCGCTTGAAGTAGGCGTGGTAGCGGGCGGTGTCGGCGATGTGGAAGGGGGCCAGGGTGAGGCCGTGGGTGGTGAAGTGCAGCGGGCGGCCCTCGGGTCTGACGGTGGCGGCGAGATCGCCCTGAAGCGTGAAGTCCTTGTAGAAGGAGAAGGTGCGGAAGGTCGTGGTCTGGCTGCGGGCGACCAGCAGGACCGGTCCGTAGAACAGTGATTGGACGGTCGGGTCGTCAACTGCCCGTTCCACGCGCAGTCGGTACGGCGCGGAGACGGTGATCCGGTCGCCGGGCTGCCAGTTGCGGCTCAGGGTGAGATAGCTGCCGGGCACGGCGGTCACCGACTGCGCAACCCCGTTGACCGCGACGGCGAACCCGCCCGTGGCCCAGGAGGGCACCCGGAGCTTCACGTCAAGTGTCCCGCCGCCCTCGCGGAAGGTCAGGGTGCGCGTGCCCTCTGCCGGATAGTCGCTCGTCTGGTCGACGACGAGGCCGCGCTCCGGCCAGCGCAGGGTGGAGGCCAGGTAGAGGTTGACGTAGAGCGCGCTGCCGTTCGCGGAGCGGAAGTACACCGAGTCCTGGTACTTGGTGTGGTTCTCCATCCCGGTGCCGCCGCAGCAGGTCCCGGTGTTGTCGTACTCGCGTACTACCCCGGGCCCCATACCCACGAAGTACGTGACCTCCGGACTGGTCGTACTGCGGGCGTCCCGGCGGGAGGCCAGGATGTGGTTGGTCAGCCCCCGCTCGTAGTAGTCCATATGGACGGGGTCGGGGGCGTGGAAGAACAACTGCCTGCTGAGCTTCAGCATGTTGTACGTCGCACAGGTCTCGGCGTTGTTGGCGGCGAGGGTCGCCGCGATGGCGTTCCGCGCCCGGAAGATCTCACCCTGGCCCGTGCCGCCGAGGCTGTAGGTGCGTGGCCCCGCGACCATGCCCCAGAAGTTGCGCGCGGCGGTCGCGTACTTCGCGTCACCGGTGTGGTCGAACAGCCTCATGTAGCCGGTGAATTGGGGGATGTGCTGGTTGGCGTGCCGACCGTCGAGGATGTCGCTGTTCGCGGCGCAGGCGTCCAGCAGCGCGGTGTTGTCGAAGCAGCGGGCGGCGGCGAGGTGTTCCGCCCGGCCGGTGAGGGCGTACAGGTCGGCCAGCACCTCGTTCATGCCGCCGTACTCTCCGGCGATGTAGATCGACCACATGCGGTCCAGCTGCGCCTTGGGCAGCCGGCTCAGCCTGCTGTGCACCCAGTCGCCCATCTTCGAGGCGATGGTGAGGGCCTGCTGGTTCCCGCCCAGGGTGTGGGCGTCGAGGAGGCCGCGCAGGATCTTGTGGCAGGTGTAGTAGGGCGCCCAGATGGTGGGGTAGGTCGTGTAGCTCTCCAGCAGGATGAACTGGGTCTCCGGGTACGCGGCCAGGTAACCGGGGTGGCTGGGCCTGGGCGTTCCGTGGTCCGCCAGGGCCAGTTGGCATTCGCCGAGCGCGGTGACCAGGTAGTCGAGCTTGGTCTTCAGCGCGGCCTCGCGGGTGTCGGCGTACGCCTGCGCCACGAGGGTGAGGAAGTGGCCGCCGAAGTGGCCGCGCAGATTGCCGTCGGCGGTCTCCCAGCCGCCGGGCGGCTGTGCGCCCCGGGTGTCGAGCCCGGCGTTGGCACGGAAGACGGCCAGGATGCGGTCGGCCGGGTAGGCCCTGGCGTACTCCAGCATCAGGTCGCGCTTGCTGCGGAACACGCCCGCGCCAAGGGTGACTTGGTCGAGCGGGAAGGGGTGTACGACCCAGGCGGCGGGCGGGGCGGCGACGGCTGACGCGGGTAAGGCCTGGGACACGGGGGCTGCCGCGTGCGCCGCCGGTATCGCGTAGGTGAGCGGCGCGGCGGCCACGCTTCCGGCGGCGATCCCCAACAGGCGTCTGCGGCTGGGAGGTTGACTCATCTCGGGCTCCGATCGTGGGGTTCGGGGGGCCTGTTCTACGGTTCGCCGAGCTGTTCGCGGGCTTGTTCGCTGATCTGTGTCTCCGTCGTGGGCAGCCACACACGCATCGTCGAAGGGCCGCGGTTCGCCCAGGAGTTGTAGGGGACGAGGACGATTCCCGTGGGCTCGGCGGCGGAAACGGCGGCCCGGTCCAGTGGCCGGTACGGCCATCCGGCGTCGCGATCGGCAGCGGGCTGCTCGACGAGTTCGCCCGGCGCGATCACCGTGCCGTCCGGCCCGTCCTCGGGCTCGGCGGACGGATCCACCCGTACGACGTCCACGTCCCGCCCGTCGGAGAGGTCCACGGACTCGGCGCAGTAGACCAGCGGGCCGCGCTGGACGGCGACCGTGCCGCGTACGGCGTCGATGCGCGGGTCCGGTGCGATCCACCGTGGGGTCACGGGGAGTTCGAGCCGGATCTCGTCGCCGGGGACGAAGACCCGGGTGACCTCGGCGGTGCCCGGGGCGACCGTGCGGGCGGTGCCGTCCGGGTCGACCAGGTGGGCCGGGGCGCCCTCGGTCCACGCGGGGACGCGCAGGGACAGGGTCCAGGGGCGGTCCGGGGGCGAACGGTCGATCCGTACCGTCACGTTGCCGCCGGACGGGAAGTCGGTGCGGACGGTGAAGGCGATGCCGTGCCCGCCGGTGAGGCTGGTGGTGATCTCCGCGTCGGCGTACTGGTGGAGTTGGATGCCCTGGTCGTCGGCGGTGGCGAGGTGGGCGGGGAGCTGGGCCAGGGTGCGGGCCACGTTGGTCGGGCAGCAGGAGACCGCGAACCAGGGTGCGCGCAGGCTGGATTCGGCGCGTGGGCTGACCGCGTCGGGGGCGGGGACGGCGCCTCGGTGGCGCCGGTGGAGGGTGTTGGCGTAGAAGAAGGACCGGCCGTCCTCGGCGGGGGAGGTCGCGACCACGTTGAAGAGGGTCCGCTCGGCGAGGTCGGCGTAGCGCGGGTCGCCGGTGGCCAGGAGCAGCCGCCAGCTCAGCTGGACGGAGGCGACGCCGGCGCAGGTCTCCGAGTAGGCGCGGTCGGGCGGGAGGACGAAGTCGTCGCCGAAGGCCTCGTCGCGGTGGTGCGAGCCCATGCCGCCGGTGAGGTAGGTGCGCCGGGCGACTCCGGCCGCCCACTGCCGGATCACCGCCGCGAGGAGTTCCTCGTCGCCGGTCTCGACGGCCACGTCGACGGCGCCGGACGCGAGGTAGAGGGCGCGGACGGCGTGGCCGCGCAGTGTCGTGGCGTCGCGGACGGGAATGTCGTCCTGGTGGTAGACGCGGCCGAACTCGCCGTCGGCGAGGGTGCCTTGGCCTCGGCGGTCGATGAACAGGGCGGCCTGGTCGAGGTAGCGCTGTTCGCCGGTCAGCCGGGCCAGTTCCACGAGGGCCGGTTCGATCTCGGCGTGGCCGCAGACGCGCTCGATGCCGCCCCGGCCGAAGGTGGCGCAGATGTGGTCGGCGGCCCGGCGGGCGACCTTCGTCAGCTCGCCCTCGCAGCCCTTGGCGCGGGCCTGGGCGACGCCCGCCTGGATCAAGTGCCCGTAGCAGTACAGCTCGTGGCCCCATTCAAGGTCGCTGTAGCGGGGCTGCTGTCCGGGGTGGCCGAAGGCGGTGTTGAGATAGCCGTCCGGTTCCTGGGCGGAGGCGACGGCCTCGGTGAGGGCGGCGATGTCGTGGTCGAGCGTGCCGCTCGGGTCCGTACCGGACTGCCAGGACATCGCTTCGAGGAGCTTGTAGACCTCGGAGTCCGCGAACTCCCGTCCCCGCCGGTCGTGTTGGATACGGCCCTCGGCGACGGCCCGGAAGTTGCCGGTCCAGCCGACGCGTTCCATCCAGTCCCGGCAGTGGGCGAGGGTGGCGTTGGCGTTGGTCTCGCGGCGCCCGGCCCAGAACCCTCCGGTGATCCTGACCTCGTCGAGACCCAGGGGACGCAGTCGCCCCCGGCTCGGTGCCACCGGCAGCACGGTCGACAACTCTCGGTTATCGCTCACCAATTGATGCCTCTCATTCGGATCGTCAGCCTTTGAGCGCGCCCGACATGAAGCCCCGTACGTAGTGCCGTTGCAGCAGCAGGAAGAGCAGCAGACAGGGCACTGCGAGCACCACCACACCGGCCTCGGTGGCGCCGTAGTCGACGGCGCCCATGCTCTGCTGACGGAGGTTGGCGACGGCCAGCGGCAGGGGTGCCTTCTCGCTGTCGGAGATGAGGATCAGGGGCGCGATGAAGTCGTTCCAGGCGGCGAGGAACGCGAAGAGCCCCACGGTGATCAGCCCCGGCCGCACCGCCGGGAGCAGCACCCGGCGCAGGGCGCCCGCCGTTCCGCATCCGTCGACGAGCGCCGACTCCTCCAGTTCGCGGGGCACCGCCTCGAAGGAGATCCGCATCATGAAGGTGGCGAACGGCAGTTGGAACATGGTCAGGACGAGGCTCAGCCCGACGAGCGAGTTCTGCAGCTGCAGCCTGCCGAGCAGGACGTAGAGGGGGATGAGGAGGGTGGCGTAAGGGACCATGAGGATGGCCAGGGTCAGCAGGAACAGCAGGTTCTTTCCGGGGAAGTCGAAGCGGGCGAAGGCGTAGCCGCCCAGCAGGGACACCCCGAGGGTCAGGGCGACGGTGAGCACGGAGACGACGGTGCTGTTGAGGAAGTACTGCCACAGGCCCGCGTCGTAGTCGAGGAGAGTGCGGTAGTTGCCGAGGCCGTAGCCCGACTCCTGCGCGGTGCCGGGCTGTTCACTGACCGAGGCCCAGGCGTTCCACACCAGGGGGAAGAGGAAGATGACGGCCAGCCCTCCGGCGACGACGTAGTAGGGCGTACGGCCGAGGGCTCGGGTCAGCACGGGCGGGTCCCCTCTCATGACTCGTCGGCGCGGCGCAGACCGCGGAACTGGAGGGCGTTCAGCAGGAGCAGCACGGCGAGGACGAGCACCGAAAGGGCCGCCGCCGTACCGAGGTTCATCCGCTGGAAAGCCTCCCGGTAGATCAACTGGACGACGGTGACGGTGCTGTTGTCCGGTCCGCCCTTGGTGAGGACGAAGAACTGGTCGAAGGCGAGCAGCGATCCGGTGACGCAGAGCAGGAGCGTCAGCGCGAGGGACGGCCGCAGCAGCGGCAGGGTGATCGAGCGGAAGATCTGGCCCCGGCTCGCGCCGTCCATCCGGGCCGCCTCGAACACCTCGTGCGGGATGCGCTGGAGGCCCACGAGAAGGATCAGCATGTAGAACCCGGCGAACTTCCAGACGATCAGGAAGACGGTGGAGAGGAGGGCGGAGGTGGGGGTGCCGAGGAAGGAGACTGGGTCGTCGACAAGGCCCAGGTTTTCGAGGATGCGGCTGAGGGGTCCGGTGGTCGGGCTGTACAGCCCCCAGAAGAGCAGCGACGCGGAGGCGAGCCCGAGAGCGCTGGGCAGGAAGTAGACGGTACGGAAGAAGCCTGCCGCCGGCCGCGACTCCTGCACCAACAGGGCGAGGAGGAGGGCGAGTCCGAGGAGAACGGCCGTCACGATCACGGTGTAGAGGAGCGTGAACCGGACGGCCGGCCAGAAGAGGGTGGTGTCGATGGCGTCCGTGAAGTTCTCGGGGGCGTTGAGGCCGCGATCGCCCGCGAGAAGTGGCCAGTCACTGAGGGACATCTGCCCGACGAGGAGGAGGGGCAGCAGGAAGAAGACGGTGACGAAGACGGCGGTAGGGGCGGCATAGGCGAGGCCCTGGGCCTTGCGGCTGCGCATGGGGCTCCTTAACAGAGTCGGCCAACTGTGCCGCTGAAGGGCAGGGGCGCGGGGCTGCATCGATGTGCGGCTCCGCCGCGTGGGCGCGACCAGCCCCCACGCACCCGCAGACAACCTCACTCCGCCAGCGAAGCACTCACCGCGTCGTTGTCCTTGTCCACATTCGTCCCCTCGCCGAACACCGCATCCCGCATCAGACTCAGCCACGGCCCGTTCGGATCATTGAAGGTCTGCCCGAACTTCAACGCGTACGGCGTACGGCCGTCAGCCACAAGTTGGTTGATGGTGACCAGCCGAGGATCCGCATCCGAGTACTTGTTGGACGCAAGATCGGCCCGCGCCACCACATCCTTGTGCGCGGCGACAACATCGACCTGCGCCTTGTCCCCCAGAGTCCACGCGAGGAAGTTCCACGCCTGGTCGGCCGACTTACTGGTGGCGGAGATACCGATCGCGTCACCACCGACGAACGTCGACTTGCCGCCGTCGGGCCCGGGGATGGGCGCGATGCCGAGATCCAGGTCCTTCGGCATCAGCCCCAGCGTGGTCGACGGCATCGGCATGACCCCGACCTGCCCCTTCGGGAAGACTCCGGTCCAGGTCGCGCCGGTCTCGTCGCGAGCGCCGGGCGCGACGATGTCGTCGTCGACCCAGCCCCGGTAGGTGTCGTACACCTTCTTCGCGGTGGCGGAGGCGAGCAGGGACTCGGTGCCGTCCGCGTTCAGTACGTCGTCCCCGGCGGCCCAGATCGACGGCCACCAGGTGAAGACCCCGCAGCCGCCGCAATTCCCGCCGAAGAACGTGCCGTTGACACCGCCGCCGAGCGCGTCGACCGCGCGGGCCTGCTCGTCCCACTCGCCGAGGGTGGTGGGCGGCTTCTCGGGGTCGAGTTTGGCCTTGCGGTACAGGTCCTTGTTGTAGAAGAGGACCGAGAGGTCGAGGGTGTGCGGGACGACGTACTTGCGGTCCTCGTACGTGCCCGCCTTGATGTGCGACTGGGCGAGGCTGTCGGCGAAGGGAAGGGCGTCGATGCGTTCGGTGAGGTCGGCGAAGAGGCCGCTGGAGGTGTAGTTCGGGACGAACACCACGTCGGAGGCGAACAGGTCGGGCAGGTCCTTGGAGCCGGCCGCCGCGCCGACCTTGGCCTGGTAGTCGTCGGTGGGGACCACGGTCAGCTCGACCTTGTTCTTGTGGCTCGCGTTGTACGCCTTGACCAGGGCCTCGCTCTGCGGCCGGGTCGCCGCCCGCGTCCACATCGTCAGCGTGGCGCCGTCGTCGGTGCCCGTGGCACCGGCCGCTCCACCGCCGCCCCCTCCGCCGCCGCCGTCCGAGCCGCTGTCGCCGGATCCGCAGGCGGTGACCAGGCTGACGGCGGCGAGCAGCGCGACGGCGCCGGTGGCAACTCTGTGCCCCATAACGATCCCCCTCGTGTGGGTTCTGCGCCGGAAACAAACCGAAAAGGCTTTCTGAAAGCTAGGACTAGGCTGATGCCCCGTCAATCCCCTTGCACGGAAGGGAAGTCGGCGGCCGACGTGTCAGGTCCGCCGAAACCTGTGAAAGTGCGCGATGGACACCCGGGCCGAAACAACTCGCGTACGGTTTACGCACGCAAGGCGAGAGAAGGAGTTCCCCATGGCACAGGCGACCGGCCCCTCTCGTTCGCAGCCCGCCACGCTCAGCGATGTCGCCAGGCTGGCGGGCGTGTCCGTCGCCACCGCGTCCAAGGCGCTCAACGGCCGCAGCCAGGTGCGCGCCGAGACCCGGCAGCGGGTGGTCGACGCGGCCGAGCGGCTGTCGTTCCGCCCCAACCAGCTGGCCCGGGGTCTGCTCGCCGGGCGCACGGGCACGGTCGGGCTGCTCACCAGCGACCTGGAGGGCCGGTTCAGCATCCCGATCCTGATGGGCGCCGAGGACGCCTTCGGCGCGGGCGAGGTCGCGGTGTTCCTGTGCGACGCGCGCGGTGACGCGATCCGTGAACAGCACCATGTACGGGCGCTGTTGGGCCGTCGGGTCGACGGTCTGATCGTGGTGGGCAGCCGGACCGATCCGCGTCCGTCCCTGGGCCGTGAGCTGCCGGTCCCGGTGGTCTACGCGTACGCCCCGTCGGACGATCCGGAAGACCTCTCCATCGTCCCCGACAGCGTGGACGCCGGCCGGATCGCCGTGACGCACCTGCTGGCGTGCGGCCGGACCAGGATCGCGCACATCACCGGCGACCCCGGGTATCTCGCGGCGCGCGAGCGGTCCGAGGGCGCCCTGGCCGCGCTGGCCGACGCCGGTCTCACCCCGGTCGAGGAGCCCAGGTTCGGTGCCTGGTCGGAGGGTTGGGGGCGGGCGGCCACCGCGCTGCTGCTGGACCGGCACGCGGATGTCGACGCGGTGCTGTGCGGCAACGACCAGATCGCGCGCGGCGTCATGGACGTACTGCGCGAGCGCGGCCGACGGGTCCCGGAGGACGTGTCGGTCATGGGCTTCGACGACTGGAACGTCCTGACCTCCGGCTCCCGTCCGCCGCTCACCAGCGTCGACCTGAACCTGGAGCAGGTCGGCCGGGCCGCCGCGCACGCCCTGTTCTCGGCGATCGGCGGCGGTCGGCGCTCAGGTATCGAGGCGCTGCCCTGCCGGGTGGTGATCCGGGGCTCGACGGCTCCCCTGTCCTGAATCCCGCTGTCGCCGAACAGGGCTCTCTACGGCCACTCTTGACACTCCATCAGCCCGCTCCTACGTTGCGAAAACCTTTTAGGTCGTTTCAGCAAAGGGGAGCCAACCGATGCGAAGACGAATCGAAACCGCCTTACAGCGCCTCCTGATCGTCCTGGCGCTCGTGGCCTGTCCCGCCCTCACCGCGACCCCCGCCAGCGCCGCGCAGACCATCGGGTTCCCCACCTTCAGCGGACCCGCGATCCCGGCCCCGCCCGTCGCCCACACCACCGGCGACATGATGAAGTCCATCTACGACGCGGAGAGTTCGGGCACCGACTTCTGGATGGACCGGCTGCTCGCCCGCACCGGCGACGACCCGGCCGGACCCTGGCTGATGAGCCGGGGCCGCGCCCTGTTCATGAAGACCCACAACCCGGCGGTCCTCGGTTTCGGCGGCAACGTCGCCTACTGGGAGGGCGTCAACAACCAGAACGCCTACGCCGTCGCGATCACCCCGGGCACCTTCACCGAACAGGTCGCCCAGCGCCGCCAGACGCCCAGCCACTGGAACAGCGTCCACACCAGCGGCTCGGTCCAGGTCAGCCAGACCAAGTTCATCACCGAGAACAACGTGGCCGTCACCAACCTGTCGATCAAGAACAACGGCAGCAGCTCAACCACCCTGCAACTACGGGCGACTTCGCCGTACGCCACGACAGGCACCGGCAGTGAGCTGACCGGCCAGGTGAACGCGTACAACAACCTCACGACCCTCCGCCCCCGCCTCACCGGCGACGGTTTCGCGGTCTCCAGCGGCGGTCTCAACCGCTCGGTGACGGTCGCGGCCGGGGCCACGGTGACCGCGAAGGTCGTGATGGGCTTCGTCACCGACGAGATCCCGCAGTCGCTCACCGAGTACAACGCCTACGCGGGCTACTCGAACGCGACCGCCTTCGCGACCCACGTCAGGGCCTACAACCTGTGGTGGGCGCAGAACGTGCCCTACATCGACGTACCGGAACCGGCGATCAAGAAGAACATCTACTACCGCTGGTGGCTGATGCGCTTCAACAACCTGGACGCCGACATCCCCGGCCAGACCTTCCAGTTCCCGACGTCGACCGAGGGCGTCCTCGGCTACAACAACGCGATCGCGCTCACCCAGCCGATGCACATCGACGACCTGAAGTACCTGCGCAACCCGGCCTACGCGTACGGGGACTGGCTGAGCGTCGGCCAGACCTCGAAGGGCGGGCGGTTCCTCGACAACCCGGGTGACCCGGAGAACTGGTCCAACAGCTACACCCAGTACATCGCCGAGGCGGCCTGGAAGAGCTACCAGATCCACGGCGGCCAGCCGGGCATCGCCGCCAACCTGGCGCGCTACGCCGAGGGCGACGTCAAGGGCCAACTCTCCTACTACGACCACGACAACAACAAGCTCATCGAGTACGACTGGGGCGCGCTGACCGGCAACGACGCCGACGCGGTCTCCTTCCACTGGAAGCCCGGCAACATGGACCGCGCCGAGTCCGCCTACCAGTACAGCGGCGCGCTGGCCGCGGCCCAGGCCTACGACGCGATCGGCAACACGGCCAAGGCGACCGAGATGCGCACGCTCGCGACGCAGATCAAGGACGCCATCGTCAACGTCCTGTGGAACCCCAACCGGCAGTTGTTCGAGCACCGGTTGAAGTCGACGAACGAGTGGGTGCCCTGGAAGGAGATCAACAACTACTACCCGTTCGCGGTCGGCGCGATCCCCAACACCACTGCCTACAAGCAGGCGTTGAGGCTCTACGACGACCCGGCGCAATACCCGGTCTTCCCCTTCTACACGGCCAACCAGGTCGACAAGCAGGCGGCGGCCGACGCCGGTGAACCGGGTTCCAACAACTTCTCGACGATCAACTCGACGGTCCAGTTCCGGCTGTACTCCTCGGTGTTGCGCAACTATCCCAACTCGTGGATGAACGCGACCGACTACAAGAAGCTCCTGTACTGGAACACCTGGGCGCAGTACGTCGGCGGCAACACCCAGTGGCCGGACGCGAACGAGTTCTGGGCGGACTGGAACGGCAGCTCCATCAACTACCGGTCCTGGATCCACCACAACATCCTGGGCAGCAGCAACTGGACGGTGATCGAGGACGTAGCCGGACTCCGGCCGCGCAGTGACGCCAAGGTGGAGGTCTCCCCGATCGACATCGGCTGGAGCCACTTCACCGTCAACAACCTCCGCTACCGCAACGCCGATCTGTCGATCGTCTGGGACGACCCGGCCGACGGCGTGGTCCGCTACCCGGGTGTCCCGGAGGGCTACTCGATCTACGTCAACGGCAACCGGGCCGCCACCGTCAGCTCCCTGGTCCCCTTCACCTGGGACCCGGCGACCGGCGCTGTCACCACCAACGGCACGGTCACCTTCAACACGGCGGTCGCCGGACTGCAGGCACCCAACCAGGTCGTCCAGAGCAGCCCCCGGATGGTCGACATGCTGGCCAAGGCGGGCGTCGACCTCACGGCCGACCTGACCAACATCGCCTCCGGGGCGACGACTTCGGCCTCGTTCACCGGCTCAGGCAGTTCGGTCTCGGGCGCGGTCGACGGCTTCCCGACCAACGAGCCCTTCTGGGGCGCCGGCGGCTCCGCCAACAGCCAGGACTGGTACGAGCTGAACTTCGGCGCGGCCCGCACGCTGAACGAGGTGCGCCTGTACTTCAAGGACAGCCGCCCGGCGAGTACGACCTACCGGGCGCCGTCGGCGTACAACATCCAGTACTACGACGGCAGTTCATGGGTGAACGCGCCGAGCCAGACCAAGACCCCGACCGCTCCACGCGCCAACTACAACCTCGTGCAGTTCCCGGCGATCACCGCCCAGCGCATCCGCGTCCTGGCCACCAACGCCTCCGGCGCGAAAACGGGCCTCACCGAGGTCAAGGTGTTCAACCGGGGCGGGGTCCAGCCGCCGCAGCCACCGGCCAACCAGGCGACTTCGGCGACACCGTCCGCGTCCTACACCTCCGCCTGGGAGAGCGTCGCCGCGCTCAACGACGGCATCGAACCGCCCTCCTCCAACGACACGGTGAACCCGCGCTGGGGCACCTGGCCGGAGACGGGCCAGCAGTGGGCCGAGCTGACCTGGCCGACCGCGAAGACCCTCAACAAGGCCGACGTGTACTTCTTCGACGACGACCAGGGCATCGACATGCCGTCCGCCTGGAAACTCCAGTACTGGAACGGCAGCGCGTACGTGGACGTGCCGGGCGCGGGCGCGTACGGACTGGCCAAGAACCAGTACAACTCCGTGTCGTTCACGGCCACCAGCACCACCCGCCTACGGGTGCTCCTGACCAGCACCGGCAGCAGCTCCCTCGGACTTCTCGAAGTCAAGGCGTACAGCCCCTGAGGGACGAGATGGGATGAGAAGGGATGTGCCTGAAGTGACCCGTTCCAGATGTACGGCCGTACTGGTCTCCGTCCTAGCCATGGTGGTCGCCCTCCTGGTGGCATCGCCGCCCGCGTCCGCCGCCGTCTCGTTCGGTTCGACGGGCGTGAACCAGAACGGCGGCAACTGCCTGGACCTGCCAGGGAGTTCGACGACCAACGCCACTCAACTCCGCGCCTTCACATGCAGTTCGGGCGCCGCCAACCAGAACTTCGCCTACACCCCGGTCGCGGGGACCTCCGACACGTACACGATCACCACGCAGTCCGGTCAGTGCGTGGACGTCTTCGGGGCGTCCACGGCGGACAACGCCACGATCATCCAGTGGCCCTGCCACAGCGGGACGAACCAGCAGTGGCGGCTCGTCCCCGTCACGGTCTCCGGCACCGACAAGACCTTCAACCTGATCTCGGTCAGTTCCGGCAAGTGCGTGACGCCCAGCGGTGGTTCGTCGGCCTCGAACACCAACCTCGTACAACTCCCGTGCGCCACAGCCAACGGCAGGGTGTGGCGGCTGCCCGGATTCACCAGCGGAGGCGGCACAGGCACGCACACGTTCACCAACCCGCTGTCCCAGCACGGGCCCGACCCCTGGCTGACGTACTACAGCGGCTACTACTACCTCGCCACGACCACCTGGAACTCGACGGTCACCATGCGCAAGGCGAGCACCCTCGCCGGGCTCGCGACCGCCACCGACCAGGTGATCTTCAACCTCACCCGGCCCAACGGCGCGGGCACGATGTGGGCGCCGGAGTTCCACCTGCTCGACGGCCCCAACGGCAAGCGCTGGTACTTCTACTACACGGCCGGGCAGGAGCCGTACAACCTGGGAACGCAGCGCATCCATGTGCTGGAGAGCGCCGGCCTGGACCCGATGGGCCCCTACTCATTCAAGGCCGACCTGCTCGACCCGACCCAGGACAACACCTGGGAACTCGACCCGGGAATCCTCCAGTTGAACGGCCAGCTGTATCTCCTGGGCACGTTCTACAACGGCTCGCAGCCGATGTTCATCCGGCCGCTGTCCAATCCGTGGACGGCGAGCGGGACTCGGCGGATTCTGTCGACCCCGACCTACAGTTGGGAGACGGTCGGCGGTGCGGTCAACGAGGGTGCCGAGGTGCTTCAGCGCGGCGGCAAGACGTTCATCGTGTACTCGGCGAGCCACTGCTCCACGCCCGACTACAAGTTGGGGATGCTGACGTACAACGGGACCGGCGACCCGCTCAACTCCGCCTCCTGGGTCAAGTCACCGAACCCGGTGTTCCAGCGGTCCAACGCCAATGGTGTGTACGGGCCGGGCCACAACGGGTTCTTCAAGTCCCCCGACGGGACGGAGGACTGGATCGTCTACCACGCCAACAACTCCACCTCGGGCGGCTGCGACATGAACCGCACCACCAGGGCGCAGAAGTTCACCTGGAACGCCGACGGCACACCGAACTTCGGTACGCCGGTGGCGCTCGGCGTCACGCTGACCTCGCCGTCGGGCGAGTGACGGCCGACTCGTAGGCCGTCGTTCCACAGACCGGCGGTTCGGGGACCACCACTTCCCGGACCGTCGGTTTGCGGATGAGGAGCAGGGCCGCGTCGTCGTGGAGCCGTCCGCCCACGTGGTCCAGCAGTTCCTCGTGGAGCGCGTCGAGGGTGGCGGCGGGCTCGTCGGAGGCGTGGCGGGCCAGACCTTCGTCCAGGGGGTAGAAGGCGCGGCCCCGGTCGCGGGCCTCGGTGACGCCGTCGGTGTAGAGGAGGAGCTGGTCGCCGTCGCCGAAGGGCAGTACGTGCAGGTCGGGGGTGTGGCCGGTGAGGGCGCGCAGGCCGAGGGGCGGGGCCGGGTGCGTGGGCTCGACGGCCGTGACCTCGCCGGAGGCATGGACGAGCAGCGGAGGCGCGTGGCCGCAGTTGACCACCTCCAGCTGTCCCGTCCTCGGGTATCCGGCGACGACGGCGGTCACGAAGTCGTCCGGGCCGAGGTTGCGGGCGAGGCTCCGCTCGATGCGGTCGACGACGGCGAGGAGGTCGGGCTCGTCGTAGGCGGCCTCCCGGAACACACCGAGGACCAGGGCGGCGGTCCCGACGGCCGGGAGCCCCTTGCCGCGCACATCGCCGACGATCAGTCTCACCCCGTACGGCGTGGGTATCAGCGCGTACAGATCACCCCCTATCCGGGCCTCGGCCGCCGCCGCGCTGTAGCGGACGGCCACCTGGAAGGGTCCGACCGTCGCCGGGACGGGACTGAGCAGGGCGTGCTGGGCGGTCTCGGCGACCGAGCGGACCGCGTCGAGGACCCGCTCCCGGCGTCCGCGCAGGACGCTGGCCAGGCCGCTCGCCAGGGTGACGGCGGCCAGGGCGGAGAGTCCGGCGGCCAGCTCGCGGCCCGGTACGCCGTCCCAGGCGGCGAGGCTCGCGCCGAGCGCCCCGGCGAGGAGGCCGACGCAGAGGACACCGCGCGGCCCGTTGGTGGTGGCGGCCAGCGCGGGCCCGGCGGCGAGCAGCGGCAGCCAGTTGGTACCGGATCCGCCGACGAGATCGCCCAGGACGACACCCGCGACGATCAGCACGGGCAGGGCGGGCAGGATCGGCAGTGCGAACAGGATCGGCGGGGCGGCCGTGCGGTGCCTGAACGCCCGCTTCGGCCAGTGGTCGCCACTGTGGTGTCGGGCCTGACTCATGTTCCGTCCACAGTCCTCACCTGTGTACGGGGTGAGCCCCCGATATGCCTGTTTCATCCAGTAATCAGGAAACGCGATCAACCGGGTCGGCGGCAAGGATCGGATTTTCAGATAGTGAGCGAGAGGCTCCTGGTCACCCGGTCCGCGATCGGGATCAGCCGGGCCCGGACCTCCGGGACCCGGGAGAGCCGGTCCACCGGCATGGACACGCCGAGCGAGCCGAGCGTGTCGCCCCGGTAGACGGGGACGGCGACACAGACCGTCCCGAGTGCGTACTCCTCCAGGTCCGTGACGGCCGGGGCCACGGGTGAGGAGTCGATACGCCGGAGCAGTTCGGGCCGGCTGGTGATGGTCCTGGGGGTGAGGTCGGCGAGGTGGTGCCGGGAGAGGTACTCCTTCCGCGCCTCCTCGTCCATCTCCCGCAGGACGGACTTGCCGAGCGCGGTGGCGTGTCCGGCGTCCTCGAACCCCACCCACAGGTCGACGCGGGGCGCCCGGGGACCGTCGACGATCTCGGCGACCCGGATCTCGCCCTCCTCGTAGAAGGTGAGGTAGGCGGCGGTCGCCAGTTCGTCGCGCAGCGCGGCCAGCGTGGGCCGGACCCGGCTGAGCAGCGCCTGGCCCCGGCCGGTCGTCCGCAGGGTCTGGAACTTGTCGCCGAGGATGAACCCGCCGTCGTCGAGTTTCCGCAGGTAGCCGTCGTGGACGAGGGTCCGCAGCAAGTGGTAGGCGGTGGCCAGGGGCAGCCCGGTCTCCCGCGCCAGCTGCTTGGCCGGCGCCCCGTTCGCGTGCGCGCTCACCGCCTCCAGCAGCCGGAAGGCCCGCTGGACGGAGGTGATGAGCGTGGGGCCTTCGTGCGCTCCCATGGGACAAGGGTGCGCCCGGCGGGGAGGACGGGCAAGGCGTGCAGGGTTCGGGGGCGACAGCCCCCGGTGGGGGTCCTCCGGGGACCCCCTCCGAGGGAGGGCCGGGCAAGGACTGCGGGCGCGAAAGAGCGGTCTCAGCGAGTCGAACGCTGGATCAGCTCGTACAGGGCGGAGGTGTGCTCTCCGGTGATCAGGTTGTAGCTGCCGACGGACCAGAACTGTCCGGCGCGGCCGGTGGGCGCGAGAGCCTCGATGTCGTACGCCTGGGTCTGGCCGCCGGGGACGGCGTCACCCTGCACGGACGTCCAGACTCCGTGCCGCAGGCGCCAGTAGAGGGCGGTGCCCTCGTAGCCGTAGGGGTCGCCCGAGACCCAGACGGTGCCCTTGCCGTCGCCGGTGATGGCAGTGCCCCACAGCCCGTCGACCGGCCCCGTCACATCGCGCCAGGTGCGGCCGTTCCAGTGCAGCACCTTGGTCTGCTGCGGTTCGTCCTCGGAGTACGGGCCGAGGGCGGTGATCCAGACGCTGCGGGCGGACTCCTGGTACACCGCCGCGGCCGTGAAGTTGCTGCCGGCCGGCGCGGTGTCGGTCCACGAACGGCCGTCCCAGTGCAGGAGCACGGACCGGCTCGGCTGGCCGACGAGCGCGAACTGCCCGACCGCCCAGGCGTCATGGGCGGTCCGCGCGTCAATGGCGTTGATGCGGACACCGCTTGGAAGGGGTGTGCTCTGCCAGACGCCGTGGGCATAGGAGTTGATCGCGGTGTCGCTCACCAGCCAGGTCCTGCCGGGGGCGGTGGCGAGCTTCGCGAAGCCGTAGCCCTGCTCCGCGGGCAGAGGCTTCTCCGTCCACCGCTTGCCGTCGTAGTGGGCCAGGGTCTCGCCCTGCTGGTCCCAGCCGTACGCCCAGACGTCGTGCGCGGACTCCGCGTCCACGGCGTGCCACGTGCCGGTCTCCGGCACGTCGGGGGTGACCTGCTGCTGCCAGGTTCTGCCGTTCCAGCGCAGGATGACGCCCTGGCCGACGCCGTCGACGTACTGGGTTCCGACCGCCCAGGCGGCGTTCGGACCGACCGACGCGATGTCGGAGAGCCCGGAGTTGTCCGAGAGCGTCCCCGCCAGCGAGGTCCGCCAGGCCGGGGCGCCGGAAGTCCGGCCGTCCGCCGCCGAGACCGCGGCGGGGGCGACGGTCACGGTGGTCGCCGTGAGCGCCGCGACGAACGCGATCTTGAGGTACGTACCTGTCTTCATGAGTGCTCCCCCTCTGCCACGGGGGTGCCGCGCGGGTCCTGCAAGATCGCCCCCCGTAATCGTGTGGTCACTCATGAGACGGCTCACCCCACGGGATGGTTGTACCGGCCACACCGCCCGTTCCGAGCCACCGGCCCCCTCACCCCGAGCGCGGCGGAGCCGTACTCTCCCGTACCACCAACCGCGTCGGCACCAGCGTCGTCCCGTGCTCCGTCGCGTCCTGCCGCATCTGCCGCAGGACGCCCTCCACGCACAGCCGCCCCACCTCGGCGAAGTCCTGGTGCACTGTCGTCAGCGGGGGCAGGAACGAACCCGCCTCCGGGATGTCGTCGAAGCCGATCACGCTGACGTCCTCGGGGACCCTGCGTCCGCTCTCGTGCAGCGCTCGCAGCAGGCCCAGGGCCATCTGGTCGTTGGCCACGAACACCGCCGTGCAGTCGGGTAGCCGGGCGATGCGCAGGCCCGCGTGGTAGCCGGACTCCGCCGACCAGTCGCCGCGTACCAGCGCGGGCGCGGTCCGTCCCGACGCGTGGAGTTCCGCGCGCCAGGCGTCCGTGCGGCGCTGGGCCGCGTACGAGCCCTCGGGGCCCGCCAGGTGCCAGACCGTGCGGTGCCCGAGGTCCAGCAGGTGCCGTACGGCGGTGCGGGTGCCGCCCGCCTGGTCGGTGTCGACGACCGTGTAGCGGTCGCCCGCGTCGGAGTCGGCGACGACCACCTGGACGTGCGGCGGCATGGAGAGGGTCGACGCGTCGAGGAGGTGGACTTCGAGGATGACGATCACCGCGTCGACGGCCAGCTCGCCGAGCCGCGAGAAGGCGCCGCGCACCTCGTCCTGTGTCGGGACGGCGACCGGCAGCAGTGTGACCGAGTAGCCTTCGTGTGCCGCCGAGGTCGCGATGGCCTCCAGTGTGCGGACGTTTCCGGTGGTGGACAGGCCGAAGGTGATCACGCCGATCGTGCGGAACTCACCGCGCTTCAGCGCCCTGGCGGCGCTGTTGGGCCGGTAGCCAAGCTCCTTCATGGCCGCCAGGACCTGCTGCCGGGTCTCCTCGTTGACGCCCGGGAAGCCGTTCGACACCCGGGAGACGGTCTGCGAGGACACACCCGCGACCCGGGCGACGTCCGCCATGGAGGCGCTCTGTGTACGGCGGGCCGTCCGCTTCCTGGTGCGTGCGCGTGCCCGCGCCGGATCCGCCGAGGTGCCGTCAGCTGTGTCCACCCGTCAACCCTCGCCTTCCCGTCCACAGTTGCTCCGACGACCCTTGACCAGCGTCGGGGGAGCGGTGTAGACATGCCGCCATCAGATGTTTACGTAAACATAACAGCCGGTGCGCCTTTTGTGGGGTTCTCGCGGCAAGGGATGTTTACGTAAACATCGGGGCGGCGGCGGACCAGCGCCGGTTCCGAGACGGACGAGCGAGGCACGACAATGACGACCCTAGAACCGCCGGTGGCCGCTGAGCGCGCCCCGGCCCGAGCGGTGGCGAAGAGGGACCACCGCTCATGGACGGGATGGGGGTTCATAGGCCCGTTCGTGGCGGTGTTCGCCCTCGTCTTCCTGGCACCCATCGGATACTCGATCTACCTCAGCCTCTTCAGGGACCAGCTGATCGGCGGCAACAGCTTCGTCGGCCTGGACAACTACACGCAGGCGCTGAAGGACGACCAGTTCTGGGACTCCCTGACCCGGGTGTCGCTGTTCCTGGCGATACAGGTGCCGATCATGCTCGGCATCGCCCTGCTGATCGCCCTCGCGCTGGACAGCGGCCGGCTCTACGGCAAGGACTTCTTCCGGATCGCGATCTTCCTGCCGTACGCGGTGCCCGCCGTGGTCGCCACCCTGATGTGGGGCTTCATGTACGGCACCAAGTACGGGCTGGTGGGTGACATCAACAGCGCGTTCGGCGTCACGCTGCCGGACCCGCTCTCCAGCGACCTGGTGCTGGCCTCCATCGGCAACATCGTGACCTGGGAGTTCATCGGCTACAACATGCTGATCTTCTACTCCGCGCTCCGGGTCATCCCGCTCTCCCTCTACGAGGCCGCGGAGATCGACGGCGCCGGGCAGTTCCGGGTCGTCACCGCGATCAAGCTCCCGGCGATCCGCGGTGCCCTCGTCATCGCGACGATCTTCTCGATCATCGGCAGCTTCCAGCTCTTCAACGAGCCGGCCATCCTGCGGCCCCTGGCGCGCAACGCCATCACCACCGACTTCACCCCGAACTTCTACACGTACTCGCTGTCCTTCAACGGCCAGCAGCACAACTACTCCGCGGCGGTCGCCATCATCATGGGGCTGATCACCATGGTCATCGCCTACGTCGTGCAGCTCCGCGGCATGCGCAAGGGAGCCTGAACCATGAGCAGCTCCGTCACCACCACCTCCCCGGACGCAGCCGCGCCGGCCACCGGCGGCTCGAAGGGCGCGGCCCGGCTGCGCACCCGCAAGCAGCACACGCCGGGCCGTCCCAAGCGCAGCATCCTGCTCACCGCGCTGACCAGCCTGGTCCTGATCTACACGGTCGTGCCGCTGATCTGGCTGGTCATCAGCGCCACCAAGACCCAGACCGGGCTGGCCAATTCCTCCGGCGTCTGGTTCAGCAGCGACTTCGCCCTCTGGCAGAACATCCACGACACGTTCACGTACCACGACGGCATCTTCGTCCGCTGGCTCCTGAACACCCTGCTGTACGTCGTGCTGGGCGCCGGCGGTGCCACGCTGCTGGCGATCCTCGGCGGCTACGCGCTGGCGAAGTTCACCTTCCCCGGCAAGCGCGCGGTGTTCGCCGTGGTCATCGGCGCCGTCGCGGTGCCGGGTACGGCCCTGGCGGTGCCCACCTTCCTGATGTTCAGCAAGATGGGCCTGACCGACACCCCGTGGGCGGTGATCATCCCCTCGCTGGTGTCGCCGTTCGGTCTGTATCTGATGTGGGTCTTCGCGACCGAGGCCATCCCCACCGAACTGATGGAGGCGGCCCGCATCGACGGCGCGGGCGAGATCCGCACCTTCTTCCAGGTGGCCCTGCCGCTGCTGGCCCCCGGCACCGTGACCGTCCTGCTGTTCACCACGGTCGCGACCTGGAACAACTACTTCCTGCCGCTGATCATGCTCAAGGACCCGAACTGGTACCCGCTGACCCTGGGCCTGGACGCCTGGAACTCCCAGGCCCAGACGATCGGCGGCGATGTCGTCACCAACCTGGTGATCACCGGTTCGCTGCTCACCATCATTCCGCTGATCGCCGCGTTCCTGCTGCTGCAGAAGTACTGGCAGTCCGGCCTCGCCGCCGGAAGCGTCAAGGAATGACCCTCCCCAGACCCCACACCCCCCTCGGCTCCACCGCTTTTCACCCTCACACAGCAGTCACCCTCACCCTGTCCCACCCACGAAGAAGTGGAAGCATCGCAATGCGTAGAACCACTGGCCGCCTGGTGCGCGGCATAACCCTGCTCTCCGTCCTCGCCCTGGGCGCCACCGCCTGTGGTTCCAGCGACGACAGCTCCGACGACAGCAAGCCGGTCTCCGCCGGGGACATCACGGCCGCTCTGGAGAAGGGCGGCACGGTCAACGTCTGGGCCTGGGAGCCCACGCTCAAGTCGGTCGCCGCCAACTTCGAGAAGAAGTACCCCAAGGTCAAGATCAACCTGGTGGCCGAGCGCTCCGGCGACAAGCACTACACCGCCCTCTCGAACGCCATCGCGGCCAAGAAGGGCGTCCCGGACGTCGCTCAGGTCGAGTACTTCGCGCTGAGCCAGTACTCGCTCACCAAGGGCCTGTCCGACCTGGCCCCCTACGGTGCCGACAAGCTCAAGGCGCAGTACACGCCCGGCCCGTGGAACGCCGTGAGCGACGGCGACAAGGTCTACGGCCTGCCGATGGACTCGGGCCCGATGGCGATGTTCTACAACAAGAAGATCTTCGACAAGTACAAGATCGCCGTCCCGACCACGTGGGACGAGTACGTCACGGCGGCCGAGAAGCTGCACAAGGCCGACCCCAAGGTCTACATCGCCAACGACGCCGGTGACGCGGGCTTCACCACCAGCATGCTGTGGCAGGCCGGTTCGCGCCCCTACAAGGTCGACGGCACCAAGGTGTCGGTCAACTTCGAGGACGCGGGCGCCAAGAAGTACACGGACACCTGGCAGAAGCTCCTCGACAAGAAGCTCGTCTCGCCGATCAACGGCTGGACCGACGACTGGTACAAGGGCCTGGGCGACGGCACCATCGCCACCCTGACCACCGGCGCCTGGATGCCCGCCAACTTCGTCTCCGGTGTCCCGCAGGCCTCCGGCGACTGGCGCGCGGCCCCCATGCCGGCCTGGACGAAGGGCGACAAGGCGAGCGCGGAGAACGGCGGCAGCTCGCTGGCCCTGCCCGAGCTGGGCAAGAACAAGGAACTGGCCTACGCGTTCGTCGAGTACGCCAACTCCGGTGACGGCGTGCAGACCCGTGTCGACGAGGGTGCCTTCCCGGCGACCGTCAAGCAGCTGCAGGACCCGGCGTTCCTGAGCAAGAAGTTCGACTACTTCGGTGGCCAGGAGGCCAACTCGATCTTCGCCGACTCCGCCGCCAACGTCGCGAGCGACTGGTCGTACCTGCCCTTCCAGCAGTACGCCAACTCGATCTTCAACGACACCGTCGGCAAGGCCTACGTCTCCAGCGAGAAGCTGACCGCGGGTCTGAAGAGCTGGCAGGACGCCTCCATCAAGTACGGCAACGAGCAGGGCTTCACCGTCGAGCAGTAGCAGCCGAGCAGTGACAGCTGGGCAGTGACAGCCGAGGAGCGGCCGGAAGAGCGTCAACGCCGGCCGCTCCTCGTACCCCCCGAGTCGAACCGCTTCGCAGCGTCCCGGAAGGACCACCATGACCTCCGCCTCCCCGTCCCGTCTGCCGTACGGGCCGGACGGTGATTCCACGCCCCGTCTCGCGTACGGCGCCGACTACAACCCCGAGCAGTGGCCCCGGGAGGTGTGGGAGGAGGACGTACGGCTGATGCGCGAGGCCGGCGTCAACATCGTCTCGGTGGGGATCTTCTCCTGGGCCCGGATCCAGCCGGACGCGGACACCTGGGACTTCGGCTGGCTCGACGAGGTCATGGACCTGCTGCACGCGGGCGGGATCGGCGTCGACCTCGCCACCGCGACCGCGTCCCCGCCGCCGTGGCTGACCACCGCGCACCCGGAGATCCTCCCGGTGACCGCCACCGGTGAGACGGTCTGGCCGGGCGCCCGCCAGCACTGGCGTCCCACCTCCCCGGTCTTCCGCAGCCACGCCCTGGGCCTGGTACGGAAGATGGCGGAACGATACGCCGACCACCCGGCCCTGGTGGCCTGGCACATCTCCAACGAGCTGGGCTGCCACAACATCTACGACTTCTCGGACGACGCGGCCCGCGCCTTCCGCGACTGGCTGCGCGCCCGCTACACCACCCTGGACGCCCTCAACCACGCCTGGGGCACGGCCTTCTGGTCGCAGCGCTACAGCGACTGGGCGCAGATCCTGCCGCCCCGCCTGGCCGGCTCGCACCCGAACCCGACCCAGCAGCTGGACTTCAAGCGCTTCTCCTCGGACGCGCTGAAGGACTACCTGGTCGCCGAGCGGGAGGTGCTCCGCGAGTTCACCCCCGAGGTCCCCATCACCACCAACTTCATGGTGATGGGCGGCACGAAGGGTATGAACTACGCCGACTGGGCAAGTGAGATCGACTTCGTCTCGAACGACCACTACGTCCACCCGGGCCCGCAGTCCCGCGACGAGCTGTCCTTCTCCGCCAACCTGACCAGCGGTATCGCGGCAGGACGGCCGTGGTTCCTGATGGAGCACTCCACCAGCGCGGTCAACTGGCAGCACGTCAACGTGGCCAAGCGGCCGGGCGAGTTGGCCCGCGACTCGCTCCTGCACGTGGCGCACGGCGCCGACGCCGTCTGCTACTTCCAGTGGCGTCAGTCGGCGGCCGGCGCCGAGAAGTACCACTCCGCGATGGTGCCGCACGCCGGCGCCGACAGCGAGGTCTTCCGCGCGGTGACCGCCCTCGGCCAGACCCTCAAGGACCTGGCGCCGATCGCGGGCTCCGAGCGCGAACCGGCCCGCGTCGGCATCGTGTTCGACTGGGACTCCTGGTGGGCGAGCGAGCAGGACTCGCACCCGACGGCCCTGCTCGACTACCGCCAGGAGGGCCTCAACTGGTACTCGGCGCTCCTCTCCCTGGGCATCCGCGCGGACGTCGTCACCACCCGCACCGAGTTCAGCCGCTACGACGTGCTGATCACCCCGGTGCTGCACATGGTCCCGGCGACCCTCGCCAAGGAGCTGACGCGGTACGCGGAGACGGGCGGCCACCTGGTCACCACATATTTCTCCGGTGTCGTCGACGAGAACGACCACATCTGGCTCGGCGGCTACCCGGGCGCCCTGCGCGAACTGCTCGGCATCCGCGTCGAGGAGTTCGGCCCGCTGCTCGACGGTGAGTCGGTCGAGGTCGACGGCGGCGGTACGGGCACGGTGTGGACCGACCGCGTCGACGTGACCGACCCCGAGGTGGAGGTCCTCGCCCACTACCGCTCGGGCGCCTACACGGGCCGCCCGGCCGTCACCCGCCGTACGACGGGCGGCGGTTCGGCGTCGTACGTCTCCACGCGCCTCGGCACCGACGGGCTCGCGGCGCTGCTGCCGACGCTGCTCGCACCGGCGGGCGTGGACAGCGAGCTGCCCGAACCGGCCCGTGGGCGCGTCGAGTTGACCGTACGGCAGGGCGGCGGAAGCCGGTTCCTGTTCCTGGTCAACCGCAGCGAGGAGGAGGTACCGCTGCCCGGCCTCGACGGCGGGCGGCTGACCGGCGGCACGGAAGCCGACGGTGTCCTCGTCCTCGCGCCGAGGGAGGTCGCCGTACTCCGGCAGCCGGCCCGCTGAGCGTCACCCCGCAGTATCCCTACCCCTGAACTCCCCTGATCCAAGGGGCACACCGTCGTGCCCCGTGTCCGTACGCGTCCTCGCGTGCGGTGCGGGCACGGCGGTCCACCGCAGCTACCACCTACGAAGCTGGGAGCACACGTTGGCACGCCGTACCCGCACACGACACCTGCTGGGAGTCGTCGGCATCACCGCTCTGGCCACCTCGGCCGCCCTGATCACCCCGGCCGTGCCGGACGCTCAGGCGGCGGCCGAGGCCGCGGTCCCGTCCGTCACCGTCACCCCCGATCCCTCCTACAGCCAGGAGAAGTTCGAGGGCTGGGGCACCAGTCTGGTCTGGTTCGCGAACGCGACCGGCGACTATCCCCCGGCGATCCGCGAGAAGCTCGCGAAGCTGCTGTTCGGTGACGACGGGCTGGCGCTGAACATCGCCCGCTACAACATCGGCGGCGGCAACGCCCCCGACGTGAAGGACTACCTGCGGGCCGGCGGGGCCGTCGAGGGCTGGTGGAAGGCGCCCGCGGGCACCACCCGCACGGACACCGACTGGTGGAGCGCCGACGACGCGGCCGACTGGAACCCCAAGGCGGACAAGACCCAGCGCTGGTGGGTCGACCGCATCAAGAAGGACATCACCCACTGGGAGACGTTCAGCAACTCGCCGCCCTGGTTCATGACCGAGAGCGGCTATGTCTCCGGCGGATTCAACGCCAACACCGACCAGCTGAAGGCCAGTTCGGTCGACGACTTCGCCGCCTACATGGCCGGGGCGACCAAGCGGCTTGAGAAGGCCGAGGGCATCAAGGTCGACACCGTCGACCCGTTCAACGAGCCCAACACCGGCTACTGGTCGACCAGGTTGGGCGCGGACGGCCAGCCCGTCGGCGGCCGTCAGGAGGGCGCCCACATCGGCCCCGCGCTCCAGGAGAAGGTGCTGGCCGCGCTGGCCCCGGCGCTGGAGAAGGCCAAGGTCAAGGCCGAGATCTCGGCGATGGACGAGACCAACCCGTCGATCTTCGCGACGAACTGGAACTCCTACTCGCAGGCGTCCAAGGACCTCGTCGACCAGATGAACGTCCACACCTACGGCACCGGGCAGCGCACCACCGTGCGCGACCTCGCCAAGGCGGCCGACAAGCCGCTGTGGATGAGCGAGGTCGAAGGCGACTGGGGCGACGGGCAGAGCTTCACGGACATGCGTCCGGGTCTCGGGCTCGCCCAGCAGATCGTGAACGACCTGCGTGAACTGGAGCCGTCCGCCTGGGTGTTCTGGCAGCCGGTCGAGGACTACGACAACATGAAGCCGGGCGGCGAGTCCGCCAAGGGCGGCAACTGGGGCAGCATCCAGCTGTCGTTCAGCTGCAAGTCCACGGACACCCTCGCCTCGTGCCCGATCTACACGAACACCAAGTTCGACACCGCCCGCAACTTCACGCACTTCATCAAGCCGGGCGACAAGCTGATCAAGGTGGACGACACCTCCAGCGCCGCCGCCGTGACCAAGGACGGCAAGGGCGCCTCGCTCGTCCACGTCAACAGCACCACCGCGGCCCGTGAAGTCACCATCGACCTGGCCAAGTTCCGCTCGATCAAGGGCTACGCGACCGTCACGCCGACCGTGACCAGCGCCGACGGCAAGCTCAAGCAGCAGGCCCCGGTCAAGGTCGTCGACGGCAAGGCGACGTACACCGTCCCGGCGCAGTCCGTGACCTCCTTCGCCATCAAGGGCGTCTCGGGTGTCGCGAAGAACGCGGGCCTGTTCAGCAAGGGCCACTCCTACACGCTGACCGGCGTGCAGAGCGGCAAGGCCGTGACCGTCGCCGCCAACGGCAAGAGCCTGGTCATCGGCTCGGCCAACGGCTCGGTCGCCCAGCAGTGGCAGCTCGACGCCCGCCAGGGCGACAAGGGCGCCCGCCAGCGGTACGTGTTCGCCAACCCGGCCGAGGGCAAGCGCCTCGCCGTCCGCGACAACGTCCCGGTGGTCGAGCCCGACACGGGCAAGCGCGACCCGGCCACCGAATGGGTCATGTCGACCACCGGTGACGGCACCTGGACCCTGGTCAACTGGGCCACCGGGCGTCTCCTTGAGGTCGGCGGCCAGGCCACCAACGAGGGTGCCGCCGTCACCACCTGGCAGGCCAACTCCGGCTCGAACCAGCGCTGGCGCGTCACGGACGTGACCGTCAAGGACTGATCCGGCGGTACGCCCACGAGGGCCGCCTCTCCGCTCGGGGAGGCGGCCTTCCGCGTACCCGGGGCATCGAAGCCGTCCGGGGCGCAACCCTCTCGCAACGTCCCACGGCGTTCACTGACCCCGTGGACACGCCCGAGAGAGACCCGCACGCCGACCCGCGCGTCGAACTGACCCCGGCCGCCGAGGACCTGCTGCGCAAGCTGCACGACATGCACGGCCCGCTGATGTTCCACCAGTCCGGCGGCTGCTGCGACGGCAGCGCGCCCATGTGCTACCCCGAGGGCGAGTTCCGGACCGGCGGCTCGGACATCCTGCTGGCCGAACTGACGGTCGAGGGCGTCACCCGACCGGTCACATTCTGGATGTCGCGCAGCCAGCACGAGGTGTGGAGCCACACCCGCCTCATAGTCGATGTCGTACCCGGCCGGGGCAGCGGTTTCTCCCTGGAAGCACCCGAGGGAGTGCGTTTCCTGATCCGTTCCCGCGTAGTCGACGGATAGCTTCCGCGAGCCCCCCGCACGGCTCATCGTCGTCTGGTGCACTTCCCTGGCGTCCTGGGAAAGTTGACGAGACATCAGGGGGGTCTGAATGCGTGGCAGCGGACGGTTCAGAACAGGCAGAGCGGCACTCTCGACAGTCGCGGTACTGGGAACACTGGCCGGCGCGGCCCTGACAGGGGCGGCACCGGCCAGTGGCGCGACGAGCGCCGTCCAGATCGCACCGGGAGTGCGGTACACACAGTTCGACATCTCGGCGGCCAGGGGGCTCACCCACGCCCATCTGCTGAGCGTCGACCTCGGAAACGCACGGGTCCGGCTCAACCTCCTCCACCCGGGCGCGGTGGCGGCACGGTCCGCCGTGTCCAGACTGGCCGACGCCAAGGGCGCCGTAGCGGGCGTCAACGGCGACTTCTTCAACATCAGCGAGGTCCAGCATCCCGAGGTCGCGGCCACCGGCGCCGCCGTGGGCCCGGCCGTGGCGAGCGGTGTGGTCCTCAAGTCGGCGGTGCCGAACGGCCAGCGCTTCGGTCCTGCGATGCCGCCCGGCGTCACCACCAGGGCCATCCTCGGGGTAGGCACCGACCGGAGGGCCCGGCTCGACAACCTCGCCCTGTCGGGCAGCGTCGCCACGCCGACGGGACGGTACACCCTCGGCGGGCTCAACCAGTACGCGCTGCCGGTGGGCTCCATCGGCGCGTTCACCCCGGCGTGGGGCAGCGTCTCCCGGGCCCGGGCGGTGTGCGGGACGGACACGAACCGGGCGGCGCCGTGCAGTACGGACACATACGAGGTGATAGTCCGGCGCGGCAAGGTGGTTCGGATGACGAACTCCCCCGGCAAGGGCGTCATCCCCGCGGGCGCCACGGTCCTGGTGGGCCGTGAGACGGGTGCGCAGCAGCTGCGGAAGCTGTTCATCGGCGCGAAGGTCACCGTCAAGAGCCGAATGGTGGCGGCCACGAGCCGTATCCCGTACCGCTTCGCCCTCGGCGGCTACCCGGTGCTCAAGGGCGGCCGACCGCTGGCCGGCCTCGACACCGGCACCTCCGCCGTGCGCACCGCGGCGGGCATCGCGAACGGCGGACGCAAGCTGCTGCTGCTCGCGGTGGACGGCGCACCCCGGTACCGCAGCGGCCTGACGGTCGCCGAAGTCGCCGCCACCATGCGCCAGTTGGGCTCGGTGGACGCCTTCAACCTGGACGGCGGCGGCTCGACGACCCTGGTCGCCAGACCACCGGGGACGAGTAGGGCGACGGTACGCAACCATCCGACCGGTGGCGCCGAACGGCCGGTCCCGAACGCGATCGGAGTCTTCACGACGGGGTGAGGACTCCGCCTCCCGCAGGCGTTACGGCGTCCCGTGGGCATCGAGGAACGCTTCGAGCCCCGCCAGGTCGTCGGTGTTGAAGTAGTCGACACCGGCGGCCAGGAGTTCGCCCCACAGCGCGTCCCGGGCGGGCCCTGCGACATCCGGGGTGGCCCAGAATCGCACCTGCTGCCCGCGCCTGTGGGCGGCCGAGACGATGCCGTTGAGCTTGGCGCGCTCGGCGTCGGGGAACGAACCGACGCCGAGCCAGGTGAAGTTGAGCGTCCAGTTGTCGGAGATCAGCGGCACGAAGGAGGCCGGCGCCGAGGTGCCGAGGTCGGCGAGCCGCCCGTCGTAGAAGGCCCGCCGTACGCTCTGCGCCTCCATGGGCACCCGGGCGGCCCGGTCCCCGGAGATCACGGCGGTGACCGGCCCTGGGTGGACCCGGCCGTGGGCGTACGTCGTGAACAGGCCCCGGTAGCGGCGGAGATGGCGGTCGAGTTCCAGATAGGTCGACGAGCCCTCGGTCTTGATGTCGATGAGCAGCTGGAGCGGCCGGTGGTAACCCCGGTACACGGAACCGTGGTTGGCGCGGACGCGCGCGGCGAGGGTGTCGAGGTAGAGGGATTCGAGGGTGCGGGCCGGGTCGAGGTCCGCGGGGTCGTGGGCGACGAGGAGCTGGTCGCCGACGAGGTAGATGTCGGCCTCGACGCTGCCGAAGCGGTGGTCCAGGGCGTCGAGGAGGGGACGGGGGTGCTCGTAGTCGTTGTGGGCGTGGGCTCGCCACAACGGCCGCGGACCGTACGTCGGTTCGCCCGCGAGGGCCCGCGCGGCGGGCAGGGCGACGGTGCCCAGGACGGCGGCACCGAAGGCGGTGAGGGCTCTGCGACGGGTGGTGAGGGCCATGCGCTGCCTCCCTGGCTGGAGTTCATGTGGGGCTGACTCTGGAGCTGGGGTCGAGGTATGAAGCCTCCGCGAGTATGCGGGGAGGGCAAGGCCCAGCAGCAGGGCCTGGCGCGGGAGTTGGCCGGACTGCCGCTGGGTGTTCACCGCTGACTCTGCGTGTTCATTTCATCGGCGCCGGGCACACGAAAAGGCCCGCCCCGGTCGGGGGCGGGCCTTCGCGGCCTTGCGGCGGTGTACGTCAGGGAGCGCGCAGGTCGACCAGTTCGCCGAGGGCGGAGCGGTGGCCGCCCGCCGTCCCGTAGGCGATCGAGTCGGCCTTGGCGCGCTTCAGGCATAGGTGCACCGGGTGCTCCCACGTCATGCCGATGCCGGCGTGCAGCTGGAGCGCCTCCTCGGCGGCACGCACGGCGACGGGGGCGGCGTAGGACTGGGCGACGGCCACCGCGACATCGGTGTCCGCGCTGCCGGTGGCGAGGGCGTCGGCGGCGCCCCGGGCGGCGGCGCGCAGGCTGACGACCTCCAGCCAGAGCTGGGCGAGCCGGTGCTTGACGGCCTGGAAGCCGCCGACGGGCCGGTTGAACTGCTTGCGGTCCTTGAGATAGCGCACGGTCTCCGTCAACGCCCATTCGGCGAGCCCGAGTTGCTCGGAGGCGAGCAGCCCGGCCCCGGCCCGCAGCGCACGCCGTACGGCGGGTTCGGCGTCGCCCAGCAGCCGCGCCGACGCCCCGTCGAGGGTGACGGTGGCGACCGGCCGGGTGAGGTCGAAGGAGACCTGCGGGGTGACGGTGACGGCAGCCGCGCCGGTGTCGACCGCGTACAGCCCGCCGTCGTCGGCCGGTACCAGCAGCACATCGGCGACGGCCGCGTCCGCGATGCCGGTCAACTCGCCGTGCAGCAGGCCGCCTTCGTGGACGACGACCTTGTAGGCGCCGCCGGGAGCCACGTTCAGCGCGACGGCGAGGGCACCGACCGTGCGGCCGGAGGCGAGCGCGGTGAGCAGCTCACCGGCGGCGTCACCCGTACCGGCGAGCAGCGCCTCGGTGGCGACGACGGCACTCGTGAGGTAGGGCACGGGTGCGACGAAGCGCCCCAACTCCTCCAGCACGACGGCCACTTCACGATGCGAGGCACCTTGGCCGCCCTGTGCCTCGGGCACCAGCAGACCGGCGAGCCCCATGCCCTCGCCGAGGGACTTCCACAGGGAGAGGTCGTGCGGGGCGTCCGTCTCCATGCGGGTGATCACACCGGCCGGGTCGCAGTGGTCGGTGAGCAGATCCCGGACGGCGGCGCGCAGCGCCTCTTCGTCCTCCGAGTACAGCAGGTCGGGCTCGGTGCTCGTCGTGCTCATCGGGCGAGGTCCTTCCAGGCGACGTCCTTGTCGGTGCGCGGCTCGCTGGGCAGGCCCAGGACGCGTTCGGCGACGATGTTCAGCAGGACCTCGCTGGTCCCGCCCTCGATGCTGTTGCCCTTGGAGCGGAGGTAGCGGTAGCCGGCGTCCCGGCCGACGAAGTCCACCAGTTCGGGCCGGCGCATGGTCCAGTCCTCGTACAACAGGCCTTCCTCGCCGAGGAGTTCGACCTCCAGGCCGCTGATCTCCTGGTTGAGCCGGGCGAACGAGAGCTTCATCCCGGCGCCCTCGGGACCGGGCTGGCCCGCGACGAGCTGCTGCCGCAGCCGCTCCCCGGCGAGCCGGGCGACCTCGGCCTCGACCCACAGCTTGAGCAACCGCTGATGCAGATCATGAGTCCGCAGCTCCGGCCGCTCACGCCAGGTCTTGACGACCGGCCCGATCATGCCGCCCTCGCGGGGCAGCCGCATTCCGCCGATGGCGACGCGCTCGTTGTTGAGCGTGGTCTGCGCGACCCGCCAGCCGTCGCCGACCTCGCCGAGGCGGTGGGCGTCCGGGATGCGGACGTCGGTCAGGAACACCTCGTTGAACTCGGCCTCACCGGTGACCTGGCGCAACGGGCGTACGTCGACACCGGGGTCGGTCATGTCGCAGACGAAGTAGGTGATGCCCTTGTGCTTGGGCACGTCCGGGTCGGTGCGGGCGATGAGGATGGCCCAGCGGGCGAGATGGGCGCTGGAGGTCCACACCTTCTGCCCGTTGACGATCCAGTCGTCCCCCGACCGGACGGCTCGCGTACCCAGCGCGGCGAGGTCGGACCCGGCCCCCGGCTCGCTGAACAGCTGACACCAGACCTCCTCCCCCACCCACAACGGCCGCAGGAACCGCCGCTTCTGCTCCTCGGTGCCGAAGCCGAGGATGGTCGGGGCGGCCATGCCCAGCCCGATGCCGATGCGCCGGGGGTCGTTGTCGGGCGCCCCAGCAGCGGCCAACTCGGCGTCCACGACGGCCTGGAGAGAACGCGGCGCACCGACCCCGCCCAGCCCCTCCGGATAGTGCACCCAGGCGAGCCCGGCGTCGAACCGGGCCCGCAGGAAGTCGAGCCGATCGGTGCTGGCAGGAGGATGGGCGGCCAGCAACTCCTTGGTGAGCCGGACGAGTTCGGTGGCGTCGACGGCGGTCATGCGGCGGCTCCGTTCTCCGAGGACGACAGCGAGGGCAGTACGGCGACCCGGCCGGTGGTGACCCCGTCGGCGACGCGCTGCACGGCGGCGGCGGCCCCGCCCAGCGGTACGCGCTCGCTCACGAGGGGCTTGATCGCGCCCCGGGCGGCCAGTTCGGTGAGCTGCTCGTGGCAGTGCTGGACCAGCTTGGGGTTCTTGGTGTTGTACAGCCCCCAGTGCAGCCCGAGGATCGAGTAGTTCTTCACGAGGGCGTGGTTGAGCGCGGGACTGGGAATGGCCCCACTGGCGAACCCGACGACCACGATCCGCCCCTCGAAGGCGACGACCTTGGTGGACTGGGTGTAGGCGGCCCCGCCGACGGGGTCGTAGACGACGTCGACGCCACGCCCGCCGGTGGCCTCCTTGACGGCGGAGACGACATCCTCCGTACGCCGGTCGACGACGACGTCACAGCCCAACTCCCGCGCGACGCCCACCTTGTCGGCCCCGCCGACGACGCCGATGACGGTGGCTCCGGCGGCCTTGCCGAGCTGTACGGCGGCGCTGCCGACCCCGCCCGCGGCGGCGTGCACGAGTAGCGTCTCACCGGCCTCCAGGGCGGCCCGCCGATGCAGCCCGAACCACCCCGTCTGGTACCCGATGAGCAGGGAGGCGGCCTCGGCGTCGTCGAGCGACTCGGGAGCGCTGAACAACCCCCGCTCGTCCGCCACGACGTACTCGGCGAACCCGCCGTACGGCAGGGCGGGATTCCCGATGACCCGGCGCCCGTCCTCGGTCTCACCGCAGATCTCGACGCCCGGGGTGAACGGCAGCGGCGGCTTGATCTGGTACTCCCCACGGCACATCAGGACGTCCGGGAAGTTGATGGTGGCGGCCCGCACCTTCAGCAGCACCTGGCCGTCGCCGGGCACCGGCCGCTCCACCTCGCCGAGGACCATCACCTCGCTCGGCTCACCGTTCTGGTGCACTTGCCATGCCTGCATGGGGGCCTCCACGGAACTGCGCGCTTGTCTTGTCCAGCTGACCGGGCTCGACCGCATACTAAGCGGTCGCTTGCAGATCAGGGAACCGTCGAGAACCGGTCCACGGCAGTCGCGTACGTCACGACCGCGCACCCTTCGAACGGGTCGGCCGCGCCCGTACGTGCATCCGCTCCCCCTGCGGCCCGAACAGGCTGAGGAACTCCACGGGCCCCTCCCCCACCGCCCCGAACCAGTGCGGCACCCGCGTGTCGAACTCGGCGGCCTCCCCCGACCCGAGCACGACGTCATGCTCCCCGAGCACCAGCCGCAGCCGCCCCGACAGCACGTACACCCACTCGTACCCCTCGTGCGTACGCGGCTCGGGTTCCTCGCCGAGCACCGGCAGGATCACCTTGAACGCCTGGAGCCCGCCCGGCTGCCGGGTCAGCGGCAGATACGTCCGCCCGTGCCGCACGATCGGCTTGGCCCGCACCCGGGGGTCGTCCACGGCCGGCGCCCCGACCAGCTCGTCGAGCGCGACGCGATGGGCACGCGCGATGGGCAGGAGCAGTTCGAGACTGGGCTTCCGCAGCCCGGACTCCAGCCGGGACAAGGTACTGACGGAGATCCCGGTGGTGGCGGACAGCCCCGCGAGCGTCGCCCCCCGCTCCTTACGGATCCGCCGCAGCCGGGGCCCGACCTCGGCGAGGACATGACCGGTGTCGTCGCTCGTCTCACTCATGCGTGCCATTGCAGTTTCGGCAACGAGGTTTGTCAATGCGGCAGCGGACGGGCGACGGCGGAGACGGTTTCTTCGCCCCCGCCGCCCCTACCCGTTCCCATCCTTCGGGGGCTGCCGCCCCCGAACCCCCGTTGTCGCGCTGAACGCGCTCGTCCTCAATCGCCGGACGGGCTGGGTATGTCAGCCTGTCCGGCGTTTGAGGACGAAGGGGGGTCTGGGGGCGCAGCCCCCAGGGATGGGAACGGGTAGGGGCGGCGGGGGCGAAAGCGGGCTGTCCAGGTGTGAAGCGCGCAGCCCCGTTGCACCATGACGGCATGCTCCTCACCCGTCTCGCCCACGTCTCCCAGGAGGTGGCCGCCACCTCCGCCCGTACCCGCAAGATCGCCCTCCTCGCCGAACTCTTCCGCGACGCCGCCCCCGAAGACGTCCCCGTCGTCATCCCCTACCTCGCGGGCCACCTCCCGCAGGGCCGCCTCGGCATCGGGTGGAAAGTGCTGGACCAGCAGATCCCCGGCGCCCCCGAACCCACCCTCACCGTCCTCGACGTACACGCCCGCCTCACCACCGTCGGCGCCGCCACCGGCACCGGCTCCCAGGCCGAACGCAAGCGCCTGGTAGGCGAGTTGCTCGCCGCCGCCACACCTGACGAGCAGCGGTTCCTGGTCGGGCTCATCACCGGAGAGGTACGCCAGGGTGCCCTCGACGCGGTCGCCGTCGAAGGGCTCGCGCTCGCCACCGAGGCACCGCCCGCCGACGTACGGCGGGCCGTGATGCTCGCGGGCGCCGTCCAACCCGTCGCGCAGGCCCTGCTCGCCGAAGGGCCACCCGCCCTCGCCCGTTTCCGCCTCACCGTCGGCCGCCCCGTCCAGCCCATGCTCGCCCACACCGCCACCTCGGTCGCCGAAGCCGTCGACAAGCTCGGCGCCTGTGCCGTCGAGGAGAAGCTGGACGGCATCCGCGTCCAGGTCCACCGCGACGGCGACGACGTACGCCTCTACACCCGAACCCTCGACGACATCACCGACCGCCTCCCCGAAGTCACCTCCGCCGCAAGGGAGTTGACCGGCGAACGGTTCATCCTCGACGGCGAGGTGATCGCCCTCGACGCCGCCGGACGGCCACGTTCCTTCCAGGAGACCGCCGGCCGCGTCGGCTCACGCGCGGACGTCGCCACGGCGGCCCGGGAGACCCCCGTCTCCCCCGTCTTCTTCGATGCCCTCTCCATCGACGGCCACGACCTCCTCGACCTCCCCTACGTCGAACGGCACGCGGCCCTGGCCCGCCTGGTCCCCGAGCCGATGCGCGTACGACGGCTGCTCGCAGACAGCCCGACCGGCATCCCCGGCGCCGAACGGTTCCTCGCCGACACCCTCGCGCGCGGTCACGAAGGGGTCGTGGTCAAGGGCCTCGACGCCCCGTACAGCGCGGGGCGGCGCGGTGCGGCCTGGCTCAAGGTCAAGCCCGTACACACGCTCGACCTCGTCGTCCTGGCCGCCGAGTGGGGCCATGGGCGCCGTACCGGCAAGCTCTCCAACCTCCACCTCGGCGCCCGCAACCCCGACGGCACCTTCGCCATGCTCGGCAAGACCTTCAAGGGCATGACCGACGTGATGCTCGCCTGGCAGACCGAGCGGCTGCAGGCGCTGGCCGTCTCGGACGACGGGTGGGTCGTGACCGTACGCCCGGAGTTGGTCGTCGAGATCGCCTACGACGGTCTGCAGCGCTCCACCCGCTACCCGGCCGGCGTCACCCTCCGCTTCGCCCGCGTCGTCCGCTACCGGGAGGACAAGACGCCGGCCGAGGCCGATACCGTACAGACCCTGCTGGCCGCCCATCCGGAGGCGACGAAATGACCGTCAAGCCCAACGGGAAGCGCAGTGCCGGGTTGTTGCTGTTCCGGCGGGCCTCGCCCGATGCCGCGCCGGAGGTGCTGCTCGGGCACATGGGCGGGCCCTTCTTCGCCCGGCGCGATGCCGGGGCCTGGACGATTCCCAAGGGCGAGTACGTGGACGGCGAGACCGCCTGGGACGCCGCGCGCCGCGAGTTCGAGGAGGAGCTGGGACTGGCGCCGCCGGACGGCGAGCCGGTGCCGCTGGGGGACGTACTGCAGGCGGGCGGCAAGCTGGTCACCGCCTGGGCTGTCGAGGCCGATCTCGATCCCGCCGCCGTCGTGCCGGGCACCTTTCGGATGGAGTGGCCCCGGGGGTCCGGGCAGGAGCGGGAGTTCCCCGAGCTGGACCGGGTGCGATGGTTCACGCTGGACGAGGCACGGGCCGTGATCGTGACCGCGCAGACCGGGTTTCTGGACCGGCTGGCTGAGCACTCGGGGCACTGAGAGACCTCGCCGGTGGCCCGCGTACGCGTTGCGTGGGCCCTCGGCGCGCGGGAAGGTCGAAGGACAGCCCTCAAGCAGGAGGCCAGCATGCCCATCGCGACGGTGAATCCGGCGAACGGCGAGACGATTCTGACGTACGAGGCCATGGGCGGCGAGGAGATCGAGCGCAGGCTCGCCACCGCCGAGGCCACCTTCCGTACGTATCGCACGACCGCCTTCGCCGAACGCGCCCGGCTGCTGCACCGGGCCGCCGACCTGCTCGACGAGGACCGGGACGACATCGCCAGGACCATGACGGTCGAGATGGGCAAGCCGGTGACGCAGGCCCGTGCGGAGGCCGCGAAGTGTGCGAAGGCGATGCGCTGGTACGCCGAGCACGCCGAGGGGCTGCTCGCCGACGAGGAGCCCGCCGCCGCCGATGTGAAGGACTCCGGTGCCTCCCGGGTCCTGGTCCGTTACCGTCCGCTGGGGCCGGTGCTCGCGGTGATGCCGTGGAACTTCCCGCTCTGGCAGGTGATCCGCTTCGCGGCGCCGGCCCTGATGGCGGGCAACGTGGGTCTGCTCAAGCACGCCTCGAACGTGCCGCAGACCGCCCTGTACCTGGAGGATCTCTTCCGCCGGGCAGGCTTCCCCGAGGGCTGCTTCCAGACCCTGCTGATCGGCTCGGGCGCCGTCGAGGACGTGCTGCGCGACCCCCGCGTACGTGCGGCCACTCTCACCGGGAGCGAGCCCGCCGGGCGTGCGGTGGCGGCCGTCGCCGGGGACGAGGTCAAGAAGACGGTGCTGGAGCTGGGCGGCAGCGACCCCTTCGTCGTGCTGGCGTCCGCCGATGTCGAGCGGGCGGCGCAGGTCGCGGTGACTGCGCGTGTGCAGAACAACGGGCAGTCGTGCATCGCAGCCAAGCGGTTCATCGTCCACACGGACGTCTTCGACGCGTTCGCGGAACGCTTCGCGAACGCCATGGCCGAGCTGAGGGTCGGCGATCCGCTGGCCGAGGACACCCAGGTCGGCCCGATCGCGACCGAACAGGGCCGGACCGAGCTGGAGGAGCTGGTCGATGAGGCCGTGGAGAGCGGCGCCACGGTGCTGTGCGGTGGCGAACGCCCCGAGGGGCTCACGGACCACGGCTGGTACTACGCGCCGACCGTCCTCACCGACATCACACCCGAGATGCGCATCCACCAGGAGGAGACCTTCGGCCCGGTCGCGACCCTGTACCGGGCGGCCGACCTGGAGGATGCGTTGGCAATCGCCAACGACACCCCCTTCGGGCTCAGCTCGAACGTATGGACCCAGGACGAGGCCGAGGTGGACCGGTTCGTACGGGATCTCGACGCGGGCGGTGTCTTCGTCAACGGCATGACCGCGTCCCACCCGGCGTTCCCGTTCGGCGGGGTCAAGCGGTCCGGGTACGGGCGGGAGCTGTCGGGGCACGGAATCCGCGAGTTCTGCAACATCACGACGGTATGGCACGGAGCGTGAGCGTTCCGCGGCTACGATCCCCCCTGTGAACCGCGAAGTGACTCTGCCTCTGATCGTCGACGACCGCGGCACGTTGCAGGTGGCCGCCTCCGACGTCAGCAAACTGCTGCGCACGGTCGGAGGCCGCTGGCTGCACCTGGTGGAGGCGGGCCAGGACGGCCTCGACGAGGACACCGTGGCCGCCCTCACCATCGAACTGGCCAAATTGGCCGACCGAATCGACGTGGCCTGCATCGCCCACAGCAGTGGCGGCGCGTCCGGGTAGGGGGCGAGCGGACCGGCCTGCTTTAGGGGCGCGGGGAACTGCGCGACAAGCCACGACGCACCCGCAGCCCGAGACGCACCGCACCCCCAACGGCGCTACCGGATCGGCATCCCCGACAAGGTCCGAGCAATCACCAACCGCTGGATCTCACTCGTACCCTCAAAAATCGTGTAGATGGCCGCATCCCTGTGCATGCGCTCCACCGGGTACTCGCGCGTGTAGCCATTACCGCCGAGTATCTGAATCGCCTGCCCAGTGACCTTCTTCGCCGTCTCGCTGGCGAACAGCTTCGACATCGACCCCTCCGCCGCCGTGAACGGCTTCCCGTTGATCGCCATCCACGACGCCCGCCACGTCAGCAGCCGCGCCGCGTCGATGGACGTACGCATGTCGGCGAGCTGGAAGGCGATCCCCTGGTTGTCGATGATCGGGCGCCCGAACTGCTCCCGGGTCTTGGCGTAGTCGAGGGCGACCTCGTACGCGGCACGGGCGGTGCCGACCGCCATCGCGGCCACGGCGGGCCGACTCGCCTCGAACGTCGCCATCGCCGCGTTCTTCACGCGCTCGCCGCCGGACTTCGCCCGCTCGCGGGCCCGGGCGAGGCGCTCGTCGAGCTTCTGCTTGCCGCCGAGGAGGCAGGAGCCGGGGATGCGGACGTTCTCCAGGACGACCTCGGCGGTGTGCGAGGCGCGGATGCCGTGCTTCTTGAACTTCTGGCCCTGGGACAGGCCGGGCGTGTTCGGCGGGACGATGAAGGAGGCGTGGCCCTTGGAGCCGAGGTCGGCGTCGACGACGGCCACGACGACGTGGACGTTGGCTATGCCGCCGTTGGTCGCCCAGGTCTTCGTGCCGTTGAGGACCCACTCGTCCTTGGCCTCGTCGTACACGGCACGGGTGCGCATGGAGGCGACGTCGGAGCCGGCGTCGGGCTCGGAGGAGCAGAAGGCGGCGACCTTGACGTCGTTCGCGTCGCCGTACATCTGGGGGATCCAGGTGCCGATCTGCTCCTCGGTGCCGTTGGCGAGGACGCCCACGGCGGCGAGGCCAGTGCCGACGATGGAGAGGGCTATGCCCGCGTCGCCCCAGAACAGTTCCTCCATGGCCATCGGGATGCCGAGGCCGGTGGGGTCGAAGTACTGCTGGGCGTAGAAGTCCAGGGAGTAGATGCCGACCTTCGCGGCCTCCTGGATGACCGGCCAGGGGGTCTCCTCGCGCTCGTCCCATTCGGCGGCGGCGGGCCGGATCACATCGGCGGCGAACCCGTGGAGCCAGTCGCGAACCTCCTTCTGTTCGTCGTTGAGCTCCATGGTGAATTCGGCCATGACCCCTCCAGTGCTGCACTAGCATGTTACCTACGGTAACTGGAGTCTGTTACCCGTCGGTAGGAAAAGTCAACTCCCGGACCACGGTCGGCAGCCCGTTCGATGGGCATGCACCGATGAGTGTTAGTTTGCGCAGGCGTCACCGATATCAGCACGGGGTGGGGAGAAAACCATGGAATCCACGCAGCAGAACGATCAGCAGCGGTCCGCCGACCGCCGCCGGCGCGAGCTGCTGGAGGCCGCGGACCGGGTGGTACTGCGTGACGGGCCCGGCGCCTCGATGAACGCCATCGCCGCCGAGGCGGGCATCACCAAGCCGATCCTCTACCGGCACTTCGGCGACAAGGGCGGACTCTACGCCGCCCTGGCCAAGCGGCACACCGACGCCCTGCTCAACTCCCTGCGGGCCGCGCTGGACGCGCCCGCGGAGCGGCGTGAGCGGGTGGAGGCCACGCTGGACGCCTACCTCGCGGCGATCGAGGCGCGGCCTCAGGTGTACCGGTTCCTGATGCATCCCGCCGACGCGGGGTCGCCCGGGGATCCCGGGTTCGATGTGGGGAAGCACTCGTTGCCGTTGCTGCGGCTGATGGGCGAGGAGTTGGCTCAGGTGATCGAGGACCGGCTTGATCTTGGGCCGGGGAGTCAGCAGTTGGCTCGGGTGTGGGGGCACGGGATCGTCGGGATGATGCATGCGGCGGGGGATTGGTGGCTTGGGGAACGGCCTTGTTCTCGGGCTGAGTTGGTGCGGAGTTTGGCTGATTTGCTGTGGGGACGGTTGGCTGCCGCCGGGGATCGCATCGGTGGGCCGGGGTTCTGAGGGGTTGTGTTTTGACTGCGGGTGCGTGGGGGCTTGTCGCGCCCCGCGGCGGAGCCGCAAATGTCACAGCCCCGCGCCCCTAGGTAAGCTCCCCGGCCCGGTACCAATTTGCTCGGGTTGCTTTCCGCATCAGCCTGCTGTGGCGCCAGCCGCTCAGCCTGTCCGCGTAGACGCCGCCCTCAAGATGATCCATCTCGTGCTGGAGGCATCTTGCGAAGAAGCCCGTGCCCGTCACCCGTACCGGGTCGCCCGTCGTCGTGAAGCCCTCGACCGTCGCCTCGTCGTACCGTTCCGTGCCCGCCTCCAGGCCCGGGAGGGACAGGCAGCCCTCGGGGCCGCGCAGGAGCAGGCCTTCCGCCGTCACCAGGCGGGGGTTGACCACGTGGCCGACGTGGCGGGTCTCCTCGTCGTCGGGGCAGTCGTATACGAAGACCCGCAGGGAGCGGCCGATCTGGTTCGCGGCGAGGCCCGCTCCCTGGGCCGCGTACATCGTCGCGAACATGTCCTCGACCAGCGCGGCGAGTTCGGCGTCGAAGTGTGTGACTTCCGCGCAGGGGGTGTGCAGAACGGGGTCGCCGAGCAGTGTCAGAGGGCGGACGCGCCCCCGCGTACCCGGGATGGAGCCTTGTCGCATGGCCGCAAGGGTACGGTCACCCATGTCGCGCGGGCGCCGTGGTGGTGCCGCGATGCGGGTCCGGTGTACGGATCTCGATAGGCTGAGGCCCACACCACGTGGCCGGAGGCACAGGCGCGGCGCGTACGCAAGGAGGATCGAGATCTGATGGCAGGCAACTCGGACCCGCTCACTCCGCGGGCCAAGCTGGCCGTGACGGCCGGCAAGGCCGTTGCGGCGGCATCGCGTGCGGCAGGGCGCGGCAGCGGATCGGTGATCGGCGGCAAGGTAGCCCTCAAACTCGACCCCGACCTCCTCGCCCGGCTCGCCCAGCACCTGGACGTCATCCTGGTCTCGGCCACCAACGGCAAGACCACGACCACGCGGCTCATCGCGGAGGCCCTGCGCGCCGCCGGGCCGGTCGTGTCGAACGCCCTGGGCGCCAACATGCCCGCCGGTATCACCTCGGCGCTCGCGGGCGGCTCGGACGCGAAGTTCGGGGTCATCGAGGTCGACGAGAAGTACCTCGCCGGTGTCGCCCGCGACACCGACCCCAAGTGCATCGCGCTGCTGAACCTCTCCCGCGACCAGCTCGACCGCGCCGCCGAGACGCGCATGCTCGCCGAGAACTGGCGTGAGGGGCTGGCCGGCAGCAAGGCCGTCGTCGTCGCCAACGCGGACGACCCGCTCGTCGTGTGGGCCGCGTCCTCCTCCCCCAACGTGATCTGGGTCGCCGCCGGGCAGATGTGGAAGGACGACGCCTGGTCCTGCCCGTCCTGCGGTGGCGTGATGCAGCGCCCCGGCGACGACTGGTTCTGCGGTCAGTGCGGTTTCCGCCGCCCGACGCCGAGTTGGGCGCTCTCCGGCGACCACGTCATCGACCCGCACGGGTCGGCCTGGCCGATCCACCTCCAGCTGCCGGGTCGGGCCAACAAGTCCAACGCCGCCGCCTCCGCAGCCGTGGCCGCCGTGTTCGGCGTACCGCCGCAGGTCGGTCTGGAGCGCATGTACCAGGTCCAGGCGGTGGCCGGGCGGTACGACGTCGTGCAGTTCATGCAGCGCGATCTACGACTGCTGCTGGCCAAGAACCCGGCCGGCTGGCTGGAGACGTTCTCGCTGATCGACCCGCCGCCGACCCCGGTCATCCTCTCGGTGAACGCGCGGGGCGCCGACGGCACCGACACCTCCTGGCTATGGGACGTCGACTACACGCAGCTCACCGGGCACCCGATCTTCGTCATCGGCGACCGCAAGCTCGACCTCGCGGTCCGGCTCGAAGTGGCCAACCAGCACTTCCAGGTCTGCGAGAACGCCGACCAGGCCGTGCAGCTGGCGCCGCCCGGCCGGATCGAGGTCATCGCGAACTACACCGCCTTCCAGGATCTGCGCCGCCGCGTCGGCAACTGACGACTGCCGCCAACCGACCACTGAGGACGATCACTTCATGAGCGACAACCAGCTGCGTCTGGTGTGGATCTACCCGGACCTGCTCAGCACGTACGGCGACCAGGGCAACGCGCTCGTCGTGGAGCGCCGGGCCCGGCAGCGCGGCCTCGACGTGGCACGGCTCGACGTGCGCAGCGACCAGCCGATCCCCACCTCCGGCGACATCTATCTGATCGGCGGCGGCGAGGACCGGCCGCAGCGGCTCGCGGCGGAACGTTTGCGCCGCGACGGCGGACTGCACCGGGCCGTGGGCAACGGCGCGATCGTGTTCTCCGTGTGCGCCGGGTACCAGATCCTCGGCCACGAGTTCATCAACGACCTCGGTCAGCGCGAGCCCGGCCTCGGGCTGCTCGACGTGGTCTCGGTGCGCGGCGAGGGCGAGCGGTGCGTGGGCGACGTGCTCGGGGACATCGACGCGCGGCTCGGCCTGCCGCCGCTGACCGGCTTCGAGAACCACCAGGGCGTCACCCACCTCGGTCCCACCGCCCGCCCCTTCGCCAAGGTGCGGCTCGGCAAGGGCAACGGCACGGGGGACGGCACGGAGGGCGCGTACAACGACACGGTCTTCGGTACGTACATGCACGGGCCCGTACTGGCCCGTAACCCGTTGATCGCGGACCTGCTGCTGAAGCTGGCCCTCGACGTCAACGCGCTGCCGCCGACCGACGACCGCTGGTACGAGGCGCTGCGCAACGAGCGGATCAGCGCGGCCCAGCAGCAGCCCGCCTGACCCCTGCCGGCCCTCGGGCGCCCACTGTCCGTACACCTGCCGTGCGGGTGCGCTTCACCAGCCCGTCTGACGGGGCATCCGCACAGGTGAGCGCGGTTGTCCAGCACGCGGACGGGTGCTACGGCCCGGGACCCCGCCGCCGGTATGGTGGCGGGGATCGAGCCGGACAGCGTGGTCCGGTCCCGGCCCACGTGGAGAAGGTTTTCGGGCGATGCGCATTGGTGTCCTGACGTCCGGCGGCGACTGCCCCGGCCTGAACGCCGTCATCCGGTCCGTCGTGCACCGTGCCGTCGTGGACCACGGTGACGAGGTCATCGGCTTCCGGGACGGCTGGAAGGGCCTCCTGGAGTGCGACTACCTCAAGCTCGACCTCGACGCGGTGAGCGGCATCCTCGCTCGCGGCGGCACCATCCTCGGCTCCTCCCGGGTCCGCCCCGAGCATTTGCGGGACGGCGTCGAGCGGGCCAAGGGGCACGTCGCCGAGCTGGGGCTCGACGCGATCATCCCGATCGGCGGTGAGGGCACCCTCAAGGCGGCCCGGCTGCTGTCCGACAACGGCCTGCCGATAGTCGGTGTCCCCAAGACCATCGACAACGACATCGCGGTCACGGACGTGACCTTCGGCTTCGACACGGCCGTCGGGGTCGCCACGGAGGCCCTGGACCGGCTGAAGACCACCGCCGAGTCCCACCAGCGCGTCCTGATCGTCGAGGTCATGGGCCGCCACACCGGCTGGATCGCCCTGCACTCCGGCATGGCCGCCGGCGCCCACGCCATCGTCGTCCCCGAACGCCCCTTCGACATCGAGGAGTTGGCCGCACGCGTCGGCGAACGCTTCGAGGCGGGCAAGCGGTTCGCGATCGTCGTCGCGGCCGAGGGCGCGAAGCCTCGCGCGGGGTCGATGGACTTCGACGAGGGCGGCAAGGACGTGTACGGGCACGAGCGCTTCGCCGGGATCGCGCGGCAGCTCTCCCTTGAGCTGGAGGAGCGACTCGGGAAGGAGGCGCGGCCGGTGATTCTGGGGCATGTGCAGCGGGGTGGGACGCCTACGGCTTACGACCGGGTGCTGGCCACTCGGTTCGGGTGGCATGCGGTGGAGGCGGTTCATCGGGGGGAGTTCGGGCGGATGACGGCGCTTCGGGGGACGGACATCGTGATGGTGTCGTTGGCCGAGGCTGTCGAGACGTTGAAGACGGTTCCTGAGGCTCGGTATGCGGAAGCTGAGTGTGTGCTTTAGCCGTTGACCGTTGTTCTTCGGGTGCGGGTTCGCTGTGGCTGGTCGCGCAGTTCCCCGCGCCCCTAAAAACCTTCCCCCGGTCGGAGCCGTCATCGGGGGCGGTTCTACTCTGGGGGGATGGAGCACAACGGGCACGGTATGACCATGGATCTTCCCCCCTTCACCTTGGGGCGGGGGCTCGGGTGGTCCGCCGATCCGTTCTTTCTGGTTGCCTGTCTTGTCGGGCTCGGGCTGTACGCCTGGGGGGTTGTGCGGCTGACCCGGCGTGGGGACAAGTGGTCCGTCGGGCGGACCGTCTCCTTCGTGCTCGGGGTGCTGACCGTCATGCTCGTCATGTGCACCCGGCTCAACGACTACGGCATGGTCATGTTCAGCGTGCACATGGTGCAGCACATGGTGATCAGCATGGTCTCGCCGATCCTCATCCTGCTCGGAGCGCCGATCACCCTCGCGCTGCGGGCGCTGCCGGTCGCGCGCCGGGGGCGGAAGGGGCCGCGCGGGCTGCTGCTCTCGCTGCTGCACAGCCGGTACATGCGGATCGTGACGCACGCGGCGTTCACCATCCCGCTGTTCATCGCGAGCCTCTACGCCCTGTACTTCACGCCGCTCTTCGACTTCCTGATGGAGTCCAAGACCGGGCACATCGCGATGATGTGTCACTTCCTCGCTGTCGGGCTGATCTTCTTCTGGCCGATCATGGGCGTCGACCCCGGCCCGAACCGGCCCGGCTACCTGATGCGGATGCTGGAGCTGTTCGCGGGCATGCCGTTCCACGCGTTCTTCGGGATCGCGCTGATGATGGCGTCGGAACCGATGGTGCAGGCCTACAAGAACCCGCCCGCCTCGCTCGGCATCGACGCGCTCTCCGACCAGAACGCGGCCGGTGGGATCGCATGGGCGTTCAGTGAGATCCCGACCGTGCTTGTGCTGCTGGTACTGCTGTTCCAGTGGTACGGCTCCGAGCAGCGGCAGGCCAAGCGGCAGGACCGGGCCGCCGACCTGGACGGCGACAAGGAACTCGAGGCGTACAACGCCTATTTGGCCTCGCTGAACGCACGTACGCGCTGAATCAACTTTAATTACCGTTCCCTGAAACACTTTCTCATTCAGTAGCATGGACTGACGTAACCGCCGGGGGGAGCGGGTATGACGCTTCATGCTTTCAGGAAACATGGGCTTCACCGACTGACAGTCGCACTGCTGTGCGTTCTATTAGTGGGCAGTTGTGACAGACAACCGCCACCGGCGGTGGTGAAGGCGGTCGCCTCGGGGGTGCCCTCCCTCGCGCCGTTCTTCGACGAGAGCAGCGGCCTGGGGCAGGACGCCCAGGTGCGTTCGCAGCCCGCGCACGGCAGCAGCCTGCAGCAGGGCAGCACGCCCGGGCTGTACGGGGGCACGAGGAAGCCGACGGTCTGTGACGTCGACAAGCTGACGCAATTCCTCACCGACCCCAAGAACAACAGGAAGGCCCAGGAATGGGCACGTGTGGTCGATATTCCACAGGCCCGGATTCCCGCCTATCTCGACCGGCTCACACCCGTCCTCCTGCGCCACGACACCCTCGTGAAGAACCACGACTACAAGAAGGAAAAAGCGGTCCCCTACGACGCACTGCTCCAGGCCGGAATCGCGGTGCTCGTCGACGAGGCGGGAGTTCCCGCCGTGAAGTGTTCATGCGGAAATCCGCTGAAGCCGTTCAAGGGGGACACGGACCGTATTTCCGTGGAGTTCGAGGGCGACAACAAGAAGTGGAGCGACTACGACGTCGACGAGGTCGTCCTCGTCCGTCCCGCACCCGGCAAGGTGGACCGCTTCGCCCTGGTCGACGTCGACGAACCGGAACGGGGCATCTACCGCCAGACCGGCACAAAGGGTGAGGCCGACAAGGTCTTCGACACGCGCGAGCGACACCGGGTCCCGTCCCTCGCCGGCACGACCTTCGGCAACGCGAGCGGCCAGTTGACCGACCTGGGCCTGGCGACCGCCTACGACACCGACGGCCTGCCCCCGTCGAACGCGACGGTCACCGGCTCGAACCCGCCTCCGGGGACCTCTCTCCCCTTCGGCTCCTACGTCACGCTCACCGTCCACATCGAGTCCGGCACCCCGGACAACGGCACGGGCGGCAGCGACGGAAACGACGTGACCACTCCCCCGGGGACGACGGTTCCGGGTTCTCCGGGGACGACGAGTCCGGCGCCCCCGTCGACATCGGCTCCGGGCTCCCCGTCGACTTCGGCTCCGGGCCCGGACACCCCGGCTCCCAGCAGCTCCGATCCACCGCCCCCATCAGATCCTCCGGATCCTTCGGATTCTCCAGATCCTTCACCGCCATCGTCCGAGCCCCCGCCTCCGGTAACGGACACCCCCAACAGCGACCCCACGAGCGACCCACCCAGCACACCCCCAGAAATAACCAGCGCACCCCCGGACCCACCCCCTCCAGAGCCGACCCCATCCCCCACACCCACGCCCACACCCCCTCCCTAGGGGCGCGGGGAACTGCGCGACAAGCCCCCACCGGCCCGCAGCCAAAAACCCGCCCATCCCCCCGGAGCCACCGGATGCCACCAGGACCGCCCACCTCAGGAGTGGGCCGAGTAATCGCCGGCCGCTACCTTCTGCTCAACCAACTCGGCAGCGGCGGCATGGGCCACGTCTGGCTCGCCCACGACCAGAGACTCGCCTGCGAGGTCGCCCTCAAGGAGATCGTGTTCCGGGACCCGGCCGAGGCCGCCGACGACCGCGCCGCGAGAGTCGCCCGCGCCCGCGCCGAGGCCCGCCACGCGGCCGTGCTGCGCGGCAACCCGAACGTCGTCACCGTGCACGACGTACTGGAGCACGAGGGCCTGCCCTGGATCGTCATGGAGTACGTCACCGGCGCCCTCGACCTGCGCGACCTCGTCGACACGCGCGGCCCGCTCGCCCCGGCGGAGTGCGCCCGGATCGGCCTCGCCGTCCTCGACGCGCTGACCGCGGGACACGAGCAGGGCATCATGCACCGGGACGTGAAGCCGGCGAACATCCTGCTGGCGCCGGACCGCACGGGGACGCCGTACGCCCGGGTCCTGCTCACCGACTACGGCATCTCGGTGCAGCCGGACGCGGGCGAGACGCGGTACACGCTGTCGACAGCCCTCGTGGGCACGGCGGGCTATCTGGCGCCCGAGCGGGCCACCGGCGGGCCGCCGACCGCCGCCGCCGACCTGTTCTCGCTGGGCTGCACGCTCTACTACGCCGTCGAGGGCATCGGACCCTTCGAACGGGACACGCATCTCGCGGAGATCACCGCTGTGGTGATGGAGGAGCCCCGGCCGCCGGAGCAGGCGGGCGCGCTGGGCCCGCTGCTGGAGGCGATGCTCACCAAGGACCCGGCGCGGCGGATCACGGCGGCCGGTACGGAGGCCGCGCTGGACCGTATCGTCTCGCCCCAGGTCGACCCGTACGAGCGTACGAGGACGGACCCGGGCTCGATGCCGCCGTGGGGCGGGCCGGAGCTGATGTACAGCTCCCAGCAAGCGCCGCCCGCACCACCGAGTCCACCCCGTCGCCACCGTGCCCTCCCCGCCGCCCTCGGCGCCCTCCTCGGGGTCGTCCTGGCCGGGGTCGGGGTCTGGCTGACCCTCGGCGATCCGCCGGGCGGCGGCGAGCAGGGCGGGGACGGGCAGAGTGTGCAGAGGCCGTACGGCGATCCCGTCGGGCTGGCCGCGCCGCTCGCCGAGGGCGACTGTGTGATCGCCGACTGGCCCGGCGGTACGCGGTTCCGGGGGACGCCCCGGCTGACCGTGGACCCGACCTGCCGGGACGCGCCGCCGGACGGGCAGGTGCTGGCGGTCGTGGACGCCGGGTCCGCCGAGGAGGCGCGGGCGCAGGGGCCCGCCCAGTGCGAGGAGCGGACCCGGGAGGTGCGGGAGCGGCTGGCGGACGTGCGCGGGTACGCCGTCGTGCCCGCCGAGAGCGGGTTCGAGGCCGCCGAGGGGCGTACCGCCTGTCTGGTGCTCGGTGCGCGCGGGCCCGTGTACGGGCCGCTCGGGCCCTTCCGCGAGCCGGGGCAGGCCTTCCGGGACACCGCCACCATGCAGAAGCGGGACTGTCTGCGGGCACCCTCCCGGCGCGACGCCCGGTTGGTCGCCTGTACCGAGCCGCACGACGAACAGGTGCTCGGATTCACGCAGTTGGACGCCGGTGTCGCCTTCGAGAAGGCGCGGGACGTGTCGGACGCGGCCTGCGCGCGGGAGGTGCCGCCGACCGACTACGGCTTCGATCCGTCGGTCTACGAGGCGGGGTCCTGGACGAGTCGCGGAGCGTGGGAGTCCGAAACCCATTTCGTCGTGTGCACCGTCAGGAGGCAGAACGGGGGCACCATGGAGGGAGAAGAGCCATGAGGAGGGTGTTGCGATGCCCGGTTCCACGAACGGTTCAACGAAGACCATGGGAGTGCTCACCGTAGGGGGGCTCGTCGTGGTGACGGCCTACACGGTGGCGCTCGGCAGCAACGGCTGGCTGTGGTTCGGCTGGGTGGTGCTGGGTCTGATCACCCTGGGGATGGTGGTCAGCCGGCCCACCTGAGCCCGTTCACCCGAATGGGCTAGCGCACGGTCGGCCGGGTCAGTCCTCGAAGAGGCGGCCCGCCGAGTGGACGCCCGGCTGGTACTTGGGCAGCCGGGCGGTGATCTTCATTCCCGCGCCCAGGGCGGTCTCGATGACGAGCCCGTGGTCGTCGCCGTAGACCTGGCGGAGCCGGTCGTCGACGTTGGAGAGGCCGATGCCTCCTGACGGGCTGACCTCGCCCGAGAGGATACGGCGGAGGAGTACCGGGTCCATTCCGGCGCCGTCGTCCTCGATGACGACCAGGGCCTCGGCACCCGTGTCCTGCGCGGTGATGCTGATGTGGCTCTTGCCCGCGAACGCCGCCCTGCCCTCCAGGCCGTGCTTGACGGCGTTCTCCACGAGGGGCTGGAGGCAGAGGAAGGGCAGGGCGACCGGGAGCACCTCGGGGGCGATCTGGAGGGTCACGGAGAGCCGGTCGCCGAAGCGGGCGCGGACCAGGGCCAAGTAGTGGTCGATGGCATGGAGTTCCTCGGCGAGGGTGGTGAAGTCGCCGTGCCTGCGGAACGAGTAGCGGGTGAAGTCGGCGAATTCCAGGAGCAGTTCGCGGGCGCGTTCGGGGTCGGTGCGGACGAACGAGGCGATCACCGCGAGCGAGTTGAAGATGAAGTGCGGGGATATCTGGGCCCGAAGTGCCTTGATCTCGGCCTCGATCAGGCGGGTGCGGGACTGGTCGAGATCCGCCAACTCCAGTTGGACCGACACCCACCTCGCGACCTCCCCGGCGGCTCGGACCAGGACCGCCGACTCGCGGGGCGCGCAGGCCACCAGGGCGCCGTGGACGCGGTCGTCGACGGTCAGCGGGGCCACGACGGCCCAGCGCAGGGGGCAGTCGGGGGCGTCGCAGGTGAGACGGAAGGCTTCGCCCCGGCCGGTCTCCAGTGGGCCCGCGAGGCGTTCCAGGATCTCGGCTCGGTGGTGTGCGCCGACGCCGTCCCAGACGAGGACCGACTTCTGGTCGGTGAGGCAGAGGGCGTCCGTGCCCAGCAGCGTGCGCAGTCGGCGGGCCGAGCGGCGGGCGGTCTCCTCGGTGAGGCCTGCCCGGAGTGGAGGCGCGGCGAGGGACGCCGTGTGCAGGGTTTCGAAGGTGGCGTGCTCGACCGGGGTGCCGAGGCCGCCGAGGCGTTCGGGGCGGGCGGTGCGCCGGCCCAGCCAGAAGCCGGCGGCGAGCAGCGGGAGGATGGCCACGCAGAGCCCGGCCAGGAATCCGCTCATGTCCGCGTCACCTCCGTACGGGCCCCTCCGGTGAGACCGTGTCCGCCGTGCGCCCCGGACAGCTCCTCCGGCAGGTGGAAGCGGGCCAGGATGGCCGCCGTACCGGCCGGGACGCGGCCCGGGGTGGCCAGGGACACCAGGACCATGGTGAGGAATCCCAGCGGTACGGACCAGAGGGCGGGCCAGGCGAGCAGTGCGTGCAGGGCGCCGGTGCCGGGGAATCCGGCCATGGTCGCGGCGACGGCGAGGAGCGCCGCGCCGCCGCCCGCGAGCATCCCGGCGGCGGCGCCGGGCGGGGTGAGGCGGTGCCACCAGATGCCGAGGACGAGCAGCGGGCAGAAGGAGGACGCGGACACGGCGAAGGCGAGCCCGACGGCGTCCGCGACCGGGAGCCCGCCGACGATGGCGCTCGCGGCGAGCGGAACGGCCATCGACATGACGGTGCCGAGCCGGAAGTGCCGTACTCCGCGCGAGGGCAGGACGTCCTGGGTGAGGACGCCCGCGACGGCCATGGTGAGCCCCGACGCGGTGGACAGGAACGCGGCGAAGGCGCCCCCGGCCACCAGCGCGCCCAGCAGGTCGCCGCCGAGGCCGCCGATCATACGGTCGGGCAGCAGGAGGACGGAGGCGTCGGCGTCGGAGGTGAGGGCCAGTTCGGGGGCGTAGAGGCGGCCCAGGGCGCCGTAGACGGGCGGGAGGAAGTAGAAGAAGCCGATCAGGGCGAGGACGGTGACCGTGGTGCGGCGGGCGGCGACGCCGTGCGGGCTGGTGTAGAAGCGGACGACGACGTGCGGCAGGCCCATGGTGCCGAGGAAGGTGGCGAGGATCAGGCCGTACGTGGCGTACAGCGGGCGTTCCTCGCGGCCTTCGGCGAGGGAGGTCGACATGCCGCCGTTGGTGCCCCGGTCGGCCTGCGGGACGGCGGCGCCCTTGGCGAAGGTGAGGCGGGTGCCGGCGTCGATGTGGTGGGTGCCCGCGGGGAGGTGGAGGATCTGGTCCTTGTGCGGGCGGCCGTCGACCCGGCCGGTCACGGTGACCGTGAGGGGGGTCTTCAGCTTGAGGTCGAGGGCGTCCTGGACGCGGACCACGCGCTGTTCGCGGAAGGTGGCCGGTTCGTCGAAGGCGTGCCGTGGGGCGCCGTCGCCCTGCCAGGCGAGGACGAGGAAGAGGGCGGGGACGAGCAGCGCGGTGAGCTTCAGCCAGTACTGGAAGGCCTGCACGAAGGTGATGCTGCGCATGCCCCCGGCGGCGACGGTGGCGACCACGACGACGGCGACGATGACCCCGCCGGCCCAGTCGGGCGCGTCGGTCAGCACCGCCAACGTCAGTCCCGCGCCCTGGAGTTGGGGCAGGAGGTAGAGCCAGCCGACGCCGACGACGAAGGCCCCCGCGAGCCGTCGTACGGCCTGGGAGGCGAGGCGGGCCTCGGCGAAGTCGGGGAGGGTGTAGGCGCCGGAGCGGCGCAGCGGGGCGGCGACGAAGAGGAGCAGGAGGAGGTAGCCGGCGGTGTAGCCGACCGGGTACCAGAGCATGTCGGGGCCCTGGACGAGGACGAGTCCGGCGATGCCGAGGAAGGAGGCGGCGGAGAGGTATTCGCCGCTGATCGCGGCGGCGTTGAGGCGGGGGCCGACGGTGCGGGAGGCGACGTAGAAGTCGGAGGTGGTGCGGGAGATGCGCAGGCCGAACGCGCCGACGAAGACCGTCGCCACGACGACCAGGGCGACGGCCGGCACGGCGTAGTTCTCGTTCACAGACCCTGGTTCCCGTTCATCAGCGGTCCCGGTCCTCGACCAGTCGGACGAAGTCCCGCTCGTTGCGTTCCGCGCGCCGCACGTACCAGAGGGCGAGCAGCACGAGCGGGGCGTAGAGGCCGAAGCCGAGGATCAGCCACTCCAGATGGTGGGCGTCGGGCATCGCCGCGAAGAGCAGCGGGAGCGGGGCGATGAGCAGCGCGAGGACCGCGAACACGGCGAAGGCGGCGCGGAGTTGGGAGCGCATCAGGGAGCGGACGTAGGTGTGGCCGAGGGTGGTCTGTTCGTCGATCTCGGTGCGCGGCCGGTAGTAGCCGGAGGTGCGGCGGCCCCGGCGGGGCGGTCCGGTGACGACGACCCGGCGTTCGGAGGGGTCCTGGGGCATGGCTGGAAGGTGCCCCTCAGCTCGCGGGCCGACGCATCAGCAGGTCCCGCAGTTCGCGGGCGTGCCGTCGGCTGACCTGGAGTTCCTCGGCGCCGACCAGGACGCTCACGCTGCCCGCGTCCAGGCGGAGTTCGCCGATGTGGCGCAGGGCGACGAGATGGCGGCGGTGGATGCGGACGAAGCCGCGGGCGCGCCAGCGCTCCTCCAGGGTGGAGAGCGGGATGCGTACGAGGTGGCTGCCCCGGTCGGTGTGGAGGCGGGCGTAGTCGCCCTGGGCCTCGACGTGGGTGATGTCGTCGACGGCGACGAAGCGGGTCACGCCGCCGAGTTCGACGGGTATGTGGTCGGGGTCGGGTTCGTGCACGGGTATGGCCGCGGGGACGAGGGCCGGGGCGGGCGCGGCCTGGTCGCGGAGTTCGGCGGCGCGGCGGATGGCCTCGGCGAGGCGTTCCTTGCGTACGGGCTTGAGGACGTAGTCCACGGCCTTGAGGTCGAAGGCCTGGACGGCGAAGTCCTCGTGGGCGGTGACGAAGACGACGAGGGGCGGGCTGGCGAAGCCGGTGAGGAGGCGGGCCAGGTCGAGGCCGTCGAGGCCGGGCATGTGGATGTCGAGGAAGACGACGTCGACGGCCTCGGCGCCGCCGGGCCCGGACTGCAGGGCCCGGTTGATGCGGCGCAGGGCCTCGGTGGCGTCACCGGCGCCCTCGGCGGTGCCGATGCGTGGATCCGCGCGCAGCAGATAGAGCAGCTCCTCCAGCGAGGGGCGTTCGTCGTCGACGGCGAGGGCGCGCAGCATGAACGTGGAGTGTAGGTGGAATTCGTACGCGTGCACATGTGCCGGACGTGCAAGCCGTCAGTGGGGGCGGTGCCCGGCGGTCGCTGGATACAGTGCCCGGATGAACAGCAGGCCGGCGCCATTCGACGAGCTGGACCGGAAGATCATCACCGCCCTGATGGCGAACTCCCGTACGAGTTTCGCGGAGATCGGCGCGACGATCGGGCTGTCGTCCACGGCGGTGAAGCGGCGGGTGGACCGGCTGCGCGAGTCGGGGGTGATCACCGGGTTCACGGCGACGGTGGAGCCGTCGGCGCTGGGCTGGCGCACGGAGGCGTACGTGGAGGTGTACTGCGAGGGCGCGGCGCCGCCGAGGCGGCTCGCGGAGGTGGTGCGCAACCATCCGGAGATCACGGCGGCGATGACGGTGACGGGTGGCGCGGACGCGCTGCTGCATGTGCGGGCGACGGATGTGGGGCACTTCGAGAACGTCCTTGAGCGCATCCGCAGGGAGCCGTTCATCCGGAAGACGATCAGTTACATGGTGCTGTCCCACCTCCTCCCGGAAAGCCCGGAGGCGGGCGCTACCCACCCCGCGCCGAACAACACCTCGTGAGACGCAGCGGATCTGCGTCGATGCCGTCAAAGACGCAGGATTCCTGCGCGGACACGCAGTGGTTGTCGCTTGTCGCTCGTCGGGCCGAGTTCCTACCGTGGTGGTATCCCAACCCGACACCGCAGGAAGCGGAGGAACCCCTCTGTGCCCGACAGCCGTGTGCCGCGCCCCCGGCGCTTTCTCGTCTGTGAACCCAGACATTTCGCCGTGCAGTACGCGATCAACCCCTGGATGAACCCCGACACCAGGGTCGATGTGGATCTGGCCCAGGAGCAGTGGCGCTCGCTGATCAGCGCCTATCGCGCCCATGGCCACACCGTGGACACCGTGGAGCCGGTCGCCGGTCTGCCCGACATGGTGTTCGCGGCGAACTCGGCGGTCGTCGTCGACGGCCGGGTCTTCGGCTCCTCCTTCCACGCCCCGGAGCGGCGCCCCGAGTCGACCGCGTACGAGACGTGGTTCAAGGCGGCGGGCTTCGACGTGTACCGCCCCGAGTCGGTGTGCGAGGGCGAGGGCGACCTGGTCCCGGCCGGCCGCTGGATCCTGGCGGGCACGGGCTTCCGTACGAGCCGGGAGGCCCATCACGAGGTGCAGGAGTACTTCGGGATGCCGGTGATCGGCCTCAAGCTGACGGACCCGTACTTCTACCACCTGGACACGGCGCTGTTCGTCCTCGACGAGACCAACATCGCGTACTACCCGGAGGCGTTCTCGCCGGGCAGCCGTGAGGTGCTGGCGCGGCTGTACCCGCACGCGGTCGTGGCTTCCCGCGAGGACGCGATGACGTTCGGGCTGAACTCGGTCTCGGACGGCCGGCACGTCTTCATCGACCCGGGCGCCACCGACCTCGCCGCCGAGCTGACGCGCCACGGCTACCTTCCCGTCCCCGTCGACCTGTCGGAGTTCCGCAAGGCCGGCGGCGGCATCAAGTGCTGCACCCAGGAGATCCGCTCATGACCGCACTGACGAGCACTGGCGCCGACACCGGGACGCGTACCTCCGCGGAGCTGATCCGCGCCGAGGAGCCGGTCCTCGCGCACAACTACCACCCGCTGCCCGTGGTCGTGGCCCGCGCGGAGGGCGCCTGGGTCGAGGACGTCGAGGGCCACCGCTATCTGGACATGCTGGCGGGCTACTCGGCCCTCAACTTCGGCCACCGCCACCCGGCGCTGATCGAGGCGGCCCACCGCCAGCTGGACCGCCTCACACTGACCTCCCGTGCCTTCCACAACGACCGGCTCGCCCGGTTCGCCGAGTCGCTGGCCGAGCTGACCGGCCTGGACATGGTCCTGCCGATGAACACCGGCGCGGAGGCGGTCGAGAGCGCCATCAAGGTGGCCCGCAAGTGGGCCTACGAGGTCAAGGGCGTCCCCGACGGCCGGGCGACGATCGTGGTGGCCGCGGACAACTTCCACGGCCGTACGACGACGATCGTCAGCTTCTCCACGGACGAGACGGCCCGGGCGGGCTTCGGCCCCTTCACGCCGGGCTTCCGGATCGTGCCGTACAACGACCTGGCGGCCCTGGAGGAGGCGATCGACGAGACGACGGCGGCGGTCCTCCTGGAGCCCATCCAGGGCGAGGCGGGCGTCCTGATCCCGGACGAGGGCTATCTGACCGGCGTACGCGAGCTGACGCGCCGCAAGGGCTGTCTGTTCGTCGCCGACGAGATCCAGTCGGGGCTGGGCCGCACCGGTCGTACACTCGCGGTGGACCACGAGGACGTCGTCCCGGACATGGTGCTGCTGGGCAAGGCGCTGGGCGGCGGCATCGTGCCGGTGTCGGCGGTGGTCGCGCGCCGGGACGTCCTCGGGGTGCTGCGCCCCGGCGAGCACGGTTCGACGTTCGGCGGCAACCCGCTCGCGGCGGCGGTCGGGCAGGCCGTGGTCGAGCTGCTGGAGACCGGTGAGTTCCAGCGCCGGGCGACCGAGCTGGGCGTGGTCCTGCGCGACGGGCTGACCGGGCTGGTCGGCAAGGGCGTGGTCGGCTTCCGCTCGCGCGGGCTGTGGGCGGGCGTCGATGTCGACCCGGCCATCGGGACCGGGCGGGAGATCAGCGAGCGGCTGATGCGCGAGGGCATCCTGGTCAAGGACACCCACGGCTCGACCATTCGGCTGGCCCCTCCGCTGACGGTCACGGAGGAGGAGCTGAGGTCGGCGGTCGGGACCCTGGAGAGGGTCCTCGGGCAGGGCTGAGCACCTCGCGCGCGGGCGTTTCGGGTCCATGGGGTTCGCCCTGTGGACCCGGCGGGTCCGGGCGGTGCGGGTGAAGACCGGCCGCAGAGGTGGTAGACCACTCTCAGCGACAGAGAGGTCGGCCGTGGGCACATACGAGGAGCAGCGCGTCGCCCGGCAGCGGTTCGACGTGGCGGACGCCGCGCCCGTACTGCTGGACGCCCAGGGCGTGGTGACGAGCTGGACCCGGGACGCCCAGCGGCTGCTGGCGTACGCCCCCTCGGAGGCCGTGGGCACCCGGGTGGCCGGGCTGCTGTCCGCCGAGGACGCGGCCCGGGTGCCGGAGCTGGGCGAGCGGTGCCGCAGGGACGGCGGCTGGGCGGGGCTGCTGACGGCCCGGCGCAAGGACGGGCTGCCCGTGCGGGTCATGGTCCGGGTCACCTCGGCGCTGGAGGCCGAGGGTCCCGTGCAGTGGCTGGTGCTGCTGTCGGAGATGGCCGAGGCGCCCGGCTGGGACATGAGCCGTACGGTCCTCGAACAGATGGTCGCGCGCTCGGCGGTCGGCATAGCGATCGTCGACACGGGCCTGCGTTTCGTCTGGTCGAACGCCGCCCTGGAGCAGTTCGGCGGCGGACCCGCCAGGCAGCGGCTGGGGCTCAGGCTGGCGGACGTGCAGCCGGGGCTCGACTCCGAGGCGATCGAGGCGCAGATGCGCCAAGTGCTGGAGACCGGGCGGCCGGTGGTCGGGTACGAGCACGTGGGGCAGCTGCGCTCCACGCCCCACCGGGAGACGGCGCACATGCTGTCGTTCACCCGTCTGGAGGACGACCGGGGTCATCCGATGGGCGTCTACTACACCGTCGTCGACGTGACCGAGCGGCACCGGGCCCGGCAGCGGCTCGCGCTGCTCGACCGGGCGGGCGAGCAGATCGGCCGCAGCCTGGACATCGTGCGCACGGCGCAGGAACTCGCCGACGTGGTCGTGCCGGCCTTCGCCGACTCGGTCGCCGTGGACCTGCTGGAGCCGGTGCTGCGGGGCGCCGAGCTGCCCGCCGGGCCGCTGAGCAGCACGGACCGGGTGCTGCTGCGCCGGGCCGGTCACCAGACGGTGCGCGACGACGTCCCGGAGACCCTCGTCCGCATCGGCGACGTGGCCGACTACCGGGCCGGATCGCCCCCGGTCCTCGTCCTCACCACCGGCCGGCCCTGGCGCGAGCAGCGCCTCGACCCGCTCGCCGACGAGTGGGCCACCGGCGACCCCGGCGGCCGGGCGGCCACCTTCGAGGAGCTGGGGCTGCACAGCGTGATGATCGTGCCCGTCCGCGCGCGGGGCGTCACCCTGGGCATCACCACCTTCTTCCGGCGCCACCGCCAGGAGCCCTTCGACGAGGACGACCTGAGCCTGGCCGAGGACCTCGTCTCGCGCGCCGCCGTCTGCGTCGACAACGCCCGCCGCTACACCCGCGAGCGCAACGCCGCCCTGGTCCTGCAGCGCAGCCTCCTCCCGCACCGGCTGCCCGAGCAGGACGCCGTGGAGGTGGCCGCCGAGTACCGGCCCGCCGACGAGCTGACCGGCCTCGGCGGCGACTGGTACGACCTGGTCCCGCTGTCCGGTGCGCGGGTCGCCCTGGTCGTGGGCGAGGTGCCCGGGCACGGCATCGACGCGGCGGCGGCCATGGGGCGGCTGCGGACCGCCGTACGGACCCTGGCGGCCCTGGAGCTGCCGCCCGAGGAGGTGCTGGCCCGGCTGGACGACCTGGTGGCGACGGGGGCCCGCGAGGAGGGCGTCGGGGCGGACGCGGGGGCGGCCGACAGCACGCAGACCGTGGGCTCGGGATGTCTGTACGTCGTCTACGACCCGGTGGACGGGCAGTGCACCATGGCCGCCGCGGGCCATCCCGCGCCCGCCGTCGTGCTGCCCGACGGCACGGTCACCTTCGTCGACCTCCCCCAGGGCTCGCCGCTGGGCGCCGGCGGAATGCCCTTCCAGTCGGTCGAGCTGGCCCTCGCGGAGGGCAGCACACTCGCGCTGCACACCGACGGTCTGCTCGCCCAGGACAAGCACGACGCCCACGACGACGGGGCCCGGGAGCGGCTGCGCCGGGCGCTGGAGCGGCCTGAGCCCTCGCTCGGCGTCCGCTGCCGGGCCGTGGTCGACGCCCTGGTGCCCGCGCGCCCGAACGACGACGTGGCCCTGCTGCTGGCCCGCACCCGGCTGCTCGGCGCCGACCAGGTCGCGGACTGGGACCTGCCCGCCGACCCGGCGGTCGTCGCCGACGCCCGCAAGGAGGCCACCCGCCAGCTCACCGAGTGGCAGCTGGAGGACCTGGCCTTCACCACGGAGCTGGTCGTCAGCGAGCTGGTCACCAACGCCATCCGGCACGCCACCACCCCGATCCGGCTGCGCCTGATCAGGGACCGCGCGCTGATCTGCGAGGTCTTCGACGGCGGCGCCACCGCACCGCATCTGCGCCATCCGCGCACCACCGACGAGGGCGGGCGCGGACTGCTCCTGGTCTCCCAGTTCACCCAGAGGTGGGGCACCCGGTTCGTCCCCGAGGGGAAGATCATCTGGGCCGAGCAGTCGCTCACCGGGCCGCCGGAGTGACGTACGGGCCGGTGCATACCGGACGTGGCGTGGGAAACTGATGTGGTTCCGGTGATGAGGCGGGAACCATGAACGACACGACGACGACCGACTACGCGGCGGTGTTCCAGGCCCTGCCCGGCATGGTCGCACTCCTGACGCCCGAACTGGTGTACACGGACGCCAACGAGGAGTTCCTGCGGCTGACCGGGCGGGGGCGCGAGGATCTGGTCGGCCGCCGGCTGTTCGACGTCTTCCCCGACAACCCGAACGACCCCACCGCGACCGGCATGCGCAATCTGGAGGCCTCGCTGCGCCGCGTCCTGGCCACCGGCGAACGCGACACGATGGCCCTGCAGCGGTACGACGTGGAACTCCCCGACCGGCCCGGCGAGTGGGAGGAGCGCTACTGGAGCCCGGTCAACGCCCCGGTGCTCGGCCCGGACGGCAAGGTGGTGCTGCTGGTGCACCGGGTCGAGGAGGTCACCGAGCTGATCCGGGCCCGGGGCGGGCGGCACAGCGGGCACGGGGACAGCAGGGCCCGGGTGCTGGAGGCCGAACTGTACACACGCGCACGGGAGTTGCAGGACCTCAACGACCGGCTGCGCAGCGCGCACGCCAGGGAGCGCGAGGTCGCCCTCGCCCTCCAGGAGGCGATGCTCCCGGCCCGCCGCCAGGTGAAGGACCACCGGGCCGCCGTGCGCTACCGGCCCGCGGTGGGCGCGCTGAACGTCTGCGGCGACTGGTACGACCTCGTCGACCTGGTCGGCGGCAACCGCATCGCGGTGTCCGTGGGCGACGTGGTCGGCCACGGACTGGCGGCGGCCGGTGTCATGGGCCAGCTGCGCAGCGCCCTCAGCGCCGCCTCCCGGGTCGCCGAGGGCCCGGCCCAGGCCCTGGACATCCTTGGCCGGTACGCCCATGTGGTCGACGGCGCCGAATCGGCCACCGCCGTCACGACGTTCATCGACTTCGACCGGCGCACCATCACCTACAGCAGCGCGGGGCACCCACCGCCCGTACTGGTCCACCCGGACGGCCGCGTCGAGTTCCTGGACCGGGCCACCGACCCGCCGCTCGACGCCCGCCCCGACCCGGTCCCCCGTCCGCAGGCCGACGCCGCCTTCACCGACGGCGCCACCCTCGTCCTGTACACCGACGGCCTGGTCGAACGGCGCCACGAGGACATCGACATCGGCCTCACCCGCCTCGCCGACGCCCTCGGCAGGCACCGGGCGGCGGACCCCGGCCGACTCGCCGATGCGGTCCTGCTCGAACTGCTGCCGCCGGGTGGTGCAACCGACGACACCGCCTTGATCGTCGTACGGCTGTGAGGGTGACCCGGAGGGCGGCGGCGCGATTTTGCCCGGTTCCGGCGGGCTCAACCTGCACATACACTGGCGATCCCGATGCGAGCCCTGCTGACCTGCTAGAACGCGGCGGTTGAGCCGATCCCGACGGCGTGAGGAGCGACCCCCTTGTTCTACTACGTGCTCAAATATGTGCTTCTCGGTCCGTTGCTGCGAGTGGTGTTCCGGCCGCGGATCGAGGGACTCGAACACGTACCGGCGTCGGGCGCCGCCATCGTGGCGGGCAACCACCTGTCCTTCTCGGACCACTTCCTGATGCCCGCGGTCCTCAAACGGCGCATCACCTTCCTCGCGAAGGCCGAGTACTTCACGGGCCCCGGCATCAAGGGGCGGCTGACCGCCTCCTTCTTCCGCAGCGCAGGACAGATCCCGGTGGACCGCTCCGGCAAGGAGGCCGGACAGGCGGCGATCCGCGAGGGCCTCGGAGTGCTGAGCAAGGACGAACTGCTCGGCATCTACCCGGAGGGCACCCGTTCGCACGACGGGCGGCTCTACAAGGGCAAGGTGGGCGTCGCCGTCATGGCCTTGCGGGCAAAGGTGCCCGTCATTCCGTGCGCGATGATCGGCACCTTCGAGGCACAGCCGCCCGGCAAGGTGATCCCGAACCTCCACCCCGTGGTGATCCGCTTCGGCAAGCCGCTCGACTTCTCCCGCTACGAGGGGATGGAGGACGAGAAGGCGGTGCTGCGGGCCATCACCGACGAGATCATGTACGCCATCCTCACGCTCTCCGAGCAGGAGTACGTCGACCAGTACGCGGCCGTCGCCAAGAAGGAGGAGGCCGAGCGGAAGGCCGCCGAGAAGAAGGCGGAGAAGGAGCAGCGGGGCCGCAAGTTCCCGCGCATGCCGCTGAGTTGAGCCCCTCGGCACCCTCTCCCGAGGCCGCGCGCTCTGCTGGTGGCTAATCCGGGCCGCTCCCGTCGCGAACAGCGGCTACGGTCGCCGCATGAGACGAGCTGTGGTGATCGGAGCGGCGGGACAGATCGGGCGCGTGGCCGTGGGGGCGCTCGCCCGGGACGGCTGGGAGGTGACCGCCGTCTCGCGGGGCGGCGGACGGGACGGGAGCTGGCCGGCGGAGGTGCGGGTCGCCGCCGCCGACCGGGCCGACGACGCGGCGCTGGCGGCGGTCGTGGGCGACGGCTGCGACGTCCTCGTGGACATGGTGGCCTACGGGCCCGAGCAGGCACGGCAGTTGACCGCTCTGGCCGGCCGGGTCGGGTCGGCGGTGGTGATCTCCAGTCTGTCCGTGTACGAGGACGACAAGGGCCGGAACTTCGACACGCAGGAGGAGCCCGACGGCTTCCCCGTGTTCCCCGTGCCCATCACGGAGGAGCAGCGCACGGTCCGCCCGGGCGAGGCCTCGTACAGCACCCGCAAGGCGGGCCTCGAACACGAACTCCTCGCGGCGGCCGACGAGTTGCCGGCCACGCTGCTGCGGGCGGGCGCGATCCACGGGCCGTACTGCCGCAGCCCGCGCGAGCTGTACTTCGTGAAGCGCAACCTGGACGGCCGCCGCCGGCGCGTCCTCTCCTACGGCGGCGCGAGCCGGTTCCATCCGGCGGGGGTCCACAACATCGCCGAGCTGATCCGGCTGGCCGCCGCGCGTCCGGGTGCCCGGGTACTCAACGCCGTCGATCCCGAGGCGCCGACGGTGGCCGAGATCGCCGGGGCCGTCGACGCCGTGATGGGGGTCGAGGTGGAGAACGTCCTGGTGGACGGCCCGCCCCCGGCGCCCACCGTGGGCGACACCCCGTGGTCGGTTCCGGTGCCGGTGGTGTGCGACATGTCGGCGGCGGAACGGGAGTTGGGCTACCGGCCCGTCGCCGGATACGCGCAGAGCCTGCCGGAGACGGTCGCCTGGATCGAGGGCCGACTGGCCGGACGGGACTGGCGGGAGGCTTACCCGAGGATGTACGAGACGTACGGCGACCTCTTCGACTACACGGCGGAGGACGCCTGGTCGAAGTGACAGGCGAGGTCCGACGCAACGGGAAGGGGCGGCCGGAGGTGTCTCCGGCCGCCCCTCACCTCGTACGAGGACCGGCTCTTACGGCTGCTGCCGCTACGGCTTCGGGGTGGCGTGGGCGGCGCAGGTCACGTCCGCCTTGTCCACCTTGCCGGTGAGCAGGTAGGCCTCCACCCGCTCGTTGATGCACGGGTTGACCAGTCCGGTCACGCCGTGGGAGCCCGCGTCCTTCTCGGTGATCAGGCGGGAGCCCTTGAAGCGCTTGTGCAGTTCGACACCGCCCGCGTACGGGGTGGCGGCGTCCCGCGTCGCCTGGACGATCAGCACCGGCGGCAGGCCCTTGCCGGACTTCACGTTCACCGGGGTCTGCTGCTTGACCGGCCAGGTCGCGCACGGCAGGTTCATCCAGGCGTTGGCCCAGGTGAGGAACGGGTAGTCCTTGTGCAGCCGGGTGTTGTCGCGGTCCCACTTCTTCCAGCTGGTGGGCCACTTGGCGTCGGTGCACTCGACGGCCGTGTAGACGGCGTTGCCGTTCTCGGAGGCCGCGTTGCCCGCGGTGTCCGTGAGGTCGGGGGCCGCCGCGTCGACGAGCGCCTGGGTGTCGCCCGCGAAGTACTTGCTGAACACGGTGGCGACCGGGATCCACGACGAGTCGTAGTACGGGGCGCCCTGGAAGAAGCCGATCAGTTCGGCAGGTCCGACGAGCCCGCCGATCGGGTTCTTCTTCGCGGTGGCCCGCAACTCCAGCCACTTCGCCTGTACTTGGGCGCGTGTGGTGCCCAGGTGGAAGACGGCGTCGTTCTTGGCGACCCAGTCCTGCCAGTCGTTCCAGCGCATCTCGAAGGCGACGTCCTGGTCGAGGTTGGCCTCGTACCAGATCTTCTCCCGCGAGGGGTTGACCACGCTGTCGGCGATCATGCGGCGGACGTGGTTCGGGTACAGCGTGCCGTAGACGGCCGCGATGTACGTCCCGTACGAGACACCGAGGAAGTTGAGCTTCTTCTCCCCCAGCGCGGCCCGGATGACGTCCAGGTCGCGCACGGTGTTCGGGGTGGTCATGTGCGGCAGCATCTCGCCGCTGCGCTCGTAGCAGCCCTCGGCGTACTCACGGGCCGACTTGCGCTGGGCGCGCTTGTCCGCCTCCGAGTCCGGTACCGGGTCCGGCTTGGGTGCCTTCACGAACTCCTGCGGGTCGGCACAGGAGATGGGCGCCGAGTGGCCGACTCCGCGCGGGTCGAAGCCCACGAAGTCGTACGCCTTCGAGACGTTGACCCACAGCGGGTTCTTGGTCGTGACCCGGCGCGGGAAGCGCAGCCCGGACCCGCCGGGACCGCCGGGGTTGTAGACGAGCGCACCCTGCCGCTCGCTCTTCGTCCCGGTGTTGCCGATGCGGTCGACGGCGAGCTTGATCTGCTTGCCGTACGGCTTCGCGTAGTCGAGCGGCACCGTGACCCAACCGCACTGGATCGGCTTCTCCAGCCCCCAGTCGGCCGGACAGTCCTGCCAGTCGATACCGGCCTTGGCGGCCTTCGCGGCGGCGACGGCCGCACCGCGCGTCTCACGGTCCTGGCCGTGGCGGGCGTCCGCACTGGCCGCGGGCGCGCTGACGGCGCCCGCTATCAGGGTCGCCGTGATGAGCGCTCCGGCGGACCCGAGCGCGGCGGCTCGCTTCGTCGGTCTCGTGGCTCTCAAGTGGGCCCTCCCCGTACGTAGTTGCTTTCGGTCGTGACGGGGACCGATCCTCTCGGCTGTGCGGGACCTGTGAACAGGGGCGGACGGGGTTCTTTGCCAATCCGATAAACGGTGAGGGGTGTTCCGCTCAGCGGAGGGTGGGGGCAGCGGGTCAGTCCAGTGCCGTTAGCGCCGTCAGTGCCTCGTCCAGCACCCGGCGCAGGCGCAGTGCGTCGGGGGCGAGTGCGGTCACCAGGGCCGCCGGGCCCGCGAGCGGCATGAGCGCGGCCTCCTCCCCCAGCATCCGGGGCTCGACCGGCGCGGTCACGAACTCCGGTCGTACGACGACGAGTTGCCCCAGGGCGCGATGTCCCGCCAGTACGGCGGGCCCGTCCCAGCCGCCCGGGGCGCCGGGGCCGCAGGACAGCTCCTGGTCCAGGACGACGCGTCCGCCGACCCGCACCGTGAGACGGCTGCCGAGGCGTCCGGGTTCCTCGCCGGAACGCCCGAGCACCTGCTCCTCGCGGAACACGAGCCGGGCGCCGGGGGCGAGGTCGACGCGGGTGCCGACGTACAGCTCGCTGCCCTTCGCGCAGATCAACTGCTCGGGCAGCCAGTGCAGTTCGCCTCCGTCGGCGACGGAGAGGCGTACGTCGTAGCGGGCCTCGCCCTTCGCCTGTCCCGGCAGGGCGATGGTGGCAGCGGCGGACGCGAGGTGCAGTCGGGCGCCTTCCCCGACCTCCGCCTCGACGGTGAAGCGGTCGCCGCCGAGGGGGCCGCTCATGGCGCCGACCAGCATGACGCGGGCCTCGTCGCCGTGCGCACGGATCCGGCGCAGGGCGAGCGGGCCGTCGCCTTCGAGCACCGGCAGGGCGGTACCGCCTCGTCCGTCCGCCCGGGCGGCGATGCGTGCGGTGGCGCGTACGCCGGCGGTCGTCATGCCGTCCACGTCGCGAGCTGTGCGCGCACCCAGAGGGCGACGTCCGCGACGCCGGTCCCGCCGCGCAGCGACTGGAAGACGACGGGCATCTCGCCGCGGGCCGCCTTGGCGTCGGCTGCCATCCGGCCGAGGTCGGAGCCGACGTACGGGGCGAGGTCGGTCTTGTTGACGACGAGCAGGTCGGCGGTGGTGACGCCGGGGCCGCCCTTGCGGGGGATGTCGTCGCCGCCGGCCACGTCGATGACGAAGATCTGCGCGTCGACCAGGCCCTTGGAGAAGGTGGCGGTGAGGTTGTCGCCGCCGGACTCGACGAGGATGAGGTCGAGGGGGCCGACCTCGTCCTCCAGGTCCTCGACGGCTTCGAGGTTGGCGGAGATGTCGTCGCGGATGGCGGTGTGGGGGCAGGCGCCGGTCTCGACTGCGGTGATCCGCTCGGGCGGCAGCACGGCTTCCCTGAGCAGGAACTCGGCGTCCTCGCGGGTGTAGATGTCGTTCGTGACGACGGCGAGGGACAGCTCTTCGCGGAGGGCTCGGCAGAGGGCTGCGACGGTGGCGGTCTTGCCGGAGCCGACGGGGCCGCCGAGGCCGATGCGCAGGGCACGGCGGGTGCCGTCGGGGCGGTGCGCGTCGGCGCTCACGGCTGTGCCGGGGTGGGGGTGGGAGTGGTCGAGGTGCATGGGGTGGGGCTCCTTGGGGGTCTGGTGTGTGGTGGTGGTGTTGTGGTGTGGTGCGTTCGGGGGCGCCGGGACTTTTTTCGCCCCCGCCGCCCCTACCCGTTCCCATCCCTGGGGGCTGCGCCCCCAGACCCCCCTTCGTCCTCAAACGCCGGACGGGCTGAAAAACCAAGCGCCGGCCGGCACTACCAGCCCGTCCGGCGTTTGAGGACG
>NZ_PJME01000006.1 GCF_002954775.1 Streptomyces geranii
CCGCCCCCGAACCCCCGCCTCCCGCCGACCCCGCTCGTCCTCAACCGCCGGACGGGCTGAAATATCCCGCCCGTCCGGCGTTTGAGGACAAAGGGGGGCTGGGGGCGCAGCCCCCAGGGATGGGAACGGGTACGGCTGCGGTCAGCCGAAGGTCAGTACCGGCTTGATCGTCTTGCCCGCTCCCATGTCCCGTACCGCCTGATCGATGTCACCGAACGGGTACGTACTGATCAGCCGGTCCAGCGGCAGCCGCCCCGCCTTCACCAGTTCCACCAGCGCCGGGATGAACGTCTGCGTCTCGACGTCCCCCAGCGTCAGGCCCACCACCCGCTTGCCACCCAGCATCCCGTTGACATCCAGCGCGACCTCCGTACCGAACGGCGGCGCCCCCACCACCACCAACGTGCCCCGCTGCGCCAACGCGTCGACCCCCTGCCGCAGCACACCCACATTGCCCGTGGTCTCGACGATGCCGTCGGCCCCCCGGCCGCCGGTGAGACGCGCCACCGCCTCCCCGAGGTCCGACTCCCCCGCGTTGACGACATCGGTCGCCCCCAAATCCCGTGCCAGAGACAGGCGTTCGCCCACCCGGTCCACGGCGATGATCCTCGTCGCAGGCGTCAGCGCCGCCGCCATCACCGCCGAGAGGCCCACCGCCCCGGCGCCCAGGACCAGGACCGTACTGCCCAGTTCCGGCTTCAGGACGTTCCAGACCGCGCCCACGCCCGTCTGGACTCCGCAGCCCAGCGGCGCGATCGACTCCAGCGGCACCTCCGCGTCGACCTTCACCAGGCTCCGCTGATCGACCAACGCCCGCTCGGCGAACGAGGACTGGCCGAAGAAGTGGCCGCCCAGCTCCGTACCGTCGCGGCTGATCGTGGCCGAGCCGTCGGCCCGCCGGCCGCCGAGGAGGTTCAGCGGCAGCCAGGTCGCGCAGTACGAGGGGTGTCCGGCACGGCAGTTGTGGCAGTCGCCGCAGGAGGTGAAGGACAGGACGACGTGGTCGCCGGGCTCGATGCCGGTCACCGCGGAGCCGACCGCCTCTACCACGCCCGCGCCCTCGTGGCCCAGGACTCCCGGCAGCGGGAAGGGCAGTCCGCCGCTCGCCACGCCGAGGTCCGTGTGACACAGGCCGGTCGCGACCAGCCGTACGAGCGCCTCCGTGGGCGCGGGCTCGGCCAGTTCGACGTCGGAGAGGGTGAAGGGCGCACCGCCGGACTCGACGACCGCGGCGCGGGTGGTGATGGGCATGCTGAACTCCCTTACGGGGTGTACGAGTTGGGGGGACTTCGAGTTCGCGGGTGCGCCGTGCGCGCTCAGTCGAGCGAGACGACGACCGACTTGACCCTGGTGTACGCGGCCAGCGCCTCGGGACCGTACTCGCGGCCGAAGCCCGAGTCCTTGACGCCGCCGAAGGGGATCGCGGGGTCGAGCATCGCCCAGTCGTTGATCCACACGATGCCCGCCTGGAGCCGGTTCGCGACCCGGTGGGCGCGGGCCAGGTTGGTGGTCTGGACGCCCGAAGCCAGGCCGTACGGCGTGGAGTTGGCGAGCTGGACCGCCTCGTCCTCGGAGTCGAAGGGCTGGACGGTGAGGACCGGGCCGAAGATCTCCTCCTGGACGACCCGGGAGTCGTTCGCGAGGTCCGCGATCACGGTCGGCTTGTAGTAGTAGCCGCCGTCCAGGTCGAGCCGCTCACCGCCGCAGACGATCCGGGCGCCCTCCTTGCGGGCCAGCGCCACGTACTCCTCGACCTTGCGCAGGTGCTTCTCGCCCGCCATCGGGCCGACCACGGTCTCCGGCTGCCTCGGGTCGCCGACCGGGACGCCGGGCACCGCGTCGGCGAGGATGCCGAGCAGGGTCTCGTAGACCGGGCGGGCGACCAGCAGGCGCGGTCCGCCCATGCAGAACTGGCCGGTGTTGAAGACGAAGCCCTTGATGACCGCGCCGACCGCCTTCTCGACGTCGGCGTCCTCGAAGACGATGTGGGCCGCGTTGCCGCCCAGTTCCATGGTGACCGGCTTCAGGGCCTCGCCCGCCGCGCTCGCGACATGGCGGCCGATGGTGGTGGAGCCGGTGAAGGCGATCTTGTCGACGCCGGGGTGGCGCAGGAGCGCCTCGCCCGCCACCGGGCCTGTGCCCGTCACTACGTTGACGACGCCGTCCGGGACGCCCGCCTCCTGGAGCAGCTTCGCCATGTAGAGGGCGCTGAGCGGGGTCTCGTCGGCGGGCTTGTGCACCACCGTGTTGCCCGCCGCCAGTGCCGGGCCGAGCTTCGAACCGGCCAGGATCAGCGGGAAGTTGAAGGGCGTGATCGCGGCGACCACGCCGACGGCCTCACGCTTGGTGTAGGCGAGGGCGTTGTGTCCGGTCTCGCGGGTCGCGCCGTCCAGGGAGTAGGCGAGGGCGGCGAAGTACTCGTAGTCGTTGGCCGCGTTCGTCACGTCGACCGCGTGGCACAGGCTGATCGGCTTGCCCACGTCGAGGCTCTCCAGCCGCGCGATGTCGTCCGCGTTCTCGCGGATCAGCTGGGCGACCCGGTTCAGGATCCGGCCTCGTTCGCGGCCCGTCGTCCTGGCCCACGGGCCGCTGTCGAAGGCCTCGCGGGCCGCCCGTACGGCCGCGTCCACGTCCGCCGCCGACGCCTCGGCGACCGTCGTGAGGACCGTGCCCCGGGACGGGTCGACCACCTCGGTCCGCGCTCCGTCCGCCGCCTCGTGCCACTGCCCTCCGACGAACAGTCGCCCGGGTTCGATCTCGAAGGTGGTCATCACCGCTCCTCAGCATCGTCGCCAAGATGTCAATCAACAGGATTCCTGTTGGTCCGCAGTCTGATTACAGACAGGTTTCCTGTCAATGCTCTAATCTGAATCCATGGTCAGCACCAAGGCACCCCCGTCACTGCTCTACATGGTCAAGCAGGTGGAGCTGGTAGTCCGCTCGCATCTGGACGAGCTGGTCAGACCGGCCGGAATCACCGCACTCCAGTACACCTCGCTCACCGTTCTGGAGCGACACGACGGCCTCTCGGCGGCCCAGCTGGCTCGGGACTCCTTCGTCACCGCACAGTCCATCGCGGATCTCGTACGGTCCCTGGAGAACCGCGGGCTGGTCCGCCGGGAGCGCAATCCGCGCAATCGCCGGGAGCTGCTGATCCTGCTGACAGACGCCGGCCGCGAGCTGCTCGACCGCTTCGCCGAGCCTGTGCGGGAGCTGGAGGAACGGATGATCCGCGACCTCACCTCGCATCAGGCGGACCAGCTCCGGCAGTCGCTGTCCAAGGCCTGGCACGCGCTGTCGTAGGCCCGGCGGGCGGTTCGCGGGGAGAGCCGTACGAAATACGCAGCGATTTCAAAGACATATGTCAATCGAACATGCTCAAATTCACTCCATCGGGGGTAACTTGCAGGGCGGGGAACTCAGTTGTGCTCAGCTGCGGGTCCCGTCACCCCAGCAGCCGGTTGGAGGCGATGTCATCGTGCAGCAGGATCCTGCACCGCCCACCCGGCACCTGCGTGTGCACGAGGACCGGGGCCACACGGTGCTGGAGTTCCACGGCGAGATCGACATCGCCGCGGCCGTCGAGATCATCCCGCATCTGGACGAGGCGACCGGGCGTCCGGACGCGCTGGTCGTGATCGACCTGACGGGTGTCGAGTTCTTCGACTGCTCGGGCCTGCGCCTGCTGTACCGGGCCCGCCACCGGGTGCACGCCCACGGCGGCCGGCTCCACCTGGTCTGCGCGCACCCGCTCACCCTGCGCGTCCTCAAGGTCACCGGTCTGGCCAAGGTGCTGCCGCCGGTCGCGTCACTGGACCTGGCCCTGGAGACGGACCTGGAGCTGCCCGAGGCCGCCTCCGGTACGCCGGGCACGTCCGGCGGCACCTTATGACCGCGCGGGCCACCGGCTGACCGGGCCGCACCCGCCCGGCGCCGCGCCCGTCAGGTCCCCGGTGCGTCGAACAGGGCGCTCACCGACTCGCCGTTGTGGATGCGCCGTACGGCCTCGGCGAGCGCCGGGGCAATGGACAGCACCTTCAGTTTCTCGGTGCGCTCGCCCTCCGGGATCGGCACGGTGTTGGTGCACACGATCTCCAGTACGTCGGGCTGCTCGCTCAGCCGTTTCAGCGCACCCGCCGCGAACAGTCCGTGGGTACAGGCGACCCGGATCGACCGCGGCCCCAACTCCCTGAGCCGCTCCAGGAGTTCGAGGACCGTACTGCCCTTGGCGATCTCGTCGTCCAACACAATCACATCCCGTCCGGCGACCTTCCCGATCACGGAGCTGATGCGCACCCGGTCGTCCGCGAACCGCTGCTTGGCCCCGGCGGCCACCTCGGCGCCGATCAGCCGGGCGAAGTGCGCGGCCTCCTTGGCGTTGCCGAGGTCGGGCGAGACGACCGTCGTACGGGACAGGTCGTACCGGCGGAAGTGTGCGGCGAGTTCGCGCAGGGCGTGCAGGTGGTCGACCGGGACCGAGAAGAAGCCGTGGACCTGCGGGGAGTGCAGGGTCATCGCGAGCACCCGGCTCGCCCCGGCGGCGACCAGCAGATCGGCGACCAGCCGGCCGCCGAGCGAGATCCGGGGCATGTCCTTCTTGTCGGAGCGGGCGTAGGCGTAGTGCGGCATGACGACGGAGATCCGCCCGGCCGAGGCCCCGCGCGCCGCGTCGCACATCATCAGCAGCTCGACGAGATGCTCCTGGACCGGGGTGACCAGCGGCTGAACGAGAAAGACGTCCCGCTCACGGCAGTTGGCCTGGAGCTGCACCTCAAGACAGTCATTGGCGAACCGACTGACCCGGATGGGCCGCAGCGGCACCCCCAGATGCTCACAGACCTCGACCGCCAACTCGGGGTGGGCACTACCGCTGAACACGGCGATGTCTCGCACGATCTGCTCCTAGCATGATCATTCCCCCTGGCCGACGCCCATGTTACGGGCCGGTCCGCCGTCACGGTCGGCCGGGAAATCCGGGTGGGCCCGGACGGTCGGTGGCGGCGGGGGCGAATCGGTCGTGGCAGGGGGAACTGTGCGTGGCAGGGGAGCCGCGCGCGGCTGGGTAGTTCGCTGGCGGCCCGGAGAGCCGGTCGCGGCCGGGACAAGCCGTCGCAGCCCCGGAAAACAAGTTGCGGCCCGGAGAAGCGGTCGCGGGCCGGAAAGCCGGTCGTGGCGTGACGAACCGGTCGCGGTCGGCAATGCCGGTCGGCGGGGCCGGGAGAAGGGCTCGGGGCCCGGAAATCCGGTTGCGGTCGGGCGGCGGGGCCGCGGCATGATGGCCGCTGCCTAGTCGACCCGACCTCAGGAGCCCGGAATGCGCCGTTTCCTCGGAACTCTCCGCCGCCCATGCCGGACCACAGTTCTTGAGGACTCGCCCACCCATGCACTCCTTGTCTTCCCGGCCCACCCTGAACATCGGGATCCTGGCCCACGTCGACGCCGGTAAGACCAGTCTCACCGAGCGGCTGCTGTTCGACGCGGGCGCGATCGGCCGGCTCGGCAGCGTCGACGGCGGGGACACCCGTACGGACGACGGCGTGATCGAGCGGCAGCGCGGGATCACCATTCGCTCGGCTGTCGCCGCGTTCACGGCCGGTGACACGCAGATCAATCTCATCGACACACCTGGCCACTCCGACTTCATCGCCGAGGTCGAGCGGGCCCTGGAGGTCCTGGACGGCGCCGTGCTGCTGCTGTCGGCCGTGGAGGGCGTCCAGGCGCAGACCCGCGTGCTGATGCGGACGCTGCGACGGCTCCGGCTGCCCACGCTGGTCTTCGTCAACAAGATCGACCGCGCGGGCGCCCGCTCCGAGGCCCTCCTCACGGACATCCGCCGCCGACTCACCCCGCACATCGTCCCGCTCACCGACGTGACCGCCGTCGGCACCCCGGCCGCCCGCACCCGGCCCCGCCCGCTGACTGCGCCGGCCACGGCGGAAGCCGTCGCCGAGGTCGATCCCGGCATCCTCGCGGCCGTCGTCGACGGCCCCGCGCCGACTCCGGACGAGCTGGCGAAGGCCCTGGCCGCCCGTACCGCCGACGGCTCGCTCCACCCGCTCCTCTTCGGCTCCGCGCTGGGCGGCCAGGGCGTCCCCGAACTCGTCGAGGCCCTGACCCGGCTGATCCCCCGCCCCGACCCGACCGCCACCGAAGTACCCCCGCGCGGCACGGTGTTCGCCGTCCGTCCGGCTCCGGACGGCGGGCGTACGGCGTATCTCCGGCTGTACGAGGGTGAGGTGACGGAACGTCAGCGACTGACGTTCCTGCGGCGCGGCGCCGACGGGCGGACCACCGAGGTCCCCGGCCGGGTCACCGGCCTCGAAGTGATCGGCCGCCGGGGCCCGCTCACCGCCGGGAACATCGCCGCCCTGACCGGTCTCCCCACCGTCCGGGGCGGCGACCGCCTCGGCGAACTCACCGACCGCGCCCCGCAGTTCGCGCCCCCGTCACTGGAGACCCTGGTCCGGGCCCGCCGCCCGGAGCAGTCGGCACGGCTGCGCGCAGCGCTCCTCGCCCTCTCCGACCAGGACCCGCTGACCCACGCCCGTCCGGCGGCCGACGGCAGCACGGCCCTGCTCCTCTACGGCGAGGTGCAGAAGGAGGTCGTCGCCGCCACCCTCGCCCAGGACTTCGGCATCGACGCCGAGTTCGAGCCCAGCCGCGTCCGGTACCTGGAGCGACCCGCGGGCACCGGTGAGGCGTACGAGGAGTACCCGTGGCTCGACCGCGCCCGCTGCTACGCGACCGTCGGGCTGCGGGTCGAACCGGGACCGATCGACTCGGGCACGGTGTTCACGTACGAGACCGAACTCGGCGCGCTGCCCCGGGCGTTCCACCAGGCGATCGAGGACACGGTGCACGCGAGCCTGCTGGCCGGACCCTGCGAGTGGCCGGTCACGGACTGCCGGGTCGTGCTCGTGCGTTCCGGGTTCGTCGGGCCGCTCAGCACGGCCGCGGACTTCCGGGCGCTCACGCCGGTCGTGCTGCGCCGGGCGCTGGAGCGGGCCGGGACGCGGGTGTACGAGCCGTACCACGCCTTCGAGTTGGAGATCCCGGCGAGCGCGCTGGCGCCGGTGACCGGTCTGCTGGCGTCCCTCGGCGCGGAGTTCGGGCCGACCAGGGCGGGCGGGAGCACGGACGGCGGGGCCGGCTGGCAGCTCACCGGTGCGCTGGCGGCGCGGCGAGTACGCGAGGCCGAACTGCGGTTGCCGGGGCTCACACACGGGGAGGGTGTGTGGTGGTCGCGCCCGTCGGGCGACCGCGCGCTCCGGTAGGCCCCCACGCAATTGTCCCGATCCATCAACAGAGCGGTCTGCCGTGGCATTTGGCGGGCATTCGGTTCAGTACGCAGGAAGAAAGGGGTCCGTCGCCATGACGACGTCCATCAAGGCCGTGCGACGTATGCCGGTGTGGGCCAAAGTACTGAGTGCCGTGGTGCTGGTGTTCGTGCTGCTGCTGGCCGGGCTCCGGCTCGCGGTGCTTCCTGGGCTGGGGGACATCTTCGGCGAGGAGACGAAGGACCGCTCCGGACCCGCGCTCCTCGAGTCCATCCAGGACATGAGCCGCTACGACGCGGCGTCCGGCAACTTCCAGGTCGTGGTCGACCTGGAGAAGGACACGAAGTACCTGCCCGACGCCATCAAGGGCACCCGCGTCCTCTATGTGGGTGCGGGCACGGTCGACGCCTATGTCGATCTCGGCAAGGTCGCGAAGAGCGACGTGACGGTCAACGAGGACCGTACGGCCGCGACGCTCCGGCTGCCGCACGCGGCACTGGGCAAGCCCGCGCTGAACCCCGACCGCTCGTACGCGGTCTCGAAGCAGCGCGGACTGTTCGACCGGATCACCGATCTCTTCTCCGACAATCCGAACGACGAACAGGCCGTCCAGAAGCTGGCGGCCCGGCACATCGGCGACGCGGCGAAGGAGAGCGGTCTGACCGCTCGCGCCGAGCAGAACACCACGGGCATGCTCAAGGGCCTGCTCGGCTCCCTCGGCTTCACCAAGGTGACCGTCACCTACGGCAGCTGAGGGAAAGCCGTTCGGAGCGGAATCCTCGCCCTGTTCGGGGGTAACCGCCGTTGCACGGGGGTCAGTTGAAGACCGGAGGACATTGATGGCCCGAACAGCTCCGCGCTCCCTCGCCGCGCTGCGCCTGCGCCCCGCGAAGGCCGAGAGCAAGCCGCCCAAGAGCCCGCAGGAGTCCACGCCCAAGTCGCAGTCGAAACCGGCGTCGAAGCCGGCCTCGAAGCAGGCGTCGAAACCCGCGGCCAAGTCTCGGCCCAAGTTCTCGTTGAGGAGCAGGAAGGCCGCGAAGCCCTCGAAGACCGCGCCGAGGACCGCGCCGAAGGCATCCCCGAAACCGGCACCCGAGAAGGCGGCTGCGCCGAAGCGCCGGCCGTTCGTCTTCCTGGCCCGGCTGCTGACGGTGCTGTGCGCCTTCGTGTTCATGGTGGCGTTCGCCGTGATCCTGGCCCGGCTGACCCTTGAGCCGTCCCCGGCGTCCGTGGCGCTGACCCACACCAACCTGCACCCGGGCCGCTCGCTGCGCGCCTATCTCGACCAGCCCGAAATGCGGGACGCGGCCCGGCAGATCGGCGGGAACGTGCTGCTGGGCGTGCCGTTCGGCCTGCTGGTGCCCGTCATCCTGCCCAAGGCGCGGGGGGTCCTGCGGGTGCTGTTCCTGACCGCGACCGTGATGCTGATGGTCGAGCTGGCGCAGGGCACGCTGATCACCGGGCGTGCCTTCGACATCGACGACGTCATCCTCAACACGACGGGCGCGCTGATCGGTTACCTGTTCCTGGGCCGCCGGATCAGCCGCGCGGTGCACGCGCCGAAGAAACGGGCGTAGAGATTCGTAGAGAACCGTGGAGAGCTACGCCTCCCGTCGCTGCCCGGTCGCTATCTCGTCCAGGTGAGTTTGTCGCCGCCGACCCAGCGGATCACGTCCGGATCGTCGAGATCGTGGACGGTGATGCCGGCCGCGGCGGCGACCACCAGGACATCGGTGAGCGCCCGCGCGGCACCGACCACCTCCCCGTCGATCTCGATGATGCGGAACGGCGGCACGCCCGGCTGCACCCCGAGCACCATGATCCGGGGGTGAGCGATGTAAGGGCTCCCGATTTCGGTCATGGATAGAGCGTAGAGCGAATCCGGCCATCATGTACCGGCCACAGGGCAGCCCCAGGAGAGCCGCCTCCGTCCCCCGCCGTGGTGCGCGCCGGCCGAACGCGCGCGACGCTGGGGGCGGAGGTGAGATTGCCGATGCCGCCCTCGAAGCCCCCACCGCCACCGATACCGACGCCGAGATCGCTGGGTCCGGTCGAGGCCCTGGACCGGATCGCCTTCCTGCTGGAGCGCTCGCTGGCTCCCACCTATCGCGTACGGGCGTTCCGTACCGCGATCGACGTGCTGGCGGAGCTGCCCCCGGAGGAGATCCGGCAGCGGGCGGCGACCGGCAGGCTGGAGTCGCTCAAGGGCATCGGCCCGAAGACGGCACAGGTGGTGCGCGAGGCGCTGGCCGGGCAGGTGCCCGCCTACCTGGAGAAACTGGAAGGCGAACAGGGCGTGGCCCCGTCGCCCGGGGCCGGGGAACGCCTGCGGGCGCTCCTGCGCGGGGACTGTCATCTGCACTCCGACTGGTCGGACGGCGGCAGCCCGATCGAGGAGATGGGCCGCACGGCGGCCCGGCTCGGCCACGAGTGGGCGGTGCTCACGGACCACTCACCGCGCCTGACGGTGGCGCGTGGCCTGTCGGCGGAACGACTGCGCGAGCAGCTGGCGGTGGTCGAGGAGCTGAACGCGGCCTGGGCACCGTTCCGGCTGCTCACCGGCATCGAGTGCGACATCCTCGACGACGGCTCCCTGGACCAGGACCCGGACCTGTTGGCCCTGCTGGACGTCGTGGTGGTGTCCGTCCACTCCAAGCTGCGCATGGACGCCCGCGCGATGACCCGGCGGATGGTGGCCGCCGTACGCGATCCGCACTCGGACGTGCTCGGTCACTGCACGGGGCGGCTGCTGGTCGGGCGGGAGCCCAGGGGTGGCGGAGGCGGGCGGGGCGAGCGGGGCGGGGGCCGGGCACGTCCGGAGTCGGAGTTCGACGCGGAGGCGGTGTTCGCTGCGTGCGCGGAGACGGGCACGGCGGTGGAGATCAACAGCCGCCCGGAACGCCTGGACCCACCACGCCGACTCCTACGGCAGGCGGTGGCGGCGGGCACCCTCTTCACGATCGACACGGACGCCCACGCCCCCGGCCAGCTGGACTGGCAGATCCTCGGCTGCGCCCGCGCGGAGGAGTGCGGGGTGCCCGCGGAGCGGGTGGTCACCACGTGGTCGGCGGAGGAGGTGCTGGGGTGGGCGCGGGAGCGTCGGCTGCCGGCGGGCTGAGGGTGGGGTGGGGGTTGGGGTGACGGCGGTGAGGGTTGACTTCAAGCGCACTCCAATTCGTAGCGTGCTGTCCATGACCACCGCACAGCACAAGATCGGCTCGGGCTTCGATGCCCGTAGCACCGCCGACGACGTCCTCGCGGGCATCGATCTCTCCGGGAAGCTCGCGCTCGTCACGGGCGGTTACTCGGGGCTCGGCCTGGAGACGACCCGTGCCCTCGTCGAGGCGGGCGCGCGGGTTGTCGTGCCCGCGCGTCGTCCGGAGCACGCCCGGGAGGCGCTGGCCGGTGTCGAGGGCGTCGAGGTGGACGCGCTCGACCTCGGCGACCTGGACAGCGTGCGCGCCTTCGCCGAGCGCTTCCTCGCCTCCGGGCGCCCCCTCGACCTCGTGATCGACAACGCCGGGATCATGGCCTGCCCCGAGACCCGGGTCGGCCCCGGCTGGGAGGCCCAGTTCGCGACGAACCACCTCGGCCACTTCGCCCTCGTCAACCGGCTGTGGCCGGCCATCGCGCCCGGCGGCGCACGCGTCGTCTCCGTCTCCTCCCGCGGCCACCACTTCTCCGACGTCCGCTGGGACGACCTCCACTGGGAGCGCGGCTACGACAAGTGGGAGGCGTACGGCCAGGCCAAGACGGCCAACGTCCTGTTCGCCGTCCACCTCGACAGGCTCGGCCGCGACGCGGGCGTCCGCGCCTTCTCCCTCCACCCCGGCGCCATCCTCACCCCGCTCCAGCGCCACATCCCGATCGCCGAGCAGATCGAACGCGGCTGGCGGGACGCCGAGGGCAACGCGCTCGACCTGGCGGGGTTCAAGACGCCCGAGCAAGGTGCGGCGACGCAGGTGTGGGCCGCGACCTCCCCGCAGCTCGCCGGTATGGGCGGCGTCTACTGCGAGGACTGCGACATCGCCGAGCCCGCGACTCCGGGCGACCAGAGCGGTGGGGTGCGGGACTACGCGGTCGATGCGGATGCGGCTGCGCGGCTGTGGGAGGTGTCGGCTGCCCTTACGGGGGTGAACGCGTTCTCCGCGTAGCGCTCAGCTGGTCGGGCAGTTCGTTCGGCCGCGGGCCGGTAGGGGCTGGTCGCGCAGTTCCCCGCGCCCCTGGGGGCTGCGCCCCATCGGGCCTAGGAGTGGCTCGTGACCAGGTCGAGTTCGCGGCCGTCGGCGTCCGCGAGGGTCAGGTCGACCGCGGCGCCCGCGCTGTGCGGGGCGATCTCGGGCGGGGAGACGTAGCGGCTGGCGGCGGCACGGAGGCGGTCGTCGGGCCAGTCCGGGTGCTGGGCGCGCAGTTCGGCGGAGTACTCGTCGAAGTAACGGCGTTGCAGGGCGGGGGGCCGGTAGCCCTCGACGAACAGCAGCCGTATGCCGTCGGGGAGTTGTGCCTGCGCGTCGAGCAGTCGGTCGAGGACGCCCTGCCGCAGCCGGAACTGGGCGCCGCCGGACGCGTGTTGCTGCCGGTCGTCGGTGAGCAGGGCGCCGCGCACGTCCACCAGCCGCTCACCGCACTCCATGACGGGTACGGCGGCCACCTTCGCGTCGGACATCAGGATGATCTCACTCATGCCACGATCATCTCGCGCCGTCCCGGCCCCGACCGCGGGGCCGGGGTTCAGGCGGCGAATCCGACGTTCGTGACGTACTCGTACTGGCCCCACTGGGACCCGAGGTCGACGATCTGGTCGGTCCAGGCGTCGTCGAAGGCCTGGGTGTCACCGGTGGACCAGGCCTGGACGAGCTGGTCCCAGTGCCGGATGTTCAGCGTGCGGAACTCGACGACGCGCTGGCGTGGCCGGTCCACCTGGGACTGGTTGACGGGGTGCAGTTCGACGCGGGTGCCACGACCTCGGGCGTTGAGCCGCCCGACGAGATACCGGGCGACGTTCTGCCGACGGACCGTCCAGTACGCCCGCTCGATCTTCTCCAGGTTCCGCTTCGACGGGCTGCGCCGGCCCTCCAGCCACGCCTTGAGCGTACGGTCGGTGACCGTCAGCCCCGCCTCCCGTGCCGCCGACCGGGCGTGGTCGGTGCGCGTCAGGTAGTGCAGCCGCGCCAGCAGCCCGCGCCGTGTCGTGATCGGCGTGACGATTCCGCCCGCCAGCATGTCGAGCCGGCGTGCGACGGCCGCGCTGCCCTTGATGCCCCTGGCACCGTATTTCCCGAACTCCTGGATGTGTTCAGGCATGCACCGCCTCCCTCACTGTCGCTCAGTCCTCGTGCTCGTTCTCGTGCTCGCCCGTGGCGGCGGGATCAGTATCCTCGCCGACGGTGTAGGTGTCCTTGATCTTGACCTCGGAAACGCCACGCCCTTCCGGGAAGACGCTCCGCCAGTCGCCGATGACGTGCAGCTCGTCGGTGCCCATCGCGCGCACGACGGTCAGCCCCTCGCCGTACGCCTTGTACGCCTTGGTCCAGAGGTTGGCGAAGGCCTGCGAGCGGATCAGGTGCATCCAGTCGGGGCGGTACAGCTCCCGGTTGTAGTTCGACTCCCCCATCGTGGAGACGAACTTGGAGTACATCGCCTTCACGTATTCGAGGGTGACCTCGTCGTCCTGCTCGATGGCCCGGTCGCGCGCGTCCTTCAGGGCGATCCGGAACTTCTCCAGCAGGTTCTCGGTCGCGCCGGAGGTGAACGACTCGTGGATCTCCGGCGGTTCGCACAGTCCGTACTTCGGCCCGGACAGCCGGAGCAGCAGCCGCAGCGTCGGCTCGGTCACCCACAGCGGGCCCGGTTCGTCGCGGTTGCCGACCGGGTTGGGGAGTTCGGCCTCGTGGTCCCAGACGGGCGGCGTGATCAGGTGGACGCCGGCCCGGCGGCGGTCGTGGCCGAACCCGGTGGAGTGCTCCAACTGGCCGATGGGCAGATGGGTCTTGAGCGCGGAGAGGTACGCGCCGTTGATGTCGAGCGCGGTCACCTCGTGGGCGCCGGGCGGGAGTTCGCGGCGGGCCCACTTGGGGCGGGCCTCCCAGATCTGGTCGGCACCGCGTGCGGTCTGCTTGCGCAGGATGTCCGGGATCCAGGGGTGGGCCACGACGTCGTACCGCCCGCCCTTGCGGGTCGAGTCGAGCAGCGCCATCGCGTCCGGGATGGCCCGCTTGATCAGCGCGGCGGTCGCCGCGTCGACGTCCCCCGCGTGTTCGGCAAGGGCACCGGCGACTGCGGCGGCGATCGGATCGGGCCCGTCGGAGACGGCCTGGACGCGCCGGCCGACGGGCACGACCTTGACAGGCGGGGCGACCGGAGCGGCTGCGGGTTTCGCGGGAGGTTCGCTGACCGTGGCCGTCTCCCCGCCGCACTCACCGGGGTCGAGGTGCTGCGGGAACCCGGCGACCTGGTGACGGGCGGGGTGCCCGCAGAGCACGCAGGGCTGGGCGACGGCCAGGGTCTCCGACTCGCCCTCGGCCTCACCTTCGGCCTCCGCTGCCCCTGCCTCCGACTCCTCAAGCTCTGCGTCCCCGGAGGCGGAGGCATCGTCGTCGTCCGCCGAGACCTCCTCAGCGGCCTGCTCGGCCTGCGCCTCCAGCCACGTACGCGCCCCGTCGAGGAAGTAGGCGTACTTCTCGCGGACTTCGCCGCCGGGGTCGCGCCCCGACTCCCACCCCCCGACGGTGGAGGGACTCACCCCGAGCGCCTGGGCGACCTGGGCGCGCGAGAGGTTCAGCCCCTCCCGCAGCCCGCGCCGCACCTCGACCGAGGGCAGGGGCACCTCCTGGCGGGCACCGGCCAGCAGGGCGTCGATCGCGCCGAAGTCCGTCATCGGGCCACCGCCGGCCGCACACGTTCTCCCAAGGACAGTTGCACCGCATCAGACTACGCACTGGGACCTCACTGACCCCCGTGGGCGGCGCGCGGGGGAAGATCTTCCAGAGCCTCCATCAGCGCGGGCCCGACCACCTCCCGCACCCACTCCTCCCCCGTGGCCCGGGGCACCACCTCGGTCAGCATGATCAGGTACAGGTAGGCGCGGTAGAGGGCGAGGCGTCGGCAGACGTTCTCCTCGAACCCGACCGATCCGCCCGCCTCCCGATACGCCCTCAGGAACGGCTCGTCGCCCTGGATGTCCCCGAGCAGCGCCAGCGACACGAAGTCGGCCACCGGATCGCCCCAGAACATGCGTTCCCCGTCGATGAGGCCGCCGATGCGGGGCGGTCCGGCCGAGCGGTCGACCAGGATGTTGCCCCGCCAGAGGTCGAAGTGGACCAGTCGGGGGACGGTGACCTCGTCCAGCACGTCGTACGCGCCCCGGAGGGCACGGGCCACCTCCGTCACTGGGACCGGCAGCCACGCGCCGTAGCGGGCCGCGTCGTCGAGGACGGCGTCGAGCATGGTGGTGAAGGCCGTACGCCAGTCGGCGGCGAGGGGGCCGAGCGCGCCGGAGGGGTAGCCGAAGGCCGGTCCGGTGACCGTGTGCAGGCGGGCCACCAGGGCGCCCAGCTCGCTCCGCAGGACCGTCCGCTCGGCGTCGGTCACGGAGTCGTCCCACGGGTCGCCCGGGACGGCGGTCATCAGCAGGTGGCCGTCGCCGAGGGCCACGACGCTCGGCGCCGGTACGTCGACGGTGCCGGCGGCGCGGTAGAACTCGGCCTCGGCGACGAGGAGTCGGACCTCGTGGCGCATCCCGGGGACCGTCTCCGGCGGCGGGATCTTCAGGACGTACCGACTGCCGTCGACCAGCCGCAGCTCCTCGACGACGTTGTACGTCCCTCCCGTGAGCGGACGGCAGTCCGTGAGGTCGTCCGGTGGCAGCCCCGCCGACGCGAGGACCCGCCTGGCCCGCTCCCACGAATCGCTCATCGTCCGTGCCTCCCCCGGCCTCGACCAGCCGCGCCCGCGCCCCGCGTGCGCCACCGGAACAGGGTACGGAGGACAGGCGGGCCCTGACCCGTCCGCCGCCGCGACACAGACAGGACAGAGCCGACATACGGGGATACTCTGGAGGTGGTAACGATCAATTCCGGGCCGGGTCCTGGGGTGGGGCGGACCGCCCGGTGTCGGAGGGCGGCGTCTTATGGGCGTGAGAACCAAGTCCGCGGTGGCGGGTGCCTCGGCCGTGCTGGTCGCCCTGGGCGGGACGGCCGCGGTGGCCGTCCCGGCGGACGATCCGTCGCCGCAGGAGATCTTCGAAGAGGCCGCACCGGCCACCGTGCACGTGATCGGCAACTCGGCGCTCGGCAGCGGCTTCGTCTACGACGCCGATCAGGGGCTCATCCTGACGAACGCCCATGTCGTCGAAGGCCAGGGCGCGTTGAAGGTGGTCATCGACGACAAGGAGCCGGTGGCCGTACGGGTCCTCGGCAGCGATCCCTGCGAGGACCTGGCCGTCGTGAAGCTGACGGCTCCTCAGGACGACCTGAAGGAGCTGGAGTTCGGCGACAGCGGTGACCTCAAGGCCGCCGACACCGTGACCGCCCTCGGCTATCCGACGTCCCTCACCGACTACGCCACGCAGAAGCCCGTGTACACGTCCGGCAGCGTGCAGTCGCCGGACGTCCCCGCCGATCTGAGCGTGTCCTATCCCCATCTCCCGGCCACCATCCAGCACTCGGCGACGCTGAACCACGGCAACTCCGGCGGGCCCCTGCTGAACTCCGACGGCAAGGTCGTCGGGATCAACACCCTGGGCAACTCGGAGGCGCAGGGGCAGTACTACTCGATCGCCGGCGACCACGCGAAGCCCCTGCTCGACGGGCTGGTGGCGGGCGACCGGAAGAACGACCCCGGGTGGGAACTCGTCTCCCTGGAGGACCCGTACCTGAGTTCCGCGTACTACTTCCCGGACCTCCAGGACCAGCGGTACGTCCTCGACATGCAGAACCAGCTCCTCGACGAGGGCTACACCGGGCTGTTCGTGATGAGTACCGCCTCCAACTCCGCTGCAGACAAGGCCCAGTTGGAGGAGGGTGACGTGATCACGAGCGTCAAGGACGTGCCGATGCGCACCGTCAGCGATCTGTGCGACGTCCTGCAGTCCGCCGCGCCGGGCGAGAAGCTGCCGCTCGCCGGTATCTACACCTACAACGCCGCCACGCCCAAGGACACGATCGGCGATACATGGTCCACCGACCTGACGCTGCCGGGCAAGGGGAGCTAGGCCCTGTCGGGACGGGCCGTGCCCGCGCCCTCCGGGGCGCCGAACCGGGCCAGGCAGTGCCACACCATCTTCAGGTGCTGGAGTTCATGACGGCCGGTGCGGACCGCGTCCCCGATGACGCGCGGGTCGAGCCGGCCGTCCTCGGCGATGCGGGCGCCGAGTTCGACGTACTCGGGTCCCCGGTAGTCGGCGTGCCGGCGCAACTCCCCTACGGTGAGCCGGTATCCGGGGTGCCATTCGAGCGGTACGGGCAGGGTGCGGGCCGCCTTCTCCACCGGGGTGCCGCGATAGCTCGCGTCGAGGACCAGCGCCTCGACGTCCCGGTCGAGGAGTACGGGCCCGTGGATCTGGGCCTCGACGTAGTCGTCGAGCGCGTCCCGGTCGTCCGCCTCGGCGAGGGCGATGAGCGACATACCGGCGGCGACGCCGAAGTGGGCTGGTTCCGCCGCGCTGTCCGGGTAGCAGAAGGTGGCCCGGGTGAGGGCGGCGCCGGTCAGCCGGAAGTGCGAGGAGCCGAACCTCGGTGCGGCGCCGACGACTTGGCGGCGGAAGTTCAACGCGCCGTACACCGGGCGCTGGTGGGCGGGCGCGCTGTCGTACGCCGCCGCGAAGATCCGGCTCTCCCAGCGCCAACGGTCGCCGCCGGGACTGGCGGTGAGCCCGCCGTTGCTGGTGCCGGTGACGAACTGCGAGTGGTAGACGCCGTCCTGGGCCAGCGCCCGGAGCAGGGGCAGGTCGCGGACCGTCCGGTCGGGGTGGAAGTTCAGGGTCACCCGCAGGTCCGGCGGCACGGCCCGGCCGCCGGAGAGGGCGGCGACATGACGCAGGGCCCTCGTGTGCGGGGAGTCGGGGTCGTCGGCCATACCGACCAGGAGATCACCGGCCGGTCTCAGAGATCAACAACCTGTTGGTCAACAAGGGAAACATCCCTGATCACGTGAGGAATACCTCCCTTCCCGTCGCACACACTTCCGGACCCCCGTGAGTACGCTCGGTCCGCTTGCGGGAAGGACGGGACGGCGGAGAAGGAGGCATGCACGCGTGCGAGTGGTACCCGGTGAGTGGACGGCGTCCGTCGTCCGGTTCGTGGACAGGCATCGCGAGCCGGTGGTCGTGCAGACGCTGCGGTCGGCCGCCGCCGCGACGATCGCCTACGTCGTCGCCCTCCGCGTCAGCCCCGAGTCCGCGCCGCTCACCGCTCCGCTGACCGCGCTCCTGGTCGTCCAGGTCACCCTGTACGCCACGATCACCACCGGTATCCGCCGGGTGAACTCGGTGGTCGCCGGGGTCGTCATCGCGATCGGCTTCAGCGTGCTGGTGGGGCTCACCTGGTGGAGCCTGGGACTGCTCATCCTGGCCTCGCTGGCGGTCGGGCATCTGGTGCGGGTCAGCGAGTTCGTGCCCGAGGTGGCGATCAGCGCGATGCTGGTGCTCGGCGTCACCCGGGTCGGCGACACCGCCTGGGCGCGGGTCCTGGAGACGGTGATCGGCGCGGTCGTCGGGCTCGCCTTCAACCTGCTGCTGGCGCCCCCGGTGTGGGTGGACGCGGCCGGTGAGTCCATCGAGGATCTGGCGCGCCGGGTACGGCAGTTGATGCTGCGGATGGGCGAGGAGGCGGCGGGCCGCACTCCCGTGGACCACGCGACCGCCCGCCTCCACGAGGCCCGTCGGCTCGACCACGACATCGTCGAGGTGGACGCGGCCCTGAAACAGGCCGAGGACAGCCTGCGCCTCAACCCGCGTGTCCGGGAAGGCCTGTTGCACCGGGTCGTGCTGCGCACCGGTCTGGACACGCTGGAGATCTGCACGGTCGTCCTGCGTGTCCTCGCCCGCAGCCTCACCGACCTGGCCAAGGAACGGGATCCCGAGCCGCTGTTCGCCCCGGAGACGGGCGCGGCGCTGGAGCGGCTGCTGTCCGAGATCGCCGACGCCGTGGTCAGTTTCGCGGTCCTCGTGACCACCGACGTCAGCGTGAGCGCCGAGTCGGCGGAGTCCCGGCTGGCCACCGAACTACGGGCCGCGACGGCCACCCGCGACAAGCTGGCCCAGCTGCTCCTGGCGGAGATCCAGCAGGACGCCACCCAGTGGCAGCTGCACGGCGCGGTCCTGACCGAGGTCAACCGCATCCTCGACGAACTGGACACCGAGCACCGCTCCCGGCGGCTCCTGGAGGAGCTGGACCGCTGCACCCGCGAGGAGCGGGAGCGGATGCCGTGGCTGGCGCGGCTGCGGAAGTTCGCGCAGCGGGTGCGGGTACGGGTGCCGGGCAGGAACCGCAGGGCCGTGTGACGTCGTTCTATGTGACGAAGTCACATGAAGAACTCACATGAACATGAACGTGAACAGGACGACCGAGGTTGAGGGGCGGCGCATGAGTGACTCCGGTGTGCGGATCGACGGGAACACGCTGAGGCTGCCGGGCGGGGTGTCCGTACGGTTCGTCCGCACCCTCCGGCTGCCGGAGACGGGCACGCATCCGCTGCCGCCGGGGCTCGGCGAGTTCCCGGTGCGCCGGGTCGCCGACTACGCGGACACCGTGCCCGAGGCCTGGCGGGCGCGTGGTGGTGTGCTGCTCCCGGTGTATCTGCGCGAGGCGATGTGGCTGAGTTTCGCGGGGACCTCGCAGCCCGCCGCGTTGCAGGTGGGTGTGGGCAAGGTGTGCGCGGTGTCGGGCAAGCCGTGGAGCGACCGGTTGTCGCGGAAGCCGCAGAACTACGTGGTGCTGCCCCGTCAGCCCTGGCTGGACGGCATCAACTCCGGCAAGGGCACGGTGCGTCAGTTCGTGGCGGTGCCGCTGGGGCTGGGGGCGACCGTCGAGGGCCAGGTCACCGGCGAGGAGGTGTGGGGCGGCGTGCAGTTGCAGTCGTTCCCGCTGACCGACGGGGAACTGGCGAAGTGGCGGGAGGAGGAGCGGCTGCGTACGGAGCGGATGCGGGCGGCGCCCGTTCAGTCGGGGGGCTACGGCGGGGCCATGCCTGCGGCACCCATGGCGGTGGGCGCTCCGCCGGCGCCGAGCGGTGCGGCGGGGCCGCAGCGGTCGGGGGCGGCGATGGGGCTCGGGGTCGGCGGCTCCATGCGCCAGGAGGTCTACCAGGACGACCGGCCGCTGAAGCACTGGGCCGAGCGCCCCGGAGGCCGGGTGTTCGTGCACCTGGTGACGCCGCCCGAGTGGCGCCGCATCACGGGCGAGGCCCCACCGCCGTCGCCCGTGGACCGCGCGGCGTACACGCGGGCGGGCCTGCCGTGGTTCGACTACTTCGACGAGGACGCCGCGGATCTTGCTCCGACGGATCCGCTGGCTGCGGTGCAGCCGGTGGGTGAGTGGCTGGGCGGGGACCATGAGCCCTGGGAGGAGCCTTCGGCGGGGCAGGTGAAGCCGGTGCTGGGGAAGCCGGTGGAGGACGGTGACTGGTAGCGGTTTTCGCCCCCGCCGCCCTTACCCGTTCCCATCCCTGGGGGCGGTGCCCCCAGACCCCCCTGGGTGGGTGGGCAAGGCGGGGGTGGGTGGGGGGTTGATCGGCCTTGACGGCCTCGTCCTCAAACGCCGGACGGGCTGAGTGGTGCCGGCCGTGGCTAGGTAGTCAGCCCGTCCGGCGTTTGAGGACGAGCGCGTTCAGCGCGATACGGGGGTTCGGGGGCGGAGCCCCCGAGGATGGGAACGGGTAGGGGCGGCGGGGCGAGGAAAAAGCCCCCCACCCGTTGCAGCCCACGCAACGCGCATTGCTCCTCTTGCACCCCCACCCCAATCCACGTCAGAGTTGCCCCACAGCTGAACACAGCTGACGCGACCGAGACCCGGGGTGCAGGCAATGAACGGTGGTACGGAACCGGTGCGCGGTGGGCGTGGCGGGTGGAGTCGGCGGCGGTTCGTGGGGGCCGCCGCGGGTACCGCCGCCGTGGCCACCGTGCCCGCCAGAGCGCTCGCCGCCGTCCCCGTGGAGCCCGTCGACGCCCCGGAGGCGCCCGCGCCCACCCCCGAGCCGTCCGGCCCCATCACCCCCCGCCCCCTGTTCCTCGGCACCTACACCTCCGCCGAAGGGGGCGGTACCGGCATCGGCCTCGCAACCTACGACCCCACCTCGGGTCGGATCACCGGCGTCGGCACCCTCACCGGCGTCGCCGACCCCTCGTATCTCGCCGTCCATCCCGACGGCCGCACCCTCTACGCGGTGAACGAGCGCGAGGGCGGCGGCGTGACCGCGGTCCGGCTCGGCGCCGGCAACCACGAGCATCACGTACTCGGCACGCGCGGCACCGGCGGCGCCGGGCCCTGCCAGCTGGCCGTGCATCCGAGTGGGCGGTGGCTGCTCAGCGCCAACTACGGCTCCGGCAGCGTGGCCGTGCACCCGATCGACGGCTCGGGTGCGCTAGGCGAGCGGGTCGAGCTGGTCACACACTCCAGTCCCGCGCCCGGCCCCGGTCAACAGGGCCCGCACGCGCACCAGTTCGTCACCGGTCCCGACGGCGGTCATGTCCTCGCCGTCGACCTGGGCACCGACACGGTCTACACGTACCGTCTCGACCTCGAACGCGGCACGCTCACGGAGACCTCGCGCGCGTCGACCCGCCCGGGCGCGGGTCCGCGCGATCTCGCCTTCCACCCCGGCGGCCGGTACGCCTACCTCGCCAACGAGGTCGACAACACGGTCGCCGTCTGCACCTACTCCCCCACCGACGGGCGGCTGACCATCGGGGAGGCGCAGTCCACGGGGACGGGGGCGGGCACCAGCTACCCGGCCCAGTTCGTGGTGACCCCGGACGGGCGGTACGCGTATCTGGCGAACCGCGGCCACAACAGCCTGACGCGGTACGCGGTGGAGGCGGACGGTGCTCGCCTCCGGCTGCTCGACACGGTGCCCGTCGCCGGTGACTTCCCGCGTCAGCTCGCCCTCTCCCCGTACGGGAATCTGCTGTTCGCGGCGAACCAGCGGTCGGGTACCGTCAGCGTCTTCCGCGTCGACCCCGTCAGTGGTGGACTGCGGCTCGTGGGCGAGCCGTTCGCGTCACCCGTCGTCGTCTGTGCGCTGCCGCTGTAGTGCGCGGGGGCACGAGGCGGCGCTGGCCTGGGTCAGGAGGATGTGCATGCGCTCGGTGAGCTGTGCCACGGTGTCGGCGGGCCGGTGGAACGCCAGCCGTACGTCGCCGTGGGCGCGGGCCCGCTCGATGCGCAGGGTGAGGCCGTGCCGGTCGACGGCGAGCGGCTGGACCTTGACGGCGCCGTGCAGGCTCTCCGGCTCGACGAGGCGGGTGAGGCGCTCGACGGCGTCGCCGTGGCAGTCGGCGAGGTGGGTCAGCAGGCTCGCCTCGGCCGTGGCCAGCGGGTCGGGCTCGGCGGCGGCGAACTCGTCGAGGTCGATGACGGTGGCACCGGACGTCTGGCGCAGCACCACGCGCGTCGGCCGGAACGCCAGTTGCTCGCCCTCGACGGAGAACCAGCCGGCCATCCAGAGCCGGGCGCGGATCCGGTTGCGCACGGGGACGGGCGAGACGTCCGCGAACTCCAGCACGGCCGACGGCTCGCCGCGCGGGGCGCAGACGGCGGCGGCGAGCAGTGTGCTGTCCGCGGGCACGTCCAGGATCACCCGGCCGTCCTCGCCGACGGTGTGCGCGCCGACGAACTCCTCGCGCCCGCCGTCCGCGGTCACCGCGCAGGACCATGCCGCCGCGAGCACCGAGCGCGCGCGTTCCGCCGCCGCGGGCGCGGCCGTCCAGGTCGGACTGTCACCCATCCCAAACCTCCTTAGGTAAGCCTTGCCTAACCTATCGAAGATCTGGGTGTACGCCAACCACCTCCGGCGATCCTGTGCGATTCCTGTACCGCAGACGGACGCTGAACCCGCCTGACTCAGGGCGCGAGGGTGCCGAGCAGCGCCCGCGCGCACAGCTCCCGCACCTGCTCCCGGGACAGCTCAGGGCCGCGCAGCCACTCCAGGCAGACGGCGGTAGTGAAGGCCAGCCAGCCCCGGACGGCGAGCCGCAGTTCGGGCCGTTCCTCGCACAGCGGCCCGAACTCCGGGTCGGCGGCGAGGGCTTCGAGGATCTGCCGCTCCTGCGTGGCGAGCGCCCGCTGGTAGACCTTCCGTACGGCCTGGTCGCCGGAGGCGTCGGCGCGGTGGAAGGCGCGGTAGCCGTGCGCGTGTTCCTCGACGTACGCGAGGAACGCGTCGAGATTGGCGTCCAGTTGCTCGCGGGCGGGCACGCCAGGGACGGCCGCCGTCATCCGCATCATGCGCTCGCTCTCGCGCTCGACGACCGCCGCGAAGAAGTCCCGCTTGGTCGGGAAGTAGTGGTAGAGCAGCCCGCGCGAGACCCCGGCGATCTCGGCGACCTGCTCGATCCACACCTCGTCGTACGGACTCTCCGAGAACAGCCGCGCACCGACCGACAGGAGCTGCTCCCGGCGTTCGCCGGTGCTCAACCGCCGACGTGTGCGCTCCCCCTCTTTCGCGGCCATGTCCGCACTTTACTTGACGCTACTTGACGTGGATTCAACAGCGGGACCAGACTGAATCCGCTATTGAACCGACGTACAACAGTCTCAACCAGCCAGCGCATCAAGGGAGATGGCGTCATGACCGAGACGGCGACCGGGACCTCGCCCGCCCGGGCCAGGGGATTCCGCAGTGCCGAGCTGGACTGGCCGGAGCTGCACCGCATCCCGTACCCGCCGCGCCGGATCCCGCTGCTCGGTGACCTGGCCGGGGTCAGTCCGCGTACTCCCCTCCAGGACTCGATGCGGGTCGGGCGGCGGCTCGGGCCGATCTTCCGGCGCAAGGCGTTCGGCAAGGAGATCGTGTTCGTGTGGGGCGCGGAGCTGACCGCCGATCTCGCGGACGAGGCGCGCTTCGCCAAGCATGTGGGCCTCGGGGTGGCCAACCTGCGCCCGATCGCCGGGGACGGGCTGTTCACGGCGTACAACCACGAGCCCAACTGGCAGTTGGCGCACGACGTGCTGGCGCCCGGTTTCAGCCGGGAGGCGATGGCCGGCTACCACCCGATGATGCTGGCCGTGGCCGAGCGGCTCACCGAACACTGGGACCGGGAGCAGGCGGCGGGGCGCGCGGTGGACGTGCCCGGCGACATGACGAAGCTGACCCTGGAGACGATCGCGCGCACCGGCTTCGGCCACGACTTCGGCTCCTTCGAGCGCGACCGCCCGCACCCCTTCGTGACGGCGATGGTCGGCACCCTCAACCACGCCCAGTCCCTGAACATGGTCCCGGCGCCGCTCGCCCCGCTGCTGCTGCGCCGGGCCACGCGCCGCAACGAGGCGTCGATGGCCTATCTCAACCGCACGGTCGACGAGTTGGTGCGGGCCCGCCGGGCGGCGGACGCCACAGGCACCGGCGATCTGCTCGACCGCATGCTCGACACCACCCACCCGGAGACCGGTGAACGTCTCGCGCCGGAGAACGTCCGCCGGCAGGTGCTCACCTTCCTCATCGCGGGCCACGAGACGACATCGGGCGCGCTCTCCTTCGCCCTGCACTACCTCTCCCAGCACCCGGAGACCGCCGCCCGCGCCCGCGCCGAGGTGGACCGCGTGTGGGGCGGGACGGCGGTCCCCGGTTACGACCAGGTCGCCAAACTGCGGTATGTGCGGCGGGTGTTGGACGAGTCGCTGCGGCTGTGGCCGACGGCGCCGGGCTTCTCCCGTGAGGCCCGGCGCGACACGGTGCTCGGCGGTGAGCATCCGATGCGCAAGGGCGCCTGGACACTGGTCCTCGCCCCGCTGCTGCACCGCGATCCGTCCGTCTGGGGCGCCGACGCCGACCGGTTCGACCCGGACCGCTTCGACGCGGCGGCCGTACGCGCCCGCCCCGCCCACGCGTTCAAGCCCTGGGGCACTGGCGCCCGGGCCTGCATCGGCCGCCAGTTCGCGCTGCACGAGGCGACACTCGTCCTCGGCCTGCTGCTGCGCCGCTACGACCTGAGGCCCGACCCGGACTACCGGCTGCGGGTGACGGAACGGCTGACGGTGATGCCGGACGGGCTGCGGCTGCACCTCGAACGCCGGGCGCCGGGCACGGAGTTGGCGGCTGCCTGACTTCGCACCTCACAGATGAATTTCCCCGGGTGTTGGGGTCTCCACATACAGAGGAAAACAACCTCCGCTCTACTACAGAGGCAGACCCTCGTCACGCGGGAGAGACCATGTGCACCCATCAGCCTCCGTGCCCGACCGCCGACAGCCCCGACCACCACGCCGCCTCGATCGTCTCCGCGCATCCCGAGCAGGGCTGGTACCTGCTCTGCAACGGGACGATCGTGTTCGACGACACGGGTGAGCTGTTGCCGGACGGACGGGCCGTCGGCCCGCTGCGCGGCGTCGGCGGCCTGGCCGTCGCCGCCTGAGCGGGCGGGCGTCCTCAGACCTCGTCGCGGGTCAGGGCGAGCAGCCGGTCGAGTACGCGCGGTCCGCCCGCCCGTACGCCGTCGTGCTCGAACTCGTCCGTCACCCAGGTCCGCAGGCCCCGGATCGCCCGCGCGGTCTCCAGGGCGTGGCCCGTGTCGACGTACATGTCGTCGTGGTAGACGGCAGCCGCGACCGGGACCTCGTTGGCGGCGAGGCGTGAACGGTCGTACAGGGGCGGCCAGTTCGTGTGCGCGGCGAGGAGTTCGGCCGTATCGCGCAGGGGGCGCAGGGCCGGGTCGACGTCGAACATCCAGGGGTGGACGGACTCGCCGGTGAACAGCAACGGGCCGTCGTCCGCGAGGGACTTGCCCGCGTCGAACTGCGGGAACTCGGCGCGCACCCGCTCGGCGGACCAGTCGGTGGGGCGGGCGTCCTGGCCGTAACAGGCCTCGTGGACAAGGGCGTACAGCGGGTGTCCGGCGTACGACAGGAGGCCCTGGACCTCCTCCAGGAAGGCGTCGGCGAGGACCGTGCCGTCGGGGGTGCGGACGAAGGCGTCCTCCAGGAGGTAGTGGAGGTGGTGGCTGCCCTCGCCGCCGCCGAGGAGGATGCCGAGGGACTGGAAGGCCTCGACGGTCAGGCGGTAGCCGTTCGGGAGGAGCGGCTCGTGGCGGATGACGTACTCGGCGATGCGTCTCGCGCGTTCCACGTCCTGGGGGTAACGCGCGTAGTGTGCGGCGACTTTTCGTTCGATACGGGGATAGGCGGCCCGGTAGACGTCGTCCGCGTGGGCGGTGAGGGACGGCAGGCCGCCGGTGATCAGCGCCGCCGTCAGGCCCTCGGGGGCCGTCGACAGGTAGTTGACCGCGCAGAAGCCGCCGAAGCTCTGGCCGAGGACGGTCCAGGGGGCGCCGCCGGTGACCTGCGGGCGGATCGCCTCGCAGTCCCGGACGATCGAGTCCGCGCGGAAGCGGGTCAGATGGGCGGCCTGTTCGGCGGGGCCGCCGCGCAGCGGGAGCGTCTGGCGGTTGGCGGGGGTCGAGGCGCCGGTGCCGCGCTGGTCCAGGAGGAGGACCCGGAACTCCTCCAGGGCCCGGCCGAGCCAGGCGCTCTGGCCGACGAAACGATTCGCCCCGAAGCCCGGACCGCCCTGGAGGTAGAGCAGCCAGGGCAGCTCGTCCCGGTCCGCCTCGCCGCTCGCGACGACCTCACGGGCGTACAGCTCGATCGTCTCGCCCTCGGGGTCGGCGTGGTCCAGGGGCACGATGAAGCGGCGGTCGGTGAGGACGACGCCGGGCTGGCGGTAGCTGACGGTCAACGGTGCTCCCGGGACGGTTGGATTCGGGCCGCCCCAGTTCAGCACATGATCGGGGCCCTGCCGAGCCCCGGGATCATGACAACGTACTGAACGCGCGATCAGTTCCGGGTGTCAGCGGGCCGACAGGCTGGAGCGGCGGACCACCAGTTCCGGCTGGAGGACGACCCTGCGGTGCTCGTGCCGCCGGGGCCCGGTCTCCGTCTCCGCCTCGGTCTCCTCCAGGAGCAGTTCGGCGGCCAGGGCGCCCATGGTGACGGCGGGCTGGCGTACGGAGGTCAGCGGGACGGCCGCGGCTGCGGCGAACTCGATGTCGTCGTAGCCGACGATCGCGAGGTCGTCGGGGACGCCGACGCCGGCCGCGTACATGGCCTGGAGGACGCCGAGGGCGAGCAGGTCGTTGGCGCAGAAGACGGCGGTGGGGCGCTCGGCGAGGCCCAGGAGGCGGGCGCCCGCGTCGCGCCCTGCGGCCACGTCGAGGCGTTCGGTGGGCAGCTCGCGCAGGGCCGAGGGGCTCAGGCCGGCCTCGGCGAGCGCGTTCAGGGCGCCCGTGCGGCGGTCGCGGACCTGGTTGAAGCCGGGCGGGCCGCTGACGTACGCGATGGAGCGGTGGCCGGCGTCGACGAGATGGCGGACGGCCAGGGCGCCGCCCGCGACGTCGTCCACGGAGACCGAGCACTCGGTGGTGCCCTCGGCGACCCGGTCGACCAGGACGAAGGGGATGCCGTGCCGGCGGAAGGAGGCGATGTTGCGGCCGGTCGCGTCGGCCGGGGTGAGCAGCACTCCGCGTACCCGCTGCTCGGCGAAGAGCGACAGGTAGTCGGCCTCCTCGCCGGCGCTCTGTGCGCTGTTGCAGACCATCACGCCGAGCCCGGCGTCCCGCGCGGCCCGCTCGGCACCGCGTGCCACGTCCACGAAGAAGGGGTTGCCCATGTCGAGGACGAGCAGCCCCATGATGCGGCTGCGTCCTGCGCGCAGCTGGCGCGCGGACTCGCTGCGGACGTAGCCGAGGCGGTCGATCGCGGACAGCACGCGGGCCCGGGTCTCGGTGGCGACCGAGTCCGGACGGTTGATGACGTTCGAGACCGTGCCGACGGAGACTCCGGCGGCGCGGGCGACGTCCTTGATACCCACCGGTTGGGCCATCGGGCGGGGACCTCCAGGGAAACGAACGGTGGCGGGCAGGCCCTTACACTATCCGCGGCCTGCCCGGCCCTTGCTATTCCGGCCTCATCCGCTCACGCGGGAAGGCCGAAGTCGACGACGTGGAGCGCCGAGGGGGTCGTACCGCTCGACTTCTCCTGGTAGAGGACTGACAGGACGTTGTCCTGGGCGATCCGCGTCTCGTCGACGACGACCTCGCCGAAGGCGTTGAGGGTGCTCCCGTCGTAGAGGATCGCCCAGTCGGTGTAGCCGGAGGACTTCGAGGCGCCGGCGATCCGCCCGAAGGGGAAGATCGCGTAGGCGTTGTCGTACTTGTCGAGGACCAGCTTGGTGCGCTGGCTGGAGTTGAGGGGGACCGGGATCTCGGTCTTCTGCCACGTGCCACTGGAGTTCTTGCGGACGTGGAAGGCGCGGCCGTTGGCGGTGCGGTTGGTGACGTAGTTCGTCGTGCACTGGCCGAAACGGCCGGGTACGTAGCTGATGATCGCGTGCGGCAGTCCGGCCGAGTCGGTGAACTGGCTCTCCTGGTTCATCAGGGAGTGGTCCGGGTTGAGGGAGTCGACGACGAGTCCGCTGTCGGTCACGGCGACCGTGTTGGAGGTCCCGGTGGTGCCCACGAGGGTGCCCGCGTTGTTGCGCCAGGTGCGGCCCCGGTCGTCGGAGTAGACGTAGCCGGTGTCGTGGTTGGTGATGCCGCCGCTGTTGCACATCACGGCGCCGTTCTGCTCGCGCCAGGTGAAGAACGAGTGCAGTCGGCCGTTCCTGTCGTAGTCGATGCCGTGCAGGTACATGTTGCGGACCGTCGAGGAGCCGTGCTCGCTGGTGTACGTGCCGGTGGAGCTGCTCCACTCGCCGAGCGCCGTCCAGCTCGAACCGTCGTACTCGGCAAGGGCGTTACGGCCGTTGCCGGAGACGCCGACGCGGTAGCTGAGCTGGAGCCTCCCCTCGGGCGTGGAGACGAACTGGGGGTAGGTGAACTGGGTGGTGAGCGCGAGTCCGTCGAGCGTCGACTGGGGTGAGCCGAAGCGGGCGGCGGTCCAGCTGAGGCCGGACGGGTTGTCCAGGAGGCCGGCGACCGACTTGACGTAGGTGAAGCCGTCGCTGTGCGAGTCCATGTTGAGGTGGAGGCGGCCGTCGGTCTTGGAGACGCCCATGGAGATGACGTTGTGGGAGTCGCTGTACTTGAGGGTGTGCCCGACCTGGACCGTCGACCAGGTGGTGGCGCCGAGGACGCGGCGGCCGACGACGGCGTTCTTGTCGGCGGTGTACCAGACGGCGTACTGGTACCCCTTGTAGGTCAACAGGGCGTTCTTCTGGAACGAGTTGTTGTTGACCAGGCCGTCGTAGGAGACGAAGAAGACCGCCTGGGAGTCGAGCGTGGTGTTGCCGGTCCGGGTGACCGAGGGTCCGGGGTCGGCGGCGCGCGCACTGCCGACGGCGAAGGCGGGGGTCACCACGGCACCGGCGAGCGCGGCGCCCAGCAACGTACGTCTGTTCATCTCGTGGGACTCCATTGTCTGGCGAGGTGAGGGGAGTTCACATGGTGGTTCAGGCGAGGTGAAACACCTCGGTGAGGGGCTTCATGGCCTCGTCGGGGTTGGCGCCGTCCAGCGACTCGAAGAACGGCGCCATCTCCGTCTGCCAGCGGGAGTTGACCTCTGCGGCTGCCATGCCTGCCTGGGCCGCGGCGAAGTCCTCGGTCTCCAAGTAGCCGACCAGCAGGCCGTCTTCGCGCAGGAAGAGCGAGTAGTTGTGCCAGCCGGTGGCCGAGAGCGCGTCGAGCATCTCGGGCCACACGGCGGCGTGCCGCTCGCGGTACTCGTCGAGGCGGTCCGCCCTGACCTTCAGCAGAAAGCACACGCGCTGCATCAACAGCCCCCAGGGGATCAGAAGTCGAACTGGTCGATGTTGTCCTTGGTGAACACGGTGGGCTTGCCGAGGCTGATCACACCGTCCGCGCCGATGGTGTACTCGCCCATTTCGCCGGCCTTGAAGGTCTCGCCCTCCTTGCCGGTGATCTGCCCCGACACCAGCGCGACGGCGGTGTAGGCGGCCAGCTCGCCGAGCTTCGCCGGGTCCCACAGCTCGAAGCCGTCGACGGTGCCGTCCTTGACGTACTTGCGCATGTCGTTGGGGGTGCCGAGGCCGGTCAGCTTGACCTTGCCCTTGTACTTGGAGCCCGACAGGTACTGGGCGGCGGCCTTGATGCCGACCGTGGTCGGGGAGATGATCCCCTTCAGGTTCGGGAACTCCTGGAGCAGGCCCTGGGTCTGCTGGAAGGACTTCTGGGCGTCGTCGTCACCGTAGGCGACCTTGACGAGCTTGACGTCCTTGTACTTCGGGTCCTCCAGCTCCTTCTTCATGAAGTCGATCCAGACGTTCTGGTTCGTCGCGGTCTGCGCGGCGGACAGGATCGCGATCTCGCCCTTGTAGCCGATCTGTTCGGCGAGCAGCTGCACCTCGGTACGGCCCAGGTCCTCGGCGCTGGCCTGCGAGACGAACGCGTTGCGGCAGTCGGCCTTGGTGTCGGAGTCGTAGGTGACGACCTTGATGTCGTTCTTCATGGCCTGCTTGAGCGCGGTGCACAGGGCGCCCGGGTCCTGCGCGGACACGGCCATCGCGTCGACCTGCTGCTGGGTGAGGGTGTTGACGTACGACACCTGCCCGGAGGTGTCGGTCGCGCTGGACGGCCCGACCTCCTTGTAGCTGGAGCCGAGCGCCTTGAGCGCCTTCTCGCCGCCCTTGTCGGCGGAGGTGAAGTACGGGTTGTTGACCTGCTTCGGCAGGAAGCCGACGGTCAGCCCCTTCTTGGTGGCCGCGTTCGGGTCGGCCTTGCCGGTCGCGGCGGCCGAGGCACCCTCGTCCTTCACGTCCTCCTTGGTGGTACCACCACAGGCGGTGAGGGCGAGTGCGAGCGAGGTCGCGGCGGCGAGGGCCGCGGAGGCACGACGGATGGACGACTTGCGCATGACGGTTCCTTCTGACAGAGGGTGAGTGGAGCGCCCCGACAGGGGCGCGGGGAACTGCGCGACCAGCCACAGCGAGCCCGCAGCAAACGAACGACCCTTTTTACGTAAGCCTTTGGGACGCCCTGGCCAGCGCAACCTGCCGTGCAACGCGGGGACCGAGCACGGAGAGAACCAACAGCACGCCGGTAACGACGATCTGCGACTGAGCCGAAACATCCTGAAGGCTCATCACGTTCTGCAAAGCACCGAGCAGGAACACCCCGGCGATGGCGCCACCCAGCGTGCCCTTCCCCCCGTCGAAGTCGATCCCGCCCAGCAACACGGCGGCAATCACGGAGAGTTCGAGCCCGGTGGCGTTGTCGTAGCGGGCGCTGGCATAGTGCAGCGCCCAGAAGATCCCGGTGAGCGAGGCCATCAGCCCCGTCACCGTGAACAGGATCAGCTTCTGCCGCTTCACCCGGATTCCGGCGAAGCGAGCCGCCTCCTCGTTCGCGCCGATGGCGAACGTGGCCCGCCCGAAGGGGGTCGCGTGCAGCACGACCACGGCGATGGCGAGCAGGACGACGAAGGGCAGGACGGCCTGCGGGAGGAACGAGTCCCCGATCCGGCCGGCGGCGAAGTCCAGGTACTGGGTGGGGAAGTCGGTCACCGCGTCCGAGCCGAGCACGATCTGTGCGATGCCCCGGTAGGCGGCGAGGGTGCCGATGGTGACGGCGAGGGAGGGCAGCCCGAGCCGGGTGACGAGCAGACCGTTGACGAGCCCGCAGACCACACCGAGCAGCAGGCAGATCGGGATGATCGCCTCGATGGTCAGGCCCTCGTTCCACAGGGCGCCCATCACGGCGCCCGACAGACCGGCGGTGGAGGCGACCGACAGGTCGATCTCGCCGGAGACCACGAGCAGGGTCATCGGCAGGGCGATCAGCGCGATCGGGAGGGTGTTGCCGATCAGGAACGACAGGTTGAGCGCGTTGCCGAAGCCGTCGACGGTGCCGAAGGACAGCAGCAGGACGACGATCAGGAGGACGCCGACCACCGTGTCCCAGCGGACCGCTCGGCTCAGGGAAAAGTCAGCCATGGCGGGCGTTCCTCTTCTTCAGTGCGGAGGCCACGCGCAGCGCGACGACCCGGTCGACCGCGATGGCGAGGATGAGCAGGATGCCGTTGATCGCGAGCACCCACACGGAGCTGACGCCGAGGGCGGGCAGCACGCTGTTGATGGAGGTCAGCAGCAGTGCGCCGAGCGCCGCGCCGTAGACGCTGCCGGAGCCGCCGGTGAAGACGACACCGCCGACCACGACCGCGCTGACGACGGTCATCTCGTAGCCGTTGCCGGTGCTGGAGTCGACGTTGCCGAACCGGGCCAGGTACATCGCGCCCGCGAGGCCGGCGAGGCCGCCACAGAAGGTGTACGCGGTCAGGATCCGCTTGCGGACCGGGATGCCGGCGAGCCGGGCGGCCTCGGGGCTGGAGCCGAGGGCGTACAGCTCACGGCCGCTGCCGTAGTGCTTGAGGTAGTACGCGGTGGCCACCAGGACCGCCACCGCGATGAGCGCCAGGTAGGGCACCGCCCAGATGCCGCCGGAGCCGAAGTCGATGAATCCGTCCGGGAGGCCCGCCGCCGTGATCTGGCGGGAGCCGACCCAGATGGAGTCGATGCCCCGGATGATGTACATCGTGCCGAGGGTGACGACCAGGGCGGGCACCTGGCCGAAGCTGACCAGCAGGCCGTTGAGCAGGCCGAAGCCGACGCCCATCAGGACCGCGAGCAGGATGGCGACGAAGGAGCTGCCGCCGCCCTGGAGGTAGAGGCCGGCCGCGAAGGCGCTGATGCCGAGGGTGGAGCCGACCGACAGGTCGACGTTGCGGCTGATGACCACCAGGGACTGGCCGGTGGCGACCAGGACCAGGATGGTGGCGTTCAGCAGCAGGTCCTTGATGCCCTGCTCGGACAGGAACTCGCTGTTGCCTGCCTGGGTGACGGCGATCATCACCAGGAAGACGACCAGGATGGCGAGTTCGCGCATCTTGAAGACACGGTCCACCAGCCGGGTGGCGCCGGCCTTGGGCACCTCGGCGGCGGGGGCGGGGTTGGGAGCGGTCACCGTCATGCGGCGGCCCTCCCGGTGGCTGCGGCCATCACCGTTTCCTCGGTTGCTTCGGAGCGCGGGATCTCGGCGGCGAGGCGGCCCTCGTGCATCACGAGCACGCGGTCGGCCATGCCGAGGATCTCGGGCAGGTCGGAGGAGATCATCAGGACGGCCACGCCGTCGGCGGCCAGTTCGCTGAGCAGGCGGTGCACCTCGGCCTTGGTCCCGACGTCGATGCCCCGGGTGGGCTCGTCGACGATCAGCACCCGGGGGCCGGTGGCGAGCCACTTGGCGAGGACGACCTTCTGCTGGTTGCCGCCGGACAGCGTGTTGACGGTGTCGGCGATCCGGGCGTACTTGACCTGGAGCTTGACGGCCCAGTCGAGGGAGCGGCTGCGCTCGGCGCCCCGGTCCATGAAGCCCGCCCTGACGGTCGTACGCAGACCGGTGAGGCCGATGTTCCGCTCGATGGACATGTCCATCACCAGGCCCTGGGCGCGGCGGTCCTCGGGGACCAGGGCGAGCCCGGCGGCCATGGCCGTGGAAGGGGCGCCGTTGGTGAGGATCGTGCCGTCGACCTCGACCTCGCCCGCGTCCCAGCGGTCGATGCCGAAGACGGCCCGGGCGACCTCGGTGCGGCCGGCGCCGACGAGCCCCGCGAGGCCGACGATCTCGCCGTGCCGCACCTCGAAGGAGACGTCGGTGAAGACACCTTCGCGGGTCAACCGTCGCACGCTGAGGGCGACTTCACCGGCCGTCACGTCCTGCTTGGGGTACAGCTCGTCGAGGTCGCGGCCGACCATCCGGCGTACGAGGTCGTCCTCGGTCATGCCCTCGACCGGCTCGCTGGCGATCCAGGCGCCGTCGCGGAGGGTCGTCACCCGCTGGCAGATCTGGAAGATCTCCTCCAGCCGGTGCGAGATGAACAGCACGGCGGCGCCCTGTTCGCGCAGGGTGCGCACGACGCCGAAGAGGCGGGCGACCTCGCTGCCGGTGAGGGCGGCGGTCGGCTCGTCCATGATCAGGACGCGGGCGTCGAAGGAGAGGGCCTTGGCGATCTCGACGATCTGCTGGTCGGCGATGGACAGGCCGCGGGCGGGACGGTCGGGGTCGAGTTCGACGCCGAGGCGCCGCATGAGGGCGGCGGTCGCCGAGTGGGTGGCCTTGTGGTCGATCCGGCCGAGGGCGCGGCGGGGCTGGCGGCCCATGAAGATGTTCTCGGCGATCGACAGGTCGGGGAAGAGCGTGGGCTCCTGGTAGATGACGGCGATTCCGGCGTCGCGGGCGTCGCCGGGACCGTGGAAGACGACGGGCGTGCCGTCGAGCAGCACCTGGCCCGCGTCCGGTCGGTGCACGCCGGCGAGCGTCTTGATGAGGGTCGACTTGCCGGCGCCGTTCTCACCGGCGAGTGCGTGCACTTCGCCGGGGAACAGCTCCAGGGAGACGTCCCGCAGGGCACGCACCGCACCGAAGGACTTGGAAATGTCCTTGAGTGCCAGCACGGGGGCCGGCCCCGGGTCGGACGGGTGGGTCATGAGTGCTCCTCGACGACGCCGGTGGCAAGGCCCTCACGGCGTCGTGAAAGGTTTCAACTGGGTTGCCGGGACGTTAGACACGGGAGCCATGTCACGTCAATGGGTCCGTGTCGAATTTCTTTCGATAGTCGAAGGTCACGGCCAAGTCACGGGAGTCGGAGTTGGTCAGGGGGGTTGACACCCCTTCGGGGGGCTCATAGCTTCCCGTTCTGAATCGTTTCATCAGATCGTCGTTCCGCAGGCTGTTTCCCAGTCGTCGTTCCGACCCGATGTCACAGGAGTCCCGCAGTGACCGAGCGCAGCGCGGTGAAGGCCGCTCTCAAGACCCAGGCCATCGAAACGCCGTCGTGGGCGTACGGGAACTCGGGGACCCGTTTCAAGGTGTTCGCCCAGCCCGGCGTACCCCGCGACCCCTTCGAGAAGCTGGACGACGCGGCCCAGGTGCACGCCCTCACGGGGGTCGCGCCGACGGTCGCGATGCACATTCCGTGGGACAAGGTCGAGGACTATGCGGCGTTGGCGAAGCACGCCGAGGAGCGCGGCCTGAAGCTGGGCGCGATCAACTCGAACACCTTCCAGGACGACGACTACAAGCTGGGCAGCATCTGCCACCCGGACGCGGTGGTGCGGCGCAAGGCGCTGGGCCATCTGCTGGAGTGCGTCGACATCATGGACGCGACGGGGTCCAAGGATCTGAAGCTGTGGTTCGCCGACGGGACGAACTATCCCGGCCAGGACGACATCCGTGAGCGGCAGGACCGGCTCGCGGAGGCGCTGGCGGCGGTGTACGAGCGGCTGGGCGACGACCAGCGGATGCTCCTTGAGTACAAGTTCTTCGAGCCGGCGTTCTACACGACCGACGTGCCCGACTGGGGCACGGCGTACGCCCACTGCCTGAAGCTCGGGCCGAAGGCACAGGTCGTGGTGGACACGGGTCACCACGCTCCCGGGACGAACATCGAGTTCATCGTCGCGACGCTGCTGCGCGAGGGGAAGCTGGGCGCGTTCGACTTCAACTCGCGGTTCTACGCGGACGACGACCTGATGGTCGGGGCCGCTGATCCGTTCCAGCTGTTCCGGATCATGTACGAGGTGATTCGGGGTGGGGGGTTCGTGCCTGAGGTGGCGTTCATGCTGGATCAGTGCCACAACATCGAGGCGAAGATTCCGGCGATCATTCGGTCGGTGATGAATGTGCAGGAGGCGACGGCGAAGGCGCTGCTTGTTGACGCGTCGGCGTTGGGTGCTGCTCAGCGGGCCGGGGATGTGCTGGCCGCCAACGCGGTGTTGATGGACGCGTACAACACGGATGTTCGGCCGTTGCTGGTGGAGGTTCGGGAGGAGTTGGGGTTGGACGGGGATCCGATCGCTGCGTATGCGCGCAGCGGGTGGGGGGCGAAGATCGCTGCGGAGCGGGTTGGTGGGGAGCAGGCCGGTTGGGGGGCGTGAGCGGCTGCCGGGTTTCTGTCCGATGCGGGGTGCCGGTTCGTCGTGGCTTGTCGCGCAGTTCCCCGCGCCCCTAAAGGCAAAGACCCGGGCCTGCGGCCCTAAAAGCAGGGGGCTCAGCCCCCACCGGCCCGCACCCGAACAACGCGCCCTGATCCCCTCGCTCATCCCCATCTCACTGTAAGGATTGATCACGCATGGCCATCCATCCCGAAGCCGCCGCTCTGCTCGCTCGGTCTCGTCGGCTTGGTGCCGACCCCCGTAATACGAACTACGCCGGTGGCAACACGTCCGCCAAGGGGACCGACACCGACCCCGTCACCGGGGGTGATGTCGAGCTGATGTGGGTCAAGGGGTCCGGTGGTGACCTGGGGACCCTGACCGAGGGTGGGCTGGCCGTGTTGCGGCTGGACCGGCTGCACGCGCTCAAGGGCGTGTATCCGGGGGTGGAGCGCGAGGACGAGATGGTCGCCGCGTTCGACTACTGCCTGCACGGCAAGGGTGGGGCGGCGCCGTCGATCGACACGGCCATGCACGGGCTTGTGGACGCGGCCCACGTGGATCACCTGCACCCCGACTCCGGGATCGCGCTCGCCTGCGCGGCCGACGGGGAGAAGCTGACCGCCGAGTGCTTCGGGGACAGCGTGGTGTGGGTGCCGTGGCGGCGGCCCGGGTTCCAGCTCGGGCTGGACATCGCCGCTGCGAAGGCCGACAACCCGCAGGCGATCGGCTGTGTCCTCGGCGGGCACGGCATCACCGCCTGGGGCGACACCGCCGAGGAGTGCGAGCGCAACTCGCTGCACATCATCCGTACCGCCGAGGCGTTCCTGGCCGAGAAGGGCAAGGCCGAGCCGTTCGGGCCGGTCGTCGAGGGGTACGGTCCCCTCGCGCCGGACGAGCGGCGTGAGCGTGCCGCTGCCCTTGCCCCCTACATCCGGGCCGTCGCCTCGCAGGACAAGCCGCAGGTCGGGCACTTCACCGACGCGGACGTCGTGCTCGACTTCGTCTCGCGCGCCGAGCACCCGCGTCTCGCCGCCCTCGGCACCTCCTGCCCCGACCACTTCCTGCGCACCAAGGTCCGGCCACTCGTCCTCGACCTGCCGGCCTCCGCTCCCCTCGACGAGGCGATCGCGCGGCTCAAGGAGCTGCACGCCGAGTACCGCGAGGAGTACGCCGCCTACTACGGGCGCAACGCCCTGCCCGACTCCCCCGCGATGCGCGGCGCCGACCCGGCGATCGTGCTGATCCCGGGCGTGGGCATGTTCAGCTTCGGCAAGGACAAGCAGACCGCCCGGGTCGCGGGCGAGTTCTACGTCAACGCGATCAACGTGATGCACGGGGCCGAGGCGGTCTCGACGTACGCGCCGATCGAGGAGTCGGAGAAGTTCCGCATCGAGTACTGGGCCCTGGAGGAGGCCAAGCTCCAGCGGATGCCCAAGCCGAAGGCGCTGGCCACCCGGGTCGCCCTGGTCACCGGTGCGGGCAGCGGGATCGGGAAGGCCATCGCCGAGCGGCTGGTCGCCGAGGGGGCCTGTGTCGTCGTCGCCGATCTCAACGCCGAGAACGCGGCTGCGGTGGCGGAGGAACTGGGTGGCCCGGACAAGGCCGTCGCCGTCACTGTCGATGTGACCAGCGAGGAGCAGATCACCGAGGCCTTCCGGGCCGCCGTGCTCGCCTTCGGTGGCGTGGACCTCGTCGTCAACAACGCCGGGATCTCCATCTCCAAGCCGCTCCTGGAGACCTCGGCCCGGGACTGGGACCTCCAGCACGACATCATGGCGCGCGGGTCCTTCCTCGTCTCGCGTGAGGCGGCCCGGGTGATGATCGCGCAGGAGCTGGGCGGCGATGTCATCTACATCGCGTCCAAGAACGCCGTCTTCGCCGGGCCGAACAACATCGCCTACTCCGCGACCAAGGCCGACCAGGCGCATCAGGTGCGGCTGCTCGCCGCCGAGCTGGGCGAGCACGGCATCCGGGTCAACGGCGTCAACCCCGACGGGGTCGTGCGCGGGTCCGGGATCTTCGCGGGCGGCTGGGGTGCCCAGCGCGCCGCCACCTACGGCATCGAGGAGGAGAAGCTCGGCGAGTTCTACGCCCAGCGGACCATCCTCAAGCGCGAGGTGCTGCCGGAGCATGTTGCCAACGCTGTGTTCGCGCTGACCGGCGGCGAGCTGACGCACACCACGGGGCTGCACGTCCCGGTCGACGCCGGCGTCGCCGCCGCCTTCCTGCGATGAGCGTGGTCAAGTCGTACGCCGCTGTCGACCTCGGCGCGTCCAGCGGGCGCGTCATGGTCGGCCGGCTCGGGTCCGACACGCTGGAGCTGACCGAGGCACACCGGTTCGCGAACCGGCCCGTGCGGGTGCCGGAGGGGCTGCGCTGGGACGTGCTGTCCCTGTACGCGGGCGTCCTGGACGGGCTGCGGGCCGCCGGGCAGGTCGACTCCGTCGGCATCGACAGCTGGGCCGTGGACTACGGGCTGCTGGACCGGGACGGGGCGCTGCTCGGCAACCCCGTGCACTACCGCGACGCCCGCACCGAGGGCGTCGCCGAGAAGGTGTGGGCGTCGGTCCCGGCCGCCGAGCTGTACGCGGCGACCGGGTTGCAGTACGCGCCCTTCAACACCCTCTACCAGCTCACGGCGGCTCGCGGCTCACAGCAACTGGCCTCCGCCGAGCGGTTGTTGCTCATCCCCGATCTGCTCACCTACTGGCTGACCGGCGAGGCTGGCACCGAGCTGACCAACGCCTCGACCACCCAGCTGATCGATCCCCGCACCCGCGACTGGGCCCACGACCTCGCGCGGAAGCTGGACATCGACCTCGGGCTGTTCGCGCCGCTTCGGCAGCCGGGCGATCCGGCGGGCGTGCTGCGGGCGGATGTGCTGGAGGAGACCGGGCTCACCGGGCCCGTGCCGGTGACCACGGTCGGTTCGCACGACACCGCCTCGGCGGTCGCGGCCGTGCCCGCCGTGGACGAGCGGTTCGCCTACATCTGCACCGGCACCTGGTCCCTGGCCGGTCTTGAGCTGGACGCGCCCGTCCTCTCCGAGGAGAGCCGGGCCGCCAACTTCACCAATGAGCTGGGGCTCGACGGCACGGTCCGCTATCTCCGGAACATCATGGGACTGTGGCTGCTCCAGGAGTGCGTACGGGCCTGGGGTGACCCGGAGTTGGGTGCGTTGCTGCGGGCCGCCGCCGAGGCGCCGGGGCTGCGGTCGGTGGTGGACGCCGGGGACTCGGCGTTCCTCGCGCCGGGGCGGATGCCGGAGCGGATCGCCGAGGCCTGCCGGGTCTCCGGGCAGCCGGTGCCGCGGTCGCCGGGTGAGATCACGCGCTGCATCCTCGACTCCCTCGCCCTCGCGCACCGGCGTGCGGTGCTGGACGCCCAGCGGCTCGCCAGGCACGCCGTGGACGTCGTGCACATCGTCGGGGGCGGGACGCGCAACGCGCTGCTGTGCCAACTCACCGCCGATGCCTGCGGGTTGCCGGTGGTGGCGGGTCCTGCGGAGGCCGCCGCGCTCGGCAACGTCCTCGTGCAGGGCCGGGCCCACGGGCTCGTCGGCGACCGTACCGACATGCGCCGGCTGCTCGCCCGTACCCAGCCGCTGACCCGCTACGAGCCCTCCGGTGACCCGGCGACCTGGCGGGCGGCGGAGGCCCGGCTCACCTAGGGCGGCTCACCGAGGCCCGGTGAGGGGGCTCCCTCCCTGCCCGCCGTCCGCGTACCCTGCACTCATCCGATGATCGACCACTAGGAGCTGCGATGCGTGTCGCCCTGTTCCTGACCTGTGTCAACGACACGCTCTATCCGGACACGGGCCGCGCCGTGGTGAAACTGCTGACCAGGCTGGGCGTCGAGGTCGACTTCCCGATGGCGCAGACCTGCTGCGGGCAGGCGCACTACAACACCGGGTACCGGCACGAGGCCGAGCCGCTCGCCCGGCATTTCTCCGATGTATTCGGGGGGTACGAGGCGATCGTGACGCCCTCCGGGTCGTGCGGGGCGATGGTGCGGGAGCTGTATCCCCGGATGGGTGAGCGGGCGCGGGCCGAGGGGCGTGGGGAGTCGCTCGCGGCCACGCTGGCGCCGGTCGTGCCGAAGACGTACGAGCTGACGGAGTTCCTGGTGGACGTGCTGGAGGTGACGGACGTGGGCGCCTACTACCCGCACACCGTCACCTACCACCCGACCTGCCACGGTCTGCGCGGGCTCGGGCTGGCCGACCGGCCGCGCAGGCTGCTCCAGGCCGTCAAGGGGCTGGAACTGCGCGAGTTGCCGGGGGCCGACGAGTGCTGTGGGTTCGGCGGGACGTTCGCGCTGAAGAACTCCGATGTCTCGGCGGCGATGGGCGCGGACAAGGTGCGCAACGCCGAGTCGACGGGCGCGGAGGTGCTGTGCGCCGCCGACAACTCGTGTCTCATGCACATCGGCGGCACCATGACCCGGCTCTCCACGGGGATGCGGCCGGTGCACATCGCGGAGATCCTGGCGAGCACGGAAGAGGAGCCCCTCACATGAGCGGCGGGACGTTCGTCGGGATGCCGGCCTTTCCCAAGGCGGCCCACGAGGCGGTCAACAACCAGACCCTGCGCGGAAATCTGCGTCACGCCACCCACACGATCCGCGGGAAACGGGCGAAGGCCGTCGCCGAGATGTCCGACTGGGCGGAGTTGCGGGAGGCGGGCAAGCGGATCAAGGACCACACGCTCCGCCATCTCGACACCTATCTGGTGCAGTTGGAGGAGTCGGTCACGGCCGCGGGCGGTGTCGTCCACTGGGCCGCCGACGCGGACGAGGCCAACCGGATCGTCGTCGAACTGGTGCGGATGACCGGGGAGTCGGAGGTCGTCAAGGTCAAGTCGATGGCCACGCAGGAGATCGGGCTCAACGAGGCTCTGGAGGCCGAGGGCATCGCGGCCTACGAGACCGATCTCGCCGAGCTGATCGTGCAGTTGGGCAAGGACCGGCCCTCGCACATCCTCGTCCCGGCGATCCACCGCAACCGGGGCGAGATCCGGGACATCTTCGCGCGCGAGATGAGCGAGTGGGGCCGCCCGGCCCCCGAGGGCCTCACCGACACACCCGCCGAACTGGCCGAGGCGGCACGCCTTCACCTCCGGGAGAAGTTCCTGCGCGCCAAGGTGGGCGTCTCCGGCGCCAACTTCATGGTCGCCGAGACGGGCACCCTGGTGGTGGTCGAGTCGGAGGGCAACGGTCGGATGTGCCTGACCCTCCCCGAGACGCTGATCTCGGTCGTCGGCATCGAGAAGATCGTGCCGACCTGGCGCGACCTGGAGGTCTTCCTCCAGACCCTCCCCCGCTCCTCGACCGCCGAGCGCATGAACCCGTACACGTCGACCTGGACCGGCACGACGGACGGCGACGGCCCCCAGACCTTCCACCTGGTCCTGATCGACAACGGCCGCACCGACACCCTCGCGGACGAGGTCGGCCGCCAGGCCCTGCGCTGCATCCGCTGCTCGGCCTGTCTCAACGTCTGCCCGGTGTACGAGCGGGCCGGCGGCCACGCCTACGGCTCGGTCTACCCCGGCCCGATCGGCGCCATCCTCAGCCCCCAACTCCGGGGCACCGCAAGCGAGATCGACGCCTCACTCCCGTACGCCTCCTCGCTGTGCGGGGCCTGCTACGAGGTCTGCCCGGTCGCCATCGACATCCCCGAGGTGCTCGTGCACCTGAGGGAGCGGGTCGTCGAGGGCGGGCCGGTGACGCGGGACGGCAACAAGGTGGTGCTGAAACCGGCGAAGGGCCATGCCGCCGAGCGGGCCGCGATGCGTGCCGCCCGTTGGGCGTTCAGCCACCCCGGCGCCCTGCGCACGGGCCAGCGGCTCGCGTCCCGGACGCGCCGCTTCCATCCCCGTACCCTGCCGGGGCCCGGCAAGGCCTGGAGCGGGACCCGTGATCTGCCGGCCGTTCCTGCGGAGCCGTTCCGCGACTGGTGGCAGCGCACCAACGGCGGAAAGGACACCTCCAAGTGAACAGCCGCGAACTGATCCTGGGCCGGGTGCGCCGCGCGCTCGCGGACGTGCCCCACGACGACACGCCGTACGACCAGGCCGTCGACCGCGACTATCTGCGCGAGCACGGAGACCGGAGCGTCGAGGAGACGGTCGAACTCCTCGCCGAGAACCTGGCGGACTACCGGGCGATCGTGCACCGCTGCACCGCCGGTGAACTGCCCGCCCTGCTCGCCGGGATACTGGCCGCGCGCGGCTCCGCGTCGGTGCTCGTCCCGCCGGGGCTCCCACCCGAGTGGCTGTCGGCCGCCGACACCACCCGCGTCCACGACCGCGCGGACAGCACCGTGTACGACCTGGACAAGGTGGAGAGCGTCGTCACGGCCTGCGCCCTGGCAGTCGCCGAGACCGGCACCATCGTCCTGGACGGCTCCCCCGACCAGGGCCGCCGCCGGATCACCCTCGTCCCCGACCACCACATCTGTGTCGTGCGGGTCCCCGAGCAGGTCGTCGCGTCCGTCCCACAGGCCCTCGAACTCCTCGACCCCGTACGCCCGTTGACCTGGATCTCCGGTCCTTCCGCGACCAGCGACATCGAACTCGACCGGGTGGAGGGCGTGCACGGGCCGCGCACGCTGGAAGTGGTGCTGGTGAGCGGCGGGGGCGGCTGAAGCTGCGCTCTGCCGGGGGTGTCGCTGAGTACACCCCCCGATACGGGTCCTGCACCCAATGTGGTGTGCCCGCCCTCTCCGTAGCGTCGTGAGCGAGGCACCGGACGGTGCTCAACTCGGCTTCCGGCAGAGGGTGATGACGGGATGTTCCGCTCAGGCGCACGACGGACGCACGACCAGGGACCGGCCCCGGAGGCGCTGCGACTGGTCAAGGTCAGCAAGACGTACGGGAGTTACGGGAGCGACGACAGCGCGGTGCGGGCCCTCGACGAGGTGACCCTGAGTCTGCGGCGGGGCACCTTCACCGCCGTCATGGGGCCCTCGGGGTCCGGCAAGTCCACGCTGTTGCAGTGCGCGGCCGGGCTCGACCGGCCGGACGGCGGGATCGTGACGGTCGACGGCACGGAGCTGACGGGCGACGGCGAGGCCGCGCTGACGCGGTTCAGGCGGCGGCGGATCGGCTTCGTCTTCCAGCAGTACAACCTGCTGCCGACGCTGACCGTCGCGCAGAACACGATCCTGCCGCTCAAGCTGGCCGGCCGGCGCGTCGACCGTGGGCGCGTCCAGGAGATCCTCACGGCGGTCGGGCTCGGCGACCGGCTCGGGCACCGCCCCGACCAGCTCTCCGGCGGGCAGCGGCAGCGGGTCGCCATCGCGCGGGCGCTGGTCGCCGAACCCCGGGTGATCTTCGCGGACGAGCCGACGGGCGCGCTCGACTCGCGCAGCGCGCGGGACGTGCTGGCGCTGCTGCAGCAGGCGGTCAAGGTGCACGGCAGGACGGTCGTCATGGTGACGCACGACCCGGTGGCCGCCTCCTACGCGGACTCCGTGCAGTTCCTCGCGGACGGGCGGCTCGCGGGCCGGCTCCAGGCGCCGACCGTCGACGCGGTGGCCGAGCGGCTGGCGCACCTGGGCGACGACATGCCGACGGGGGTGTGAGTCATGGTGATGCTGACGCTCGCCCTGCGGTCGGTCCGGCAGCGGCCCGGACAGTTCGCGTCGACGCTGCTCGCCGCCTTCCTGGGCGCCGGGGTGATCATGACGTTCAACTCGCTGCACGACACGGCCGGGCAGCCGGGTGTGGACTCCGTGAGCGCGGAGACCCTGTCCATGGCGGCGGGCGTGGTCGGCGGCTACGGCACGCTGCTGGTCTTCTTCGCCGTCGCCTCGACCCTCACCGTCAACGTCCGCCGCCGCTCGGTCGAGTTGGAGCTGCTGCGCTGCTCGGGGGCGACTCCGGCGCAGATCAAGCGGATGGTCGTGGGTGAGGCGGTGGTCGTCGCCCTGGTGGGGGCGCTGCTGGCGGTCGGCCCGGCGATGCTAGGCGGCCGGGCGCTGCTGGACATGTTCCAGGACACCGGCCAGGTATCGCGGTCCGTCGACCACGCCTTCGGTCCCGTCGCGCTGCTGTCCGGCGTCGACATCACCCTGCTCGCCTCGGCGGGCGCCGCGTTCCTGGCCGTACGCCGGACCACCCGCCGGGCCGGGCGGCACGACCGCGTACGGAAGTTCGCCGCCTGGGCGGCCCTGCTCACCGGCGGTCTCGCGGTCTGCTCCACCTTCGCCCTCTCGGCGACGGACGCGGCGCTGATGGCGGCTCCGGCTTACGGGGCGATCCTGCTGTCGGTGGGCTGCGCGCTGCTCTCACCGAAGCTGCTGACGGGGGTGCTCGACCGGCTGCCGCTGACGGGCGCGAGCGGCTGGCTGGCCGTACGGGATCTGCGTCAGCGGGCCGGGCGGCTCGCCGGGATCCTCATGTCGCTGGTCCTGTTCACGGCGGTGGCGACGGCGACCCTCTGCATGCAGTCCGTGGAGAGCGACGCGACGGCGGCCTCGGGGCTGCGGAAGTCGGTCGAGGCGAAGAACCTGGAGACGCTGAACCTCACGGTCGTCGGCATTGTCGTGGTGTTCGTCTGCGTGATGCTGGTCAACTCCCTCTACGCCGAAACGACGTACCGGGCACGGGAGTTCGGCCAGCAGCGGCTCGCGGGTGCGACTCCGGGCCAGGTGCTGGGCACGGTCGCCGTCGAGGGCGTGATCGTGACGGCGACGGGGGTACTCCTCGGTACGGCGGCGGGGCTGGCCGGGATCGTGCCGTTCACGGTCGTCCGTACCGACGAGGTGTTGCCGGGGCAGACGCTCGGGATCTGGCTGGCGGTCGTCGCGGTGGCCGTGGCGGTGACGCTGGGGACGAGTCTGGTCACGGCGCGGCGGGTGCTGCGGACGCCCGCGGTGGTGGCGGTCGCGGTCGCCGCGTGAGCCGGCTTCACGAGTTGTGCGGGCTGTGCGGGGCCGGTCGCTTCGGTGACCGGCCCCGCACAGCCCGCTCACGCCAGTCCGCTCACGCCAGTCCGGCCGCGTCCATCAGGGCCGTCGCCGTCACCGTGGTCAGCCCGGTCAGTGACTCGATGCGCGCGCCGGCCCGGGCGCTCGCACCGTCGAAGACGAGCATCAACTGCCGGGCCAGCAGCTCGGGTTCACGCGCGCCCCCCGCTTCTCCCTGACCACGGAACCACTCCTGGAGGCTCTCCTTGGCCGCCTGGGCGACCAGACTCGCCGGGTGCGCCGGGTCCTTCAGCTCGACGAGCGCGGCCAGAAAGGGGCAGCCCTGGTAGCCGGGTTCCAGGGCGGCCGTCTCCAGCCGCTCGAACAGGTCCAGGATGCGCTCGCGCGGGGTATCCGCGTCCAGCGGGCCGGGCACGAGCTGCTCCGCGTAGGCGGCCGAGCGTCGGTCGAGGCTGGCCGCGAGAACGTCGTCCTTGCTCGCGAAGAGCTGGTACATCGACCGCTTGGAGACCCCGGCGGCCTTGCACAGGGCCTCGACGCCGATGGAGACGCCGTCGCGGTAGAACAGCTCGGCGGCGGCGTCGAGCAGCCGGTCGCGCGGGGGCGCCTTGTCCGTGGTGGCCATACGGCGAGGTTACCTCGCGGCCGGGCAGCGGGGAAACCGATCGGTTCACCCGTGACAGAGGTGGTGAACAAGCGCTTAGATAGGAGATCCGAACCTGTTCGCACACCTTCGCACCCCACGAACGCCGAGCACGCCCACGCTGGAGGCCCCGTTGTTCACATCCGTCGACGACGTCTCCGCGCGCCTCGCCGAGACCGGCTACCTGGCCTCCCCCGCCGTCGCCACCACGGTCTTCCTGGCCGACCGGCTCGGCAAGCCGCTCCTGGTGGAGGGCCCGGCGGGCGTCGGCAAGACCGAGCTGGCCAAGGCAGTCGCCGAGATCGCGGGCGCCGAGCTGATCCGCCTCCAGTGCTACGAGGGCGTCGACGAGTCGCGGGCACTGTACGAGTGGAACCACGCCAAGCAGCTCCTGCGCATCAGCGCGGGCCGCGACGAGACCTGGGACGCGACCCGCTCGGACATCTTCAGCGAGGAGTTCCTCCTCCCCCGGCCCCTGCTGACCGCGATTCGCGGCGACGAGCCCAAGGTCCTGCTGATCGACGAGACCGACAAGGCGGACGTCGAGGTCGAGGGCCTGCTGCTCGAAGTGCTCTCGGACTTCCAGGTCACGGTCCCCGAGCTGGGCACGATCACCGCGACCCGCCGCCCCTTCGTCGTCCTCACCTCAAACGCCAGCCGCGAACTCTCCGAGGCCCTGCGCCGCCGCTGCCTGTTCCTCCACATCGGCTTCCCCGACGCCGAGTTGGAGCGCAGGATCGTACGGCTGAAGGTGCCCGGCCTGGACACGGCGCTGGCCGAGTCGGTGGTCCGGGTGGTGGGCGCGCTGCGCGCCATGGACCTGCGCAAGGTGCCGTCGGTCGCGGAGACCATCGACTGGGCCCGCACCCTGCTGGCCCTGGGCGCGGACACCCTCGACGAGACGGTCGTACGGGACACCCTGGGCGTTCTCCTCAAGCATCAGGACGACGTCCTCAAGGCGAGCGCCAAGTTGGACCTGGACGCGCTGTGAACGCCCGCTCGACGCAGGCCGGTTCGGCCGACGGTGTCGGTGAACGGCTGACGGGACTGGTCGGGGCGCTGCGCTCGCACGGCGTCCGGATCGGCACCGGGGAGACCGTGGACGCGGCGCAGGCGGTGGCCGTACTCGGCTTCACGGACAGGGAGTTGCTGCGCGAGGGACTGGCGGCGACCCTGCTGCACGGCCACGACCAGCGCCCGGTGTTCGACCCCGTCTTCGACCTGTACTTTCCCCGCAGTGTCGGGGCGCCCGACGCACAGCCCGCCGAGCGTGACGAACTGCGCGACCGGCTCGCCGCCGCGCTCACCGCCAACGACCTTGCGCTGCTTGCCCAGTTGGCCGTCGAGGCGGTCGACGGCTTCGGCGGCTACGGTTCCTCGCCGGGCTCGGACGGCTGGTCGTCGTACCAGACCCTGGACCGGCTCCGGCCGCAGACCCTGCTGGCCCGGGTGCGGGCGAGCCTGCGGGAGGGGGCCGGGGAGTCGGGGTTCGCCGACCGGCTGCTCGACGACGAGATCAGGCGGCGGATCGAGGAGTTCCGGCGGCTGGTCGGGGCGGAGGCGCGGCGCCGGGTGGCCGAGCGGCGCGGGCGGGACGAGATCGCCCGGCGGGCGGTCGCGCAGACCGCCGACCGGGTCGACTTCCTGATCGCCGGACGTGCCCAACTGGCCGAACTGCGCAGGGCTGTTCAGCCGCTCGCGCGCAAGCTCGCCACCCGGCTGGCGGCCCGCCGCCGCAAGGCCGCGCGCGGCTCGATCGATCTGCGGCGCACGGTGCGCGCGTCGCTGTCGACGGGCGGGGTGCCGATGCGGCCGGTGCTGCGCCGGCGCCGGCCCGCGCGGCCCGAACTGGTGCTGCTGTGCGATGTGTCGGGCTCGGTGGCCGGCTTCTCCGACTTCACGATGCTGCTGGTGCAGGCGCTGCACGACCAGTTCAGCAAGGTGCGGGTGTTCGCCTTCGTCAACCGGGTCGACGAGGTGACCGGGCTGCTCGCGCACGGCACGGCCGACCCCGAGGGGCTGGGCGCCCGCATCCGCGCGGAGGCGACCCTGACGGGCTGGCACGGCAGCAGCGACTACGGCGTCGCCCTGGGCGAGTTCACGGAGCGGTACGGCGGCGTGGTCGGGCCGCGGACGACCGTGTTCGTGCTCGGTGACGCCCGGACGAACATGAGCGACCCGAACCTGCCCGCCGTACGCCTGCTGGCCGAACGGGCCCGCCGGGTCTACTGGTTGAACCCCGAGGGGCGCTCGCAGTGGGGCACGGGTGACTCGGCGGCGCCCGCGTACGCCGAGTTGGTGGAGATGCGGGAGTGCCGCAACGCCCGCCAACTCGGCGCGCTGATCACCCGGTTGCTGCCGGTGTGACGGCGGCGGGCTACGCGGTGAGTTGCGGGTAGAGCGCCTCGACGCCCGCCGACAGTCCCGCCTTCACCTGGCGGCTGAGGTCGTCGGCCAGCACCTCGAAGGCGCCGGTCTCGATGCCGTCCAGGGCCTGTGCGGCGACGCCCTCGGGCGTGGACTTAGGGGCGTCGATTCCGGCGGTCAGGTCGGTGTCGACATAGCCGACGTGCAGTCCCGTGACGTCGATGCCGCGCGGCTTCAGGTCGAGTCGCAGGGAGTTGGTCTGGGACCAGAAGGCGGCCTTGGAGGCGCTGTAGGAGCCCGCGAGGCCGATCCAGGACAGCACCGAGTGGACGTTCAGCAGGTGGCCGCCGCCGTTGCGCTCGATGACCGGGACGAAGGCGCGGGTGACCAGGAGGGGGCCGTAGAAGTTGGTCTCGAACTCGCGGCGCACGTCGTCCACGGGCGAGTCCAGGAAGTTGGCGTTCACCGAGGCGCCGGCGTTGTTGATCAGGACGGTCACGTCCTGGGCCAGCTCGGCCGCCGCCGCGACGGACGCGGGGTCGCTGACCTCCAGGGCCAGCGGCACGGCGTCGGGGTGGGTGACGGTCCGGGGGTCGCGGGCCGTGGCGTACACCTTCTTCGCGCCCCGTTCGTAGAGGGCTTCGACCAGTGCCCGGCCGATGCCGCGGCTGCCGCCGGTGACGAGGGCGACCGAGCCTTCGATGCGCGTCATGAGGTTCTCCTGGGGCGTGGAACGGGGGGTGCGGGACAGCCGGGACGAAACAGAAAACCGATCGGTTTCCTCGCCGACTCCACGAGAGTAAACCGATCGGTTTCCCAGGGGCAAATCTCAGCTTCCCTCCGGCGCCTTCGCGTAGTCCTGTGCCATGCCACCCGCGAAGTCGTAGAGGATGACCTGTTCCTCACCGACGACCCACGCGTCGTGCCCGGGCGGGCACATGAAGACGTCGCCGGGGCCCACCTCGCCCTCGCCGCCGTCGTCCATGCGCAGATGCATCCGGCCCTGGACGACATAGCCGTTGTGGTGGATCTCGCAGCTCGTCGTGCCCGCGATCGGCCCGACGGACTCGGACCAGCGCCAGCCCGGCTCGAAGGTCCCCACGGCGAAGTCGAGCCCGGTGAGGTGTACGGCCTCGACGTGCCCCTTGGGGAAGTCGCGCCGTTCGTCCGGCTTCTCGACGGTCTTGATCTCCAGCATGTCGTCTGCCTCCCAAACCCCTCCATGGCTGTCGGACCCCCCGGTCCCTGGCGTTCCCTTCCATCGTCCGCCTGTCAAGCCGTGGCCGCCATCCGGGCTACGGACGGGCGTCAGAGTTCGAAGGTCACGAAGCCGTCGTCGGCGTCCGGGGGCGGTGCCGTCACCGTGTAGCCGAAGCGGTTCTTCAGCGAGGTGACGTCCCAGAGCGCGGCCCGGTCGCGGTAGTTGAAGACGATCTCCTTGCGGTCCCCGCCGTGCCGGAGGATCCGGGACATGGCGACGTCGTCGGGGTGGCCGTGCCTGGCCCCGCTGGTGGAGATCAGATAGCGGTCGCAGTCGAGGAGGTCCAGGAGATCCGTGGAGAGGTTGCGTCCGCTGCCGTGGTGGGCGACCTTCAGGGCGTCCACGTGCAGCCGCCCGCCCGCCGCCTCCGCCCGGGGCCGCAGCGAGGCGGCCAGCCGGCGGTCGTCCGCGTCGCCGGTGAGGACGATCCGCCGGTCCTCGAACTCGAAGAGCAGTCCGATGCTGGTGACGTTCGTCGGCGAGGTGTCCGCCTTGAAGGGGGTGGCGGCGAGCCGCTCGACGTCCACGGCGCCGCCGAAGTGCTCGAAGCCGGGCACGGCGGGCGGCTCGTCGGGGTCCCGGCCCGGGATCAGCCCGTGCGCGGCGCACTCCTTCACCCACACCGGGGCCAGCCGCTCCAGCTGCCGGCGGTCGGGCGAGAGCACCTCCATCGTGGACCCGTCGTCGAACCACCCGAGCTGCCGCCCCACCTCGGCGCTCCGCCCGCCGAAGGAGTCGTTCCAGGGCATCTTCCGCTCCAGCAGCGCGCTGGTCAGCCTCTCCCCGTCCTGTGCGCCGAACCCCTCGGCGTCGAGGAGGTGGTCGAAGCCGTTGAACCAGACGTCCCCGAACTCCACCGACCGCTCCGGGTCGTCGAGCAGGGCGAGCACGCCGAGGATGTGGTCCTGGTCGACATGGGTGACGACGAGGAGGTCGACCAGTCCGTCGAGTCCGGCGAGCACCGGTTTGATCCGCGGATACGTTCCGGCCCGGCCGCCGTCGACGAGGATCCGCCGGACGAACGTGTCGTCACCGTATTCGAGGAGCAGGCAGTCGCCGTCCTCGCCGGACATCATCGTGAGCCGGATCATCGCGGCCTCCCTCGCCGGGTCTCTCGCGTCACTGGGGCACTCCCCGCAGGCCGACGATCACGAAGGGCTCGCGCATGTCCACGCGGTAGGACAGCAGCCGGGCCTGATCCAGGCGGCTCGCGCACTCCGGGTCGTCGGGGAACTCGGAGAGGCCGTGGATGAGGCGGCTCAGGCCCAGGGTGAAGACGGGGACGCCCCGGTCGAAGGCCTCGACGAGCGCGTCCCGTGCCGCGCGCAGCTCGGCCTCGGTGTGGGCGCGGCGCAGATGCCGCATGCCCCACAGCACCGAGCCGTCGCTGAGCCAGGGGAACTCCCGGCGCAGATGGTCCAGCCAGGCGTCCCAGCGGTGCCGCCGGTCGGTCAGCTCGCTGCCGACGAGGACATAGGCGCCGGCCACTGCCGCGAGAGGGTTGTCCATCTTGGCGTAGAGCAGTTCCTCGGCGTCCTTCACCAGCGCCGCCGCCGTGTCGAAGGCGCCCCGGGCCATGTAGCCGAGGGCGGGTCCCACCCGGCTGTCGCGGACGGCGACGGAGACGGTGCTGCCGGTCGGGCTCTGGCGTTCGTTGACCAGCACCTCGATCTGCGCGTCGCCCCAGGGCGCGGGGAGGGTGACGACGTACTCGGCGCCGGTGAGCGAGACGACGAGGAACTGCCGTCGGCCCATGGGGTCCCGGGGGCGGGTCGGTGTGCCCTGTTCGTCGACGGGTCCGTGCGGGCCGAAGCGGTAGAGGCGGGCGGCGGCGTCGCCGAGGTCGAGGCTGGGCACGGTGTGGGGCGCGGAGCGGGCCAGGCCGAGGGCGATCGGTTCCGGGGAGGGAGCGTCGGTCAGGGCGAGCAGCGGGCCGAAGTGCCGGCTCTCCGGTTTCGGGTCGCCGACCCAGACCGCGCTCCCCGGCGGCACCACCCCGCCGCTCGTCCCCCACACCCCGGATCGCGACCCGCGCGAGCGGGGCACCGGGATCGTCGCGTCGTCGTGGTAGGCGCCGTACGGCTCGATGTTGCCCATGAGGTACTGCCAGGAGTGCGACGCGTAGGGCGAGGGCGCGGTGCGCAGCGTCACCTGGGTGTCGCGGCCCTCGCTGGCCTCGGCGTCCTTGGACAGGACGACGCCTGAGGGCAGGGTCGCGGAGACGATGTAGTGCCCGGGGTCGACCTCGTAGCGGGCCGCCGGTGCCGAGGTCCCGCAGGGGAAGAGGACGCCCCGGTGGGCGCTGCCGGTGCCGTCGGCGGGGTGGATGTCGCCGACGACCTTCGCGCCGTCGGGCAGGTCGGACTCGTGCAGGCTCAGTGCCACGGTGACGCTCAGGCCGGTGCTCATGACGGCTTCCCCAGCTGCACGCGCCGGAACACCGGGCGTACGGTCACCGGCTTGGTGCGTACCTCGTCGTCGCCGAGGTGGGCCTCGAAGACGTAGTTGCCGAAGCCGAGTTCGATGGCCCACTCGCTCTCGGGGTCGTCCCCGTCGATGTCGTCGGCCGGCCGCCGCAGCGGCTCCCGGCCGCCGCCTCCGCCGTCCTGTCCGTCCTCCCGGCACACGAACTCGGCGGCGGCGTTGTCGCTGGCCGGGTCGCAGCCGACGTACACCGGGACGACCGGGGTGCCGGGGAGCCGGTGGAGGACGAAGACGGGGAGTTCGCCGACCGAGGGGACCTGGACGCCCGCGACGGCTCCGGCGAAGCGCGGCTGGTGCATGAAGTGGTCGATCGCCGTGAGGAGTTGGGAGGTGTTGACGCGCCAGTCGCCCTCGGGGTCGTCGCTGGCGGCCCCGGCGAGGCTCTTCAGCAGGGCCTCGGTGAAGAGGCTGACCTGTCCGGGCCTGGCGTGCGAGCGGTCGCCGGACAGGGTGGCGTAGTAGGGGATGTGGAAGCGCCGGGGCAGGTCCAGCGGGCGCGGGCCCGCGCCGAGCGGGGTGCGGCCGGCGAACCTCGTGCCCGAACTCTCGATCAGGACATCGGAGTTGGAGCGGCAGGCGTCGACGAAGAAGACCTGCTGGCCGGCCTTGCACCGCTTGAGGCCGTTCATCAGGCCCGCGAAGTCCAGTGCGCCGTTGAGGGGGTTGTGGTGGTCGGCGAAGATGTCGGCGGCGAGCAGGGCCATGTCCTCGCCCTGGGAGATGCCGTGGCCGCAGAAGTAGAAGAGCAGCCGGTTGTCGACGTGGGTGTCCCCCCGGTCGTACCAGTCGGCGACCGCGGTGACGATGTTGTCGATGGTGGCGTCGTCGATGTCGTGTCCGGTCCCGGTGCGGGGGTCGGTGAACGGCGTCGGACGCTCCTCGCCGAGCAGCAGGGCGACGCTGCCGAGGGGGCGTTCGGGGTCGTTGTACTCGGTGAGCAGCCAGGTGGCGAAGGCGCGGGCGGAGAGCGGGGGCGAGCTGAGCTGCCGCATTCCGTCGGAGTCGGCGACCGGTGACTCGCCGCCCGCGAGGTGCGGGTATCTGCCGACGCCGACGACCAGCGCGTGGGTGCGGGGCGGGTCGGCCGCCTCTTCGAGATGGATCACTGAACCGGCCATGGATCCTCCGGAACACCACGGCTCCCGAGCATGCCCGCGGGCAGTATTTCTCCTACTATATTTCTTTAAGGCGGCTATGTCCTGGCATACGCCGGGGACGGCCGACGTCAGCGAACGCGAGGCCCGCCATGGCCAAGAACCTCGTCATCTGCCTGGACGGCACGGGCAACCAGCTGCGGGCGAAGGGCAACACGAACGTCGTGCGGCTCTACGAGATGCTGGACCTCTCCGATCCCGCCAGGCAGCTCGCGTACTACGACCCCGGGGTCGGCACCTTCTCCTCGGCGGGCGCCTGGACGGCCTTCGGCCGCAAACTGTCGAAGCTCTTCGGGCTCGCCTTCGGCTCCGGGCTGCGGGTCAACCTCGCGGAGGCGTACACCTATCTGATGCGGCACTACCGACCCGGCGACCACATCTATGTGTTCGGCTTCAGCCGGGGCGCGTACACGGCCCGGGCGCTCACCGGGATGCTCAAGGCGGTCGGTCTGCTGCGGCCCGGTATGGAGAACCTGGTGCCGTACGCCGTGTCGGTCTACGCCAGGAACAAGAACCTGAGCGCCGCCGACTGGGCCCAACTGCACCATTTCGCGGGCACGTTCAGTATCAAGGCGGAGGGCAGGACCGGGATCCCCGTCGAGTACCTGGGCATCTGGGACTCCGTGAAGGCGGCCGGCATCCTGCGCTGGAACCTGCGCTGGCCGCACACCCGCCAACTCCCGAACGCCGACCGGGTCCGGCACGCCGTCGCCATCGACGAGAAGCGCACGCCCTACCGGGAGTACCTGGTGACGCCGGGCGAGCGGCCCGCGCTGCCGGACGGGGTCGAGCAGGTGTGGTTCGCGGGGGTGCACTCGGACGTCGGCGGCACCTTCGAGGACGATCACCGGCTGGCGAGCATCGCCCTCAAGTGGGTCGTGGACGGCGCGCTGGGCCCCGACGGCAAGGGGCTGTTGCTGAGACCCGGGGCGTACCGGCGCGAGGTGACGCTCGACCCCGGGTTCGCGCTGGGCAAGGTGCACCGGATGGGCTGGGTCTGGGCGCTGCTGACGTACCGGCGCCGTCGGCTGCCCCCTCAGGTCCGGGTGCACGCGAGCGTCCGGGCCCGGGCGGAGGAGTTCCAGGACTACGGTTCCCGCATCCCGGGGACGGCGCCCTGGGCGGACGAGGACTGGCTCACCGCCCGGGGATGACGGTCCGCCCGGACTCCCCCGGCGAGCACTTCCGACTCCCCCTCCCCGTCAGGTGAGTTCGAGTACGCCTCGGCGTACGGCCTCCGTGACCGCCGCCGCCCTGTTGTCGACCTTGAGCTTGCGGTAGACGCGCACGAGGTGGGTCTTGACCGTGGCCTCGCTGAGGAACAGGGCCTCGGCGATGGCCCGGTTGCCGAGCCCCTCGGCCAGCAGCCGTACGACCTCGATCTCGCGCCCGCTCAACTCGCGCTCCGGGTCGACCACTTGGCCGACGAGCGCCCCGACGGCCTCCGGTGCCAGGCCCAGTGCCCCGGCGGCGGCCCCGCGCACCGCGCGGAACAGCTCCTCCGGCGGCCCCGCCTTGAGGACGTAGCCCCGGGCGCCCGCCTCCAACGCCCGTACCACCTCGGCCCGTCCGGCATAGCTGGTCAGCATCACCACGGCCACGCCGGGCGCCTCGGCGGCGAGCCTGCGGATGGCCTCGATGCCGTCGATCCCGGCGCCCCGGCCGCCGAACCGGAGGTCCATCAGCGCGACGTCGGGACGCGTCCGGACGACCAGTTCGACCGCTTCCTCGCCGCTGCCCGCCTCGGCGATCACGTCGAGGTCCGGTTCGCCGTCCAGGAGGGCGCGCAGTCCGGCCCGTACGACGGCGTGGTCGTCGGCGATGACGACCCGCAGCGGTCCGGCCGCCTCCGCCGTCATCCGACGGCCGCCGTGGGGACGGGCACTGCGGTGGGCTGCGGGCGGGGTCGGGCGGAGAGTGTGGCGCGGACGCGGGTGCCCCGGCCCGGTTCGCCGCGGACGTCCAGGTCGCCGCCGTACTCGCGCAGCCTGGCCCGTGCGGCGGGCAGGCCGAAGCCGCGGCCCGGGGTCTGCGCGGTGCGGGCGAAGGTCTCGGCCGGGTCGAAGCCGACGCCGTCGTCGCTGACTTCGAGGTCCACCCGGTCGGGCCGCCGACTGAGGGTGACCTGCACGTTCACCGCGCGGGCGTGTTCGCGGACGTTGGCCAGCGTGCTCTGGGCGACCCGGAACAGGGTGGTGGCCGCGTGTTCGTCGAGGACGGGCTGGGGGTCGCCGACCGACCGGAACCGCACCCGCGCCGCCGTGCCGTCGGCCTGGGAGCGGGCGCACAGGACGCGCAGCGCGCCTTCGAGGCCGGTCTCGGCGACGGCGGACGGGGTGAGGTCGCCGATCATGCGGCGGGTCTCGGTGAGGTTGGTGCCCAGGCCGTCGGCGACCGCCCGCACCCGGGTGCGGGCCACGTCGGGGCGGTCGTCCCAGTCGCGTTCGGCGGCCTGGAGCAGCATCAGCCCGCCCGCGAGTTCCTGGGCGAGCGTGTCGTGCAGATCGCGGGCGATGCGCGTCCGCTCGTCCAGCACACCGGCCCGGCGCTGCTGCCGGGCGACGAGGTCCCGGGTGTCGCGCAGCTCCTCGACGAGACGGCGGCGCACCTCGGCGTCCCGCTGCTGGGCGCGGTAGAGGGCGACCGTGCCCCAGACGGCCGCCACCGGCACCAGTACGACGTCCGGCACGAACCGCCCGCTCGCCTCGACCAGGGCGACGACGAGGACGACGGTGATCACGGCGAGCGTGGCCCCCGCGGACCGCCGCCCGAGCACCCGCTGCGCCGCACAGGCCAGCGGCAGGGCGCACCACACATAGGCGGAGGTCAGCACGTCCGGGACGAGGAAGAGCAGCGTCCCCCAGAGCAGGAGCAGCGAGGGAATCCACGCCCCTCGCCCGACCGCCCCGAGCCGCTCCCACAGGACGAGTCCGGCCGCGTAGGTGAGCGCGAGCAGCCCGCTGACGGTGGCGACGTACCAGCACAGCGGGCTGTTCAGCCGGGCGAGCTGGAGCAGCGCGGAGGCGACGACGACGAAGAACGCCAGGTGCGACACATGCTCCAGCGTGGGCCGACTCCCACGAAAACGGTCGAGCACGGCAGGTCTCCCAGGGCGGACTTGATCAATCGAACAAGGACCCGATCCTATCGACCGCCTGTATGACCCGTGTGAGGGGCGCGATCAGCACCCACCGGCCCGCAGCCGAGTACCCGCCTACGCCCCGGGGTGCAACCCCAACCACCCGGGCGTCGGATCGCCCTTCACCTCACCGAAGTACAGAGCGAACGTCTGCTTCCACCGCTCGATCCCCGCCCGGTCCGCCATGAACCGGGGGAACCCGTCGAGATGGGCGTTCGGATACGTCCAGACCGGCTTCAGCCCGCCCGCCGGAGCGACATCCGTCCGCACCGACCAGCCGTTGAACGCGCTCTGCTGCTGAGCGGCCGACAGCTGCCAGTTGAGGTACAGCTTCGCGGCCGTCGTGTTCCTGCCCGCCTTGAGGATCGCCGCCCGCTGGCCCCAGGCCATGAAGGGGTGCCCCTCGGCGACGGCCCAGCGGGACGCCGCCGTGGACGGTGCCACGAGCGAGCCCGAGCCGCCGACGCCGAGCGCCTTCTGGCCGCCGGCGACGGCCAGTCCGGGCGTGTGGCTGCCCCGGGCGAAGCGGACGTCCTGGGTGGCGAACCTGGCGGCCCAGTCCCAGCCGTAGTGGTCGACGTAGAGCTTGAAGAGGTAGAGGACGGCGTCGTCGTCGTGCGGGTACGACGACGCGATCCGGCCCTTCCACTTCGGGTCGACGAGGTCGAGCGGGGACTTGGGGACGTCGGCGCCGACCGCGGCGACGTTGTACGAGTAGCTGAAGCCGATCACCGCGATGGCGGTCCAGGCGCCGTGCCGGTCCTTGAGGCCGTCGTACACCTTGGAGAAGCCCGCCGGCTTGTAGTGGAGCAGTCGGCCCTGTTCCTTCCAGCGGGTGAAGTCCTGGAGCGTCTGGAGCTGGACGACGTCGGGGACGAGGGTGTCGGTCGCGAACTGGTTGTCGACGCGGACGTCGTGGTACTTGCTGTAGTCCACGACGACCTTGAGGTCGATCTCGGGGAAGCGGGCGGCGAAACCGGCCCGGATCCCGTTGCCCTGGCCGTCGATGTCGCCGCCCGCGTAGATGACGAGCTTCCCGCCCTCGGCGAGCGCGGCCTTGTACAGCTCGTCGAGGGTCCGGGTCTCCTCGGCGCCGCCCGCCGGGCGGGAGCCGGTGGTGGCCGGGGCCGCGGCGGCGGCGGTCCCGGTGGCACCGAGAGCGCCGACGCCGAGGGCCGCTCCGGCTCCGGTGGCGAGTACACGTCGTCTGCTGAGGAAGCTGGACACTCTGCGGGCCTCTCTGATGGGGGGAAGTTCTCCTGGGGGGTCTTCGGCTCGATCCTGACGCGGGCGAGAGGGTGTCCGCGTCGGCTGTACGGAGCGTGGCGGCGGGCGGCCGGACGAATCCCCGTTCAACCGATCGGTTGAACGGGGGCCATCACGAGGCGGGCGGGAGCGGCGGGCCGGTCAGAGCGCCTGGAGGGCCTCGGGGACCAGGTCGGCGAGGGACGGGTAGCCGTCCACCGCCATGATCAGGTCGGCCTCGGCGAGCAGGGACCGCAGGACGTGGACGATGCCGTCGGTGCCGCCGAGGGCGCAGCCGTAGGCGTACGGGCGGCCGATGCCGACCGCTGTCGCGCCCAGGGCGAGGGCCTTGACGATGTCGGCGCCGCCCCGGACTCCGGAGTCGAAGAGGACCGGCAGTCCGTCCGCCGCCTCGACGACGCCGGGCAGGGCGGCCAGCGCGGGGAGGCCGCCGTTGGCCTGCCGGCCGCCGTGGTTGGAGCAGTACAGGGCGTCCACTCCGGCGTCGCGGGCCCGGCGGGCGTCCTCGGGGTGGCAGATGCCCTTGAGGATCAGGGGGAGGTCGGTCAGTGTGCGCAGCCAGTCGAGGTCGTCCCAGGTGAGCGGGTTGCCGAAGATCTGGGTCCACTGGAGGATCGCGGACTGCGGGTCCTCCTCGGGCGGCCGGGCGAGCGTGGCCCGGAAGGCGGGGTCGGTCAGGTAGTTGGCGAGGCAGTGGCCGCGCAGCTGGGGGAAGTTGGCCGTCGCGAGGTCTCTCGGGCGCCAGCCGGTGATCCAGGTGTCGAGGGTGACGACGATGCCCCGGTACCCGGCCCGCTCGGCGCGCTGGACGAGGCTCTCGGCGATGCTCCGGTCGGTCGGGGTGTAGAGCTGGAAGTAGCCCGGGGTGTCGCCGAGTTGGGCGGCCACGTCCTCCAGCGGGTCGACGGAGAGCGTGGAGGCGACCATCGGCACGCCGGTACGGGCGGCGGCGCGGGCGGTTGCCAGGTCGCCGTGGCCGTCCTGGGCGCACAGGCCGATGACGCCGACCGGCGCGAGGAACACCGGCGACGGCAGGGTCGTACCGAACAGCTCGACGGTCAGGTCGCGTTGGGCCGCGCCGACGAGCATGCGCGGGATCAGTCCCCAGCGGGCGAAGGCGGCGACGTTGGCGCGCTGGGTGTGCTCGTCGCCCGCGCCCCCGGCGACGTACGACCACACGGAGGGCGGGAGCGCGGCGCGGGCGCGCTCTTCCAACTCGGCGAACTCCATGGGGAAGGACGGGAGAACACCGCCCAGGCCGCCCAGGTAGATCTCGTTCTGGTAGTCGGCGAACGCCATGCGGGCGGCTCCCTTTCCCTCAGGTCGAGCGGCTCAGACGGCCCGTGGCCGGGCGTGCAGGAGTAGGTGGTCGGCGAGCAGTTCCAGCGCGGCCTGGCTGTCGTCGGTGTCGCGGTCGACGAGCCAGATCATGTTGAGGCCGTCGATCGTCGAGAGGACGTAGCGCGCGAGCACCGGCACGGGCCGCGTCCACTCGATCCCGGCGTTGTCGGCGGCGAGTTCGAGCAGCGAGGCGAAGGCGCGCAGGAAGATCTCGTACTGCTTCCCGGCGACGTCCTCGAAGCCGGGGTTGCGCAGCGCGTACTGGGTGAGTTCGTAACTGATCTGGTGCTCGCCGGGGTTGGCCTCGAAGCCCTTCCAGAAGGCGTGCAGGCTGTCGAGGACGCTGTCGCGGATGTCCTTGTGCGGGGCGAACAGGCCGCGCACCTCGGCGACGTACCGCTCGGTGAGGGTCTCCGTGACGAGTTCGAGGAGCTGGGCCCTGGACTCGAAGCAGTAGTGGAAGGCACCGAGGGTCATGCCCGCCTCGGTGACCACCGCGCGGGTGGTGGCCTTGGCGACGCCGTCGCGCGCCATGACCCGGATGGCCGCTTCGAGCAGCTCCGCCCTCCGGTCGCTCGCCGCCATGCGGGGCACGCGTTCTCCTCTGCGCAGGGGTCTCACCTGTTGGTTCGGCCGTCAGGATAGCCAACCGTCCCGGCAGAAGTAAGTCAGCTGTCCAGGACGCTTGACTTACTTCTGTCGTTTGGGCCACGGTAGCGGAAGACGAACGCCGGGCAGGAGCAGCCTCAGGAGGCAGGGTGCGAGCGAAGGCCACAGTCGTCCTGGACGGCTACGGCGTCCTGGAGTCACTGCGCTGGCACGACGACGCCCTGTGGTTCTGCGACCTCGCGCACGGGACGGTGCACCGCTGGGACACCCGGGGCGAGCCGGAGACGGTGCTGGAGGTGCCGGGCCGGGCGGGTGGCCTGGGCTGGCTGCCGGACGGACGGCTGCTGGTCGTGTCCATGGACGAGCACCGCGTGTACCGGCGGGAGCCGGACGGCTCGCTCGTCGTGCACGCCGATCTGTCGGACATCGCCGGGGGTCCGGCCAACGACATGTTCGTCGACCGGCTGGGCCGGGCCTACGTCGGCAACTTCGGCTTCGACTACCACGGCTTCGTCCGCGAGCGGCCCAACTCGATGCTCTACATCCCGCCCGGACCGCCGACGACAGCTGTCGCCTGTTTCTCCCCCGAGGGTGAACTGCTGGGCCTGAGCGAGCCGTTGGTGTTCCCGAACGGCATGTTCGCGCTCGACGACGAGTCCACGCTCCTGGTCGCCGAGACCCTCGCGATGCGCCTCACCGCGCTCCCGATTCTCCCCGACGGCCGGCTGGGCCCGCCCCGCCCCTGGGCCCCGCTGATCCCCGCCGCCCTGTGGTCGTCCCTCAACCACCCCGGGCTCCTGGGCCGGATCACCCGGCGGGTCTCGGCCCTCCTCGACCACCGCGCCATCGCGGACCGTTCGGCAAGCCCGATCGCCCCCGACGGCATCGCACCCGGCCGCGACGGTACGGCGTGGGTCGCCAACGCGCTGCGCGGCGAGTGCGTCCGGGTCGGACCGGGCGGCGCGATCCTCGACCGCGTCGCCACGAGCCAGCCCACGCTGAGCTGCCTGGTCGCGGGCCCGGACGGCAACACCCTGTACGCGGCGACGACACCGACCGACGACCCGCAGCGCGCGGCGGGGCTGGGCGGATCGCGGCTGGAGGCGTACGTCCTGCCGTCCTGACCGCGTATCCCTCGCCAACTCGGCCTACCCTCCCAGGAGTTCTCATGCACACACCTCGAACGGACGGCGCCCCGCACCCGCGTGCCGTCGCCCAGGACGGGAGTGTCCGGTGAGTGTCGTGCTGGTCACCGGCGCCGCGAGCGGCATCGGTGCGGCGACCGCGCGCGAGGCGGTGCGCCGGGGTCACCGGGTCGCCCTCGCCGACATCGACCTCGCCGGAGCGACCCGGATCGCCGGTGAACTCGGGCCCGACGCGCGGGCGTTCGAGCTGGACATCCGTGACGAGGCCGCCTGGGAGGCGACTCTGGACGCGGTCGCGGATCAACTCGGGCCGCTGGACGTGCTGGTCAACAACGCGGGGATCATCCACACCGGCTACGCACGCCAGTTGGCGCCCGCCGAGCACCGCCACATGATCGAGGTGAACCTCCTCGGCCCGATCACCGGCACCCTGGCCGCCCTCGCCCGGATGCGCGCGCGGGGACACGGGCACATCGTCACCGTGTGCAGCATGACGTCGTTCCTGCCGCTGCCCGGCTACACCACCTACGGCGCCACCAAACACGGGCTGCGCGCCTTCCACCACAGCGTGGCCATCGAGGAGCGGGGCGGGCCGGTGACCTTCAGCATCGTCCATCCGCCCGGCACCCGAACTCCCATGCTGGAGCAGGAGATGGCCGATCCCAGCGCGGTCATCACCTTCGCCGAGAAGCCGCTCACCCCCGAGAAGGTCGCCTCGGTGATCGTCGACGCCATCGAGCGCAAGCCGGTCGAAGTCGTCCACCCCGCCATCGGTGGACGCGTGCAGCGGGCGGCCGGTGTGTTCCCCCGGCTGATGCGCTTCGTGATCCCCAAGGTGGTGTCCATGGCCGAGCGCCGCAGCAAGAGCCTCACCCCGGCCCCGGCGGCCGTACCCGAACAAGGAGAGACCGACCGATGACCATCAACACCACACCTCCCAGAGCGAGTTCGGCTCCGGCGACGCAGAGCCACTTCGACCGGCTGCGGGCGGCGACCGCCGGTCTCGAACCGCCCTTCGGCGTGATCGACCTGGACGCCTTCGACGCCAACGCCCTCGACCTGGAACGGCGTGCGGGCGGCAAGCCGATCCGGCTGGCCAGCAAGTCGCTGCGCTCCCGCGCCCTGATCCGGCGCGCGCTTGACCGCCCGGGATTCGCGGGCGTCCTCGGCTTCACGCTCCCCGAAGCCCTGTGGCTGGCCGAGGAGTTCGACGACATCGTCGTCGGCTACCCCACCGCCGACCGCGCGGCCCTGCGCCGCCTGGCCGCCGACGAACGGCTCGCCTCCCGCATCACCCTGATGGTGGACTGCGTCGAGCACCTCGACCTGATCGACGCGGCGACCGGCCCGCGCGAGACCCGGATCCAGGTCTGCCTGGAACTGGACGCGGCCCTGCGCCTGGCGGGCGGCCGGCTCCACCTGGGCCCGCGCAGATCGCCGGTGTACACCCCGCAGGAGGCGGCGGCGTTCGCCCGCGAGATCGCCTCGCGCCCGGGCTTCGAGCTGACGGGCATCATGGGGTACGAGGGCCAGGTCGCAGGGCTCGGCGACAACGTCCCCGGCAACGCGCTCAAGCGGGCCGCCGTACGGGCGATGCAGCGTTCCTCCGTGCAGGAGCTGAGCCTGCGCCGGGAAGCCGCCGTCGCGGCCGTCCGGGCGGTGACACCGCTGCGGTTCGTCAACGGCGGCGGCACGGGCAGCCTGGAGACGACGAGCCGCGAGGGTTCCGTCACCGAACTCGCGGCGGGCTCCGGCCTGTACGGCCCGGGCCTGTTCGACTTCTACCGCGCCTTCCGGCCCGTCCCGGCGGCCTACTTCGTGCTGCCCGTCGTACGCCGCCCCTCGTCCTCCGTGGCGACACTCCTCGGCGGCGGCTGGATCGCGTCCGGGCCGCTCGGCAAGGACCGGCTGCCCACGCTGGCCTGGCCGCCCGGGCTGCGGGTCACCGCCACCGAGTCCTTCGGCGAGGTGCAGACCCCGCTGCTGGGCCGGGCCGCGAGCGTCCTGAACATCGGGGACCGGGTGTGGCTGCGGCACGCCAAGGCCGGTGAACTGTGCGAGCGGATCGGCGATCTGCACCTGGTCAGCGACGGCGCGGTGGTCGACACCGTGCCCACCTACCGAGGCGAGGGCCGCCACTTCCTGTGAGCACCACGCCCCTCACCGGCCGGACGGTCCTGATCGTCGGCGCCTCCTCCGGCATCGGCGCGGCCGTGGCCCGGCAGCTCGCCCCGGCGGGCAACCGGCTCGTCCTCACGGCCCGCCGCGCCCCCGAACTGGCCGCCGTGGCAAGGGAGATACGGGCCGCGGGCAGCGACTGTCTCGACCTCCCCGCCGACGCCCTGGACCCGGAGGCGGCGGCCGGGGTCGTGGCCACCGCCGTCGCGGAGTTCGGCTCGGTCGACATCGCGCTGCTCAACGCGGGCCAGGGCCCGGACATGGCCATGGACCGGGTGAGCACGGCCGACGTCTCCCGGATCATGGCGTTGAACTACGACGTCGTCGTCAACTATCTGGTGCCGCTGGTAGGGCAGTTGGGCGAGCAGCCGGGCGGCGGACTGATCGCGCACACCAACTCCCTGGCGGGCCTGATGGGCGTCCCGCGCCAGGGCCCGTACTCGGCGGCGAAGGCTGCCGTACGCACCCTCCTGGACGCCGCGCGGGTCGAACTGGCGCCCAGGAACATCCGGTTCACCTCGATCCACCCGGGTTTCGTGGGCACGGACCGGGTCGACGGGGACGGTCTGCCCAAGCCCTTCCAGGTCAGCCAGGAGCGGGCGGCCCGGTACGTCGTACGCGCCCTGGAGCGGGAACCGGCGCAGGCCTGCTTCCCCTGGCAGACGACGGCGCTGGTCCGCACGCTGCGCGCCCTGCCCGCGCCGGTCGCCGACCGGGTGCTGCGGCTGCTCGCCGCCGGATAGCGCCGCGCTACCCCGTCGTCAGGGGCAGCGCGCCGAACGTGTGCCGTTCCCACAGGCGCCGGGAGGTCTCCTCCGGGTAGGGGGCGACGGCCGGTTCGGTGTCGAGGAGCTGGACCAGGCGCCGCTCGGTGTCGTACGCGGGCCAGCCCGGGTCGCCCGTGGCGGCGAAGGAGGTCCAGGCGGCGCGGATGCGGGCGGAGAGCGCCTCGGCCTCGGGGAGCGGGGTGGGGCCCATCAGCATGCCGCCGAGGCCGCCCTCGATGCCGCTGCCGATACCGAAGGTCAGGGGCACGTCCAGGCCGTGGCAGGCGCCCAGGACACCGCCGTTCACGGGAGCGGCCCAGGTCAGCTCGTAGACGTGGGCCCGGCCGCCCGCGGTCGCCTGCGCCTGGGCGAGGTGCAGCACGGGCATCCGGAAGAGCCAGTCGGACTGCACGAGTTCGAACAGGTACTCAGCGGAGGCGTCCGGGAAGGCGGTGCGATAGGCCTGCTCGGCGTCGGCGCCGGGTCCGAACAGGCGTAGGACGGTCGACGCCAGTCCGTCGTCCACGCGGCCGAACAGCCCGCCGAGCATGAGGAAGAGGCGGTACTCGTCCCGGTTGTGCCCGAGGATCAGCTCGACGTCCCGCGCGGCACCGGCGGCCAGGGCCTCGTACGGGGTGACCGGCAGGACATCGCCGTCCACGACGGGTGAGAACGGCGTCGGGGTGAGGGCGACCGCGCCCCACCTCGGCACGTACTCACGCATCCGGGCGCTCAGCGCGGCCCCGGCCTCGGGCAGCTTGCGCGGGTCGACGCCGGACAGGTCGGCCACGGTCGGGCGCAGCCCGATCTCGGCGGCGAGCGTCTCGGCGATGTCCCCGGCGAGCGCGTCCGAGAAGTAGGTGCCGGGCACGCTCTGCAGGATCGCCCGCCGGAACAGTCCGCGCGCCCGCTCCATGGCGAGCAGCGCGGCGATGGACCCGGCGCCGGCCGACTCCCCGAAGACGGTGACCCGGTCGGGGTCGCCGCCGAACGCGGCGATGTTCTCGCGCACCCACTCCAGGGCGGCGACCTGGTCGAGCAGTCCCCGGTTGGCGGGGGCGCCCTCGATCCGGGCGAACCCCTCGATGCCGACCCGGTAGTTGAGGGTGACCACGACCGTCCCGCCCTCGCGGGAGAGGCGGTTGCCGTCGTAGTTCGGGTCGTCGGCGGAGCCGAACTTGTAGGCGCCGCCGTAGATCCACACCAGCACCGGGCGCCGCGCCGCCGGATCCGCGTCCGGCGTCCAGACGTTGACGGTCAGCCAGTCGTCCCCGGCGGGCGAGCCCCCGGGGGCCGTCATCTCCTGCGGCGGCGGGGGCCCGAACGCGAACGCCTCCCGCACCCCGTCCCAGCTCTCGGCGGGCCGAGGCGCCGCGAACCGCAGCTCCCCGACCGGCGGCTGGGCGAACGGAATCCCGCGGAACACCGAGAGGCCGCCCTCACGGCGCCCACGCACGGCGCCCGCCACCGTGCTGACCTCGGGAAACTCGGCTGCGCTCATCGACAGACCCCTCACGTCGTAGTGAATTGTTTTTCACTATACGAACCCTGGTGTCACGGAGGGATCAAGGCCGCCGACTTTCTGCCCTCCGCGCGACGGCACGGGCCCGCTCCCCCACTAGGTTGTGCGCCATGAGCAACCTTGACCGCACGCCCGTACCCAGCGTCTGTGGCGGCCGTGGATTCGTCGTCGCCGAGCCCGTACGTGAACTGCTGAGCCCCCGCCGTGTGCAGCTCGGCGAGGGCACCGAGGTACGCCGTCTGCTGCCGAACCTCGGGCGGCGCATGATCGGCGCATGGGCGTTCGTCGACCACTACGGTCCCGACGACATCGCCGACGAGCCGGGCATGCAGGTGCCGCCGCATCCGCACATGGGCCTGCAGACGGTGAGCTGGCTGCACGAGGGCGAGGTGCTGCACCGCGACTCGACGGGCAGCCTGCAGACGATCCGCCCGCGCGAGCTGGGCCTCATGACCTCGGGCCGGGCGATCAGCCACTCCGAGGAGAGCCCGAGGTCCCACGCGCGCTTCCTGCACGGGGCCCAGCTGTGGGTCGCCCTCCCGGACAGCCACCGCCACACCGACCCCCGCTTCGAACACCACGCCGCCCTGCCCACGGTGACCGCACCCGGCGTGACGGCGACCGTGATCCTCGGCTCCCTGGACGACGCGACCTCGCCCGGCACGACGTACACCCCGATCGTCGGCGCCGACCTGACCCTCGCGGACGGCGCGGACGTACGCCTACCGCTTGTGCCCGACTTCGAGTACGGGGTGCTGGCGATGTCCGGCGAGGTGCACGTGGACGGCGTACCGGTGCTGCCGGGCTCGATGCTCTATCTCGGCTGCGGCCGGACCGAACTCCCGCTGCGGGCCGCGTCGGACGCGAGCGTGATGCTGCTGGGCGGCGAGCCGTTCGAGGAGGAGCTGATCATGTGGTGGAACTTCATCGGCCGGTCCCAGGAGGAGATCGTGCAGGCCCGCGAGGACTGGGCGAAGGGGTCCAGGTTCGGCGAGGTGAAGGGCTATGACGGGTCCCCGCTGCCCGCCCCCTCCCTGCCGGACACCCCGCTGAAGCCGCGCGGCCGGGTGCGCTGACCGGCGGGACATCCGCGTACCGAGACGGTCCGCGGGCTGCCGCTGGAGGTCGTGGCCGCCCGACACCTCGACGTACCGGCCCGACCCGCCGTCGCCCCGATGTCCGGCACGGTGCTGGCGGTGATCGCCCAGGGCGCCAAGCGCCTCGCCCTCGGCGACCGGGTGTACGAGTACAGGCCCGGGCAGTACCTGGTCGCGTCCGTCGATCTGCCCGTCACCGGGCAGTTCACCCAGGCCGACCCCGAGGAGCCTGCGCTCGGCTTCGGGCTCGTACTGGAACCCTCCGCCGTCGCCGAACTCCTGCTCCAGGCCGGGCCCGGAGACGCCCCGCGCACCGGGGGGGACACGCCCATCGGGCATCGCCGTCAGCGACGCTCCGGACGCGCTCCTCGACGCGGGGGTACGGCTGCTGCGCCTGCTCGACGAGCCCCGCGACCGGGCCGTGCGCTGGATCCGCGAGCACTACGCGCTGAGCCGGCGGGTCGCCCACCATCGGCTCCCCGTGGCCGTTTCTCCCTCCCGGTTTCCTGATGGGATTTAGTAGCCATGGATATAGTAGCCATGTACTGTATTCGGCATGAGTACGACCTCCGAGGGCGCGACCCCCGGCTATCTGGTCTGGCGGCTGTCGACGAAGTGGCGCGTGGCCGTCGACCGGGCGGTCGCGCCCCTCGGGCTGACCCACGCGCAGTACTCGATCGTCGCCTCGCTGTACGGCATGCGACGGGCCGGGCTGCGCCCCAGTCAGCGGGAACTGGCCGACCACACCGGCCTCGAACCGCTGTACGTGTCGAAGCTCGCCCGTGCCCTGGAGACCGCCGGCCTGCTCGAACGCGCCCGTGACCCACGGGACCCGCGCGCGGTGCGGCTGACCCTCACCGAGCAGGGCAGCGAGGTCACCGGCCGCGCGATCGAGGTCGTGCAGGGGCTGCTTCAGCGGTTGCTGGAGCCCCTCGGGGGCCTGGACAGCGCGCGCACCCGGGACTTCACCCGCGACCTGGCGCTGCTGCTCGACACGCCTCTCCACGCCGATCCCGAGAAGGAGCAGCCATGACCACGTCCACGGCACCGGTGCTGAACCCTCGCGTCATAGCCCTGGCCCACTACGCGGCACGGGCCGTCCTGGAGAACGTACTGGCCCGGCACGGCCTCGGCTTCACGCAGTCGGTGACGCTCAGGCTCGCCGTCGTCGCCGACGGGCCCGTCGGGCGGGAGCGTCTCGTCGGCGAGGTCGTCGACGCGCTGAAGATCGACAGGGCGGACGCGCACACGGTCGTTGGCGAACTCGTCGAGCGCGAGCTGCTGACGGCCGAGGCCGAACTCCTCACGGTCACGGACGCGGGACGCGAGCTGTTCCGCACCACCAGCGCCGAGACCGCCCCCTACTCCGCGCGCGTCTACGCCGGCATCCCGGACGAGGAACTGGCCGTCGCCGGCCGGGTGCTGACGCTGATCACCGAGCGGGCCGACGCGGAGCTGGCCGCCATGGCGGGACCGGCCGCGGAATGAATCACCTTCGGGGCCGGTTACCGCACCCGAAGGAGGCACGAGTGGAGACCACGACGGACACGTACTACGACCAAGGAACCGCGGCGGAGCGCTGGGAGCGGGCGCTGCTGTTCTTCGACGCCAAGGACTACGCCGGTGCGGCGCGGGTGCTGGGCGGGCTGGTCGAGGAGGTGCCGGAGCAGACCGCACCCCGGCTGCTGCTGGCCCGCGCCTACTACCACTCCGCCCAACTGCTTCGCGCCGAGGCCGAGTTGCTCGTGCTCGTCGAGCGCGACCCGGTGGAGCAGTACGCCCGGCTGCTGCTCGGGCGCACGCTCCAGCGCCAGGGCCGCCACGAGGAGGCCGCACCGCACATGAGGCTGGCCGCCGCCCTCGCGGGCGACTTCGAGTAACCGCCCGCACGACGGACCCGACAGACACGACGGCCCGGCTCCCCCAGGACGGGGTGCCGGGCCGTTCCGTATGCGTATGACTCGCCGTGTTCCCCGCTACGCGCCCGCGCGCTCCTTGTACGTCCGGTTGCCGCGCCGGTAGTCGATCTCGCCCAGGATCACGTCGACGGCGATGAAGGCCGCCAGGGGAATGCCGAGCAGCGGCACGAAGTAGCCGACGACGGCCACGCCCGCCATCAGCGGTACGAGGAGCAGCGGGGGCACCTGCTGCCAGGCGCCGCGCGGGATCGGGCGGCCGAAGGCGGAGGCCCGGCCGCGCAGCCACCACATGCGGTAGCCCCAGAGGATGAGCAGCACCAGGGAGAGCGCCAGGGCCATCAGCAGGAGCTGGTTGACGATCCCGAACAGCAGACCGGTGTGCGCGTCGATGCCCCAGCGGGTCAGCTTCGCGAGCACCGGGTAGTCCGCGAACCGGAGGGTGTCGAGGACCTCGCCGGTCGACGGGTCCACGGCGACCGCGTCCTGCTTGGTGGGCCAGCTGCGCTGGGTCTGCTTGACGACGTACGCGGAGGTCTCGTCGGCGGGCGGGACGATCTCGACGGGGTCGCTCAGGCCCTCGGCGCGGGCCGCGGCCAGCACCTTGTCGAGGCCGACGCCGTGCTCGGCGGTGCTCCCGGCACCGGCCGCCGCGTCATGACCCGAGTGCTCGCCACCCGCCGACGAGACGGACGGGGTGGACTGACCGAGGGAGGTGCGCAGGACGTCGATGTTGGCGCCCGCGTAGGTCGACCAGGTCAGACCGGTCGCGGAGAGGAAGATGAAACCGGCCGAAGCCCAGACGCCGACGGTGCCGTGCAGCCCGAGGGTGCGGCGGCGTCCGCTGGTGCCGCGCACCTTGCGCTGCGAACGGCGGCGGGCGAACCACAGCACCAGACCGCCGCCCGCGACCACCCACAGCCAGCTCGCGGCGAGTTCGCTGTAGAGGCGGCCGTTCTCGCCGAGGTGCAGATTCCGGTGGAACTCGCTGATCCAGGTGCGCACGGGCAGCGCGCCCGAGGACCCGTACTGTTCCAGCGCGCCCTGCACCTTCGCGGTGTACGGGTCGACGAACACGGCGAGCGTGTGGCCCTCGCCGACACCGGGCACGCCGGACAGCATCACCCGCGTCGACTCGTCGTCCTCGGGCGAGGGGCGTACGGCCGCCACGGTGCCCTCGGGATGGGCCTTGCTCGCGGCGGCAACCTGCTCGGAGATCGGCAGCTTGGTGTCGCCGACGGAGACCGTCATCTCGTCGGCGTAGATGATCTTCTCGGCCTGGAAGGAGCCCGCGTACAGAAAGCCGGTCAGGGCGGCGACCAGCAGGAACGGGGCGACGAGGACGCCCGCGTAGAAGTGCAGCCGCAGCACGAGGGGACGGAGTGTGGCGGCCGGGGACGGTTTCGCCGGGGCGGAGGGTGTCGACGCGTCCGGTGAATCCGGGGAGTCCGGGGATTCTTCCGTCGTGGTCTTGGATGCGGTGGACATCGGCGGGCTTCTCCGGTGGGCAGGGGACGGTGAGCGAGGGACGCCGCGCGGGGAGGAGCGCGACTGCGGGGGAAGGACACTGCGAGCGGGTGGAGCTGTGGGGGCCGGTTCAGTAGTCGTACGGTCGGACCGTCGAGTTCCCGGCCACACAAGTGGCGTACGTCACAGCGGTGGACGCCCGTTGTCGGAGGCTCGTGGCATCCTGACGCCATGGCAACTCCCCAGGACCGCAGCGCCCTTGCCGAGCACGTCGAGCGACTCCTCGCCGCCGGCGGGCCGTTGCCGATCGTCGCCGCCGGTGACCCGGTGCTGCGCCGCCCCACCGCGCCCTTCGACGGGCAGCTCGGCCCGGAACTGCTGACCCGCTTCGTCGAGGCCCTGCGCGAGACCATGCGCGACGCCCCGGGCGTCGGCCTGGCGGCCCCGCAGGTCGGGGTGGGCCTGCGGATCGCGGTCATCGAGGACCCGGCGCCGGTGCCGGAGGAGGTGCGCGTGGTGCGCGGCCGGGTGCCGCTGCCGTTCCGGGTGCTCGTGAACCCGGCGTACGAGGCGGTCGGCACCGAGCGGGCCGCGTTCTTCGAGGGCTGTCTGAGCGTGCCGGGCTGGCAGGCGGTGGTGTCCCGGCCCGCGGCGGTACGGCTCACGGGCCAGGACGAGTACGGGCGTGCGGTGGACGAGGTGTTCACGGGGTGGCCGGCCCGGATCGTCCAGCACGAGACCGACCATCTCGACGGCACGCTCTATCTGGACCGGGCCGAACTGCGCTCGCTGTCCTCCAGCGCGGCCGTGGTGGAGCGGTGGGCCCAGCCGACCCCGGCGACGGCGGCCGAGGAACTGGGCTTCTCCCTCTGACCGCCGCCCGCCCTTCGGTTCCTACTTGCCGTCGCGGAACTTCTCCAGCAGACGCAGCCAGACCTCGCTGATCGTCGGGTAGGACGGCACCGCGTGCCACAGCCGCCCGAGCGGCACCTCTCCGGCGACGGCGATGGTCGCCGAGTGGATCAGTTCGCCGACGCCGGGGCCGACGAAGGTCACGCCGAGGAGGGTCTCGCGGTCGAGGTCGACGACCATGCGGGCGCGTCCCCGGTAGCCGTCGGCGTACAGACCGGCGCCCGCGACCGAGGAGAACTCGACGTCGACCGCGCGCACCCGGCGGCCCGTCCGCTCGGCCTCGGCGAGGGAGAGGCCGACAGCCGACGCCTCCGGGTTGGTGAAGACGACCTGCGGGACGGCGTCGTGGTCGGCGGTGGCCGAGTGGGCGCCCCAGGGGTCGGTCTCCAGGAGCGGTACGCCGGCCGCGCGGGCGGCGATGGCGGCGCCCGCGATCCGGGCCTGGTACTTGCCCTGGTGGGTGAGGAGGGCGCGGTGGTTGACGTCGCCGACGCCGTACAGCCACTCGCTGCCGGTGACGCGGAGGCTGTCGTCGACGGGCAGCCAGGAGCCCGGTTCGAGGCCGACCGTGTCGAGGCCGATGTCCTCGGTGCGCGGGGCCCGGCCGACGGCGAAGAGGATCTCGTCGGCCTCGATCCGGTCGCCGGTGTCGGTGACCGCGACGACGGTGCCGTTCTCCCTGGTCACCGACGCGACCGAGGTGCCCGTACGGACGTCGGTGCCCGCCTCCGCCAGCGCCTCGGCGACCAGCTCGCCCGCGAAGGGCTCCATGCCGCGCAGCAGGCCCTTGCCGCGCACCAGCAGGGTGACCCGGGAGCCGAGGGCCTGCCAGGCGGTGGCCATCTCGACGGCGACGACCCCGCCGCCGACCACGATCAGTCTGCCGGGCACCGACTTGGCGCTGGTCGCCTCGCGGCTCGTCCAGGGCCCCACCTGGGCGAGGCCCGGCAGGTCGGGCAGCAGGGCGCTGGTGCCCGTGCACACGGCGACCGCGTGCCGGGCGGTCAGCACCTGGGTCGAGCCGTCCGCGCCGGTCACCGTCACCTCGCGGGGCCCGGCGAGGCGGCCCTGGCCCCGGTAGAGGTCGGCGCCGATGGAGTCGAGCCAGCCGATCTGTCCGTCGTCCTGCCAGTTCGAGGTCTCGTAGTCGCGGTGGGCGAGGACCGCTGCGGCGTCCAGGTCACCCTGGACGAGGTGGCTCAGGCCGGGTACGCGGCGGGCGTCGGCGCGGGCGATCACCGGCCGCAGCAGGGCCTTGCTGGGCATGCAGGCCCAGTAGGAACACTCGCCGCCGACCAGTTCGCTCTCCACGATCGCGGTGGAGAGACCGGCCGCTCGGGTGCGGTCGGCCACGTTCTCCCCCACGGGTCCGGCACCCAGCACCACTACGTCGTACACGTTGGATTCCGTTTCCGTCATGGAGCCAGTCTGGTGGGTGGTGTGGCGGGTGGCCACACGGGTACGCGCGCGGAATACGCCGTCGCCGGGACGTGTTGTGCGAGCGCGATCCACCGGCAACGACCCGACAGCAGGAAGAGGAATCAGGTCATGAGCAGCACCGTGGAGCTGACCAAGGAGAACTTCGACCAGACGGTCACGGAGAACGAGTTCGTGCTGATCGACTTCTGGGCGTCCTGGTGCGGGCCGTGCCGTCAGTTCGCCCCCGTGTACGAGAAGGCCGCCGAGAACAACCCGGACCTGGTCTTCGGCAAGATCGACACGGAGGCCCAGCCGGAGCTGGCCCAGGCCTTCGGCATCCAGTCGATCCCGACCCTGATGATCGTCCGCGACCAGGTGGCCGTCTTCGCCCAGCCCGGCGCCCTCCCCGAGGCCGCCCTGACGGACATCATCGGCCAGGCCCGCAAGCTGGACATGGACGAGGTCCGCAAGTCGGTGGCGGCCCAGCAGGCGGAGTAGCCAGTTGAGGGGCCGCAGGCCCCCTCAAGGGGCGCGGGGAACTGCGCGACCAGCCACGACGGTCCCGCAGTGACCCACCACCCCCTCGACGGCTCGCCTAGAAGGGGTACGGCGCTACATCCCCCCGCACGGTGGTCCACCGCACGTCGGTGAACGCCTCCAAGTTCGACTCCCCACCGAACCGCGCACCGGTCCCGGAGGCAGCGACCCCACCGAACGGCGCCACGGCCTCGTCATTGACCGTCTGGTCATTGATGTGGACGATCCCCGTCGGGATCCGCTCCGCGAGGTCGAGCCCGCGCGCGGTGTCCCGGGTGACGATTCCGAGCGACAACCCGTACTCACCGGCGGCGGCAAGCGCGGCGGCCTCGTCGACGGTGGCGAACGAACGTACGGGCGCGACCGGCCCGAAGACCTCCTCCGCATACGCGGGGGTGCTGTCGTCGACCTCGGCGAGAACCGTCGGCCGGTAGAAGAGGTCCTCGTGCGTGCCGCCGGCGGCGAGCCTCGCGCCGCTGCCCGTGCTGGACTCCACCAGGCCGTGGATCTTGGCCAGTTGGGCGCCGTCGATGATCGGGCCGAGGTGGACCTGGGCGCGGTGCGGGTCGCCGACGGCGAGGGAGTCGGCCTTGGCGGCGAGGCGGTCGACGTACTCGCCGTAGAGCGACTGGTGGACCAGGTGGCGGCCGGTCGTCATGCAGATCTGGCCCTGGTGGAAGAAGGAGCCCCAGGCGGCGGTGGAGATGACCGCGTCGAGGTCGGCGTCCTCCAGGACGATCAGGGCGGAGTTGCCGCCGAGTTCGAGGTGGGCGCGCTTGAGGTGGCGGCCGGCCGCCTCGCCGACGGCACGGCCCGCCGCCGTGGAGCCGGTGAAGGAGATGACGGGCACGAGCGGGTCGGCGACCAGGGCCTGGCCCGCGTCAGGGCCGCCGGGCAGCACGTGCAGCAGGTCCTCGGGCAGGCCCGCCTCGGCGAAGACCGCGGCCAGGGAGAGCCCGCCGCAGACCGCCGTACGCGGGTCCGGCTTCAGAACGACCGCGTTGCCGAGCGCGAGGGCCGGGGCGACGGAGCGGATGGAGAGGATCAGCGGGGCGTTGAACGGCGAGATCACGCCGACCACCCCGACAGGTACCCGGCGGGTGTAGGACAGCCGGGGCGCCTCGGAGGGCAGCACCTGCCCGGCGGGGCGGGAGGCGAGCGCGGCGGCCTCGTAGCACTCCTGGGCGGCGACGTGCAGCTCGAACTCGGCCTTGCCGGGGATCGAGCCGGACTCGCGGACGATCCAGTCGCGCAACTCGTCGGCGTGCGCGGCGAAGAGGTCCCCGGCCTTGCGGAGCACCCCGGCACGGACGAAGTGCGGGGTGCGGGCCCAGGCCGCCTGGGCGCCGCGGGCCGCCTGCGCGGCCGGTCCGACGTCCTCACCGGTGGCGAGCACGACCGTGCCGAGCGCCTCGCCGGTGGCGGGCTCGCTGACGGTGTACTCGGGGCCCGACAGGGGCCGGGCGGCGTGGGACTGCCAGGTCTTGGGGTCCAGCAGCGTCATTGCGGCTCTCCGTTTCAGTCACCGGCGGGACACGCGGAGTCGACGGCATCCCTATGTGGTTGAGCGCGCAACATCCTATGGCTTGTCAGACGGATCGGGTCGGCGAAAAGCAACGGCACTTCACACCGCCCGCCCACCAGGACGCGCCCCATAGGGGCGCGGGGCTGCATCGATCAGCGGCTCCGCCGCGGGGCGCGACCAGCCCCACCGGACCCGCGGACGACCCCCGACCTCACTCACCCGCCCGCCCAAGCCCAGCGCAGCGACTCAACTGGAGTCGCGGTGCACCAGCGTCGCACCCAGGACGTGATGGGTCTCGGGGGTGGCACCGGGGTTGCGTACCGCGCGGTCGACGAGTTCCGCGAGGTCCCGGCCGGCCGGGAGTTCGATGTGCACCGTGCTGAGTCGGGGCCGCAGCAGCCGGCCGAGGATCAGGTCGTCGGCGCCGACCAGCGCCGTGTCGTCCGGGACGGTGACGCCCTCGTCCTGGAGGGCGCGCATCAGGAGCATCGCGTACTCGTCGTTGAACCCGAAGACGGCGTCCAGGCCGAGTTCGGGCCAGCGGGCGGCGAGCCGGGCCGCGGACTCCTCCTCGTAGGCGAGTGGCAGCACGGTCACCGTGGCGTCCGTACCCTCCAGCGCGCCGCGCACCCCGTCGAGGCGGGGCTTGGAGAAGACCTTCAGACCAGGCTCCTCGGGCACGACGACGCCGATCCGGCGGCGGCCACGGGCGTACAGGTGGGCGCCCGCGACGCGGCCGACGCCCTCGTGGTCGATGAGGAGGCTGTGCGCGCCCTCGATGCGCTCGGAGCCGAGCGTGACGACGGCCCGGGCGCCGGAGCGCTTGAGGACGGCCACGCCCTGCGGTCCGAGCCCGCCGACGGGCACGAGGACGGCGGCGGGCCGCAGTTCGGCCCAGGCCCGGGCGGCCTCGTCGCCGCGCAGGCCGACGGAGGCGTACTGGACGACGGTGTAGTCGAGGCGGCTGAGCGCCCACTGGAGTTCGTTGATGAACTGGCTGTAGAGCGGGCCGATCGGCACGTTCGGGGCGGGCATCAGGACCATGCGGCTGTGGCCGGCCCGCAGGCTGCGGGCCGCCGCGTGCGGAACGTACCCGAGTTCCTCCGCGGCCTCGTGGACGCGGCGGCGGGTGGGTTCGCTGATCCGGACGGCACTCGTGTTGTTGAGGACGTAGGAGACGGTTGCGCGTGAGACGCCGGCCAGGCGGGCCACATCCGCGCTCGTGGGCACGGAGCGCGGTTGGGGCGCGGCCGGGGCGGCCGAATTCGGTATCTGCACCATGACGTACGGCATCTTTGCAGAAGCTCGGGGCATGGATCGGAGCGGGGGAACTTCGCAATCGATCCGGAAGCAAAGGCGGTTGACGAAAGCGCTTGGGGAAAGCGCTTTACTGAAACGCTTCAGAAAGATCGTTCGCGGAATGCCGGAACCCGCCGGACAACGGGTTGAGCCCCTCGCCCCGAACGGCCGCGCAGCGAACGCGCTTTCCGGACAGCCCGCGCCAAGTCACGGACAGATTCCACCCGTTGACCACCTGTGCCTGCCGAGGCGGTGCCTGCGCGATTGGCCGAAACTCGCGGTCAATAGCGAGGCGTACCGCCCGCGATCCGGTCGACGAGGTCGATCCAGCCCGCCTCCAGGCGGGTCGTCGGCATCCCGCACTGCTGGGTCAAGTGGTGGACAAGGGCCGGATCCAGATATCCCATCAGCGTTTTCGCGAGGAGTTCGCAGTCGGCGTCCGGAATGGCCTGCCGGAGCAGCATCGTGACGTGCGCGGACAGCACCATGCGCGGTGCGGAAGCGAAGCGGCGGCCCGGCCCGCCCTCGGCGGCCAGCTGCAGCTCCAGCTCGTCCACCATGCGGCGCAGCACCGCGACACCGAAGGCGCGCAGCCGCTCCACGGGCGGCGCACCGGGGCCGAGCGGCGGCGGGCCGGTCAGGAAGGCGGCCTGGAGCTTCTTCTCGGAGTGGTCGAGCAGGGCCATCAGCAGGCCGGTGCGGTCGCCGAAGCGCCGGAACACCGTGCCTTTGCCCACCTTCGCCGCGGCGGCCACCGCCTCCATGGTGACGCACCCCACACCGCACTGCTCGACCAGCTGTGCGGCGGCCTCCAGGAGGCGGGCGCGGTTGCGCGCGGCGTCGGCGCGCAGGCACGGCTCGTCGGCCTCGGGGCCGATCTCGGCGCCGAGTTGAAGCAGACGGGGCTCGTCGACCCATTCCTGAGAGGGGTTCGGGAAGGGGGGCAGGGACTCGGACATGAAGCCAGCGTAACGCCCAGGAATGAAACTGGACCCTGGTCCGTTTAGCTGCTACAACTTTAAACGGACCTCGGTCCGGATCGTAACGACAATGTTTCAGCCCTCTGTACAGCCCGTGGAGTCCCCCATGTCTGTTCGCATCCTTGCCCTCGTCGGCAGCCTTCGCGCCGGTTCGCACAACCGCCAGCTCGCCGAGGCTGCCGTGAAGCTCGCCCCCGAGGGTGCCGAGGTCGTCCTGTACGAAGGCCTCGCCGACGTCCCGTTCTACAACGAGGACATCGACGTCGAGGGCAGCGTCCCGGCCTCCGCCGTCGCGCTGCGCGAGGCCGCCGGCACCGCCGACGCCCTGCTCTTCTTCTCCCCCGAGTACAACGGCACGATTCCGGCCGTCCTGAAGAACGCCATCGACTGGCTGTCCCGCCCCTACGGCGCCGGCGCGCTCTCCGAGAAGCCGGTCGCGGTGGTCGGTACCGCCTTCGGCCAGTTCGGTGGCGTATGGGCGCAGGACGAGACCCGTAAGGCCGTCGGCATCGCGGGCGCCAAGGTGCTGGAGGACGTCAAGCTCTCCATCCCCGGTTCCGTGGTCCGCTTCGCCGAGACCCACCCCGCCGACGACGCAGAGGTCGCCGCGCAGCTGACCGAGGTCATCGGCCTGATCCACGGCCAGACCACGGCTGCCGCCGCCTGATCGACACGGGCACACGAAAGGGCCGGAGCCCACGGGCTCCGGCCCTTTCTCCTGTCTCCGCAGAGCCCCTTTTCCTGACTCCACCAGGGACTCCTTCTTGTCCTCCCGGCCCCCGGCCACCGATCCGAGCCCTGCCGAGTGCGGCTCAGCCCAGTTCGGCCGCGCGGCGGGCCGCCGGGGCCACGAACTCCTCGATCCAGGCCGCCGGTTCGTCCGTGACCGGTCCCAGCATCACCGTCTCGATGCCGAACTTCGCGTACGGCTCGATGTCCCGGACGAAGCCGTCGACGTCGTTCTCGGCCAGCGCGCCGCCCATGTAGAGCAGGGTCCGGGTGATGTCGTCGTACGGGCGCCCGACGCTGTCGCAGTGGCCGCGCAGGACGTCGAGCTTGTGGGCGACCTCCTCCGGGCTGGTCGCGAAGAGGTTGCAGGCGTCCCCGTACCGGGCGACCAGGCGCAGCGTCTTCCGCTCCCCGCCCCCGCCGATCATGATCTCGGGGTGCGGTGAACTGACGGGCGCCGGGACGCAGAGGGTCTCGGCGAGCCGGTAATGGGCGCCCTCGAAGGCGCCGTTGGTGTCCGGGTCCCACATCTGGAGACAGATCCGCAGGGTCTCCTCCAGCCGCTCGAACCGCTCGGCCGTCGCCGGGTACGGCACCCCGAGGCCCTCGTGCTCCCGGTCGTACCAGGCGGCCCCGATCCCGAGTGTGGCCCGACCGCCGGACAGCACGTCGAGCGTGGTGGCGATCTTGGCGAGCAGTCCGGGATGGCGGTACGTCACTCCCGTCACGAGGGCGCCGAGGCGGACCGTGGAGGTGTGGGCGGCGAGGAAGCCGAGGGTCGTGTAGGCCTCCAGCATGGGGTCCTCGGCGCCGCCGTTGAACTCCATCTGGAAGTAGTGGTCCATGACCGTGAGCCGGTGCACCCCCGCCGCCTCGGCCGCGGCACCGGCCGCCGCCAGCTCGGGACCGAGCGCGGCGGCACCCGAGGAGTGGTTGAACCTGTTGATGTGCACGCCGAGCCGCATGTCCGTCTCCGTTCGCCTGCATCCAGCGGTCTTCCGCGAACGACGCTAGTTCTTGGAGCGCACACGAAGTCAAGCCAGGGGCCGGCCCTGGGCCCGCTCGGCCTCCTCCTGCTTCTTCGAGGCCCGCAGGCTGGTGAAGGTCGTGACGGCCAGTACGAGGACGATGAAGCCGAGCGAGAAGGGGATCGAGATCTCCGGGACGTGGACACCGGACTCGTGCAGCGCGTGCAGGACGAGTTTCACGCCGATGAAGCCGAGGATGATCGACAGGCCGTAGCTGAGGTGGACCAGCTTCTTCAGGAGGCCGCCGATGAGGAAGTACAGCTGGCGCAGACCCATCAGCGCGAAGGCGTTGGCGGTGAAGACGATGTACGGGTCCTGGGTCAGGCCGTAGATCGCGGGGATGGAGTCGAGCGCGAACAGCACGTCCGTGGAGCCGATCGCGAGCATGACGACCATCATCGGCGTCATGATCCGCTTGCCGTTCTCCACGATGAACAACTTGGTGCCGTGGTACCGGTCCGCGACACCGAACCGCTTCTCGGCCATCTTGAGCAGCTTGTTCTCTTCGTACTCCTCCTCGTGCGAGCCCTTCTTGGCGTCCTGGACCAGCTTCCAAGCGGTCCAGATGAGGAAGGCGCCGAAGATGTAGAAGACCCACGAGAAGGTGGAGATGATCGCCGCGCCGGCCGCGATGAACCCGGCCCGCAGTACGAGGGCGACCAGGACGCCGACCATCAGCACGCGCTGCTGGTACTGCGAGGGCACGGCGAACTTGCCCATGATCAGGACGAAGACGAAGAGGTTGTCGACGCTCAGCGACTTCTCGGTGATGTACCCGGCGAAGAACTCACCGGTGGGCTTGGTACCGCCGTAGATCAGCAGCCCGAGCCCGAACAGGCAGGCGAGGACAACCCACACCACGGTCCAGGTGCCGGCTTCCTTCAGGGACACGTCGTGGGGCTTGCGGCCGATGAAGAAGTCGACGGCGACGAGGACACACAGGGCGACGACAGTCAGCGCCCAGACGGTGAATGAGACGTTCACAGGTACTCCAGGGGGGAAGATGCGCAATGGCAGCGTTGTCATCTCTTGTGATCACTTCCACCCCGAAGCGGTGAACAGAGCCCCATTACCTGGCAAAATCCCGAGGTCATCGGCGGGAGCAACGTTTCGTCCGGAGCGGGCAGGACCGGGCTACCCGCCGAATGGCGGGCAAGTCCCGCCGGACGGCGGTGCGCCGACACCGGGGTCGCGCACGGATCATCGCCCTACGATCCACGGCACCCACACCACCACCGCACACCGCACCGCACCACACGCAGCACGAGGAGCAGAAGCAATGACGCTTACGCCGCCGCCGCCGTTCGACCCGGAACTCGCCGCCGTCCTGGAGATGATCAAGGACGCGATCCGGCCCCAGCTGACCATGGAGGAGATCGAGGTCGTGCGCAACGGCCCCGGTATCTCGATGCTGGCGGACATGGACCTGTCGTTGGACGGGTTCTTCGAGGTCGAGGACAGGACCGTACCGGGCCCGGAGAACGCCCCCGACATCTCCCTGCTGATCTGCCGCCCGACCACCCGGACACCGGGGACGGGGACCCACCTCCCCGTGATCTACCACGTGCACGGCGGCGGCATGGTGCTCGGCAACAACCGCGTGGGCGTGGACGGCCCGCTGAGGTGGGCGAAGGAGCTGGGCGCGGTCGTGGTGTCGGTGGAGTACCGCCTGGCACCGGAGCACCCGTACCCGGCTCCCATCGACGACGTGTACGCCGGTCTGCTGTGGACCGCCGAGCACGCGGAGGAGATCGGCGGCGACCCCGAGCGGATCGTCATCGCGGGCGCGAGCGCGGGCGGTGGCCTGACGGCAGCGCTGGCTCTGCTGCTCAGGGACCGCAAGGGTCCGCGCCCCATAGGCCAGCTGCTCATGTGCCCGATGCTCGACGACCGCAACGACTCCCCGTCCACGCACCAGATGGCGGGCCTGGGCATCTGGGACCGCACGGCCAACGAAACGGGCTGGACGGCCCTGCTGGGCCCGGCCCGAGGCGGCCCGGACGTCTCCCCGTACGCGGCCCCGGCCCGCGCGGAGGACCTCACGGACCTCCCCCCGACCTTCCTGGACGTCGGCTCGGCGGAAACCTTCCGCGACGAGGTGGTCACCTACGCCACCCGCCTGTGGCAGGCAGGCGGCCAGGCAGAACTCCACGTCTGGCCAGGAGGCTTCCACGGCTTCGACGGCTTCGCCCCCCAGGCCTCCCTCTCCCAGGCCTGCCAGACGGCCCAGCAGGAATGGCTGCGCAGGCTACTGGCGGAGTAACGAAAACACCGCCCCCGCCCGAGGCGCCCCTGGGGGCACAGCCCCCACCAGGGGCGCAGCCCCTCCAGGGGCGCGGGGAACGGCGCGCCCAGCCCCCACCCAACCCGCACCCGAACCCGAACCCCTGCCCCGGAGGGGGGCGCAGCCCCCCAAGGGGCGCGAGGAACTGCGCGCCCAGCCCCCACCGACCCGCAGCCAAAGTCAGAGCCCCTGGGCCGGGGCCGGGGGGCGCAGCCCCCAAGGGGCGCGGGGAACGGCGCGCTCAACCCCCATCCAACCCGCACCCGAAACCGAACCCCTGCCCCGGGGCCGGGGGGCGCAGCCCCCTCCAGGGGCGCGAGGAACTGCGCGACCAGCCCCCACCGGCCCGCACCCGGAGAACCGCCCAACCCGCGACGCACCTGGCAACATGGAGTCATGAAAGAGCTGGCGGGGCGCCTCACCGCGCTGGACCCGGACGCCGGCGCAGCCGTCCGGGTCATCGCCTACTTCGACCGGCTGGCCGAACACCGCGCCGGCCTGGAAGCACTGGTACGCGGCGCAGCCGTACTCGCCGGCTGCCCCGCCCGCCTCGCCGACGCCGGACGGCGCGTACACCTGCGCGTCGACACCGACGGCCGCCGCCGCGACACCGACCAGCCCCCCGACCCCGCGTGGCCGTCCGCCCCGCTGGCACCGGACGGCGCCCCCGCGCTGTGGCTGGAGCGCACCGGGACCCCCACCGTGGTCGACGCGGTGGTCCTGGAACGCGCCGCCGCCGCGATCCGCCTGGTCCTCGACCGCACCCGGGGCCGAGCCCCGGCGGCCCGCGCCGACGACCCGGCACTCGTCGAGACCCTCCTCGACGCCACCGCCCCCGAGCCGGTACGCCTGCACGCGGCCCGGAGCCTCGGCCTGGACCCCACCGCCCCGGCCCGTGTGATCGCCCCGTCCGACGGCCCGCCCCGCATCCTCCCCACCGAGCCGGACGCACCGCCCCGGGCCCACGGCAGGCAACCCTCCGCCGACCTCACGCACCCGCACCCGCCCGGCCGGGCGGGCGTCGGCCCCGCCGTACCCGTGCTCGACCTGCCCGCCTCCTGGGCAGCCGCCCGCACCGCCCTCCGCTTCACCGCCGAAGGCACCCCGCACTCCCCCGGCCCCCGGATCGTGTACGCCGATCAGCTCGGCGGCATCGGGCTGCTCGCCGAGCTGGTCGTGCCGGGGGCCGATCCGCCGCCCGACGTCCAGGCGCTGGAGGCGGCGGTCGCGGACGCGCCCTGGATGCTGGCCACGCTGCACGCCGTCGCCTCGACGGCGAGCCTGCGGTCGGCCGCCGTCGAGGTCAACGTCCACCACTCCACGCTGCAGGACCGGTTGGGCCACGCCGAGGTACTGCTCGGGTGGCCCGTCCGCACCCCCCAGGGCCGGCTCCGACTGCAACTGGCCCTGACCTTGCGGCATTTGGGACGCGTCTAGCGGACCGTCCGGCGGACCGGCGTCAGGAGAGCCTGATCAGGCTGTAGTCGTCGCAGTAACCGGCCCCCGATCCGGAGTTCTTGTAGCAGTAGAGGCTCGCCGAGGTGGTGGACTCGCCCGTCGTGAAGAAGATCGGCTGCTGGGCGTAGGACGTCGTGGAGTTCCGCAGAAACGTTTCCGTACCCCCGAAGCTCTTCACCCCGACCGCCACCTCCTCACCCGCGGTGGCCACCTTGGCCCACCCGGCCACCAGATAGGTGCCGCCGCCGGTCAGACCGCTCACCGACTGGATGGCGCCGCTCGCACTGACCCCGGTCTGCAGCGAGTACGTACCGCTGCGGGCGTTGGACGCCACCACACCGGACGCCGTACCCGTGCTCTGGGTCCACGGGGTCAACGCCCCTGTCTCGAAGCCCGGGTTGGTGACCGCGTTGGTCGCGGACGACAGCGCCTCCACCGCGAGGTCGTCGCAGTAACCCGCGCCGCTGCCGCCGGAGTTCTTCCAGCAGTAGACGGTGGCCGAGGTACTGGAGGCGCCGGTGGTGAAGAGGACCGCCGCCTGGGTGTACGACGCCGTCGCCACGTTGGTGAACGTCTCCGTGCCGCCGTAGCCCTTGACGCCTATCGCGAGGGTCTCGCCGGCGTTCGCCACCTTGGCCCAACCGGTGAGCAGGTAGGTGGTGTTGGGGCTCAGCCCGGTCAGGGTCTGGTTGGCGCCGCTGCCGCCGGCCTGGGTGGTCAGGGCGTAGCCGCCGGTGCGGGCGTTGGCGGCAGTCACGGCCGGGGCCGAGCCGCTGTTCACCCAGGGGCTCAACGCGCCTGTCTCGAAGCCCGCGTTGGAGACGAGGTTGCCGCCGGTGCCGTTGTACGCGCCGATGTTGGGCGCGGCCGTGGCGGAGACCGTGTTGCCGAGGGCGTCCTTGCCACCGTTGTCGCTGATGACCGCACCGGCGCGGATCACCGGGGAGGACGGGTGGACCTGGTAGGCGTTCTTCCCGGTGTACGAGGAGGAGGTGGCCGTGTTGCCCGGGTTGCGGAACTCGGGGTCGGTCACGACCTTCGCCGCGTCGGTGGGCTCGGAGGACGGGTGGGTGCCGTAGAAGAGGTTGTTGGAGTAGACGGACGAGCCGGTGGTGGTGAAGTAGCCGCCGGTGCCGTAGTTGAAGACCGCGTTGTTCCGGAAGGACAGCGCTCCGGAGATGCTGGAGCCGCCCCGCGAGTACAGGATCGGGGTGTTCAGGCCGCTCTTGTTGACGTAGAGGGTGTTGTTGTAGATCTGCGGGACCGCGACCGAGCTGCCGCTCTTGTTCGGGACGCCGCCGACGAAGTGGAAGACGCCCCGGCCGTGGGTCTGGGTGCCCGATGCGGGGCAGCCCGCGTTGGTGCCGTCGTTCTCGCTGATGTTGTAGCGGATCACCGTGCCGTCGCTGGGGACGGTCGAGGTGGGCTCGTTGGCGATGGTGAACGGCGGCATGATCAGCATGAAGCCGCCGAGGTTCTGGTGGCTGTAGTTGTACTGGAACGTGGTGTTGTGGTTGCCCCAGTCCACGTCGAAGCCGGTGCCGTCGGCGCCGTTGACGTGGCAGTACACCTCGTTGTTCTGCACGACGGTGTCGTTGCTGCCGGACATCCAGATGCCGGCCGAGGCGCCGTTGCAGTACTGGCCCGACGGCGGGCAGGTGGCCTTCGCGCCGCCGTAGCCGGCCTTGTTGCCCTCGATCAGGGCGCCGTCGTTCTTGACGACGAGGATGTCGTCGGCGCCGCTGTAGGTGATCGTGTTGTCGCGGATGACGGTGTTGGTGGTCTGGTTGGTGCCCTGGCCGTCCCCGTCCGGGGTGACGGCGACGGCGATCCGGTCGACGTGGTCGAAGGTGTTGTCCTCGACCAGCACGTCGTCCCAGGTGGATGCCGGGGTGGTGTGGTTGGTCTGGACGCCGACACCCGCGTTGGTGGCGTACCAGCCGCCCGACCAGCCGCTGATGTTGTGGATGTACATGTCGTGCACCCGGATGTGGTGCAGGACGCCGCCGGAGCTGTTCTCGGCGAGGACGCCGGAGCGGTAGGCGGGCGAGGCGGCGGCGTTGGTGAGTTCCAGGCCGCCGATCTCCCAGTACTGCTGGTTGAGGAGATGGATGACGGGGCCGGTGGCGCCGGCGGCGTCGATGACCGGCTTGGCTCCGGTGCCGTAGGAACCGACGGTGATGGGGCTGCCGGAGGCGCCCGAGCCGCCCGGGGACAGCTGGCCGGTGCAGGTGGTGCCTGCGGCGAAGAGGATGCTGTCGCCCGCGCCGAAGGTGGTGCTGTTGACGCTGGTGACCGCGTTCCAGGGGCTGGCCTGGGTGCCGGTGCCGTTGCTGGCGGCCGAACAGTTCACGTAGTAGGAGGTGCCCGCCGCCAGGGCGGTCTGGGCCGGGAGGAGGAGGGTGCCCGCCAGGACGGCGAGCAGCGTGAGGACACGGGACGCCCGGACTCCCGGGCGGTCCGTTCTGCGACGCTTCATTGCGGCGCTCCTTGCTGGGTGAAGGGGTCCGCCGCGCCACGGGATGCGACGCGGGGCTTCCTGCACCGGGCGGACCGGTCGAGGCGGACCCGCCCGGGGTCTGTGGAGGGGGGCCTCAGCGCAGCGGGAGTGAGGTCTCCAGGACCGAGGCGTGGCGCATGCCCGACGGCAGGGTGAGGGAGACGGGCTCCCAGTCCACGCCGTCCCGGCTGCGGGCAGCCCCGTATCTGCCTTCGAGGAAGTGGTCGAAGATCATGACCATTTCGTCCCCGCGCCGGAAGATGGACGGTCCTTCCACCACCGAGGGGGTGACCGGACCGACGGTGGAGGTGCGCGGGCCGCCGGGGGTGTCGAAGGTGATCAGGTGGATGTCCTTGTGCGCGGTCGCGAGGTCGTTGGTGCCGCGTTCGTCCTTGTAGGCCATGAGGAATCCGCCGCCGTCGAGTTCCCGCACGGTGGCGTCGATGACCGAGTGGCCGGGGTCGAAGAAGACGTCCGGGGCCGAGAACGTCGTGAAGTCCTCGGTGGTGCAGTGCCAGATGCGGTGGTTCTGGGTGATGTGCTCGAAGTCGCGGCCCTCGGCCGTGCTCCCGGCCTCGACGACCGACGACCAGATGAGGTGGTGGAGCCCCGTCCCCCGGTCCAGGAAGAACTCCGGGGCCCAGGCGTTCTGGGCGCCCTCCACCCCGGCCATGACCGGCAGGAGCCGCTGCTCGGACCAGTCGAGCAGGTCGGCCGAGGTGGCATGGACGATGTACGGGCTGGTCCAGCCGTCGGTGGCCAGCAGGTGGTAGAGGCCGTCGGGGCCCGGTCCGATGAACGGATCCCGCAGCCGGCCGGTGCCGACCGTGCCCCGCAGGACGGGACGGCCGTCGTTGACGGGCACGAAGGCGTGGCCGTCGTCGCTGTGGGCCAGGTGCAGCGCCTCGTCGGCGTCGGTGAAATAGGAGACCACGTACATCGGGGGGAGGGTCCTTCCGGGACGTCGGGGCAGGGGGGAGCGCCCGACGGTGAGGGCGTCGAGTGTCTGGAGACCGCGGGGGGGGGAGGGAGGAGGAACGGGCCGGTGTGGATCAGGACTTGACCGCGCCGGCGGACATGCCGGCCACCACCTGCCGCTGGAAGAAGACGAAGATGACGAGCAGCGGCAGCACACCGAGGAGGGCGGCCGGGAAGAGGGTGGTCGGCTGCACGGTGTGCGGGTCGATGAAGGAGTACGCGTTCACCATGACCGTCCGCTTGTCGGGGTCCTGGAGGAAGACCAGCGGGACCAGCAGGTCGTTCCAGATCTGCAGACAGACGAAGGTCAGCAGCGTGCTGGTGACCGGCCGCAGCAGCGGCAGGATGATCGTGAAGAAGGTCCGGAAGGGACCGCAGCCGTCGAGCGCCGCCGCCTCCTCCAGGTCGCCCGGGATCGTACGGATGAAGCTGGTGTAGAAGAACACGGCGACCGGGAGGTTCAGGGCCGTGTAGATGAGGACGACGCCCGCGTAGGTGTCCAGCAGGTTCAGGTCGCGCATCAGCAGGTACAGCGGTGCCACCACGACGAACACGGGCACGGAGGTGCCCAGGATGAACAGCCGGTACACGGCGGTGGACCAGTGCTGGGTGATCCGGGCGAGCGGGTAGGCGGCGAGCGAGCCGATCACTGTGACGATGACGCACGAGAGCCCGGTGATGAGCAGGGTGTTGAGGGTGCTGCGCCCGTAGTGGATCTGGCTGAAGGCGTGGGAGAAGTTCTTCAGGGTCAGGGAGTCCGGGAAGCCCAGCGGGGACCGGGCCACGTCCGCCGCCGTGCGCAGCGAGGTGACGACCGTGAAGAGGAACGGCAGGACGAACAGCAGCGTGCCGAGGCACAGCAGTACGGTGCCGAGTCCGCCGGTCAGGCGGCGCAGCCCGCCGCCGGGTGCCGTGGAGGTCGCGGTGGTGTCTGAAGTCATGGTGGCGATCCGTCAGATTCCGTGAGAGGCCCGGGAGGCCGTCAGATGCGTCGCTCGCGCAGCCGGAGCAGGGAGGAGGTGGCGCTGGACAGGACGACCACGGTGACCAGGAGGACGACCGACAGCGCGACGCCGTAGGCGAACTTCCCGCCGCCGAAGACGTTCCGGTACACCAGCAGGGTCAGGGTTTCCGTGGCGCCGGCCGGGCCGCCGTTGGTCAGGACGAGGGGGAACTCGAAGACCTTGAGCGAGCCGATCAGGCTCAGCGTCACGTTGACGGTGAGTGCCGGGGCGAGCAGCGGCCACTCGATGCTGGCGAAGCGCCGCCAGCCGCGCGCGCCGTCCAGTTCGGCCGCCTCCAGGAGTTCGGTCGGCATGCTCATGTAGCTGGCGAGGAAGATCGCGCAGGAGTAGCCGGTGAACATCCAGATGTTGACGGCGGCCACCGAGTAGAGCGCGGTGGAGGTGTCACCGAGCCACACGTGGTTGAGGCTGTGCAGGCCGACCAGGTCGAGCACCGCGTTGATGCCGCCGGTCGGGGCGAACAGGTACGACCAGATGAAGGCCGCCATCACCGGGGAGATCAGCGCCGGTGTCAGCAGGACGACGCTGAGCGTCTTGCGGACCTTGGGACGGCGGAAGAGCATGCTCGCGAAGAGCAGCCCGAGGCCGTTCTGCACGACCACGACGACCACCGCGTACAGCACGGTGTGCCACAGGGCCGAGGTGACGGCCGGGTCGTCGGCCATGCTGCGGTACTGCTCGGTGCCGACGAAGTTGGCCATCGGCCCGCCGAGGCTGTCGGTCATGCTCAGGTACACGCCGCGGGCCAGCGGGTACAGCATGAAGGCGCCGTACACGACGATCGCCGGGAGCAGGAAGGCGGCCATGGTGGCACGCCGTCGGTGGAACACAGGGGTCTCCTCTTCCCTATGACGGTCGTGGTGGGGACGGTTCGGAGCCGTCCTTCCGCCCCCACCACGACGGACCAGGGGTGTCCGGGTTACTTCGCGGACGCCGCGGTCTGGATGTCCTTCAGCGTCTGCGCGGCGGACGCCGAGCCCAGCAGATAGGCCTGGATCTTGGAGCCGATCGCGGTCTCGGCGGTCGCGCCGTACCAGGAGTCGGACGGGAGGATCCGGTAACGGCCGTCCTTGAATGCGGTGGTGAAGACCGAGGTCTCGGTGCTCTCCGGCGTGAGGCCGCCGGTGAAGGGCGACTCCGCGTTCTCGGCTGCCAGGAACTTGGAGAGGTTCTCGCTCTGGGACCAGAACTTGACGTACTCGCGGGCCGCGTCACCCTGCTGGGACTGGGAGTTGACGCCCCACATGGTGCCGGAGAAGAGCATCCCGTTGGGCTTGGTGCCGGCCGCGCCGCCCGGCCAGGGGGCGAAGGAGACCGGGAAACCGGCCTTCTTGATGTTGGAGACCTGCCAGGCGCCCTGGTACCAGAAGGCGCTCTTGCCCGCGCTGAAGTCCTGCGGGCCCTGCGACCACTCGTCGGTGCCGATCTCGTTCTTCCAGTTGACGTATCCCTTGTCCTCAAGGGTCTTCAACTGCTCAAGAGATGACTTCCAGTCGGGGTCGAACGACGCCTTGCCGTCCAGGAAGTCCGCGTCCCACTGCTTGTTCTTCTGGTAGACGACGGTCGAACCGGCGGCCTGGAGTACGGAGCTGCCGGTCCAGGCGCTCTTGTCGGGCAGCGCGATGGGGTTGATGCCGGCCTTCTTGACCTTGGCGAGGTCGTCGAGGAACGTCGGCCAGTCGGCGGGGACTTCGGTGATGCCCGCCTTCTTCAGCAGGTCCATGTTGGCGTACAGGCCGATGCCGATCAGCTCCATCGGCATGGCGAGGGTCTTGCCGTCGGACTGCGCGAACGGCTTGGCGTCCGGGGCGATCTGGCTCGCCCAGGTCTCCTTGGACAGGTCGGCGAGGTAGCCGGAGGCACCCCACTTCTTCATCTTGTCCGTGTCGACCATGATGACGTCGCCGGCCTTGCCGCCCAGCAGTTCGGGCTGGAGCTTCTGGACGTAGGTGTCGTTCGCGGTGATGTACTCGAAGTCGACCTTGATCTTGGGGTGGGCCTTCTCGAACGCCTTGTTGATCTCCGCGACGTTGGCGGGTTCCGCGCCGCCGCCCTTCCATGCCTGCACGTGAATGGTCACCGTGCCGTCGCTGGAGGCGCCGGACGAGCCACCGCCGCACGCGGCCAGCGACACCGCCATGGCGGCGACCGTGGTGGCGACCGCGATTCGTCTCCCAGAGCGCTTCATTGCACACCTCACCCATCGTCGGTAGGACCGACTTGTTCTCTGTGAATGGTTTGACCCGTCCGGTCGGTGTCCGTGTGGGTACGGCACCGAGGGGCACGGAAGGAGTAGGTCAGCCGGAGTTGCGGCGAACGTTACGAGTTGATGGCCGGGACTGTAACGCAAAACTTAGGCGACATCTATACGTAACTTTCAGTGACCGTCCGACTCGGCTCGCACCGCAGCAGGAGTCCCGCTCAGGCCGGGTTTTGTTGACGCGACGCGAGCCTTATCGTTACAGTTTCCATTACCTTCGGTTGAAACTTTGGCGTTTCCTTCGGGGCAATGAAAGAGTGGGCGCCTCAATCGGGGGCGCAGAAGGGGGAGTTGAGTGGCCGGGCGGGTGACGATCGCGCAGGTTGCCGAGGAGGCGGGCGTCTCCGCGATGACCGTGTCCAACGTCGTGAACGGCAAGCCGGGTGCCTCCGAGGAGACCCGGCGCCGGGTCATGGAGGTGGCCGGGAAGCTGGGCTACCGGCCGAACGTCTCGGCCCGCAACCTCAAGGCCGGCCGCAGCGGGCTGATCGGCCTCATCGCCCTCGACCTGACCAGTCAGTACGGCCTGGAGATCCTCCGTGGCGTCGCCCATGAACTGGCCGACGCCGAGCAGGAACTGCTGGTCAACGCCTCGTACCACGACGCGGCCCGGGAGAAGGACCGGATCGAGTTCCTGTCCCGCGGTCTCGTCGACGGCGTGCTGCTGATCGCCCCCGTCCTGGAGGACGACACGGTCAAGCTGCTGCGCCGGCAGAAACTGCCCTGCGTGGTCATCGACCCGCGGCGCCTGGAGGTGCCGCTGCCCCGGCTGAGCGTCGACAACTACCACGGTATGCGGGTCGGCACCCAGCACCTGATCGACCTCGGGCACACCCGGATCGCGTATCTGCGCGGCGAGGAGGACCTGGAGAGCACGTCGGTCCGCTTCCAGGGCTTCGAGGACGCGATGCGCCTGGCTGGACTCCAGGTCGACCCGAGACTGGTCGACTCCTGCGACTTCTCCTACGCCTGCGGCTTCCGCACGGCGACCCGCCTGATCAGCGAACACCGCCCGACGGCGATCGTCGCGGGCGCGGACCTGATGGCACTGGGCGCGATCGACGCCGCGAGGGCGCTGGGCCTGACGGTCCCGGCCGACTTCTCGGTCGTGGGCTTCGACGACCTCCCCCAGGCGGCCCAGAGCTTCCCGGGCCTGACGACGGTCCGCCAGCCCCTGCACGACATGGGCCAGAAGGCGGCCAGGGCATTGCTGTCCCTGATCGAAGGACAGCAGCTGCTCATGGAGCACATGGAGGTCGCCACCGAACTGGTGGTGCGCAACTCCACGGCTCTGCCTGCGGCCGGCGGGGCGGCGTGATCCACGAGAGCTGAGCGGGGTGTCCGAGGCGGCTCACGGCAGACGGTGACCGGCACGGGACCCGTCAGTGGACAGGCCCCAGGCGCACCGCCGGGGCCTCGGTCACCCGGCTGCGGCACCGCCAGGCGAAGCGTCGGCACAGGCCGACACGCACGCAGTGCGCCGACGGGGTACCCGGTGGCGACACGCCGTACGAACACAGCGACCGGCACGCGGGGACGCGTTCACCGGGTCCCCTCCGTCCTGCGGCGCGGGCTCCCGCCGGCGGGCACACAGCGCGTGGCCCGCGCCCCCTGCGGCGACGAACGCGCGCAGGGGACCCGGGCACACTTCGGGATTCACCGCACCACTGATCTCCGAGCCGCTCAGGCCCAGGCCGTCACCGGTACGAAGGAGCTGTCCTGGCGGAAGGTGTCCGTGCCGTCCGTCACGTCCACGCGTAGTTGGTAGTTGTAGTGGCGCAGGAAGTAGCCGGGGTAGTTGTACGACTCGAAGCGGATCGAGCCCGTCGCCGTGCCCGTGCGGGCAATGAACGTGGCGTCCTTCGCGAAGGTCGTCGTGCCGTCGTTGACGTCGAAGCGGGCTCGGTAGTTGTAGTGGCGCAGGTAGTTGCCCGAACTGTCCCTGAAGGAGTAGCCGTTGGCGTCCGCCAGGCCCGCCACCACCGTGAAGGTGGCCGCCTGCTTGACCGCCGTCGTGCTGGAGCTGGTCACCACCGGGAGGTTGAGCAGGGAGGACTCCACCGTCCAGTACCGCGTCGTGTAGTTGACCGACCGGAGGGAGCGGGTCACGCCGGTCGAGAGGGTCGGGCCGCCGGTGACCGTCTCCTTGATGACCGTGAAGTGGCGTGCCGTGCCGGAGACGACCGGCAGCGCCTTGGGGGTCGTCCAGGTGGCGAACGTGTCGTAGCTGTCGCTGTAGTAGTAGTACCCGTCGCCGTAGCCGTCGAAGAAGAGCCGCCAGCCGCCGTTGTCGAGCTGGATCACGGACGGGCCCTCGCGGTAGCTGCCCCAGCCCGCCCAGTTGCCCGTCCTGGAGATCGTGTAGGGGCCGGCCAGGCTGGTCGCCGTGCCGTACTCGATGTATTTCGTCGTCTCGTTCTTCGTGAAGGCGTGGTAGGTCGAGCCGCTCTTCACGATGTACGTGTCGATGTGGTTCGAGCCGATGCCCGACAGGGCGACCGGTGAACTCCACGCCGTGAGCGCGGTGTTGGTCGCCTTGAGCAGATACGGGGTGAAGATCCACTCGTCGCTGGTGACCGAGCAGGACACGATGACGTTGACACTGCCGTCGCTGTCGACGAACCACTCGGGCGCCCACGCGCGGGACAGGTTGCTGATCGGGACCGTGTAGTCGTACAGGAAGGTCCAGTTGACGCGGTCCGTGCTGCGGGCGAAGCCGATGGTGGTGCTGGTGTCCTGCCAGGTGTGCGTCGTATAGGTGACGTAGTAGTAGCCGTTGGTGTGCTTGAAGATGCTCGCGTCGCGGATGCGGTTGCTGGGCGGGGTGTAGGCCGAGGACTGCACGAGCCGGAAGTCGGTGGCGTCGTCGGACTGGTAGACGTTCACCGTGCCGTCGTTGCTGTTGAGGAACGGCACGATCGTGTACCGCGTCGCGGAGCCGCTGGGCGGGGCCGCCGCGGCGGCGGTGCCGAGCAGTCCGGGGAGTTCGCCCAGGACGAGCGCCGAGGCGGGCAGTGCGGCCAGCGCGCGCAACAGGCTGCGGCGGGAGGGCGTGGGACGGGAACTGGTCACGTGCGGCTCCTTGGTGATCCAACCGACGGCTCTCCACGTTCGACATTGCGAACGCAGTTCGGTAAATCGGTCAGACCGTAGGTCCGAGGCGTGCACACGTCAATACTTCCGACACGCTCCGGACCTGTGAACTTCCGTGCGGCCAGGGCACATTCGACATACCGCACCACGTCGGCCCGCCAGCCGTTACCGTTCGGTAGGAAGCTGTGAAATAGCTATGGGGAACACGCCGGTACGGCCTGACGGTGTGTGCGACGGAGGTGTCCGTATGACTGCCGAACGTGCCGCCGGGCTCGTGGAATCCGCCCGTGCGCTGGCTGACGGCGAGGTGACCTCGCGGACGCTCGTCGAGGAGACCCTCGCCCGGATCGAGGCGACACAGGGCACCCTCAACGCCTTCCGGCTCGTCCGGGCCGAGGCCGCGCTCACCGAAGCCGACGCGGCCGACCGGGAGTTGGCGGCGGGCGGGCGCCGGCCGCTGCTCGGCGTACCGGTGGCGGTGAAGGACGACACGGACGTGGCGGGCGAGCCGACCGCGTTCGGCTGCCCGGGCGAGTTCCCGCCGGTGGCCGAGGACGGGGAGGCGGTACGGCGGCTGCGCGCGGCCGGTGCGATCGTCGTCGGCAAGACCAACACCTGCGAGCTGGGCCAGTGGCCCTTCACCGAGGGCCCCGCCTTCGGCGCCACCCGCAACCCCTGGCACCAGGGCCACACCCCGGGCGGCTCGTCCGGCGGCTCGTCCGCCGCCGTCGCCGCGGGCCTGGTCCCGGCCGCCCTCGGCTCGGACGGCGCCGGTTCGGTGCGCATCCCCGCGTCCTGGACCCACCTCATCGGCATCAAGCCGCAGCGCGGACGCGTCTCGACCTGGCCGCGTCCCGAGTCCTTCCAGGGCATCACGGTCAACGGCACCCTGGCCCGTACGGTGGCGGACGCGGCCCTCCTCCTGGACGCGGCGAGCGGCAACCACGTACGGGACCTGCACCAGCCCCCGGCGATCAGCGCGACCGAGGCGGCCGGCCGCGACCCCGGCCGGCTGCGCATCGCCCTCTCCCTCAAACCCCCGTTCACCGCACTGCCCGCCCGACTCCAGCCCGACGTACGGGCGAGGATTCTCCAACTCGCCGAGAAGCTGGCCGCGTTGGGGCACACCGTCGAGGAGGCCGACCCGGCGTACGGACAGATCGGGCTCACCTTCCTCCCCCGCGCCACCGCCGGGCTCGCCGAGCGGGTCCGCGAGGCCCCCTTCCCCGCGCTGCTCGACCGGCGCACCCGGGACGCCGCCCGGCTCGGCCGACTGCTCGGCGGGCCCCCGCTGCGGCTGGCCCGGCGTGCGGAGTCCGCCCTGCAGCGGCGGATCGGCGGCCTGTTCGACTCGTACGACGTGATCCTCGCGCCCACCACGGCCGCTCCCCCGCCGCGCATCGGGGCGATGCTGCCGCTGAACGGGTTCGCGACCGACCGTGCGATGGTCGCGGCCTGCCCCTACGCCTGGCCGTGGAACGTGCTGGGCTGGCCCGGGGTGAACGTCCCGGCCGGGTTCGTGGGTGAAGGGCTGCCGGTGGGGGCCCAGTTGCTCGGGCCCGCGAACAGTGAGCCGCTGCTCGTCTCGCTGGCCGCGCAGTTGGAGGCGGACCTGCGCTGGCACGAGCGGTGGCCGCCCTTCGAAGCCGTCGCCGACTCGGCAGCGGCATAAGGGGGCTTCGGCCCGTACGCTGTGACCATGGACGACGCGCCGATGGTCGGCTTGATGGGGCGGGTGACCGGCACGATCGGACCGGGGCTGGTCGGCGAGGTGATCGTCCGGGTGCGCGGTGGCGCCGAGCACTTCCTGGCGTATCCCTCTTCGACACAGGACCGTATCGAGCGGGGGACGGTGGTGATGGTCGTCGAGTACCTGCCGCCTCGGACGGTGTACGTCACCGCCGCGTACGATGGCTGAGGTCGTCCGAGCACAGCCTGTGACCGGTTCGTCTGCGGATGATCACGTGTGCGTCAAGCTTGCAACAAGGATTCGTCGGTATCTGTACCCCTGCGGCGCGCAGGAGCACCCTTGCCTTCGTTCGGTGCCGAAAGGGCACCATGCAAAGGGGGCGAATGCCGATGTTCGTCGGCGTCGTTGCGGGGATCGCGGTTGCCGGGATTCTCGTGCTCATAGGTGTGTTCAAGATGATGTGGCGGGTCGCCGAACCCAACGAGGCGCTCATCATCTCCGGTTCCAAGCACAGGACCGAAGGCCTTGAGGAAGGCATGGGGTTCCGGATCGTCACGGGGCGCGGCACCCTCGTACTGCCCGGGGTGCAGGCGGTCCGCAAGATCTCGCTCGACCTCAACGAGACCGAGCTGCACGTGGACTGCGTGACCACGCAGGGCATTCCGCTCAAGGTGCGGGGCGTGGTCATCTTCAAGGTGGGCGACGACTTCGTGTCGATCGCCAACGCGGGCCGCCGCTTCCTCGACCAGCAGAAGATGATGTCGGAGCGCGTGCACAACGTGTTCGCCGGTCATCTGCGGTCCATCGTCGGCGGGTTGACCGTCGAGGACATGATCCGCGACCGGGAGAAGCTCACCGGGCAGACCCGGGCCGCGTGCGGCACCGAGATGGAGAAGCTCGGGCTGATCGTCGACTCGCTCCAGATCCACGAGATCGAGGACCCGACCGGGTACATCAAGAACCTCGCCATGCCGCACGCCGCCGCCGTCCAGCGGGACGCGCGGATCGCGCAGGCCGAGGCCAACCGGCTCGCCACCGAGGCCGAGCAGAAGGCCGCGGCCCGGATGTCGGAGGCCACCCGCGACAGCGAGATCCTCCAGGCCGGATACCAGGCCGAGCGCGACAAGGCGGCGGCGAAGGCCCGCCAGGCCGGACCGCTCGCGGACGCCGCCGCCCGGCAGGACGTCGTCATCCAGGAGACGCGGATCGCCGAACTCGACGCCCTGCGCCGGGAACAGCAGCTCCAGGCGGACGTCCGCAAGCCGGCCGACGCGCAGGCGTACGAGACCCGGGCGCGGGCCGAGGCCGAGCGTGACGCGCGGATCTCGGCGGCGCAGGCCAAGGCCAAGGAGACCGAACTGGCCGCCCTGGCCGAGGCGAACCGGGTCAAGACGGCCGCGACCGCCGAGGCCGAGGCGACCAAGGCGCGGGGCGCTGCGGCGGCCATGGCGACCAAGGCCACCGGTGAGGCGGAGGCCGCCGCGTCGCAGGCCAAGGGGCTCGCCGCCGCCGAGGCCACGCGTGCGCAGGGCCTCGCGGAGGCGGAGGCCATCAAGGCGCGGGCAGCGGCCCTCGCGGAGAACCAGGAGGCCGTGGTCGCGCAGCAACTCGCCGAGAACTGGCCGGAGATCGTGAAGGCCGGTGCGTCCGCGTTCGGCAGCGTGGACAACATGGTGGTGCTCAACGGGGCCGACGGTATGGCCGAAATGCTCGCCAAGGCGCTCACGATGGGCGGTACGGGGCTGGGGCTCGCGCGGCAGCTGCTCGCGTCCATGAACCAGAACGGGCAGGCGGCGAACGGGACTTCGGCGCTGAACGGGGTGGCTGCGCCGCCGGTCCAGAAGGTGCCCGTCGAGAAGGAGTAGGTCAAGGAGTCGGTGAAGGAGCAGGGGTGATGCGGGGAAGGGCGGTCCGCAGGCTCTAACGTGGGCCTCGTGACTGCCTTTCCCGATGCCGATGTTCCGGGGCGTTATGGCCCCTCCGCCACCACCGAGGCCGATCCTCGCGATGTGGGGCGGGTGCGTACGGAGTACTCACCCGCCCATGACGGGGATCCCGATCCCGGCGAGATCGTGTGGACGTGGGTTCCCTTCGAGGAGAACGACGGACGGGGCAAGGACCGGCCCGTCCTTGTCGTCGCCCGTGAGGCTTCCGGGACGTTTCTTGCCGTGCAGTTGTCCAGTAAGCGGCATGACGGGGATCGGGAGTGGGTGCCGATCGGCAGCGGGCCGTGGGACCGGACCGGGCGTGAGTCGTGGGTTGATGTGGATCGGGTGCTGCGGCTGTTCGAGGACGGGATGCGGCGGGAGGCCTGTGCGCTGGATCGGATGCGGTTCAACTCCGTTGTGCGGCGGCTGCAGGAACGGTACGGGTGGCGGTGAGTTTGGGTTGTTCGTCGGGTGCGCGCCCGGTGGGGGCTGGTCGCGCAGTTCCCCGCGCCCCTAAAGGCCGGCCGGCCCCGCGAACGTTTGCTCAAATGCGGCCCTTGTTGTCGCTGCCTTCGTGCGGTCCAGGATTGCGAAGACCACCCTCTCGAAGCTGCCCTCGAAACGGCCGCCCACCAGCAGGTTTCTGAACGTTTGCGCCACCGTGCGCGGGTCGTTCTGGAAGACTCCGCAGCCCCAGGCGCCCAGGACCAGGCGGTGGTAGCCCTCTGTCGCCGCCACCTCCAGGACCCGTTCCGCCCTGCTCGCCAGGGCGGCCGGGATTTCGGAGGTGCGCTCCGGGGTCGTGCGGCGGATCACTCCCGCGTTCGGGGCCGCCGAGGTCAGGAAGCCCGCCGTGAACGGGGTGTCCAGGAGGCGGCCCCGGTCGTCGCGGAAGACCGGGACGCCGGGTGAGTGGATGACTCGGTCCGTGTAGAACGGGTCGCGGTGGGTGCGGTGGTGGTCGTAGAACTCGCGCACCTCCAGGAGGCAGGTGTACAGCGCCGAGGCTCTGCACAGGGCCTCTTCCTGGGCCTGGGCGCCGTTCAGATAGCCGCCGCCCGGGTTGCGGGCCGAGGAGAAGTTCAGGACCGCCACCGGGCCGGGGAGACGGCGTGCCGCCTCCAGGCTGCTCTCGCCCGTCACCTCGAAGGAGGTGGGCAGCGGTGGTGCCGTCGGAAGTGGCCCCAGCGGAGCCGGGCCGTACAGGCGGGTGGCTGTGCGGGCGGCCTTGATCGCCGCGGCGAGTTGTACCTCGCGTCCGTCGGACGTTCGGTAGGAACCGGCCGCGACGATCTCCTCCGTACCACGGGCGAGGTCGCGCAGGCGGGCGCTCATGGCGCCACCCCCGTGTGCGCCATTGCCGTGCCTGGTGCTCGCTCCCCCGTCGTGCTCACACAGGCATCGTGGGTGATGCTGGACATGCGGTGCAACAGAGTTTCCCGGGTACACGAACGGTCCGGAAACACCGTACGAACGGAGATCCACTGTCCTGAAAGCGCCCATGTGCACCCTTGTGCGATTCGGCGCGAGGGGTTTGGGTGGGACGAGCGTTGCCTGACCGGCCCACCCGAAGCCGGGTCGGCGGCATGGTGGAATCTCAGGAGGATCCCGACATGTCAGATGCGTCCACTGCCACTTCGGCGAGTGGCTGTACCGAACGCCGCACCGCCCTCTCCGAGGCCGAGGTCGAAGCCCTCGTCCGGGGAATCTGCTTCAAGACCGGACCGCCCCGCACCCTGGGTGTCGAGGTGGAATGGCTCGTCCACGAGCTGCGGCAACCGCGGCTCCCCGTGTCACCCGCACGGCTCGAAGCGGCCTACGCTTCCCTGCGGACCCTGCCTCTCAGGTCGGCGCTCACCGTCGAACCGGGCGGTCAGCTGGAGCTAAGCTCCGCACCCGCCGGCTCCCTGATGGAGTGCATCTCCACCGTCTCCGCCGATCTCGACGCCGTCCGCGCCGTACTGCGCGAGGACGGTCTCGGGCTCGTCGGTATGGGCCAGGACCCCTGGCACCCGCCCCGCCGTTTCCTGCACGAACCGCGCTACGACGCCCTGGAGCGCTGCCTCGACCTCACGGGCCCGGCCGGCCGCGCCATGATGTGCACCTCGGCCTCCGTGCAGGTGTGCCTCGACGCCGGGCACGAGGAGCCGGGCCCCCTCGGGCACGGACGGCGCTGGTGGCTCGCGCACCAGCTCGGCGCGGTCCTGGTGGCCGCCTTCGCCAACTCCCCGCTCGCCGTCGGCGACCCCACCGGCTGGCGTTCCACCCGGCAGGTGCTGTGGACGGAGATCGGCGCCGGACGGGCCGGAGCGCCCGCGCTGGACGCCGAACCCCGGCAGGCCTGGGCCGAGCACGTGCTCGACGCCCCGGTGATGTGCATACGCCAGGACAGCGGGCCCTGGGACGTGCCCGAGGACGGGCTGACGTTCCGGGAGTGGATCCGGTCCGGGGTGACCAGGCCGCCGACCCAGGAGGACCTCGACTACCACCTCACGACCCTGTTCCCGCCGGTCAGGCCGCGCGGCCATCTCGAACTGCGCATGATCGACGCGCAGCCCGGCGACGACGGCTGGATCGTCCCGCTCGCCGTCACCGCCGCGCTCTTCGACGACCCCGAGGCCGCCGAGCGCGCCTACCGCGCGGTCAAGCCGCTCGCCGAGCGCACCGAGTCGCTGCCCGCCCCGCACAACCCGCTGTGGACCGACGCGGCCCGCTACGGCCTGACCGACCCCGAGCTGCACGAGGTGGCGGTGGTCTGCTTCTCGGCCGCGCTGGAGGCCCTGCCCCGGCTCGGCGCCAGTCGGTCGGTCGTCGACGCCGTCGCCGCGTATCTCGACCGCTATGTCATCCAAGGCCGTTGCCCCGCCGACGACCTGCTCGACCGCCTGGGCGGCACGGACCGGCGTGCGCACGGGACCTCGTACGGGAAGGATCTCCGCTCATGACCGACCCCGCCCTCGATCCGGAGGCGCTCCGGGAGCGGGCCCTCGCCGCGCTCACCACCGCTCGGGCCCGGACGGCGCTGCTCACCTCCGTGGACGATCCCGAACTCACCGCCCAGCACTCGCCGTTGATGTCCCCTCTGGTGTGGGACCTCGCGCACATCGGCAACCAGGAGGAGCTGTGGCTGCTGCGTGCGGTCGCCGGGCGGGAGGCGATGCGGCCCGAGATCGACGGCCTGTACGACGCCTTCGAGCACTCCCGCGCCGAACGGCCCACGCTGCCGCTGCTCCCGCCCGACGAGGCACGCAAGTACGCGGCGGAGGTGCGCGGCCGGGCCCTGGACGTGCTGGAGAGCGCCGCGTTCGAAGGGACCGGCGCCCGGCTCACCGAGGCCGGGTTCGCCTTCGGGATGATCGCCCAGCACGAACAGCAGCACGACGAGACGATGCTGATCACCCATCAGTTGAGGAAGGGCGGTGCTGTTCTCGCCGCTCCCGATCCCGAGCCCGTTCCTCCCTTCGCCGGTCCGGCCGAAGTCCTGGTCCCCGGTGGGCCGTTCACGATGGGCACCTCCACCGAGCCATGGGCCCTGGACAACGAACGGCCCGCGCACAGGAGGGATGCGGCGTCCTTCTTCATCGACACGACGCCCGTGACCAATGCCGCCTATCAGCGCTTCATCGCTGACGGCGGTTACGGCGACCAGCGGTGGTGGACGCCGGAAGGGTGGGCCCATGTCCGTCAACACTCCCTCCACGCACCGCAGTTCTGGTTCCGCGACGGCGGGCAGTGGCTGCGGCGGCGGTTCGGGGTGACCGAGGTGGTGCCTGACGACGAGCCCGTCGTGCACGTCTGCTGGTACGAGGCGGACGCGTACGCCCGCTGGGCCGGGCGGCGGCTGCCCACCGAGGCCGAGTGGGAGAAGGCCGCCCGGCACGACCCGGCGACCGGCCGCTCGACGCGCTACCCGTGGGGCGACGCCGACCCGGCGCCCGAGCACGCCAACCTCGGTCAGCGGCATCTGCGGCCGGCGCCGGCGGGAAGCTATCCCGCCGGTGAATCGCCGCTCGGGGTACGGCAGTTGATCGGTGACGTGTGGGAGTGGACGTCGAGCGATCTCGCCCCCTACCCCGGGTTCGACGCGTTCCCGTACAAGGAGTACTCGGAGGTGTTCTTCGGGCCCGAGTACAAGGTGCTGCGCGGTGGTTCGTTCGCCGTGGACGCGGTGGCCTGCCGGGGGACGTTCCGCAACTGGGACTATCCGATCCGGCGGCAGATCTTCTCCGGGTTCCGCACCGCCCGTACGCCGGGCGCCTCGGAGGCCGTCTGATGTGCCGTCAATTGGCTTACCTGGGGCCCCCGGAGGCGATCGGCAGCCTCGTCGTGGAGCCGCCGCACGGGGTGTACCGGCAGTCCTGGGCGCCCCGGCACCAGCGGTACGGGACCGTCAACGCCGATGGTTTCGGGGTCGGTTGGTACGCGGAGGGCGATCCGGTGCCCGCCCGCTACCGGCGTACCGGTCCCGTCTGGGCCGACCCGTCCTTCGCCGACCTCGCCCGGGTCGTGCGGACCGGCGCGCTGCTCGCCGCCGTACGGGACGCGACGGTGGCCGGAGCGGACGGGGAGGCCGCGGCGGCGCCGTTCGCCGCCGGTGCCTGGTTGTTCGGGCACAACGGGGCCGTGAAGGGCTGGCCCGGGTCCCTCGCGCCGCTCGTACAGGCCCTGCCCGCCGAGGAGTTGCTGTCGCTTGAGGCGCGCTGCGACTCGGCGTTCGTGTGGGCGCTGGTGCTGCACCGGCTGCGCGCCGGTGACGACGTCGGGCGGGCGCTGGCCCGGACGGTCCTGGAGGTCGCCGAGGCGGCCCCCGGCTCCCGGCTCAACCTGCTGCTCACCGACGGCACCACGATCGCCGCGACCACCTGGGGCGACACCCTCTTCCACCTCACCGGGCCAGGACCGCGCACGGTCGTGGCCTCCGAACCGTACGACGACGATCCCCGCTGGCAGGAGGTACCCGACCGCACCCTCGTCATCGCGAGCCGCACCGAGGTACGGCTCACCCCGCTCCGGGACCTGAGCGACGACCTGGCATCCGTACCACCCGAGGAGCTTCGTACGTGAGTCCGTTCCTGGTCACCCGCACCCTGCCCGAGGACGCCACGGAGGCCGCCCTGCGCGCCGACGTTCTCCACGGGCTGACCCGCACGCCCAAGACACTCCCGCCGAAGTGGTTCTACGACGCCCACGGCAGTGAACTCTTCGATCAGATCACCGAGTTGGACGAGTACTACCCGACCCGGGCCGAGCGCGAGATCCTCGTCGCGCGGGCCGGGGAGATCGCCGCCGTGACCGGTGCGCGCACGCTGGTCGAGCTGGGTTCCGGGTCGTCGGAGAAGACGCGGTATCTGCTGGACGCGCTCTCGGAGCTGGAGACGTACGTCCCGGTCGACGTCAGCGAGAGCGCGCTGCGGCTGGCGGGCGAGGCGCTGATCGCCGAGCGGCCGAGGCTCGGCGTGCATGCCCTGATCGCCGACTTCACCGGCGGTCTGGCGCTGCCGGGGACGCCCGGGCCCCGGCTGGTGGCGTTCCTCGGCGGCACGATCGGCAATCTGCTGCCCGCCGAGCGGGCCACGTTCCTGTCGTCGGTGCGTTCGCTGCTGTCGCCGGGGGACGCGCTGCTGCTCGGCACGGACCTGGTCAAGGCCGAGTCGGTGCTGGTGCCGGCGTACGACGACGCGGCGGGGGTGACGGCCGCGTTCAACAAGAACGTACTGACCGTCGTCAACCGTGAGTTGGGCGCCGACTTCGAGCCGGACGCCTTCGAGCACGTGGCGTTGTGGGACTCCGACAACGAGTGGATCGAGATGCGGCTGCGCTCGCTCGCCGAGCAGACCGTCAAGATCCCGGCGCTCGACCTCGCCGTCGACTTCGCGGTCGGCGAGGAGCTGCGTACCGAGGTGTCGGCGAAGTTCCGGAAGGAGGGGGTGGGCGAGGAGCTGAGCGCGGCCGGGCTGGAGCCGGTCCGGTGGTGGACGGACCGGGCGGGCCGTTTCGCGCTGTCGCTCAGTGTTGCCCACTGACGACGCCTCGCGAAGCTCCGCCACATGGGGCACGGTGGAACGTGGAATGCCGCCAGCACCACCGAGCACGGCGAAGAGGAGTACCCGCATGTCCAACCACACCTACCGGGTCACCGAGATCGTCGGTACCTCGCACGAAGGCGTCGACCAGGCCGTCCGCAACGGCGTCGCCCGGGCCTCGCAGACCCTGCGCAACCTGGACTGGTTCGAGATCACGCAGGTCAGGGGCCAGATCGTGGACGGGCAGATCGAGCACTACCAGGTCGGCCTGAAGGTCGGTTTCCGGTTGGAGGACGGCGAGTGACCCTTCCGGGCCACCTGCTCAGGTCCGGCCCTCGTCCTCCTGCGCCTCCTTCAGCGCGGTGGACTCGGCCGTCCAGCGGGCCCGTACGACGGTGAAGCCCGCGCGTTCCGCGTCCTGGCAGACGAGTTCGTCGTCGTCGACCAGGACGCGGATCTCGCGCTTCTGGGCCAGTGTGCGGAGGATCTCCAGTTTGGTGGCACGGGCGGGCCTGCGGTCGTTGTTTCGGCGCATCCAGATGCGGCCCTCGGGCAGTCCCTGCGCGGCGAGCCAGGTGACCGTGTCCCGGCGGCAGCGCTCCGGCCGGCCGGTGAGATAGACGACCTCGCACTCCCGCGCGTGCTCCAGGGCCAGCGCCACGCCCTCGGTGAGCGGCGGGTCGTGCGGCGCCGCTGCGAAGAACGCCGCCCAGTCGCGCGGTTTACGCTCCAGGAACCGCTGCCGGTGCGCGGTGTCGGCGAGCGTGTTGTCCAGATCGAACACCGCGAGCGGTGGCGGGAGAGTCGTATTCCTGTGCTGTGTCACGGCAACCGACCCTAGCCGTACCGGAATTCAATCTGTCGGAAACATTGACTCACTCCCGCCCCATACCTATCTTCTGGTCGAACCTCCGTACACCGTTCCATATATCGAACAATGTCGGCCGAGGTACAGGCCGCTGAAGGAGACTCGCCGTGGACCGCACCCGCAGCAGCTCGACCAGCCGACGCACGCTCCTCAAAGCCTGCACGGCCCTGGTCGTCGCCGTGACCGTGCCCGTGGCCGCCGGTACTCCGGTGTTCGCCGCCGTCCCGGCCTCCCCGGCCGTCACCTTCACCAACCCGATCGCCGCGCAGCGCGCCGACCCGCACGTCTACAAGCACACCGACGGCTACTACTACTTCACGGCCACGGTGCCCGCGTACGACAGGATCGTGATGCGCCGGGCGACCACGCTCCAGGGTCTGGCGACCGCCGCCGAGACGACCATCTGGACCAAGCACGCCAGCGGTGAGATGGGCGCCCACATCTGGGCCCCGGAGATCCACTTCATCGACGGCAAGTGGTACATCTACTTCGCGGCCGGCGCCGCCAACGACATCTGGAAGATCCGGCCGTACGTCCTGGAGACCTCGGCCGCCAACCCGATCACCGGGACCTGGACCGAGAAGGGCCGCATCGCGCTGCCCCTGGACACCTTCTCGCTCGACGCGACGACCTTCGTGGTGAACGGGACGCGCTATCTGAGCTGGGCGCAGAACGACCCGGCGGTCGGCGACGGCACCAACCTCTACCTGGCGACGATGTCCAACCCCTGGACGATCAGCGGCACTCCGGCGATGATCTCCCGGCCCACGCTGTCCTGGGAGATCATCGGGCACACGGTGAACGAGGGGCCGTCGGTCATCCAGCGGAACGGGAAGGTCTTCATGGCCTTCTCGGCGAGCGCCACCGACGCCAACTACTGCCTGGGTCTGCTCACCGCGTCCGCCTCCGCCGATCTGCTCAACCCGGCTTCCTGGACGAAGACTTCGACGCCGGTGTTCACGAGCAACGCCTCGACCGGGCAGTACGGTCCCGGCCACAACACCTTCACGGTCTCGGAGGACGGCAAGTCCGACGTGCTCGTCTACCACGACCGCAACTACAGGGACATCAGCGGCGATCCGCTCAACGACCCCAACCGGCGCACCCGTTACCAGAAGCTGTACTGGAACGCGGACGGCACCCCGAACTTCGGCATTCCGGTCTCCGACGGGCTCACCCCGGTCCGCTTCTCCTCGTTCAACTACCCCGACCGGTACATCCGGCACTGGGAGTACCGGGCGAAGCTGGAGGCGAACGTCACCAACCTCGCCGACTCGCAGTTCCGGATCGTCACCGGGCTGACCGGCTCCGGCACGGTCTCGCTGGAGTCGGCGAACTTCCCCGGCTACTACCTGCGGCACAAGAACTACGAGCTGTGGGTCGAGAAGAACGACGGCACGGCGACCTTCCTGGCCGACGCGTCCTTCAGCCAGCGGGCGGGGCTCGCGGACCCGGCCGGGGTGTCCTTCGAGTCGTACAACTTCCCGGGCCGCTACATCCGGCACTACAACAACCTGATCCAGCTCCAGCTGCTCAGCACCTCCCTGGACCAGCAGGACGCGACCTACTACGCCGAGTAGAGCGCCGCGCGGCCCCCGGACCAGACACATCAGTCACCTCAGAGACGAGGCACATGTGACCCCCCATCTCTCCCGGCGGTTCCTGCTGCAGAGCGCGATCCTCGCGGCGGCGGCGCCCGCGTTCGCCTACGCCGCCGCCGGCCGGGCCGCCGCCGCTGCCCTGCCCGCGCCGTCCGCCTGGACCCTGCGCCCCTTCGAGCTGAAGGAGGTCTCGCTCGGCTCGGGCGTCTTCGCGAGCAAGCGCCAGCTGATGCTGGACCACGGGCGCGGCTACGACGTGAACCGCCTCCTCCAGGTCTTCCGCGCCAACGCGGGCCTCTCCACCGGCGGCGCGGTCGCCCCCGGCGGCTGGGAGGGCCTGGACGGCGAGGCCAACGGCAATCTGCGCGGCCACTACACCGGGCACTTCCTGAGCATGCTGTCGCAGGCCTACGCGAGCACCGGCGACCAGGCCTACGCAAGCAAGATCTCGACGATGGTCGGCGCGCTGACCGACGTACGCGCCGCTCTGCGCACCGACCCGCGCATGCTCACCGTCACCGGGAAATGGGGCGGGGCGCACGAGAACGTGCGGGGCTCCTACCAGTACGTGGACCTCCCGGCGGCCGTCCTGAACGGCTCGGCGGCGATCACCCTGTCGGTCTGGGTCAAGCCCACCCACGACGCCAACTGGCAGCGGGTGTTCGACTTCGGCAACAACACCACCCGGTACATGTACCTGGCCTCCCGCAACGCGAGCGGCGTACCGCGCTTCGCCATCACCACGAACGGGGCCGGCGCCGAACAGGGCCTCACCGGCACCGCCGCGCTGCCGCTGAACCAGTGGAGCCACCTCGCGGTGACCATCTCGGGCACCACGGGCACGCTCTACGTCAACGGCACGGCCGTCGCCACGAACACCGCGATGACCGTCAACCCGTCGGTCCTGGGCACTCTCACCAACAACTGGCTCGGCCGGTCGAACTACTCCGGCGACCCCGTCTACGCGGGCGCCTTCGACGAGTTCAACGTCTACTCGCGCGCCCTGACCGCCGCCGACATCACCTCGCTGCAGAGCAACGAGGCCAAGAACTCCTCGGCCGGGCTCGGCAACCTCGCCTCGTACTACTTCTCCGCGACCACCGGCGGTACCTTCGGCGACGCCTCCGGGCGCGGACTGACCGCGACCCTGCGCCGCACGTGGGGCGGCCCGAGCCACCAGGGCTTCCTCGCGGCCTACCCGGAGACCCAGTTCATCGCCCTGGAGTCGATGACGAGCGGCGACTACACGAAGGTGTGGGCGCCCTACTACACGGCGCACAAGATCCTGAAGGGACTGCTGGACGCGTACCTCGCGACGGACGACGCGCGGGCGCTCGACCTCGCTTCGGGCATGTGCGACTGGATGCACTCGCGGCTGTCCGTGCTGCCCGACGCCACCCTCCAGCGGATGTGGGGCATCTTCTCCAGCGGTGAGTTCGGCGGCATCGTCGAGACCATCGTCGACCTGTACACGATCACCGGCAAGGCCGAACACCTCGCCCTGGCCAAGCTGTTCGACCTCGACTCACTCATCGACGCGTGCGCGGCGAACAACGACATCCTCGACGGACTGCACGCCAACCAGCACATCCCGATCTTCACCGGCTACGTACGCCTGTACGACGCGACGGCCGAGACCCGCTACCTCACCGCCGCGAAGAACTTCTGGGGCATGGTCATCCCGCAGCGCATGTACGGGATCGGCGGCACCAGCACCGCCGAGTTCTGGAAGGCGCGCGGGGTGATCGCCGGGTCGATCACCGACACCAACGCCGAGACCTGCTGCGCCTACAACCTGCTCAAGCTGAGCCGGATGCTGTTCTTCCACGAGCAGGACCCGAAGTACATGGACTACTACGAGCGGGCGCTCTACAACCAGGTGCTCGGCTCCAAGCAGGACAAGGCCGACGCCGAGAAGCCGCTCGTCACGTACTTCATCGGGCTCAACCCCGGTCATGTGCGCGACTACACGCCCAAGCAGGGCACCACCTGCTGCGAGGGCACCGGCATGGAGAGCGCCACGAAGTACCAGGACTCGGTGTACTTCAAGTCGGCCGACGGGGCCTCCCTGTACGTCAACCTGTACAGCCCCTCGACCCTGACCTGGGCCGAGAAGGGCGTCACGGTCACCCAGACCACCGCGTATCCGCAGGAGCAGGGCACCACGCTCACCTTCGGCGGCGGCAGCGCGGCCTTCGCACTGCGGCTGCGGGTGCCGGTGTGGGCGACGGCCGGCTTCCAGGTGACCGTCAACGGGCAGGCGGTGAGCGGGACTCCGGTCGCCGGGAGCTACTTCGCGATCCAGCGGACCTGGCAGAGCGGGGACGTCGTACGGATCACCGTGCCGTTCCGGCTGCGCGTCGAGAAGGCGCTCGACGACCCGTCGCTGCAGACCCTGTTCTACGGTCCGGTGAACCTGGTCGCCCGCAGCACGAGCACCAGCTACCTGTCCTTCGGGCTGTACCGCAACGCGGCCCTCTCCGGCGATCTGCTGCCCTCCCTCACTCCGGTCAGCGGCAAGCCGCTGCACTACACGCTGAACGGCACCGAGTTCGCGCCGTTCAGCGAGGGCACCGAGGACGCGACGCACGCCTACATACGGCGGGCCGAGCCGACGGTCGTGTTCGGGACCGTCTCCTCCGGGGTCGCCAACCCGGCGAAGACCGACGGCACCACGCTGCTCGACGAGATCTGGGCGGGGGCGCCCTTCGCGAACAAGGCGGCGCTGGTGACGCGGGTGCAGTCGACGACGGCCTCCTGGGTGTCGGCGGGGCTGCTCACGCAGGCGAACGCGAACACCGTGGTGAGTACGGCGCAGGGCGCGTCGTACGTCTCCTGAGCCCCGTACGTCTCCTGGGCCTCACAGGTCTCGTGGTCCGACGGGCGGTACCCCTACCCGAGGGGTGCCGCTCGTCGGTCGTAGGGACGACCGGTGGGGTGTCCGTACTGCGTTCTCAGTAGTCGGGATTGTCGACAGGTGCACGACGACGGGAGGGGGTCGGTGCCGGGAGTCTTGGCAGGTACCCGAGATCCGATGATGTGGAGACCTCCCCCTCGTGGCTACCTTCCTGTACAAGCTGGGCCGACTGGCCTTCCGGCGGCGCTGGTACGTCGCCCTGATGTGGGTGGCGGTGCTCGCCGCCGTCGGTGCCGGTGCGGCCACGGCGCCCGCCGCTCCCGACGCGGACAACAGCATGCCGGGGATCGAGTCCCAGAAGGCCTTCGACCTGATGGACCAGCGCTTCCCCGGCTCCAACGCGCTCGGCGCGAGCGCCCGGGTGGTGTTCGTGGCGCCGGGCGGCGAGAAGGTCACCGCCACCGAGAACCGGGCGGCGATCGAGAAGTTCGTCGGCGAGGTGGGCGACGGTTCGCAGGTCTCGTCCGCCGCCGACCCCTTCCAGGCCAAGGCCGTCAGCGAGGACGCCTCGACCGCGTACGCCACCGTCTCCTACAAGGCCAAGCCGGACGACCTCACCGACTCCACCAAGGACCACCTCAAGGCCGCCATCAAGGAGGCGCAGGGCTCCGGTCTGACCGTCGAGGTCGGCGGTACGGCACTGGCGACGACGCCCTCGGCGGGCGGGGCGGCGGAGGCGATCGGTATCGCCATCGCGGCCCTCGTCCTGATCATCACCTTCGGCTCGATGGCCGCCGCCGGGCTCCCACTGCTCACCGCGATCATCGGGGTGGGCGTCAGCATGGCGTCGATCCTGGCGCTGAGCAGCGCCCTCGGGCTGTCCTCGACGACCGGGACGCTCGCCAGCATGCTGGGCCTGGCCTGCGGTATCGACTACGCGGTGTTCATCGTGTCGCGGTACCGGGAGGAGCGCGGCAAGGGGCACAGCCCGCAGGAGGCGGCGGCGCTCGCGACCGGTACGGCCGGTTCGGCGGTCGTCTTCGCCGGGCTCACCGTCGTCATCGCGCTGGCCGGGCTCATGGTGGTCGGCGTACCGATGCTGACGAAGATGGGGCTCGCGGCGGCGGGCGCGGTCGGTGTCGGTGTGCTCGTCGCGCTGACGCTGGTCCCGGCCCTGGTGGGCTTCTGGCCGAACGCCCTGCTCGCGCGCTCCGCCCGCAGGTCCGGGCAGATCAAGGCGGCGGCCGAGCACAACGGCGGCACCCGCTGGGCCCGCTTCGTACTGCGCCGTCCGATCCCGGTGCTGATCGCCTCGGTGGCCGGTCTCGGCGCCCTCGCGATACCGGTGATGGACCTCCAGCTGGGCACCTCCGGCGACGAGGCCAAGCCGACCTCCACCACCGAGCGGCGTGCCTACGACGACCTGGCGACCGCCTTCGGACCCGGCTTCAACGGCCCGCTGACCATCGTCGTGGACGCCAAGGGGGCCGCCGACGCCAAGGGCGCGGTCGCGACGATCTCCGAGAAGATCGCCGCCACCAAGGGCGTCGTCTCCGTCTCCCAGGCCCGCTTCAACACGGCCGGTGACACGGCGATCTTCTCCGCCGTCCCGGCCGACGCGCCGACCAGCACGAAGACGCAGGACCTCGTGAAGAAGATCCGCTCCGAGCGACCGGCGACGGTGGCCGGCACGGACGCGGAGTTCAGCGTCACCGGCACCACGGCGGCGAACATCGACGTGGCCCAGAAGATGCAGGACGCGCTGGTCCCGTATCTGATCGTGGTCGTGGGTCTGGCGATCGTGCTGCTCCTGCTGGTGTTCCGGTCGATCCTGGTCCCGATCAAGGCAGCCCTCGGCTTCCTGCTCTCGGTGCTGGCGGCGCTCGGTTCCGTGATCGCGGTGTTCCAGTGGGGCTGGGGCGCGGAGTTGCTGGGGGTGGAGACGACCGGTCCGATCATGAGCATGATGCCGATCTTCCTGGTGGGCATCGTCTTCGGACTGGCCATGGACTACGAGGTGTTCCTCGTCGCCCGGATGCGCGAGGCGTACGTCCACGGGGACGGGCCCGCGCAGGCGGTCGTCACCGGGTTCCGGTACAGCGCCCGGGTCGTGGTCGCGGCGGCGTTGATCATGATGGCCGTCTTCTCCGGGTTCATCGGGGCCGGCGAGTCCATCATCAAGATGATCGGCTTCGGACTGGCGGTGGCCGTCCTGTTCGACGCCTTCGTCGTCCGGATGGCGTTCGTCCCCGCCGTACTGGCGCTGCTCGGCAGGGCCGCCTGGTGGATGCCGGGCTGGCTGGACAAGGTGCTGCCCAAGGTCGACGTGGAGGGCGAGGCCCTCGCGCACCGGGCGGCCACACCCGAAGACGGGGCGGACGGTACGGCGGACCGGGAGGCGGTCCGGGTCTGACCGATCGGTCGTTCGCCCTGAGGGCCGCCCGTGCTGGACACACGGGCGGCCCTCGCCGGACGTCGTCACGCACCTTCGTGGACCATGGGTCTCCACACCCTTCGACCGGAGACAGAGCCGGACAGAAACCCGGAGAGAACCGATGAGCATCGACATCGAGCGCCGCATCGCGGACCATCCCCGTGTCGTCGACACGGTGACCGTCGTGGCGCTGTTCGTCCTCTTCCTGGTCGGCGCCCAGATCACCCTGCCCGGCACCACCGGGCGCGAGGAGCTGTGGCCTGCGGTGATCATCGGCGTCAACGCGTGCGCGGGCGTACTGCTCAGCCGCAGCCATCCGCGTACGGCCGTCATGGTGACCACGTCCTGCGCCATGACCGCGAGCGCGCTGGGCTATCTCCTGACCGCGCTGACGCTGGCCCCCGCCATGGTGGCGAGCTACTGGCTGGCGGTCCTCACCGACCGCCGCACGACCCGCCGCTACTGCGTCGGCATGATCGTCCTGCTGGTCGCCGCGGCCACGTTCCTGGACCCGGCGGACCACCCGCTCGTCCTCAAGACGATCGCCCCCATCGCCTACGTACTGGTCCCGGTCGCCACCGGCAGCGCGCGCCGGATGCGGCACGCCTATCTGGACGCCGTGCACGCCCGCGCCGAGCACGCCGAGCAGAACCGCGAGGAGGAGGCCAGGCACCGGGTGACCGAGGAGCGGATGCGTATCGCCCGGGAACTGCACGACGTCGTCGCCCACCATCTGGCCCTGGCCAACGCCCAGGCGACCACCGCCGCGCATCTCGCGCGCAGCAACCCCGAGCAGACCCGCCGGATGCTCAACGACCTCACCGGTACGACCTCGTCGGCGCTGCGCGAGCTGAAGGCCACCGTCGGTCTGCTGCGCCACGCCGACGACCCCGACGCGCCCCTGGAACCGGCCCCCGGGCTCGCCCGGCTGCCCGAGCTGATCGCCACGGTCCAGGCCGCCGGGCTCACGGTCACCCTCACCACCGTGGGCGAGGAGCGCCCGCTGTCGCCGGGGGTGGACCTGACGGCGTACCGGATCGTGCAGGAGGCGCTCACCAACATCACCAAGCACGCCGTCGGCGCGACGGCCTGTGTACGGCTCGTGTACTCGGCGGACCGGCTGACCATCACGGTCACCAACAACGCCGCCGACGCGGTCCCGGCGGGTTCCGCCGGGGTCAGGCCCGCGCGCGGATTCGGCCTCATCGGGATGCGGGAGCGCGCCCAGTCGGTCGGCGGCAACCTGGCGGCGGGCCACCGTCCCGAGGGCGGTTACGAGGTCTCCACCGCGCTGCCCCTCTATCCTCAGCCCTCCGAAGTGGAAGAGCGCACCCCATGACGATTCGTGTCCTGCTCGCCGACGACCAGGCCCTGCTGCGGGCGACGTTCCGGATCCTGATCGAGTCCGAGGCCGACATGACGGTGATCGGCGAGGCGACGGACGGCCGCGAGGCGGTCGAGCTGACCCGCACCCACCTGCCCGACCTGGTCCTGATGGACATCCGGATGCCCGGCACCGACGGTCTGGCCGCAACCGCCGCGATCTGCGCCGACCCCGAGCTGTCCGCGACCCGCGTACTGATCCTGACGACGTTCGAGACGGACGAGTACGTGGCCCAGGCACTGCGGGCCGGCGCCAGCGGCTTCCTCGGCAAGGACGTCACCGCCGAGGCACTCCTCTCGGGCATCCGCACGGTCGCCGCCGGCGACTCCCTCCTCTCCCCCGGCGCCACCCGCACCCTCATCGCCCGCTTCCTCGACTCCCCCGCACCGGGCAACCGCCTGGCGACCCCGGAGGCCCTCGCGGCACTCACCACCCGCGAACGGGAGGTGATGTGCCTGGCGGCCGAGGGCGGCTCCAACGACGACATCGCGGAAAGGCTGTACGTCAGCCCGCTGACCGTCCGCACCCATGTGCACCGCGCGATGACGAAGCTGGGCGCCCGCGACCGGGCCCAACTCGTCGTCATCGCCTACCAGTCGGGGCTGGTACGGGCGGTGCCGCCGCAGGAGTCGTGAAACGCGGGCCCACAAGGGCTGCCGCCCAAGGCCTCGACAACCAGGACAAGCACGACGTGCTCGGCGACGTGACAGCCCGGAAGCACTGGCGCTGCGACGACCGTCTGCCCCTCCCCTACCGGCTGCTGCTCGCGGTGCTGGGGAGGGTCAGGCGGCGGGACATGGAGTCGTTCAGGTTCGATCTGTTCCGGTGTGAGGGCTGAGCCCGTCGGTGCCCTTCCCCCGCCCTCGGCGGTGGGCGAGCACACCGGCCGCGGTGAGCGCGGCGGCGGCCGAGGCCATCCCGATGACGCCGACACCGGTGGAGGCGAGGCTGCCGCCGGTGGAGCCGGTGGCCGTGGTCCCGCCGGTGGTTGAGCCCGAGCCGCCGGTGCTGTCGGTGCCGCCCGTGGTGGAGCCCCCGGTCGCGCTCCCTCCGGTCGAACCGCCGCCGGTCGTACCGCCGTTGGTGCCGTCGCCGGTGGTGGAACCCCCGTCGGTCCCGCCGGTGGTGTCACCGCCCGTGTCACCCTCGGTGTCCCCGCCCGTGTCGCCGCCGGTGGTCGACTCGGCGGTCACGGTGAGGGTGACGGGCGTGGTGCGGGTGGTGCCGGCCGAGTTGGTGAACTCGGCGCGGTAGCGGTGCCCGTCGTGACCGGCCTGGGCGGTGAAGGCGTACGTGTTCGCGGTCGCGTCCGGTACGTCCTGCCAGGTCTGCGCCCCGTCCGTGCTGACCTGCCAGCGCACGGTCGGCTCCGGGGTGCCCTCCGCCTGGGCGATGAGGGTGACCGTGTCTCCGACGACGACCGTCTGGTCGGTCGGTGCCTGGACGACCTTGGGTGAGACGAACCGGTCCAGTTTGACGACCTTGCCCTCGGCGGGGCTGGTCACATAGACCGTCGAGCCGCCGGCGGCGACGGTGATCGCGGCCGACCCGAGCTGGGAGTGGTTGCCCGGCAGCGCCGCCGCCTCCGCAGCGGCCTTGTACGTCGTGGTGTCGTACAGGGCGAGCGAGCCGATGTTGTCGCCGCCGCTGCCGGTGTCGCCGTTGTCCTGCCGGACGACGAAGACCCGGCCGGTGGACGTGTCGAAGGCGGCTGCGGCGGCCTCGTCGGTGCCCTCGACGGTGGCGAGGAGTTTCGCGGCCTGGTCAAAGACAAGAACCGAACTGCCCACGCCCACCCAGACGTTGCCGGTCGCGGGGTCGGTCTCGACGAACCCGATGGCGGCGTCCGGGAGCGTGGCGGTCGCCGTGACGGTGAAGGTGCCGGTGTCGACGCGGCGCAGCTCGCCGCCGGAGGAGCCCACGGACCAGAGAACGGCCCGGGTGGAGTCGACGGAGATTCGGCCGCCGCCGTCCAGGGTGAGGGTGCGTCGGACGGCGCCGGTGGCCGTCTCCAGCTCGGACAGGGTGGCGCCCCGGGCGACCAGGACGCTGTCGGCGGCGGTGCCGGGGGCGAGGTCGGTGATGGTCGCGCCGGTCAGCCAGACGCCCTTGGCGCTCGCGTCGCCGTCCTTCGCGGTGCCGATGCCGCGCAGGGGGTAGCGGTAGAGGACGCCGTCCCCGGGGAGCGCTGCGGCGATCTGGGCGGCTGCCGCGACGCGCAGGACGCCGTTGGTGCCGGGGGCCTGGGTGATGTGGCTGCGGACGGCGCCGGTGACCGGGTCGAGGACGTACAGGCCGCGCTCGTCGACGTCGGCGGTGTCGGCGAGGTTGTCCGAACCGACGTACAGCTTCCCGGAGTCGGGGTGCAGGAGCACGTCGAGGGGCTTGCCGGTGGTGGTGAACTCGGCGGCCTGCCGGTAGCTGACGGTGCCCGCGGGTACGTCGACGCCCTCGCCGCCGCCTCCGGGCTCCTGGCCGGTGAAGGTGACGGGGACGCGTACGTCCTGGGAGCGGTCGCCGCTGCCCCGGTGGTCGACGCGGGTGACGACCGCGCAGGACACGGTGGCGCAGTCGAGGCCGTCGCCCGCGGCCTTGATGTCGAGGGTGACGTCGAAGGTGCCGCCGTCGCCGTACGCCACGGCGAGGTCGCCCTCGTAGGTGTCGCCCTTCGGCACGATCCAGCGGGAGGACGCGCCGTCGCCGGAGGTGTCGGCGCCGCCCAGGCAGGGGCTGGGGACGCGGTTGTCGCCGTTGTCCTTGCACAGGGCGACGTAGATGCCCTTGGCCTGGTCGTAGCCCGCGCCGGTGACCTGGAGGGTCTCGCCGTCGGGGGCGAGACCGGCGGAGGCGGAGACGGTGAGCCGCTGGCCCTCTTTGCCGAGGGCGGTTTTCGGCGTGTCGGCGGCCTGGGCACCGGAACCGGCGCCGAGGGTGGCGAGCGAGAGGGCGGAGGCGGCGGACAGCGAGGCCGCCGCCCAGAGTCTGCGGCGTGAGGGAGTCATGGGGTCCTCGGTGGATGAGCCACACACGGAACCCGGCCGGGTGTCGACCGGCCGGGCCCCGCGCGACGACTGCGGACGACTACGGGTGGCGACTACTGGAAGGTGATCGGGGCGTGGACGTCGTACTTGCGGTCGTTGGTGTCGAAGTGGTCGGCGCGGGTGACGACGGCACAGGTGACGTCCTCGCCGCAGACCTGACCGTCGTCGAGGGTGGCCTTGACGTAGATCTGCACGCTGAAGGTGCCGCCGGTGCCGAACTTGGAGCTGTTGGCGAACAGGCCGCCGAAGGTGTTGTTGATCCAGTGCGAGGCGCCGGTCGTACCGCTCTCGTCCTGGCCGCCGAGGCAGGGGGTCGGCTTGGTGGCGCCCTGGGCGCCGTCCACCACGCACAGGCTGACGTAGATGCCCTGGCCGGTGTTGTAGCCGCTGCCCGTGACGGTGATGACCTGGCCCGTCGCGGCGGCGGTGTCGGGCGCCGTGAGCGACAGGTTGTAGGTGGTCGTGCCGTCGACGATCGTGCGGGTCGAGGTCGCGGCGGACGCCGAGGTGGCGAGACCCAGGGTCAGCGCGGCGGAGGCGACGAAGGCAAGACCGGTACGGGCGGCGGAACGTGCGGACAGCAGAGATCTCATGATCGAAGGAGCACCCTTCTCGAACCGAATATTAGGTAAGGCATACCTAACTTCAAGCCGCGAAGAATGTCAACGGGAAGCAAAGAGACCGTCAATTACCCCAGGGGATACGGCAGTTGCGGCAAACGGCGACGAAGCCGGACATGACGAAGCCACCCACCGTGAGCGGTGGGTGGCTTCGCGGGGGTTGGTGTCAGTCGCCGACGGTGGTGGGCTGCACCGCCTCGTCCGGCGGCGCCGTGGCCGGGGTCACGGCACCGGCGCGACCGGCCCGCCACGCGCCGAAGCGGGCCGCCAGGGGCTCGGTCCAGCGGGCGGTGAGCGGACCGGCGACGACCAGGATCAGGACGTACGCCGTGGCCAGTGGACCGAGGTCGGACTCGACGCCTGCGGTGACCGCGAGGCCCGCGATGACGATGGAGAACTCACCGCGGGCGACCAGCGCGCCGCCCGCGCGCCAGCGGCCCTTGACCGAGATTCCCGCGCGCCGGGACGCCCAGTAGCCGGTGGCGATCTTCGTGCCCGCCGTGACGACGGCCAGGGCGAGGGCGGGCAGCAGGACGGGCGGGATGCTGGCCGGGTCGGTGTGCAGCCCGAAGAAGACGAAGAAGATGGCCGCGAACAGGTCCCTGAGCGGGCTGAGCAGCGTGTGCGCGCCCTCCGCGACCTCCCCCGAGAGCGCGATCCCGACGAGGAACGCCCCTACGGCGGCGCTGACTTGAAGCTCCTGGGCGATGCCCGCGACGAGGATGGTCAGCCCGAGGACGACCAGCAGGAGCTTCTCGGGATCGTCGCTGGAGACGAAGCGGGAGATGACCCGGCCGAAGCGGACGGCCACGAACAGTACGAGTCCGGCGGCCCCGAGCGCGATGGCCAGGGTCACGCTGCCCGCGGCGAGCGAGACTCCGGCGACCAGCGCGGTGACGATGGGCAGATAGACCGCCATCGCCAGGTCCTCAAGGACCAGGATGCTGAGGATGACCGGGGTCTCCCGGTTGCCGACCCGGCCCAGGTCGCCCAGCACCTTCGCGATGACCCCGGAGGACGAGATCCAGGTGACCCCGGCGAGGACGACGGCGGCGACCGGGCCCCAGCCGAGCAGCAGCGCGGCGGCGGCGCCGGGCAGCGCGTTGAAGGTGAAGTCGACCAGCCCGGCCGGGTAGTGGGACTTGAGGTTGGAGACGAGATCGCTGGCCGTGTACTCGAGCCCGAGCATCAACAGCAGGAGTATGACGCCGATTTCGGCGCCGGTGGCGATGAACTCCTCGCTCGCGCCGAGGGGCAGCAGCCCGCCCTCGCCGAAGGCGAGACCGGCGAGCAGATAGAGCGGGATCGGGGAGAAACTGAGCCGGGCGGCCATCCGGCCGAGCAGCCCGAGCGCGAGGATGATGGCACCGAACTCGATCAGCAGAACCTGGGAGTGCATGGCGCTGTCACTCCCGTCCGAGTATCGCCGCGGCGGCGTCGACGCCCTCGCGGGTGCCGATCACGATGATCACATCGCCGCCGGCCAGCCGGAAGTCGGGGGTCGGCGAGGGGATCGCCTCGGCCCGCCGCAGTACGGCGACCACGGACGCGCCGGTCTCCGTCCGCATCCGGGTCTCCCCGAGCACCCGCCCGTTCCAGCGCGATCCGGACGCCACCTCCACGCGCTCCGCCACCAGGCCCAGCGGGGTGGTGGACAGCAGGCTGGGGCTGTGGTGGGAGGGGCTCAGCGCGTCGATGAGCGAGGCGGCCTCGGGCGCGGTCAGCCGCAGCGACTGGGCGCAGGAGTCCGGGTCGTCGGCGTGGTAAAGGCTCACGGTACGGCCGCCGTCACGGTGCGCGACCACCGACATGTGCCGTTGCTCGCGTGTGACGAGGTCGTACTGGACCCCGATACCCGGCAGCGGAGTCGCCCGCAGGCGTGGCGCAGACACGTTGAATCCCCTTGCTGATTGATGATGTCGAACCATTTTGCCGGGCCTCGTCGAGCCTCAGGCCCCCGTGGTCCCGTCGACGAGTTCGCGCAGCAGGTCGGCGTGGCCGTTGTGCCGGGCGTACTCCTCGATCATGTGGACCATGATCCAGCGCAGCGAGACGCCCTGGCCACCGACGTGGGCGGCCTCGGCCTCGGAAAGCCGCCCGGACTCGTCCAACGAGGCCGCGTCGGCGACCAGTTGACGACTTCGCAAGATCTCTGCCCGCCAGATGCCGAGCGCCTCGTCAAGCCCGCGCCCCGGGACGAGGGTGTACCCGTCCCCCTTGCCCTCCGCGTACACGAGGGGCACGTCCAGACCGGCGAACACCCGCTGGAACCAGTTCCGTTCGACCTCGGCGAGGTGCTGGACGAGCCCGAGCAGAGTCAGCTCGGACGGCGCCGCCGAGGCCAGGCGTAACTGCCGGTCGTCGAGTCCCTGGCACTTCAGGGCGAGCGTGGCGCGGTGGAAGTCGAGCCACGCGCTCAGCATGACGCGTTCGTCGGCGTGCGCGGGAGGTATCGGACGGCCGTCCGGTGTAGTCGACATGTACAGCACCCTTCCACAGGTGCCCGGTGACCCGCGAGGAATAGCGGCGCCCGGAAGATCGCTGAGATGGGCACAGCCGAGGATGTCCGGAGCAGCAGCCATGCCGAACCCAGCACCACCCCCCGCCACGGGCTCGACCCTGTCGACGACCCGCTTCTCCGTCCTGGACCGCTCCCGCACCCGAGAGGGCCACACGGACGCCGAGGCCCTCCGGGACACGGTAGCCCTGGCCCGGGAGGCGGAACGCCTCGGCTTCCACCGCTTCTGGGTCTCGGAGCACCACGGGGTACCGGGCGTCGCCGGTTCGGCACCCACGGTCCTGGCGGCGGCCGTGGCGGCGGCGACCCGCACCATCCGGGTCGGCACGGGCGGCGTAATGCTCCCGAACCACCAACCCCTGGTAGTGGCCGAGCAGTTCGGGGTTCTGGAGTCCCTGTTCCCGGGCCGGATAGACATGGGCCTGGGCCGCTCGGTCGGCTTCACCGACGGGGTACGCAGAGCGCTGGGCCGCGACAAGGACAGGGCCGAGGACTTCGCCGCCCAGCTCGACGAACTCCTCGGCTGGTTCGCGGGCACCTCCCCGACGGGAGTACGGGCCCGCCCGGCCGAGGGCCTCAAGGTCCCGCCCTTCGTCCTGGCGATGGGCGAGGGCGCCACGATCGCCGCCGAGGCGGGCCTGCCGATGGTGATCGGCGACCTCCGCTCCCGCGAACGCATGCTGCGCGGCATAGACACCTACCGCACCGCTTTCCGCCCGTCGGCGTGGGCGAGCGAGCCGTACGTGGTGATCTCGGGGACGATCGCGGTGGCCGCCACCCCCGAGGAGGCCCGACGCCTCCTGATCCCGGAGGCCTGGTCGATGGCGTACTCCCGCACCCACGGCACCTTCCCACCCCTGCCACCTGCGGAGACGGCCGAGTCCAGGACGATGACCACGAAGGAACGCGACTTCTACGAGTCGGGACTGACGGGCCACATCGCGGGGACGGAGGACGAGGTGGCCCACGAACTGGAGAGAGTGGTGAAGGAGACAGGCGCCCAGGAGGTCCTGGTCACGACCAGCACATACGACCGGGATGCGCTGCTGGACTCCTACGGCAGACTGGCCGACCTGCTGAGGGCATGAGGGAAGAGGCCTGCTGAGGTTCTGAGGGGAAAGGGCTGCGGAGGGCCTGAAGGACAGGCGGCGCAGCCGCCGATCCTTCAGGGGCGCGGGGAACTGCGCGACCAGCCCCCACCGGCCGTCAGCCGCCCACTAAGGCCGATGCACCCCCACCATGGGCGGCTGTGCCGCAAGCGCAAGAGCACGCCGATCCAAATAACGGCCCGGCGCTATCGCACCCTGTACCTCCACCTCCGCCACCAACCCCCGAGCCGACACCACCCGCCACACCGAGGTCAACAACGAGTCCTCCCCCACAAACGCAGGCGCGGTACTCGCCGCTCCCCCAGCAACCCGGTAATGCAGATGCACCGGCTGAACAGGCACCCCCGCATCAAGGGCCGCCTGGAACACGGCCCGCCGAAAGTGCCCCTGAGCCTTCCCGCACCAGGTACTGCCCTCGGGAAAGGCAACAACAGCCGTCCCCGCACGCAACGCCTCCGCGATCTTCCCGACCGTCTGCGGCAACGCCCGCAACCGGTCCCGCTCGATGAACAACGCCCCGCTGCTGGCGGTCAACGCACCCGCCACCGGCCACCCCCGTATCTCGGCCTTGGCCAGCATCCTGGCGGGCCGAACGGCGGCCAACAGCGGTATGTCCAGCCACGAAATATGGTTGGCGACCAGCAGAAGCCCCCCGGCCGGAGCCGTCGGCCCGGTGATCCGCAACCGAACCCCCGCCGCCCGCACGATGACCCGGACCCACAACCGCACCCACCCGGCAGGGATCCTCCTGCCGAGCGGGCACAGCGTGATGCCTGCGAGCAGGACGACCAGGACGGCCATCAGTCGCAGTACGGCCACGGGTGGGGCCGTAGTCGCACCCTTCGTCTCCACGCACGCCCTCGGGGTGCAGGGCGCGCTGGGCAGCCAGACGCTCATCAGGCCGGGACGAGGGAGAGGAAGTGCCGCAGATAGCGCTGGTTGATCCGGCGCATCGACAGCAGCACGTACAGGTCGGCGACCCCGAAGTCCGGGTCGTGCGCGGGCTCCCCGCAGACCCAGGCGCCGAGGCGGACGTAACCGCGCAGCAGCGGGGGCAGTTCGGTGCGGCCGGTGGGACGGGTCACGCCCTCGGCGGACCAGGGCAGCAGCGGACGTACCCGGAACTCCTCCGGAGCGAGGTGGCGGTCGCGGACGCGGTCCCACGTACCGGCGGCGAGGGTGCCGCCGTCGGCGAGCGGGATGGAGCAGCAGCCGGCCAGCCAGTCGTGGCCGCGGTCGACCATGTAGCGGGCGATCCCGGCCCAGATGAGGCCGATGACGGTGCCGTCGCGGTGGTCGGGGTGGACGCAGGAGCGGCCGACCTCGACGAGGCCGGGGCGGATCGCGTCGAGCGGGGAGAGGTCGAACTCGCCCTCGGAGTACAGGCGTCCGGCGACGGCGGCGCGCTCCGGGGGCAGCAGCCGGTAGGTGCCGACGACCTGGCCGGTGACGGTGTCGCGGACCAGCAGGTGGTCGCAGTAGGCGTCGAAGGGGTCGATGTCGAGGCCGGGCTGCGGGGAGGACAGCAGGGCGCCGAGTTCACCGGCGAAGACGTCGTGGCGGAGGCGCTGTGCGGCTCGTACGTCGTCCTCGTCGCGGGCGAGGGTGACGGTGTAGCGGCTGGGTACGGCGGGGAGCGGGGGACGTTCGATGGTGGAAACGCCGGTCATGGCTCTCTCCTGGTCACGGGCCGGGGACGGCGAGGCGGCGAGCTGGCCGGTCCCGTTACGTCCGGCCGCATCAGTTCTTCCGACCTCGGCTGTCCTGCGCGTGACCCGAGAAGAGAGCGTGGGTGTGAGCTTGTTGAATGCCAGGGGTGCCTGGCGGAACCGGCAATGAGCACCACTGCCGGTCCCGCCCGTCCGCACCTTGTCGGCGAACGTCTGGTGTCAGCGCCTGGACGCCTTACGGGTCGCCCGCAGCCACTCCTTGTTCATCCCGGTGATGGAGACGAGCGGAATTCCCTTCGGGCACGCGGTCGCGCACTCCCCGGCGAGGGTGCAGCCGCCGAAGCCCTCCTCGTCCATCTGCGCGACCATGTCAAGGACCCGGGTCTCACGCTCGGGGGCGCCCTGCGGCAGGACGTTGAGGTGGTTGACCTTGGCGGAGGTGAAGAGCATCGCCGCGCCGTTCGGGCAGGCGGCCACGCAGGCCCCGCAGCCGATGCACTCGGCGTGCTCGAAGGCGAAGTCGGCGTCCGGTTTCGGTACGGCGGTGGCGTGGGCCTCGGGGGCGGCGCCGGTCGGCGCGGTGACGTAACCGCCGGCCTGGATGATCCGGTCGAAGGCGGACCGGTCCACGACGAGATCCTTGACGACCGGGAAGGCGGACGCGCGCCAGGGTTCGACGTCGATGGTGTCGCCGTCCGCGAAGGACCGCATGTGGAGCTGGCAGGTGGTGGTGCGTTCGGGCCCGTGCGCGTCGCCGTTGATGACGAGCGAACAGGCGCCGCAGATGCCCTCGCGGCAGTCGTGGTCGAAGGCGACGGGGTCCTCGCCCTTGAGGATGAGTTCCTCGTTGAGGGTGTCGAGCATCTCCAGGAAGGACATGTCGGCCGAGATGCCGTCCACCTCGTACGTGGACATGGCGCCGTCGGCGTCGGCGGCGCGCTGCCGCCAGACGCGCAGGGTGAGCTTCATACGTAGCTCCGCTGGGTGGGGTGGACGTACTCGAAGACCAGGTCTTCCTTGTGCAGGACGGGAGCCGCGCCCGTCCCCGTGAACTCCCAGGCGGCGGCGTACGAGAACTCCTCGTCCCGGCGCTCGGCCTCGCCGTCCGGGGTCTGGGACTCCTCTCGGAAGTGACCGCCGCAGGACTCGGCGCGGTTGAGGGCGTCGAGGCACATCAGCTCGGCCAGTTCGAGGTAGTCGACGATGCGGTTCGCCTTCTCCAGGGACTGATTGAACTCCTCGCCGGTGCCAGGGACTTTGATCCGCCGCCAGAACTCCTCACGGATCTGCGGAATGCGTTCGAGGGCCTTGCGCAGGCCGCTCTCACTCCTCGCCATCCCGCAGAACTCCCACATCAGTTCGCCGAGTTCACGGTGGAAGGAGTCGGGGGTGCGGTCGCCGTCGACGGAGAGGAGGAGGTTGAGCCGGTCCTCGGTCTCCGCCAACACCTCCTGTACGACGGGGTGTTGGGCGTCCAGCCGATCCTGGCCGGGGTGGCGGGCCAGGTAGTCGTTGATGGTGGCCGGGAGGACGAAGTAACCGTCGGCCAGGCCCTGCATCAGCGCGGAGGCGCCGAGCCGATTCGCGCCGTGGTCCGAGAAGTTGGCCTCACCGATCGCGAACAGGCCCGGGACGGTGGTCTGGAGGTCGTAGTCGACCCACAGGCCGCCCATCGTGTAGTGCACGGCGGGATAGATCCGCATCGGGACGGTGTACGGGTCCTCGGCGGTGATCCGGGCGTACATGTCGAAGAGGTTGCCGTACTTCTCCTCGACGGCCTTGCGGCCCAACCGCGCGATGGCGTCGGCGAAGTCGAGGTAGACGCCCTGTCCACCGGGGCCGACACCGCGCCCCTCGTCGCAGACGTTCTTGGCGGCGCGGGAGGCGATGTCACGCGGCACCAGGTTGCCGAAGGACGGGTAGATGCGCTCCAGGTAGTAGTCGCGCTCGTCCTCGGGGATCTGGTTCGCCGGGCGCTGGTCCCCCTTGGCCTTGGGCACCCAGATCCGGCCGTCGTTGCGCAGGGACTCGCTCATCAGGGTGAGCTTGGACTGGTGCTCGCCGGTGCGCGGGATGCAGGTCGGATGGATCTGCGTGAAGCAGGGGTTGGCGAAGTGCGCGCCTCGCCGGTGGGCCCGCCAGACGGCGGTGGCGTTGGAGTTCATGGCGTTCGTGGAGAGGTAGAAGACGTTGCCGTAGCCGCCGCTCGCCAGTACGACGGCGTCCGCGAAGTGGCTGGTGATCTCGCCGGTGATCAGGTCACGGGCGACGATCCCCCGGGCCCGTCCGTCCACGACGATGAGGTCGAGCATCTCGGTACGGGCGTGCATCTCGATATTGCCGGCGGCGATCTGCCGACTGAGGGCCTGGTAGGCGCCGAGGAGCAGCTGCTGACCCGTCTGGCCACGGGCGTAGAAGGTCCGCGAGACCTGGACGCCGCCGAAGGAACGGGTGTCGAGCAGACCGCCGTACTCTCGGGCGAAGGGCACGCCCTGGGCGACGCACTGGTCGATGATCTCGACGGAGATCTGAGCGAGCCGGTGGACGTTGGACTCGCGGGCGCGGAAGTCGCCGCCCTTGACGGTGTCGTAGAACAGCCGGTGCACGGAGTCGCCGTCGTTGCGGTAGTTCTTCGCGGCGTTGATTCCGCCCTGGGCGGCGATCGAGTGGGCGCGGCGCGGGGAGTCCTGGAAGCAGAACTGGACGACGTGGTAGCCCTGTTCGGCGAGCGTGGCCCCGGCGGAGCCGCCCGCGAGCCCGGTCCCGACGACGATGACGGTGTGCTTGCGCCGGTTGGCGGGGTTGACCAGCTTGGCCTCGAAGCGGCGCGTGTCCCAGCGCTCGTTGACGGGCCCGGCGGGCGCTTTGGTGTCGGCGATGGGCTCGCCGGTGACGTATTCGGTGTAGGTCATGTCAGCTCACCAATCCGGTCATGACGCCCACGGGTACGGCGAGGAAACCGGCCGTGAGCAGCAGCGCGAGGGCGTTGGCGACGGTCTTGAGGGCGCGGTCGCGGTTGCGGCTGCCGACGCCGAGGGTCTGGGCGGCGCTCCAGAAGCCGTGCCGGATGTGCAGGCCGAGGGCGAGCATCGCGACGATGTAGATGACGTTGCCGTACCAGGTGGAGAAGGTGTCGACGACGTTCTGGTAGGGGTGGCCCTCCTGGAAGCCGCCGGAGTGCACGGTGCCGGTGGTCAGGTCGAGGATGTGCCAGACGATGAAGAGGGCGAGGATGATGCCGCCCCAGCGCATGGTGCGGGTCGCGTAGCTGGCGCGCGCCTTCTTGTGCACGTACTTGTTCGGCCGGGCCCGGATGTCGCGGCGGCTGAGCTGGTAGGCGGAGGTGGCGTGGGCGAAGACGGCGACCACGAGGGCGACGCGGATGAGCCAGAGCGTCCACTCGTAGTGCATGAAGGGCTCGCCGACGGTGCGCAGCCAGTGGGCGTAGTGGTTGAACTCGCCGGGTCCGAAGAAGATCTTCAGGTTGCCGATCATGTGGACGACGAGATACAGCAGCATGATCAGGCCGCTCACGGCCATCACGGTCTTCTTGCCGACGGACGAGTCCCACACGGTACGCGCCATCGACGGCCGTCGGTCCGTCCGCGTTGCCAGAGCCATGGGGCAGACGGTAGGCGGCGGGAGCACGATCGGTCCAAGACATGATCCGGCTCGTTTCGATAGCCAGAGCCTATGCGGCCCGTACCCTGGGGGTCATGCAGTTCCAACAGCTCCAGTACTTCGTGGCGGTCGCCGAGACGCGGCACTTCACCCGGGCGGCGGATCTCGTCCATGTCGCGCAGCCGTCGCTGTCGCAGCAGATCAAGTCGCTGGAACGGGAGTTGGGCGCGGAACTGTTCCTCCGGGCACGCGGCAACATCACCCTCACGGACGCCGGCGAGGCGCTCCTGCCACTGGCCCGGCGCATCCTGGCCGACGCGGACACGGCCCGGCACGAGGTGCAGGAACTGGTCCACCTTCGGGCGGGCCGGATCCGCCTGGGCGCGACCCCGAGCGTGTGCACGGGGCTCCTGCCGGAGGTGCTGCGCGCCTTCCACGACCGCTATCCCGGCATCCGGCTGCTGATCGAGGAGGGCGGCTCGCACGACCTCGTACGAGAGCTGGCGCGCGGCGCCCTCGACCTGGCCCTGGTCGTCCTCCCGCTGCCGACCCCGTCCCCGGCACTGACGACGCTGGAGGTGCTGCGCGAGGACTTGGTGGTGGTGTCGTCCCCGGACGCGCCCGCGCCCGGCGGGGGTCGGCGGACGGTCCGTATCGCCGAGCTGGAGGGCGAGCGGTTGGTGATGTTCCGCCACGGCTACGACCTGCGGGAACTGACGGTCGCGGCGTGTCGCTCCGCCGGGTTCGAGCCGGAGTTCGCGGTGGAGGGCGGGGAGATGGACGCGGTGTTGGGGTTCGTGCGGGCGGGACTGGGCGTGGCCGTGGTCCCGCGGATGGTGGCCAGCCGGGCGGGGCGTGGGCTACGGGTCACGCCCCTGGCCCGGCCCGGGTTGTTCCGGGCCATCGCGCTGGCCCACCGGAGCGATGTGGCTCCGCCTCGGGCGGCTCGGGAGCTGCAGCGGATGCTGCTTGAGCGGTAAGGGGGTGGGGGCGGGGTTGTGGACACAGCTCAGGTGGTAGGTGGCTGGTCGCGCAGTTCCCCGCGCCCCTTCAGGGCGCTCCCCCTCGGGCCGGATTCAAAACTCACCCTGTGGCGTCCACCAAGGCCAGCTCGTGCAGTCGTTCCGGTGGGCCCGGGCGGGCGTAGTACCAGCCCTGGGCCGTGTCGCAGCCGAGTATGCGGAGTTGTTCTGCCTGGGCGCCCGTTTCCACGCCCTCCACCGTCACCGCGAGGTTCAGGCTGTGGGCCAGGGAGACGATTCCCTCGACGATCTTCAAGTCGACCGGGTCCGCCGGGAACTGCTGCATTCCCTGGGTGAAGGAGCGGTCCAGTTTGAGGATGCTCACCGGGAGGCGGCGCAGGTTCGCGAGGTTCGAGTAGCCGGTGCCGAAGTCGTCCAGGGCGATGTCCACGCCCATTTCCGCCAGGCGGCGCAGGGGCTTCAGGAGGTCGTCGTCGGCGCCGATCAGGGCCGACTCCGTCACCTCCAGGCACAGCACCTCCGGTTCCAGGCCCGCGCGTTCGAGGATGTCCACCGTGTCCTGGACCAGGCCGGGGTGGGTGAGCTGGCAGGGGGACAGGTTGACGTTGATGCGCAGCGGGCCGCCTTCCGGGTGGCCTCCGTAGCGCTCCTGCCAGTCCCTGGCCTGGCGTACCGACTGTTCCAGGACCCAGCGGCCCAGCGGGACGATCAGGCCGGTGTGTTCGGCGAGCGGGATGAAGCGGTCGGGGCCGAGGACGCCGTGCTGCGGGTGCAGCCAGCGCACCAGGGCCTCGGCGCCCCGGACGCTGCCGTCGCCGAGGTTGACCAGGGGCTGGTACTCGATGAAGAACTCGTTGCGGTCCAGGGCCGCCGGGAGGGCGGTGGTGAGGCCGTGGCGGGTGATCGCTCTCAAGTCGGCCTCGGGGTCCGCCAGTTCGAAGCGGTTGCCGCCCGCCGACTTCGCGCGGTACATCGTGATGTCGGCGCTGCGGAGCACCTCCGCCGGGCCGCGCTCCCCCGCCGGGCCCTCGACGATGCCGATGCTGCCGCGCACGGTCAGCTCGCGGCCGTCGACGCTCACCGGGGCGATCAGCGCGTGCATGATCCGGGAGGCCAGTTCGTCGACCTCCGCCTCGGTGTCGGGGCCGGTGGTCAGCGCCACGAACTCGTCGCCGCCGAGCCGGGCCACCATCTCGCCCGGCGCCGTCGCACAGGACTGCAGCCGGTCGGCGACCTCGACGAGCAGCCGGTCGCCGGCCGCGTGGCCGAGGCTGTCGTTGATGGTCTTGAAGCCGTCCAGGTCCAGATAGCAGAGGCCGAAGCGCTGGCCCTCGCCCGCCGTGACCGCCTTCTCCAGGCGTTCGAAGAACAGGGTGCGGTTGGGCAGACCGGTGAGCGCGTCGTGCGTGGCCTCGTACCGGAGCCGGAGGTTGAGGAGGCGGCGCTCGGTGGTGTCCTCCATCAGGGCCAGCTGGTACTGCGGGCGGCCGTCGGCGTCGCGGAGGAGGGAGACCGTGAGGTTGGTCCACAGGACCGTTCCGTCGGGGCGGTAGAACGCCTTCTCGACGTGGTAGTGCTCGCGCTCGCCGCGGACCAGCTCCTCGTACAGCTTCCAGACCTGGGGGGCGTCGTCCGGATGCGTCCACTCCGTGACCCGGCGGCCCCGTACGGTCTGCTCCGAGCCGCCGAACATGCGCTGCAGCGCGCCGTTGAACTGGAGCATGTTGCCGTCGAGGTCGGCGATGTAGATGCCTATGGCCGCGCCCTCGAACACCGCTCGGAAGCGGGCCTCGCTGTCGTGCAGCGCCTCGGCGACCGTGCTGCGGGCGCTCTGCGCGGCCCGCGCGATGGCCTCCTGCTCGGCCAGGGTCCGGTCGCGCAGCGCGCTGGCGTACCCGGCGGCCATGGCGTGCTGGAGCCTGGACGCGCGGTTGCGCAGATCCTCCTGCGGACCGTCCTCGCCGCAGTACAGCACCAGATAGGCGTCCACGCAGTCGAGCGAGCGGCTCAGCGCCTCGGGGTCGGTGCAGTGCGCGGCGACCAGCGCGGCGCCGACCGCCCGGCCCTCCTCCGCGTCGAACGTCCTCGCCCGCAGCGCCTCGCTCAACCGCCCGGCGAGCGGCAGGAGTTGCTCCTCGAACTCCGGCCGGGTGAGCGACGTCGAGGTCACCTGGTACACCGACCGGCTCCAGATCGTCGCGAACCGGCGCAGTCTGTCCTGGGGGCCGTCCGGCTCGGCGCTCACGCCTTGCGTCCCACGCCGGCGAATCCGGAGAAGGAGTACGCGTCCTCGTCCTCCGGTGCCGTCTCCGGCCGCCACCGCGGCATCGGCACCAGTCCCGGTTCCACCATGTCGTACCCCTCGAAGAACCGCGCGATCGCCTCGCGCGAGCGCATGACCAGCGGGTTGCGAATGTCCTTGTATACGTCGACCGCGCCCTCGGCCCGCTCCGGCGGCAACGGGATTCCCTCGTACGAGGCATGCGACAGGACGAGCAGGCTGCCGGGCGCGAGCGAGTCGCGCAGCTCGGCGACCGCCGCGTACGGGTCGTCCATGTCTTCCACGAAATGCAGTATGGCAACGAGAAGCAGGGCCACTGGCCGGTTCTGGTCGATCAGACCCCTTACCTGGGGGCTGTCGAGGATCTCCCGGGGCTTGCGCAGATCGGCGGCGAGGACGTCCGCGCGCTCGTCACCGGCCAGGACCACCTCGCTGTGTGCGACGGCAACCGGGTCGTGGTCGACGTACATCACCCGCGCCTCGGGGCTGACCGCCCGGGCCACTTCGTGGACGCTGCCGAAGGTGGGAATGCCGGAGCCGATGTCGAGGAACTGGGTGATGCCCTCGGCGGCGGCGAATCGAACGGCCCGGCGCATGAACGCGCGGTTCGCCTGCATGATCTTCGGAAGTCCCGGCATGAACTCCATGGCCCGGCGGGCGGCTTCCCGGTCGACCTCGAAGTTGTGCGAACCGCCCAGGTAGAAGTCATAGATCCGGGAAACGCTCGGCACCGAGATGTCGATGCCCCGGGGGGCCCAGGCGGGACGCTCCATCTAGCTCTCTCCAAGGCGTTGGCAGGCGTTGGCGCTCCAGTGTTCGAGCTGAGGTTACTGATCGCCTGCCAAAGGGGCGAGCGGAAACGGAAATTGACCATCCGTTCCCGGTCACTGCCCGCGGCACGTGCCGAATTGGCGTCGCGCGAACTCTCTCCGAAATGTATCCGGAGCATTCCAAAGAGTTCCCAAGGGTTACGAACGGTCGCCGCCGACTCCCGTTTACATAGGGCGAGTCGGGGACGTTTCACCGGTAACTCGCACTACTTACCGTCGAGTTGCGGACATGCCGAAGCGGCCTGCTCCCTTCCCCGCCGCGCGAACCGCGCGGGGTGAAGGGAGCAGGCCCGGAGAAGTCCGTTGCTCCTGCTGCCGGTTACTACTGGTTCGGCGCCCCGATGAGCTTGCCGTCGGGTGCCACGGCGTACCAAGTGCCGCCGACGCCCTGGCCGTTGGTGTCGCCCGGCGCCTTGTCGTTGATGAAGGTGTAGATGGGCGAGCAGTTCAGCGTCTGCTGCTTGAGACCGTCGGGGCGGGTGAAGTCCATGTAGCCCTTCTCCTTGATGCCCTTCGTGTCGTTGAAGGCGACCGGCTCGACGACCGGCCACTTCTCCAGGCAGGCGCCGACGCAGGCGGAGACCGGCTTCGGCCACGCCTCGTCCTTGAGGAAGCGGTAGACCGTCATGCCGTTCTTGTCGACGACGATCGTGCCGAGCTTGGCGTCCTTGCGGGTGGACAGACCGGGCAGCGAGGCCAGGGTGGCCTTCTTGCCGTCGGGGGCGAGGCCGTACCACTTGCCGCCCACGCCCTGGCCCTTGATGTCACCGGCCGCGGTGTCCTTGGCGAAGTAGTAGGCGGGCCAGCCGCCGACGGTCAGCTGCTTGCTGCCGTCGGAACGGGTCACCTCGCCGAGCAGCGTGGCATCGATACCGGCACCGGCCGAGACATCGTCCGCCGGAACCGGCGGCCAGGCGGTGGCGCAGTCGCCGTCACAGTTGGACTTCGGCGGTTCGGCCGTGTCCGCGTCGAACCGGTAGATCGTGCGGCCGGCGCTGCTGGCCAGCACCTTGCCGATCTCCGCGCTGGCGACCACGTTCAGCTGACCGGCCGCGGCCGAGTTGCCCGCGGCGGCCTGCTCTCCATCGGCACCGGCGGTGGTGTCGGTACCCGTATCCGTACCCGTGCCGGTACTCGTACCGGTTCCGGTGCCGGCCACGGTGCCGACGCCACCGGCGGCGGCGGGAGCCGCCGCGCCGACGTTCTGGCTGCTCGTGTCGGTGGCCTTGTCCTGACCGCACGCCGTCGTAAGCGCCAGCACGGCCGCAGCTGACGCTACGAGTGAGGCGCTCCGCCAGGAGGTCTTCATTATGAAACTCCCCGTAATCGTTAGGGTGTTGCGACGCCCTGTTGGGCCGCCGCACGGTCCTAGGTACGGGCGGGGACGGTCGGTGTGTTCAACCTCTGCACAAATTTCTTTCCGATCCCTGTGGCCACGCCCGTCACACCTCGCACAGGGAGACGGATCTTGGGCCGCGCCTAGAACGCGTGATCCAAACCGCGGCACGACATATGTCACTCGTTCGGGGCAATCTGCTCGCGCTCCCGCGCGCGCGGGAGTGCCCAGCCCACATGATCCTCGTCGTGTATGGACCCATTCGGACCCGATTCGCTCTCGCCATACGGGTGTTGGCGCTGCTGGCCCTGACCTGGCTGCTCGTCGGCGTGCCGACCGGCACGGCCGACGCCACGACCTGCGTCTCCGTCACCACCGGCCAGGGCGGCGGCACCTCGGTGTCGGTCACCGGGAACGGCACCGCGGTCACGGTCGGCACCGGCGTCCCGGGCGCCGGCGGCGACGGCTGGTCGGTCGCGGCGGGCAACGGCGGGGCGGCCGTCACCGGGAACGGCACGACGGTCGTCGTCGGCACCGGTTCCTGGTGCCCGACCCCGACCCCACCGCCGCCCTGCCCCACGCCGACGCCCACGCCGTCACCGACCCCGACGCCCACGCCGACTCCCCCACCGACGCCCACGCCCACCCCGGAACCCCCGCCACCACCGAAACCGAGGCCCACACCCACCCCGACGCCGAAGCCCACGCCCCCGCGGAAACCGACCCCGGCCCCGGAGGCACCGGCTCCGCCGCCCGCCCCGGCCCCGCCACCACCCCGCGCCCCTGCTCCCGTACCCACTCCTACCCCTACCCCCACGCCGACGCCGACGCGCACCCCGAAGCCGAGCCCGAGCCCGACCGTGTCACCGGCACCGGTGACCTATCCGCCGTACCACGTGTCCGCCAGCAAACGGACCGTCCGCGGTGGCACCTCGCTCGTCTCGTTCACCCTGCTCGTCACCCTGCCCGCCGTGATCGCCGTGATCGCACTGCGTCCGCGCTGACCTCTTGGAGGCATCCCCTTGTCGGAATGGCTTGTTCTCGCCGTCGCGATCGTTGCCGCGATCGCGGTCGTCGTCATCATCACCTTCGTACGGGACCGCAGGGCCCACGAGGACGAGGATCCGTCCGACACCCCGGACGTGATCGAGTACATGACGATGTGGATCGGTGTGGTCTACGCCATCGTGCTGGGCCTGGCCATCGCCGGTGTCTGGGAGGCACGCGGTGTCGCCCAGGACCACGTCTCGAACGAGGCCCACGCGCTGCACGAGATCTCCGAACGGGTCCGGGTCTATCCGCCCGACGTCCGCGACCGCATTCGGGCCGACGTCAACGCGTATGTCGGACACGTCGTCAAAACGGAGTGGAAGGTGATGTCGGACAAGGGCCAGGTCACCGAGCGTGGTGACCAGTTGCTGCAGCGCGTCCGCGCCGATGTCACCGACTACGAGCCGAAGACGGACTTCCAGGCCCAGGCCTACCAGCCGCTCCTGGACCAGGTGACCGCCGCGGACCAGTCACGCACGGCCCGCGCCGACTCGACCGGGCCGACCATGCCCGGCGTCGTGTGGTTCGGTCTGATCGCGGGAGCCATGATCACCGTCGGGATGATCTTCGCCCTGCAGATCCGCCGCACGGCCCGCGAGCTGATCCTCGCCGGGCTGTTCTCCACGCTGATCGCCTTCCTGCTCTTCCTCATCTGGGACTTCGACGCTCCCTACAGCCGGGGCATCACCGCCACGGCGGATCCGTTCCTGACGCTCTTTCCGGGCGCGGGCGGCTGACGGTTCCTCACCGGTCGCACCTCCGGGGGACACCCGCCACGCGCGCGGGTGTCCCCCGACTCGCCGGGCGGAGTCCCCTGACCGGCCCACAACCGTGCCCCATTCGCACGACACCGATCGCGCGTACGCACACGTGTTCCTAGCGTTTCGGTCATCGAGGTGCATTTCTGGCGCGACCGGTATGGCGCGAGCGGAAAAGGTCCGCAGCTGCTCCTCGGGGACCCGGAGGACTCATATGCGCGCGATACGCGTCGCCTCGGCCGCACTGCTGGGCGTCAGCGCCCTCACCCTCGCCTCGCCCGCCGCGCACGCGGCCGTCACGGAGAACAGCGTCACGTCGTTCGGTTTCGGTGTCGTGCCCTCGGTCATCGCGGCGGGCGGCCAGGTCACCCTGCGCGTGGACGGCTGCAACGACGACACCCGGGTGTCCTCCGGCGTGTTCGATCCGGTCACCATCCCCAAGGGGCACTCGTCGACGACGGCGAAGGTCGACTGGGACGCCAAGCCGGGGGCCTCCTACCGGGTCACGTTCACCTGCGGCGGCGAGAGCGGCCACACCGACCTCGCCATCGCGGGCGGCTCCGGCAACCCGACGCACTACCCCGTGCCCGTCCAGCGGGGCGTGCACGCGGGCGAGGGCGGCAGCGTCGCCGGCTTCGACCTCAAGGAGATCGGCCTCGGCGCGGCGCTCATCGCCGGGTCGCTGGCGGTGGCGTACCACTTCTCGCGCCGGAGCACGGGCGAGGACAACGCCTGACCCGCGGGCACCGGCATCCGTACAGCCCTTCGCCCCGGACCCTGACGGGTTCCGGGGCGAAGGGCTGTGCGGGGTCGAACGTCAGATGCGGCTCTCGGACCGGCGGCGCATCCAGAACACGCCACCGCCGACGAGCGCGGCGGCCACCAGACCGCCGCCGATCGCCATGTCGGTCGGCGTGGCCCCGGTGGAGCTGCTGCCGCCGAGACCGCCCCGGACACCACCGATGACCGTGAAGACACTGGTGAAGGTCTTCGAGTGGCCCTCGCAGTTGGTGGTGACGCTGTACGAACCTGCGGTGGCGTTCGAGTTGACGGTCACCGTCGCCGTGGCCGTGCTGCCGTTCACTGACTTGAACTTGGTCGCCGGGAAGGCGTTGGAGCTGATGCTGCTGCCGCTCACGGCGCAGGCGGAGCCGTTGGCCGTGAGCACCAGCTGACCGCCCGGAGCGATGACACTCGGGGCGGCGGTGACGCTGGACGGCTGGTCCCAGGCCGAGGCCGCCGGGGCGGCGAGCCCCACCGCGGCAGCCGTGGCGGCGGAAACCACCAGGGCACGAGTAATACGCATGTTGAACCTCCGCGGAAGGCGCCCCGGGACCCGTCCCCGGTCGATCGGCGAGAAAACGCCTCCCAGACGAACCCTCAGATGCCTTGCGCGCAGCCGCATTTCGGGAATGGTCCGTCCTGGTGAGCGGACACGCCGGGCAATGACCGCGCAATCAGATATTGCCGCAGGTCACGGACCGTCAGAAAAATACTTTCCGCGGCGACCCGGATGGCTCATGACGAGTCGTGACCGACATGTGCGCCACCCGTTCGCTGCTGCCCCGTCGCCGGTTTCCCGCCGGGCACTTAGCGTTCTCGTATGCGCGATTGACGCGGCGACGGCCGGGTCGAGAGGGGATGACGAATGTCTGCGTCCGAGCTGGCGGAAGAGGAGGAGCGGCGGAAGAAGCGCGCTCCGTGGGGCGTGATAGCGCTTGTTCTGCTGACCGGCCTCGCTCTCATTCGGAACGGTTCCGGGGAATTCGACGTGGGCCCGCCGCAGCCCGCCTCGGCCGCGGCGGCGGACGCCCGGCTCCCGGGCGGCACCTTCTCGGGCGCCCCGGCCGCGCTGCCGTACTCGGTGGTCGACCGGGTGCGGATCCCCGCGATCTCGGTCGACGCGCCGGTGCTGCCGGTGGGCCTGGACGCGGCCGGGTGGGTGGACGCCCCACCGCCGGAGGACCCGAATCTGGCCGGCTGGTTCACGGGCGCCGTGTCGCCCGGCGAGAAGGGCACCGCGGTGGTCGTCGGCCATGTCGACAACAAACAGGGCCCCGCCGTGTTCTACGGCCTCGGGGCCCTGAAGAAGGGGCATCGCGTCGAGGTCCACCGCCAGGACGGGAAAACGGCCGTTTTCGAGATCTACGGCATCGAGGTCTTCGAGAAGGACAACTTCCCCGGCGACCGGGTCTACGGCAGCCGGAACACCCCCGAATTGCGGGTCATCACCTGCGGCGGCGGTTTCTCGAAGCAGAACGGCTACAACGGAAATGTCGTCGTTTTCGCCCGCCTGGTCGAGGTTCGCTGAGCGTTCCCCGACCGGCGGGCGGAAGCCCGGTTCCGGTGGACCGGTGAATTCCGCTACGTGTAATGCCGGGTCGGTACGGTGACGTGGTAGCCGGAGTCCAGCAGTTCCGGCAGATAGTCGCGCAGCGCCCGGACGCTCTGCGAGCGGTCGCCGCCCGCGTCGTGCGAGAGCACCACGACGCCCGGGGCGGCGCCGCGCTCGACCCGGTCGACGATGCTGCGGGTGCCCGGGGTCATCCAGTCGAGGGTGTCGACCGTCCAGGCGAGGGGTTCCATGCCGAGGTCGGCGCCGATCTGGAAGGCGGCCCGGTTCCAGGCGCCGTAGGGGGCGCGGAACCAGACGGGTGCCTCGCCGCAGGCGTCCTCGACGACCTCGCTGGTGCGCTCCATCTGGGAGCGGATCTCGGCGCGGCCGAGCCGGGTGAGCAGCGGGTGGGACCAGGTGTGGTTGCCGACGACGTGCCCGTCCTCGGTCATCTCGGCGAGCAGGTCCTTGTTGTGGACGGCCATCTCCCCGCACACGAAGAACATCGCGCGGACGTCGTGCTCGCGCAGGGTTTTGAGGATGTCCGGGGTGTAGCGGGGGTCGGGGCCGTCGTCGAAGGTCAGCACCATGGTGCGGCCACGTCCGTTCACCCGCAGCAGCGGTTCGTGGCGGACCAGGGTGCGGCCGTGGGCGGCAGTGCGGGGCGGGCCGTAGCCGGTGAGGGGTTCCAGCCGGTACGCGGAGGGCTTGAGCGCGCGGTGCGCCGGGGGGCCCGCGGCGGGCGGTGCTGCGGGGGCCGGTTCCTGTCCCGTGGTGAGCAGCGCGGCCGTACCGGCCGCTCCCACGGCGGCGACCGCGCCGGCCGTCAACACCCGGCGCCGGGTGAGCAACTGATCCTTCGTCATGAGTCATCAGTCGCCCGGTACGGTCCCGCCGCCCCGCATCGCCACCGGTGCGGCGGCGCGAAAGCACCCGCCTGGACCAGTGCGCGCCGGTCGCGCCCTGCCCGCGTGCCCGGTGGGGCCCCGGCTGCGGATAGCCTCGCGGTGTGACGGAACAGCATCACTCACCGCCCTCCGGACACCGGTTCGAGCGGGGCACGGACGGTCCGAAGGTCATCGTGGTCGGCGTCGACGGCTCCGACTCCTCGTTCCGCGCCGCCGCCTACGCCGCGGGGCTGGCCCGGCGTCAGCACGCGCTGCTCGCCCTGGTGTACGTCCAGCCGTTGCTGGCGACGGGCGCCGCGTTCGGGGCGCCGGTGGCGGAGACGACGGACCGGATCGCCGAGGATCTGGTCGCGCAGATCCGGGAGGCGACCGAGCAGGTCAAGGGGATATTCGACGTCCGGTGGGAGTTCCACACCTTCCGCGGGGACCCGTACGCGGGGATGGTGAAGGCCGCCGACGACCTCAAGGCGGACGCGGTGGTCGTCGGGGCGTCCGAGCAGGCGGGGCACCGGATCATCGGCTCGGTGGCCATCCGCCTGGTGAAGGCGGGCCGCTGGCCGGTCACGGTCGTGCCGTAGCCGCACGCGGGGGCGCGACGGCGGGGCCGTCCGGATGAGGAACCCGCCGTTCACACCGTTCGTCGCACCGTTCGTCGACGCGTCCGACCGTCCGCCGCACACTCCGGTCCGCGCTCTGTCCCGAATCGGGACCTTGCGATGCCATACGGCCATGACGGCCGGAACCACCATCACCCACGGGACGACGACCGCCGAGCACGAGCTGGCCGCGCTGCAGCGCGAGCACGGCCGACCGCTCTTCGCCCTGCTGCTGCGCCTGTGCGACGGCGACCGGCAGCGCGCCGAGGACCTGGTGCAGGAGACCCTCGTACGCGCCTGGCAGCACCCCGAGGCGCTGCGCGCCGACGACTTCGACTCCGTACGGCCGTGGCTGCTGACCGTGGGCAGGCGGCTGGCCATCGACGCGCGGCGGGCCCGGCAGGCGCGGCCGGCCGAGGTCGGGGACGCGGTCCTGGAGAACGCGCGGGTCTGCGCCGATCACGCCGAACGGTCGGCGGCGACCCTCGATGTGCGGGAGGCTGTGAAGACACTCACTCCCGAGCATCGTGAAGTCCTGGTGCTCGTGTACTTCCAGGGGGCGAGTGTGGCGGAGGCCGCCACGGCCCTCGGTATCCCGCCCGGTACGGTGAAATCTCGCGCGTATTACGCGCTGCGCGCCCTGCGCCGAGTGCTTCCGGGGTATGCGGCCGACCTGCGGTGAAACCAATGGTCGAGTCAAACCTCGGTAAAGCGCCTTGCTGAGGACCATGGTTGGGCAATCAGCTGTCTTCATCCGTGTTTCGGACCGGCTCCGGTTCGGGGCCCGGGCTCGGGCGACGCGCACGCACCGGAGGAAGGCAGGAAGGGATGCTGCACAGAGGTCACGAGAGCACGGACGGCGCCGGCGGGGACGAACTCACCGTCCCCATGGCCTGGTTGTACGCCGAGTACATCGCCGACGAGCTGCTGCGGACGGGCGACCTGATGCCGCCCACGTCCTTCGAGTTCCGCGCGGGTCGGGACGCGCTGGCACTCACCATCTTCCTCTCCGACACCAGCGGGGAACTTTCCGGCATCCGGGTCATCACGCAACTGGAGAAGTGGCTTTCGCTCACGGCGTACGACCAGCCCTGGCAGGACTGGGTCCGCGAACGTATGTCCAGGTTGGCGGCCGACGCACTCGACTCGGGCGCTCCGGCACCGGACTTGGACCTGGCCGCCGCCGCATGGCGCTGGCTGGAGGAGACCGAGCTGCTCGCGCCTGATCTGGACGCCGTTCCGGGTGGCGGGCCCGTGCTCGGTGAGGACGACGGACCGAAGGTGTGGACCCCGGCCTGGCGGCTCGGACTGCCCCTCGGTCATCTGGCGATCCATCTTTTTTAGATTCACACCAATCCGCGGGCACCACCGCTCCGAACACCTAAGGTCTCGATTCGGTATGGGCCTTGAGTGATTCCGCGTTGCGCTGCGTATCGGTGGGAGCAACACAACCCCACCCGTACCATCGGCACGAGGATTCGGCATGAGGTCCCTGGAACGGCATCGCGACGTCGGCGCATACGCGCTCGGCGTGCTCGACGAGGCGGAGGCCTTCCGCTTCGAGGACCACCTCATGGAGTGCCCCCAGTGCGCGGCCCATGTGACCGAATTCGGTCCCGCCACACGGCAGTTGCTGCTGTACCGGCGGGCTACGCCGCGCTCTGTGCACCCCATGGCACAACCCGGCCCCAGGCTGCTTGACCGGCTGCTCGGCGAGGTCGCCAGCCGGCACCGGGCCGGACGGCGTCGTCTGCTGTACGCCGTGGCCGCCGCGGTGGTCTTCGCGGTCGCCGGACCCGGCATCGCGATCATGGCGGGCGGCGACGCGGACCGGACGCAGCAGGTCGCCGCGACCGACGAGCGGTCGGGCGTCTGGGCGCAGGTCACCAGTGAGAACACGGTCTGGGGCAGCCAGATCGAGCTGAAGGTGAAGGACGGGGCCGGGCCCCGGGCGTGTCACCTTGTCGCCATCGCGGACGACGGTACGGAAGAGACGCTGACGAACTGGAACGTGCCTGAGCATGACGCTCGCGCTAGCACGATGATGGGGGCGTCGACGCTGCACCCTGACGAGATCGATCGGTATGAGCTGCGGACCAACAAGGGGCTGCATCTCGTTACTCTCGATGCGCCGTGAGTGTGTGATTTCGGGTGCTGCGCCGTTGTGGCTGGTCGCGCAGTTCCCCGCGCCCCTGAAGTGCGTCCCTGCGGGACGCTACTTCAATAGGCGCGACATGCGGCGGTCCGCCAGGGGTTTGCCCGCTGTCTGACACGTCGGGCAGTACTGGAGTGACGAGTCGCTGAACGAGACCTCTCGGACTGTGTCGCCGCAGACCGGGCAGGGTTGGCCGGTTCGGCCGTGGACCTTGAGGCCGCTCTTCTTCTCCGCCTTGAGGCGTCCGGCGGCCAGGCCCCGGGAGCGTTCGATCGCCTCGGTGAGGGTCGTGCGCAGGGCCTCGTACAGGCGTCCGGTCTCCTCGGGTGTGAGTGAGGCGGCGAGTTTGAACGGGGACATTCGCGCGGCGTGCAGGATCTCGTCGCTGTAGGCGTTCCCCACCCCCGCGATCAAGCTCTGGTCGCGCAGCGCGCCCTTCAGTTGGCGCCGCTCCCCCGCCAGCAGTTCCGCGAACCGTGCCTCGTCGAAGTCGTCGGCGAGCGGGTCGGGGCCGAGGCGGGCCACGCCCGGTACCTCCTGCGGATCGTGGACGACGTACACCGCGAGGCGTTTCTGGGTGCCGGCCTCGGTGAGGTCGAAGCCCTCGCCCGTCTCCAGGGCGACCCGCAGCGCGAGCGGGCCCTTTCCGGGTTTCGGCGGGCCGTCCGGCAGGCGGTCGCGCCAGTGCAGCCAGCCCGCGCGGGCCAGGTGGGTCACGAAGTGCGGGCCGCCGTCCGTGACCAGGTCGAGGAACTTGCCGTGCCGGTGCACGGCGGTGACCTCGCGGCCCTCCAGGGCGGTGAGCGGCGGGTCGTACGTCTTCAGGACACTGATCGCGACGGGCAGCACCCGGACCACCTCGTGGCCCACGAGCCGTTCGGTCAGGAAGTCCCTGAGCGCTTCGACCTCGGGAAGTTCCGGCATACGTCCAGAGTGCCACCCGGGGCGGAAGTGCTCAGCTCGTGGGCGGCACCGTGAACTCGCACCACACGACCTTGCCGCCGCCCCGCGCCTCCACGCCCCACTCGTCGGAGAGGAGGTCGACCAGGAGCAGGCCGCGTCCGGAGACGCCGGACTCCCCCGCCTCCCGGCGGCGCGGCAGGGCGCTGGAGGAGTCCTCGACCTCGACGCGCAGTCTGCGTTCGGGGCCGCTCAGCACCCGCAGGGTGACGACGGCAGCGCCCTCGGTGTGCATCAGGGCATTGGTGATCAGTTCGTCGGCCACCAGTTCGACCTCGTCGGCGCGCTCCCGGGCGCCCCAGGCCCGGACGGCGGCGCCGATCATGTGCCGGGCCCCGGTCAGCGCGTCGGGGTCGGCGGGCGCGACGTGCTGCTGGAGCCGGCCGCCGGACTGTACGGCGGCCAGGCCCCGGCGGCGCAGGAGCAGCAGGGCCACGTCGTCGTCCCCGCCCCGCTCGTCGGCGACCTCGATGAGCCGGTCGGCCAGTTCCCAGGCGCTCTCGGGGCCGGCGGCGATGAGCGCCCTGAGGGTCCGCAGGCCGTCGTCGAGGTCGGCGCCGGGTTCCTCGATGAGGCCGTCGGTGCAGAGCACGAGGGTTTCGCCGGGCTCCAGTTCGAGGGTGGCGACCGGGTAGGCGAGGCGTCCGAACTCGGCGGAGAGGCCGAGCGGCAGCCCGCCGTCGACCGGGACGCGGCGGCAGGTGCCGTCGACGCGCCGGACCAGCGGGTCGAGGTGGCCGGCCCGGACCGCCTGGACGACTCCGGTGGACAGGTCGGCCTCGGCGTAGAGGCAGGTCGCGAAGCGGTCGGTGTCGAGTTCGTGGAGGAAGACGGAGGCGCGGGCCATCACCGTGGCGGGCGGGTGCCCCTCGGTCGCGTAGGCCTTCAGGACGATCCGCAGCTGGCCCATGACGGCGGCGGCGTGCGTGTCGTGCCCCTGGACGTCCCCGATGACCGCGCCGACCCGGCCGCCGGGCAGCGGGATCACGTCGTACCAGTCGCCGCCGATGTCCCGGCCGAGCTGGCCGCCGGAGGAGGCGGCGCGGTAGCGGACGGCGATGTCGGCGCCGGGCACGCTGGGGATGGAGCGCGGCAGCATGGCCTGCTGGAGGCCCTGGGCGAGGTCCTTCTCCTGCTCGTAGAGCATGGCCCGCTGGAGGCTCTGCGCGATGCTGGTGCCGAGCGCGACGAGCACGGCCCGGTCCTCGGCGGAGAAGCCGTACCGGTCGTTGTAGAGCAGCCCCATGGCGCCGATCGGCCTGGCCTGCGCGATGAGGGGCAGGTAGGCGGCCGAGGTGACCTTGAGGTCGACGAGATGCGGCCACAGGATCGGGTACCCGGCCTCGAACTCCTCGGGCGACTCGATGAAACGGGGACTGAGGGTCCGTACGACGTCGCCCATCGGGTAGGGCTCGTCGATCCGGGTGATACGGGTGCCGGGCACGGAGGCGCCAGCCGGGCCCTCGGCGACCAGGCGGATCCGGCCGGCCTCGACCAGGCCCATCACGAGGCTCGCGGCGCCGAGGTGGGGCACGCCGGGCGAGTTGGTGAGCACGTCGATGACGTCCTCGACCGTGCGGGCGTGCGCGAGAGCGGCCGTGACGACCTGGACGACGTTGGTCTGACGGCGCCGGACCTCGTCCTTGGCGGCCTGCTCGGTACGGGCCTGACTGTCCCGCAGCTCCTGCGTGGCGTCGCGGACGATGCCGATGACCCGGCGCGGGCGGCCGGTCTCGTCGCGGCGGATGTAGCCCTGGGTGTGGGTCCACTGGAGGGAGCCGTCACGGCGGCGGAGGCGGAAGTAGACGCCGTAGTTCTCGCTGCCGTTCTTCATCGCCTCGGAGACGACGGAGTCGATCCGCAGGCCCTCCACCCGGGGCACGCGCACGGCCAGGCTCTCGGGGTGGCCGTCGTATTCGTCGGGGCGCAGATCGAAGATCTCGTGCGCCAGCGCGTCCATGTGGAACAGACCCGCGTCGAGGTCCCAGTCGAACGTTCCCATGCGGTTGAGCGCCAGAATCGGTTCCGGGTGGGCGGGCCAGTCGTCCGGGAGTGACAGGGCGCTCGCTCCCCGATCAGCCATGGGGCCACCCTGCCAGTATTTGGCTGATTCTTCGACTTGTCCGACACCTTTCGCCGGACATCGTTCACTCCCCTACGTCCTCACAGGGGTCGTACGGGGCATAGGCACCATACGGGGTGATGTTCTCGTCCGGAATCAGGCCACCGCCGTCGGGGAGGTCGGGGATCTCGGGGACGGTGTCGGGGCCGATCTCGTCGCAGACGTCCTGGCTCGTGCCGAAGCCGAGGTCGTCCGGGGACACGGCCTCCTCGCCCGGCGGGTCGCCTTCCCAGCCGCCGACGAGCAGGGCGGCCGAGAGGGCGCAGGCGGTGACAAGGGTTCGGTGCATTCCCCATTGTCTGCGTCACCCGCTCGGCGCACGCAAGCCGAGAAGGTCACCCAGCGTCACACTGGAGGGAAGAGCGGGGAGAGGAGAGCGAGTCGCGTGGAGTGGTTCACCGCACCCGAGTACTGGCTGAGCCGACTGCTCTTCCAGCGCGGCCTGGCCTGCGTCTATCTGGTCGCGTTCCTGGGCGCGGCCCTCCAGTTCCGGGCGCTCATCGGCGAACGGGGCATGCTGCCGGTCCCCCGACTGGTCGCCCACGTGCCGTTCCGGCGGGCACCGAGCGTGTTCCAACTCCACTACTCCGACCGCTTCTTCGCCGTCTGGGCCTGGACGGGCTGCGCGGTCTCGGTGGCCCTGCTCGCCGGGCTGGACTCACAACTCCCCCTCTGGGCAGGCATGCTGCTGTGGCTGCTGCCGTGGGCGATGTATCTGTCGATCGTCAACGTCGGCCAGACCTGGTACGGCTTCGGCTGGGAGTCGCTGCTCCTCGAAGTCGGCTTCCTCGCCGTGTTCCTGGGCAACGACGAGGTCGCGCCGCCGGTCGTGGTGCTGTTCCTGCTGCGCTGGGTGCTGTTCCGGGTGGAGTTCGGCGCCGGTCTGATCAAACTGCGCGGCGACGCGTGCTGGCGGAACCTGACCTGCCTCGACTTCCACCACGAGACCCAGCCGATGCCGGGTCCGCTGAGCCGCTGCTTCCACCACCTCCCGAGGCCGGTCCACCGCATCGAGACAGCGGCGAACCACCTCACCCAACTCGCCGTCCCCGTCCTCCTGTTCACCCCGCAGCCGGTGGCGACAGCGGCGGCGTCCCTGATGATCGTCACCCAGCTGTGGCTGGTCCTGTCGGGCAACTTCGCCTGGCTGAACTGGCTCACGATCGTGCTGGCCCTGTCGGCGGTACGCCTCCCGGACACGGCACCGGCGACTCTCCCGGACACACCGCTCTGGTACGAGATCGTCGTCCTGGCCGTGGCGTCGGCGCTGGTGGCCCTCAGCTACCGTCCCGTCCGCAACCTGCTCTCGCGCCACCAGGTCATGAACCGCTCCTACGACCCGCTCCATCTGGTCAACACCTACGGCGCGTTCGGCAGCGTCAGCCGGGTCCGGTACGAGGTGATCGTCGAAGGCACGGCCAACGTCGTACCGCGTCCGGACTCCGACTGGCGGGAGTACGAGTTCAAGGGCAAGCCGGGTCAACCAGGGCGCCGGCCACGGCAGTTCGCGCCGTACCATCTCCGGCTCGACTGGATGATGTGGTTCGCCGCGCTGTCGCCCGCGTACGCCGGTTCGTGGTTCGGCGCGATGGTGGAACGGCTCCTGGAGAACGACCCCGACACGCTCCGGCTGCTCCGCAGCTCCCCGTTCCCGCCGGACGCGCCCCCGCGCTTCGTCCGCGCCCGGCTCTTCCGCTACCGGTACACGAGCCGGCGTGAGCTGCGGGCGACGGGCGCGTACTGGGAGCGGGTGTACGTACGGGAGTTCATGCCGCCGACGCGACTGGCCGCCCGGTCGGATCAGAGGCCGTAGACGCGGGTCGCGGTGCCCGCGAAGACCTCCTCGCGTTCGCCCGGGTCGAGGGAGGCTGTCAACTCCGCTGCCAGGGACAGGACTTGGCCGTACGAGGCGGCGAGTGTGCAGACCGGCCAGTCCGAGCCGAACATCAGGCGGGCGGGGCCGAAGGCGTCCAGGGCAGTGTCGGCGTACGGGCGCAGGGCGGCGGTCGTCCAGGTGGCGTGGTCGGCCTCGGTGACCAGGCCGGAGAGTTTGGCGACCGTGTTCGGGAGTGCGGCCAGGGCGCGGAGGTCCGAGGACCAGGGTTCCAGGGCGCCCGAGGCGATCGGCGGCTTGCCCAAGTGGTCCAGGACGAAGGTGAGTCGGGGCAGCGACTCGGCCGCCTTGACGCAGGCGGGGAGCTGGTGCGGGAGGACGACCAGGTCGTACACCAGGCCCGCCTCGGCGACTGCGGCGAGGCCACGGCGTACGTCGGGGCGCAGCAGCCACTCCGGGTCGGGCTCGCCCTGGACCTGGTGGCGGATGCCCTTCAGGTGGGCGCCGCCGGGGAGTTCACGGAGTCGGGCCAGCTCGTCGGCGATGTCAGGGCGGGTCAGGTCGGTCCAGCCGACGACGCCCGCGATCAGCTCGTGCTCGGCCGCGAGGGCCAGGAACTCCGGGGTCTCCTCGGGGACGGTGATCGTCTGGACGAGGATCGTGCGGTCGACGCCGGCCGCGCGGGCCTCGGGTGCCAGGTCCGCGACGGTGAAGTCCCGTCGCAGTGGGCTGCCTTGGGCGATCCAGTCCTGGTCCCGGACGGAGAGGTCCCAGAGGTGGTGGTGGGCGTCCACGATCGTCACGGCAGCTCCCAGACGACCGGCAGGCCCGACTCCGCGCCCTCGGTGGAGTAGTCGTGCACCACGTCGAGGAGTTCGGCCATCCGGGCCTGCCAGGCGACGTTGACCGGCAGTTTCTCCAACTCGGCAAGGAGGAGGGCGTAGTCCGCGCACTCCAGGACGTGGAAGAGGTCGGTGCCGCTGCGCCAGATCGTCCAGGAGGTGGCTCCGGCGGCGCGGATCGCGTCGGTCAGTTCGACGGGGACCTCGCGGTGGGCGGCGTCGTACTCGGTGACGCGGTCGGCGCGGACCTTGGTGTGCAGGGCGACCCTCATGACGGGACCTCCGGCGGTTCCTCGGTGCTCAGGAGGCCGGTGTCGCGCAGTTCCTGCCAGAAGGCGTCAGGTATCGGGGTCGCGAACTGGGCGGCTGCGTCCTGGACTTCGGCCACCGAGCGGGCGCCCACGAGCACGCTGGCGACTGCCGGGTGGGCCGCGCAGAAGGCGAGGGCGGCGGCCCGGAGGGTGATGCCGTGCCGCTCGGCGGTCTCCCGTATGCGCAGGGCCCGTTGCAGCAAGTCGTCCGGCGCGTCGGCGTAGTTGTAGGTGGCTCCCGGCCTCGGGTCCGCCAGGAGGCCGGAGTTGTAGGCGCCGCCGATCACCACGGAGACGCCTCGTTCGACTGCGGCGGGCAGGAGGTCGGTGAGGGCGCTCTGGTCGAGCAGGGTGTAGCGGCCCGCGCACAGGACCACGTCGACGTCCGTGTCGCGGACGAAGCGGGTGAGCATCTCCGTCTGGTTCATCCCGGCGCCGATCGCGCCGATCACGCCCTCCGAGCGGAGCTTCTCCAGGGCCGGGTAGCCCTCGTGGAAGGCCTGTTCGGCGTGGTCGTCGGGGTCGTGGAGGTAGACGACGTCCACCCGGTCGAGGCCGAGGCGTTCGAGGCTGGCCTCCAGGGAGCGGCGTACGCCGTCGGCGCTGAAGTCCCAGACGCGGCGCAGGGTGGCGGGGACCGCGAAGCCGTTGGCGAGGTCGTCGCCGCCGTCCTGGGCGGGTTCCAGTCGGCGTCCGACCTTCGTGGAGACCGTGAACTCGGCGCGGGGGCGGGTGCTCAGGGCCTGGCCCAGTCGGCGTTCGGCGAGGCCGAGGCCGTAGTGCGGGGCGGTGTCGAAGTAGCGGATGCCGCTCTCCCAGGCGGCGGTGACTGCCGCGTGCGCCTGTTCGTCGGTCACCTCGGTGAAGAGGTTGCCGATGACTGCGCCGCCGAAGCCGAGGCCGCTGACCGGGACTCCGCTGCCGCCGAGCGTCTTCACTGGCCCACCGGCCGCAGCCGCAGGCCCTGCATGCCGCCGTCGACGGCGAGTGAGGTGCCGGTGGTGGCGCCGGACAGAGGGCTCGCCAAGTAGGCGATGGCGCCCGCGACTTCGGCGGCGGAGACCAGGCGGCCGGAGGGCTGGCGGGCCTCCAGGGCGGCGCGTTCGGCGGCGGGGTCGGGGGCCGCGTCGAGCAGGCGGCCGACCCACGGGGTGTCGGCGGTGCCCGGGTTGACGCAGTTCACGCGGACGCCCTCGCGGAGGTGGTCGGCGGCCATGGCGAGGGTGAGCGAGTACACGGCGCCCTTGGTGGCGCTGTACAGGGCGCGCTGCGGCAGGCCGGCCGTGGCGGCGATGGAGCAGGTGTTCACGATGGCGGCGTGCGCCGAGTTCCGCAGATGCGGCAGCGCGGCACGGGCCACCCGCACCATGCCGACCACGTTGACGTCGAAGACGCGGTGCCACTGGTCGTCGTCGTTGTCCTCGACGGTGCCCTGGGCGCCGATCCCGGCGTTGTTGACAAGGATGTCGAGACCGCCGAGTTCGGCGACGGCGGCGGCCACGGCCTCCCGTACGGAGGTGTCGTCGGTGACGTCGGCCCGATACCCGACGAGTGGCTTCTCGACCGACGACGGGTCCAGGTCGAGGACGGCGACCTCTGCGCCGCGCGCCGCCAGCAGCTCTGCCGCGGCCCGGCCGATGCCGGACGCGCCGCCCGTGACCAGCGCCTTGAGACCCTCGAAGTCGGTCATGCGGCCTGCCCCTTCTCCTTCGCCAGGTCGGCGGCCCAGAAGGTGCCGCCGGGGAACGTGAACTCCGCGATGGACTCCGGCCGCATGGTCGCGGAGAAGCCGGGCGCGGTCGGTGCCCGGTAGTGACCTTGCCCGATCACCACGGGGTCGAGGAAGTGGCCGTGCAGATGATCGACGTATTCGATGACCCGGTCCTCGGTCGTGCCGGCCAGGGCGACGTAGTCGAACATCGACAGGTGCTGGACGAGTTCGCACAGGCCGACGCCGCCCGCGTGCGGGCAGACGGGGACGCCGAACTTGGCGGCGAGCAGCAGGATGGCGAGGTTCTCGTTGACGCCGCCGACGCGGGCCGCGTCGATCTGCACGATGTCGAGGGCGTCGGCCTGGAGGAGCTGCTTGAAGACGACCCGGTTCTGGACGTGTTCGCCGGTGGCGACCTTGACGGGGGCGACGGCCCGGCGGATCGCCGCGTGGCCGAGGATGTCGTCGGGGCTGGTGGGCTCCTCGATCCAGTAGGGGTCGAACTCGGCGAGCGCCTTGGTCCAGCGGATCGCCTCGTCGACGTCCCAGCGCTGGTTGGCGTCGATCGCCATCCGGATGTCCGGCCCGACGACGGACCGGGCGACCCGGCAGCGGCGTACGTCGTCGTCGAGGTCCGCCCCGACCTTGAGCTTGATCTGGGTGAACCCGTCGGCGACGGCCTGGGCGGCGAGCCGGGTGAGCTTCTCGTCGTCGTAGCCGAGCCAGCCGGCGGAGGTGGTGTAGGCGGGGAAGCCCTTCGCCAGCAGGTCGGCGGTACGTTCGGCTGCGCCGACCCGGCCCCGGCGTAGCAGGTCGAGGGCCTCCTCGGGTGTGAGCGCGTCGGTGAGGTACCGGAAGTCGACCTGCCGGACGAGCCACTCGGGCTCGGCCTCGGCGAGCAACTGCCACAGCGGCTGACCTGCCCGTTTGGCGGCAAGATCCCACACGGCGTTGACGACGGCGCCGATCGCCATGTGCATCACGCCCTTCTCGGGTCCGAGCCAGCGGAGCTGGCTGTCGCCGATCAGGTCGCGGTTGAGGGTGCCCGGGTCCGCGCACAGCTCGTCGACGGACCGGCCGACCACATGCCCGCGCAGCGCGTCGATCGCGGCGACCTGGACCTCGTTGCCCCGCCCGATGGTGAAGGTGAACCCGTGCCCGTCGACCGCGTCGGTACGCAGCACGACGTAGGCCGCCGAGTAGTCGGGGTCGGGATTCATCGCGTCGGAGCCGTCCAGCTCGCGCGAGGTGGGGAAGCGGATGTCGTAGGTGTCGACCGCGGTGACGCGGGCGGGGGGGCCGGGGGTGGGTGACACGGAATGCCTTTCGTTCAGGGGCAGGGGTTCCGCAGGGGGAACCTCAGGGGTAAGCCGGAAGTGCGGCTGGTGGTGTCGGTGGTTCGGGCATCAGTCCTGTGCACGTCCTGTCGTCACGCGGGCGATCATGAGGGCGACCAGGATGATTCCGCCATATATCGCCTGGATCCAGAACGACGGCACCTGGGCGAGGGTCAGCAGGTTCTGTACGACACCCAGCAGGAGTACGCCGGTCAGGGCGCCGAACATCGTGCCCTTGCCGCCGTCGAGGCTGATGCCGCCGATGACGGCCGCCGCGAACACGGTGAAGATCATGTTGTTGCCCTGGTTGGCGCTGATCGCCCCGACGTACCCCGTCTGCATGATCCCGCCGACGGAGGCGAGCACTCCGGCGACGACGAACACCCCGAGCATCACCCGCTCGACCCGGATACCGGCGGCGCGCGCCGCGTCCGCGTTGCCGCCGATCGCGTACAGGGCACGGCCGACCCGGTGGTACCTGAGCACGAGCCCGGCGACGGCGAAACAGGCGCCCGCCACCCACACCGACATCGGCACGCTCAGGAAGGTGGTGGTGGCAAGCGAGTAGAAGGAGTCGGGCATGCCGAAGAGGGTCTTGCCCTTGGTCGCGCCGACAAGCAGTCCGCGCAGCACGATCAGCATCGCGAGCGTCACGATGAACGCGTTGAGCTTGAACTTGACGACGAGGATGCCGTTGAAGGCGCCGACCAGACCACCGGCGACGAGGATCGCCAACAGGGCGACCACGGCCGGGAATTCGGTCCCCCACCCGGAGGCCGCGACCGGCAGCACCAGCAACGCGCCGACTGCGGGGGCGATACCGACGACCGACTCCAGGGAGAGGTCGAACTTGCCGGTGATGAGGACGAGCGACTCGGCGAGCACGACCATCGCGAGGGCGGCGGACGCGCCGAGGATGGAGATCAGGTTGCGCTCGGTGAGGAACGAGTCGTTGACCACCGTACCGAGCACCATGAGCAGCAACAGGGCTGGTACGAGGGCGAGTTCGCGGGCCCGGCGGAGCAGTACGGTCTTGGCCGAGCGCGGGTCCGGGGCCCGTAGGGGGGCGAGCGGCGGAGCCTTGGTGTCAGCCATGGTCCACTCCTTCTATGGAGGCGATCAGCTCGTGGTCGCGCCAGCCCGCCGGGTGCTCGGCGACGACGCGGCCGTGGAAGAGGACGAGTACGCGGTCGCAGCGCCGCAGGTCGTCGAGTTCGTCGGAGACGACCAGGACCGCGGTGCCGTCCTCGCGGGCGCTGTCCATACGGGCGAGGAGGGACTCCTTGGACTTCACGTCGACGCCCGCGGTGGGGTTGATGAGGACGAGCAGTTTGGGGTCGGAGGCGAGGGCGCGGGCCATGACGACCTTCTGCGCGTTGCCGCCGGACAGGTCGGAGACGGGCTGGTCGGGGCCCTCGGTGTGGATGTCGAGACGCTCGATGAGGGCGGTGGCGAAGCCGCGTTTGCGGTCGCCGGAGACGAACCCGTACCGGCCGAGGCGGCGCAGGACGCTCATGGTGGCGTTGTCGCCGACGGTCATCCCGGAGACCAGCCCCTGCTCGTGCCGGTCGCGCGGCACACAGGCGACGCCCGCCGTCAGCGCCGCCTGCACGTCCCCGAACGGCAGCCGCCCGCCGTCGAGTTGAGCACTTCCGCCGGTGGGCGTGTGCAGCCCGGCGAAGGACTCGGCCAGCTCGATCTTGCCGCTGCCACTGGACCCGGCGAGCCCGACGACCTCACCGCGGCGGACGGTCAGGTCGATGTTCTCGTACGCCGGTGAGGTGAGCCCTTCGGCGGCCAGCAGCACCGGCGCTCCGGGCTCAACCCCCTTGGGGGTGAAGGCCTGTTCGGCGATGGTCTCCCCCGCCATGGCCTCCACCAGGGCCGTGCGCGGGAGGTCGGCGACGGGGGCGGTGGTGATCCAGCGGGCGTCCCGCAGGACGGTCACCGTCTGGCAGACCTCGTACACCTCCTGGAGGTGGTGCGAGATGAACAGGAAGGTGACGCCCGAGTCCTGGAGCGCGCGCATCCGGGTGAAGAGGCGGTCGATCTCCCGGCTGTCGAGCTGGGCGGTCGGTTCGTCGAGGACGATGAACCGGGCGCCGAAGCTCAACGCCCGCGCGATCTCGACCATTTGGCGGTCCTCGACCTTGAGGTCGGCGGTGCGGGCCTCAGGGTCGACGTGGACGTCCCAGGTGTCGAGGAGTTCGGCGGCCTCGGTGCGCAGTCGGCGCCAGCTGATGACTCCGCCCCGGCCGGTGGGCTGCCGGTTGATGAAGAGGTTCTCGGCGACCGTCAACTCGGGTACGACAGTGGGCTTTTGATAGACGCAGGCCACCTTGGAGCGCCAGGCGTCCCGGTCGGCGAGCGGGGGCGCGGGCTGCCCGTCGAAACGGACCGTGCCCTCGTCCGGCGCCTGGAGGCCGGTGAGGATGGTGACCAGGGTGGACTTTCCGGCGCCGTTGCGCCCGACGAGGGCGTGCGACTCACCTGCCAGGACGGTCAGTCGACCGTCCTGGAGCGCGGTGGTGGGACCGTACCGCTTGGTGATGCCGCGCGCCTCGACGAGCGGGACGAGGGGGGTGTCCGGGTTCTCCCGTGGCTGGCTGCTCATCCGACCGTGTTGCCCCAGAGCGCGGCGTCGTCGACGTTCTCCTTTGTGACCAGAGGAGCGGGCAGCTGGTCCTCCAGGATGCCGCTGGGCAGCTTGACGATCGTGGAGTCGTGGTCGGTCGGGCCGGGCTCGAAGGTCTTCCCCGCCATCGCCGCCTTGATGTAGTACATGCCGTACTTGGCGTACAGGTCGGCGGGCTGGGAGACGGTCGCGTCGATCTCGCCCTTGCGGATGGCGTCGAACTCCTGCGGGATGCCGTCGTTCGAGACGATCGTGATGTGCCCGGCCTCGCCGGTCTTCTTCAGCATGCCCTTGGACTTGAGGGTCTGCAGGGTGGGCGCGAGGTAGACGCCGCCGGCCTGCATGTAGATGCCCTTGATGTCCGGGTTGGCGTTCAGGAGGGTGTCCAGCTTGGAGGCGGCGGTGTCCGACTCCCACTTGGCCGGTATCTCCAGCACCTTGAGCTTGGGGAACTTCTCCTTCACACAGGCCCGGAACGCCTCCGACCGGTCCCGCCCGTTCACGGACGCCAGGTCGCCCATGATCTGCACGACCTTGCCCGAGGTGATGTGCTCCCCGAGGTACTCGCAGGCCTTCTCGCCGTACGCGACGTTGTTGGCGCGTACGACCATGGCGACCTTGCCCGCCTCGGGCGCCACGTCGACGGCGACGACCGGCACGCCCTTGCGTTCGGCCTGGTCGAGGCCGGCCTCGATGGCGGCGCTGTCGAGGGGCGCGACGACGAGCCCCTTCACTCCCTGGTTGAGCTGGTTGTTGATGTCGGTGATCTGCTGCGAGGGGTCACTGTTGGAGTTGACGGTCTTCAGCGCGTCGACTCCCTCGCTCTTGGCCATCTTCGGCACGTAGTCGTTGTACGACTGCCAGAACGGCGAGGTCAGCAGCGGCAGGATCACCCCGACCTTGCCCGTCCCGTCGCCGTCGCCGCCACCCGAGGCGACGGAGTCCTTGGTGCTGCCGCAGGCGCTGAGGACCAGGCCGGTACAGGCGGCCAGAGCCACCGCGCCGAGGCTCCGAGCCCTGCGCCGTCTCTTCGGGTTCCCCACGGTTCGGTCGAGCATCTTGAGGCTCCTCATTGAGCGTGATCGAGCGGATGCCGCATATTTATCAGACCACTTCCGGGTTGGAACACCCTTTGAGGCCAAGTTTTCCTCGATTCCGACCGTAGTGGTCCGACCAACCTGCTGGTTAGACTGCGGCGCACCCTGCGACAGGAGGACACGGCGTGGACGAGATCCCGGCCAGGAACGGGGAGGCCGCCCCCCAGAAGGGCACCGTGACGCAGCGGGCCATCGAGCAGATCAAGGCGATGATCGGCGAGGGCCGGCTGGAGCCCGGCCAGCGGCTGCCCACCGAGCGCGATCTGGCCGCCCGGCTGGGCATCTCGCGCAGCTCGATGCGGGAGGCGATCCGGGCGCTCACCGTGATGGGCGTACTGGAGGCCCGGCACGGTTCGGGCATCTACGTCACCCAGCTGGAGGCGGGTGACCTGCTGGAGACCTTCGGTGTGGTCGCGGACCTCTCGCGGGGACCGCGACTGGTGGAGCTGCTGGAGGTCCGGCGCATCCTGGAGTCGACGGCGACCGCACTGGCCGCCGCACGGATCACGCCGGATCAGCTGGCGGAGGTGGAGAAACACCTCACGGCGATGAACGCGACCGATGATCCGGAGGAGATCCTGGCCCACGACCTCGCGTTCCATCGCGAGATCGCCGCCGCGGCGGGGAACGACACCATGGCGGCGATCCTGGAGGGGCTCTCCTCACGGACGTTCCGGGCCCGGGTGTGGCGGGGGTATCAGGAGGAGGGGGCGTTCGCGCGGACGCGCCGCGAGCACGCGGCGATCCACCGCGCGCTCGTGGCGCATGATCCGGAGGCGGCGAGGGCCGCTGCTGCGGCGCATGTGGGGGAAGTCGAGCAGTGGTTGCGGGCGCAGCTGGATGCTCCGCCGTTGTAGTTGTAGGGGTCGTGGTTGTCTGCGGGCCCGGTGGGGGCTGGTCGCGCAGTTCCCCGCGCCCCTAGGGGGGCGCTGCGCGCCCGCCCCCCCAGCGCCCCGCCGTCAGGTCGTCACGCCACCGTCGACCTGTACAAGCCGAACTCCGCGATCCTCGCCTCCGCCCTCGTCCGGGTCACCCGCACCCGCCAGCGTCTTGCCCTGACCGGGGTCGTCAGGCGCAGGATGCGGCTGGCGCCGATCGTGCCCGCTGTTGTCACCCGGGTCCAGGTGCCCCCGGTGAACGCCTCGACGACGAAGGCCTCGACCTGCTGGCCGTGCTGGATGTCCTCCGCGAGGCGGATCCGGTTCGCCTCGCGTTCCCGGCCCAGGTCGACGGTGACGACACCCGGAGTGCGGGTGACCGTCGCGCCGGTCGTCAGGTCGGTCGGGAGTTCGCGGTCGACCCGCTCGCGGAACTCCCGTAGGCGGGTGACATCGGAGGCGGCGAGGAGGCCGTCGGTGTCCGGTGGGACGTTCAGGAGCAGTACGGCGTTGCGGCCGACCGAGCCGAAGTAGATCTCGGTCAACTGGTCGACCGACTTGGGCTGTTGGTCCGCGTGGTAGAACCAGCCGTCCCTGATGGACACGTCGCACTCGGCCGGCCACCACTGCACGTAGTCCGCGACGGAACGGGCTGCCACCAGCGCGTCCCGGCCGCCCATGTCCGCCGCGTCGTAGGAGAGGGCGAAGTCGGTCCTGCCGTAGTCCTTCTCGGCGACCGGCACGACGCTCCACTCGTTCTCGCGCGCCAGCCCGCCCTCGTTGCCGACCCAGCGGACATCGGGGCCGGACACGGCGATCGTGGCGTCCGGGGCGAGCGTGCGGACCAGGGTGTACCAGCTGTCCCAGTCGTACTTCTCGACCTTGTCCGGCGGGATGCGCCCCTGGGCACCGTCGAACCAGACCTCGTCGACCGGCCCGTACTCGGTGAGGACCTCGTAGAGTTGGTCGAGCATGTGGGCGCCGTAGTCGGTGGCGGGGAGGGTGAACGTCGGCCCGTCGGGGCGTTCGTCGCCCTCGACCGAAGTCGGGATGGTGTGCTCGACGCGCGGGCTGCCGTTGGCGTAGACGCCGTGGAGGTACTGGTTCTCGTCGGCCGGGGAGATGTACACGCCGACCTTCAGCCCGTACCGCCGCATGGAGTCGGCGAAGGAGCGCAGCACATCGCCCTGACCGGCACGCCAACTGCTCGACGCCACCGAGTGGTCGGTGTAGCGGGAGGGATAGAGGACGAAGCCGTCGTGGTGCTTGACGGTGAGGATGGCGAGCTTGAAGCCGCCGTCCCGCAGGGCCCGTGCCCACTGGTCGGTGTCCAGGCCGGTCGGCTGGAAGACGTTCGGGTCCTCGTCGCCGGTGCCCCATTCGAGGCCGGTGAAGGTGTTGACCCCGAAGTGCAGGAACGCGGTCCGCTCCAGCCGCTGCCAGGCGATCTGCCGTGCGGTGGGCCGGACTTGGGAGGCCTTGGCGACCAGGACGTCGGCGGAGTCGGTAGGGCTGACGGGGATACGGAAGTTCGGCTCCTCCGCGAGCCGGGCCCCCGCCGGGGCCGGGGCGGCCAGAGCGAGGGAGGTACCGCGCGAGGCGACCAGCGCGGCGGCGGCTGTGACGAACAGACGTCTGGAGACTGTCATGGGGAACGGGCTCCTCGGGTCAGTGGTCAGGGGTTCGAGGTATCAGGGGACTTTCAGTGGAGGGCGGGCAAGTGCCAGACAGCGGGCGGCTGTTGGTCCGGCGGGTACTGCACGAGCCGTCCGTCCCCGGTCACGTGCACCGCCATCCGCGTGATCGCGTTGACGAGCGTGAAGCCCCCGGACGCCTGCGCCAACTCCCAGCGCTGCAAGGTGTTTCCGGCATCGCAGGTCTGTGCCGTGATCTCTACGCCGGGCTGGAGCGGGGTGTTGAGCGTGAGCTTTCCGCCGCGCACCTCCAGGCAGCCGCCGCCGGTCCGCAGGGTGACGTAGCCGTCGGGGGTGCGCTTGACGTCGGCGGTGAGGGTGGTGGCGCCCGACCTGAAGGTGTACGTCCCGTCCGCGACCGGTACCCGGGTCAGGTCCCGCCAGCCGGGTGCGTGGCCGACAGCGGTCGCGCGCGCCGTGAACTGGGCGTAGGTGGCGTCGGGACGGGGGTCGCCCCAGGTGGCCTGGGCGACGTGCCGTAGTGCGGGGTCGGTGTCGACGGCGACCTCGTTCTCGGTCTCGCCGCGTCCGTTGTCGGGCCAGAGGCTGATCTTCGCGCCGGTGATGCCCCGGCTGGAGGTGACCTTCTCGCCCTCGAAGCTGCGCGGGTCCCAACTCTGGTCGTACAGGCCCTTGGTGTCGGTGTGGAAGCCGCCCCGGACGAGGTACAGAGCGTAGGCCGCGTTCATCAACGGGTAGCCCTGGGCCAGGATTTGGCTCGGCTTCACGGCCACGTTCAGCCAGTGCTCGACCGTCGTGCCCGCCGTCACCCGGACGGTGTTGGCGCCGGTGAGGCCGTCGTTCCAGATGCGCAGCTTCTTGCCCTTGGCCGTCACATAGGTCTGGACGCGGTTGACGAAGTCGATGAAGGCGTCCTGCGGGGTGGCGTTCGCCCCGTACTTCTCCCGTGCGTAGCGCAGGACTTGGGGGTACTTGGCGAAGTCGGAGCCGAGCATGTACTCGTCGGCGCCCATGTGCCAGGAGCCGCCGGTGAAGACCTGGGCGTACTCGTCGATCAGGCTCGTGTAGTAGTCGAAGGCGGCGGGCTGGGTGATGTCGAGCCTGCTGGGCTGCTTGTTGCCGTCGGAGTCGGTGAGCTGGAGGTCGGGGCGGTTCTCGATCCAGGGGTCCATGTGGCCCGGGGAGTTGATCTCCGGGATGATCTCGACGTGGTACTTGTCGCCGAGGGCGACGAGCCGCCGGATCTCGTCCTTGGTGTAGTAGCCCCAGGTGTTGGCCTCGGGATGGGCGTCGCTCTTCACCTTGAGTTCCAGGAGCAGCTGGTTGAGCTTGTGGTACGCCATGTCGCGTACGAGGTTCTCCAGCCACTCGGTCGAGATGTGGATGTAGCAGGCGCACACGCCGACGCCCCGCTCCGCGTACCGGGGTACGTCGACCGTGCGACCGGCGGGGATCCGGTCGCCCTGGGCGAGGAGTTGGAGGAGGGTGCGGGTGCCGTAGAAGGCGCCGCGCTCGGTCGCGCCGGTCACCGACAGCCGTGCGCCCGCCCGGAGTTCGTACCCCTCGGCACCCAGCGCGGCCCGGCCCGGCTGGACGTCGATAACGATGTCACCGGTACGCGCGCCGGCACTGACCACGGGTACGTTGCCGTGGCCCGCGTCGCGCAGGTCGTCGGCGAGGGTGTCCGCGACCCTGCGCTCGGGCGCGCTGTCGGCGACCAGCCGGGCGGAGCCGCCGTACTGATAACTCCCCTGCTCCGGGGTCCAGTTGGTGAGGGCGGGGACGGTGATCGGGATGCTCGCCGCCACCGTGCCCGCGACGGCCGGTACCGGGGCGGCCAGCAGCAGAAGGGCGACCAGCGCGCCCAGGAGCCGACGTCTTGGATACGTACTCATCTGGAAGCTCCCATTCATCGGAGGTGTGATGATTGAGCGCACCTCAGGCACTGTCAATGGGGTCCGGAGCCAGGCGAGTTCGGCCAGTGATCGGATGACCAGCGACTCTGCGGCGGGAGCCGGATGCCCCGGCGCGCGAAAAGTCCAAGAGAGCCAGGCCGAATGTCCAAGGTCCACGACACCTCACCGGCCCCGGCACCGGCTCCCGGCACCGGATCTCGACGCCACCTGTACTCACGAGTAGCCTCATCGCCTCACGCGTAGCACCATGTGTTGCATCCACCCCGAGGAGCCCCCGTGACCAGCTGGGTCGGCCGTACCGCCACCGAGATCGCCGCCGCCGTACGCGAGAAGCGCGTGACGCCCCGTGAAGTCGTGGCCGAACATCTTGCCCGTATCGAACTGCTGGACGCCCGCGTGGGAGCGTTCCGCAGGCTGCGGGCCCAGGAGGCGCTGGCCGAGGCGGACGAGGTGGCCGCCCGCGCCGATCTGGCCGACCTGCCGCTCGCGGGCGTACCCGTCGCGGTCAAGGACAACCTGGGCGTACGCGGCGAGTCCACCCGGCACGGCAGCACGGCGACGCCGGACACCCCCGCCGACCACGACCACATCACCGTGGCCCGGCTCCGCGCGGCGGGCGCGATCGTCGTCGGGGTCACCAATGTGCCCGAGCTGTGCATCTGGGGGACGACCGAGGGCACGCTCGGCACGGCCCGCAACCCGTGGGACACCACCCGTACGGCGGGCGGTTCGTCGGGTGGCAGCGCGGCTGCCGTCGGCGCGGGGCTGGTGCCGATCGCGCTGGGCAACGACGGCATGGGCTCACTGCGCATCCCCGCCGCCAACTGCGGTGTCGTCACCATCAAGCCGGGCCTCGGGGTGGTCCCGGCGGGCATCGGCAACGGCGACTGGTTCGGCATGTCGGAGAACGGCCCGCTGGCGACGACGGTCGAGGACGCCCGCCTGATGCTGTCGGTCCTCGCGGACACGGAGTTCGTACGGTCGGACGCGCACGCGGGCCGCAAGGTCGCGCTCTCCGTCCGCAGCCCCATCACCGGCGTCACGATCAGCAGGCCGTACGTCTCCGCGGCGCGCGAGGCCGCCGCCCTGCTCGACGGCGCCGGTCACCAGGTGCGGCCCGCCGACCCGCCGTACCCGCTGTCGATCGGCGTCACCTCCTTCACCCACTGGACGGCGGGCACGGCACGGGACTCCGAGGGCTTCGACCGGAGTGCGCTCACCCGGCGCACCCGGGTGCACGCGGCCGTCGGACGCCGGTTCGTCGGCTACGTCGAGCGCGGTCAGCACAAGGAGCAACTGCGGCGCCGGCTGGAGCCGTTCTTCGCCGAGCACGACGTCCTGCTCACTCCGGCGCTGGCCCGCCGCTCCCCCGCCGCCGTGGCCTGGCACGAGCGGGGCTGGCTGCGCAATGTCCTCGCCAACACCAACTACTCGCCGATGACGCCCCCGTGGAACCTGACGGGCTGGCCGGCGATGGCCGTACCGTTCGGCAGCCTGCCCTCGGGTGCGCCCTGCGCCGTCCAATTGGTGGGCCGCCCGGGCTCGGAGGCCGTACTCCTTGACGTGGCCCAGCAGTTGGAGGAGCTGCACCCCTGGCAGCGGACGGCTCCGCTCGACTAGCTCCTCAGATCCTCATGTCCTCACGTCCTCATGAAGCGGGTTCGTCGCCGAGGGCCTTGTACATGATGTGCAGGCCCACCCGGCCGTCCCGGGGATGGTCGAAGGCGTCCGGGACGGTGCCGAGGATCGTGAAGCCGAGCGAACTCCACAGCTTGACCGCCGGGTTGGTCTCGACGACCGCGTTGAAGACCATGCCCCGATAGCCGTGGACCACGGCCTCACTCAGGACGTGTTCGGCGAGGGCGCGGCCGATGCCACGGCCTCCGCAGTCGGGGTCGACCATGAACCCGGCGTTGGCGATCCGGGCGGCGGGACCACCGTAGTTGGGGGCGAGAAAGGCGGAGCCGACCACGGCTCCGGCGGGGTCCTCTGCGACGTACACGCGCTTGGCCGGGCTCATCCACAGGGCGCGGGCCGCTTCCTCGGAGGTGTCCGGGTCCCAGGTGTAGGTGTCTGCGGCGGCGACGATGCGGTGCCAGAACGGCCAGATCCGCGGCCAGTCACCGGCCGCGGCTTCCCTGATGATCAGCATGGGCGCGAGTCTGGCACGCCCATGCCGATGTCGATCTCGACGGGTCCCTGCGTGGCGTCAGTCGACGCTGGGCAGGATGTGCGGCTCGGCGAGGTCGTCCTCGTAGCCCGCCAGACGGATCGGGGCCGACCTGGCCCAGACGTCGAGGCTGCCGAGCCGGTCGCTCCGGTCGACGGGGGCCGTCGTGCGTTCCTCTGGGCCTTGTTCGAGATTCGTCTTCTCCGGTGTCACCGCGCACTCCTTATGTGTCGGGTCACCCTCAGGACATTCGGGACCAGCCTGCCGCCGGTCGCTCCACATCCACTCGGGTCTGGGTCAAGAGCAGTCAGGACGCGGTGGCGCCGGTGACGGACCGTGGGTGTGGGTGGAACCCAGTCGTGCTGCCCGTCCGCTCCAGTATTAACCAAATGAGCGCGAGCCCGCTCGATGGGGTGAAAACAAGGGGTAAAGATCTCACGTCGCCCAGAGTTCATTCGGCCATAATCTGGGGTTGTTTGTGACGTGGAGCACGGTTTGAGCATCACCCGTACGGCTCAACCCACGCACCCGTGTACGCCATTGCCGGAACACGTCCGGCAGTTCAGCTCCCGTTGGCCCGCGCGCAAGCCGGCCCTGATCTGCTGCCAGAAGGCAACGGCTGGTCCCGCGGTAGGACTCGGGAGGACTGACGCATGGAGCTGCGCGGCATAGAGGAGCTGATGGATCTGCTGCACGCCTGCCGGGGCACCCCTGAGCACGGCACCGACCCCGTCGACCTGCACCAGCACGCGCTCCAGACGGCCGCCCTGCTGCGCCGAAGTCGCCCCGCCGACAAGGAACTCCAGATCGCGGGCCTGGTCCACGTCATAGGCCGACTCCTCGCCCCCGGCGACCCCACCCGCCACGCCCGTACGGCGGCACACGCGGTACGGCACCTGCTCGGCGAACGGGTCGCCCGCCTCGTACACGACAGCCCGCACGCCACGGACCGGGACCCGCACACGGACGCGGACACCCTCACCCTGCGCCAGGCGGACGAGGCGGCCCACACCCCCGGCGTCGACGCGGGCGTACTGGAGGACTGGCGCACGCTCCTTGAGCTGCTCGCGGAACAGCACTCCAGACTGGGCGCCGTCGACTGACCCCGCGAATGACACCGCGAACCGCCGTACGCCCGAGGGCTGTTGGCTGACGACCCGTCATGAGACGGTACGCGGATGACGTCACCGTACGGACTCGACGGACGGGTCGCTCTGATCACCGGGGGCACGCGAGGCATCGGGCTGGCTGTCGCGGAGGCGCTGGTGCGGGCGGGGGCTCAGGTGTGCGTAACGGCCCGCGATCCGGCCGGGGTTGCGCAGGCCGCCAAGACACTCGGCGGGATCGGCCTGGCGGGAAGTGTCGCCGACCCCGCACACCTATCCCTGTTGACCGAGTTCACACTCGACACCTTCGGCCGCCTAGACATCGTCGTGAACAACGCGGCCACGAACCAGCCCTACGGCCCGCTCATGGACGCCGACCCCGACATCTGGCGCGAGGCGTTCACGGTCAACGTCGAGGCACCACTACGCCTGACGCAACACGCCTGGCGAGCCTGGATGCGCGAACACGGCGGCACGATCGTCAACATCTGCACAGAGGGCGCCACACACGTGGGCCCCAACGTGGGCGCCTACGGCACGACAAAGGCCGCCCTGCTCCACCTCACGCAACAACTGGCGGGCGAGCTGGCCCCGAAGGTCCGCGTCAACTCGGTCTCCCCCGGCCTGGTCCGCACGGAAATGGCCCGTTTCGTATGGGAACCGGGAGAGCAGGAAATCGCAACCGGCCTACCCCTGGCCCGAATCGGCGAACCCGATGACATCGCCCAAGCAGTCCTATGGCTGGCGTCAGACGCAGCAGAGTGGGTGACAGGAACAGACCTGGTGGTAGACGGCGGCACACGGGTAAAACCGGCGAGACCGACACCTACCTAGGGGCGCGGGGAACTGCGCGACAAGCCCCCACGAGCCCGCAGCCGCCCCACAACCCCGACCTACCACTTACCTGGCGCATAGTCCTTCAAAAACACCCCGTACACGTCCTCCCCCGCCTCCCCGCGCACGACCGGGTCGTATACACGAGCCGCCCCATCCACAAGATCAAGCGGCGCATGGAACCCCTCGTCCGCCAGCCGCAGCTTGTCGTAATGAGGCCGCTCGTCAGTGATCCACCCGGTGTCCACCGACGTCATCAGAATCCCGTCGGCCTGGAACATCTCCTGCGCACTGGTCCGCGTCACCATGTTCATCGCGGCCTTCGCCGCATTCGTGTTCGGATGCCCCGCACCCTTGTACCCACGCCCGAACACCCCCTCCATCGCCGACACGTTGACGACATACGCGCGCCCGCTCTCGGCCGCCCGCGCCGCCCCCGCCATCGCCGGACGCAACTTGCTGATCAGGATGAACGGCGCCGTGTAGTTGCACAGCTGGGTCTCCAGCAACTCCACCGGGGAGATCTGCTCGATCGTCTGCACCCACGTGTTGGTGTCGACGACGTCCGGGACAAGACCTCCCGCGTCGATGGCGGTCCCGTCGAGGTGCCGGGCGACGCTGGCGTTGCCCGCGACCAGGGCGAGGTCGGCGACCTGCTGGGCGTCGATGCCGCTGATGCCGACGGGCAGCGCGGCAAGTCCGTCGACCGCGCCGGAGTTGAACGCGCCGATGACATGGTGGGCGGGCAGCTCACCGGCGGGCAGCGGAGCGCTCTCGGCCTCGACGAGCGCGGCGTACGCGGACGGCAGCCGTCGTACCGTCTGGGTCGCGTTGTTGATCAGGATGTCGAGGGTGCCCTGCTCGGCGATCCGGTCGGCGAGGGCGACGACCTGGGCCGGGTCGCGCAGGTCGGTGCCGACGACCTCCAGGCGGTGCAGCCAGTCCGCCGAGTCGTCCATGGCCTTGAAGCGGCGGATGGCGTCCTTGGGGAACCGGGTGGTGATCGTGGTGTGCGCGCCGTCGCGCAGCAGCCGCAGCGCGATGTACATGCCGATCTTGGCCCGGCCGCCGGTGAGCAGCGCGCGCTTGCCGGTGAGGTCGGTGCGGGCGTCGCGGCGGGAGCGGTTGAGGGCGGCGCAGTCCTGGCAGAGCTGGTGGTAGAAGTAGTCGACCTCGACGTACCGGGTCTTGCAGGTGTAGCAGGAGCGGGGGCGCTGGAGTATCCCCGCGATCTGCCCGGCCTCGGTCACCGACGACGGCAGGATGCCCTCGGTCTCGTCGTCGATGCGCTGGGCGGAGCCGGTCGCCGTGGACTCGGTGACCGCCTTGTCGTGGGCGGTCTTGGACGCCCGGCGCTCCTGCCTGCGGCGCTGCTTGACCGTGCGGTAGACACCGGCGGTGGCTCGGCGCACGGCGATGGCGTCGGGGTGGTCGACGTCCAGTTTGTCGAGTTCTTCGAGCACGCTGAGGCAGACGGCCATGCGCTCGGGGTCGATGCCGGGACCGTGGGAGACGTTGTCCACGTCTTCCTGGCCGTCCACAGCCGTCGGGCCGTCCTCTGTCACCGTCATCGCGCTGCCGTTCCCTGGGGTCGCCGTCGCGGCGCCTTGACCGCGCCCGCTCTCGAACAGGCGATTTTACGGAAGCCCGACCCCAGTCACCAAACCCGCGACGATCATGCCCCTGCTCAGCGGGCCGTTCAGAGGGCGCAGGCGGCGACCAGCCCCGCCACTTCCGCCGAGACGGCGGCGGCGAACCGGTCGAGGTCCGGCACGGCTTCCGCGTCCGCGACAAGCCCGAAATGCACGTGCCCCCGATACGTCGAGATGGCGACCGCCAGCGACTGTCCCTGGGCGAGGGGAGCGAAGGGGTAGACCTCGACCAGCGGATTGCCACCGAGCCGCAGCCCGAGGCTCGGCAGCGGCACGCTGGTGACGAGGATGTCGAACCACAGCCGGGCCGCCTGCTTGACCAGCGGTCCGCCGAGCCGGTGTCCGAGCGGCGGCACATGGTCGGCCAGCAGCGCCACCGCGCCCGCACCCCGCCCGGGGCCCGCGTCCTTGTTGCGGTCCATGGCACCGCGTACGGAGTCGAGGCGCCGCAGCGGGTCCGGATCGTCGACGGGCAGCCGCATCAGATAGCCGGAGAGCCGGTTGCCCTGGGGGTGCGCGGTGCGCGGACGCCGTTTCGAGACGGGGATGAGCGCACGCGGCGCGACCCCCTCGCTGCCGTCGCCGCGCTCGTCGAGCCAGCGCCGCAGTGCTCCGGCGACGACGGCGATGAGTACGTCGTTGACGGTGCCGCCCGCCGTCTTGCGCACCCGGTGGATGTCGTCGAGGTCGAGGAGGACTCCGGCGGTACGACGGGTGCCGCTCGGCTCGGCCACGAGCGCGGCGGAGGAGCGCTCGCCCAGCGTGCCCAGGCCGGAGCGGGCCACGGAGGCGCCGATGTCCAGGGCCCGGCCCACGTCGGAGAAGGCGCCGCGCACCAGGCCGGGCAGCTTGCGCACGTCCGGGAAGAGGCCCGTGGCCGGCGGTTCGGGGCGCGGGCGCGGCGCCGGCAGGTCGAGCGGGTCCATGACACCGGCGGCAAGGGTGAGGGCGCGCAGGCCGTCGGCGAGGGCGTGGTGGAACTTGAAGAGGACGGCGAAGGAGGTGCCGTCCTCGCCGGGCAGGACGTGTGCCTCCCACGGCGGCCGGCCGCGCTGCAGCGAGCGTTCCATGAGCCGTCCGGCCTCGGCGTGGAAGTCGGCGGTGGGGGCGTGCAGCCGGACGTGGTCGAGCGGGTCGAAGTCCGGGGCGGTCTCGCGGGTGGCGCCGCCGAAGGCCAGCGGGAGCAGCGGCTGCCAGACGTCGCGGATGCGCATGCGCAGTCCGGGTACGGCGGCGGCGCGGGCGGCGAGGAGGTCGGCCGCGTGGGCTCCGGCGGCGGGTGAGTGGGTGGAGAAGACACCGAGGGCGCCCAGGTGCATGGGGTGCAGGTCGGAGTCGATGTTCCAGAACGCCAGGTCGAGGGGGGCGAGCAGGTCCGAGGTCTCAGAGGTCAAGGGATCGCTCTCGCGTCGACTACGGGTGAGCCAGCAGTCAATCGCCTGCGGCCGATTACGGTCAAGTACGATCAAGCTACGCACAGTTAACAACGGATTAAGTCCCGCTGCTCCGCGAGCAGCGGGACTTAAGTGACTTATGAGGTTACGTCACTGCCCGCGGGAGGCTCCGGGGACGCAACCGGCCCGCTATCGCAGGGCGGGCGGCGCATCCTCCGCTTCCGTACCCCACCCGGACGGCTCCGGGCCGACCGTGAACTCCAGCGCACGCGCACCCCGTAGCAACGCGCTCGTCACATACGTACGGCTGTACGAAGTCCCGTCGACGGCCACCGACTGGACGTACCGTCGGCTGTCCGACGTACCCGGTGCCGTCACCGTGAGGGCGCCGAGGGGGTAGTAGTCGGGGTCGAGGGTGAGGTCGACCCGGTCGAAGACGGGGGTGGACAGGCCCCAGGTGTCGTAGCCGGGCTGTACCGGGAAGATCCCGATCGCGGACAGGACGTGCCAGGCGGACATGGTGCCCATGTCGTCGTTGCCGGTCATGCCGGTCGGGCCGTCCGTGTAGAGGGTCAGGGCGGCGTGCACGACCTCCGTCGTCTTCCAGGGCCGGCCCGTGGAGAGATAGGTGTAGGGGGCGGTGAGGTCGACCTCGTTCTGGGGGTTGTACTTGTCCGCGTTGTAGTAGGCGTACGGGCCGTTCACCCACACCTCGCGGGCCGTCCGGGCCGGGTCGGCCTTCAGCTGGTCGTAGGCGAAGAAGGCGTCGAGCCGCTTGTCGGCGGCCTCCCTGCCGCCGAGCAGGTCCACCAGTCCGGGCAGGTCCTGCGGGACCAGCCACTGGTACTGCCAGGCCGTGCCCTCGTGGAAGCCCTCGCCGACGGCCGGATCGGGGTCGCCGGTGAAGGCTCCGGCGCCGTCCCGGGGGCGGAAGAACCCTGTGGCGGGGTCGAGGACGGCTCGGTAGCTCTGTGCCCGGCGGGCGTAGCGGTCGGCGTCAGCCCGGTGGCCGAGGTCGCGGGCCATCTGGGCCAGCATCGCGTCGGACAGGGCGTATTCGAGGGTGACGGAGGCGCCCCAGTGGTAGTCCGAGTCGCCGAGCTTGGTGCGCGGGCGGCCCTTCACATAGGGCGCGAAGCCGTTCGCGATGTACTCCTTGTTCGCCTCGCGCCCGAGCATGGGCAGGGCGGTGGGAGGCACGCCGTCGGCGTTCTTCTTCAGGGCGCGGTAGGCGCGCTCCTCGTGGCCGTGCAGGAGGCCCTGCTGGTAGGCGTGGGTGAGGAAGGGAGTGACCGGGTCGCCGGTCATGATGTTGGTCTCGACCGTGCCGTAGCCCCACTTGGGGAGCCAGCCGCCCTCCTCGTCGATCTTCAGCACCGAGAGCGCCATGTCCCGGGCCTCGCGGGGCGCGAGCAGCGACAGGAGTTGGGCCTGGGTGCGGTAGGTGTCCCAGAGGGACCAGTTCTGATAATACGTGAAGTCCCGTGCGCGGTGGATCCTCAGGTCCCAGCCGGTGTAGCGGCCGTCGGCGTCGCTGCCGATGTTCGGGGCGAGGAAGCTGCGGTAGAGAGACGAGTAGAAGGTCCGCCGGAGGGTCTCCGAGCCGCCGGTCACGGCGACGTCGTCGAGGCGAGCCTCCCAGAGGTCCCGGGCCGCCTCCCGTACGGCGTCGAAGGAGTGGCCGCCCTCGGCGCTCAGGTTGCCCGCCGCGCCCTCCGCGTCGACGTACGACAGCGCGGTGGTCGCCTCGACACTGCGGTCCCCGTCGGTCGTGTCGAAGCGGACGTAGGCGCCGTCCGCTCCGGTGCGGGAGCCGTCGGTGACCGTGGAGCCGTCCCAGGTGCCGTACGCCGTGAAGGGGCGGTCGAAGCGGGTGATCGTGTGGACGGTGTACGGCTTGGTGCCCCGGCAGAAGCCGGAGCCGGTGATGGTCGTACGGACGGTGCGGTCGTCGAGGATCTCGACGCGGTTCGCCACCTTGGTGTGCAGGGACTGGCCCGCGTTGAGGAGGACGTTGGCCTTGGTGGTCGCCGGGAAGGTGTAGCGCTGGACGCCGGTGCGGTGGGTCGCCGTCAGTTCGGCGTCGATGCCCGATTCGAGGCCGACCCGGTAGTAGCCGGGAGCGGCGCGCTCCTGGTCGTGGCCGTACTCGGCGGCGTAGGTCGCGTAGTCGGTGCTCGTGATGTCGCCGGTCGTCGGGAGGACCGGCAGGTCGCCGCCGATCCGGCAGCCGACGCCCGAGAGGTGGACGAGGGAGAAGCCCCTGATGCGGGTCTGGGAGTGGCGGTAGCCGGTCTTGTGCCCGGTGTCGGGTGACAGCTGGACCATGCCGAAGGGCACGGTCGCGCCGGGGAAGGTGTTGCCCTCGTTCTCGGTGCCGATGAACGGGTTGACGAGGTCGGTGAGCCGCTCGGCGCGGGCTTGGGCGGCCGGGGCGGCGAGGGCGCCGGCGAACAGGGCGGCGGCCGTCACCGCCCCGGCGGTGCGCAGCGTCCATCTCACAGGGAGGTCCTCCGTGGGCTCGGGCCGGATGGCGGTCGTGCCCCGCATCCGTTCCTCGCCGGACGTCCCGATCCGCGCCCCGACCGGCACGGTCACCTCGGGGCCGCACGGCAACAGCCCGTTCGGCTCACTCGCCGGAGCCCGGACGCACCGACGGCCCCGGTGAGCACGGGCTCACCGGGGCCGTCGGGGGCGTGGGCACGCCGGTCTACGTCACGCGCTGGCCCTTGCCGAGGCCGATCACCCCGCCCTTGGAAACGGTGTACAGCTCGGCGTCGCGCTCCGGGTTGACGCCGATCGTCGCGCCCGGCGGGACCTCGACGTTCTTGTCGAGGACGGCCCCGCGCACGATCGCGCCCCGTCCGATGCGCACGTTGTCGTGCAGGATCGACCCCTGCACGACGGCCCCCGGGTCGACCAGGACCCCGGGCGAGAGCACCGAGCGCGTGACCTGGCCCCGGATCAGGCACCCCGCGCTGATGATCGACTCGCTGGCGATGCCGCCGGCGTTGAAGCGGGCGGGCGACAGCTGGCCGGAGTGGGTGTAGACGGGCCAGCTGCGGTTGTAGAGGTTGAAGGCCGGGCGCTCGGCGATCAGGTCCATGTGGGCGTCGTAGTACGCGTCGAGCGTCCCGACGTCCCGCCAGTAGCCCTGGTCGCGTGTCGTCTCGCCGGGCACGTGGTTCTCGCTGAAGTCGTACAGCTGGGCCTCGCCCCGCTCGGTGAGCGCGGGCAGGATCGAACCGCCCATGTCGTGCACGGAGTCGCCGTCCTCGGCGTCCCGCTGGAGGGCCTCGATCAGGGCCTTGGTGGTGAAGATGTAGTTGCCCATCGAGGCGAACACGGCCTCCGGGTCGTCGGCGAGGCCTGGCGGGTCGGCGGGCTTCTCCAGGAAGCCCTGCACGGTCTGGTTGTCCGTGCCTGGAGTGATCACCCCGAAGGCCGACGACTCGGTGCGCGGCACCCGGATGCCCGCGACCGTGACCCCGGCGCCGCCCTCGATGTGCTGGTTGAGCATCTGGCGGGGGTCCATGCGGTACACGTGGTCGGCACCGAACACGGCGACGTAGTCGGGCTGTTCGTCGTGCACGAGGTTGAGGGACTGCAGGATGGCGTCCGCGCTGCCCAGGAACCAGCGCGGCCCGAGGCGCTGCTGGGCCGGGACCGGCGTGACGTAGTTACCGAGCAGACTGGACATCCGCCAGGTGGTGGTGATGTGCCGGTCCAGCGAGTGCGACTTGTACTGCGTGAGCACGCAGATGCGCAGGATGTCCGCGTTGACGAGATTGGACAGGACGAAGTCCACCAGGCGATACGTTCCGCCAAAGGTGACCGCCGGTTTCGCCCGGTCGGCGGTCAGGGGCATCAGCCGCTTGCCCTCTCCGCCCGCCAGTACGATCCCGAGCACAGAAGGTCCACCACGACGCATCGCCGCTCCCCTCACCGTGGTTGTGCACGATCCTTGCCCGCACGCCGGTCGCGCTAAGCCTGTTGACCCGTTTTGAGGATCTCCTCGTAGAGCCGCACGGTACGCCGGGCCACCGCGTCCCATCCGAACTCGCCCACCGCGCGTTCCCGTCCGGCCTCCCCCATCCGCCGGGCGCCGTCCGGATCACCGAGTACGGAGTCCAGGGCGCGCGCGAGGTCCGCCTCGAAGACCCGCGGGTCCTCGTCCAGGGAGACGAGCACACCGGTCTTGCCGTCGTCGACCACCTCGGGGATGCCGCCGACCCGGGAGGCCACCACGGGAGTCCCGCAGGCCATCGCCTCCAGGTTGACGATACCCAGTGGCTCGTACACCGAGGGGCAGACGAAGACTGCGGCGTGGGTGAGGAGCTGGATGACGTCCGGGCGCGGCAGCATCTGCGGGATCCAGAAGACGCCTTCGCGTACGGCGCTCAGCTCCTGGAAGAGTTCGCGGAACTCCCGGTCGATCTCCGGGGTGTCCGGGGCGCCCGCGCACAGCACTACCTGGGCGGCCGGGTCGATGTCCCGCACCGCGCGCAGCAGGTGCGGGACGCCCTTCTGCCGGGTGATGCGGCCGACGAACAGGACGAAGGGCCGGTCCGGGTCGACGCCGATCCGGGCGAGGGCGTCGGTGCCGTGGTCGGGGCGGTACAGGGCGGTGTCGATGCCGTTGTGCACGACATGCACGGTGGCCGGGTCGAGGGCCGGGTAGCAGGCGAGGATGTCCTCGCGCATCGCCCCGGACACGGCGATCACCGCGTCGGCGGCCTCGATCGCCGTGCGTTCGGCCCAGCTCGACAGGGCGTAGCCGCCGCCGAGCTGCTCGGCCTTCCAGGGGCGCAGGGGCTCCAGGGAGTGCGCGGTCATCACGTGCGGGATGCCGTACAGGAGCTTGGCGAAGTGGCCGGCCAGGTTGGCGTACCAGGTGTGGGAGTGGACCAGCTCGCGGCCTTCGAGGGCGGCGGCGATGGAGAGGTCCGTGGAGAAGGTCCGCAGGGCGTCGTTGGCGCCGTCCAGCGCGGACCAGGGGCGGTGGCGGATCACTCCGACGCCGCGTCCCTCGCCCCAGCAGTGCACCTCCAGGTCGGTGAGGGCGCCCAACTCGCGGGCCAGGAACTCGACATGGACGCCCGCGCCGCCGTACACATCCGGCGGGTACTCCCGGGTCAGCAGGCCCACACGCACCCAAAACTCCCTGTCTCGGCGGTTGGTTCCCACATGGTCACCCAGATGTGCCCTCCGGGGAAGAGCGTGGGGCCCTGGTGAAGCAGCAGTCTCCGCAGATCCCGCCGCCGGGCACCCGGTAGTAGAGGCAGCAGCTGCGCCGCCGGAAGGCGGTTCCGGTGAGGGTTCCGGTCGGGGCGAGACGGGGGTGGGTGAAGAGTTCGGCGGCGAGGGCACGGGCGCGTGCGCCGGCGCCCGGGTCCGCTCCGCGCGCCCACCGGTCCAGCTCGCGGGCCGCGCCGGCGAGGGCGGAGCCCGCGTTGCCCCAGAGCAGGCCCTCGGCGACGCCGTAGCGGGCGTGCAGGAGGGCGGTGAGGGGCTCCAGGTGCCGTCGTACGACGATGTCCGCGACCGTCGCCGCGTCGGCGGGCCGGGGGCGTACCTCCGTCAGCCACAGGTCGTCGGGGGCGCTCGCGGCGGCGTCCCAGAGGAGGAGGCGGGGGTCCAGGTCGGGGACCTGGCCGTAGCGAACCGCGCAGCCCAGGGCGATGGACCACAGGCGGGCCGCGAGTGCCTGTTGGGCGATCGACGCGGAAACCCGCAGCTCAGCGATGCGGAGACGGTCCGCGACCGTTCGGACACGAAAAGTTATGGAATCCGCGTAAACGTTCTCATCGTGATCTGTGTACGCCTGGGCGAGCGTCGGGGGCAGGTCGGTGGGGGCTCCGGCCGTTCGTAGTACGAAGAAGCCGCCGAGCGGTCGGAGCGCCGCGAGATCGGGGTCGAGGTCCACGAAAGGCAGTAGTACCAGGTCGGGCCGTAGCTCGGAGCAGCGGCTCCACCCCCGCGTCACCCACCCTGGGGAGGACGTCCGGCCCGGCGTACTCCATCGGCAGTAGGACCCAATGAATGCTCTGGTACGACGCGGTGGCGCGCGCGAGGGGGGATCGTAGTGACTATGGAAGCCGACCGTTCGCCGCGTCGGGCCGCCGGCCCGCGCCGCACGCAGAGGAGTTGCTCATGAGCGCCCTCGCGTTGTCCATCCTGCTGTCGCTCGTCTCCGCTGTCGCCTACGCGGGCGGAGCGATCCTTCAGGAGCGGGTCGCGGACTCCGAACACGGCGAGTCCTACGCGCCGATGCGCAGGCCGGTCTGGTGGGCCGCCGTGGCGCTGAACGGCTTCGGCGGCGTGCTGCACGTGGTGGCGCTGGCCTTCGGGCCGCTGAGCGTCGTCCAGCCGATGGGCGCCCTGACGATCGTGTTCGCGCTGCCGATGGCGGCCGTGTTCGTACGCCGGAAGGCGGGGGCCGCCGCCTGGCGGGGCGCGATCATGGCGACGCTCGGGCTCGCGGGCCTGCTGTCGCTGGTCGGCGCGTCCGACGCGCAGTCCCTGGGCACGACCGAGCGGGTGCTGCTGGCGGTGGTCACCGGCTCCGCCGTGGTGGCGCTGATGGTGGCGGGCCGCGCGGCACACCGGCACCCGGCGGTGCGCAGCACGCTGCTGGCCGTCGCGTCCGGAATCGCCTTCGGTATGTCGTCGGTGTTCACGAAGGTGGTCGCCGTGGACTGGAACGGCGGCCTCACGGCCTCCGACCTGCCCACGCTGGCCCTGATCGCCGTACTCGGCGTCTCCGGTCTGCTGCTCTCCCAGGCGGCCTACCGGGGCGGCGGCCTCGCGGCCCCGCTCGCGACGCTGACGGTCGTGAACCCGGTGGTGGCCGCGGCGGTCGGCATCACGATGTTCGGCGAAACCTTCCGCTACGGCACGACGGGCACGATCCTCGCGCTGAGCTGCGGCGTCGTCGCGGCCGGCGGGCTGATCCTGCTGACGACGGAGCGGCTGCAGCACAGCACACACCCGCACCCCCAGACCCAGCCGTCCGGCTTTCCTGCCCCTGCTGCCGCTGTTTCCCCCGCATCACCCGCTGTTTCCGCTGCTGCGGCGGTCGCAGGACCGGAGCAGGCAGCGGCGACCGGGGCCGGGGCCGAGGAAGCGGCGAGGGTGAACGAGGAGATCCAGGAGATCCCCGTGCCGGTGCCGGCCAACGCGGCGGCGCTGACGACGCCGCCGCCGGACGCGCCCGACGAGGGCCCGCCCCTGCACTTCGGGCCGTTCTACGGCGTCCCGTACGTGCCGATCCCGATACGCGCGCTCGACCGGCACCGTACGAGGGTCAAATCCTGAGCGCCGGACCGGATCCCGTCAGATCCTGACGCCGCCGGCCCGGAGATAGGCCACCGGGTCGATGTCGGTACCGAAGCCGGGCCCCGTCCGCACCTCGAAGTGCAGATGCGGGCCCGTGCTGTTGCCCGTGGACCCGGAGCGCCCGATGCGCTGCCCGACCGCCACGGACTGGCCCGACCGCACGGAGATCGCCGAGAGGTGGGCGTACTGCGAGTAGCGGCCGTCGGCGTGCCGGATCACCACCTGGTACCCGAACGACCCGCCCCAGCCCGCCTCGACGACCTCGCCCGCCCCGACCGCCTTCACGGAGGTGCCGGTGGGCACCGGGAAGTCGACGCCGGTGTGGTAGCCCTTCGACCAGGAGGAACCCGCCTTGTGGTACGGCGTCCCGGTCGCGGCGCCGACCGGCGCGCTGAGCGTGCTGGTGGTCGTGGGCGCCTTGGTCGCGGTGACCTTCTCGACGGCACGCGAAGGGGCCTGCTGCGGCTCGGACTTGGGTTTGGGCTTGGCCGTGGACTTGCGCGCGGGCTCGGCGGTGGCGGGAGCGGCGGGAGCGGCCTTCGTACGGAGGTTCAGGCGCTGGCCGGGGACGATCAGGTCCGGATCGGTCCCGACCGTCGTGCGGTTGGCGGCGTAGAGGCGCTGCCAGCCGCCGCGGACCTCGCGTTCGTCGGCGATGCCGGAGAGGGTGTCGCCGCGTACGACGGTGTACATCTCGGCGGTGCCCGCCTGGGACTGGGGCGTGGTCTGCGGCTTGACGTCACGGACGGTCCGCTGGGACTTGCGTTCCGAGGTGCCCGACGGGTTGATGTCGGGGGTGTCGCCGCCGCGCGTGAGGCCCGCGCGGACCGAGCAGACGGGCCAGGCGCCGGGGCCCTGCCCCTTGAGCACCTTCTCGGCCACGGCGATCTGCTGGTCCTTGGTGGCCAGATCCGCACGCCCCGCGTAGGCCGTGCCGCCGTAGGCCTCCCAGGTGGACTGGCTGAACTGCAGCCCGCCGTAATAGCCGTTGCCGGTGTTGATGTTCCAGTCGTTGGTCGACTCGCAGGCGGCGACCTTGTTCCAGGTCGCCACGTCCGCGGCGTCCGCGGTTCCCGCGCCGACGAGCGGCAGCGCGATACCGGCGCTGCCCGCGGTGACGGTCAGAGAGGCCCGGTTGATCCGATTCGGCTGGTACCGGCGATGCTTGCCGCGTACGGCCATGGAAGAGCCCCCTCACCCTCACCTATGCCAGGAGTCGCAAAAGTAAGCGCTGGGAACAGGCCATGACAAGACGGCAAATCAGCCTCTGTGCGGCCGAAGTTCGCCGGGGGCGAAACCCGATCGGCCAGGAATACGGGTCTGTTGCGCGAACGCTGAGGCAGCTGGGGGTTCTGGTGCGTATTGGCGTACGCAGGAACGGCGGACCCGGATGTGCGGTCGGCGTACCGGCACGTCAGGATGGCCCGAAGGGCAATACTGGCGAGCGGGTACGAACCGCACCACCGCTTCCAGGACCTGCCGGCACCACCGTTTTCCAGGACCCACTAGGAGCCATCCGCATGAGCAACTCAGCCCAGATCGGCGTCACGGGACTCGCGGTGATGGGCCGCAACCTCGCCCGCAACTTCGCGCGCAACGGCTACACGGTCGCGCTGCACAACCGGACGGCGGCGCGTACGCACGCTCTGGTCGAGGAGTTCGGGACCGAGGGCGACTTCATCGCGGCCGACACCGCCAAGGAGTTCGTGGAGGCGCTGGAGCGCCCGCGCCGCCTGGTCGTCATGGTGAAGGCCGGTGAGCCCACCGACGCGGTGATCCAGGAGTTCGCCCCGCTCCTGGAGCCCGGCGACATGATCATCGACGGCGGCAACGCCCACTTCGCGGACACCCGGCGCCGCGAGCGCGACCTGCGCGAGCAGGGCATCCACTTCGTCGGCATGGGCGTCTCGGGCGGCGAGGAGGGCGCGCTGCTCGGCCCGAGCATCATGCCGGGCGGCCCGGCCGAGTCGTACGACTCCCTCGGCCCGATGCTGGAGAAGATCTCCGCGAAGGCGGAGGACGGCACCCCCTGCGTGTCCCACGTGGGTCCGGACGGCGCCGGTCACTTCGTGAAGATGGTGCACAACGGCATCGAGTACGCCGACATGCAGCTGATCGGCGAGGCGTACCAGCTGCTGCGCGATGTCGCCGGGTACTCCCCCGCCCAGATCGCGGACATCTTCCGCACCTGGAACACGGGCCGCCTCGACTCCTACCTGATCGAGATCACCGCCGAGGTGCTGTCGCACGTGGACGCGGCGACGGGCAAGCCCTTCGTCGACGTGGTGGTCGACCAGGCCGAGCAGAAGGGCACCGGCCGCTGGACCGTGCAGATCGCCCTCGACCTGGGCGTCCCGGTCTCGGGCATCGCCGAGGCGGTCTTCGCCCGCTCCCTGTCCGGCCACGCGGCGCTGCGCGAGGCCTCGCGCGGTCTGGCGGGCCCGACGGCGACGCCGCTGGGCGAGTCGGAGGCGGCGGCCTTCGCCGACCGTGTCGAGCAGGCGCTGTACGCGTCGAAGATCGTGTCGTACACGCAGGGCTTCCACGAGATCGCGGCGGGCGGCGCCGAGTACGACTGGAACATCGACCTGGGTGCGGTGTCCGCGCTCTGGCGTGGCGGCTGCATCATCCGGGCGGCGTTCCTCGACCGCATCCGCGCCGCGTACGACGCACGGGCCGACCTGCCGAGCCTGCTGTCCGACGAGACGTTCGCGCGGGAGATCGCGGGGGCGCAGGACGACTGGCGCGAGGTGCTGGTCGCGGCGACGCGACAGGGCGTCCCGACGCCGGGCTTCTCGGCGGCGCTGGCGTACTACGACGCGCTGCGTGCGGAGCGGTTGCCTGCGGCGCTCACGCAGGGGCAGCGGGACTTCTTCGGGGCGCACACGTATCGGCGTACCGACCGGGAGGGGTCGTTCCACACGCTGTGGGGTGGGGACCGGTCCGAGGTCACCGACTGAGGGTCGCTCCTCGGGTTGGGTAGTTCTCTGGCTGCGGGGCAGCGGGGGCTGGTCGCGCCCCGCGGCGGAGCCGCTGATCGACACAGCCCCGCGCCCCTTTGGGGCGCGTGATGGTGGGCGGTCTGGATCTTCCGACCGCCCACCTGGTGTTTCCGGGGTCAGGACAGCGGTGGGCCCGGTTCAGGGGTGGGTGTCGGTTCGGGGCCCGGGGGCTGTGGGATGGGGGCCGGGTCCGGGAAGGGGGTGGGGGGCGGTGGTACGGGGTGAGGGCTCGGGTTCGGGTTCGGGTGTGTCACGGTGTCCTCCAACCAGTCGATGCGTCGGTTCTGGACTCACTCCCCGCGTACCCGACGGGCGCGCCCCCACTCACTCCAGGTGGGTCACGGCTGCCGTCAGGCCAGGGCGGGGGCTGGACAGCACCCGTACCGAGGTCGTCGTCAGGCGCTGGGCCGGGGTCATGGAGGCCTGGGCGAGGACGATCGCGTCGGCGCTGTCGTCGGGGATCGAGTCGACGGCGGCGGCCACCGCACGGACGTAGGCCTCCGTGTCGCCCGCCTCGAAGAGGGCCCAGGCGCCGTGCACGAGCAGTGTCCGTACGTCGGCGGGGAGCCCGGCGCGGCTCGCCTCCTCCTCGACGAGAGCGACCGTCGGCCCGAACGTGCTCTCCGAGGTCGCCACGACGACCACCCTCGGCCCTGCCGCCACCGCGGCGGCGGCCATCGGGCGGTCGACCCGCAGCACGGGCACCCCGACCTCCTCGGCGAGGGCCTCCGCGACCCCTCCGACGGAGGAGCAGGTGCAGAGCACGGCACCGGCGCCGTGGGCGACGGCGGCCACCAGCGCGGCCCGTACGTCGCCGACCACCGCATCGGGGCCCTCCGCGCGGGCCCTGGTCAGCAGGTCCTCGTGGACGTGGTGGGCGAGTTCGAGACCCTGGTGGTCCTCGTCGCGCAGGGCGTCGAAGACCGGGATGTGCAGGGGCGAGGTGTGGAGCAGGGCGAGCACGGTACGTCCCCTTCGCGGAGCGCTGGAGGTCAGAAGCGGCCGGGGTTCGCCGCGAGCCACTCCTTGGCGGCCTGGAGCAGCACGGGGTCGGCCGCCGGGGCCTCGGCGGGGTGACGCTCGGCCCACTTCACGACGTACGGGCAGAGCGGGGCCACGACGATGCCCTCGCGGGCGGCCATGGCGTACAGCTCACGGGCGAGCGAGCCCGCGATGCCCTTCCCCTCGTGCGTGGGTTCGACGATCGTGTGGACGGGGACCAGCGCGCGGCCACGGGCGGCCAGCACGAAGTACTCGATACGGCCCACGACTTCACCGGCCGCCACCGCCTCAAGGCGGCCCGCCGCCCGGTCGTCCCGGATCTCGATGTCACTCATGGACACTCCTCGTCGATACGTCGATACGTCGGTAGGGCGGTAGGTCGCTGCGCCAGTTCGTAGCTACGCCGATACGTCGATTCGCCGGGGGCCCAGACCGTCAGGCGGTGACCGCCTGCGGGCTGCGCCTCTGGTCCGAGCCCGGCACCGGCTCGCCCGGGTCGGCGCCCAGTGCCACGACGCGGTTGTCCCGGTCCACATGCACCACCCTCGGCCGCAGCGCCCGCGCCTCGGCGTCGGTCACCTGAGCGTAGCTGATGATGATCACCAGATCTCCGGGATGCACGAGGTGGGCCGCGGCCCCGTTGATCCCGACGACCCCGGACCCCCGCTCGCCCTCGATGACGTACGTCTCAAGCCGGGCGCCGTTGCTGATGTCGACGATGTGGACGAGTTCGCCGGGCAGCAGGTCGGCGGCGTCGAGGAGGTCGGCGTCGATGGTCACGGAGCCGACGTAGTGCAGGTCGGCCTGGGTGACGGTGGCTCGGTGGATCTTGGACTTGAACATGGTGCGCAGCATGAAGCACTCCCGAGGCTGGGCTCCCTGCCTGCGTATGTGCAGGTCAAGGGCTGGGCCCTCACCCTGATGAGGGCCCGCGGGTCGATTGCGACCAGCCTACGCACCGGCCTCCGTCCGTCTCCGTGACCCTCACCACTGCGGGCCCTTGTTCTGCCGGGCCGCCGCGCGTCGCGTCAGAGATCGCGCACCGCAGGCCGTACGAGGCCCGTCTGGTAGGCGATGACCACCAGCTGGGCGCGGTCGCGGGCGCCCAGCTTGGTCAGGGAGCGCTGGATGTGGGTGCGGACGGTCAGGACGCTCAGGACCAGGTCCTCGGCGATCTCGGCGTTCGACTTGCCGTGGGCGGCGAGGGCGGTGACCTCGCGTTCCCTGGGGGTGAGGTCGGCGAGGCGTTCCGGGGGTGCGAGGAGGCCGCCGGGGGCCGGGGTGGTGAGGAAGCGGGTGATGAGGGCGCGGGTGGCGCCGGGGGAGAGCAGGGCCTCGCCGGAGGCGACCGTGCGGATGCCGGTGAGGAGGGCGCCGGTGGTGACGTACTTGCCGAGGAAGCCGCTGGCTCCGACGCGCAGGGCCTTGGCGACGTACTCGTCCGTCTCGAACATCGTGAGGATGAGGACGCGGGTGCCGGCCAGTTCGGGGTCGGCGCAGATCGCGGCGGTCGCGGCGAGTCCGTCCGAGCCGGGCATCCGGATGTCCATGAGGACGACGTCCGGGTGGTGGACGCGGGCCAGTTCGGCCGCCTCGTTGCCGTTGGCGGCCTCGCCGACCACCTCCATGTCGGCGCAGGAGTCGATCAGCAGCCGGAACGTGCCCCGCAGCAGGGCCTGGTCGTCGGCGAGCAGGACACGGATGGTCACGCGGTGGCCTCGTCTTCTGTGCGGAGTGCGGTCGTTCGGCGGACGTCCGTGGGGGCGTCGGCCGGGCCGGTCGCCGGGAACGCCTCCAGGGCCGCTTCCAGGAACTGGGTGTGCAGCGGGAGTGCCGTGGTCACCTCGAAGCCGCCCCGGGGGCCGGGTCCTGCGCGCAGGTCGCCGCCGATCGAGTGGGCGCGCTCGCGCATGCCCATCAGGCCGAAGCCGCCGCCCGGGAGCGCCGGGGCGGTGGCGGTGCCGTCGTTGGTGACCTTGATGAGCAGCCGGGAGGCGGAGTAGGTGAGCAGGACGCGTGCCGTGTGGTCGGACGCGTGCTTGGTGGCGTTGGTGAGGGCCTCCTGGATGATCCGGTACGCCGTCAGGTCCACCCCGGGTGACAGGGGCCGCTGCTCGCCCTCGGTGGTGACGGTGACCTCCAGGCCCGCCGACGCGCAGGCCGTGAGCAGTTCGGGGAGGCGGGCGAGGCCCGGGGAGGGTTCCAGGGAGTCGGGGTCGTCGGACTGGCGCAGGACGCCGACGGTGGCCTGGAGTTCGAGCAGCGCCGAGGCGGTGGTCCCGGCCAGTTCGGCGAGGATCTTCTGGGCCTGGCCGGGGTGGGTGGGCGCGAGGTGGGCGGCGGTGCCTGCCTGGGCGTGCGCGACGGCCATGTGGTGGGCGACGACGTCGTGGAGTTCGCGGGCGATGCGCAGGCGCTCTTCGGCGACCCGCAGCCGGGCCTCCTCCTCGCGGGTGCGCTCCGCGTGGGCGGCACGCGCGTGCATGGACTCCAGGTACGCCTGCCGGAGCCGGCCCTTGCTGCCTGCGGCCAGCGGCAGGAGCAGCCACAGCACGGGGCCGACGGTGCGCAGCAGCACCGTGTGGTCGGTGGGGTTGTCGAGGACGCCGGTGACCACCACCATCGCCGTGGCGACCGCGCCGTACGCGCGCGTGGTCCTCGGTCCGGTGAGGTAGGCGAGCCAGAACAGGGCGGCCATCAGGGGCGCCAGCATCAGCGGGGTGAGCAGGTAGCCGAGGGCGCCGGCCGTGACCGTACAGCCGGTGGAGACGACGACGGCGGTGCGCGGGCGGCGGCGGGCCCCGTACACGGCGAGGCAGGCGATGGCGGAGAGGAGTTCGGCGCGCCACACCTCCTCGGGCACGCGGGAGCCGGCGCTGAAGAGCATGGCGCCCAGGACGGAGCAGCCCCACAGCGCAAGGGCGAGGGCCGCGTCCACGGCACGGGTACGGCGTCCCGTGGCACGCTCCGGGCTGATGGTCATCGTGTGTCTCCGGGTGAGGGGCTGGTTCCATGGTCCCCGACGCGGACCGTGGACGGCCCGTCCGGGCCGCCCGAGGGGTGGTCTCGGGGGCCCGGACGGAACGGGTGGGGTGCCGGGAGAGGCGACCGGTCAGACGCGCGCCTCGGCGGGCTCCTCCGGGGTCGGGTCCGGCTGCGGGTGCGGTACGGGGGCGGGTGCCGGGCGGCGGGTGAGGGCCTCGCCCTCGACGTCGACGCGGGGCAGCCTGCGGTCCAGCCACTTCGGCAGCCACCAGGCCTTGTCGCCGAGCAGGGCGAGGACTGCGGGCACAAGGGCCATCCGGACGACGAAGGCATCGAGAAGGACGGCGGTGGCCAGGCCGAAGCCGATCATCTTGATCATGGAGTCGTGCTCGCCGATGAAGCCCGCGAACACCGCGATCATGATCAGCGCGGCGGCGACCACGACCCGGGCGCTGTGCCGGAACCCCGAGACGACCGCCTGCTCGGCGGACTCGCCGTGGACGTACGCCTCCCGCATCCGGGAGACGAGGAAGACCTCGTAGTCCATGGCGAGGCCGAAGACGATGCCGACGAGGAAGATCGGCATCAGGCTCATGATCGGCCCGGTCTGCTCGACGCCGAAGGGGCTCGCGCCGTGGCCTTCCTGGAACACCACGACGACCGCGCCGAGGGCCGCGAGGACCGAGAGGAGGAAGCCGAGGGCCGCCTTCAGGGGGACCAGGAGCGAGCGGAAGACCAGGAGCAGGAGGACGATCGCCAGGCCCACGACGGTGACGAGGTACGGGACCAGCGCCGCCTGCACCTTCTCGGAGATGTCGATGTTGAGGGCGGTGCTGCCGGTGACCTCGAAGGTGGCGCCGTCCGCCGCCGCCTCGGTGGTGGGGCGGGCGTCGCGGATGGTCGTGACGAGGGTCTTGGTCCGTTCGTCGGTGGGGCTGGTGGACGGGGTCGCGGTGAACACGGCCGTGTCCCCGGCCTCGTTGAAGTGAGGTTCGGTGACGGAGACGATGCCCTTGGTGGTCCCGATCTTCTCGCCGATGGTCGCCACGGCCGTCTTCGGGTCGGTTGCTCCCTTGGCGTCCACGACGATGGTCAGGGGCCCGTTGAAGCCGGGGCCGAAGCCGTCGGCGAGGGCGTCGTAGGCGCGGCGTTCGGTGGTGGAGGTGGACTTGGCCTCGTCGCCCGGCATGCCCAGTTGCAGGGAGGTCATCGGGATCGCCAGGGCGCCGAGGCCCAGGACGCCCAGGATCAGTACGGGGATCGGGCGGCGCAGCACGAAGCGGGCCCAGCGGGTGCCGAGGTTGTTCTCGTCGCCCGGCCCTGACCCGGCCGCCGCCTCGGAGACGGCTGCCTTGCTCCTCCGCCAAGGCGCCTTCCGCGACGCCGACTTGTTCTTCGGCTCCTTGCGCGCGGCCCTCGGCAGGACTGCGCCCGGCCAGAAGCCCAGCAGCGCCGGGACGACGGTCAGGGCGATGAGGACGGCGACGACGACCGCGCCGGCCGCCGCGAGGCCCATCTTGGTGAGCATCGGGATGCCGACCACCGCGAGGCCGGCCAGGGCGATGACCACGGTCAGGCCCGCGAAGACGACCGCCGATCCGGCTGTGCCGACGGCCAGCCCGGTCGCCTCCTCCGGGGTGCGCCCCTTGGCGCGTTCCTCGCGGTAGCGGGAGACGACGAACAGGGCGTAGTCGATGCCGACCGCCAGGCCCAGCATCATCGCGAGGGTGCCGGTGCTGGTGGACAGGCCGAAGGCGTCGGCGAGGGTGGTGACGGTGAACATGGTGACGCCGACGCCGAGGATCGCCGTGAGCAGCGGCAGCCCGGCCGCCGCGAGCGAGCCGAAGGTGATCAGCAGCACCACGGCCGCCACCGAGATGCCGATGATCTCGGCCACCCCGCCGGGTCCTGCGCCGCTGTCCATGGCGTCGCCGCCCGCCTCGACGGTCAGTCCGGCCTCCCGGGCCTGGTCGGCGGCCTTCTCGACGGCCGTCCGGCTGGCGTCGGTGACCTCGGCCGACTTGACCTTGTAGGTGACGGTCGCGTACGCCGTCGAGCCGTCCTCGCTGACCGCCCGCGCCTCGAACGGGTCGGCGACACCGGCGACCTGACCGCCGTCGCCCAGGGTGTCCACGGCCTCCTCGATCCCCGCCCTGTTCTCGGTGGCGGTGACCTTCTGTCCGTCGGGGGCGACGAACACCACGCGGGCGGTGGCGCCGTCGGCGGCTGCGCCGGGGAACCGTTCGCCCATCAGGTCGAACGCCTTCTGGGACTCGATGCCGGGCATCGAGAACTCCTCGTCGGAGGCCCCCGGCGCCTGGAGGGCGCCCAGTCCGACGGCGACCAGCAGGGCCAACCACGCCAGGACGGCGTAGCCACGCCGTCGGAAGGCCAGACGGCCCAGTCGATACAGAAAAGTAGCCACGGCAGGGAACCTCACCTCGGGTTTCACGTACTCGCCAAGGCTGTCCCGGGGAGTGCCTCCGGGTCGTCGTCCCGGTACTGGCACTTGATCTACCGAAACGGCAGCAGCGCCTACCGAAACGGCAGTACGTCCGCTGCCGTCCGCCTCCTGCTCAGGTATACGTCGGCGCCCGCGTCGGTCCGGACGACTGTGCGAACTGTGTCCGGTACAGCTGCGCGTACCGTCCTTCCACCGCCAACAGCTCGTCATGCGTGCCGCGTTCCACGACGCGGCCGGCCTCGACGACGAGGATCAGGTCGGCCGTGCGGATCGTGGAGAGGCGGTGGGCGATCACGATGGCCGTGCGGTCGGACAGTGCCTCCGCCAGGGCCTCCTGGACGGCTGCCTCCGAGGTGTTGTCCAGGTGGGCGGTCGCCTCGTCGAGGACGACTACGCGCTGGCGGGCCAGGAGCAGTCGGGCGATGGTCATGCGCTGGCGTTCGCCGCCGGAGAGGCGGTAGCCGCGTTCGCCGACCACGGTGTCCAGGCCGTCGGGCAGGGCGCGGACCAGGTCGTCGAGGCGGGCCCTGGTGAGGGCCTCCCACAGTTCGTCGTCGGTCGCGGTGGGGCGGGCGAGGGCCAGGTTGGCGCGGACGGTGTCGTGGAAGAGGTGGCCGTCCTGGGTGACCATGCCGAGGGTGGCGCGCAGGGAGGCGGCGCTCAGGTCGCGGACGTCGACGCCGCCGATGCGTACGGCGCCCTCGTCGGTGTCGTACAGGCGGGGCAGGAGTTGTCCGATGGTCGACTTTCCGGCGCCGGAGGAGCCGACGAGGGCGACGGTCTGGCCGGGTTCGGCGCGGAAGCTGACGCCGTGCAGGACCTCCGTACCGCCCCGGGTGTCCAGGGCCGCGACCTCCTCCAGGGAGGCGAGGGAGACGCGGTCGGCGGACGGGTAGGCGAAGCGGACGTTGTCGAACTCGACCGCGACCGGGCCCTCGGGTACCTCGCGGGCGTCCGGTTTCTCGTCGATGAGGGGTTTCAGGTCGAGCACCTCGAAGACGCGCTCGAAGCTGACCAGGGCGCTCATCACTTCGACGCGCGCCCCGGCGAGCGCCGTGAGCGGCGCGTACATCCGGGTCAGGAGCAGGGCGAGCGCGACTACCGCGCCCGGTTCCAGGGTGCCGCGCAGCGCGAACCAGCCGCCGAGGCCGTAGACCAGGGCGAGCGCCAGGGCCGACACCAGGGTGAGGGCGGTGATGAAGGCGGACTGCGCGAGGGCCGTCCGTACGCCGATGTCCCGGACCCGGCTCGCGCGGGCCGCGAACTGGGCGGACTCCTCGTCGGGGCGGCCGAAGAGCTTGACGAGGGTGGCGCCGGGGGCCGAGAAGCGCTCGGTCATCCGGGTGCCCATCGAGGCGTTGAGGTCGGCTGCCTCGCGCTGGAGGCGGGCCATCCGGCCGCCCATCCGGCGGGCGGGGACGACGAACACCGGCAGCAGGACGAGGGAGAGGAGCGTGATCTGCCAGGAGAGGGTGAGCATCACGGCGAGCGTGAGCACCAGGGTGACGAGGTTGCTGACCACCCCGGAGAGGGTGTTGCTGAACGCGCGCTGGGCGCCGATGACGTCGTTGTTGAGGCGGGAGACCAGGGCTCCCGTGCGGGTGCGGGTGAAGAAGGCGACCGGCATGCGCTGCACATGGTCGAACACGGCCGTCCGCAGATCGAGGATGAGCCCCTCACCCAGGGTCGCCGACAGCCAGCGGCCGAGGATCCCGAGGGCCGCCTCGGCGACCGCGATGAGCGCGATCAGCAGCGCGAGCCGGACGACCGTGCTCTCGTCGCCGCCGGACACGATCGTGTCGACGACCCGGCCCGCGAGGACGGGGGTCGCGACGGCGAGCAGTGCGGTGAGCACGCTCAGCACGAGGAAACGGTTGATGCGGCGGCGGTGCGGGCGCGCGAACTCCGCGATCCGGCGCAGGGTCGCGCGGGCGAAGGGGCGCCGCTCCTGATGGGCGGTCATGACGCTCTGCAGCTGCGTCCAGGCGGTGGTCTCCATGCTCATGACGGTTACCGTAGGACCTCAAGTTAAGTTGAGGTCAACTGGGACAAGGATGCCTCGCCCGGCGTTGCCCGGGTGGACAGTCGGCGGCCGTGCGCGCGCAACCTCGTGTTGGCGCGGTGCGGAGAACCTCTCCGGTTGTGACAGCGGTTCCCCCTCCCCCGGCCCGGCGCCGACGCATACCGGTGCGCCAGATCCTCTGCCTGCTCCCTCTCGTCCTCGTCGCCGTGGTCGCGGTGCGCCACCGGGACGTGCTCGTCGCGGGCTTCGGCCATCTGGCGAGCGCCAAGTGGCCCTGGCTGCTGGCGGCGGCCGGTGCGACCTGTCTGACCTGGGTGGCAGCCGCCGTCAGTCGGCAGGGTGCGGTTGTCGAGCGACTGCCCAAACTCCGGCTGCTGGCAACGCAGTTCGCGGCGGGCTCCGCCAACCACCTCCTCCCGACGGGGCTCGGCGCGAGCGCGGTCAACCTCCGGTTCATGACGGTGTGCGGGCTGCCGCTGGCCCGTTCCTCGGCGGCGCTCGCCCTGTATCTGCTCGCGGAGGCCGTCGGCCGACTGGGCCTGCTGGCGGCGCTGTTGATCGCGTTCCCGCACGCCCTGAAACTCGGCGGCCTGGTCCCCGACACGGCACTCGGCCCGCTGCTCATCGGAGTCTGCACGGTCCTACTGGTGGCGGCGGGCGCGCTGGTCTGCGTACGTCGGCTGCGCACGGCCGTGCTCTCCTTCCTGCGTACGGCGCTCGGCGAGGCCCGTTCCGTGCACATGCGTCCGGCCAGGGCGCTGGCACTGTGGGGCGGTTCGCTGGCGTTCCCGGCGCTGCAGGCCGCCGGACTGGCCGCCGTCGGGATGGCGCTGGGGCTGCCGGTGCCGGCCTGGCACATGGCGCTCGCCTACCTCGCCGCGACGGTCGCCGTGGCGCTGATACCGACGCCCGGCGGGATCGGCTCGGTCGAGGCGGCGCTGATCGTGGCCCTGGTCGCGGTGGGGGCGCCGGTTGCGGTCGCCACGGCGGTGGTGCTCGGGTTCCGGATCATCACGGTCTGGGTGCCATTGGTGCCGGGGGCGTTGACGCTCGGGGCGCTGGTACGGCTCAAGGTGATCTGAGGGGCACCTCCCCGGCCCGGACCGCACTCCGGGGGTCGTTTGTGAAAATGGTTTCCAATAAGCTAGCGTGCGGAGGCATGCCCACCACTTCCGCCGGTCCCCGTCTGCCCGTGACCGTGCTCTCCGGCTTCCTCGGCGCCGGAAAGACGACGCTGCTCAACCACCTTCTCGGCAACCGTCAGGGCCTGCGGGTCGCGGTCATCGTGAACGACATGAGCGAGATCAACATCGACGCGCCCCTCGTACGGGAGGGCGGCGCCCTCTCCCGGACGGAGGAGCGGCTGGTCGAGATGACCAACGGCTGCATCTGCTGCACCCTCCGGGACGACCTCCTGGAGGAGGTCGGGAAGCTGGCCCGCGCGGGCCGCTTCGACTACTTGATCATCGAGAGCAGCGGAATCTCGGAACCCATGCCCGTGGCGGCCACCTTCGCCTTCGCCCGCGACGACGGCGCGAGCCTGCTGGACGTCTCCCGGCTCGACACCATGGTCACTGTCGTGGACGCGGTGAACTTCCTGCCCGAACTGGCGCGCGGCGACGACCTGTCGGAACGCGGGATCACCCCGGTCGAGGGCGACGAGCGCACGGTGAGCGATCTGCTCGTCGACCAGATCGAGTTCGCCGACGTCATCCTCCTCAACAAGACGGACCTGGTCCCCGAGGAGACGGCCGACCGCCTGGAGGCGACCCTGCGGCGCCTCAACCCGGCCGCCCGCGTACACCGCACCGTCCGGGGCACGATCGACCCCGCCGAACTCCTCGGCACGGGCCTGTTCGACCTGGAACGGGCCGAGCAAGCACCGGGCTGGGTGGCCGAGTTGAACGGCGACCACGTCCCGGAGACGGAGGAGTACGGCATCTCCTCGCTCGTGCTGCGCGACCCGCGCCCCTTCCACCCGAGCCGCCTCTGGGACCTGCTCACCGGACCGCTCGACGCGGGCGACTACGGCCAGGTCCTGCGCTCCAAGGGCTTCTTCACCCTCGCCTCCCGTCCCGGCACGACGGGCCTGTGGTCGCAGGCGGGTTCGGTGGCCCGCTTCGAGCCGCTGGCACAGGGCGGTGAACCCCCCGTGGCGGGCCAGGAGTTGGTGTTCATCGGCACCGACCTGCGGCGCCAGTCGCTGCGGCTCGCGCTGTCCCGGTGCCTGTTGACGGAGGCGGAACTGGCCACGTACGCAGGTGACTTGGCACACACGGCGTACGAGGACCCCTTCCCCGCGTGGGAGGTGCACCCGGCGGACGTCTGCGATGCGCTCCCCGCCTGAGCTGCTCGGTGGCGGGTTCCGAACCGCTCGGTGCTGAGGGGCAGTTCGGATGCGGCAGGATGAGTGATCACCGGACTTCGTACAGACGTCCGGTCTTTGATCGCATTCTCAAGACGTTTCGAACAGGTGGCACGTGACGAGACTTCACATCCGGCCGTCGGTGGCGCTGGGCGCCCCGGATCCACTCCTCGGAGGTGACCGGTGAAGCGAGACCTCACCGTGGACGACCTGGTCGTCGCGGGCATCGCCCTGGCCGTGGGCCTGCTGGCCGCCTTCCTGCTGCGGATGCTGCTGCGCTGGCTGGGCCGGCACGCCGACCGCACCCGCTGGAGCGGGGACGACGTCATGGTGGACGCGCTGCGTTCGGTGGTGCCGTGGTCGGCGTTCATCGGGGGCGCGGCCGTCGCCGCCGCGGCGCTGCCGCTGACGAAGACGGTCGGGCACAACGTCAACCAGACGCTGACCGTGGTGCTGATCGGTGTCTCGACGCTGACGGTCGCCAGAGTGGTCGGCACGCTGGTGCGGACGGTCACCCAGTCCCGGGCGGCGGTCGCCGGCTCGGCGTCGATCTTCGTCAACATCATCAGGGTCGTCATCGTCGCCCTGGGCTTCCTGGTCGTGCTGCAGACGCTGGGCGTGTCCATAGCGCCGATGCTGACCGCCCTGGGCGTCGGCGGTCTGGCCGTCGCGCTCGCCCTCCAGGACACCCTCGCCAACCTCTTCGCGGGCATCCACATCCTCGCCTCGAAGACCGTCCAGCCCGGTGACTACATCCGGCTGAGCAGCGGCGAGGAGGGCTATGTCGAGGACATCAACTGGCGGCAGACGACGGTCCGCAACCTCTCCAACAACCTGGTCGTCATCCCCAACGGGGAACTCGCCAAGACGAACATGACCAACTTCATGCGTCCCGAGCAGCAGTTGACGATCCTGGTCCAGGCCGGGGTGGCGTACGACAGCGACCTGGAGCATGTCGAGAAGGTGACCATCGAGGTGGTCGCCGAGGTGATGACCGGGATCACCGGTGCCGTCCCCGACCACGAGCCGCTCGTCCGGTTCCACACCTTCGGCGACTCGCGGATCGGGTTCACCGTCATCCTGGGCGTCGGCGAGTTCAGCGACCAGTTCCGGATCAAGCACGAGTTCATCAAGCGCCTGCACAAGCGCTACCAGGCGGAGGGCATCCGCATTCCGGCGCCCACCCGCACGGTGGCGCTGCAGCAGGGCGCGGTGGTGATACCGCAGCAGCGCGGCGCCGAGGTCGAGCCGGGCGAGGTCTCCCCCGTCCGGCTCGACCGGGGGTGACTCAGAGGGTCGCCGAGTTGTCGTGATGACCGGCCGTACGGTTCTGCGGTGTGCGCAGTGCCGTACGGACCGGGGTGACCGTCCAGTCGGGGTGACCGGGCATCCGCGGGGTCGTGGTGCCGTACAGCCAGTCCCGCAGGAAGCCGGAGAGGTCCTGGCCGGAGACCTCGGAGGCGACCGAGATGTAGTTCTCGGTCGTCGCCGAGGCGTTGCGGTAGCGGTCGAGGAAGGTGTGCTCGATCGCGGTGAAGGTGGTCTCGCCGACGAGCTGGCGCAGGGCGTAGAGGACGAGGACGCCGCCCAGGTAGCGCTGGCTGTCGAAGAGGTTGGCCTCGTTGGGCGCGGCGACCGGCCCGGAGTCGTGGCGCCACTGGTCGCCGCGCGCGTACGTGTTCTTCATCCGGGCTTCCATCGTGGTCAGGCCGATGGAGTCGGCCCAGCCGCGCTCGTAGCGGTAGAGCAGCCCGTAGAAGTCGGCGTGGCCCTCGTTGATCCACAGGTCTGCCCAGGTGCCGGGGCTGACGCTGTTGCCGAAGTAGGAGTGGACCAGCTCGTGCATCATGTGCGAGCCGATGAACCTCTCCTCCTGGAGCAGGTAGTTCGGCTTGTAGAGCGTGAGGGTCTGCGTCTCCAGGCCGGTGAAGTCGAAGGCGGCCGGGTCGTCGGTGTTGGCGGGCAGCAGACCGTACGTCTCGAACGGGTAGGCGCCCAGGCGCTGTTCGATCCAGGCGACCAGGTTCGGGGTGAGCGCCAGCGCCGGTTCGAGGGCCTCGGCGCGCGCGACCGGGACGACGTCACGCAGCGGCAGGCCGTGCGGGCCCTGGCGGTCCTTGATCACGTAGTCGCCGACGGTGATCTGCACGATCTCGGTGGCGATGGGCGAGCGCGAGCGGTAGGTGTACGCGGTCCGGTCGCCACTCAGGCTCTCGGTGCGGACGAGGGCGCCGCTGGCGACTCCGCGCAGGTTGCCCGGAACGGTGAGCCGGAAGGTGAAGTCGGCCTTGTCGACCGGGTGGTCGTTGCACGGGAAGACGGTGTGCGCGGAGTTGGGCTGCGGGCACACCGCGAAGCCGTCCGGGGTGGCGACCCAGGCCGTGTGGCTCAGGACGCGGCGCGGGTCGGCGCCGTACTCGACACAGACGGTCGCCCGGGCGCCCGCGCGCAGCGTACGGGCGGGCGTGATCCTCAGCTTCTCGTCGACCTGCTCGTACGTGGCCGTGCGGCCGTCGACGCGGACGGAGCGGATGTCCAGGCCGAGGGAGTCGAGGGAGAGGCGGGTCAGCGCCTGGGTGGTGCGGATGCGCAGGGTCGCCCTGCCGTCGACCAGCTTGGTCGTGGCGTCGTAGGCGAGGTCGAGGTGGTAGTCGGAGACGCGGTAGCCGTCGTTGCCCAGGCTCGGGTAGACGGGGTCACCGAGGGTCTCGGGGCCCGGGCCTGCGCTTCCCCCGGAAGCGCCCTTGGTGGTCGTCCCGGCCGCCGCGTGGGCGGCGGGAGCCAGCGTGGTCGCCGCGGCCGTGCCGAGCAGAACAGCCGCCGGTGCCGTCAGTCTGGTGCGATATCTCATGGGTCGCTTTCGCTCGGGCGGCCGGCTGGTCAGGTCCGGCCGCCGCAGTCGGATGTGCGGATCTACCACCTAGACCACAAGATCGGCCGGATCGGTTGCACGCCTGTCCGAACGAACTGCGATCGGGTTCCGAACCGACTGCATTCGAGTTCGGTACGGACCGCTGTCGAGTGAGACCCGATCACGAGATATCTTGATGTCGAGCAATGTTGCAGACGTGGAGCGGAGCACCCGGTGACTGACTCGACCATCATCTACACGCACACTGACGAGGCGCCCGCCCTGGCGACCCACTCGTTCCTGCCCGTCATCCAGGCGTACGCCTCGCAGGCCGGGGTGAACGTCGAGACCCGGGACATCTCGCTGGCCGGCCGCATCATCGCCGTCTTCCCCGAGTTCCTGGAGGAGGGCCAGCGCATCGCCGACGCCCTCGCCGAGCTGGGCGAGCTGGCGAAGACGCCCGAGGCGAACATCATCAAGCTGCCGAACGTGTCGGCGTCCATCCCGCAGCTCAAGGCCGCCGTCGCCGAGCTGCAGGGCCAGGGCTACGCGCTGCCGGACTACCCGGACGACCCGAAGTCGGACGAGGAGCGCGACATCCGCGCCCGGTACGACAAGATCAAGGGTTCCGCCGTGAACCCGGTCCTGCGCGAGGGCAACTCCGACCGCCGCGCCCCCGCCTCGGTCAAGAACTACGCCAAGACCCACCCGCACCGCATGGGTGCCTGGACCCCCGAGTCCAAGACCAACGTGGCGACCATGGGCCAGAACGACTTCCGCTCCACCGAGAAGTCCGTGGTCATCTCCGAGGCCGGTTCGCTGCGCATCGAGCTGGTGGGCGAGGACGGCACGACCACCGTCCTGCGCGAGTCCGTACCCGTCCTCGCGGACGAGGTCGTCGACGCGTCCGTGCTGCACGTCGCCGCGCTGCGTGAGTTCCTCACCGCGCAGATCGCCCGCGCCAAGGCCGAGGGCGTGCTGTTCTCCGTGCACCTCAAGGCCACGATGATGAAGGTCTCCGACCCGATCATCTTCGGTCACGTCGTACGCGCGTTCTTCCCGAAGACGTTCGCGCAGTACGGCGAGACCCTCGCCGCTGCCGGTCTGACCCCGAACGACGGGCTCGGCGGCATCTACAAGGGCCTGGAGTCCCTTCCCGACGGTGCCGCGATCAAGGCGTCCTTCGACGCCGAGCTGGCCGAGGGTCCGGCGCTGGCCATGGTCGACTCCGACAAGGGCATCACCAACCTGCACGTGCCGTCCGACGTCATCGTCGACGCGTCGATGCCGGCCATGATCCGCACCTCCGGCCACATGTGGGGCCCGGACGGCGCCGAGGCCGACACCCTGGCGGTCCTCCCGGACTCCTCCTACGCCGGCGTCTACCAGGTCGCGATCGACGACTGCCGCGCCAACGGCGCCTACGACCCGTCGACCATGGGCTCGGTCCCGAACGTCGGTCTGATGGCGCAGAAGGCCGAGGAGTACGGCAGCCACGACAAGACCTTCGAGATCCCGGCCGCCGGTACGGTCCGCCTCGTCGACCAGGCCGGCAACGTGGTCATCGAGCAGGCCGTCGCCGCCGGTGACATCTTCCGCGCCTGCCAGACCAAGGACGCGCCGATCAAGGACTGGGTCAAGCTGGCCGTCACGCGCGCGCGTGCCACCGGCGACCCGGCGGTGTTCTGGCTGGACGAGACCCGCGCGCACGACGCCAACCTGATCGCCAAGGTCAACGCGTACCTGCCGGAGCACGACACCGAGGGTCTCGACATCCGGGTCCTGAACCCGGTCGAGGCGACCAAGCTGTCCGTGGAACGCATCCGGCGCGGCGAGAACACGATCTCGGTGACCGGCAACGTACTGCGTGACTACCTCACCGACCTGTTCCCGATCCTGGAGCTGGGAACCAGCGCCAAGATGCTGTCGGTCGTCCCGCTGATGGCGGGCGGCGGGCTGTTCGAGACGGGCGCCGGTGGCTCCGCCCCGAAGCACGTCCAGCAGCTCGTCAAGGAGGACTACCTGCGCTGGGACAGCCTGGGTGAGTTCTTCGCCCTCGCGGCCAGCTTCGAGCACCTCGCGACGACGACCGGCAACGCGCGGGCGCAGGTTCTGGCCGACACGCTCGACCGGGCTACGGCCACCTTCCTGAACGAGGACAAGTCGCCGACCCGTCGTGTGGGTGGGATCGACAACCGGGGCAGCCACTTCTTCCTGTCGCTGTACTGGGCGCAGGAGCTGGCTGCGCAGACGGATGACGCGGATCTGGCGAAGGCGTTCGCCTCGTTCGCGGAGGCGTTGACTGCCAACTCGGAGGCGATCGTGGGCGAGTTGATCGCCGTTCAGGGCAAGCCCGCCGACATTGGTGGGTACTACCAGCCGGACGTCGAGAAGGCGAAGACGGTCATGCGGCCTTCTGCTACCTGGAACTCGACGTTGGCGACGCTGGGTTAAGGCTGTTTGACGGCTGCCGGCCTGTGGGGGCTGGTCGCGCAGTTCCCCGCGCCCCTTTGGGGCGCGGGGTTCGTCTTTACGGCGTTGTGTCCCTCACCCTCGCCAAGACCTCGCGGATCATGTCCGCGCTGATCGTGAAGTGGTCGCGGGCGATCTCCTCCGCGCGGTCCGGGTCGCCGGCGGCGATCGCCTCGTAGAGGGCCTTGTGGTCCTCGCTGGCCAGGTGGAAGTGGGTGCGTTCGCCCTTGCCCCAGGGTTCGACCGGGAAGCCCAGGCTGGCGCGGGCCAGGAGGTCGCGGCTGAGCATGGCGATCTGGGGGTTGTGCGTGGCGTCGCAGATGCTGCGGTGGAAGGCGCTGTCGGCCGCGCGTTCCTCGCGCGGGTCGCTCGCCGACAGGTAGGCCGTCAGGGCCTCCCGCATGGGTACGAGGTCTTCCGGGCGTCGGCGCCTGGCCGCCGTCGCCGCCACCATGCCCTCCACCAGGCCGCGCAGGTCGAAGAGTTGCTCCAGTTCCGCCCAGCGCGGCAGCAGGGTACGGCGGACGGCGGCGCCGGAGGACTCGGTCCAGCTGTCGCGGACGTAGGCGCCGCCGTTCCGGCCGCGCCGGATCTCGATGACGCCGACCGCCTGGAGCCGGCCCACCGCCTCACGCACCGTGGGTCGGCTCACCCCGAGCAGCGTGATCAGCTCGCGCTCCACCGGGAGCCGCTCCCCCGGCAGGAAGTCGCCGACGGCGATCGCGGTGAGCAGCCGGTCGGAGACCTCGTCCACCGCAGAGGCAATCCGCACCGGGCGCAGTTCGGGCGTGGGGGCGCCGCTGGACAGGGCGCGGTCGAGCAGCCGCGAGAACTCGTCAGTCAGTGGTCCGGCCCTTCCGGTCGGTCGCGGGTTCCGGGCGCGTAAACGCGCAGTTACTTCTACCGGGCCACCGCTAAAAGGACTTAAAAGGTCTTGTGGACTGAGCATTTACCCAAACAGTATGTCAGCCATCCACCAACACCCAACCCTTTTCAGACGTCGACTGGCTTGATTCTGCCTGCCCTCGGAGACTCCTCAGTGGCCATCCCCGAACCGAACCACACCGGGACCATCGACTTCAACGGCTGGTCCACCTGGTACCGGACCACCGGAGAACCCGGCCGGACACCCCTGGTCGTCCTGCACGGCGGACCAGGCGCCGGGCACGACTACACGCTCCGCATCGCGGGCATCGCCCGGCAGGGCCGCCCGGTCATCCACTACGACCAGCTCGGCATCGGGCGCTCCACCCATCTGCCCGACAAGGGCGCCGACTTCTGGACCGTGCAGCTCTTTCTCGACGAACTCGACAATCTGCTGCGGGAGTTGGGCATCTCCGACTCCTATCACCTGCTCGGCCAGTCCTGGGGCGGCATGCTCGCCGCCGAGCACGCCGTGCGCCGTCCTGCCGGGCTGCGGGGGCTGGTCATCGCCAACTCCCCCGCCTCCATGGAGCTGTGGCTCGCCGGCGCCGCCGAACTGCGTGCCGCGCTTCCGCCCGAGGTCCAGGAGACCCTGCTCGCCCACGAGGCCGCCGGGACCACCGACCACCCCGACTACCAGGCCGCCGAGCAGGTCTTCTACGAGCGCCATGTGTGCCGTACGGTCCCGGTGCCCGCCGAGGTGCAGGCCACCTGGGACAACATCGCGGCCGACCCGACCGTCTACCACACGATGAACGGGCCGAACGAGTTCCATGTCGTCGGCACGATGAAGGACTGGTCGGTCGTCGACCGGCTGCGTCTGATCGAGGCACCGACCCTGCTGGTGTCCGGCCGCCACGACGAGGCGACTCCCGACACGCTGCGGCCCTTCGCCGATCTCATCCCCGATGTGCGCTGGCACATGTTCGAGCACTCCAGCCATATGCCGCACGTCGAGGAGGAGGAGCTGTACCTCCAGGTCGTCGGCGACTTCCTCGACTCCACCGACTGAGTCACCCCCTCACCCTTCATCGTCTTCAACACCCGCTCCACCGTTGGGAGTTCCCCGATGCCCCGAACCACCAGACGTACCGTCCTCGCCGCCGTGACCGCCGCCCTCGCGCTCACCGCGACCGCCTGTTCGTCCTCCGACGACAGCGGCTCGTCCGACCCGACGTCCACCGCGAGCGGCGACGCGCAGTCGGCCGCCTTCCAACCCGCGCACAAGGGCGGCACGCTGAAGCTGGTCGCCCACGCGGCGGCCGGAAGCCTCGATCCGCAGGTCAACTACACGCTCCAGTACTGGCAGTTGTACCAGTCCATGTACGACGGCCTGCTGGCGTTCAAGAAGACGGGCGGGCAGGAGTCGTTCACCGTCGTGCCGGACCTCGCGGCGGCCATGCCGGTGGTCAGCGACGGCGGCAAGACGTACACCTTCACGCTTCGCAAGGGCATCAAGTTCTCCACCGGCAAGGCGGTGACCACGGACGACGTGGTGGCGTCCTTCCAGCGGATCTTCAAGGTGTCCAGCCCGACCGCGGGCACCTTCTACAACGGCATCGTCGGCGCCGACGCCTGTCTCAAGACCCCGGCGTCCTGCACGCTCGCCAAGGGTGTCGTCGGCGACGCGGCGGCCGGCACGGTCACCGTCAACCTGACCGCGCCGGACCCGGAGTTCACGTACAAGCTCGCCGTCCCGCACGCCAGTGTGCTGCCGAAGGACTCGCCGGCGAAGGACGCGGGGACCACTCCGCTGCCGACGACCGGACCGTACATGGCGGCCTCGTACGACCCGAACCGGGCGCTGAAGCTGGTGCGCAACCCGTACTTCAAGGAGTGGTCGCGCGACGCCCAGCCCCAGGCCTACGCCGACGACGTCGACTACACCTTCGGGCAGACCGTCGAGTCCGAGGTGACCGCCGTCCAGAACGGCTCGGCGGACTGGATGTTCGACCCGCCGCCCGCCGACCGGCTCAACGAGATCGGCACGACCTACGCCTCGCAGGCGCACGTCAATCCGCTGACCGCCTTCTGGTATGTCACGCTGAACGTCAACTCGGCCCCGTTCAACAACAAGTTGGCGCGGCAGGCCATCAACTGGGCGGTCGACCGGGACGCGGTGGTCGGGCTGTACGGCGGCAAGAACCTCGCCTCGCCCGCGTGCACGATCCTGCCGCCGGGCTTCCCGGGGCACGTCGACAAGTGCCAGTACACCAAGGGTGGCGGGGCCACCTGGTCGGCACCCGATCTCGCCAAGGCGAAGGCGCTGGTCAAGGAGTCGGGGACGGCCGGGCAGGAGGTCGGCATCGTTGTCAGCGACGACGAGGTGAACAAATCGATCGGGCAGTATCTGCAGAGTCTGCTGACCCAGCTCGGCTACAAGGCGACGCTCAAGCCGCTCTCCGCGAACATCCAGTTCACGTACATCCAGAACACCAAGAACAAGGTGCAGTTGGCGCTGACGTCCTGGTACCAGGACTATCCGGCCGCCTCCGACTTCCTCAACGTGCTGCTGTCCTGCGCCTCTTACCACCCGGGCAGCGACTCCAGCATCAACATCTCCGGGTTCTGCGACAAGGGCATCGACGCGCGGATGCAGACCGCGCTGAAGACCGGGCAGACCGACCAGAAGGCCGCCGACCAGCAGTGGGCGACCATCGACCAGGACATCATGGCCCAGTCGCCGGTGGTCCCGGTGATCAACCCGAAGATCATCGACTTCACGTCGAAGCGGGTCGGCAACTACCGGTTCAGCAAGCAGTTCTACATGCTCGTCGGGCAGTTGTGGGTCAAGTGAGCACTCTCACCGACCAGTTGGCCGTCCCCGAGGCCCGGCGGCGTTCGCCGGGCCCCTGGCGGACCGCCGCCGCCGACCTGTCGCGCAACCGGTCGGCGGTGGCGGCGGCCCTCGTCCTGCTCGTCGTCGTCACCGTGGCGCTGCTGGCCCCGCTGTACGCCGACCACATCGCGCACACCAACCCCTTCCAGTCCCATGTCTCCGGGACGACCGTCGTGGACGGCAGGACCGTGCCCGTGCTCACGCCCAGCAGCACCGGACTCGGGCTCGGGGTCACGCCCATCGGGCCCACCTGGGACTTCGGCCACTACTTCCTCGGCGCCGACAACCAGGGGCGGGACGTGATGGCGCGACTGCTGTACGGCGGTCGTACCAGCCTGTTCATCGGGGTCACGGCGGCGCTGCTGTGCTGTGTCGTCGGTACGGCCGTCGGGGTCGTCGCCGGGTACGCGGGCGGGGTCGTCGACTCGGTCATCTCCCGTGTCCTGGACGTCATCTGGGCCTTCCCGGTGTATCTGCTGGCGATCTGTCTGTCGGTCGTCCTGCTCACCGACGGGCTCAGCCTCGGACCGGTCACCGTCGAGGCCGGGAGTCTGTGGCTGCCGGTCGTGATCATCGCGGCGATCTATGTGCCGTACGTGGCACGGCCGATGCGCGGGCAGGTACTGGTGCTGCGGAACAAGGAGTTCATCCAGGCGTCCATCGGGTCGGGTGCGCCCGCGCTGCGCGTGATGCGGCGGGAGGTGCTGCCGAACGTACTGCCCACGGCGATCGTGTTCCTGCCGCTGATGACCGCGCTCGCGATGCTGACCGAGTCGGCGCTGTCCTTCCTGTCGGTCGGGGTCCAGCCGCCCGACGCCAGTTGGGGCACGATCATCGAGGACGGCCTCGGGCTGCTGTACACCCGCCCGACCGTGACGATCGCCCCCGGGCTGCTCATCGCGCTGACGACAGCCGCCCTCAACGTCCTCGGCGACGGGGTGCGCGACGCCCTCGACCCGAGCGCCCGGCTGCGGGGAGGGGTGTGATCCGATGCTGTACTTCGCGCTCCGGCGCTTTCTCTCCGCACTGCTGGTGATGTTCTCGATCAGCGTGCTGGTGTTCCTGATCTTCTTCGCCACACCGGGAGTCGACCCGGCGGCCCGTATCGCGGGCCGCAACGCGGACCCTGCCACCCTCGCCCAGGTACGCCACTCCTTCGGCCTCGACCGGCCGCTGCCGGTCCGCTATCTGCTGATGATGCGGCACCTGCTCATCGACCGGGACCTGGAGTCGTTCGTCAACCGCGGCTCGAAGGTGGTCCCGCAGATCGTGCAGGCCATGCCCGTGACGCTGTCGCTGGTCATCGGGGCCGCGGTCATCTGGATGACGGTCGGCATCCTCATGGGTACGGCCGCCGCCGCTCTGCGCGGTACGGCCGCGGACCCGGTGATCATGCTGGTGGGCGTCGTGGGCGTCTCGCTGCCCGCCTACTGGCTCGGCGAGGTCGTCAACCTCCTCACCCAGAAGCGGCTGCACGACTCGGTCTTCTCCTGGGTACCGCCACCCGGGTACGTCGAACTGGGGCAGGACCCCGGCCAGTGGGCCCTGCATCTGCTCTTCCCGTGGCTGACCCTGGCCCTGCTGTACGCCGGCATCTACGCCCGGCTGCTGCGCGGCGAGGTGGTGAGCGCGCTGAACGAGGACTACGTCCGCACGGCCCGCGCGAAGGGCCTGTCCGAGCGGCGCATCCTCGTCCGGCACGCGCTGCGCTGCTCACTCATCCCGATCGTGTCGCTGTTCGGCCTGGACTTCGGCGCGCTGGTGGGCGGGGCCGCCCTGCTCACCGAGGTCGTCTTCGGCCTGCCCGGCGTCGGCAAGCTCACCTTCGACGCGCTGCAGAACCTGGACCTGCCCGTGATCATGGGCACGGTCCTGTACGCGGCGTTCTTCGTGGTCCTCGCCAACGCCCTGGTCGACATCCTGTACGCCCGACTCGACCCGAGGGCCCGCCATGCCTGAGCCATCGCAACCCCTCCTGGACGTACGGGACCTGCGGATCTCCTTCCGCACCCGCACCGGCGCTGTCACCGCCGTGGACGGGCTCTCCTTCTCGGTCGCGCCCGGCGAGATCCTGGGCGTGGTCGGCGAGTCGGGCTCCGGCAAGAGCGTGTCGATGCTGGCGGTGCTGCGGCTGCTGACCAACCCGAACGTCACCGTCACCGGCGAAGTCCTCTTCCGTGGACGGGACTTGCTCACCCTCCCCGACAAGGAGATGCGGTCGGTGCGCGGCCGGGAGATCTCCATGGTCTTCCAGGACCCGATGACCGCGCTGACGCCGGTCTACACGGTCGGCTGGCAGATCGCCGAGCAGATCCGGGCGCACGAGAAGATGTCCAAGAAGGAGGCGCTCGCGCGGGCGGTCGGCTTGCTGTCGGACGTGGGCATCCCTGATGCCGGCTCGCGTGTGAACGCCTACCCGCACGAGTTCTCGGGCGGGATGCGGCAGCGGGCGGTCATCGCGATGGCCCTCGCCTGCGGCCCGGCGCTGCTGATCGCCGACGAGCCGACCACCGCGCTCGACGTGACGATCCAGGCCCAAATACTGGACCTGATGCGGGAGTTGAACGCGCGCGGCTCGGCGGTCGTCATCATCACCCACGACATGGGTGTGGTGTCGGAGGTCGCCGACCGGGTGCTGGTCATGTACGGCGGCCGGGCGGCCGAGGAGGGCCCGCGCCGGGCCGTCTTCCACGGTCCCCGGCATCCGTACACCTGGGGGCTCCTCGACTCGGTACCCCGGGTCGGCGGCCCGCGCCTCAGCCGACTGCCCACCATCGCGGGCGTACCCGTGTCGCCGGAGAGCGTCCCTGAGGGCTGCGCGTTCGCGCCCCGCTGCCCGGCACGGCACGACCGGTGCGACGAACGCCCGTTCCTCAGCGGGGAGTCGGAACACCGCGACGCCTGCTGGCTGCCGGCCGGGGAGCGCGAGTCGGCCCGTGCGGCGGCGCACTCGGCACCCGGCGCACTCAACAGGAGGGCGGCGCCGTGACCACGGACTCCCGGCCCCGAACCGGCGACGCACAGAGCTGCGGACTGCCGGCTGCGGGACGCGGAACGACGCCCACCGCGCAAACCCTCGGCAGAAAGGCCGCGCCGTGACCACCGACCCCCGGCCCCGAACCGACGACCCCGGCGTACTGCTGCGCGCCACGGACGTCACCAAGCACTACGCCCTGCGCGGCGACTCCCTCACCCGGCGGCGCAAGGTGCTGCGGGCCGTGGACGGGGTCTCGCTGGAGGTGCGCGGGGGTGAGACCCTCGGGATCGTCGGTGAGTCCGGGTGCGGGAAGTCGACGCTCGGGCGCTGTCTGGTGCGCCTCACCGACATCACCGGCGGGCGGGTCGAGTTCGACGGGCAGGACATCACCACGCTGTCCGCGCGCCGGCTGCGGCCCGTACGGCCGGGCATGCAGCTCGTCTTCCAGGACCCGCAGGCCTCCCTGAACCCGCGCCGCCGGGCCGGGGACATCGTCGCCGAGCCGCTGCTCATCCACCGGTACGGGGACTCGGCCGCCGTGCGGCGCCGGGTGGCCGAACTCTTCGACGTGGTGGGGCTGTCGGCGGCCCATCTCGACCGCTACCCGCACGAGTTCTCCGGCGGCCAGCGTCAACGCATCGGTATCGCGCGGGCGTTGGCGACCTCCCCGAAGCTGATCGTCGCCGACGAACCGGTGTCCGCGCTCGACGTGTCGATCCAGGCGCAGGTGCTGAACCTGTTCGCCGACCTCCAGGACGAGTTCGGGCTGACGTACGTCTTCATCGCGCACGACCTCGGCGTGGTCCGCCATGTGTCGGACCGGATCGCCGTCATGTACCTCGGCGAGATCGTCGAACTCGCCGACACGGAGACGCTGTACGGGGCTCCCGCGCACCCCTACACCGAGGCGCTGATGTCGGCGGTGCCCGAGATCGACGACGGGACCGGCGACCCTCAGGCGCCGCGCCGGGAGCGGATCGTGCTCACCGGGGACGTACCCGATCCGGTGGCCAGACCGGCCGGTTGTGCCTTCCACACGCGGTGTCCGTACGCGCGGGAGCTGTGTGCGGTGGAGCGGCCCCGGCTGGCCGTCACGCCCTCCGGGCGGGCCGTCGCCTGTCACTATCCGCTCGTCGCCGCCGGGTGACAGCGGCAGCGGGGGCAGGCCCGGTCGGACCTGCCCCCTGCCGGCCGTGTCCCGCGTGGCTCAGGCGCGCAGCCACTCCGTCATGACGACCTCCGCGTCCGTGCGCAGCCGGAGCGCGAACGGGCCGCTGACCCGCAGATCGCCGGTGAAGCGGCCCATGTCGTCGGCGGTCAGGGTGGGCGGTGAGCTGAGCTGCGGGCCGCTCAGCACCTCGATCCTCGCCTCCTGGGGTGGCAGCACCTGGCCCATCAGGCCGTGTGCGGTCACCTCGACGTCGACCGTCAGTTCGTCCGTGCGGAAGGTCAGCATGCGGGGGGCGTCCAGGACTCCCCTGACCGGGATGCCGTGGACGAGCGAGTCGAAGGTCAGCTCGGCGAGTCGGGTGTCCAGCGAGTAGAGGGTGTAGGCCTCCACCGCGGTCTGCTGGAGCTGCGCCGGGACCGGGTCCATTATGGCCGCGGCCTGGCGCAGGGTCTCCTCCAGCAAGTCGTTGTCCAGCGAGTCGTCGCCTTCGAACTCCGCTAAGTCGTCGGCCTCGCCGTCCAGTTCGTCGTCGAAGCCGTCCGTGTCGTCCGTGCCGTCAGCGCTGTTCATGTCGGCCGTGCCGTCCAAGTCGTCGGAGTCGTGGGGTGGTCCGTCGCTGTCGTGCGCGTCGCTGTTCACAGCACCCCCCGGGCGGAGAGCCGGACCCGCAGCCGGCGCAGACAACGCTGGCGGAGGGGGCCGATGCTGCCCACGGCGATGCCGAGGCCGGCGGAGATCTCCTGGTAGCTGGGCGGCGGGGAGGACATCAGGATGCGCAGCAACTGGCGGCAGCGGGCGCCGAGTTCCTCGAACGCCTGCCATAACTGCCGGATGCGCTCCGCCTCGGCCGAGGCCTCCTCGGACTCGATCACCCACTGCTCGGGCGTACGGTCGTCACTGATCCGGTCGAGGAGTTGCGCGTCGTCCGTCGGGGTCATCCGGTGGCTGCTCTTGATGACCTTGAGGCATTCGTGCCGGGCGGTGCTCGCCAGCCACGAGCCCGCCTTCTCCGGTTCCCTGATCCGGCCCAGATGCTGGGCGAAGCGGAACCAGACGGTCGAGTAGACCTCGTGGGCGTCCGCGTCCGACAGCCGGTGGGCTCTCGCCACCGACCACACCAGCGGGCTCAGCCCTTCCACCAGCGCCTTCCAGCCCGCCGCGTCGCCGTCGACGGCGGACTGGACCAATGCGCCGACCGCAGCTCGGTCCACGTCCCCACCCCTCGTGTACGGCCAGTCATCGTACGCCGTGGAAGGGGGTGCTCCACTCGTCCTGCGCATGGTCCTCACTCGATATGTCCTTTTACGGAGGCCTGTTGACCTCATGGGGTGGACGGCATGTTCACGACCGGAACCGGGCTCCAGGTGGGCGGGCGCAGCGCGGGTACGACCGCGCCCCGGACCTCGGCGAGGCCGGTGTTCGCGGCGAGGAGCTGCTGCCTGGCGGCGCGCGGGTCGGTCTCCTTGTGGGCGGTCATGTGGGCGGCGACCAGTGCGGCGACCAGCGGGGTGGCGAACGAGGTGCCGCTCCACTGCGCGAAGCCCGAGAACTCCACCTCGTCCGGGGTGCCGGAGGTCGTCTCGTACTCCCCCGTCAGCACGCCGAGGTGCTTGGGGTACTGGCAGGTGCAGGCGTAGGTGAACTCGTGGCGGCAGGAGTCGTACGTGCTGTGCTGGTAGGTGTACGGCACCGGGGTCTGGAAGCCGGTGAGGGCGCCGGTGAGGCGCTCGCCGGGGGCGTAGACCTTCACCCAGGGGCCGTGGTTGCTGAAGCAGGCGCCGAACTCGCCGTCGCTGCGCAGGGCGCCGACGGAGAGCACCGACTGCGCGTACTCGGGCTTGTCGGCGTAGGCGGCGGGCCAGAAGGGGGTGGCGCTGGCGTTGTTCCCGGCGGCGGCGACCAGCAGGGTGCGCGGCTGCTCGCGGAGTGCCTCCATGAACGCGGTGAGGCCGAGCAGGCCCTCCGAGCTGCCGTTCGACGTGCCGGCGGAGAGGCTGATCAGGGCTGGCCAGCCGTCGCGCTCGACGGCCTCGAAGAGCTTGTCGCCGAACTCGGACTCCAGGATGGCGCCCGCGTCGTTGAGGGTGTTGCGGGAGACGATGTTCGTGTTGGGGGCGACGGCCGCGACGAGCCCGGAGATGAACGTGCCGTGTCCGGCGTACTGCTGGAGCACGCCGTTCGCGTCGCACTCGTCGATCTGGGTGTCGCCCTGGACGTGGGCCATGGCCGGGTAGGAGGCGTAGTCGTGCATGAGGCCGGTGTCGATGACGAGGACGCCCACGGCGCTGTCCTCGTCGTAACCGCTCTCGGCGAGCGTCGGGTTGGGGCCCGCGCTGTTCGGGACGGGGACGGGCTCGTCGCCGGGGCAGGCGTTGACGGGGGCGATGTGCACCACGTGGTTGCGGCTGACCAGGCGCCGACGGGCGTTGCCCTCGGTCTCCCGGAGGGCGCGCAGCGCGCCCGCCACCGCGCGGTCGCCGCGCCGGTCGCCCCGGGCGGGGTCGCCCACGCGGATGCGGGTGATGCCCGAGCGGTTGGTCTCCGGGCTGTCCCGGCGGACCTCGTCGGCGGTCAGTCCCGCGAACGTCGTGAAGTGCGCGCGGACGGTGTCCTCGACGATCCGCGCCTCCTCGCCGTCACGCGCGAGGACGACGCCCTTCTCGTAGATGAACTCGGCCGCGTCGTCCGGCCCCATCGCCAGCTCGACGCCGGGCATGGAGCGCTGGATGTGGTCGAACTGCTCCTGGAAACGCTGCGGTGCCATGGAATGTCCTCCCCCTTGAACCGATCCCCTCTTGCCTTTGTTGCCGATATGGAGAGCAACAGGGCCGCCGCGTGATACAGGGGCCGCGGCATGTTTCTTGATACAGGGATCGATCAGCGATGGACAGCGAGTTATCCATGGCCAAACCTGTGTGACGAGAGGCGCGGAGCACTACCATCCGTTGAGTGACTGCGGGAAGCGACACGGTTCTGGAACTTCTGCCGATGGTGTTCGCCCGCCCGAAGGACGCGCTCGCTCGGGCGGAGACCGTCCTCGGCGACGATCCGACGCCGTTGCACGCGTCTGTCGCCCATCAGGTGATCGGTCTGTGGCAGCGGGACTTCGGCGACATGCGCGTGGCCCTGCGTCATCTGCGGCGCGCTCGCGATCTGGCGGCGGACGCGGGTTCCGCGGAGCGCGAGGCGGACGTCCTCGGCACGCTCGGGGTGGCGCTGGTGCACGCGGGCCGTACCCGGCAGGGCCTGGAGGCGTTCGAGCAAGGGGTCGACCGGGGTACGGGGCATACACGCGCGCGCGTGCTGTACCGGCGGGCGTACGCGTGGTGGGTGCTGGGGCATCACCGTGAGGCGCTGGACGACGTACGGCGGGCGATTCCGGTGCTGCGGCAGGCGGACGACACCATCTGGACGGCACGGGCGCTGACCCTGCGGGCGACCGTGCATCTGGCGCTGGGGCGCCCGGAGCGGGCGGACGCCGACTTCACTGCCGCCGAGCAGATGTGGGACACCACCGGCCAGGAACACGACAAGGCGGACGTCGTGGAGAGCCGGGCGCTGGCCGCGTTCCGCGCGGGCGACATTCCGGCGGCGCTGCGGCTGTTCGACGAGGCGGCCGAGCGGTACGCCCGGCTGGGTACGCCGATCTTCGTGTTCTACATCCGGCGCTGCGAGGTGCTGATGGCGGCCGGGCTCGCCCCCGAGGCGGTCGCGGAGGCCGATGCGGCGCTCGCCGTGCTGGACGGGATCGGCGGGCAGAGCACCCGTAAGGCGGAGCTGCTGCTGACCGCCGCGAAGGCGGCGCGGCTCGCGGACGATCCGCACACCGCGATCGCCCGCGCGGCCGTGGCCGTACGCCTGTTCGCGGGGCAGCGGCGCAGCTGGTGGGAGGCGCATGCCCGGCTGGTGCTGATCGAGGCGCGGGTCGCGACCGGGCGGAAATCGGGGCGGCTGGTCGCGGACGCGGCGGCGCTGGCCGACCGGCTCGCCGCGTTCGGTTCGCCGTCCGCGCCTGAGGCGTCGCTGCTCGCGGGGCGGATCGCCCTCGCGCTGGGGTGGACGGAGGACGCGGAGAAGCATCTGCGGGTGGCCGCCCGCAGCCGGCGGGTCGGTCCGCCGCTGGCGCGGATGACGGGCTGGGCGGCGCAGGCGCTGCGCGCGGAGGCGGCCGGTTCCGGGCGGGGTGTGCTGGAGGCGTGCCGGCGGGGGCTGGCGGTACTGGACGACCACCGGACCACGCTGGGCGCGTCGGAACTGCGGGCCCGGGCGACGGCGCAGGGCGCCGAGCTGGCGGCCCTCGCGCAGCGGGCGTCCCTGGAGTCCGGTGGTCCCCGGCGGCTGCTGGTGTGGAGCGAGCGGTGGCGGGCGACGGTCCTGTCGGCGCCGCCCGCCCGGCCGCCGGACGACCCGGCGCTCGTACGGAGCCTCACCGCGTTCCGGGAGATCGCCGCGCGCGCGGAGGAGGCCCGGGTCGACGGCCGCCCGGTGCCGGCCCTTGAGCGCGAACAGCGGCGCCTGGAAAAGGAGGTGCGCTCCCGCACCCTGCACATTCGTGGCGGGTCCGGCGGCGACGGGCAGCGCTTCGACCCGGCCCGGCTGCTCGAACGGCTGGGCAGCGGCGGGCGGTTGATCGAGATCGCGGTCGTCGACGGCCAGGTGCAGGTGCTGTTGTGCGGCGAGGGCCGGGTGCGCCGCTTCGAGGCGGGCCTGCTGGCGGACGCGGTGACGGAGGCCGAGCACGTCCAGGCGGCACTCCGCCGGCTCGCGCACCCGGGGGCCGAGGGCAGGCTGCCGCTCCTGGAGGCATCGGGCCGCAAGCTGGAGCGGCTGCTGCTGGGCGCGGCGGTACCGCACCTGGGCACCGGCCCGGTGGTCGTGGTCCCGCCTGGCCGCCTGCACCGGGTGCCCTGGGCGCTACTCCCGTCCCTGCGGGAGCGGGTGCTCAGTGTGTCCCCGTCGGCGAGCAGCTGGCTCCGCGCCCAGGAGACCGGCCCTCCGCCGGGCGGCCGGCACGTCCTCGTACGGGGTCCGGGCCTGGCGAGCGGCGGGGCGGAGGTCCCCGACCTGGTCGACCGGTACGGCAGACCGACGGTCCTGGAGCACGAGGGCGCGCGGGTCCCGGCGGTACTTGACGCCCTGGACGGCGCCGCGCTGGCCCATATCGCGGCCCACGGCACCTTCCGCGCGGACAGCCCCCTGTTCTCGTCGCTGGGCATGGCCGACGGCCCGCTGATCGTGCACGACTTCGAACGCCTGGGCCGCAGCCCGTACCGCATCATCCTCTCCAGCTGCGACACCGGCCGTCTGGCGACGGTGGGCGCGGACGAACTCCTGGGCCTGGTCACGGCGTTGCTCCCCCTGGGCACGGCGGGCGTGGTGGCGAGCAGCGCACCGGTCAACGACGCGGCGGTGGTCCCCCTGATGCTGGCCCTCCACAAGGGCCTGAGCGCGGGCCTCTCCTTGGCGGAGGCCCTGCGAGACGCCCGCGCGGCACTGCCGAGCGACGCGACGCATCAGGCGACGGGGTGGGCGTTCTCGGCGTTCGGGTCGGCCTGAGCGGACCCTGGCCGGGAGCTTGAGCGGGGGTCGGGGCGGCTTGGGCGGGATCGGGGTGGCGCTCGGTTCATCGAGCGGGTTCCGTGCCGGAGGCGAAGTGGGTGGGCGTGGGGCGGGGGTGGGTGGCCGTGGCTCCTTGCCCGCGGTCACCCGGAACGCGGGCTGGACGCGGTGCCGGGCGACGACGCGGTCGAGGGCCCCGCGGGGCTGCCCGGCCGGACCCGGGCAGCCCCGACTCGCCTCAGCCGTCCGTCACGCCGGCTGTGCCGCCCGGGGCTCCTCCAGGAGCCAGGGCAGGGCCGCCCTGTCGTTGGCGCCGAGGCGGGTGTACGCGCTGTACAGGTGGTTTCCCACCGTGCGGATCGACAGGGTCAGGCGGTCGGCGATTTCTCGGTTGGTCAGGCCAGCTGCCGCCAGGGTGACGATCTGGAGTTGGCGGGCGGTGAGTTCGCCCAGGACCAGGCCCGACAGGGCCGGGGTGCGGGCGCCCTGGCAGCGGCGGGCCAGGGTCATCGCCCGGGAGCGGGATCTGCGGGCCGCGCGCGGGTCGCGGTGCACCGGGACCGCCTGGGCGTGTGCCTCGGCGGCGAAGAGCAACAGGCCCCTGCGCTCCAGGAGTTCGGCGGCGCGGTCCAGGGCGGGGCCGTCCTGGCGGACCAGGGCGTCCGCGTGCCGGGCCAGGGGTTCCGCCTCCTCGGGCGGCAGTTGGGCCAGTCGGTCCGCCACCAGGTGCGGGGCGCCCAGGCGTACGGCGTCGTACAGGACGTACGCCTCCCCCTCGCCCCTGTCCTCGGGGGCCGTCGCCGACCGCAGCGCTCCCGCGATGTCGCCGTCCGCCGCCCGCTGCCACGTGGTCGCCCGGCCGGGGGACGCCTCGCCCAACTGGGCTGACGCCAGCGCCAGTTCCGTACGGCAGGACGGGTCGTCCGGGGTGCCTCGCAGGCCCTCCCTGGCCCAGGACAGGGCCTCGCGGAGTTCGCCGCGCAGTCGGGCGAAGCGGGAGCGGACGGTCGCGTAGGAGGCGGGTACCGCCTGTTCGGACGCGAGCCAGTCCCCTACCGGGCCCGCCTGGTCCTGGACGTCCGTGCGCTCGATCCGGTCGGCCAGTTCCGCCTGCTCCGCGGTCAGCGCCGCCGCGCACTCAGCCGGGGTGCGGGACAGGCGCCTCGCCCGGAGTTGGCCCGCGCTCGCGCGCAGCACAGGGCCGTGCAGGGGGTGGGCCAGGCGGACCTCGGACTCGGCGTCCACCCGGATCAGGCCGTCGGCCTCCAGGCTCTCCAGGGTCCCCAAGGGCAGGGTGGCCAGGGACAGCGGGAGGGGTTCGCTGAATGCCAGGCGGTCCAGCGTGTCCCGTTCCTCGGTGGTGGCGCGGTTCAGCAGTGCCTCGCCCGCCCGTTCGCGTACCGCCGGTGTCACCGGGACCGGGCCCCGCCACATCAACTCGTCCGAGGCAAGGGTCAGTTCGCCGCGTTCCCGGACCGCGCCGACCAAGTCGCGCAGCAGGCGCAGGTCGCCCTGGCAGAGGTGGTGCAGTCGGCGGGCGGTGAGGGGTTCGACCGGGCTTCCGGCGCCGGCGGCGATCAGCTGGGCGGTCTCCTCGCGGGGCAGCGGCTTCAGGGGCAGCCGGGGCAGGACTTCGCCCGTCCAGAGGCGCGACACCGCGCCGGGTGCCTGGGCGCCGTCCGTCGCCACCACCAGCAGGCGGGTGCGGCCGTGCACCGCCAGCTGGTGGACCAGGGCGGCCGAGGAGTCGTCCAGCAGATGGGCGTCGTCGACCAGCAAGGTCCGTACGCCCGAGAGGAGTTGGACCGCGCGGTGCAGGGACACCTCCTCCGGGAGGAGGTGGGCGAACGCGGCGAAGGGGATGTCCCGGGTCTCCGGCGTGCCGCTCACCTTGGCGCAGTCGGTGCCCCGGACCGCCTCCGTGACGAGCCGGGTCTTGCCGTGTCCGGCGGGGCCCGTCACCACGACACCGTGCCGTTCGCCCGCCAGCGAGTGGCGGAGCAGCTCCAGTTCGCCCTCCCGGCCGGTGAACGGCCAGGGCAGTTCGAGGGTCTTCGCGTCCCGTTCGAAAGTCATCACGTTGTACAAGAGCCGGGCTACTCAGCTTTGATACACACCGACTTGAGTAGCCCCCGACTCAGGCGCCCGACCGCCTCTGAGCTGCACTCTGTTCCCATGAACGCACGGTTGTGCTCACTCCCGCAGCAACCGGCCCCCACGTTCGCCCCGGGGTTGCCGGCCGAGCGGCTCAGTGCGCTCCTCTCCGGGCGCCTGATGTGGGTGAACGGCACCGTGCTCCACTACTACTTCTTCGACCGGGACAGCGACGGCTCGGTCATCCCCCTGCCGGGGACCGGGGAGACCCGGTGGCAGTCATGGGTCGGCGCCGAGGCACAGCGCGACGTCGTCCGTGACTGCTTCCGGGAGTGGCTCGACCTGGGGATCGGGCTGTCCTTCGTGGAGGTGCGCGACCGCTCGGAGGCCGAACTGCGCATCGGGTTCCAGACCGGTGACGGTTCGTACTCCACGGTCGGGCGGGACGCACTGTCGGTGGGCCTGGGGCGGCGCACGATGAATTTCGGGTGGGACCTGACCGCGCCGGGGGAACGCGCGACGGCCCTGCACGAGATCGGGCACGCCCTGGGCCTGCTGCACGAGCACCAGAACCCCTTCGCCGGCATCCACTGGGACGACGAGGCGGTCTACGACGACCTGGCGGGGCCGCCGAACTTCTGGGGCCGCGACAAGACGTACTTCAACATCCTGCGCAAGCTCGACCCGGACGAGGTCAACGGCTCCGTCTGGGACCCGCTGTCGATCATGGAGTACCCGTTCTCGGCGGGGCTGATCCTGGAGCCGGAGGAGTTCCGGTCCGGGGTCGTGCCTCCGGGGACGCTCTCCCCGGCCGACAAGGAGTTCGTGCTCCGCTGGTATCCGCCGACGGGCACGGGCAGGCCGGCCGAACTGGTGCCGTTCCGGTCCGCTCCGCTGCGGCTCGGCGCGGGCGAGCAGGCCGACTTCGGTATCGCACCGCCGGAGACCCGCGACTACACCGTGGGCACCTTCGGGGAGAGCGACACGGTCGTCGCGGTCTTCGAGGAGATCGACGGCGAGCCCCGTTACCTCTCCGCGGAGGACGACGGCGGCACCCCGCACAACGCCCACGTCAGGGTTCGGCTCGTCAAGGGCCGCCAATACTTCGTCCGCGTCAGGCTCTACTCCACGTGGGGATCGGGGGAAACGGCCGTCATGTGCTGGTGATGCTGGGGGCAGAGACCAGCGCATGACGGCCGACGCGGACGAATCAGACCACCTTCGGGCTCCCGGGGGAGCGGTCGAGGACGTCACCTTCATGGGGGAGGGTGACGTCCTCGACCACGCCATGCCCGACGACCGGTCGGGCAGCACGTCAGTCCGTCCGGAGGCAGCCCGTCAGGAGACAGCCCGTCAGGAAGCGGCCCGCTCCCCCACCGGCTCGGCATCGGGGTGGGCGAGGCCGAGGCGGTCGCGGAGGGTGGTGCCCTCGTACTCGGTGCGGAAGACGCCCCGCTCCTGCAGCAGCGGGACCACCGTGTCCGCGAAGGTGTCCAGTCCCCCGGGCGTGATGTGCGGGACGAGGATGAAGCCGTCGCTGGCGTCGGCCTGGACGTAGTCGTTGATGGTGGCGGCGACCGTGGCCGGGGTGCCCACGAAGTTCTGGCGATTGCCGGTCTCGATCACCAGGTCCCGGATGGACCAGTTGTTGGCCTCGGCACGCTCGCGCCATTCGCGGGCGGTCGCCAGCGGGTCGCGGTACATGCGCACCTGCGCCCGGCCCCGCGAGACCGTGTGCTCGCCGAGATCCGGGTCGATGTCCGGCAGCGGACCCTCCGGGTCGTACGCGGACAGGTCACGGTTCCACACGAACTCCAGGTGCTTGATGGCCGTGGCCCCGCTGACCTGCTGTCGGCGTATCTCCCGGGCCAGTTCCTCCGCCTCCGCGTCCGTCTCACCGAGGACGAAGCTCGCGGCGGGCAGGATCAGCAACTGGTCAGCACGGCGGCCGTACTTGGCGAGGCGGCCCTTGACGTCCGTGTAGAACTCCTGGCCCTCCTTGAGCGTGGCGTACCGGCTGAAGATGGCGTCGGCGGTGGAGGCGGCGAACTCGCGGCCCTCGTCGGAGTCACCCGCCTGGAAGATCACCGGCCGGCCCTGCGGCGAGCGGGGAACGTTGAACTGGCCCTCGATGTCGAAATGCCGGCCCGAGTGGACGAAGGCGCCCGCCTTCGCATCCCGCAGGAAGGTGCCCGTCTGCCGGTCGGCGAGGATCTCGTCCCCGCGCCAGGAGTCGAACAGTTCGCTCGTGGTCTGCAGGAACTCCTTCGCCCGCGAGTACCGCTCGTCCTGCGGCAAAAACCCGCCCCGCCGGAAGTTCTCCCCCGTGAACGCATCCCACGACGTGACCACATTCCACGCCGCCCGCCCGTCGGACAGATGATCCAGACTCGCGAACTGCCGCGCCACCTCGTACGGCTCGTTGAACGTCGAGTTGATCGTCCCCGTCAGACCGAGGTGCTCCGTCACGGCCGCGAGCGCGGTCAGGATCGTGAAGGTGTCGGGGCGGCCGACGACGTCCAAGTCGTAGATCTTCCCGCCCTGTTCCCGCAACCTGAGCCCCTCGGCCAGGAACAGGAAATCGAACTTCGCCCGCTCCGCCGTCCGCGCGAAATGCACGAAGGAGCTGAACTCGATATGACTGCCGGCCTTCGGATCACTCCACACGGTGGTGTTGTTGACACCGGGAAAGTGCGCGGCCAGGTGGACCTGCTTCAGCGGCTTGCTCATGATCTCGGAGAATCCTTCCCGCTCAGACAGCGGCATAGCGGTTGGCGGGACGGGACAGCCCCAGCAGCCCACGCAGAGTGTCGGCCTCGTACGACTGCCGGAACACACCCCGACGCTGCAACTCAGGCACCAACTTCCCAGTGATCGCCGGGAGATCGTGCCCGGCGACAGCGGGACGCAGGCGGAAGCCGGACAGCCCGGCCGACGCCAACTCCTGCAGCAGATCGGCCAGTTCCACCGCCGTACCCGCAAAGATCAGGGCATCACTCCTGTACTCGTACCCGGCCAGCCCATCCAAGCGCTCCCGACGAGCCTCGGCCGCAGCCGTCGTGTCATCGAGGAAGACGACCAAGTCACCGAAGACATGCACGAGTTCACCGGCACGCCCGGCCGCCGCCTGCTCGCTCCGGATCTCCGCGACAATCGCACGCGCCTGGCCGGCGTCGAAAGGCGTCACGTACCCGACATCGGCCGCGCGGCCCACCAGCCGGTACGGAATGGTCTCGTGCGCCAGTGCCGTCACGACCGGCTGGCCCTGCGGCGGGCGCGGGGTGATCGAGGGGCCCTTCACACGGAAGTGCGGGCCCTCGAAGTCGATGTAGTGCAGCTTCTCCCGGTCGATGAAACGCCCCGTCGCCGCATCCCGGATCTCCGCGTCGTCCTCCCAGCTGTCCCACAACCGACGCACCACCTCCACGTAGTCAGCCGCCTCGTCGAAGAGGTCACCGACCGTCTCCCAGGCGTGCGGGTCGTTCACCGGGTCGAGGTGCGGGATCGTACGGCGGCCGAAGTGGGCGGCCTCGTTCCGGCGGGCGCTGATCTGGACTCGTAGACCCGCGCGACCGGAACTCACGTAGTCGAGCGTGGCGATGGCCTTGGACAGGTGGAACGGCTCGGTGTGCGTGGTGACGGCCGTCGGGACGATGCCTATCTGCCGGGTCAGCGGAGCGACACGGGCCGCGATCAGGACCGCGTCCAGTCGGCCCCGGACCTGGTCAGCGCGGCCGTCCAGTTCGATGGGATGCGAGGACTGCAGGCCCAGGCCGTCCTCGATGGTCACGAAGTCGAGCAGGCCGCGCTCGGCCTCCGCGACCAGGTCGGCCCAGTACCGGGCGGTGAACAGCTCCCCCGGCCGGGCGACGGGCTCACGCCAGGCGGCGGGGTGCCAGCCGGCGCCGTCCAGGGCGACGGCCAGGTGCAGTGGAGAAAGTGACGAGGACACGAAGATGACGCCTTCCTGAGCGACCGTACGAAGAAGGGATGGCCTTCAGCACGATGTGGTCAACAAGGCACAAACCCGGTGTGTTCCGATCTTTTGTGACGGCCGGATGAACACCGCCACAGTCGAAGCGAGGGCCCGGCAACCGCGTGGGCGTGACCAGCCCCCACCGGGCCCGCAACCGGCGAACCGACCACCCACCGGGCGGCTACCCGGCGGAACGCGAGGCGTAGGCCGCCCAGTCCAGGATCTGCACGGCGGCGCCCGCGGCCTCCAGGCCCCGGCAGTCGGCGTGGTGGCGGCGGGCGATGGCGTCGAGGTCGAGGTGGGGGCCGAAGGACGGGTGGGCGGCGAGGCGGCGGGCGTATGCCCACAGGGCCGGGTGGTCCGCGATGCGGTGCACGGCAGCCGCGTCCAGGTGCCAGCGGTGCACGGTGTCCAGGCGTACCAGGCTGACCCACAACTCCACGTCCGCCGCGGTCAGTTGCTCGCCCAGGAGGTACTCGTCCGCGGCGAGCCGGGCGTTCAGTGAGCCCAGTGTGCGCAGCAGGGAGGCGAGTGCGTCGGCGCGGTCGTCGTCCTCGGTGTCGGTCGCTCCGGCTCGCTGGGCGGCGGCGTCGATGCTCTGGGCGCAGAGTCGCTCGACCGCCTCGATCTCGCCCTCCAGACCGCACGGGTAGAGGGCGGGCCGGCCGCCGCCGAAGTGCCGGGCCAGGTCGCGCAGGATGTCCGGGGTGTGCGTGCTGACGATCCGGCCCGACCAGTCGTCGCTGAGCACCGGCACCGTCGCGGCGCCGGAGTAGCGGTGCGCGCTCGCCTCGTACAGCGGGCGCAGTGCGGAGTGTTCGCCGCCGGGTGCGTCGGGCACGGCGGGCAGCTCGGTCACGGGGCAGGCGGCGGCGAGGCCGAGCAGGCTGTGGGTGACGGCGATCCGGAGACAGTCGGGGTCGGCCGAGGACAGGTGGAGGCGGTAGCGGCGCGGCACGGCGTAGTGGCCGCTGCGCGCGTCCCGGCCGAGCCGGCCGCGGAAGGCCGGGGCGGGGCGTGCGGAGGTGGCGGCCAGTGGTGTGACGGTCATGAGTCTCCCCAGGATGTGGTGCGCAGACGTACGCGCGGCGGAAGGCGTAGTCGGGCTCGTCGGTCCGGCTGCCAGGGCCTGTCGTCAAGTTCCCGTCGACCGGCCGGGCTCAGCTCAGAAGGCTGATGGCGCTGCGGAGGCGCTGGAGGTCGATGTGGCGGCGGGAGGTCAGCAGCGGGGTCGGCCGGGGTGCGAAGACCACCCGACTGGCGTTCGACTCCACGCTCATCACGTTTCCCTACCTTTTCACTAGGATTCCCATGGGGAGTGTCGATCGGGCCGACGCGCACGTCAAGGGCGTCTCGTACGTCGGACGGTGCCGAGGGGTCCTCGCGGTGGGCTCGTAAAGCTCGTGAAGAGAGAAACGAAGCGCTTATGGCAGCCGAGGACCAAGGAAGCAGGGGACGACATGAGATTCCTGGAGCGCGAGCGCGCGGCCCTCACCAAGTTGCTGCCCGGCCTCGACGAGGGGCTGCGGGCCCTGCCGCTGATGACGCTGGAGAGCCCGGCGAGTCCGGGGATCGGGCTGTTCCGGGAGTGCGGCGGGCCCGGGCTGCTGGCGCCGACGGCCCTCCAGGGGCGGGGCGCCACCGCCCTCGAAGCGGTGCGGGTGCAGCGGGCGCTGGGCAGCCGGTCGCCGTCGCTGGCCGTGGCGACGACCATGCACCACTTCTCGATGGCGACGCTGGTCGGGCTCAGCGAGTCCGGCGGCGGCGAGGGCCTGGAGTGGATGCTCGTGCAGGGGGTCGCGGCCGACAACCGGCTGATGGCGTCCGGCTTCGCGGAGGGCCGCAGCGGCACCGGCATCCTCTCCCCCGCCATGTCCGCGACGGTGACCGCCGAGGGCGTACGCATCACCGGCGTGAAACGGCCGTGCAGCCTCGCCCGGTCGATGGATCTGCTCACCGCCAGCGTGATGGTGCCCTGCGAGGACGGCGACGGCGAGGAACTGGCCGTCGCGCTGGTGCCCGCCGAGACGGAGGGGCTGAGCGTCAGCGACTTCTGGGCGAGCAGCTTCCTCGCGGGCGCCGAGAGCGACCAGGTCACGCTGGACGACGTCCTCGTGCCGCCGGAACTGCTGGTGCGCACCGCGTCCCCGGCCGGGGCCCGGCTCGACGAGGTGCAGACGGCCGGGCTCGTCTGGTTCGAGCTGCTGATGACCGGCAGCTATCTCGGTGCCGCGAGCGCCCTGGTGGAGCGGGTGCTGCGTGACGAGCGGGTGCCCGAGGGCGAGCGGGTGCGGCTGGTGGTGGAGACGGAGGGCGCGATGGCCGCCGTGGAGGGCCTGGCCCGCCGGGTGGACGAGGGAGCCCCCGACGAGTCCGCGCTCGCCGACTCCCTGTACGTCCGCTACAGCGTGCAGGACACCCTGGCCCGTACCGTCCCGCGCGCGGTGGAACTCCTCGGCGGCACCGGCTTCATGACCTCGGACGAGGTCGGCTACCTCGCCGCCTGCGTCAACGGCCTCGCCCTGCACCCGCCGTCGCGCTCCCGGATGACGGGCCCGCTGGCCGCGTATCTGGCCGAGGCACCGCTGACGGTCGCCTGAACCCCTCTCCCGGCCTTCCGTACAGACCTCTTCGTACGAGGCCCAGCGCGCCGCACGACCCGACGCGAACCGCATCGCACCACTCACCGCTCACCGCTCACCCGACCGAGGGGAACTTCGCCATGCCTCCATCACGACCCGGCACCCGGCCCACCGTCCTGCTCACCGGCGGCACCGGAGTCCTCGGCAGAGCCCTGATCGACGAGCTGCGGCCCGACTTCCGCATCGTCTGTCTTCGTCATCGCACCCCGGTGCACGAACCGGGGGTGCGGGAGTTCCGCGCCGACCTGATGGAGCCCCAACTCGGCATGTCCGGGCCGGAGTTCATTCGACTCGCCGCCGAGGTGGACGTCGTGCTGCACTCCGCCGCCGCCACCAACTGGCAGTGGGAGCCCGACCTGATCCGCCGCGCCAATCTCGACGGCACCCGCACGATGCTCGACCTCGCGGCCCTCGCCGGGGCGCCCTTCTTCCACATGAGCACCGCCTTCGTCGCCAACCCGCTCGCCCCGGAGGAACAGGAGCGTTTCCCGGGCGCCGCCGCCTATCTCGCCTCGAAGCAGGACGCCGAACAGGCGGTACGGGAGGCGCCGGTGCCCGGGGTGATCATGCGGCCGTCGGTGGTGATGGGCGACTCGGTGACCGGCCGGATCGCCGGGATGCAGGGGCTGACGCGGGCGCTCGGGGCCATCGTCAAGGGTCAGGTCCCGGTCATGCCGGGCGGCCCGGAATCGCGGATCGACATGGTGCCGCAGGATCTCGTCGCCCGTGCGGTCGGCGACCTGATGCGCGGCGGGGTCACCGGCGGCGAGTACTGGCTGACGGCCGGTTCGGAGGTGCTCCTGCAGACCGAAGTCATCGACACCTGCCTGGAGTTCGCCGAGCGGTACGGACCCCGGCCGCATCCGCCCCGGCTGATTCCGCTGGAGTCGGTGCACCGGCTGCTGCTGCCGCTGATCGAGGGACCGACCTTCCCGGAGTCGCTCCGGCGCCGCTTCCACACGTACGCCGAACTGCTGCTGGTCTTCCAGCGGGCCCTCCCCTTCGAGTCGTCGCTCGGCACCCCGCACTGCGGCCGGGCGGTGTCCAAGGAGGAGCTGCGCGAGGCCCTGGTGCGCAATCTGGTCGCCTGGTCGGCCCGGCCCGGCGGGATGCGCGGACGGCAGCTCGTCCAGCCGGTCACCGCAGCACCGACAGCTCAAGAGACATTCCAGGCAAGGGAGTTGGCGTCTTGACCAGCGTTCCGATCGAGCTGCCGACGACACTCCCGGACACCGACAGCCGCGCCCATGTCACCCACCTCTACCGCGAGCATCTCTCCTCCGGCCGTGCCGTCATGGGCGGCGTGCTCGGCGGGATGCTGGAGACGGCGTCCGACGGGGCGTGGATCTTCACCGACGACGGCCACCGCTACCTGGACTTCGGCGGGTACGGGGTCTTCATCCTGGGCCACCGGCACCCCGCCGTGACGGCCGCCGTGCACTGCCAGATCGATGCCCATCCGCTGGCCTCCCGGGTCTTCCTGGAGCCGGTCGCGGCCCGGGCCGCCGAGGCGCTCACCGCCCGTACGCCGGCCGGTCTCGACCGGGTGCACTTCGTCAACTCCGGTGCGGAGGCGACCGAGGCGGGCCTGAAGCTGGCCCGCACCCATGGGCACACCGCGCTGGTCAGCACGGCGGGCGGCTACCACGGCAAGACCCTGGGCGCCCTCTCCGCCACCGCCAACGCCAAGTACCAGGAGCCGTTCCGCCCGCTGCTCCCGGACAGCCATGTCGTCCCGTACGGCGACCCGGAGGCCCTGGCGGCGGTGCTCGGCGCGCTCGGTGAACGGGCCTGTGTGATCGTCGAGCCGGTGCAGGGCGAGGGAGGCGTACGGATTCCGCCGCCGGGCTATCTGGCGGAGGTGAGCCGGCTGTGCCGGGCGTACGGCGCCTTCCTGATCGTCGACGAGATCCAGACGGGGCTCGGGCGGCTGGGCTCGTGGTGGGGGCTGGACGGGGAGGGGCAGGAGGGCGTCGAGCAGGCCGGGGAGGTCACGCCGGACGTCCTCCTCGTCGGGAAGGGGCTGAGCGGCGGGGTCGTGCCCGTCGCGGCGATGGTCGCGACGGACGCGGCGTACGGGCCGTTCTCCCGTGACCCCTACCTCCACACCTCCACCTTCGCCGCCTCGCCGATCGCCTGTGCGGCGGCGCGGGCCGCCGTCGACGCGCTGGCCCGGGAGGACGTCGTCGCCCGGGCGCGCGGGCTCGGGGAGCAACTGCTCGCGGGCGTACGGGCGGTGTGCGCGCCGTACACCGGCGGGCTGGTCCAGGAGGTGCGCGGGCGTGGGCTGTTGATCGGGCTGGAGTTCGCCGAGGAGCGGGCCGTGGGTGAGCTGATCCTCGAACTCGTCGGCCGGGGCGTCCTGGTGAACCACTCCCTCAACGCCTCGCGGGTGCTGCGCCTGACCCCGCCCGCGATCGTCGGCGACGAAGAGGTGGGGCTCTTCCTCACGACCCTCGCGGAGTCGCTGGACGACGTGGCGCGGCGGGCGGGCTGACCCGCCGGTCAGTGGGACGGGCGGCGGCGGTCGAAGAGGAGGGCGGCGGCGCCGAGGGCCAGCAGGCCGCGCGAGGGCGTCCAGGGCCGCTGCCCGCCCATCCCGGCCGGAGTGTGCGGTTCGTGCAGCTGGAGCGCGAACTGCCGGCCCGCCGCGTCGGAGAGGACACTGCGCAGTTGCTCGGGGGCGGACACCGCGAAGGACAGGAGGTCCATGGTGTTGCGGGCCGCCTGGTCGAGGGAGAAGTACTCGCGCAGCAGGGCCATGACGATGCCCCGGGCCTCCGCCCGGAAGACCTCCGAGAGGGCGATGTCCGGAGCGAGGCAGCGCACCGAACCCTCCAGGTTGGCGAAGGACTTGCCCAGCAGGGAGATCGCGGGCGCCGAGCCGATGCCCCGCTTGGTCGCCTTCTCCAGGACGGTCGTCAGGGACACCCCGAAGTTGATGTCCGCCAGCGAGGCGGTGGCGACCTTGGGCACCAGCGCGGCCATGTCGGCGGCGAACGCGGGCAGGTTGGACCACGGCGTGACACGTCCCATGTCGGCCCAGGCCCAGGCGAGTCCGTGGCCGTCGTTCTGGGCCAACGCCATGAGGAGGGGCAGGAGTTGCAGGCTCGTACGGCGGTCGAGGCGGCCGATCATGCCCCAGTCGATGAGCGTGGCCGGGCCGCCGGGCAGCGCGAAGACGTTCCCGGCGTGCGGGTCGGCGTGGAACATGCGGTCGACGAAGTAGCCCCGGTACATGAAACGCAGCAGGTCCTTGCCGATGTCCGTGCGCTCGCGGTCACTGAACTCGCCCCGGTCCAGGTGCCGTACGGAGGTACCGGGGGCGAGCGACTGGATCAGTACCTTGGGGGTCGCGTGGACGACCCGGGGCACGGCGAGGGTCGGATAGCGGCGGATGTGTTCGCGGGCCTCGTCCATGTTGCGGGCCTCGCCGGTGAAGTCCAGCTCCGGCTCCATGGCGTCGAAGATCGAGCCGAGCATCGCCTCCATGTCGATGACCTCGTTGAAGCGAGGCGCGGTGCGGGCGACGATCCGGGACGCCCTGCGCATCAGGGCCATGTCCGCGCGGACCGCGTCCCGGATGCCGGGCCGCTGCACCTTCACCACGGCCGGGCGCCCGCCGGGCAGGGTGACCCGGTACACCTGGGCGAGGGAGGCCGCGCCGAGCGGTCGTACGGTGTCGATGTCGTCGAAGCGGCGCTTCCAGTCGGGGCCGAGCTGTTCGCGCAGGACGGGTTCGAAGACGGTGAAGGGCTGCACGTCGACCTGGTCGTGCAGGTTCTGCAGCTCGGCGATCATCGACGCCGGGACCATGTCGGGGCGGGTGGAGAGGATCTGCCCGAGCTTCACGTAGAAGGGGCCGAGGCTTTCGAGCGCGTGCCGTACGGCTCTGGCCCGCCGGGTGTCGTCGCCGCCGTCCTCGCCGTCCACGCCGTCCTCGGGGGGCTCCGCGCCGGTTCCGCGCCGGGTGCGGCGGCGGTCCCGGGCCAGTCGGCCCGCCTCCTCGGCGGCGAGACCTCCCAGGACCTTCACGACCAGCCGGAGCCGGTTGCCGAGCAGGGCACTGCCCATGTGTCACGACCTTCTGTGTGTGCTGCGTCTCCCGAGACCGGCGGGGCGGGTCCGGCCCCGCCCCGCCGTCATGCACCCCGCGTCAGCTCTTGCGTGCCGCCGAGGGCCGGCTGCCGGCGCCGGAAACCGCTCCGGCGACTCCCTGGACGCTCTCCAGCACGCCGACCAGGTTCGCGACGAGTTCGGAGAGCTGGGCGATCTGCCGTGGCAGGGCCGCCAGTCCCTCCGCCATCTCCGCCGCCCCGGACGCGGCGGACGCGGCTCCGCCCGCCACCTGTCCGAGCGCGGCCAGCGGATTCGCGCCCCCGCCGCCCAGCGCCGCGAGCGGGTTCACGCCCCCGGCCGCGAGTGCGGCGAGGGGGTTCGGGGCCGCGCCGGCCAGCGCGGCCAGCGGGTTGGGAGCGGCGCCGGTCAGCGCGGCGAGCGGATTGGCGGGGCCGATTCCGGCGGCGGCGTTGGCTGCGTTCGCCAGTGCCGCCACGGGATTGGCGACCCCGCCGAGCGCGGAGAGCGCGCTGACGGTACGCAGCACATCCCCGGGCAATCCGTTCAGCGCCTGGTAGGGATTGGCCGCGGTGAACCAGTCCACGGCACGGGAGTCGTCCCTTCGGTCGAGAATGTCATCGAAGGCCTTCTTCGTACTGTCGGCGATATCGCCGATGAAGTCCTTGATCGTGTCCTGTGTATTGTTCCTGCCCACTGCAACTGCCTTCCCTGTCGACTCAACTCCCGTAATCCGGAAGTCGTTCACGAGAGGCCGGACATGAACCGAGGATGAATTCGGCCGTCCGTCACCTGGGATGTACGGCGACCCCGTCCAGCGTCTGGGCGCACACGAGCCGCAGCCGTGCCCGCCCACGGGTGAACGCGCCCTCGGCCGCCTTCAGTGAGATCTGGTGCATACGGGCGAACTCCATCGTGGAGATGCCGTCGGCGCGGGCCAGCATGACCTGGCGCTCGCGGCCCCGCAGCTGCTGGACCTGGCGCAGCAGCCAGCGTCCGAAGTCCTCGTCGCACACGTCCTCGTCCGGCAGCTCGGGCCTGCTGACGTGCGCGGTACGGCCCACCAGGCGCCGTCTGCGCTCCAGTTCGCGGTAGTGGTCGACACACAGTCGCAGCGCGACCGCGGTCAGGAAGGGACCGATCCGGTCCCGGTCGAGATTGTCGTGGGCCGCCGCCCGCAGCATCGCCTCCTGGACGCAGTCCTCCGCGTCCTGGGCGCTCGGCAGCCGCCGGCGGACCAGCCGCATGAGCCGTTCCCGATGGCCCGCGATCTCTTCCCAGATTACTAACTCGTCCGCGCAGTCTTCCGAATTCATGCAGTACACGGCCCCGAAATTTTCCTGTTCCCCGACTCGACGGGAAAGGACTGTCCGGGTCAACTCACGGACAAACCGAGCCGATTGCGCACCACTCGTCCGAATGGAAAAGGTATGAACCAGCTCCGGCGTGCGATGTGTCGTGCTATAAAAATCCTTGCCGCTGCCGGGTCGGTCAATTCGCGCAGAAACGTCACATCAACCCTGGAGCGAATCAATCATCTCGTGCAGCATACCCATATCGGCCACCGAGGAACTTTATCCGCCAATACCGGCCGACCTGCTTTTGTCCGCGGCGGCCTGTTTGATGGCTTCGCGGATACGGCAGTACGTGCCGCAGCGGCAGACGTTCTCGATCCCGTCGATGTCCGCGTCGGTCGGCTCGGAGGTCCGCTGGAGCAGCGCGACGGCGGCCATGATCTGTCCCGGCTGGCAGAAGCCGCACTGGGCCACGTCCTGGTCGAGCCACGCCTGTTGGACGGGGTGCAGGGTGTCGCCGTCGGCCAGCCCCTCGATGGTGGTGACCGTGCGGTCCGCGCAGTCGGCGACCGGGACGACGCAGGGCTGGATCTCGGCGCCGTCGAGATGGCTCGTGCAGGCCCGGCAGACGCCGACCCCGCAGCCGTACTTGGGTCCGGTCACGTGCAGCAGGTCGCGCAGCACCCACAGCAGCGGCATGTCCGCCGGGGCCTCGACGGTGACCGGCTCGCCGTTGAGGACGAAGGTGTAGCGGGGCATCGGGACCTCTCGGGGGCGGAGTTGGGGAGTGGAGTGACGCCGGGGTCGGCGGTCGACGATCGGTGGGCGGCGGACGGTCAGAAGGTGAGGGGGAAGCGGCGGGGCCTGGTGCCCGTGGCTCGGGCGTACGCGTTGGCGACGGCGCCCGCGGCGGCCGGTACGCCGAGTTCTCCGGCGCCGCCCGGCTCGCCCTTGGACGGCATGATGTGCGCCTCGAAGTGGAGGGGCGCGTGCCGCTGGCGGGCGTAGCGGAAGTCGGCGAAGCTGCCCTCGCGGACGGCGCCCCGGTCGATGTGCAGGCCGGCCCGCAGGATCGTGGAGATGCCGTCGATCGTGGTGCCCATGAGCTGGGCCTCAAGTCCTCGCGGGTTCACGGCGGTTCCCACGTCGGCCGCCATCACCGCCCTGGTCACCCGGGGGTTCTTCGGGTCGGTGGCGTCGATCTCGATCAGGCAGGCCACGCAGGAGCCGTACTCCTCGTGGACCGCCACGCCCTGTCCGTGTCCGGCGGGCAGGGTCCGGCCCCAACTCCCGGCGGACGCCGCCTTGTCGAGCACGGCACGCACGGCCTTGCCGCGAAGTACCGTACGGCGGAAGGCGACCGGGTCCTTGCCGAGGCTGCGGGCGATCTCGTCGACCATGATCTCCTCGACGGTCCGGGTCGTGCCGGAGTCCACCGAGCGCCAGGCGCCCAGCGGTATCGCGGCCAGCTCCACACCGCCCGAATCCCCGCCGAGCCGCCCGAAGTTGTACAACCCGCTGTCGCTGGGCAGCGGGCCCGCCTCCCGGACGCGCCCCGGCCGTGCGGCCAACGAGGTCGCACCGCCGGCCGCCGCGAGACCCTCGTACGACTCGCTCACCGAGGCCGTCGAGTGGACGAAGGACACCACCCGGCCGCCCGCGTGGCTGGCTCTGACGCGGTGGTGGGTCGCGGCACGCATCTGGCCGTGCCGCAGGTCGTCGGCTCGGCTCCACATCAGCTTGACCGGTCGGCGGGCCGCCTTGGAGACGAGGGCCGCTTCGAGGGCGAAGTCGTAGTTCAGGCGTCGGCCGAACGAGCCGCCGCCGCGCATGACATGGACCTTGACCTTCGACGCGGGGAGTCCGACCGCCGAGGCGATGCTGTCGCGGGCGTCCATCGGTGTCTGGGTGGAGAACCACAGTTCGGCCCGGTCGGCGCGGACGTCGGCCACCGTGGTCAGCACCTCCATCGGGGCGTGGCTGACGAAGGCGAACTCGAACTCGCCCGTCACCTGCGTCGATCCGCCGGGCGCGGCTCCGAGCGGCGGGACCGCTGCGCGCAGCCGGGACCTGATGACGGCGTCGGAGAGCGCGGCCAGCGGGCCCGGGGCCCAGGTGATACGCAGGGCGTCGCGGGCCTGGAAGGCGTGGTGGAAGGTGTCGGCGACCACGGCGACCCCGCCCGCGACCCGGACGACCGCGCGGACGCCCGGCATGGCGCGGGCCGCCCGGTCGTCGAGGGTGCGGATCTTCCCGCCGAGCGTCGGCGGCCTGGCCACCACGGTCGGCTTCGCGCCGGGCACCCGCAGGTCACCGGCGTACCGCGCCTTGCCGGTGACGAGGTCCCGGGCGTCGATCCGGGTCGTCGGCCTGCCGATCACCTTGTGCCGGGAGGCCGGTTTGGGCCTGCTGGACACCGCCGGGCGGGTGACGAGTGCGGCGGTCGCGGTGAGCGAGCCGTAGGTGGCCGTGCGGCCGTCCGGTGCGACGACCATGGTGTCGCGGGTACGGAGGGTGCGTGCGGGCAGGCGCCAGCGGCGGGCGGCGGCGGTCACCAGGCGGGCCCGCGCGGTGGCGGCGAGCGCCCGGGCAGGACCGTACAGCGAGCTGACCGAACTCGAACCGCCGGTGTACTGGCTGCCCTTGGTGCGGGCGTCGGCGAGCGGGATGTCGACGTCGGTGAGGCGGGCGTCGAGTTCCTCGGCGATCATCATGGCGACGGCGGTGGTGACGCCCTGGCCGACCTCGACGCGCGGCAGCCGGACGACGACCCGGTTGGCGGCGGTGACCTCCAGGACGAGCATCTCGTCGTCCGTACCGGTCACCACGACACCGGAGCGCGCGCCCGCGTCAGGGGTGGAGCGGTCGGCGCCCTCTGCCGGTGACGTGTCGCAGCCGATGGGTGCGGCCACGGTCAGGGTGGAGGCGGCCAGCGAGTAGACCATGAACCTCCGACGGGACAACTGCCGTTCCATCGCCACCCCTGCCGCTCCGAGTCGAGTCCGGCCGCGTCCGCCGCGCCCTGCTCTGTCTGCTGTGTATGAGGGCCCGGGGGGCCTCGTGGTTGCGTGGCCGTGCCGCCGGGTCCGGCGCCTGGCGGCGCTTTCGCCGTTCTAAGGTCGGGGGACGACATCGAGGGCGAGGCGGGACGTACGTGATCCGGGTAGTGGTGGTGGACGACGAGGCCCTGGTGCGGTCCGGTTTCAAGCTGATCCTGAGCGCGGCCGACGACATCGAGGTCGTCGCGACCACGGCGGGCGCCGGGGCGGTCGACACCGTACGGCGGGAGCGCCCCGACGTGGTCCTGCTGGACATCCGGATGCCGGACGTCGACGGTCTGACCGTGCTGCGGGAGGTACGTGCGCTGCCGGAGCCCCCGGTGGTGGCGATGCTGACGACGTTCGACGCCGACGAGTACATCCTGACCGCCCTGCGCTCCGGCGCCGCCGGTTTCCTGCTGAAGGACACGGAGCCGGATCAACTCGCGCAGCTGGTACGGACGTTGGTGGCGGGCGGGGTCGTGATGTCACCGAAGGCCTCGCGGGCCCTCTGGCAGGGCCACCCCGGTGCCGACCCCCGTGCCGAGGACCCCGAGGTGGCCCGGGTGGGCCGGCTGAGTGAGCGGGAGCGCGAGGTTCTGGTGCTGGTCGCGGAGGGGCTGTCCAACGGGGACATCGGTACCCGGATCCATCTGAGCGCGGGCACGGTGAAGGACCATGTCAGCGCGATTCTCACGAAGTTGAGGGTGAGCAGCCGGGTCCAGGCGGCGCTGCTCGCCCAGCGGGCCGGGCTGCTGGACGGGTCGTCCGGCGAGGGGCACGGGCCGGGGTCCGGGCAGTGAGCGGGGCCGATGCCCGCCCGGCGTGGTGGACGCGGGTCCCGGAGCGGGCCGTCGACGCGGTCGTCGTAGCGGTCGCGGCCGTGGACGCCTTGATCAGCCTGTTCGGCGAACCGCCGGTCTCGGTCGCGGCCTCCGTGCTGGCCTGCGGGGCGCTGGCGTTCCGCAGACGCTTCCCGCTGACGGTCTTCCTGCTGACCCTGCCCGCCAGTCTGATGCTGGACATCGTGTTCGCGCCGTTCGCCGCCCTGTTCACGCTCGCCGAACGCTCCCGGGACCGTCGCCGACTGGCCGCCTGCGCGCTGCTGTTCGCGCTCGCGTCGGCGGCCCCCTGGCCGGTGGACGACCTCACCTCGCACGACCGCGCCTGGACGGTCGTCTCCTTCTTCTACACGCTGGCCACGGCCGCGGCGCCCGTCCTCCTGGGCCAACTGCTGCAGGCCCGCCGGGACTTGTCCCGTCAGCTGGTGGAGATCGAGGAGGCGCGGGAGCACGAGCGGCTGCTGCACTCCCAGGCGGTGCTGGCCCGGGAACGCGCCCAGCTGGCCCGGGAGATGCACGACGTCGTCTCCCACCAGGTCAGCCTGATCGCCGTACAGGCCGGGGCGCTGCAAGTCGCCGCGCGGGACGAGGAGTCCAGGGAGGGCGCCCGGACGATCCGCGCGCTGAGCGTCGACACGCTCGACGAACTCCGGCACATGGTCACCCTGTTGCGGGCCTCGGGCGGCCGGGCCACCGAGCTGACTCCGCAGCCCACACTGGCCGATCTGCACCGGCTGGTCACGACGAGCGGCATCGAAACCGAGCTGACCGGTGAACTGCCCCCGGACATCGGCACTCCGGCCCAGCGCACGGTCTACCGCACGGTGCAGGAGGCCCTCACCAACGTCCGCAAGCACGCGCCGGGCGCCCGCGCGACCGTACGGCTGTGGCGGGCGGACGACGGCACCGCCTTCGGTGTGACGGTGACGAACACGCCCCCGACCCGTCCGTCGCTGCCCCTCCCTGGCTCCCATCAGGGTCTGGTCGGCCTCCGGGAGCGCGCCGAACTCCTGCACGGCACCTTCCGCTCCGGGCCGACCGCCGAGGGCGGCTACGAGGTCCGGCTCGGGCTGCCGGCCGGTTCGGCGTCGTAGCGAACAGCACAGCGCGGGCCGGGAGTTGTCCCGGCCCGCGCTGTGCAGTGCTGTGCTGTTCGGTCGGCTCGGTCAGCCGAGGAGCTTGGTGGCGAGGGTCGCCGCGTTGTACGAGCCCCAGCCGGTGGTGAAGTCCCAGCCGGTGGCGGCGGAGTAGGCGCCGTTGCTGCCGCTGGTGATGTCGTGGAAGCCGGTGCCGCTCGCCGTGTAGAGGGCCGGGTTGGCGAAGCCGAGGTTGGCCTTGCCCGCCGCCTTGGCCTGCTGGTTGTAGAGGGCCGCGAAGGCCGCCCACTCGGGAGCCGCCGCGCTGGTGCCGCCGACCGTGCCCCACGAGCCCTGGGAGTAGATGGAGACGCCGGGGCTGGGGTTGGCGTGCGCCGAGACGTCCGGGACCTGGCGGTAGCCGCCGCCCGCGCTCTTCTGGACGGCCGTCTGCCAGCTCGGGATCTTGAAGACGGAGGACTTGCCGCCACCGCCGCCGGACCAGGCCACCTCCTTGCTGAAGGCGTTGGCCGAGGTCACGGTCAGCTTGGTGCCGCCGACACCGGTGACGTACGGGTCGCTGGCCGGGTAGTCGACGGAGGTGCCGCCGTCGCCCGCGTCGTCGGAGCCGTCGTCGCCGGAGGCCGCGTAGAAGCCGAGGCCCTGGGCGGCACCCGCCTTGAAGACGGCGTCCACGGCGTTGATGTTGGAGGTGGTGCGGGCGCTCTCGGCGGCGCCCCAGCTGATCGACGTGGTCGGGATGCCGCTGTCGACGATCGCCTGGTACGTGTCGACCTCACCGGCGTCGGAGTTGGGGCCCTCGAACACGGTGACGTCGGCCTTGGGGGCGATGGCGTGCAGGACCTCGATGTCCAGCTCGACCTCGACCTGGCCGTCGCCGAGCGCGCCCGAGCCGCCGTCCACCTTGGACACGGTCGGAGTGGGCGAGCCCAGGCTGTAGTTGGTGTCGTACTTGGTGATGTTGGCCTGCTGGAAACCGTCGAACTCCAGCAGCGCGATCTTCTGGCCGCTGCCGGTGTAGGTGCCGGAGACGTTGTAGCCGCCCTTGAGCTGGGCCGGGGTGTAGCCGCCGCCGGGGCCGTTGCGGGGCGCGACACGGGACGTCGACTGGTGGTGCAGCTGGGTGTGATTGTTGAGGCCCGCCACATCGCTGACCAGGGAGGCGATGGCGGACGGCAGGGTCGGTGCACTGTCGTTGGCGTAGAACGCGCGGCCCGACCTGGCGTCCTTCCAGGTCGACAGCTTCGTACCGAATGCCTTCTCCAGCTGGGCGGCGGTGCCGCTGGCGTCGACGAGCAGGTTGCCCGAGTGGACCTTGCCGACGGTGAGGCCCTGGGCGCGCAGGTAGTCCTTGAGCTGCTTGACCTCGGCGTCGGTCCGGCCGAAGCGGGAGGCGAACTGACTCTTCGTCAGATAGTGGCCGTAGGAACTGGACTTGGGGTCGCTGACCTTGGCGACGAAGGTGTCGAGCGCCTTGTCGTTTCTGGGGGCCAGGCTGATCGCCACGGCTATGCGCTTGCCGGCGGCGAGCTTGCCGGTGCGGGTGGCGTGGGTGTTCAGGCCCTTGAGGACGTCTCCGGTGACGGCCGCCCGAGTGGTGTGCGGCTGCGCGATGTTGGCCGCGTAGGCGGTGGGGACGGCGGCGGCGAGCAGGACCGGTGCGGCCACCAGGCCGAGCAGTTTGAGGCGTGACTTCACTGACGTCCTCCGAGGAGTGGGGGGTGGCTGTCCCGAAAGCGGAACGGCTTCACCGTAGGAACGGCGCCCCCTCCCCCATAAGCGGGGGAACCCTTGCTCTGTGTGTTAACTGCGCATGTCGTGCCGCCCCGGAGGCCGTGTCAGCGGCGGGTGCCGAGCGAGCGGGACGCGCGCAGACGGCCTGGCTGACTGACCGTCACTTCCTGTGCCACGGGCCCGACTTGGTCGTCGCTGTCGCCGTATCCCACGGCGGCGCCGGAGGCGAGGACGGCGACCGCCATCGCGTGGGCGAGCGCGGTGCGGGAGCGGACGCCGAGTTTGCGGTAGACCCGGGAGAGGGCGCCCTCGACCGTCTTGACGCTGATGAACAGCCGTGCGGCGACCTCCCTGTTGGTGGCCCCGCCGCCGACCAGTTCGGCGATCCTCGCCTCGGTGGGGGTGAGTTCGGGCCCGCCCGTCTCACCGGCGCGGTCCCCGGCGTCCAGCCGCACCAGTTCGTCCCTGGCCCGCGCGGCGAGGGGCGCGGCGCCGATCCGGGTCGCGGTCTCCGCCGCCTCGCGCAGGACCGTCCGCGCCGAACTCCGGTGCCTGGCCCGGCGTTCGACCGTGCCGAGGGCGATCAGGGCGCGCACCAGCTCGACGGGCAGCGGCAGCCGGCGCAGCCGTTCCACGGCGGTACGCAGCCGGACCGCGCCCTCCTTCGCGCGGCCGAGCGCGGCCTCCCGCAGCCCCTCCGCCCGTTCCAGGGCCGCGAGTACGCTGCCGGGCGCGTCGCGGGAGACCCGGGTGCGGGCGTCGTGGAGGACGGCTCCGGCGGCGTCCGTCTCGCCCAGGACGACGAGGGCCTCGGCGAGGTCGGCGTACCAGTGCAGCAGGGGCGGGTCGGCCGCGCACATCGACTCGCCCAGCTGCTTGACGCGTTGCAGGGTCTCGACGGCGGCAGCTGCGCCGCGCGGGTCGCCGTCGAGGAGCTGGGCCTGGCCGAGGACCGCGAGCGCGCGCAGCAGGAACAGGCGGTCGCCGTCCGCCTCGGAGGCGCGGACCGCCTGTTCGGCGAGGTGCCTGGCGTCCGCCGCCGTGCCGCCCGCGGTGGCGGCGAGGGCCGCCGCGTACAGCGCGGGCGCGGTCTGGACGCCCGTGCCTGCCAGGGTGCGTGCGCAGCGGGCGGCGGTGCGCAGGGCCTCGCGGCAGTGTCCGGCGCGGACTTGGATGCGGGTCAGTGCGACCAGGGTCGCCACGGCCTCCTCGACCCCGGCGAACTCGCCTATTTCCGCGAGGAGTCGGGCGACCCGCTCGCCCGCCTCGGTGACCTTGTCGGAGTCCAGGGCGAGGATGGCCCGCATCCGGATCAGCCCCCAGCTGTCGGGGCCCGCGTCGGCGCCACCGGCGAGGGCGAGCGCCTCCGCCAGGGCCGCGTCGGCGGCGACCGGTTCGCCGGCCAGGGACAGCACGCGGGCGAGGGTGGCGAGGGCACCGATCCTGGTGTCGGTGTCACCGGCCGGTTCCGCCTGCCGGGCCGCGCGCCGGGCATGGCGGGCCGCGTCGGCCAACTCCCCGCACAGCAGCCCTCGTACGGCCGCCCAGTAGTGCAGCCAGGCCTCCGCCTCGGGGTCGCCCGCCGCGTCGTGCAGGCCCTCCTCGATGAGGTCGCGGGTGCCCTCCAGGGCCTGTCCGGCGTTGCGCAGCAGGATCACCCGGGCCCGGGCCCGCTGCCGTGCGGAGCCCGACCCAGCGAGGACGGTCCCGGCCGCCTGTCCGGCCTCCTCGGACAGTCCGCCGTCACAGGCGTATTCGGCGGCGGCTAGCAGCCGGTCGGCGCGGTCGCCGGGGCGGTCGGCGGGAGTGCGCAGGGCGGCGAGTCCGGCCAGTTCGAAGGCTGCGTCGGGGGTGCCGTCGCGGCGTACGACCTCGGCGGCGGACATCAGCGCGCGGGCGGTGGTCTCGTCCTCGTACGGGTGGGCGAGGGCGAGTTGGCGGGCCCGCTCCACGGGTTCGGTGACGGCGCGGGCCAGCAGGGTGTGCGCCTCGCGGCGGCCGGACTCGGGTGCGTCGGCGTAGACGGCGGCCCGCAGCAGCGGATGCCGGAAGCGTACGGTGCCGTCGGCGCCGGCGGTCGCGATGCCGAGCCGTTCGGTTTCTGCGAGGTCCGCGACGGGGTCGGGGAGCCCGGCGGCACGCAGGAGAGTGAGGGTGGGGTGGGCGGCGGCGCTGGTGACCAGGAGGGTGTGCGCGGCCGAGGGCGGCAACGAGCTTGTCCGGTCATTGAGTTGGGCGCGGAGTCTGCGGGGTACGGGCAGCGGGTGGCCGAAGGGCATCGGGTCGCGCGGGGCGGTTCGCGCCAACTCCAGTGCGTAGGAGGGGTTTCCGGCGGCGGTGTCCTGGACGGCCCGCAGGACGCTCGGCGGCAGGTCGGCGCCGAGGGCGGTGGCCACGAGGTGGGCCACCTCGTCGTCGCCGAGCGGCGGTACGGGGAGTTCGAGGGTGTCCGGCGGGCAGCGGCGCAGGTGTTCCGGCTGCTCGCCGTCGGCGGTCCGTTCGGCGGCCAGCACCTTCAAGTCCGGGCCCATGGCGCGGCGTACGGCGAAGGCGAGCACCTCGGCAGTCGGCTCGTCGAGGTGCTGGAGGCCGTCGATCACCAGGAGGACGGGACCGGTGGCGGCGAGCGCGCGCAGCAGTTCGAGGACGGCGACGCGCACCGCGAGTCGGCTCCGGTCGTCGGCCGGTCCGCGCTCGTGCAGCAGGGCGGCCCGCAGCGCCGCCCGGGGTTCGGGGGCGAGGGCTTCCAGGCAGCTCTGCGGCACTCGCGCGAACAGGTCGACGAGGCCACCGAACGGGAGCCGGGCGTCCTCCGCAGCGGGCGAGCTGTGCAGCACGGTTCCGGAGGCGGACGCCATGAGGGCGGCCACCAGTGTCGACTTGCCGATGCCCTCGGGGCCGTACAGGAGCACGCCCTGCCGGGCCGCCAGCGCTGCCCGGGCGGTGTCGAGCAGCTCACGGCGAACGGTCACCGGCGGTGCGCCCGGGGTGGGCGGCGGGTCGCGGAGCGCTCGATCATGTGCTCATGACAGCCCCGGTGGATTCCGCTTGTCAATGTGCTCATCGCAGCGGTGCCGTCGGCCACAGCGGCTCGGTCGCCCGGAGTTCCGCCTCGCGCAGGACGCGCAGGACGTTGCGGCCCGTCAGGGCTTCCAGGTCGGTGCGGGACCAGCCCCGGCCGGCCAGTTCGCGCAGCAGTACCGGGTAGCCGGAGACGTCCGCGAGGCCCACGGGCTGGTGGTCCACGCCGTCGTAGTCGCCGCCCAGGCCGATGTGGGCCACGCCCGCCACCTCGCGGGCGTGGTCGACGTGGTCGGCGACCTGGGCGACCGTCACCTCGGGGCGTGGGTGGGCCTCCGTCCAGCGGCGCAGGCGGTCGTCGAGCGGCTCGGCGTAGACCGCGGTGAGTTCCTCGGCGACCTGCGCCGGGGTCTCGTCCGGTCTGGGGGCGCGCGGCCAGGGCCAGGTCTTCTCCGGCAGGCCGAGGCGTTCGCGTTCGGCCTGAAGGTCCCGGGACCAGTCGGCGACCTCGGCGGAGATGAAGTACGGGACGAAGGTGAGCTGGATGACGCCGCCGTTGGCGGGCAGCAGTTCCAGGACTCCGTCGGTGACGTTGCGCGGGTGGCCGTTGAGGGCGTGTGCGGAGGAGTGGCTGAAGAGCACGGGGGACGTGGAGGTGGCGAGGGCCGCGCGCTGGGTGGACTCGGCGACGTGGGAGAGGTCGGCGAGGACGCCGGTGCGGTTGAGTTCGGCGACGATCGCGCGGCCGGTGTCGTTCAGGCCGCCGACGCCGGGTTCGTCGGTGGCCGAGTCCGCCCAGGAGGTGTTGTCGTTGTGGGTGAGCGTCACATAGCGGACGCCGAGCCTGGCGAACGAGCGCAGTACGCCCGTTGATTCGGCGAGGCTGTGGCCGCCCTCGATGCCGAGCAGGGACGCGATGCGGCCGTCGGCCGTCGCGCGTTCGACGTCGGCGGCCGTGTAGGCGATGCGCAGGGTGTCGGGGTAGCGGGCGACGAGCCGGTAGACGGCGTCGATCTGCTCCAGGGTGGCCACCACCGCCTCGGGTTCGGGCAGTTTCGAGGAGACGTACACCGACCAGAACTGGGCGCCGACGCCACCGGCGCGCAGCCGGGGCAGGTCGGTGTGCAGGTCGGGGCGGCCCTCGGCGAGGCCCTCGACGCTGTAGCCGGAGCGGACCCGCAGCGCCACCGGCAGGTCGTTGTGCCCGTCGAAGACCGGGGTGCTGCTCAGTACCTGGTCGACCACATCGGCCGTGGTGTCGTCGGTCATGGCCTTGCCACTCCTTCGTCGAAGGTGTCGAGGGCGTCGATCGTGTCGCTGGGACGGTCCTTGCGGCGCGCCTGTCCGACCGGGTCGGCGACCGGCAGGCCCGACGGACGGGCCGGACGCGTGCGGTGGTGTGAAGGGTGAACGCGGGAGGGCTGAGCGCGGGAGGAGCCGTCAGCCCTGACAGCGGCAGCCGCAGACCGGCAGCAGATCGACGTGGCGCCGGGAGCACAGCACGGGGGCGGATGCCACGCGGTCCTCCAGGGGTGTCGCCGGCTCGGTGGCCGGAATGAACGCATTGGCAGAATACGAACATCAACTTCTGCCGCCGTCAAGGGCGTTCGACGACGGTGACCTCGCCCTTCCGGCCGCGCACCCAGCGCTCGGCGGGCTCCCAGAGGATGCCTTCCGGAGTGGTCCGTACGTCCTTCGCGGTCGGGAACGTGGCCATGGGCGGCTCTCCTTCGGGTTGCTGCGCTCGGTCGGGGCCGGCCGGATCAGTCCAGCGTCGCGAGGGTGAAGTGCCGTACCCGCAGGGGTGCGACGAGGTACTCCTCCTCGCCCGGCAGAACCACGGGCTCGTCACGCCAGCGCTCCCCGGCGTAGGCGACCAGGTCCCGCTCGTCGCGCCAGCGGCTGACGTACAGCAGTGAGTCGGGCGGCGCGAGCAGTACCTCGTGGTCCACGAGCCCCGGGTGGCGGCCGGGAAAGTCGCGTACCGCGGCGACGATCAGGTCGCGGAACTCCTCGAACCGTTCAGGACGTACGTGTGCCTCGCTCACCCTGACAATCACAGACATCAGGGTGTCACAGGGACGGCCGCGGCGGTGAGCGGCGGCAGGTCCAGGTACTCGGTGGGGTAGACGCCCCGGCTCCGGAGTTCCGGGACGAGCTTGTCGACGATGTCGGTGACCGACGACGGCAGCAGGTGCGGCACGATGTCGAATCCGTCGACGGCACGGGTGGTGACGTAGCGGGTCCGGCCGGCCCAGAACGGGTCGAGCCGCGCGGTGCGTGCCTGACCTGCGGTCTCCATGAGCGGATCGAAACACACGGAACAAGGTGCATCCACCACGCGTCCCGGCACGTGAGACGGACCGCCTTCCCGTGCAGGACGCACCTTTCCGGCATTGACGTACGACAAGACCGCTCCGTACGATCGCGTCCGGCATTGAGTGTCAGCGTCAAGCCCTGGCTTGCTGACCGGCAACCCTCCCGCGCGGTGGGGTGCTCCAGGTGAAAGCCCGGCGGGATCACCGACGACTCCCGCAAGCGCGTGGCCCCTGTCCGGGGCCGGAGAGTGGGGAGGACCGGTATGCGGCACAGCGGTGACCTGCCTGCCTCCTTCGCCGACGCCACACCCTTCTCCCGGCTCTCGCGCCGGCGCCACATCGATCTGAAGCGCTCCACCAGCTGCCTCTGTCGATCCTGACGAGCCCGGCCCGAGCCGGCTGACGTCCGTCGCCGGTCCGCGCCTCTTCGCGCCACTCCCCTGCCACCGCTCCCGGTGTCGCCTCTCCCTGACCACCTTTCTGTACAGCGCTCCCCTGCGGCCGGTTCGAGCCGGCCGGGGCCGCACGCCCATGCACGGCCGTGCCTCGCACGGCACCCCGTGCCTGGTGATACGAGTAGGAGAAACCCCTCCGTGACCACACTTCCGGATTTCAGACTCTCCCGTTGGGCGCCCCTGACCGCCCTGCTGACCACCGGTGTGCTGCTGACCGCCTGCGGTTCGGGCGGTGACGACGCCGGCAGCGGCAGCAGCAAGCCGAAGTCCGGCGGCACCCTGACCTTCGCGGTGAGTTCCGACGCGGGCTGCGTGGACCCGCAGCAGTCCGGCAGCAACGAGAGCATCTACTCGGTACGCCAGACCGTGGACTCCCTGACCGACCAGGACCCCGAGACCGGCAAGATCGTGCCGTGGCTCGCCAAGAGCTGGGACATCAACGCCGACGCGACGCAGTTCACCTTCCATCTACGCTCGGGCGTCACCTTCAGCGACGGGTCGAAGCTGACCGCGCAGGTCGTCAAGGACAACTTCGACGCGGTGCCGAAGCTCGGTGCGCTGGGCAGCCTGCCGCAGGGCTATCTGAGCAGCGTCGAGAGCACCGACGTGGTGGACCCGCTCACCGTGAAGGTGACCTTCAAGGAGCCCAACGCGCAGTTCTTGCAGGCGACTTCGACCCACTCGCTGGGCATCGAGTCGTCGGCGAGCGTGAAGAAGTCCCCGCAGCAGAAGTGCAGCGAGGGGGCGATCGGGTCCGGGCCGTTCGTGCTGAAGCAGTATGTGCAGAACCAGTCGATCACCCTGGTCAAGCGGGCCGGGTACGACTGGGGTTCCGAGCTGTGGTCCAAGAAGGGCGAGGCCTATCTGGACAAGCTGGTGTTCAAGGTCGTGCCCGAGGCGGGGGTGCGGGCCGGCAGCCTCCAGTCCGGGCAGGTCGACGCGATCAGCAGTGTCGGCAGGGCCAACGAGGCGGCCCTCGGCGGCGGTCAGGTCAGCCTGCTGCGCCGGGCCAACCCCGGGGTGGTGTTCGGCCTGGGCGTCAACAACTCGCGGCCGGTGCTGAAGGACGCCAAGGTGCGTCAGGCGATCCTGGCCGCCGTCGACCGCAAGCAGGTGGCCGACACCGTCTTCCCGACCGGCACCCAGCCGGCGACCAGCGTCCTGGCACACACGACGCCCGACTACACGGACCTCTCCGCCGACCTCGCCTTCGACGCGGCCAAGGCCAAGTCCCTGCTGGACGAGGCCGGTTGGAAGGCGGGCGGTGACGGCATCCGGGCCAAGGACGGCAAGAAGCTCAGCCTGACCATCGCCTGGTTCCCCAACGCCGCCACCAACCAGCCCGCGCTGGAGCTGATCCAGCAGCAGCTGAAGGACGTCGGCGTCGACGTGGTCCTCAAGCAGGGCCAGGTCAGCCAGTTCGCGACCACCCTCCAGGGCGGCGACTTCGACCTGGTGTGGAGCAACGTGACCCGGGCCGACCCCGACATCCTGCGCAGCTCCTTCTCCAGCAAGCTGGCCAACTTCTACCGCCTGCCCGCCAGTTCGCTGGACACGGCGCTGGCCGGACAGGCCGCGACCACGGACGCCGCGGGGCGCCAGCAGCTGGTGACCGAGGCGCAGAAGCTGATCGTGGACAACGCCTACAACATCCCGGTGGTGGAGCTGCAGACGCAGCTCGCCGTGACGAAGAAGGTGCACGGTCTCGCGTTCGACTCGGGCAGCCGGGTCCAGTTGCACGACACCTGGATCGGCTAGTACATGCGCCGGTATGTGATCAAGCGGCTGGCGCAGGCGGTCGGCGTGCTGTGGGCGGCGTACACGGTGTCGTTCCTGGTGCTGGACTTCCTGCCCGGTGACCCGGTCACCGCGATGGCCAGCGCGGGAATGGACTCCGGGCAGGTGGACCCGGCCCAACTCGCCGCGCTGCGGCACGAGTACGGCTTCGACAAGCCGGTGCTCGCGCAGTACGCCGACTATCTGGGGCGGGCGGTGCGCGGGGACTTCGGTGACGCGATCTCCACCGGCCGCCCGGTGGCTTCCACCGTGGCCGACGCGCTGCCGCAGACGCTCCAGCTGACCGGTACCGCGCTGCTTCTCGCGGTGGTGTTCGGCGCGGGGCTCGCGGTGGTGGCGACGTACACCTCGCAGCGGTGGCTGCGGCAGTTCCTGCTGTCGCTGCCCCCGCTCGGGGTGTCGGTGCCGACCTTCTGGGTGGGGCTGCTGCTCGTCGAGACGTTCTCGTTCCGGCTGGAGTGGTTTCCCGCGTTCGGCAACGACGGTTTCCAGGGGCTGGTGCTGCCCGCCGTGACGTTGGCGATCCCGACCGGCGCGCAGGTCGCGCAGGTGCTGGCGAAGAGCCTGCTCACGGCGCTTGACCAGGCGTATGTGGAGACCGCGCGGGCCAAGGGCGCGGGCAGATGGCGGGTGCATCTGCGGCACGCGCTGCGCAACGCGTCGCTGCCCGCGCTGACCGTCGTCGGGCTGCTGGTGGGGCAGTTGGTCGCCGGTTCGGTGGTCGTCGAGACGGTGTTCTCGCGCGACGGCCTGGGCCGGGTGACCGCGGCTGCGGTCACCTCGCAGGACATCCCGCTGGTGCAGGGGGTGGTGGTGTTCGGGGCGCTGATCTTCGTGGCGACGAATCTCCTCGTCGACCTCGTCTATCCGCTCCTGGACCCGCGGATCGTGGTCGCTTCGGACCGGGGGGCGAGCTTCGCATGAGCCAGAGTCTCGCCAAGGACGTCGACGGCGTCGCCGACCCGGCGCAGGCCGCCCTCGGCCCGGCCCGCCCGGTCGACACCGGTTCCGGTTCCCCCGCGGAGCCGGGCCGCCGCCGGACCGACGTACGGGAGGTGCTGCGGTTCCTGCTGCGCCGCCCCGGTCTGCTGCTGTCGGCGGTCGTCGTGGTGCTGGTGGTGCTGGCCTCCTTCTGGCCGGACCTGTTCACCTCGCAGGACCCGCTGAAGGGGGTGCCGTCCGAGAACTTCCGTGATCCCAGCGGCAGTCACTGGTTCGGCACGGACGAACTGGGCCGCGATGTGTTCTCCCGCGTGGTCCACGGCGCCCAGCTCTCCCTCAAGGCGACGATCATCGCGGTCCTGGTCGCGTTCGTGGTCGGCGGTCTGCTCGGGGTGGTCGCCGGTTTCGTGGGCCGCTGGGTGGACGACGTGCTGATGCGGTTCGTCGACGTCCTCCTCTCCATCCCCGCGCTGTTCCTTTCCCTGGCCCTCGTCACCGCGCTCGGGTACGGGACGGTCAAGGTCGCGGTCGCGGTGGGCATCGCGAGCGTCGCCTCCTTCGCCCGGGTGGCGCGCGCCGAGGTACTGCGGGTACGGCAGGCGGTGTTCGTCGAGGCGTCCCGCGCGAGCGGCGCCCACTGGTACTCGGTGCTGGGACGGCATGTGCTGCCCAACGCGGCGGGCCCGGTGATCGTCCTGGCCACGCTGGACTTCGGCGCCTCGATCCTCGCGGTGTCGGCGCTCAGCTTCCTCGGCTACGGCGCTCCGCCACCGGCCCCGGAATGGGGGACGTTGATCTCCGACGGCCGCAACTACCTGGCGAACGCTTGGTGGTTGACCGCGCTGCCCGGTCTGGCCATCGCCGCGACCGTGCTGGCCACCAACCGGATCGCCAGGGCGCTGGACGGCGAGTGGTCCCGGCGATGACGACCCATGGACACGAGAACGGCGGCGACAGTGACGACGGTGGGAACGGCGAGATGACCGACGACGTGACCGCACCCCTGCTGGAGATCCGCGGCCTGTCGGTGTCGTACCGCACCCGGGGCGGGGCCGTGCCGGCCGTGCGGGGCGTGGACCTCGACGTCTGGCCCGGGCAGGTGACCGCCGTGGTCGGCGAGTCCGGCTCCGGCAAGAGCACCACCGCGCACGCCGTGACCCGGCTGCTGGCGGCGAACGGCACGATCGACGCGGGCACGGTCCGCTTCGGCCGGCACGACCTGGCCACCCTCTCCGAGCCGGAGCTGCGCGCGGTGCGCGGCGCCCAGATCGGGCTGGTCCCGCAGGACCCGACGGTCTCGCTCAACCCGGTCAAGCGGATCGGCGAGCAGGTCGCCGAGGTGCTGCGCATCCACGGTCTGGCGACCCGGCGTACGGCGGCTGCCGAGGCGGTCGCGGTGCTGGACCGGGCGGGACTGCCCGACGCGGCCGTCCGGGCCCGGCAGTATCCGCACGAGCTGTCCGGCGGTATGCGGCAACGAGTACTGATCGCCATCGCGATAGCCGCCAAGCCCCGGCTGATCGTCGCCGACGAGCCGACCAGCGCGCTCGACGTCACCGTGCAGCGCGTCATCCTCGACCATCTCCAGCATCTCACCGAGGAGTTGGGCACGGCGATCCTGCTGGTCACCCATGACCTCGGCGTGGCCGCCGACCGCTCCCAGCGACTGGTCGTGATGGAACAGGGCCGGGTCGTCGAGGCGGGCGAGACCCGTGCCGTCCTGGCCGACCCCCAACACGAGTACACGCGCCGCCTGTTGGCCAGCGCCCCGAGCCTGACCACGGCCCGCACCCGCACTCCCGTCTCTGCAGCACCGGCCGAAGAAACGACTCCCCTGGTCGAAGTGCGCAACCTGGTCAAGGAGTTCAGGCTGCCGCGCACCGGCGGCGAGGCCCGCACCCTGCGCGCGGTGGACGACGTCGGCTTCACCCTGCGGCGCGGCCAGACCCTCGCCCTGGTCGGCGAGTCCGGCTCCGGCAAGTCGACCACCGCCCGGCTGGTCCTGCGCCTCACCGAACCGACCGCCGGACAGCTCCTGTTCGACGGCACCGACGTCACGGCAGCCAAGGGCGCCCAGGTCAGACAGCTGCGCCGACGCGCCCAGCTGATCTACCAGAACCCGTACGCGTCCCTCGACCCGCGCTTCTCCATCGCCGAGGTGATCACCGAGCCGCTGCGGGCGTTCAAGGTCGGCGACCGCGCCTCCCGGCTCGCCCGGGCCGGCGAACTGCTGGACCGGGTCGCGCTGCCCGCCGCCACCCTGGAGCGCCGCCCGGCGGAACTCTCGGGCGGCCAGCGGCAGCGTGTGGCCATCGCCCGCGCCCTCGCCCTCTCCCCCGACCTGGTGGTGTGCGACGAGCCGGTCTCCGCGCTCGACGTGTCCGTGCAGGCCCAAGTCCTGGACCTGCTGGCCGAGTTGCAGGCCGACACGGGCGTGGCGTACCTGTTCATCTCGCACGACCTGGCCGTCGTACGGCAGATCGCGCACCAGGTCGCCGTCATGCGGGCCGGACGCGTCGTGGAGACGGGCCCGCCGGAGGAGCTGTTCTCCGCGCCCCGACACGAGTACACCCGCGAGCTGCTCGCGGCGATCTCGGGCGGCCGGTTCGCCGACGCCGCCGCGGCACCGATCACGAGCCGAGGACCGGCATGACCACACCCATCATCACCTCGCTGGCCTTCCTCACCCCGGGCAACTTCGCCGACGACGACCCCTATCCGGGCCTGGAGGAGACGCTCCAGCTCTTCGAGTACGGGGAGCGGCTCGGCTTCGACGGTGCCTGGATCCGCCAGCGCCATCTCGAACACGGGGTCGGCTCGGCGGCGGTGTTCCTCGCCGCGGCGGGCCAGCGCACCGAGCGGATCGAACTGGGCACGGCGGTCATCCCCATCGGCTACGAGAGCCCCTTCCGCCTCGCCGAGGACCTCGCGCTGGCCGACGTACTGTCCCGGGGCCGCCTCCAGATCGGCTTCAGCACCGGCATGCCGCACGCCGACCTGCTGGGCGACCTGGTGTACGACGGCGACTGGCGGGGCTTCGACCTGTCGTACGGCCGGATCACGCGCGTCGTCGAGAACCTGCGCGGCGACTACCTCGGCGGCCCGGACACGGTGATCCAGTCGCCGGGCAACGTACAGCGCCCCCGGCTGCAACCGCACAACCCCGGTCTGGCGCAGCGTATTTGGTACGGCGGCGGCAGTCTGCGCTCGGTCCGCTGGGCCGCCGGGCAGGGTCTCGCACTGCTGTCCGGGAACATCGTCACCGGCGAGGACACCGACGACTTCACGACGGCGCAGCTGAACCTGCTCGCCGAGTACCGGCGCACCCTGGCCGGGGACCGGACGCCAAGGGTCGCCCTGGGCCGGGTGATCGTGCCGCTGGACAGCGCGGACGCGCCGACCCGGGCCCGCTACCGGGCGTACGCGGCGAGCCGTCACGAACGCACCCTGGCGCCGCAGGGCCCGAGGCGCACCCTGTTCGCCCCGGACGTCGTGGGCACCGCCGAACAGATCCTCGAACAGCTGACCGCCGATCCGGTCCTCGCGGAGGTGTCCGAACTGCGCCTGGAGCTGCCGTACGAGTTCCACCGCGAGGAGTACGAGCAGATCCTGCACGACGTACGACAGCTGATCGCGCCGGAACTCGGCTGGCGTTCCCCGGTGGTTCAGGAGGCGGCCCGATGAGCGCACGACGCGAACCGGCGGTCCGGCTGGAGGTCCACACCCGCGAGCCGTTCGCCGACGGCCACCGCTTCGCGGACGGCGGGGCGTACGAGGTGCTGACCGCGACCGCGCACTACGCCACCGATCCGGAGGCGCCCGCCCAACACACCGTCCCGGACATCGAGTTGGCGCCGCGCGACGGTGCGGGCCTGGTCCGGTTCAGCGGTGACGTGGAGATCCTGCGGCCGGTGGACGGCGGGCGCCGTCGACTGTTCTTCGACTGGGGCAACCGCGGCAACAAGCGTGCCGTGCAGTACTTCTGCGACGCCCCGCACACCAACCGCCCGCGCACACTGGCCGATTCGGGCAACGGCTTCCTGCTCCGCCGTGGCTACACGGTCGTCTTCGGCGCCTGGCAGGGCGACCTGCTGCCGGGCGACGGACGGCTCCTGCTCGACCTGCCGGTCGCGCGACGGGCCGACGGCGAGCCCGTACGGGGCCTGACGACGGCCGAGTTCATCGTGGAGGAGCCCACCGCCTCGCTCCCGCTGTCCCGTTGGTCGAGCACACGGTCCAACCCGGTCAGCGAGCGGGGCGTGCGCGAGGCCCGCCTGACCCGGCGCCGCTACGCGCACAGCGCACCGGAGGAACTCCCCACCGGAGCTTGGCGGTTCGCCCGAGTACAGGGCGGCGCGGGCGACCTCAAGAGCCGCTCCACGGCACTGGTCCCGAGCCGCCAGGACGTGCATCTGGACGGCGGCTTCCACCCCGGCTGGATCTACGAACTCACCTACGAGGCCGAGGAACCGCTCGTCCTGGGACTGGGCCTGGTGGCGGTCCGCGACCTCGTCAGCCATCTCCGCCACGACCCCGCACAGCCCGCCGGACCCCTCGACCACGCCTACGGCTGGGGGCGTTCGCAGACGGGCCGGGCGATCCGTGACTTCATCCACCGGGGCTTCAACGAGGACCTCGAAGGCCGCCGCGTCTTCGACGGCCTCCTCCCGCACGTCTCCGGCGCCGGCCGCCTCGGCCTCGAACGGTTCACCAACCTGACGGTCCCGGGCGGCCAGCAGTACGAGGACCACCTCGCCGCCGCCGACGCCTTCCCCTTCGCGTACGCCGAGTCAGTGGACCATCTCACCGGCGCACGGGACGCGATCATGAAGCGGCCGACCGACCCGAAGGTGCTGCACACCCAGACGGGGACCGAGTACTGGCAGCGCCGGGGCTCGCTGACGCACACCACGACGGACGGCCGCGACCTCGGCTTCCCGCCGAACGTACGGGGCTATCTGTGGTCGTCGAGCCAGCACGTGGCCGATCCGGCGGCGGGCGCCCCGGCGAAGGGGATCTGCAACCACCCGGAGAACGTGGTCGCCACCTCCGCCCTCTTCCGGGCCGTCCTGGAGGCCCTCGACGCCTGGGTGAGCGAGAGCGTCGAACCGCCGCCGAGCGCGGTGCCCACGGTCGCCGACGGCACGTTGGTGACGGCGGAGGAGTGGTCGGCCCGGTTCCCGGCGGTGCCGTCCGCGCTGCGGCCCGCCGGGCCCAACGAGCTGTACGCGGTGGACCGTTCGCCGGTGCCGCCGGTCGCGGACCTGTCGACCCGCTACACGGTGCTGGTCCCGGCGGTCGACGCCGACGGCAACGACACGGCGGGCGTCCACGCGCCCATGGTGGCGGTCCCGCTCGCCACCTACACCGGCTGGAACACCCGCGCGCCCGGTCAAGGGCACGGCGCGCTGCACGAGTTCAGCGGCTCCACGTTCCCCTTCGCGGCGACGGAGGACGAGCGCCTGATCACCGGCGACCCCCGCCCGAGCGTCCAGAAGCGGTACCGGGACGCGGCCGAGTACACCGCCGCGATCAGGGCCGCCGCCGAGGACCTCGTGGCACGTCGGCTCCTGCTCGCGGAGGACGTGGAGCGGGCGGTGTCATCGGCGACGGACTGGTCGTCACCGCGCCACCGCTACGAACTCCCCTGACCCGCCCGCGACTTGCCCGTGGCGGACTCGTCAGCCCGTCCCGGGCTCGGCCCCGGTGTCCCGGCGCGCCTTCTGCCGGATGCGGGTGTCCCGGTCGTGCTCGTGGTGCTCCGGCATGAGCAGTCGTCGAAGGTGTCGTCGACCGTACGGGTCCGCCAGGGCGCCCTCGTCCTGGTCGTCTTTTCACGGAGCCGCAATGTTCCGCACGCCGTCTTCGACGCATGCTGGAGCCGGGCCGTGCTGAAGGTGCTCCGCACCGCCCTCGGCCCCGTGCCAGTCGTCACCGCAGAGAACCGAGGTCCGTCATGTCCGTGACCGATGAACTGCTCGCCAACAACGCCCGCTACGCCGAGTCCTTCGCCGGCCCGCTCCCGCTGCCGCCCTCCCGGCAACTCGCCGTCGTGGCCTGCATGGACGCCCGGCTGAACGTCTACGAGATCCTCGGTCTGAACGACGGCGAGGCCCACGTCATCCGCAACGCGGGCGGGGTGATCACCCAGGACGAGATCCGTTCGCTGGCCATCAGCCAACGGCTGCTCGGCACCGAGGAGATCATCCTCATCCACCACACCGACTGCGGCATGCTGACCTTCACGGACGACGGGTTCAAGGACTCCGTACAGAAGGACACCGGCATCCGTCCGCCATGGGCGGCCGAGGCGTTCGCCGATCTGGACACGGACGTACGGCAGTCGATCGCGCGCATCAAGGCGGACCCGTTCGTCGTACACAAGGACAGTGTCCGCGGTTTCGTCTTCGACGTGGCCACCGGACGGCTCATCGAAGTGGAGTGAGACCGCCCTTGACACTCGCGGGGGCGGGCGACGTACGTTGAGGTCGCTGATCTCTCACGGGTGGAGGCCCTTTCATGCACGTATCCGGCGCGACGCCCCAGGGTGTGCGCGCCGGTGCGCGACTGGTCACCCGGCGGCATGTCGACTACTGCCGTACGTCCTCTGCCGTCTGTCCTTCCTCACACGCCTGAACCCTGCCGACCCGGGCCCGTCCCATCGACGCTCCCGTCGGCCGTCTCGTCGTGGCCCCATCGCGGCCCATTCACGGCCCGCTCGCGGCCTCGAGTTCTCGTGTTCCTCGGAAGGAAGACCCATGTCCGGCCCCGCCCTGCACCTGGCCGTGGAGATCGACGGCGACGGTGCCCACCCCGCGGCCTGGCGCCGCGCCGCCCACTCGCCCGACCAGTTGCTCACCCCGCGCCGACTGGCCCGGATCGCCGCCGTCGCGGAGAACGCCGGGTTCACCCTGATCACCCTGGACGACGGCGTACTGCCGCCCGGCGCCGGGCCCGATCCCGTGGGCCGGATCGGCGCAGTGGAGCGCGCCGCCTTCGTCGCGGCAGCCACGAGCACCGTCGGCATCGCGCCCGTCGTGCCGGTGACGTACGCCGAACCCTTCCACGTCTCCAGCCAGTTGGCGTCCCTGGACCACATCTCGGGCGGCCGGGCGGGATGGGTGGTGACGGAGGAGGAACTGCCCGAGGCGGCCCGCGCCTGGGGGCGCCCGCTCGTCGCCGACGCCGACGCGCGGGCCCGGGAGTCGCGGGACGGGGTGGAGGTGGCGCGGGCGCTGTGGGACTCGTGGGAGGACGACGCGGTGATCCGGTCCGTGGCCACGAGCCGCTATCTCGACCGGGACCGGCTCCATTACGTCGACTTCAGCGGGGAGGCGTACTCGGTGAAGGGCCCGGCGATCGTGCCGCGCCCGCCCCAGGGGCAGCTTGTCGTGCTGGGCGATCCGGGCCGGGTGCCCGCCGCACAACTCGACGTCGCCCTCGTGGCAGGCCGTGACGTCGCGGCAATCGCCACGGCCGCGGCTGCCGCGGGCACGCCCCGGGTCTTCGCGGAGGTCGAGGTGGCGCTGGACACGACGGAGGCGACCGGCGCCGAGCGCGTAGCCGACCTGGAACGGCACACGGAGTGGACCGACCGAGGCAGACTGCGACACATCGGCACAGCCGACCAACTGGTCGCCGTACTGGCCGAGTTGAGCCACCACGTCGACGGCGTACGGCTACACCCGCTGGTGCTGGACGAGGACCTGCCCGTCCTCTCCTCCCTCGTCCTGCCGGCCCTGTCCGCGCGACGCCTGGTCGCCCGCCCGCTGCCGGGTACGTCCCTGCGCTCGACCCTGGGGCTGGAACGCCCCGCCAACCGCTTCGCACCCGTCGCGGCCGTTCAGGAGGATGCCCGATGACCCGCACCGACCCCCTCGACGTGCCGCGCCCGCACGCCCAGTTGCACTTCGGGGTGTTCTTCCAGGGCGTCAACCACTGGACCATCTGGTCCGCACCCGACAGCGGCTCCCAGATCGACCCCGCGTCCTTCCGCCGGGTCGCCCAGACCGCCGAACGGGGCCTGTTCGACGCGTTCTTCCTCGGCGAGGGGCTGCGGCTGCGCGAGGTCGACGGCCGCATCCACGACCTGGACGTGGCCGGCCGCCCCGACGCGATCACCCAACTGGCCGCGCTGGCGGCGGTCACCCGGCGGATCGGCCTGGTCTCCACCTCCAACTCCACGTTCAACGAGCCCGCCGACCTGGCCCGCCGCCTGTCCGGCCTCGACCTGCTCTCCGAGGGACGGGCGGGCTGGAACGTGGTGACCACGGACAACGCCTGGACCGGCGCCAACTTCCGCCGGGGCGGCTACCTCGACCACGCCGACCGCTACCGGCGTGCCGAGGAGTTCCTGACCGTGGCCCGCGCCCTGTGGGACGGCTGGCAGGAGGGAGCCGTCGCCGACTCCACCGACGCGGCAAGTTGGTCCGCACCCGATGCCGTACGCCAAGTGCGCCACCGGGGACCGCAGTTCGACGTCGACCTGACCCCGACATTGCCGCGCAGCGCGCAGGGCCACCCGGTGATCTTCCAGGCCGGTGACTCCGCCGAGGGACGCGACTTCGCGGCCCGCAACGCCGACGTCATCTTCTCCGCGCACGGCAACGACTTCGACGACGCCCTCGCGTTCGCCGAGGACATCCGCACCCGGTTGCGGGCGGTCGGCCGACCCGACGACGACCTGCGGATCCTGCCCGGCACCGAGATCATCATCGGCGCCACGGAGGAGGAGGCCCAGGAGAAGAAGCGCTGGATCCGCCTCCAACAGGTCACGCCCGCAACGGCCTTGGGGATCGCCGGACTCCTGTGGGGCATCGACCTGTCCGACCACGACGCGGACGGCCCACTCCCCAAGGAGGACCCGGTCGTCGCGGAGAACGACGGTTCCTTCGGCGCCCGGCGCATCGCCGACCCGCGCGAGGTGGTGGCGGAGTGGCGGGCGAAGGCGGAGACACACGGCTGGTCGTTGCGCGAGACGGTCATCGCCCTCGGCCCCCAGCGCGGCCACGTCGGCACTCCGTCCGGCCTGGCCGACAAGTTCGCCCACTTCGTACGCCACGGCGCGGTGGACGGCTTCAACGTCACGCCGTACCTCATCCCGGACGGCCTCGACGACATAGTCGACCTGCTGATCCCGGAACTCCAGGAACGCGGCCTCTACCCCACGGAGTACACGGGCACGACCCTGCGCGACCACTTGGGTCTGCGGGAGCCCCTCACGCATCGGTCGGCACCGGAGCGCCGACGGGCGGGCTGAGAAGGACGTCCAGGGCGGAAACGCGAGGGGCCTCCGCGGGCTTGCACCCGAGAAGGCCCCTCGCATCACACCGTCGGGACGACAGGATTTGAACCTGCGACCCCTTGACCCCCAGTCAAGTGCGCTACCAAGCTGCGCCACGTCCCGATGCGTCGACCCACGGCAACCCCGCGTGATCGCACAGACAAACCCTACCGCACACCCGCCCCTACCTCCGAGCGGTCACGGAACGGTCACCGAGGCATCAAGGGGCCCTTACCGGCCCATCCGCAGCACTACCGTCGTCCCACCCGAAACACAGACCAGGGGGACGACCATGAGCAACCCGTACAACACCTCCGGCGGACCGGGCCCGAGATGGGCCCGTAAGAGGTTCGTGCTGCCCGCGCTCGGGCTGGCGCTCTTCATAGGCGTCGGCATCGGTGCCGCCGATGACGGCAAGGAGGCGGTGGCCGCCGATCCGCGGCCCACGGCGACCGTCACGGCCACCGCGACCTCCACGGTCACCGTCACCGAGACGGCCGCACCCGAACCCGCGCCCACGGTCACGGTGTTGGCGACCCGGACCGTCACGGCCGAACCCGCGGCCGACACCGACACGGGCTCCGACTCCGGGACCGGGACCGGGGTCGACGACGGCTCCGGATCCGGTTCCGGGGACGACAGCGTGTACTACCAGAACTGCACCGCCGCCCGCGCCGCCGGTGCCGCCCCCGTCCGGGTCGGTGATCCCGGTTACGGCCGGCATCTCGACCGGGACGGTGACGGCGTGGGCTGCGAGTAGGTCGAGCAAGTCCCGTACGGACGTCAGGCGTTCGGGTCGAACGTGATGCCCGCAGGCATGGCCGCCGCCAAGTGGGAGTTGAAACTGCCGTCCTTGAGGCCGAAGTTGGCGCTGCCCCAGTTGGCGTTGGTCAGGATGTCCCGGATGCCTGACGGATAGCCGTTCCAGCCGACCAGCGGCGGGTACTGCCAGGTGCCCTTGTGGTTCTCCGGCGGCTCGTCGTTGGTGCCCGCGAGGCGGAAGCAGTGGGTACTGATGCCGTCCTTGTGGTAGACGATCTTCGGGTGCGTACCGTCCCAACGGACCTGCGACCGGGGGTAGATGCTGAAGCTGCCGTGGTTGGACGTGGAGACGTACTGCGCCACGTTGTTCTGCACCCACACCACCACGTGCTCCCAGTCGTGCCGGTGGCCGCCGAGGCTGCTGCCCGCGAGGGCCTGGTCCTTCTCGAAGTAGAGGCCGTAGATGATCGCGCACCAGCCGTTGTTGCACTTGTAGCGGGAGTAGCCGTTGGTGTTGTCGAGGTCGGAGGCGTCGCGGCAGGAGCCGTTGAGGGCGCCGGTCGGGTTGAGGCCGCCGTTGAGGGTGCCCGTGGGGCCGATCGCGGGGGTGGAGTAGCAGCCGTCCGTGTCGTAGTCGTAGGCCGGTTGGTACGTCTGCTCGGTGCCGTCCGCGTTGGCCGGGAGGGCACCGGGCGGGGCGGCGAGGGCGGTGCCGGGAAAGGCGACGAGCAGCGCGAGTGCGCTGCCGAGGACGAGCGAGGCTCTGCGGATGCGCACACGTCTCTTCACCTGGGGGCCTCCTGATCGACGACGTGCGGGAGAACGGGCTCGGCCAGATTGGCATGCCCGCATCACGGACGGGTCACTCGGAAGGAAAGGTTCAGGGGTTCCCGGCGGACGTTTCGGCTACTCCGGCGGCGTGGGCGTGTCGTGGGTCCGGTACATCGCCTGTACGTCCAGCTCCAGTTGGACGGTCGGACCGACCACCGCGATGCCACGGGCCAGCATGGAACGCCAGTTGAGGGTGTAGTCCTCCCGGTGCAGCTCCGCCCGCGCGTGGGCCGCGCAGCGCAACTCCTCGCCGTAGCCGCCGTTGACCGAGCCCAGATAGGTCGTGTCCAGCGATATCGAGCGGCTCACCCCGTGCATCGAGAGCGAGCCCTGCACCACCCACTTCGCACCGGCCCGGTAGGCGAAACGCGAGCTGATGAAGTCGATGTACGGGTACCGCTTGACGTCCAGGAAGTCCGCCGACCGCAGATGGTCGTCCCGGGTGCGGTTGCCGGTGGTGATGCTCGCCGCGTGGATACGGACCTGCACCCGGGAGTCGGTCATCGACTGCGCCACCTGGATCCCGCCCTCGAACCGCTCGAAGCGGCCGTGCACATGGCCCATGCCGACGTGCTTGGCGATGAACCGGATCGCCGTGTGCGGCGGGTCGAAGAGCCAGGTCCCGGGCACCGGGAGGTCCAGCGGCCGGGCCGGCTCCAGCTGGACCTGCTGCGTCGGGAGCATCACCCCGTCGAGGAGATCGACCGTCTCGCGGTGCGGCGTCAGCCCCTCGGCGAAGACCATCAGGCTGTAGCTGCCCGCCGGAAGAACGGCGAGGAAGTAGCCGTACGGGTCCGTCGTACCGCGTGCCACCACCTGGTGGGCGTCGGACCTGCTCACGGTCACCTCCGCGCCGCCCATCGGCTGGCCCAGCGGATCGAGCACCTCGCAGCCGAGGGAACCCGCGCCGGGCGGCAGGGCGAGGGAGAGGCCCGCGCGATCGGAGACGCCGCCCGACCGCAGGCGCCTGAACAGTGCGAGGGCCATGGGAACACCTTTCTGTTGCTGTGCTGGTTGACCGGGATGAGGTGGATGAGGCGGGAGAGGTCCCGGTTGCCTCAGTCCGTGCCCGGTGCCACGCCCCGGTATGCCGCCCGCAGCACCCCGAGTACGCCCTCGGGCGTGACTTCGCGCGGATTCGGGTACGGCTGGGCGGTGGCCAGGTCCGCCGCCACCGTCAAGTCGGCTTCGTTGAGCCCGAGTTCGGCGAGGGAGCGCGGGGCGCCGAGGCGTCCGGCCAGCTCCCACAGGGCGGTTGGGGCGTCCTCGGCGGCGCCCAGTGCACGGGCGACGGCGTCGGCCGCGGCCGGTGCGGCGGGCGCGTTGTGGGCCAGGGCGTGGGGCAGGACGACGGTGTGGGTCTCGGCGTGCGGCAGGCCGAAGGTGCCGCCGAGGACATGGCACAGCTTGTGGTGCAGGCCCATGGTGGTCGCGCCGAGGCAGGAGCCGCACAGCCACGCCGCGTACAGGGCCCGGCCGCGCGCGTCGAGGGACCCGGGATCGGCGGCCACGTCCGGCAGGGCCTCGGCCATCGCCCGCACGCCCTCCCCCGCCATCAGGGAGACGATCGGCGAGGCGTCGGGCGCGTACAGGGCCTCCACCGCGTGCGCGATCGCGTTGATCCCGCTGGTGACGGAGAGCGGGACCGGGAGGGAGAGGGTCAGTTCGGGGTCGTAGACCACGCTGCGCGGCAGGACGGTCCGGTCGCGGCCGGTGCGTTTCGCGCCGTGTTCGGTCAGGCCCCAGACGGGGGTCATCTCGGAGCCCGCGTAGGTGGAGGGCACGGCGATCAGCGGCAGCCCGGTGCGCAGGGCGATGGCCTTCCCGAGCCCGATCGCGGAGCCGCCGCCGACGGCCACGCACCCGTCGGCGCCCACCGCGAGCGCCATCTCGACGGCCCGGTCGGCGACTTCGACGGGTACGTGCATCCGCGCCTCGTCGTGCAGTCCGGCCAGGGCTGGTCCGAGCGAGTCGGCGACGGCCTGTGCGGTGTCCTTGCCGCGTGCGCCGCAGACCACCAACACCCGCCGCAGTCCGAGCCGTTCGGCCTCCCCGGCGGTCGCGGTCACGGCGGCCCCGGCCCGCAGGACGACCCGCATCGGCTGGGCCTCGTACACGAAGTCCGTGGCGTGGATCACGACTTCTTCTCCAGCACGAGGTCGAAGCGCGCGTGCCGGAAGGGGTTCGGTACGCCGAACTCCCTTGCCAGGGACGGGTCGTGGGTCTCGGTGAAGTCCTGGACCAGGCTCTCCTTCACCGCGAACACGGCGTCCGAGTCGAGGTAGTCGCTGCCCGCCACGAAGATGTGGGTGGTGACGGGCTCGTGGCCGTCGGCCGTGGCGATGAAGTGGATGTGGGCGGGGCGGTAGGGGTGCCGTCCGGTGGCGTTGAGCAGGTCGCCGACCGGGCCGTCCGTGGGGATCGGGTACGGGCTCGGTACGCAGGTGCGGAACCAGAAGCGGCCTTCCCCGTCGGCGGTGAAGAGGCCGCGGCCGTTGCCCGGCGGCTGTACGTCCGGCTGCTGGACGTCGTAGTAGCCCTCGGGGTCGGCCTGCCAGACGTCGAGCAGGGCTCCGGGCAAGGTAGTTCCGTCCCGGTCGAGGACGCGCCCGCTGACCACGCACGGCTCGCCGGTGCCCACCAGGTCGATGTCGGCGCCGAGTTCGCGTACCGGCGACTCGGTCATGTGGAAGGGGCCCAGCACGGTCGACTCGGTGGCGCCCGGGTCGCCGTGGCCGTTGATGGTCTCGACGAGCATCGAGACGCCGAGGACGTCCGACAGCAGGATGAACTCCTGCCGGGTGTCGGTGCAGGTCTGCCCGGTCGCCGTGAGGAAGCCGATGGCCCGCTCCCACTCGGCCATCGTCGGCTCGGTCTCCCGTACGAATGCGTGCAGGTGCCGGGCGAGGGCGGTGAGCAGTTCACGCAGGCGCGGGTCGGCGGTCCCGCTCATGCTGTCCACGACTGCGTCGGTGACGGCCGTCGTGAATCCGGCGGCGCCGTCACCCGTGGCGGTTTCCGTGCTGGTCATTCCGTGCTCCTCGTTCCGGCCGTCCCGTTCGCCTTGTCCCCTCAGGCATGTCCGAGGATCTGCCGCAGCGCGTCCGTCAGCAACTGTTCGGCGTTCTCGGCCGCTTCGGCGTGTCGGAAGGCGACGAACCCGTCCGGGCGTACGAGGAGCACGCCCGCGTCGGACACCTCGCTCAGGCCCGCCCAGTCGCCGTACGGGTCCTCGTACTCCTGGCCGGGCCCGACGACGACCGTGGCGATGTCGAGGGGCTGGGCCTTCGCCGCGCGCACCCAGGCGTCGCCGCCGATGCCGGTGAGGAGGGTGAAGCGGCCCCGGCCCACGGTGTCGAGGGTGGACAGGGTGCGGGTGCCGGAGGTGAGCCAGGCGTGCGGGAGGCGGGCGCCGGGGCGGGTGGAGGGCTGGTGGTGCAGTTCGGGGTCACGGGCGAAGCCGGGGTCCGGGGTGCCGTCGGGGACGATCGCGGCGGAGGTGTAGCGCTGGTTGAGGTCGACGCCGTGGGCGTTGAACTCGTACACCTTGGCGGCGATGGCCTCGCGCAGCCGGGCGCGCTGCTTGGCTGCGGCCTCGGTGGCGTCCTTGCGGGCGGCGATGTTGGCCCACAGTTCCTCGGGGGTCTGCGGGGAGAGCCCGTCGAGCGCCTCGAAGATGGGGGCGGTCTCGGCGATGGACTTGTTGGCGCGGGTGACGATCTGCCTGCCGACGGGGGCGCGTTCGGCGGTGTAGGTGTCGAGGAGCGCGGGGGCGGCGGCTCCGTCGAGGACCAGTTTCAGCTTCCAAGCCAGGTTGTAGGCGTCCTGGACGGAGGTGTTCGAGCCGAGCCCGTTCGACGGCGGGTGCCGGTGGACGGCGTCACCGGCGCAGAACACACGCCCGTTGGCGTAGTTCTCGGCGTACATCTCGTTGACCGTCCAGGCCGAGGACGACTTGATGGTGACGGGGATGTCGTCGTCGCCGACCAGCCTGCGGACGATCGACTCCGCGTACTCGGTGGTGAGGTCGGGGGCGCCGGCGGCGACGTCGTAGCCCCAGACGATCATCCACTCCTTCCAGGGACGGACGTTGCGGACGAGCCCCGCACCGATGCCGCCGACGGTGGCGCCGGGCGCGAGCACCCAGTAGAGGGTGGAGGGCCGATGAGCCGTGTATTTCGTCAGGTCGGCGTCGAAGACGATGTTGATACTGCCCGCGACGCCCATCTGGCCGCCCATGGGCAGTCCGGCGTCCTCGGCGACCTTGGAACGACCGCCGTCGGCGCCGATCAGATAGCGGGCCCGGATCTCGTACGTGTCGCCGCGCAGCCGGTCGCGGACGGTGGCCGTGACGCCGGTCGCGTCCTGAGTATGCGTCAGGTATTCGGTCTGGAACCGGAGTTGGGTGCCGCGTGCGACGGCCGCGTCGACGAGGACCGGCTCCATCAGGTGCTGCGGCATGTCGCACATACGGGTGGGACTGGCCAGTTCGTGCGCGGCCTGGACGAGCGGGTCGTTGCCCCAGGAGCGGACCCGGCCCAACTCCTCGCCCGCCAGGCTGGTGCAGAAGGTCGTGTTGCCCATCAGCTGCTGGGGCGTGGCCTTGGCGACCACGTCCGCCTCGACGCCGAGGTCGCGCAGGACCTCCATCGTGCGCTGGTTGGTGATGTGCGCGCGGGGCGTGTCGGCGAGGCTCGCGTACCGGGTGACGACAATGTTGGGCACACCATAAGTGCTCAGCGCGAGCGCGGCGGACGCCCCGGCCGGGCCGCTGCCCACGATCAGTACGTCGGTGTCGACAACGGTGTGCACGGGAGACGCTCCAGGTTCCGGACGGACGGCCACCCATGATCGTGGGGCGGAACGGCGATTTCCGGGTGTCTCAATACGAGACACTTCACTCTTCTCAGCACCTCGCCCAAGCCTCGCCGAACCTCTTGGAACCTCTCCGAACCTCTGGGAATCTCTGGGAACCTCTTGGACGGTCTCCGGACCCGGCCCGATACGGTGAGTGGCGCTATGACCACAGTTGAAGAATCTCCCGCGCTCCTCCTGCTCAGTCAGGCGCGTCAGCGATTCCTGACCGGGCGCCCGCTGCCCGACGACGTCCCCGACGAGACCGTCGCCGCCTGGCGGCGTGCCCGCTTCCTCGGCGTACGGCACGATGTCCGCGAGTCCGCCCCGGTCGGCGGCGGCGCCGTCGCGTCGCCGTTGCTCGCCGCGGCCGGTCCGGTCCTCGAACGGCTCGCCCCGGCGCTCGTCGCCGACGGCACGTCGCTGCTGCTCACCGACGAACGGCCGCGGGTGCTGTGGGCGGCGGGCGGCGCCCCGTGCGGGGAGCCGCACCAGGATCTGGCCGAGCGGGAGGTCGGGCACAACAGCGCGGCGCTCGCCCTGCGCACCCGGCGACGCGCCGAGGTGCACGGCCCCGAGCACTTCCTCGACGTGTGGCAGGACGTGTCGGCGGTCAGTGTGCCGGTGTTCGCCCCGGACTCGGGCCGTCCCCTCGGCACGATCACCGTCGCCTCCGCTCTGTGCACCGGCGAGGGCCCGCATCCGGGCGCCGCCCTGGCGGAGGCGGCAGCGGCGGCCGTGGAGGCGGAGTTGCTGGCCGGCTCCCGCTCACCGGAACGGACCCTCCTCGACGCCTACGCCCGCGCGGCGCACAGTCCGGAGAGCGGCTCGGGAGCCGGGCAAGCAGGCGGCCAGGAGCGCGCGGTGGTGGCGCTCGACGGACGCAGCCGGCTGGTGGGCGAGGCAGCGGTACGGCTGCTGTCGCCGCAGGTGCTGGAGTCCCTGGAGCGGGGAGCGCGGGCACTGCTGCGATCGGCGGCGCCTGTGGAGTCGTACGACATCGCGCTGCCCGAAGGGGCGGGCTGCACCGCCGAGTTCCGTCCGGTGCGGGAGCAGGGCGGTGGCCGGGTGCTGGGGATCGTCGCCGTGCTGGAGCCGGTCGCCGAGGATGCGGCGGTACGGGCCTTGCCTCGTCCGGCGGCGGGGCGGCTGGCCGGGAGTTCGGTGCCGTGGCGCCACGCGGTGGGCCGGGCACGGGAGTTGGCGCACGGCGTCGAACCGCTCCTGCTGACCGGGGAGCGCGGCTCGGGCAAGACCGCGCTGGCCCGCGAGCTGCTCGGCGGCGCCGAACCGTTGGTCCTGGACGCCGCCGAGGCACCCGAACTCGGCCTGGACGGCGACGAGTTGCCGGGCGACCGCCCACTGCTCCTCCGGCACGCCGAGCGGCTCGCCCAGCCGGATGTCGCCGCACTGAACGGTCTCCTGGAGGAGCGTCCGGACGTCCGGCTGCTGGCCACGTACACCCCGGGCACTCCCCCGGGACCCTGCCTTCAGCGACTCCTGGACACCCTGGCCGCCCGCTCGGTGACCCTGCCCGCGCTGCGTGAACGCCCGGAGGACATCAGGGAGTTGCTCCCGGCGCTCACCCCGAAGCCGGTCGACGGCACACCGCCGCTCACCTGGACCCTGGACGCGCTGCGGGCACTGGAACGGCACCCGTGGCCCGGCAACCTCACCGAACTCGCCCACCTCGTAAGGACGTTGGCGGAGACCCGGCGGGCGTCGGGCCCGGTCCGCCGCTCCGAACTCCCGGACCCGGTGCGGGAAGGCCCGGCCGCGCGCCCGCTCAGCCCGATGGAGGACGCCGAACGCACCGCCATCCTGGAGGCCCTGCGCCGCAACGGCGGCAACAAGGCCCGCACGGCGACGGCCCTGGGCATCGCCCGCGCGACGCTTTATCGGAAGCTGCGCGAGTACCGGGTCTGAGGGGCTGGGGGACTCAGGGGCTGAGGCCTCTTCACAGGCCCTGGGACGGCGGTGCGGTCGTCCCCCGGATCTCCAGGGTGGGCGCGGCGAGGTGGAGGCTGACCGGGCTGGTGGGCAGGTCGAGGCGGGCCAGGAGGCAGCGGGCGGCTCGGCGGCCGACCTCGTGGCCGGCGTTGTCCACCGTGGTCAGCCAGACGTGGCGCAGGCGCGAGATGTTCGTGTTGTCGTACCCGATGACGGACAGGTCGCGGGGCAGGCTCAGCCCAAGCTCCTCGGCGGCGGAGATCGCGCCGACGGCCGTCATGTCGTTGACGGCGAAGACGGCGGTGGGCCGGTTCGCGGGGGCGCCGAGCAGCCGGACGGTGCTGCGGTAGCCGCCCTCCTCGGTGAGGTCGCCGGCCTCGACGAGCGCGCCGTCCGCCAGACCGTGCGCGCGCATCGTCGCCTCGAAGCTGCGCCGGCGGAGTTCGCCGACGGCGCCGTACCCGGCGATGTGCGCGATCCTGCGGTGCCCGAGCCCGATCAGGTACTCGGTGGCGATCCGGGCGCCGTGCTCGTCGTCGTTGGCGACCACGTCCACGCCGGGCAGCTCGGGCTCGCGGGCACCCGCGACGACGACCGGGATGCGCTCGGCGAGGGTGCCGAGGACGGCGGGGTCGGGCAGGGTGCCGACGACGACCAGACCGTCGACGCCGAGGTCGCGGAAGGGGCCGGTGAGGTCCTGGCCGCTGCGCCGGTTGAGGCGGGCGTCAGCGAGCAGCATGTGCAGGCCGTTGTCGTGGAGGAGCGAGTTGAGACCGTCGAGCAGGTCGACGAACCAGGGGTTGCGCAGGTCGTTGAGGAGGACGCCGACGGTACGGGTGCGCTGCTCGCTGAGGCTGCGCGCGGCGGCGTTCGGCCGGTAGCCGAGTTCCCGTACGGCGAGGAGAACGGCGTCACGTTTCTCGGCCCGGACCTGTTCGGAGCCGCGCAGCACCAGCGAGACCAGGGATTTCGACACACCGGCTCGTTCGGCGACGTCTCTGATGGTCGGCGGTCTCATGTCTTGGACCGTTCCACAGTCCGCCATGTCCTGTCAAAGGGTTGACAGCAAAGGTGGAAGGCACCGAGGGTGGGTGGGAAATGTTCTGGACCGGTCCAAAGAGGGGCTGTCATGGCAAGTACGCTCGGTGTCGCCGTCGTGGGGTTCGGCTGGATGGGACGGGTGCACACACAGGCGTACGTCCGCCTGGCGCACCACTTCCCGCAGCTCGGCCTGCGCCCCGAACTGGTCCTGGTCGCCGAGGAGGTCCCGGGCCGGGCCGAGGAGGCCGCCGCGCAGTTCGGGTTCGCCTCGACGACCCGTGACTGGCGTGCCGTGGCCGCCGACCCGCGCGTGCAGGCCGTGAGCATCACCGCGCCGAACTTCCTGCACCGGGAGATCGGGGTCGCGATGGCCGAGGCGGGCAAGCACATCTGGATCGAGAAGCCGGTGGGTCTGTCGGCGGCCGACGCGAGCGCCGTCGCCGACGCGGTCGCGAAGGCCGGCGTCCAGGGCACGGTCGGCTTCAACTACCGCAACGCGCCTGCCGTCGAGCGGGCCCGGCAGCTGATCGCCTCCGGCGAGATCGGGACGGTCACGCATGTCCGCGTCCGCCTCTTCAGCGACTACGCGGCGCATCCTGACGGGGCGTTGACCTGGCGGTACGAGCGGGACCGCGGGGGCAGTGGGGTGTTGGGGGATCTTGCCTCGCACGGGGCGGACCTGGCCCGTTTCCTGCTCGGTGACATCTCCGCGCTGATCGCGGACACGGCGGTGTTCGTGCCGGAGCGGGCCCGTCCCACGGGGGCGACGGCCGGGCACGCGCGGGCGGTGGGGGGTGAGTTGGGGCCTGTGGAGAACGAGGACTACGTGTCGTGTCTGCTGCGGTTCGCCTCCGGGGCTCGGGGAGTGCTGGAGGCGTGCCGGGTGTCGGTCGGTGAGCAGAACAACTACGGGTTCGAGGTGCACGGGACGAAGGGTGCGGTGTTCTGGGACTTCCGGCGGATGAACGAGTTGGGGGTGAGTGTGGGGGCGTCGTATCAGGATCAGCCGGTGAGTACGGTGTTTGTCGGGCCTGGGGATGGGGAGTTCGGGGCGTTTCAGCCGGGGGCGGCCAATGCGATGGGGTACGACGATCTGAAGGTGATCGAGGCTGAGCGGTTTGTTCGGTCTGTGGCTGAAGGGGTGCCGTATGGGGCGACGTTGGGGGATGCGGTGCGGAGCGCTGCGGCGTTGGATGCGATGAGTCGGTCTGTGGTGTCGGGGGGTTGGGAGGGGGTGGGGGGATAGGGGGGTGGGTTGTTGGGTGCGGGTGGGTGGGGGCTGGTCGCGCAGTTCCTCGCGCCCCTTGTGAGCGCGCCTTGTTTGTTTGACTGCCGGTTCCCCTGGGTGGGTCACCGTGGAGGCATGTTGTACGGGGTGACCACCTGGATTGCTGACGGGGCGGTCGGGGTCGCTGGGGGTAGGGCGCCGTGGGAGCGCATGATCGTGCGGCACGCTTCGTGCATGTCCTGGCGGAGGTCGTGGTGGAGGACGCAGGACAGGCGGTGTTCTCGTAGGAGGCGGGTGTTGTCGTGGTCCAGGTCGTGGGCGACGAAGACCGCGCATTCGCGGCCCAGGTCCTCGAAGGCCCGTAGCGTCGCGATGTTGCCGCCGCCGATCGAGTAGACCGCGCGGATGTCCGGGTCCCGCTTCAGGGCGTCGCGGACCAGGTCGTACTGGGTGGCGTCCAGGCCCTGTCCCTCGGTGATCTCGACGAGGGCGCGCTCGGGGTGCCGGGCCCGCATCGCGCCCCGGAAGCCCATCTCCCGCTCCTCCTCGTTGCGGAAGAAACCGCTGCTCAGGCTGGTGAGGACGTTGCCGGGGCGGTCGCCGAGCCACTGGCCCATGAGGTACGCGGCGGTCGCGCCGGCGGCCCGGTTGTCGATGCCGACATAGGCGAGACGGGCACTGGAGGGCAGGTCGGTCACCAGGGTGACGACCGGGATGCCGGCGGCCACCAGTCGGCCGACGGCCGCCGCGATCTCGGGTACGTCCGGTGCCTTCACGATGACGCCCTGGGAGCCGCGCCGGGCGATGCGGTCGAGGGTCGCCGCCAGTTCCGCGACCGGGCCGGTCTCGCGGAAGTGGAAGCGGGAGCGTACGACGGCCGGGTGGAGGGCGGGCAGCTCGGCCTCCAGGGCGGCCCGGACGGCCGTGGTGAACCGCTCGGGTGCCTGCATCACGATGTCGATCATGAACGTACGGCCGACCAGCCTGACCTGGGTGCGCTGCCGGTCGAGGTCCGCGATGGCCTGCCGTACCTCCCGCTGGGTGCTCTCGCGGACCCCTCCCCGGCCGTTGAGGACACGGTCGACCGTGGCCTCGCTGAGGCCCGCCTGACGTGCGATCTCCCGGATCGGATAGGGGTGGCCCATGGGGACGTTCCTCGGCTTCGTCTTGAGGGGTTTTTGATGGCCGTCTGCTGGTTGTTTGACGAGTTTGTCATGACAACAATGACAGCGACAGGTCGCCGTCGATGACTGAGAAAAGTTCGCGAGAGACCCAGAGAAGACACCAGAGAAGACCCAGCGAAGACCGAGAGAAGGACGACGATGTCCCTCACCGCCGCACACCGCCCCGCGTGGCTGTCCGAGCAGGACTGCGATCTCGACGCCTTCCGCGCCGAGGTCGAACGAACGACCGACGCCGCCGACTACCCGCACGCGTCCGCCGTCGAGCGGAACGTCCTCGTCTACGACAGTGAGCGGCTGCGTTCCGCCGTCAGCGCGCCCGGCGGACGCCGGGAGGTCATGGCGGAGCTGGTCCGGGCGCTCACCGACGGGCCCGGCATCGTGGTCCTCAAGCGGGCCTTCGCCGAGCTGACGGTCGTGGACCGGGCGACCGCCGCCTTCGAGGGGCTCATCGCCGACCAGCGGGCCGCCGGGACGGTCGCGGGCGACCACTTCGCGAAGCCGGGCGCGAACGACCGGGTGTGGAACGCCCTGGAGAAGACGGCCCTGCGCGCGCCCGAGGCGTTCGCCGACTACTACGCCAACGACATGATCGCCCTCATCTCGACGGCCTGGCTCGGCCCCGGCTACCAGGTCACCTCGCAGATCAACGTCGTCAACCCGGGCGGCGCCGCGCAGAGCCCGCACCGCGACTACCACCTCGGCTTCCTCTCCAACGAGACGGCAGCCGCGTACCCGGCGCACGTCCACCGCCTCTCCCCCGTGCTGACGCTCCAGGGCGCGGTCGCCCACTGCGACATGCCCGTGGAGTCGGGGCCGACGCTGTACCTGCCGTACTCGCAGTCGTACGAGCCCGGCTATCTGGCCTGGCGGCGGCCGGAGTTCGTCGAGTACTTCGACACCCACCACGTACAGCTGCCGCTGGCCAAGGGCGACGCCGCGTTCTTCAACCCGGCGCTCTTCCACGCGGCCGGCACCAACCGTTCCACGGATATCCGGCGCATGGCGAACCTCCTCCAGGTGTCCTCCGCCTTCGGGCGGGCCATGGAGACCGTGGACCGGGAGGCGACCGTCAACGCGCTCTACCCGGTGCTGCTCGCCCGCAGGGCCGAGGGCGCGGACGACGCCTGGCTGGACGCGGTCGTCGCGGCCTCCGCCGAGGGCTACCCCTTCCCCACCAACCTCGACCGGGACCCGCCGGTCGACGGCCTGGCCCCGCCCTCGCAGGCGGACCTCGTACGGCGCGCGCTGCGCGAGGAATGGACCCCCGAGGCGCTCCGCGAGGCACTGCGGGCGGGCGCCGAACGACGTGACAGCCGCTACGAGAGCTGAGGAACCGAACGGTATGGGACTACTCCAGGACAAGGTCGTCCTCGTCAACGGCGGCAGCCAGGGCGTCGGCGCCGCCATCGCCCGGGCCGCCGTCCGCGAGGGCGCCGTCGTCGCGGTGAGCGGACGGCGCCCGGAGCCGGGCGAGGCGCTGGTCGCGGAGCTGACGGCGGCGGGCGGCAAGGCCATGTTCGTACGCGCCGACCTCGCGGACGCCGCCCAGGCGAAGGCGTCCGTGGCCGAGGTCGTCGCCGCGCACGGCCGGATCGACTGCCTGGTCAACTCGGCGGGCCTGACCTCGCGCGGCACGCTCCTCGACACCACGCCCGAGCTGTTCGACGCGCACATCGCGATCAACCTCAAGGCGCCGTTCTTCGCCATGCAGGCGGCGGTGGCCGACATGGTCGCGCGCAAGGCGCCCGGCACGGTCGTCAACATCATCACGTCGTCGGCGCACGGCGGTCAGCCCTTCCTCGCCCCGTACGTCGCCGCCAAGGCCGGCCTCATCGGCCTGACCCGCAACGCGGCGCACGCGCACCGCTGGGACCGGGTCCGGATCAACGGCCTGAACATCGGCTGGACGGCGACCGAGGGCGAGGACGCCACCCAGCGGGCCTTCCACGGCGCGGACGACGGCTGGCTCGACGAGGCCGCCGAACGCCTGCCCATGGGCAAGCTCGGCCAGCCGGACGAGATCGCCGACTTCGTGGTCCTCCTGCTGTCCGACCGGTCGGGCGTGGTCACCGGTTCGGTGATCGACTGGGACCAGAACGTCCTCGGCGGCCTCGACTGACCCCCACCTCCACACAAGCATCCCTCTCCCCCGGCAAGACACCCGCACCACCCACCAAGGAGCAGCACACCCCATGCGTATCGGAATCCTCGGCCTCGGCCGCATCGGCGCCTTCCACGCCGAGACCCTCTCCGGTCTCGACGCCGTCGACTCCCTCGTCGTCAGCGACCCGTTCGCGGAGGCCGCCAAGGCCGCCGCGGAGCGCTTCGGCGCACAGGTGGCCGACTCCCCCGAGGCCCTCCTGGCCGCCGGTGTCGACGGTGTCGTCGTCGCCGCCGCGACGGACGCCCACCCGTCCCTGATCCTCGCCGCCGTCGAGGCGGGCATCCCGGTGTTCTGCGAGAAGCCGGTGGCCCGCTCGATGGCCGAGGGCGTCGCGGTGCTCAACGCGGTCAAGGACAGCGGCGTCGAGATCCAGATCGGCTACCAGCGCCGCTTCGACGCGGGCTTCACCGCCGCTCGTAACGCCGTCCAGAGCGGCGAGTTGGGCCTCCTGCACAGCATCCGGCAGACCACGCTGGACCCGGCGCCGCCGCCGGCCGCGTACATCGCCGCCTCCGGTGGCATCTTCCGGGACTGTTCGGTGCACGACTTCGACGTCCTGCGCTGGGTGACGGGCCGCGAGGTGACCGAGGTGTACGCGGTCGGCGGCAACCGGGGTGCCGACTACATCAAGGAGGCGGGTGACGCCGACACCACCGGCGCGATCCTCACCCTGGACGACGGCACGATCGCCGTGGTCTCCAACTCCCGCCACAACGCCCGGGGTTACGACGTCCGCATGGACGTGCACGGCTTCAAGGACAGCATCTCGGTGGGCCTGGAGGACAAGCTCCCGCTGCGCTCCGTGGAGCCGGGTGTCACCTTCCCGGCGGGCGTCCCGCACGACTTCTTCATGGACCGCTTCATCCCGGCCTACCGCGCCGAGCTGACGGCGTTCACGGAGGTCGTCGCGGGCACCCGCAAGTCCCCGTGCACGGTCGCCGAGGCGCTGGAGGCGGGCTGGATCGCGGACGCGTGCACGCTCTCGCTCCGGGAGCACCGTCCGGTGCGCATCGAGGAAGTACGCACGGTCTGAGCCGTCGCGACTCGAACGGCCCGCGCTGTCAACTCACCTGTACAGCGCGGGCCGTTCGACGAGTTCCACCTCGACCCGCCGGCCCTCGCTCTGCGCCCGTACGCCGGCCTCGCAGACCGCGGCCACCGCGTAACCGTCCCAGACACCGGGCCCGGTGACCTCGCCACGCCTGGTGGCGTCGACCCAGGCCTGCACCTCACGGTCGTACGCGTCCGCGAAACGCTCGATGAAGTCCTGGGCGATGGCCCCGCCCCACCGGCCGCCCGAGTTGACGACCATGCCGTGCCCGTCGCCGATCCGCGCGGTCCCGCGCTCGCAGACGACCTCGGCCTGAACCTGGTACCCGAAGCCGGAGTTGACGTTGATCTCGACGTCGACGATCGCGCCGCCGTCGGTCTCCATCACGACGAACTGCGGGTCCCGCAGCCCCTCCGGCGCGTTCGCGGACGGCCTCGGACACAGCACGGTGACCGCGGTGATCTCCTGCCCGAGGAGCCACCGGGTCACGTCCATCTCGTGCACCACGGAGTCGTTGATGTGCATCGCGCTGGTCCACCAGGGCGGCGAGGCCAGATTGCGATGCCGGTTGTGCAGCATGAGGGGTCGCCCCAACTCCCCTGTGTCGAGGAGCGACTTGAGCTTCAGGTACTCGGCGTCGTACCGCCGCATGAACCCGACCTGCACCCTGCGGTGCCCGAGCCGCCGCTCGGCCTCCACGACCCGCAGCGCGGAGGCCGCGTCGGGCGTGAGCGGCTTCTCGCACAGTACGGGCAGGTCATGGGCGAACGCCGCGAGCAGGGCCGCCTCGTGAGCGGCCCCGGGCGAGGCGATGAGCACGGCGTCGACATCGGGCGATGCCATGGCGAGCGCCGCGTCCGGGTACGCCGTACAGCCGTCGACCCCGGCCGCGACCGACTGGGCGCGCTCGGGGTCGACGTCCACGACGGCCGTCACACGGGCGCCGCTGATGACTTCCTGAATACGGCGAACGTGATCGGCACCCATTTTCCCGGTACCGATGACAGCGACGCCGAGCGAGTCATGGCTCTTCATGGAGAAACAATGCCCCTTTTCAGCTGGGGGCATGGTCACCCACCTAGGGGCGCGGGGCTCCGACATTTGCGGCTCCGCCGCGCGGGCGCGACAAGCCACGACGGACCCGCACCCGACGAACCACCCGCGCCTACGCCCCGCAGGACCGAAGGAACTGCCGAGTCCGCACAGCGATGGGCAGCGGCCTGTCCGGCTCACAGGGGTACATGTCCTGCTCGACAATCGCGAACAGATCAACCCCCAGCTTCTGAGCCGCAGTCAGCACAGGCCCCAACTCCGGCACCCCGGAGGGCGGTTCACACATGACCCCGCGCTGCACGGCAGGCCCGAACGGCACCCCGTTCTCGACCACGTCGGCGAGGATCGCCGGGTCCACCTGCTTGAGGTGGAGGTACCCGATCCGCTCACCGTACGTCTCGATCAGCTTGACGCTGTCGCCGCCGCAGTAGGCGTAATGCCCGGTGTCCAGGCACAGGTTGACCACGTCGGAGTCGGTCGCGTCGAGGAACTGCTCGACATGCGCCTCGGTGTCGATGTGGGTGTCCGCGTGCGGGTGGACGACGATGTCGAGGCCGTACTTCTCCTTCACCTCACGGCCGAGGCGTTCCATGCCCCGGGCGAGGTGACCCCACTGCTCGGCGGTGAGTTCCGCCGGTTCCAGGATCTCGGCGGTCTTGTCGTCCCGCCAGAACGAGGGGATGACGACCAGGTGCTTCGCGTCCATCGCCTGGGTGAGCGCGGCGACCTGGCTGACGTGCTCCCAGGTCGACTCCCACACGGACGGGCCCTTGTGCAGGCCGGTGAAGACGGTGCCGGCCGACACCTTCAGGTCGCGCTTGACGATCTCGTCCGTGAGCCTGGCCGGGTCGGTCGGCAGATAGCCGTACGGGCCCAGTTCGATCCAGCGGTAGCCGGCCTCGGAGACCTCGTCCAGGAACCGTTCCCACGGCACCTGGACCGGGTCCTCGGGGAACCAGACACCCCAGGAGTCGGGTGCCGAGCCGACGCGGATGCGGTCGAGCGGAGTCGTCATGGCTTCGTCCCTTCCGGGGTGGTCGCCACCGGGGCCTGGAGGTCCTCGGCCTCGGGGAGCTCCTCGACGTCGACTCCGCGCACCTGGGCCAACTCGTGCTTGAGTGCCGCGAGTTCGGCGCCGCCCGCCATGTGGTTGGTGAGTTCTTCGAGGCTGACCTCGCTGCGGGCCGCGCTCAGCTCCATGGTGCCCAGGCGCAGCACGCTGAAGTGGTCGCCGACCATGTAGGCGTGGTGCGGGTTGTGGGTGATGAAGATGACGCCGAGGCCCTTGTCGCGAGCGGCGGCGATGTACTTCAGCACGACACCGGACTGCTTGACGCCCAGGGCGGCGGTCGGCTCGTCCAGGATGAGGACGCGGGCGCCGAAGTAGACGGCGCGGGCGATGGCCACGGACTGGCGCTGGCCGCCGGAGAGGGTGCCGATGGGCTGGTCGAGGTCGTCCAGCACGATGCCCATGTTGCGCAGTTCGGCGTCCGCGGTCTGCTTCATCTTCTCGATGTCGAGACGGCGTACGGGCCAGGGGCCCTTGGTCATCTCGGAGCCGAGGAAGAAGTTGCGCCACACCGGCATGAGCGGGACGGTCGCCAGGTCCTGGTAGACCGTCGCGATGCCGGCGTCGAGCGCCTCACGCGGCGTGCCGAAGTGCACGGGGCTGCCGTCGACGAGGAGTTCGCCCTCGGTGTGCTGGTGCAGCCCGGAGATGATTTTGATCAGCGTGGACTTGCCGGCGCCGTTGTCGCCCAGGACGCAGGTGACCTGGCCGGAGCGGACGGCGAGGTTCACGCCGTGCAGGGCGCGGATGTTGCCGTACGACTTGCCGGTGTCGCGCAGTTCGACGATCGGCGTGTTGTCCTCGGGCGAACTGTCCTTGGTGAGCGTGCCGTTGGGGGAGGTTTCGTTGGTTGTCATGCGTTCACCTCCGGGTCGCCTGGCGGCGGACCCACAGATTGACGAGGGCGGCGACCAGGAGCATCACGCCGAGGAACGCCTTGAACCAGTCCGGGTTCCAGTTGGCGTAGACGATGCCCTGGGAGACCATGCCGAAGATGAAGGCACCGATGACCGGTCCGACCGCGGAGCCGTAGCCGCCGGTCAGCAGGCAGCCGCCGATGACCGCCGCGATGATGTACAGGAACTCGTTGCCGACGCCCTCGCCGGACTGCACCGTGTTGAACGAGAACAGCAGGTGCATGCCCACGAACCAGGCGCCCGCGCCGACGCCCATGAACAGGGCGATCTTCGTGAACTTGACCGGGACACCGACCGCGCGGGCACTGTCCTGGCTGCCGCCGACCGCGAAGATCCAGTTGCCGAACTTGGTGCGCAGCAGGATCCAGGTCGCGATGGCCGCGAAGACCAGCCAGTACACGATCGTGATCTTGAAGTTGACGTCGCCGATGGAGAACTCCGAGGCGAAGACACTCTTCGCCTGGTCGAAGCCGTCCATGTCGGAGATGGAGTCGGACGCCACGTTGCCGGTGAAGATCTTCGTGACGGCGAGGTTGGCGCCCTGGAGGATCAGGAACGAGCCCAGGGTGACCAGGAAGCTCGGCAGCCCGGTCTTGATCAGCAGCCAGCCGTTGAACGCGCCCACCGCCAGCGACACGACCAGCGCGACGATCACGCCCGTCCACACGTTCATCGACAGCTGGAAGCTGAGGATCGCGGCCGTCAGGGCGGAGGTGGTGACCGCGACACCGGCGGAGAGGTCGAACTCCCCGCCGATCATCAGCAGGGCCACCGGGAGGGCCATGATGCCCATGACCGAGGCCTGGTAGAGCACCGTCGCCAGCGCGCTGGTCTCCCGGAAGGAAGGCGCCACCGCGAAGAAGAACAGGTACACACCGATGGCGGCGATGAGGGCGCCGACCTCGGGGCGGGCCAGCAGCCTGCGCCCCAGCGACCGCTGACTGGTGCGGCCGTCCTTCTGAGTGGCCGGCGGAGCCGGCGGCGAGGAACTCGCCGCCGGTGCCGTTGTCTGACTCATCGACATCACCGAGTGCCCTTGGCGGCGAACGCGGCGATCTCCTTGACGTTGGACTTGTCGACGAAGGCCGGACCGGTCAGGACGGGCTGCTCGCCACCACCGCTGTAGTTGCCGTTGTTCTTGAAGAGCCACAGGCCGTCGACGGCCAAGTAGCCCTGGAGGTAGGGCTGCTGGTCGACCGCGAACTGGACGTCGCCCTTCGTGATGGCGTCGGTCATCTCCTTGTTGAGGTCGAACGTCGCGACCTTCGCCTTGCTGCCGGCGTCACTCACCGACTGCACCGCGGTCAGCGCGTAGCTGGCGCCGAGCGTGACCACGTAGTCGATCGCCTTGTCCTGGTTGAGCTTTGCGGTGATCGTCGACTTCACGGACGGCATGTCGGTGCCGTTGACGTTGAGGACCTCCACCGTGCCGGTGAACGTCTTCTTCACGCCGTCACAGCGCTGCGTGAGACCGACGTTGCCCTGCTCCTGGATCACACAGACGGCTTTCTTGGAGCCGAGTTCGTTCAGCTTCTTGCCGAACGCCTCGCCCGCGACGGTCTCGTCCTGGCCGAAGAACTGCTGGAGACCGAGGCTCTGCCAGTCGCTCAGACCGGAGTTGAGACCGACGACGGGGATGCCGGCGGCCGTCGCCTTGGCCACGGCGTCCTTCATGGCGTCCGGCTTCGCCAGCGTGATGGCGATACCGTCGACCTTCTGGGCGATCGCGTTCTCGACGAGGGTGGCCTGGTTGCCCGCGTTCGGGTCGGCCGAGTAGATGAGCTTGACGTTGTCCTTGTCCGCGGCGGCCTGAGCGCCCTTGCGAACGATGTCCCAGAAGGTGTCGCCGGGCGCCTGGTGCGTGACCAGGGCGACGGTCATCTGAGGAGTGCTGGCCTTGCCCGCAGAGGCGTCGGTGCCGTCCTCCTCCGAGTCCTTGCCGCCGGAACTGCTGGAGCAGCCCGCCAGGACCAGGGCCGCTGCCGCGGCAGCGGCAACAACGGGGGCGATTCTGCGGGAGCGAGAAGAACGGTCCATCTTTCCTGCACCTCACTGTGCGACCGGGGAGAGGGTGGGGATCTTAGCGATCCCGGGCCCGGGTCCCGGAGGTCCGGGCCGTGTGCCGCGAACACGGCAGTCGTGTTGGGACCGAATCCAAATGCTTGGAACTGTCCGCTGTCAATACTTTGTTAAGACATCATTTCACAAGCAGGTCAGAATGTAAGAACAAACCCTTGACAGCGTTGCCCTCCGAGTCCTACACCTGGGAGACGACAGGCCCCTCGGGACCCGCATCCTCCGCAGCTCGAAGGAGCATCGCATGACCGAGTCAGCCCCGCCCTTCGACCTGGTCACCATGGGCCGCATCGGAGTTGATCTCTATCCGCTGCAGTCCGGCGCACCGCTGACCCTAGTGCAGACGTTCGGAAAATTTCTCGGTGGGTCGGCGGCCAACGTCGCGGTCGCGGCGGCCCGTCTGGGCCGTTCCTCGGCCGTCGTGACCCGGACCGGGGCCGATCCTTTCGGCGACTATCTGCACCGGGAGCTGAGGGATTTCGGGGTCGACGACCGCTGGGTGAAGCCAGTGGCCGGCCTGCCGACCCCGGTCACTTTCTGCGAACTCTTTCCGCCGGACGACTTCCCGCTGTACTTCTATCGTCAGCCGACCGCCCCGGATCTGCAGCTCCACACGGACGAGCTGGACTTCTTCGGCATCCGCGCCGCCCGCGTCTTCTGGATCACCGGCACCGGCCTGAGCGAGGAACCGAGCCGCTCGGCCACCCTGGCCGCCCTGAAGGCCCGCGACCGGGCCGGCACCACGGTCTTCGACCTGGACTGGCGCCCGGCGCTCTGGAGTGACGCAGCCTGGGCGGATCCGGACGAGGCCCGCCCGTACTACGCCGAGGCCCTGCGCCACTCGACCGTGGCCGTCGGCAACCTCGACGAGTGCGAGATCGCCACCGGCGTACGCGAACCCCGCGCCTGCGCCGAGGAGTTGCTCGCCTCCGGGGTCGAACTGGCCGTCGTCAAGCAGGGCCCCAAGGGCGTGCTGGCGATGCACCGCGACGGCACCGTCGCCGAGGTCCCGCCGGTCCCCGTCGAGGTGGTCAACGGCCTGGGCGCCGGCGACGCGTTCGGCGGCGCCCTCTGCCACGGCCTGCTGTCCGGCTGGGACCTGGAACGGACCATGCGGTACGCCAACGCCGCCGGCGCCCTCGTCGCCTCCCGCCTCGCCTGCTCGTCCGCGATGCCGACCGAGTCCGAGGTGGAAGGCCTGCTGGCGAGCGGAGCGCTCCGATGAATCCGCCGAAGCAGCGCACGCCGGTGACGCCGGTGACGCCGGTGACGCCGGTGACGCCGACGAACGTGCACGGAACGGCTGCGATCCCGGTGATCTCTGCGATCCCGTCGGCCCCCGCGAGTCCTACGACCCCGGCGGCGGCCGAGCGGACGCCCCCGACCCTCGAACGGAGCCCGTCTTGACCATCAGCATCGCCGATCTCGCCACCCTGAGAGCCCGGCACCCGGAGGCTGTCGCGGAGGCCGCCGCCCGCCGGGTCAGGCGGCCCCTGATCGGTGACAGCGGGCGGCTCATGATCGTGGCCGCCGACCATCCGGCGCGCGGCGCCCTGGGCGTCGGCAACCGCCCGCTGGCCATGGCCGACCGTGCCGAGCTACTCGAACGCCTGTGCGTGGCACTGTCGCGGCCCGGAGTGGACGGGGTGCTGGCCACCGCCGACATCCTGGACGACCTGCTGCTGCTCGGCGTGCTCGACGACAAGGTTGTCATGGGGTCGATGAACCGCGGCGGCCTGGCCGGCGCGGCCTTCGAGATGGACGACCGCTTCACCGGCCACCGCGCCCAGGACATCGCCCGGCTGCGCTTCGACGCAGGCAAACTGCTGCTGCGCATCGACTACGCCGACCCGGGCTCGCTCACCACCCTGGAGTCCACCGCCCGGGCCGTCGACGAGATGGCGGCGCTCCGACTTCCGCTGTTCGTCGAGCCGTTCATGTCCCGCCGGGTCGACGGCCGGGTCCGCAACGACCTGTCCGCCGAGGCGGTCACCCGCTCGATCGCCATAGCGTCGGGCCTCGGTGGCACCTCCGCCTACACCTGGCTGAAACTCCCCGTCACCGACGACCCGGACGACATGGCCGAGGTGCTGGAGACGTCGACGCTGCCGGCGGTGCTGCTGGGCGGCGAAGTCGGCGACGACCAGGAGGGCACGTACGAGAAGTGGCGCAAGGCGTTGCGGCAGCCGACGGTGCAGGGTCTGGTGGTGGGCAGGTCGCTGCTCTACCCGTCTTCGGGCACTGTGGAGACGGCCGTGGACACGGCGGTGGGTCTGCTGTGAACCGAGTCAACGGCAGGTTCGCCGTGAACCGAGATCCCGAGGGCGTGGCCGTGAATCGACACCGCGAAGGCGTGGCCGTGAACCGAGACAGCGCGAGCAAGGGTGTGAACAGGGTCAACAGGCGACCCCCGACGCAGCGGGTCCCGCTGTGAACTCGACCGAACCGGAATCCGCCGTGAACAGGAGTGACAGACCATGACCACCGCCTACCACCTCCCGGCAGGCAAGGCCCTCGGCGGCCCGTACGTCGTCGATGTGAACCCCGAGAAGGCAGGCTGGGGCTACTCCAGCCTCCGGGTGCTGGAGCTGCCCCCGGGCGGCTCGCACTCCTTCTCCACCGGCGACAGCGAGTGGATCGTGCTCTCCCTCAGCGGCGCCTGCACAGTGGACACGACAGACGATTTCGGCCACTCCACCTTCGAGGTACAGGGCCGCGACAGCGTGTTCAGCGGCGTCAGTGACTTCGTGTACGTGCCACGCGACGCCGGTTCGACCATCACCTCCCCCACCGGTGGCCGCTTCGCGCTCACCGGCGCCCGCTGCACCCGCCGGCTGCCCGCCCGCTACGGGCCCGCCTCCTCCGTCCCCGTCGAGCTGCGCGGCACCGGGAACTCCTCCCGGCAGGTCAACAACTTCGGCGCGGCCGGTGTCTTCGAGTGCGACAAGCTGATCGCCGTGGAGGTGATCACACCTGGCGGGAACTGGTCGTCCTTCCCGCCGCACAAGCACGACGAGCACCGCCCCGGCGAGGAGTCCGTGCTCGAAGAGATCTACTACTTCGAGTTCGCCGACCACGAGGGCACGCCCGGCCTCGGCTACCAGCGCGTCTCCCCCTCCGGCCAGGGCCGGAACACCGACGTGCTGGCCGAGGTGCGCGGCGGGGACGTCGTCCTCATCCCCGACGGCTGGCACGGGCCCTCCATGGCCGTGCCCGGCCACCACATGTACTACCTGAACGTCATGGCGGGCCCCGAGGCCGACCGTGCCTGGCTGATCTGCGACCACCCCGATCACGCCTGGGTCCGCGGTACCTGGCCCGAACAGCCCGTCGACCCCCGTCTGCCCCTCTACACGGCCCCGGAGAAGTCCTGATGAGCACCACCCCTACCCGCCGTCTGACCGTCGCCCAGGCGCTGGTGCGGTTCCTGTCCGTCCAGTACACCGAGCGCGACGGCGTACGCCACCGCCTGATCGCCGGCACGTGGGGCATTTTCGGCCACGGCAATGTGGCGGGCCTCGGACAGGCGCTGCTTGAGGCCGGTGAGGACGCGATGCCGTTCCACCAGGGCCGCAACGAGCAGTCGATGGTCCACGCGGCCGTCGGCTACGCCCGCCAGCTGAACCGCCTCTCCACCCAGGCCGTCACCACCTCCATCGGCCCCGGCGCCACCAACCTGGTCACCGGCGCCGCCCTCGCGACGATCAACCGCCTCCCGGTGCTCCTGCTCCCCGGCGACTACTTCGCGACCCGCACCGCCGACCCGCTGCTCCAGCAGCTGGAGCACCCGGTCGAGGCGGACCTGTCCGTCAACGACACCCTGCGCCCGGTCTCCCGCTACTTCGACCGGGTCACCCGCCCCGAGGCGCTGATCCCGTCCGCACTGAACGCCGTACGCGTGCTCACGGACCCGGTGGAGACCGGTGCCGTGACCCTCTCCCTGCCGCAGGACGTGCAGGCGGAGGCGTACGACTGGCCGGAGGAGTTCTTCGCCGAGCGCGTCTGGCACGTCAGGCGTCCCGCGCCCGACCCGTACGAGCTGGCCGAGGCGGTGCGGGCGATCCGGGCCGCCGAGCGCCCGCTGATCGTCGCGGGCGGCGGCATCCACCACAGCCAGGCCGAGGACGCGCTGAAGGCGCTGGTGGACGCGACCGGCATCCCCGTGGCGTCCACGCAGGCGGGCAAGGGTTCTCTGCGCTACGACCACCCCGCCGACCTGGGCGGTATCGGCCACACCGGTACGGCCGTCAGCGACGATCTGGCCCGCACGGCTGATCTGATCATCGGCGTGGGCACCCGCTACACGGACTTCACGACCGCCTCGAACACGCTGTTCCAGAACCCGGGCGTTCGGTTCGTCAACCTGAACATCGCCGCTTTCGACGCTCACAAGCTGGCGGCGCGGACGCTGGTGTGCGACGCGCGTGCGGGGCTCACAGCGTTGACGGAGGCGTTGTCCGGTCACCGTGTGAACTCGGTTTACGAGGCCGAGTACGGCGCCGGGAAGGCTCGCTGGGAGCAGGTTGTTGACACCGCGTTCAGCGCCGCCGACGAGAACGCCGTACCCACCCAGACCCAGGTGCTGGGCGCCCTGGACTCGGTCGTCGGGGACGACGATGTGATCATCAACGCGGCCGGTTCGCTCCCCGGCGACCTGCACAAGCTGTGGCGGGCCCGCAGCCCCCGTCAGTACCACCTGGAGTACGGCTACTCCTGCATGGGCTACGAGATCCCCGCCGGGATCGGCGTCCAGCAGGCCGCGCCCGACACCCCGGTCTGGTCGCTGGTCGGCGACGGCACCTACCTGATGATGCCGACCGAGATCGTCACCGCCGTCCAGGAGGGCCTGCCGGTCAACCTGGTCCTCATCCAGAACCACGGGTACGCCTCCATCGGCGGCCTCTCCGAGTCGGTCGGCGGCGAGCGCTTCGGCACCCCCTACCGCTACCGGGCCGCCGACGGCACCTTCACCGGCGCCCCGCTCCCGGTCGACCTCGCCGCCAACGCGGCCAGCCTCGGCATGGACGTCCTGCGCGCCAAGACGGTCGCCGAACTGCGTACGGCCCTGGCGACGGCCCGCGAGTCGGACCGGCCGACCTGCGTGTACGTCGAGACGGACACCGACAGCACGGCGCAGGCCGCTCCCCCGGCGGCGGCCTGGTGGGACGTACCGGTCGCCGAGACGGCCACCCGCGAGTCCGCCGTACGGGCCCGCGAGGAGTACGACCGTCAGGTCGCCGACCGCTGCAGGCACCTCTGAGTCACCGGCCCCTCTCCCCCTGGAGGGGCCGAACCCCCCGGAAAGGCCCGCACGATGAAGACCATCACCCACTGGATCGACGGCAAGCCCGTCGAGAGCACGTCCGGCCGTTTCGGCGCCGTCTACGACCCGGCGACCGGAGCGCAGGAGAAGCAGGTCGGCTTCGCGTCGGTCGACGAGGTGGACGCGGCCGTCGCCTCCGCCAAGGCCGCGTACGGGAGTTGGGGCGCGGCCTCGCTCGCCAAGCGGACGGCGGTGCTCTTCAGGTACCGGGAGCTGCTGGACGCGCACCGCGACGAGATCGCGGCGCTGATCACCGCCGAGCACGGCAAGGTGCACAGCGACGCGCTCGGCGAGGTGGCGCGCGGGATGGAGATCGTCGAGCTGGCCTGCGGGATCAGTGTGCAGCTGAAGGGCGAGCTGTCGACGGAGGTGGCGACCCGGGTCGATGTCTCCTCGATCCGGCAGCCGTTGGGGGTCGTCGCGGGCATCACGCCGTTCAACTTCCCGGCGATGGTGCCGATGTGGATGTTCCCGCTGGCCATCGCCTGCGGGAACACCTTCGTGCTGAAGCCGTCCGAGAAGGACCCGTCGGCGTCGTTCCGGCTGGCCGAACTGGCCTCCGAGGCGGGCCTTCCGGACGGTGTGCTGAACATCGTGCAGGGCGACAAGGTGGCCGTGGACCGCATCCTGGAGCACCCGGACATCGAGGCGGTGTCGTTCGTCGGCTCGACGCCGATCGCGAAGTACATCCAGCTCAAGGCAGTTGAGCACGGCAAGCGCGTCCAGGCGCTGGGCGGCGCCAAGAACCACATGCTGGTCCTGCCGGACGCCGACCTCGACTACGCCGCCGACCAGGCGATCAACGCGGCCTACGGTTCGGCGGGCGAGCGCTGTATGGCGGTGTCGGTCGTCGTCGCGGTCGGTGACACGGGCGACGAGCTGGTCGGCCGGATCGCCGAGCGCGCGAAGGGCCTGCGCATCGGCCCCGGCACCGACCCCAACTCCGAGATGGGGCCGCTGATCACGCGCGAGCACCGCGACAAGGTCGCGTCGTACGTGGCGGGCGCGGCGGCGCAGGGTGCGGAGGTCGTGGTCGACGGCACCGGCTATACGGTCGCAGGTCACGAGGACGGCTTCTTCCTCGGCGTATCGCTGCTCGACAAGGTGCCGGTGACGGCGGACGCGTACCGGGACGAGATCTTCGGCCCGGTGCTGTGCGTGGTACGCACGGAGACGTACGACGAGGCCATCTCCCTGATCAACGGCTCGCGTTGGGGCAACGGCACGGCGATCTTCACCCGGGACGGCGGCGCCGCCCGCCGCTTCCAGCTGGAGGTGAAGGCCGGGATGGTCGGCGTGAACGTGCCGATCCCGGTACCCGTCGGCTACCACTCCTTCGGTGGCTGGAAGGATTCCCTCTTCGGGGATCTGCACATCTACGGCAACGACGGCATCGCCTTCTACACGCAGGGGAAGGTCATCACCACGCGCTGGCCCGATCCGTCCGACGGCGGTATCAACCTCGGCTTCCCCAGCCATTCCTGACCCATCATCACTTCTGACGCATCGTCATTATCTGAAGGGAGGTGCCCCGGTGGCGACACCAGGTGATCGCACCCGTGCGGTGTCCGGCTCCCCGCTCGACACCCTGGACTTCACGCTGGACCGCTCCAGCCCGGTCCCCCTCTACTACCAGCTGGCCCAGCAGTTGGAGGCGGCGATCGAGCACGGAGTCCTGGCGCCGGGCAATCTCCTGGGCAACGAGATCGACCTGTCGGTCCGGCTCGGCCTGTCCAGACCCACTGTCCGCCAGGCGATCCAGTCCCTGGTGGACAAGGGCCTGCTCGTACGCCGTCGGGGCGTCGGTACGCAGGTCGTGCACAGCCAGGTCAAGCGTCCGCTCGAACTGAGCAGTCTGTACGACGACTTGGAGGCGGCCGGGCAGGGTCCCACCACCCAGGTCCTGCGCAACGAACGGCAGCCGGCGTCCGCCGAGGTCGCCGCCGCCCTCGGGGTGAAGGAGGGCAGCGAGGTCGTCGTACTGGAGCGGCTGCGCTGCACGCACGGCGAACCGGTGGCGTTCCTCTGCAACTACCTGCCCTCGGGACTCCTCGAACTCGACGCCGCCCGGCTGCAGTCGACGGGCCTGTACCGGATGCTGCGTACGGCGGGCATCACCCTGCACAGCGCCCGCCAGACCGTCGGCGCCCGCTCGGCCACCGAGCCGGAGGCCAAACGCCTGGAGGAACCGGAGGGCGCCGCCCTGCTCACCATGCAGCGCACGGCGTACGACGACACCGGGCGGGCCGTGGAGTACGGCACCCACATCTACCGGGCGTCGCGCTACGCCTTCGACTTCCAGCTGCTGATGCGCCCCTGAGTCCCGGCCGCTCCCTACCTCTCCCCCTCGCCGTCACCCTCTTCCGTGAGCAGCGCGAAGTCGGTGACGACGGGGGCGAGTCGGCCGGTCACCCAGAGGGGCAGTTGGTCCCGGTGGTGTACGTCCCCGGTGACGCCGTTCGCGCCGAGGGGGACGATCCAGAGGCTGTTGTCGCGGTCGGCGAGGTCCCAGACGTACCGGGCAGAGGGGCCGCGTGAGCTGAGGTCGGTGAGACCGGGCACGCTGGAGGTGGCGAGGACGCAGTCGTGGTCGCCACCGACACCCGGCCACTGCTCGCTAGCGCTGCCGCTGCCGCTGCTGTGACCGTTGCCATTGCTGGGGAAAGCTCGCAGCGGGGCAAGTAGGTGCAGTTCGCCCCAAGTCACCGGGTCCGCTCCGGCGGTCTCCGCCAGCGCGTCGGCGACGATGCCCTGGACGTCGAGGCCGGGCAACAGGTCGGTGGTCAGGAGGTTCTCCAGCGCGAACGCGACCTTGCCGGTGAGGTTCAGCCAGGGCTCGAACACCGGCGGATACGGCAACGGCCCCGCGAGGCCCTCCAGTTGCGGGGCGGCGGCGATCCGGCGTACGACAGCCGAGCGCAGGCGTGCGTAGTCGGCGGCGGCCGTGCTGTCGGCGTCCATCCGGCGGTCCCAGGCGAGGAGGCGGTCGCGCAGGCGGGCTGCGGCCGGGGTGTCGGGGTCGGCTGCCGCAACGAGGTCCAACAGGGGTGTGGTGGCCGGGAGCCGGGTGTCCATGTGGACGGTCGTCATCTCCGGTGCCGTCCAGTCGTGGGACCGGCGGAGCAGTTCGGTGATGCGGTCGGCGCGGTGCGGCGGGGCGAACTCCGTGCCGAGGGGCGTGGCGATGCCCCGGGCGTTGGCCATGACGGCGAGGTCGTCGACCTCGGCGCGCGGGGTGTCCTTGCGACCCTGCCAGTCATGCCCCGACTGCCAAGCGGGCACGACCCGCAGCGAGTTGTCGCGGTGGCGGACCGGGACGTATCCGGCGACGCGGTGCAGCAGACCACCCTCGGTGTCGGCGGCGTGGACGACGTTCACCGGCTCGATCCAGCGGTCGAAGGCCCGGTCGACGTCGCCGACGGTACGGGCGCGCAGCAGGGCCGGGATCGCGGCGAAGCCCAGGTCGGCGGTGACGCGGGGCGGGTAGCGCAGGCTGATGACGGTCGCCTCACCGTCCGTACCGTCGAGGTCCCCGGTGTCGCCGATGACGACCGGGCCGCGTTCGGTCTCGATCACGTCGACGTCGACCGGGTCGCCGCCCGCGACCTGGACCGTCTCCCGGTGCCGGTGGAGCACGGGGCGCGGGCCGTCGGGGCCGAGCGCCACCACCCGGCCGTCGCCCGTGCCGCGCAACTGCTCCTCATACAGGTCGTGGTAGTCGGCCATGGCGTTGGTGATGACCCAGGCGACCGTGCCGGTGTGGCCGAAGTGGGCGATGCCGGGGACGCCCGGAACGGCGAAGCCGACGACGTCGAACTCCGGGCAGGAGAGGTGGAGTTGCTGGTAGAAACCGGGGTTCTGGATGGGGCGGTGGGGGTCGCCCGCGATGATCGGGGCGCCGGACGCGGTGCGGTGGCCGGGGACGAGCCAGCCGTTGGAGCCGGCGGTGCCGGGGCCGTCCGTGGCGAAGAGTTCGAGGGCGTGGCCGCCGAGGCGGCGGGCGACCTCCTCGCGCCAGAGCTTGGTCGGGAAGCCCGCGAAGAGGATGTGGTGGGCGAGCCAGACGCCGAGCGGTGTCCAGGGCTGCCAGGGTGTCGGCGTGAGTCCGCTCGCCGCGAACTCCGGTGCGGCGGCGGCCCCTTGCTCCAGACCGGCGTTGACTCCGTCGACGTACGCCGTGACCCAGGCGGTGGCCTCGGGGTCGAGGGCGTCGTAGCAGCGCCGGGCGGTGTCGTCGAGGCGGGCCCGGCGGGCGAGGAGGTCCCAGGAGAGGGCGGGCGGGCCGAGGTAGGCGGCGGTGGTGCCCTGGGAGCGGTGGCGCTCGACCTCGATCTGCCACGCCCGGTCACGAGCCGCGTTCCGGCCCTGTCCGTAGGCGAGTTGGAGGGGGTCGGCGGCCCGGAGATGCGGGACGCCCCAGGCGTCGCGGTAGGTACGACTTCGGCTCGGCACTGGATACCCCTTAACAACAACGCAGATAGTTAGCTTAGGCTAAGCTAACTTCACGGGAAGCGGCTCGTGTCATGTACGCCGTCAGGGGGAGGTACCACTCCATGGGCGCATCAGTCGTCGACTCCTATCCGATGCCCGAAGGCTCCGCCGTGCCACGCTCGGCCCACCCTTGGGCCATCGATCCGACACGTGCCGCGCTACTCGTCCACGACATGCAGAATCCGTTCGTGCAGGCGTTCCCCGCGGGCTGTTCGCCCGTCGTGGAGCTGGTCGAGAACATCGCCACGCTGCGCGAGCTGGCCGGCACGCTGGGCATGCCCGTCATCTTCAGTACGGAGACCGGCGCGGCCTCGATCGTCCCGCGGCTCGCGCCGCGCGTGGGCGAGCATCTGCTGCTGAACGTCCGTCACAACGCCTTCCTGCGCAGCCACTTGGGCCGACTGCTGCGGGAGGCGGGCCGGGACCAGCTCATCCTGTGCGGGGTCCGCGCCCACCTCGGCATACTGCTGACGGCAGCCGATGCCTTCATGCACGACATCCAGCCGTTCATCGTCGCCGACGCGGTGGCCGACTTCTGCGCGGAGGACCACGCGATGGCCCTCAAATGGGTGGCACGCACGGGCGTCGTGTGCGCCACCGACCAACTGCTGCGGGAACTCCTGCACGGACAGGCCGCCGCGCAGGGATTTTGACGGTACGTCAGCATGCCGTGCCCGTACGGCTAATGGGAGCAAGGACGTCCCGGATACTCCGCGCTCTCCGGTACGCCCATCGCGCGCATCCGGCGCAGCACCTCGTCCCGGACCGTCTCGTCGTCGATGTGGAAGGGGCAGTTGACGTCCCGGTCGAAGACCAGGACGTCACCGGCGGTGTCCCAGAGCACCCAGCGGGGCGCGTGGGGCGACTCCGCCCACAGCGGCGCGTACCCGGTGATCCCGGTGATCCCGCTGACGCCACCGATGTCACCGATGCCGTTCGTCGCCGGAGCGCTCACAGCGTTCCCTCCTCGGTCTCCCGGCCGTCGACGAGTGTCGCCACGACCTCGATGTCCCCGATGCGCGAGCTGTCGACGCTTCTGGGATCGTCTCCCAGAACGACGACATCGGCACGCCTGCCCGGCGTGAGACTGCCCACGCTGTCCTCCCAGTGGCAGGCCCAGGCGCCGTCCACGGTGTACGCGCGCAGCGCCTCGTCCACGGTGATGCCCTCGTCCGGACCGATCAACTGCCCCGACAGCGAGGCCCGTTCGACCATGAACTGGATCGCCCGCAGCGGCGACCCGTCCGCCACCGGCCGGTCGGAACTCCCCACAAGCCGGATGCCGTGCTCCAGGAACCCGCGCCCCCGGTACATCCAGGGCGCCCGCTCCTCCCCCATGATCGAGGCGTAGTCGTCGCCGAAGTACCGCAGGAAGTTGGGCTGTACGACGGCCGTCGCGCCGAGCGCCGCCAGCCGGGGCAGCTGATCGGGCCGGATCAGCCCGGCGTGCTCGATCCGGTGCCGGGCGTCCGGCCGGGGCCGCAGCCGCTGCGCCTCCTCCAGCGCCTCGATCGCGACGTCGGCCGCGCGGTCACCGATGGCGTGCACCGCCAACTGCCAGCCCGCGAGATGCCCGTCCACGATGGTCCGGTGCAGGAGTTCGGGGTCGTCCTGCAACTGCCCTGCGGTGTCCAGCCCTTCGTAGGGGCTGGTGAGTGCGGCGGTACGGGCCATCATGCCGCCGTCGGTGTACACCTTCAGGGCGCCGACGGACAGCCAGTCGTCGCCGAGGCCGGTGCGCAGGCCGAGGTCGATGGCGCGCGGGATGCCGTCGTCCTCGTGCGCGGTGACGGAGTGCAGCCGGTCGGCGGCCACCATCAGCTGGATCCGCAGGGGCAACAGGCCGCGTTCCCGGGCGAGTTGATACGCACCCAGTTCGACCGGGCTGTTGCCGAGGAGCGCGCCGCCGATGCCCGCCTCGGCGCACGCGGTGACTCCCTCGGCGAGACAGGAACGGGCGGCCCGTCCGATCGCCTCCGCCAACTCCTCCTGGGAGTGCGGGAGTCGGAGCGCCCGAGCCGCGCCCATCGCTCCCTCGGCGAGGAAGGCGCCCTCGTGCGGAACGACGCCGGGCAACAGGTCCAGCACCGCACTGCTGACCGCGCAGCCGTGTCCGGAGTCGTGCATCAGGAGCACCTTGCGACCGACGGCGGCCTTGTCCAGCTCGGCGAGCGTCAGATGCCGGCCGAGCCCCCGCTGGTCGTACCCCGCGACATCGACCCAGCCGCCGGGCGCCACCCGCGCCGCTGCCTCGGCCACGACCGCGAGCACGCCCTCGACCCGGACGCACGGCGCGACCGTGGGTGTGGCCGCCTTGAACCCCGTCCAGGCCAGGTGCACATGGCTGTCGATGAACCCGGGCAGCACGGTCGCGCCCTGGAGATCGACGACCCGCTCGGCGGGCAGCCCGGTCACCGCCTCGTCCAGGCCCACGATCCGGCCCCGCCAGATGCCCAGGTCGTGGGCGACGGGATGGTCGGGGTCCATGGTGAGGAAGCGGGCGTTGGTCAGTCGCGTGGTGAGCATGGGTAGTCAGTCTCTCGTTCCGGTTCCGAAGCCGATCCGATCGGATCCGCTGAGATGGGGCCCGCTGCGATGGGATCCGAATCGGGCTTCAGCCTGCCTTCTCCATTCGCTCGACCAGGCTCTTGGGCCGTGGGCGACGGTCCAGCCCGCCGGTACGCCGACGAAGTCGGGCCAAAGGCTGTGCCGGCCCTCGTGGTTGACGAGCACGGAGTAGACGCCGTCGGGGCTCTCGAAGGGGTCACTCATGGAGTGTTCCTCTCTCAGTAACTAAAGTAAGGATTACCTAACTAAGGGACTCTAATTCCCGGCAGCCCCTCTTCTCACCACTACGATTAAGGTCTGCCTAACCTAAGGGAGTTGTCCGTTGGAGACCGCACGATGACGCGGGCCAGAAGGGTTCGCCCCGTTCTTCTGGTGGCGGTGCTGGGCGCCGTCCTGCTCGGACTGTGTCTTCTGTCTCTCGCCCTCGGCGCGGCCAGCATTCCGCCCGATCAGGTGGTGCGGGCACTGTTCGGTGACGCGCCCAGCCGGTTCGTCGACAACGTCATCTGGTCGGCACGGGTACCCCGTACGGCGCTCGGGCTGACCGCCGGGGCGGCGCTCGGCCTGTCGGGCGCGCTCATGCAGGCGCTGACCCGCAATCCGCTCGCGGACCCGGGCATCCTCGGGGTGAGCGCCGGGGCTTCGTTCGCGATCGTGGTGGCCGTCGGGGTGTTCGGGATCGCCTCGTTCTACGGGTACGTGTGGTTCGCGTTCGCGGGTGCGATGGTGGCCAGCGTCGTCGTGTACCTGCTCGGCAGGCTCGGGCGGTCCGGGCTCACCCCGGTCAAACTCGCGCTCTCCGGTATCGCGGTGACCTCCCTGCTCTCCTCCCTGACCAGCGCGATCGTGCTGACCGACCCCGACGCCCTGGACCGTTACCGCTTCTGGTCGGCCGGTTCGATGGCCGACCAGGACGGCGAGACCGTGCTGCGGATCCTGCCCTTCCTCGCCGTCGGCGCGGTGCTGGCCCTCGCCGGCGCGCCCGCCCTCAACAGCATGGCCCTCGGCGACGACGTGGCCGCCTCGCTCGGCCGCCGCCTCGGCCTGGTCCGGCTCCAGGGCGTGACAGCGGTCACGCTGCTGACCGGGGCCGCCGTCGCGGTCATCGGCCCGGTCGTCTTCATCGGCCTCGTGGTGCCCCATGTCGCCCGGGTACTGGCCCAGTTGGCGGGCATCGGCCCCGACCAGCGCTGGCTGCTGCCGCTCTCCGCCGCCCTCGCGCCGATCCTGCTGCTCACGGCCGACATCATCGGACGCCTGATCGCCCGGCCCATCGAGGTGCAGGCCGGGGTGATCGTCGCGTTCATCGGCGGGCCCTTCCTCATCGCCCTGGTACGGCGCCGGAAACTGGCGGAGGTGTGAGATGACGAACCCCAAGACCGCAGACATCGCCGGCCCTACGAACCCTGCGGACCCTGTGGACACGACGGCCACCGCCGCGCCCGCTCCCCCGCCCCTCCGCACCCAGCGCACCTTCCGCCTGACGGTCCCCCCGGTCTCCGGCATCCTCCGCCCGCGCCTGATGACGGTCGGCGCGCTGCTCGCCGTAGGCACGTTCCTCCTCTTCTGCTGGAGCCTGACGATCGGCGACTACCCGATCGCCTTCACCGATGTCGTACGGGCCCTGGTCGGCTCCGGCGACCCCGGGACCGTACTCGTCGTGCAGGAACTGCGCCTGCCGCGCTCGCTGGTGGGACTACTGGCCGGGATCGCCTTCGGGGCGTCCGGCGGGCTCTTCCAGACCATGACCCGCAATCCGCTGGCCAGCCCCGACATGATCGGCCTCACCCAGGGCGCGGGCCTGTTCGTGGTCGCGGGCATAGTCCTGGGCTGGGACGGCGGCCTCGGCACCCAGTCGCTCGGCCTGCTCGGCGCGCTGGCCTCGGCGTTCGTCGTGTACGTGCTGGCCTGGCGGGGCGGAACCACCGGCTACCGGATCATCCTGGTCGGTATCGGCGTCGCCTGGATCTGTACGAGCGCCACGGACTACCTGGTCGCCAAGGGCGGCCGGTTCGAGGCACAGGCCGCGACGGGCTGGCTGGTCGGCAACCTCAACGGCCGTACGTGGTCGGAGGTAGGGCCGCTGGCGTTCGCGCTGGTGGTGCTGCTGCCGGCCTCCCTCTTGCTCGGCCGGCTGCTGCGTACGCTCCAGCTGGGCGACGACGTGGCGACCGGCCTCGGCACCCGAGTCCAGCCGGTGCGCCTCGCCATCCTGCTGTCCGGCGTCGGCCTGATCGCCTTCGCGACGGCCGCCGCCGGACCGGTCGCCTTCGTGGCGCTGGCCGCGCCGCAGATCGCCCAGCGGCTCGCCCGCACCGCCTGGCCGCCCACGCTGACCTCCGGGCTGACCGGGGCGCTGATGGTCCTGGGCAGCGACCTGATCGCCCGTACGCTCATCTCCGGCACGGAACTGCCGGTCGGCATCGTCACCGGTGTGCTCGGCGCACCCATCCTGCTCTGGCTGCTCGTCCGCGCCAACCGCGCGGGTTCAGGAGGCTGATCCCATGTCGACGGACCCCATGACGCCGGCTGACGCCCTGTCCACGGCGGCCGAGGTCATGCCCGCCGATCCCCTGCCAACGCCCGGGGAACCGGCTCACGACCCGGACCTGAGAGCGACGGGACTGCGCCTGTCGTACGACAACCGGGTGGTCGTGGCCGGCCTCGACCTGGCCGTACCCCCGGGCCGGATCACGGCGATCGTCGGCGCCAACGCGTGCGGCAAGTCAACGCTGTTGCGTGCCCTGGCGCGACTCCTGGCGCCCCGCGCGGGTGCGGTGCAGCTGGACGGCCGTGCCCTCCAGTCCATCCCCACGCGGGAGTTGGCACAGCGCCTGGGCATCCTGCCCCAAAGCCCCACGGCACCCGAGGGTTTGACGGTGATCGACCTGGTGAACCGAGGCCGTTCACCGCACCAGACCTGGTGGCGCCAGTGGTCCAAGGCCGACGAACAGGCCGTCCACGAGGCCCTCGCCGCGACCGACATGACCGACCTGGCGGACCGCCCGGTGGACGAGCTGTCCGGGGGCCAGCGGCAACGGGCGTGGATCGCGATGGCGGTGGCCCAGGGCACGCCCGTCCTGCTCCTCGACGAGCCGACGACGTATCTCGACCTGGCCCACCAGATCGACGTACTGGACCTGATCACGGACCTGAACCGCCGCGAGAATCGCACGGTCGTCATGGTCCTGCACGACCTCAACCAGGCCTGCCGGTACGCCGATCACGTGGTCGCGATGAAGTCGGGACGGATCGTGGCGGAGGGGACGCCGGCGGAGGTGATCACGGAGGAGACGGTGGAGAGTGTCTTCGACCTGAACTGCCGGATCACGCTGGACCCGGTGAGCAACACCCCGATGGTGATTCCGATGGGGCGCCATCACCGGGATCGGTAGGTTTTCTCGCCCCCGCCGCCCCTACCCGTCCCATCCCTTCCTGGGGGCTGCGCCCCCAGACCCCCGCTGTCGGCCCTGAACGGGCCTCGTCCTCAAACGCCGGACGGGCTGGAGATGCGGACCGGCGCTGAAAGATCAAGCCCCGTCCGGCACCATCCAGCCCCTCCGGCGTTTGAGGAGCGGGGGTTTGGGGGCGGAGCCCCCGAAACAGGGGTGCAGGGGACGCAGTCCCCGCCCGGGGGCGAAGGGGCGGCGCCCCCTGGTGGGGTTGAAGGGGCGGAGCCCCTGGGGATGGGACGGGTAGGGGCGGCGGGGGCGAGATCCCCCCGACCTCAGGGGCGCGCCGTCAAGTACCCGCCTAACCAACAACCCCCGCGACGACCACGATCCCGTCGCCCTCGCGGATGAAGACGCGGCCGGGGGTGCCGCCGTAGCAGCCCTCCGACACCCCTGCCTCGACTATGCGGATCCGTTGGCCCTTGTGGTGGGTGAAGGCGTTCGGGTACGGGTCCGACTGGGCGCGGATCAGGCGTTCCAGGGACTCCGCCGGCCAGCTCCAGTCGATGCGGCTGCCCTCCGGCGACCGCTTGTGGAAGAAGCTCGCCCTGCTGCGGTCCTGCGGGATCCACTCCGCGCGGCCCGACGCGATGAGCGCGAGGGACTCGTGGACCACCGGTGTGATCAAGTCCACAGTGCGGTGGAACAGGTCTGTCACCGTGTCACGGGGACCCACCGGCACCGCCCGCTGCAACAGCACGTCACCGGCGTCCAACTCCGCGTTCATGCGGTGGGCGGTGACACCGACCTCCCGTTCGCCGTTGATGAGCGCCCGGACGAGGGGGGAGAAGCCCGCGTACGCCGGGAGCAGGGAGTCGTGGATGTTGAGCGTGCCGTGCTTCGGGAGGTCGACGGCCTCGGGGGCAGGGCTGTCCGCCAGTTGTTGGCCACGATCAGGTCCGGCGCCAACTCCCTTAGTGTGCCTAGGAGTTCGGGATCGTCGGGGCGGTTGCGCAGCACTACCGGGATGCCGTATTTCTCGGCGAGGTCGGCCGCCGAGTCGTCCCAGATCTTCTCGTATGCGTGATCGCTCCTGGGGTGGGCGACCGCCATGACCACGTCGCGATCGGAGTCCAGCAGAGCCTGGAGCGTACGGTGCCCCCAGGTCTGGTAGCCGAACATGGCGACCCGTATAACCGATCCTTCCGCAGGACACACCGTTGCAAGGTAAGGCTAACCTTATTTAATATCGGTGGGCCTAGGGGAAGGGAAGTTGCGGTGAACGCACTGCACGACGAACCGGACGCAGTCCATGACGTGCTCGGTATTGGGTTCGGCCCGTCAAATCTGGCACTGGCCATAGCCATTGCGGAACACAACGCACAAGCCGCGCCCGAGGAGCGAATTCACGCCCAGTTCCTGGAGCGCCAGCCACGGTTCGGCTGGCACCGCGGCATGCTCATCGACGACGCGACCATGCAGGTGTCCTTTCTCAAGGACCTGGTCACCATGCGCAACCCGACCAGCGATTTCAGCTTCCTGTGTTTCCTGCGGGACCGCGGCCGACTGGTGGACTTCCTCAACGCGAAGACCCTCTTCCCGCTGCGGATCGAGTTCCACGAGTACTTCGAGTGGGCGGCGGCCCGGGTCGCGGACCAGGTCACGTACGACGCGGAGGTCGTGTCCGTGGAGCCGGTGCTGACCGAGACCGGCGAGGTCCACTGGTTCGACGTCACCAGCCGCGTACCCGGCGAGCCGGAGCGCACGGTGGTCCGGCGGGCCCGCAACATCTCGGTCGCCGTCGGTCTCGAACCGCACGTGCCGCCCGGTACCGCGCTGTCGGACCGCATCTGGCACAACAGCGAGTTGGTCCCCCGCACCCGTGAACTGACCGGCAGGGGTGCCGCGGTGGACCGTATCCTCGTGCTCGGCGCGGGCCAGAGCGGGGCCGAGGCGGTCGACTATCTGCACCGCTCCTTCCCCGACACCGAGGTCTGCGCGGTCTTCGCCAAATACGGCTACACGCCCGCCGACGACAGCCCGTTCGCCAACCGGATCTTCGACCCGGAGGCGGTGGACATCTACTTCGGGTCCCGGCCGGAAATAAAACAGTCCCTGTACGACTACCACCGGTCCACCAACTACTCGGTGGTCGACATGGATCTGATCGAGACGCTGTACGCGACCATGTACCGCGAGAAGGTCCAGGGGCACGAGCGGCTGAAGATGCGCAACGTCTCCCGCATCCGGGACGTCGAGCAGCACGACGACCGGCTGGACGTGACCGTCGAGTATCTCCCCACCGGCGAGCGGGAGGTGCTCTCCTGCGACGTGCTCGTGCACGCGACCGGTTATCGCCCCCGGGACCTCGACGCCACGCTGGGCCGGGCCGCCAAACTCTGCCTGCGGGACGACAACGACGCCGTCCGGGTCGGCCGCGACCACCGGGTCGAGGCGGCGCCCGAAGTCACCGCCGGCATCTATCTGCAGGGCGCGACCGAGCACACGCACGGCCTCACCTCGACCCTGCTGTCGACGACCGCCGTGCGCTCGGGCGAGATCCTGGACTCCCTGCTCACCCGCCGCACGAGCGAGGAGGGTCCGACCTCCGGGCAGCCGTCATTTAATTAGGGTAGCCTCACCTAAGTCATGGGCCTGTCTGAGTGGAAGCGCACGCGCTCGGACAGGACTTACTGATCTCGATCGGCCTTACCGGCTCCGACCGAAGTCCGATCCCCGGAGGGGTGCGGGTGAGTAGTCCTTCACAGCTGTCGGGGCGGGACGTCCTGCGGCAGTCGGTCAGAGGGCAACGTCGTGACGTCGCCCTCGGCTCCCTCCTCGGCTCCGGCCACCAACTGGGCGAGGCGATGGTCCCGGTGCTGATCGGTCTGGTCATCGACCGCGCCGTCAGCGGCTCCGACACCGGCTCCCTGGTGAGCTGGCTGGTCGTCCTCGCCGTCGGCTACGTCGGTCTCGCGCTGAGCTGGCGGCACAGCGCCTGGTGCGCCGAGCGGGCCGCCGCCCAGGCCGAACACACCCTCCGGATCTCCCTCGTACGCCGGGTCCTGGCACCCGGCGGCGGTGCCGAGGAGGGTCGGCTGCCCGGCGCCCTCGCCAACATCGCCACCGAGGACGCCAAACGCGTCGGCGCTGTCAACCTGGCCGCCACGGCCGGAGTTTCGGCCCTCGCCGGTGTCGTCGTCAGCGCGGTCGTGCTGCTGCGGATGTCCGTCACACTCGGCCTGGTCGTGCTGCTCGGCACGCCGGTACTGCTGTGGCTGGGCCATCTGCTGAGCAAGCCGCTGGAGGAGCGCAGCGAGGCCGAGCAGGAGCGGGCCGCGCACGCCTCGGCCGTCGCCGCCGACCTGGTGACCGGGCTGCGTGTCCTCAAGGGCATCGGCGGTGAGTCGACCGCCCTGGCCCGCTACCGCACGACCAGCCGCGACTCCCTCCGGGCCACCCTCAAGGCGGCCCGCGCACAGGCCTTCCAGAGCGGCATGGTGCTCGCCCTCACCGGCTGTCTGATCGCGGCCGTCGCCCTGGTCGGCGGCCGGCTCGCCGCCCAAGGGGACATCAGCCTCGGCCAGTTGGTGTCGGCGGTCGGCCTCGCGCTCTTCCTTCTCGGCCCGCTCGAAGTCCTCGCGTGGGTCAACGCCGAACTGGCCCAGGGCCGGGCCTCGGCCACCCGGATAGCGGAGGTGCTGGCCGCCCCGCCCGCCGTCACCCCGGGCACGGCGACCCTCACCGAGCCGGTGCGCGGCGCCGTCCGCCTCACCGGCGTCACCCTCGGCGGACTCCGGGACCTCGACCTCGACATCGCGCCGGGCGAGCTGCTCGGCGTCGTCGCGACCGACCCCGCGCACGCCACCGACCTGCTGCGCTGCCTGGCCCGCCGGTCCGACCCGGAGGCGGGCACCGTCGAACTGGACGGCGTGCCCCTGCGGGACCTGGACCCGGCCGAGTTGCGCACCGCGCTGCTGGTGGCCGAGCACGACGCGGACCTCTTCGAGGGCACCGTCCGCAGCAACGTCACGGCAGCCGCCCCCGACACCTCCGACCCGGAAGCGGCGATGACGGCGGCCGGGGTGACCCAGGTCGCCCAGACCCTCCCGGACGGCGAGGACACCGCCGTGAGCGAGGCGGGCCGCTCCCTCTCCGGCGGGCAGCGCCAACGCGTCGCACTGGCCAGGGCGTTGGCGGCCGAACGGCCCGTACTCGTCGTCCACGACCCGACCACCGCCGTCGACGCGGTGACCGAGGCGGGCATCGCCACCGGAGTACGGGAGATCCGCAAGGGCCGTACGACAGTGCTGGTGACCAACAGTCCCGCACTGCTGTCGGTGACCGACCGGGTCGTCCTCCTTGAGGACGGGCGGGTGACCGACACGGCCACGCACGTCGAGCTGATACACCGTCACGAGACCTACCGAGCGGCGGTGCTGTCATGAGCGACCTCGAACTTCCCTTCTCCACAAGGGAGTTGCTGCCCACGGCGACGCCCCGGCGCACCCGGGCCGCCGTCGGCGAACTCGTCCGCCCGCGCCGTGGGCTCGCCGTCGGCGCCTTCGCCGTGATGGTCGCCGCGACCGCGATCGGACTCCTCGTCCAGCCACTGCTGGGCCGCATGGTGGACCTGGTCGCCGACCACCGCCCGCCGGACGAACTCACCCTGCCCGCCGTCCTGCTGGTCCTGGTGGCCGTCGCCCAGGGCGGCACCACCGCACTCGGGCTGCCCCTGGTGTCCCGGCTCGGCGAGACCGTACTGGCCCAGCTGCGCGAGCGGTTCGTCGAGCGAGCGCTCCAACTGCCCCTGGAGCAGGTCGAGAAGGCCGGGTCCGGCGACCTCAACGCCCGGGTCACCCGAGACGTCTCGGTGGTCGGCGAGGCGGTGCGGGGCGCGCTGCCCGAGTTGGCCCGCTCCCTGCTCGCGATCGTGCTGACCTTCGCCGCGCTGGCCGCCCTGGACTGGCGCTTCCTGCTGGCCGCGCTCCTCGCGGTGCCCGTCCAGGCGGGGACCGCGCGCTGGTACGTACGCAACGCCGTCCCCCTGTACGCCGAGCAGCGCATCGCCATGGGCGCCCAGCAGCAACAGCTCCTGGACACCATCTCGGGTGCCGGAACCGTACGGGCGTTCCGGCTGGAGGAGCCACACACCGAGTCCGTCACCCAACGGTCCTCCACCGCCGTGGCGTTGACGATGCGGGGCGTGCGCCTGGTGCTCGGCTTCTACAACCGGCTGCACATCGCCGAGTACACCGGTCTGGCCGCCGTCCTGGTGACCGGGTTCCTGCTGGTGCGCGCCGACTCGGTGTCCATCGGTACGGCCACGGCCGCCGCGCTCTACTTCCACAGCCTCTTCGGACCAATCAACCAGGCTCTCGCCCTGCTCGACGACGCCCAGTCGGCCACGGCGGCGCTGGCCCGGCTGGTCGGCGTCGCGGACGTACCGGTCCCCGAGTCCGCTCCCCCGGCGCCCACGGCCCAGCACCGGGAGCCCGGCACGGTCACGGTGACCGGCGTCCACCACGAGTACGTACCCGGGCGTCCCGTCCTGCGGGACGTGCATCTCACGCTGGCGGCCGGGGAGCGGGTCGCGCTGGTCGGGCCGAGCGGCGCGGGCAAGACGACGCTCGCCAAGCTCATCGCCGGAGTGCACCGGCCGACCTCCGGCACGGTCCACCTCACCGGCGCCTCAACTACCGCCGACAGCCTCCAGGTTGCCCTGGTGACCCAGGAGACACACGTCTTCGCGGGCCCCCTCGCCGACGATCTGCGGCTCGCCCGCGCCGACGCGTCGGACGAGGCCCTGCGCAAGGCCCTGACCGAAGTGGACGCGCTGGACTGGGTGTCGGCGCTGCCCGAGGGTCTGGACACCGTCGTCGGCGAGGGCGGGCACCGGCTCACCGCCGCCCAGGTGCAGCAACTCGCCCTGGCCCGGCTGGTGCTGGCCGATCCGCCGGTCGCCGTGCTGGACGAGGCGACCGCCGAGGCAGGCAGCACGGGAGCACGGCTGCTGGAGAAGGCGGCCGACCGGGCGATCGAGGACCGTACGGCCCTCGTGGTCGCCCACCGGCTCACCCAGGCCGCGGACGCGGACCGGATCGTCGTCATGGACGGCGGCCGGATCGTGGAGAGCGGCACCCATGACGAGCTGTGCGCGGCGGCCGGCACCTACGCCTCCCTCTGGCAGGCCTGGTCCGGCACCCGTACGACAGCCGAGAAGCCCCCCACGCGTCCCAGCACCGGAACGACCACCACCATGAAGGACCACTGATGTTCGGCTCTCCCAGAGGTACTCGGCTCGCCGCGGCGCTCACCTCCGTGCTGCTCCTCCTCGGTACCGCCACCGCCTGCGGCTCCGACAGCGACTCCGACACGGCGGCCCCCGCCGCCACCGACTCGTCGACCGACTCCGCCTTCCCGGTGACCATCGCGCACAAGTTCGGCAGCACCACCATCGAGTCCGAGCCCAAGCGGATCGTCACGGTCGGCCTGACCGACCAGGACTCCGTGCTCGCGCTGGGCAAGGTGCCGGTCGGTACGACCGAGTGGCTGGGCGGCTACAAGGGCGCCATCGGCCCGTGGGCGGCGGACAAGCTGGGCAGCGCGGCGGTCCCGACCGTCCTCAAGGACACCGGCACGGGTCCGCAGACCGAGAAGATCGCCGCGCTCAGGCCCGACCTGATCCTCGCGGTCTACGGCGGTCTGACGAAGGAGCAGTACGACACGCTGTCGAAGTTCGCCCCGGTGGTGGCCCAGCCGAAGGAGTACAACGACTACGGCGTGCCGTGGCAGGAGCAGACCGAGATCATCGGCAAGGCGCTCGGCCAGGAGGCCAAGGCGAAGGAGCTGGTCTCCGGCGTCGAGGGCGACTTCAAGAAGGCGGCGGCCGAGCACCCCGAGTTCGCGGGCGCGACCGGCCTGATGGCGACCCCGTACGAGGGCATCTTCGTCTACGGCAGCCAGGACCCGCGCTCCCGCGTCCTCACGGACCTCGGTTTCAAGCTGCCCACCGACCTGGACAAGGTCATCGGTGACCGGTTCGGCGCCAACATCAGCAAGGAGCGCACCGACCTGCTGGACACGGACGCGATCGTGTGGATCGTCTCCGACACCACCAAGGACAGGGCGACCCTGCGCAAGGACCCGCTGTACGCGGACCTGAAGGTGGCCAAGGAAGACCGTGAGGTCTTCGTCAAGGAAAGCAGCGACTACGGCAACTCCGTGTCGTTCGTGTCGGTCCTGAGCCTGCCGTACATGCTGGAGCGGCTCGTCCCGCAGCTCCAGGCGGCCGTCGACGGCAGGACGGACACCAAGGTGACCGAGCCGACCGGCTGACACCTCGTCATGTGGGTGTGGCCCGACCGGAGTTCCGGCCGGGCCACACCCATAGATCAATCCCCTACCGGCTCACGTGGTGGGCCTGAGCTGCCACTGCTGGCAGTTGTTGCTGAGCCAGGTCCACTGGCGTACGTCGGCGCCGTTCGCGGAGGAGCAGTTGGCGACGTCGGCGACCTTGCCGGTGGACTCGTTCACGATGCGGACGTAGTCACCGGTGGCCGTGTAAACCAGCCTGAACTTCTGGCAGTTGTTGTTGAGCCACGACCACTGGCGCAGATCGGTGCCGTCGGCCGTGGCGCAGTCGGCGGTGTCCATCACCTTGCCGGTGGCGACGTTGACGAGCCTGCTGGTGTCGTTGGCCTGGTCCTCGATGCGCCACTTCTGGTTGGCGCCGCCGTTGCAGGTCCACTGGAAGATGTTGGTGCCGTCGGCGGTGTTCCCGCCCTCCACGTCCAGGCACTTGCCGCTGTTGCGGTTCACCAGGGTGTACGCGGTCGGCGTCACCGCGGTCTCGCCGGCCGGGCCGGGGAGCGTGGTGCCGAGGGCGACCGGGGTGCCGAAGTTCGGGGTGCCGTCCGCGTTCCAGGTGAACTTCTGGGCGCGGGTCGTACGGCCGTTGCCGCAGCCGCCGTTCGCGGTGTTGTTGGCGTGGTAGACGATCCAGTTCTCGGTGCCGTCCGGCGAGGTGAAGAAGCCGTTGTGGCCAGGCCCGTAGACCCCGGCGGCGTCGTCGCGCTGGAAGACGGGCGTCTGCTTCTTCGTCCAGGAGGACGCCAACAGGGGGTCGGTGCCGGTCAGTTCGAGCTGACCGAGCTTGTAGTCGGCGGTCTGGCAGTAGCTCGCGGAGAAGGTGAGGAAGGTCCGGCCGTCGTGGTAGAGCGGCTCGGGGCCCTCGTTGACGGGCGCCCCGGAGGTCTCCCAGGCCAGCGTCGGCTGCGAGATGAGGCTGAAGGTGGAGCCGCTGACCGTGTACGGGTTGGTCATCGGGGCGATGACCAGGCTCTGCTTGCTGCCGCCGATCGCGCCGCTGCCGACCAGGTAGAGCTTGCTGTTGTACTTCAGCACGGTGGCGTCGATGAGCCAGCCGCCCGGGTCGAGGTTGGACCCGGTGAGCTGGTTCTTGAAGGTGTACGGGCCCATCGGGTCGGTGCCGGCGCTCTCCACGACATAGGTCCGCTGCAGGTCGCAACAGGCGGCTCCGCTCGGGGCGCCCGAGTAGTAGAGGTACCAGTGGCCGTCGAAGAAGTGCAGTTCGGGCGCCCAGAAGTTGTTGTTGCGGGTCGAGGTGGTGTCACTCCAGACCTGCACGCTCGGCGCCGTCGACAGCCCGGCCAGGGTCGGCGACTTGCGCATGGTCAGCACGCCGGTGAAGGACGTGGTGACCAGGTAGTAGTTGCCGTCGTAGTACTCGAGCCAAGGGTCCGCGCCCTTCTGGGACTTGACCGGGTTCGTGTACGGGCGCCCCTCGGCCGCGGCGGCGGGCTGGATGCCCACGACGGGCACGAGCAGCGCCACCAGCGCTGCCAGGAGCGTCAACCAGTGACGGGTACGGAACACAGAAGGTCCCCTTCTCGTGGCCACAGCATTCACATTGTTCGAAATCCCGGACTCTGTACGTAACTTCGACCAGAACATAGGTACGTGGGGTGCACACGTCAACGCTTGCGACAGCATCGGTCCCGATTGGTATCCATTAGGTAAACAACAAGTTGTCCGGCCTGCCGAACGTTGTTCGAAAACTCTTGACGGCCCTGGTCGCACCGATTGACACTCTCGCAACGCGAGGACACACAGATGAAATCTGAGCACCTCCGTTGACACCCCCGTGCCTGAGCAGAGGAAGCCGAAACGATGCACCTCCCGAGATCGCGCGGCCGTACAAGACCCTGGTCACAACGGCTCGCCGGACTGACCGCCGCATCGCTTCTGCTGGGCCTGGCAGGCCCGTTGACGATGTCGGCCCCCGCCCAGGCCGCCGCGTCGGACATCACCGACGGTCTGGCCCTCTGGTACAAGCTCGACGCCGCCTCCGGCACCACCGTCACCGACGCCTCGGGCAACGGCCGTACGGGCACGCTGAACGGCACCGCCGGCTGGACCAACTCCGGTGAGGGCCTTGCCTTCAACGGCTCCGACACCTACGTCAAGGTGCCGGACAACATCATGAGCGGGCTCAACTCGATCACCGTCTCGATGGACGTGAAGATCGACTCGACGCAGTCCAACCCGTACTTCATCTACGGCTTCGGCAACACCAGCGGCACGGTCGGCAACGGCTACCTGTTCACCACGGGCAACTCCTACCGGACCTCCATCGCCAGCGGCAACTGGTCGACGGAGCAGACGACCCGGACCGCCGGCACCAACCTCCAGCGCGCCGTCTGGAAGCAGATCACCTACACCCAGACCGGCAACACGGGCGTGCTGTACGAGGACGGCGTGGAGGTCGGCCGCAACACGGCGGTCACCCTCACCCCCGGCTCCATCGGCTCGGGCACGACCACCGCCAACTACATAGGCAAGTCGGTCTACCCCGGCGACAACCTCTTCAAGGGCAACATCCGCGACTTCCGGGTCTACGACCGGGCGTTGGCGACCACAGAGGTCGAGGAACTCTCCCTCCCCGTCGCCACGCAGGGCGTCGCCGCCGACAAGTCGGCCCTGACCCTGGGCGACACCAGCGCGGTCATCACCGACCTCACCCTGCCGAGCGCGGGCCCGGCCGGCGGCTCCGCCATCACCTGGGCGACCGACAACGCCTCCGTGGTCTCCGCGACCGGCACGGTGACCCGCCCGGCCGCAGGGCAGCCCGACGGCCACGCGACGCTCACGGCGACCCTGAAGAAGGGCCCGGTGAGCGACACCAAGACCTTCGACGTCACGGTCCCGGCCACCTTCGACGACACGACGGCCGTCCAGCAGGCCTCGGACGCGCTGACCGTCCCGAACATCGACGACGTACGAGGCAACATCACGCTGCCTTCAACGGGCGCCTACGGCACGGCGGTTGCCTGGTCCTCGGCGAACCCGGACGTCATCTCGGCCGACGGTGTGGTCCACCGCCCCGCGCACGGCGCCGGCGGTACGACGGCCGACCTGACCGCGACCATCACCAAGGGCACGGCCACCACGACCCGCACGTTCACCGCGAAGGTCCCCGAACTCCCCGCGAAGGAAGCCCTCAAGGGCTACATGTTCAGCTACTTCACCGGCGAGGGCACCTCGGACGGCGAGCAGCTCTACGCGGCCCTCAGCAAGGGCAACGACCCGCTGAAGTGGCGGGAGTTGAACGACGGCAAGCCCGTCCTGACCTCCACGCTCGGTGAGAAGGGTCTGCGCGACCCGTTCATCATCCGCTCCCCCGAGGGCGACAAGTTCTACCAGATCGCCACCGACCTGCGGATCTACGGCAACGGCGACTGGGACGCCTCCCAGCGCACCGGCAGCAAGTCGATCATGGTCTGGGAGTCCACCGACCTGGTCCACTGGACCGACCAGCGCCTGGTGAAGGTCTCCCCCGACTCGGCGGGCAACACCTGGGCGCCGGAGGCGTTCTACGACGACGAGCTGGGCTCGTACGTCGTCTTCTGGGCGTCGAAGCTGTACGACAACGCCGACCACTCCGGCGACACGTACAACCGCATGATGTACGCGACGACCCGTGACTTCCGCACCTTCAGCGCGCCCAAGGTGTGGATCGACCGCGGCTACTCGGTCATCGACTCCACGATGATCAAGGACAAGGACACCTACTACCGGCTCTCCAAGGACGAGCGGAACAACAGCTCCTCGACGCCGAACAGCAAGTTCATCTTCGAGGAGAAGAGCGACTCGATCCTCAACCCGTCCTACACCGCCGTCGCCGAGGGCATCGGCAAGGGCGCGATGAGCGCGGCCGAGGGTCCGCTGGTGTTCAAGTCGAACACCGAGGAGAAGTGGTACGCGTTCCTCGACGAGTTCGGCGGTCGCGGCTACATCCCCTTCGAGACGACGGACCTGGCGTCCGGCGTCTGGACCCCGTCCACCAGTTACGACCTGCCGTCAAAGCCCCGCCACGGCACGGTACTTCCGGTCACGCAGGCCGAGTACGACCGGCTGCTGAAGACCTACCAGCCGGACCAGATCATCACCAGCGCCGAGGACGTCAAGGTCGTCACGCGCATCGGTGACGCCCCGGTCCTGCCCGCCACCGTCATCGCCGAGTCGGCGGAGGGTGTGAAGCGGCCCGTCGCCGTCACCTGGGCGGCAGTCGACGCCTCGCAGTACGCACAGGCCGGCACCTTCACGGTGAAGGGCGACCTCGCGGGCGACTCCGCGATCGCGGTCAGCGCCGAGGTCACGGTCTCCGCCGAGGGCCCGGACGTCCCGGCCGACCTGCTCCTGCACTACGACTTCGACGAGACCGGCGGCAGCATCGCCCGCGACTCCAGCGGCCACGGCTACCACGGCACCTACGTCCGAACTCCCGACTTCGGTACGGGAGTCGAGGGCGGCTCCTTCAAGATGTCCGGCGGCAACAGCAGTTCCAGCTCGCCGTACGTCAAGATTCCGGGCGGCGTGCTGAAGGACACCACCAGCGTCACCGTCTCCACGTACGTGAAGTGGAAGGGCGGCGACAACTTCCAGTGGCTGTTCGGCCTCGGCCCGGACAGCAACAAGTACCTGTTCGCCACCCCGTCCAACGGCGGCGGCAAGCTGTTCTCCGCGATCACCAAGGCCACCTGGTCCGGTGAGAAGCAGATGATCGGCGGCTCCCCGCTCACGGCCGGCCAGTGGCAGCACGTCACCGTCACGCTGGACGGCGCGACCGAGACGGCGATCCTCTACGTGGACGGCGCCGAGATCGCCCGCGTCAGCGGCGTCACCATCAAGCCGTCCGAGCTGTACGACTCGGCGAAGGACTACTCCGGCTACATCGGCAAGTCCCTGTACTCTCCGGACCCGTACTTCGGCGGCGAGGTCGACGACTTCCGGATCTACAACCGGGCCCTGACGCCCGCCGAGGTCCTGGAGATCAGCGGCAACACCACCGGGATCGCCGCGGTGACCCACCCGGCGCTCAAGGTCGACGCGATCATCACCGACAAGCTGAGCAAGGTCGTCCTGCCGCTCGTCCCGGGCAGCAACCTCAAGGCCCTGGCGCCGAAGTTCACCCTGGCCCACGGCGCGACCATCAGCCCCGCCTCCGGCACCCTGCGCGACTTCACCAAGCCGGTGACGTACGAGGTGACCGGCTCCGACGGCAAGAAGCGCACCTGGACGGTGTCGGCCGTGGAGATGAAGAGCCCGGTGCTGCCGGGGCTCAACGCCGACCCGAACATCGTCCGCTTCGGCGACACCTTCTACATCTACCCGACCACCGACGGCTTCGAGGGCTGGAGCGGTACGCAGTTCAAGGCGTACTCCTCCACCGACCTGGTCCACTGGAAGGACCACGGCGTCATCCTCGACCTCGGTCCCGACATCAGCTGGGCGGACAGCCGCGCCTGGGCGCCGGCCATCGAGGAGCGCAACGGCAAGTACTACTTCTACTTCTGCGCCGACGCGAACATCGGTGTGGCGGTGTCGGACTCCCCGACGGGCCCCTTCAAGGACGCCCTGGGCAAGCCGCTGCTGAAGGCCGGTGCCTACCCGGGCCAGATGATCGACCCGGCGGCCTTCACCGACGACGACGGCCAGTCGTACCTGTACTGGGGCAACGGCCGGGCCTACGTGGTACCGCTGAACAACGACATGATCTCCTTCGACGCGTCGAAGGTCACCGACATGACGCCCAGCAACTACAACGAGGGCACGTTCGTCATCAAGCGCAAGGGCACCTACTACTTCATGTGGTCGGAGAACGACACACGTGACGAGAACTACCAGGTCGCCTACGCCACCGGCCCCTCGCCCACCGGCCCCTGGACCAAGCAGGGCCTGATCCTGGAGAAGGACCTCTCCCTCGGTATCAAGGGCCCCGGCCACCACTCGGTGGTCAACGTCCCGAACACCGACGACTGGTACATCGCCTACCACCGCTTCGCGATCCCCGGCGGCGACGGCATGCACCGCGAAACCACCATTGACAAGCTGGAGTTCGACGCCAACGGTCTGATCAAGAAGGTCGTCCCGACCCTGTCCAGCATCGACCCGGTGACGATCGTCCACGCCGGCGCGGACACCACGGGCCAGGAAGGCAGCAAGATCCCGCTCACGGGCAGCATCTCGGGGGCAGGAAAGCCGAGTTGGAGCGTCGGGGCGAACGTCCCCTGCACCTTCTCCAGCAGGACCACGGTCCCGACGTCCATCACCTGCACGGACAACGGCACCTACGAGGTCACGCTGACCGGAGGCCGCAGCAAGGACACCCTCACGGTGACCGTCAGCAACGCGCCCCCCGTCATCACCTCGGTCCAGGGCCCGAAGACCCCGGTCCCGGCGGGCAAGCAGACCCCGGTCCGCCTCACGGTGAAGTTCACCGACCCGGGCAAGTCCGACACCCACACCTGCAAGATCGACTGGAAGGACGGCACGACCCCGACCTCCGGCAGGGTCACCGGCTCCACCTGCGAGGCGAGCCACGCCTACCTGTCGGCGGGCATCGTCCGCCCGACGGTCACGGTGACGGACGACGACAAGGCGACGGCCACGGTCCAGCTCCCCGAGCTGGTCGTGTACGACCCCAAGGCGGGACCCGCGAAGGGCACGGGAGTCATCCCGTCCCGGGCCGGTGCCTACCCGGCCGACCCGAAGCTGACCGGCAAGGCGTCGTTCTCCTTCGACGTCTCCTACCGCAAGGACGCCAAGGTCCCGACCGGCAGGCTGTCCTTCGACTTCAAGGCGGCCGGCAAGTCCAAGGCGAGCGTGCAGCTGCGCGCCACGTCCTCCGACTGGCTGCTGGTGAAGGGCAAGAAGGCCGTGTACCAGGGCTCCGGCTCGGTGAACGGCAAGAGCGGTTACGCCTTCCGCGTCACGGCGACGGACGGGCCCGACACCTTCCGGATCGTGATCTGGAAGAAGTCCTCGGGGGCGGTCGTCTACGACAACCTCACCGGGACCGCGACGAAGGGCATCGTCGTCGGCCGCTAGGCCGGATGCCCTGAGCACGGCGGGAAACCGCGACAACTGGATCCGAGGGCGCGTACCCCGGGCCGGGCCTCACCGCCCGCCCGAGGTGCGCGCCCTCGGCGTTCTGGTGCCCTGCGGCCATCATGTGATTTCCTGGCCGCATGACCGTGCTCGTGTCCCGCCGCCACGTCGACTACGCGCGTGTCACCACCATGGGCTGTCCGTCCGCGAGCTGACACCACGCTCCGGCCCTCTCCTCCCCCTCCCTTCACCCCCTTCTCCTCACCGCGATCCGCGCTGCCCGTGAAAGGCTCCCCGCATGTCCCCCCGTACCGCGAACACCGCTGTGTCCGTCCACCCCCTGCTCGCCGAGCGCTGGAGCCCGCGCTCCTTCGACGCCGCCCACACGGTCGGCGACGAGGACCTCGTCTCCCTGCTGGAGGCGGCCCGCTGGGCGCCCTCCGCGTACAACAGGCAGCCGTGGCGCTTCCTGGTCGGCCGCCGCGGGGACTCGACGTACCAGCGGATCCTCGACGCCCTCGGGAGCACCAACCGCTTCTGGGCGGGGAACAGTTCGCTGCTCGTCGCGGCGGTAGCGGCGGAGCGCCTCGACGACGGCAGCCCGCTGTACGGCGCCGCGTACGACACCGGGCTCGCGGTGGCCCAGCTGTCGGTGCAGGCACACGCGCTGGGGCTGCACACGCACCAGATGGGCGGCTTCGACCGGGACCGGCTGCGCGCCTCGCTGGGCGTCCCGGAGGGCTACCAGCCCCAGTCCGTCACCGCGATCGGCTCCCTGGCCCCGGCGGACCTCCTCCCGCCGGACCTGCGTGCCCGCGAGACCGCCGCCCGCGAACGGCGCCCCCTGACGGAGACGTTCTTCGCGGAGCAGTGGGGTACTCCCCTCCCCGTCGGGCAGGACGGCTGAGGGCACGGAACACACGCGGGGCCGTATCGGCGGACGCCACTCGGGTCCGAACCGCGACCCCTCCCGCCGGTCGCGCCGGTCGGTGGGTATCGTCCGCCCCGATGCCCCTGGTCCGCGGCCCGGCGGACGGCACGGAGGAGGAGCGCCATGACCGATCGCCGGCAGGAACCCGCGCCGCAGGAACGCCGGGCGGGCGCGCGCGACGCCGTGCGGCTCGCGGTGGTCGTCGGTGCGCTCGGTGTCGTCTTCGGCGACATCGGCACGAGCCCGATCTACACCCTCCAGACGGTGTTCAACCCCGACGACCCGCACCCCGTCCCGGTCACCACGGACAATGTGTACGGCGTGGTGTCGCTGGTGTTCTGGTCGGTGATGATCATCGTCACGGTGACCTACGTCCTGCTGGCGATGCGCGCCGACCACGACGGCGAGGGCGGCATCATGGCGCTGATCACCCTGCTGCGCCGGTGGAGCGCCAAACAGGGCGCGAAGGCCACCGCCGTCCTCGCGGCCCTCGGCATCTTCGGCGCGTCGCTGTTCTTCGGCGACAGCATGATCACCCCGGCGATCTCGGTGCTGTCGGCGGTGGAGGGCCTCAAGGTCGTCGAGCCGTCGCTGCACAGCGCGGTCGTACCGATCACCGCGGTGATCATCGTGGCGCTGTTCCTGGTGCAGCGCCGGGGAACAGCGGCGGTGGGGCGGGTGTTCGGGCCGGTCATGATCGCCTGGTTCCTGGCGATCGGGGCGTGCGGTGTCGTCGGTATCGCCGACCGTCCGGGCATCCTCCGGGCGCTGTCACCGACGTACGCGCTGGGCTTCCTGGTCGGCCACTGGGGTACGGCCTTCTTCGCCCTGGCGGCGATCGTCCTCGCGGTCACCGGCGCGGAGGCGCTCTACGCCGACATGGGGCACTTCGGTCGCCGGGCGATCACCCGGGGCTGGCTGCTGCTCGTGCTGCCCGCCTGCGTCCTGAGCTACCTGGGCCAGGGCGCGCTGATCCTGGACGACCCGGCCAACATCAGCAGCCCGTTCTTCCTGCTCGTGCCCGACTGGGCGCGCTGGCCGATGGTCCTGCTGGCGACGGCGGCGACCGTGATCGCCTCCCAGGCGGTGATCACCGGCGCGTACTCGGTCGCCTCCCAGGCGGCCCAGCTCGGCTATCTGCCGAGGCTGCGCATCGCGCACACGTCCGAGTCGACGATCGGGCAGATCTACGTCCCGTGGATCAACTGGCTCCTGATGTTCTCGGTGCTCACGCTGGTCTTCGCCTTCCGCAGTTCGGCGGCGCTGGCCTACGCGTTCGGCATGGCGGTCACCGGCACGATCACCATCACGACGCTGCTGTTCTTCTTCGTCGCCCGCGACAAGTGGGGTACGCCCCGCTGGCTGCTCGGGATCGGCGCGGGTCTGCTCCTCCTGGTGGACCTGCTGTTCGTGGCGGCCAACATGACGAAGCTGGTGCACGGCGCGTGGCTGCCGCTGCTGATCGGCCTGACCGCGTTCACCGTGATGACCACCTGGCAGCGTGGCCGCGCCCTCGTCACCGCCGAGCGCGCCCGCCAGGAGGGCCCGCTGCCCGAGTTCATCGACCGGCTCCGGACCGGCCAGGAGCCGACGCTGCGGGCCCCCGGCACGGCCGTCTTCCTCAACCGGGACAAGGAGACCGCGCCGCTGGCCATGCGGGCCAACGTCGAGCACAACCACGTCCGGCACGACCAGGTGGTCATCCTGTCCCTCACCACGGAGCCCGTCCCCCGCGTCCCGGCCGACCGCCGCCTCGTCGTGGACGACCTGGGCTACGCCGACGACGGCATCGTCCATGTCACCGCGAGGTTCGGCTACATGGAGACCCCGGACGTCCCCGGCACCCTGGCGCTGCTCGACCCGTCGCAGACGGAGGGCCCGCTCCAGCTCGACCGGGCGTCGTACTTCCTCTCGAAGATCGAACTCCGCCGGGGCAAGGCCCCGACGATGGCCCCGTGGCGCAAACGCCTGTTCATCGCCACGTCCTACATCACGGCAGACGCGGCGGAGTACTTCAGCCTGCCCCGCGACCGGACGGTGATCATGGGGTCGCACATCGAGGTGTAGGGCGACGCCCGCCGGGGTACGGCGGCCCGGGCAACGGCCGAGGGCCGCCCTCGGATCCCTCCGAAACCGGTCCTCGACGACGGCCTTGTCGTCCACCGCGCACCACAAGCGGCCGAATGCCGCCTTGTCCGCACCGTCCACGCTGGTCACTGTCGTTGGCACGACCCTCATGACGACCTGCCATGTTCGGAGAGCACGATGATGCGGGTGCACTTCACGTCGGGGGACATCGCGCGCCTGCGTGTCCTGGTCACCCCCGATCCTCTCTGGGAGATCGCCAACAGCTACCAGCTGCTCACCGGCAAGGATGACCCTCTGGTGTTCAGCCAGTGGCGCCGCCGGGTCCGGCCGCGCCTGGATCAGGCGGGCCGCGCCCTGCTCACCCAACTCCTGCCGCCGCGGGGCTACTCGGCGGACTTCCTCACGCCCGACTCGGGTGGATACACGGATCTGGAGAGCGCGGTCGACACCGTGCTCAGCACACCGCGGGTCGCTCTGCGGGACGATCTGGCCCGGCTCGCCGCCTCGCCCGCCCGCTCGCGGGCGTCGTCGACCGAGCTTCGGGCACTGGCGAGTGGGGAGTCCGAGGCGCTGCGCCGCCTGGGTGCCGCCCTGCACGGCTACTACGGGCGAGCGATGGAGGAGTTCTGGCCGCACATCCGTGCCCAGGTGAGCGCCGACTGCGCCTTGCGCGGACGGGTCGCCCTGGCAGGCGGTGCCGAGGGGCTGTTACGGAGTTTCGCGCCCGTCATGCGGTGGCGGGCACCCGTACTGGAGGTCGACTACCCGGTCCACCGCGAGCTGCGGCTCGACGGGCGGGGCCTGCTGCTGCAACCGTCGTTCTTCTGCTTCCGGAAGCCGGTCATGCTCGCCACGCCCTCGCGCGACCGAACTCCCGTTCTCGTCTACCCGATTCAGCACATCCTCGGCTGGGCCCAGAAGCCGCGTCCGGCGTCCGCCGCCGGTGGTCTGGGCGCGCTGATGGGTCACACCCGGGCCGCGATCCTGGAGGACCTGGCGACCGGCCGTACCACCGGTGAACTGGCCGAACGGCTGGGCATCTCCGGTTCCGCCGTCAGCCAGCACACCGCCGTTCTGCGCCGGGCCGGCCTGCTGCTGAGCGTGCGCCGCCGCAACTACGTCCTGCACACCACCACTCCTGCGGGTCTCGCCCTCCTCGACGGGACGTCACGCAGCCCGGCCCGCAGACGGCGGACCGATTCCGTTTAAGCCCTGGCTTCATTCTGTGGACCCATGCCGTGGGCTGCCCGCAATCTGGGACAGCGATCGGTCGGTCGGCAGAGCCTTCGAAGGGGCAGGCGTATGCGATACCAGGACCGCAGGCGGAAAAGGTCACGTGTGCGCGTGCTGGCAATTGTTCTGGCCGGCCTCTGGTGCTGCGGCTGTTCCGGAAACGGCACACCCGCTCCGACGGTTTCCGACCCGACGGTTTCCGATCCGGGCAGGAACGAGATTTCCGCCGCCGACCGAGAGAAACTGCACAATGCGGAGCAACTGCTGATACAGCGGTGCATGAAACGGTACGGATTCAAGACGTGGCCCACCTCCGCACGGAGTTCGCTTCCCGACCTGGTCGATTTCCCCTACGTCGTCACCGACGAGAAATGGGCGAGTCGTCACGGCTACGGAAGCGACATCCACGAGAGCATGTTTCGCCTGCGGCAGCAGGATCCCAATCAGATCTATTTCGCGAAACTGCCACCGGAGAAGCGTGCAGCCGCCCTGACCGCCCTCAACGGGGCGAAACCAGTGGGACTTGAGGCCCGGATGCCCACGGGCGGTGTACTGCGCCGCAGCGACCGAAGCTGTGTGTCGGAGGCGGAATCTATCCTCTACGGTGACCTTCGGACGTGGTACCGAGTCAACAAGGTCACCGAAAGCCTTTCCAGTCTCCGAATCGGCAACGTCCTCAAGGACGGACGTTTCAGGGAAGCCATCCGCCCCTGGGCGTCGTGCATGCGCGAGCACGGATATCCGTACTCCACACCCGAGAAGGCACGCAGCGCGGCCCTGCTCGGTGCCGACGAGCGGGGCGGCCGGGCGGAAGAAATACGGACCGCGATCGCCGAGGCGAGATGTGCGGCCGGAACCGGCTTGAGCGAGACCGTGCGCCGCCTGGACAGCGAACACAAAGCGGCGCTTGAGAAAGAGTATTCCTCGGAATTCGGAAAAAGGAACACCATGGAATCCGAGGCACTGTTCCGTGCCGCTGACATAACCGCCTGAGGTCAGCCGGAGAAAATCAGCCCATAACCATCATCAAGGAGAGCCATGAGAACACTACGGAGCACCCTGCTGGGCCTTGCGACGATCGGACTGGTGGTCGCCACAGCCCCCTTCAGCACGGCGGACGAACGCGCCCCCGGTGCGGCGGACTCCGTGCGAACGGCGTCCATCGGATCCACGTCGGAGGCGGCGGCGCCGAGGCCGTCGACACAGCGAGGTGCCGCGGCCGACGGCAGGGTCTACGTGTACGAGCACCTCAACTTCACCGGTACCTGGTGCGGCATGGGCGGCAACGAGCGCGACTACCGGAGCATCAGCAACTGTCCCAACATGGACAACCTCACCACGTCCGTCTGGAACAACGGATACGTGGCCGTGTTCGACGACGTCCGTCTGCACCGGGACTACGCGTACAGCGGCCCCAACATGTGTATCGGTCTCGGCGACAGCTGGGGCAACCTCGACCTCGGCTGGGAAGTGTTCAACAACGGCGAGCACGCGAACGACAAGATCAGCTCGCACATCTGGGCCAACAGCTGCCCGTAGCGGCCGACGCCGGTCTCCGGCCGAACTCCGGCCGGTCCCCAACTGGTCCCCGAAAACAATCAAGGGGCGGTTTCGGATTCCTCCGAAACCGCCCCTTGATCTACGACTCGTTCGAGTCGGGACGACAGGATTTGAACCTGCGACCCCTTGACCCCCAGTCAAGTGCGCTACCAAGCTGCGCCACGTCCCGATGCGTTCACCCGCGGTTGCCCCGTGTGATCACGCGAGCAGAACTTTACCCCACGTCAGGGGCTGCCCCGAAGGCGGTGGGATCCGCGCGACAATCGACGCATGGGCAGAGCGGCGGAGGATCGGGCAACGGTCGGCGGGCGGGATCGGGACGGCGAGGGGCGGGCGCGCAACGCCCGGCCCCGGGACGGGCTCGGGCGCCCGCTGCCGTACGGCGAGCCCGGGGTCGAGCGGCAACCCGAAGGCGTCGTACGCCGGCCCGGGGAGACCGTCGCCGAGGCCCAGGCGCTGCTGGACGCCGGGAAACCGTTCCACGCGCACGAGGTCTTCGAGGACGCCTGGAAGTCGGGGCGGACGGCGGACCGCGGGCTGTGGCGGGGGCTCGCACAGCTGTCCGTGGGCCTCACGCACGCCGCGCGCGGGAACCTCACCGGCGGTGTACGACTGCTGCGGCGCGGGGCCGACGCCGTCGAGGAGTGGGCCGCCGGGGACGTACCGACGCGGCCGTACGGGATGGATCTCGCCGGGGTCGTCTCCTGGGCGCGGGAGCTGGCGGCGGCGGTGGAGCGGGAGGGCGAGGCCATCGACGCCGCTGCTCGGGCGCCTCGGCTGACGAGCCCTCCGGACGGCGGCTGACCGGGGGCGATGGCCGCGTTGTCAGTGGGGTGGGGCAGACTCGGGGGCGTGCGGAAGATTCATGTCATCGGTATCGGCTCGGGCGACCCCGAGCAGCTCACCCTGCAAGCGGTCAGGGCGCTGCGGAGCACCGACGTGTTCTTCGTCCTGGACAAGGGCGAGACCAAGTCCGACCTGGTGCGGTTGCGCCGGGACATACTCGACGCCCATGTGCCGGAGGGGACGTACCGCCTGGTCGAGGCGCGCGACCCGGACCGGGACCGGACGGCCGGGGGCGCCGCGTACGCCCCCGCGGTCGAGGACTGGCGCAGCGCGCGGGCCGAGATCTACGAGCGGCTGATCGCCGGGGAACTCGGCGCGGACGAGAGCGGCGCCTTCCTGGTGTGGGGCGACCCCGCGTTGTACGACAGCACGCTGGGCATCCTGGAGGAGATCCTCGACCGGGGCGCGGTGGAGTTCACGTACGACGTGGTGCCCGGCATCAGCAGTGTCTCCGCGCTGCTCGCCCGTCACCGCACGCCGATCAACCGGGTCGCGCGTCCCGTCCAGATCACCACCGGGCGGCGGCTGGCCGAGGGATTCCCGGCCGGTGTCGACGACGTGGTGGTGATGCTCGACGCGCAGCAGACCTTCCGGGAGTACGCCGACGAGGACATCGACATCTACTGGGGCGCCTATGTGGGCACCCCGGACGAGATCCTGGTCTCCGGGCCGATCGCCGAGGCCGCGCCCCGGATCGAGCGGCTGCGCGCGGAGGCCCGGGAGCGCAAGGGCTGGATCATGGACACGTATCTGCTGCGGCGGAACCCCGGGAGACACCGGCCCCGGGAGGGCCGTCCGGAGCAGCCGTAGGGGTCCCACACGACCGGCCCACCACCCCTTGCACGGGTGTACCGCCGGTGTGATCGTGACCTCGTGACAGTCGCCGAGGACACCGCGCCCCCCGCCGCCGCACAGCCGCCCGTGCTGGACTCCCGTCGCCGGAACGTCATCTTCGTCACGATCATGCTCGGCATGCTGCTCGCGGCCCTGGACCAGACGATCGTCGGCACGGCCCTGCCGACGATCGTGTCGGACCTCGGCGGTGCCGAGCACATGTCGTGGGTGGTGACGTCGTATCTGCTGGCGGAGACCGTCGCGACGGTCCTGGTCGGCAAGTTCGGCGACCTGTTCGGCCGCAAGGTGGTCTTCCAGGTCTCGGCGATCGTCTTCATCACCGGTTCGTTCCTGTGCGGGCTGTCGACGAACATGACGCTGCTGATCACCTGGCGGGCCATGCAGGGCATCGGCGCGGGCGGGCTGATGGTCACGGCGATGGCCCTGATCGCGGACGTGATCCCACTGCGGGAGCGCGGCAAGTACCAGGGCGCGATCGGGGCCGTGTTCGGGGTCGCGACGGTCATCGGCCCGCTGCTCGGCGGCCTGTTCACGGACCATCTGACCTGGCGCTGGGCGTTCTACGTCAACGTCCCGATCGCGATCGTCGTGGTGATCGCGGCGGCCCGCACCATCCCGGTGGTGAAGTCGGCGGTACGGCCGGTCATCGACTACATGGGCATCGCGTTCGTCGCGATCGGGGCCAGCGCGCTGATCCTGGCGACGAGTTGGGGCGGCACCGAGTACGCGTGGGGTTCGGGCGTCATCATCGCGCTGTTCGTCGGCGGCGCCGTCTCGCTCGGCCTGTTCTGCTGGGCCGAGTCCCGCGCGGCCGAACCGACACTGCCGATGCGGCTGTTCGCCAACCCCGTCTTCACGGTCTGCTCGATCCTCAGCTTCATCGTCGGCTTCGCGATGCTCGGCGCGATGACGTACCTGCCGACCTTCCTCCAGTACGTGGACGGCGACTCGGCGACGATCTCCGGCGTACGCACCCTGCCGATGGTGATCGGCCTGCTCATCGCGTCCGTCTTCAGCGGCAACGTGGTCAGCAAGACCGGCCAGTACCGCTACTTCCCGGTCGTCGGCTCGGCGGTGATGGGCCTCGGCCTGTATCTGCTCTCCCTGATGGACGCGTCGACGAACACCTGGCTGGCCTCGCTGTACATGTTCGTCCTGGGCACCGGGATCGGCCTGGGGATGCAGGTGCTGACGATCGCCGTGCAGAACACCGTCGAGTACGCCGACCTCGGCACCGCGACCTCCGGCGTCACCTTCTTCCGTACGCTGGGCAGTTCCTTCGGCACCGCCGTCTTCGGCACGCTGTACACCAACTCGCTGACCCCGAACCTCTCCGAGGGCATCGCGGAGGCCGCGCGTACGGGGGCGGCGGACGCGGCCACCATCACCAAGGCGGCGACCAGCCCGGACGGTCTGCACGAACTGCCCTCCGAGGCGGCCGAGCCGATCATCCACGCGTACGCGGACACCATCCAGACCGTCTTCCTGTGGACCGTGCCGGTGGCGCTGGTCGGCTTCGTCGTCGCGCTGTTCCTCAAGCAGGTCCAGCTGCGCGACAGCGCCCGGATGGCGTCGACGGACATGGGCGACGGCTTCGCGAAGCCGTCCACGGCGGACTCGCGGCGCCTGCTGGAGGCCTCCGTCGGAAAGATCATCGGCCGTACGGACCTGGACACCGCGCGCCGGATCGTCAGCGACTCCGACACCCGGCTCGACACCGCGGGCGCGTGGGCCGTGATGCAGGTCGAGCTGTTCACGCGCCTGGTCGGGCACGCCGGACTGGGCCTGATCGCGGCCCGCCGTCACATGCCGCCCGAGGTGCTCCTGCCGGTCTTCGACCGCATGGTCGAGGAGGGCTATCTGACCCGCACGGGCTCCTTCTTCTCGCACACGGCGGCGGGCACCCGGGAGGCGCAGGTGATCGGCAACGCCTGGTCCACCTGGCTGACCGCGCAGGTGGAGAAGGACCTGGGCCGGCCGTCGGGCGAGGAACTGCGCGGCGCGGTGGACGCGATCGCCAAGCGGCTCCTGGTGGAGGACCTCAGCAGCAGCCTGCCGCGCAGGCCCGCGGCGCTGGCGGGGTCGGGGGCGGGGTCGTCCGGGGGCACGTCCGGGTCTTAGAAGTCGGGCGTCAGCGCAGCAGCAGTTGCGCCCCGCCCACGATCGTCGCCGCGATCACGAGTTGCTCGAACAATCGCTGGTTGATTCGGTTCACAGCCCATTTGCCGATCAACGCCCCGGGCACCACGAACACCACGAGCGCGGCGTCAAGGAGCAGGGAGTGGCCGTCGATCAGGCCGAGTCCCGCGCTGAAGGGCACCTTCGAGACGTTGACGATCAGAAAGAAGAAGGCCGACGTGCCCAGGAAGCCGAGCTTCCGGAAGCCGGCCGACAGGAGATACATCGACATGACCGGGCCGCCCGCGTTGGCGACCATGGTCGTGAAGCCGCCGAGGACGCCGTAGGAGCGGGCCTTGAGCCGCCCGGCCGGGGTGCTCACCTCATCCGGCTCGGACTCCGCGGACTCCGACGCCGACGCCCCTCCCGGTTCCGATCCCGCCTCCACTCCTCCCTCGGCGTCCGCCCTCGCGTCCGCCCTCGCCTCGGCATCCGCCCGCCGTCGGCGCCACACCGTCACCCCGGCCATGAACAGCAGGATCGCCCCGATCGAGGTCCGTACGACCTCGTCGTCCGCCCACACCAGGAACACCGTGCCGACGACCACGCCCACCGCGACCGCCGGGAACAGCCGCCACAGCGTCGGCCAGTGGGCGTGTCTGCGGTAGGTGAGGACGGCGAGGACGTCGCCCGCGATCAGGATCGGCAGCAGTACGCCGGTCGACTCACGGGCGGGCAGGACGGCCGCGAAGATCGCCAGGCTGACCGTGTTGGCCCCGCTGACGGCGGTCTTGGAGAAGCCGACGAGCAGCGCCGCGGCGGCCAGTGCGGCGAACTCCCAGTGCGTTATGTGCCAGAGCGTCATCGTGTTCATGCGGAGACCGATGCTATGCCCACCCAACCCGCCTCGTAAGGAGCGTCTCGCCAGGTGACCCCTGCCCCATCAGGCACCTGGCCCACCCGGCTCCTGTCCGAGCAGCCCCCATGTCCGGCTGTCCGAGTCCCACCGCCGCAGTGGCCGACGCGTCACCGTGGACCGGCCGCCCCGCCCCTGGGAAGATCCACCCACACCCGTCGCGCACGTCCTCCACACCCGCATTCCACGCCCGCCGTTCCCGCCCCAGCCGGAGGAGCCATGGCCGAGTTCCGCGAGTACGCCCTGACCGGCACCAGAGGCAAGATCGCCGTCCGCGAATGGTCCCGGCACACCACCGGGAGCGATTCCGAACGCCCGCTCGAACCGCCCCGCTTCCTCGCCCTCCTCTCCCACGGGTACGCCGAGCACACGGGCCGTTACGCGGAACTCGCCGGCGTCCTGGTGGCCCACGGCGCGACCGTCCTCGGCCCCGATCACCAGGGACACGGCGGCTCGGCGGGCGAACGGGCCGTGATCGAGGATTTCGAGGACGTCGTCACCGATCTGCACACCGTCGTCGACCACGCCCGGGCCGCCCACCCGGACGTACCGGTCGTCCTGATCGGCCACTCCACCGGCGGTCTGATCGCGGCCCGCTTCGCCCAGCGGTACGGCGACGAACTCGCCGCCCTCGTGCTCTCGGCGCCCGTGCTCGGCAGCTGGGACTTCCCGGGGCGGCTGCTCGCCCTCGACGAGATCCCCGACCGGCCGATCAACCCGGCCGCGCTCTCCCGCGACCCCGCGGTCCAGACGGCGTACGCGGCGGACCCGCTGGTCTGGCACGGTCCGATGCGGCGGCCGACGCTGGAGGCGTTCGTACGGACCCTGGAGACCGTGGCGAAGAGCGGTGACATCGGCGCGCTGCCGCTGCTGTGGCTGCACGGCGACGACGACCGGCTGGTCCCGCTCGCCGGGAGCCGCGTCGGCGTGGAGGAGCTGCGGGGCACCGACTGGACCGAGCGGATCCTTCCGGGCGCCCGGCACGATGTCTTCCTGGAGACGGACCGGGCGGCGGCCTTCGCCGAACTCACCGCCTTCGTGGACCGGGTCCTCGCGCCCCGGACCGACTGACCAGGCTCCCCCGCCGGGCCCGTGCGCCCCTCCCGCACCTCGTGCGCCTCGGACAGTCGTTTGCCTCACGTTTCCGCCCATCCGTCCTGGGAACCCGCGTCCTCACGGGGGTCCGGCGCCGGAAAGCCGGGCCGCCGCATCACGAGCGAGGAATCACGAGCGAGGAGGAGAACCCCATGACTGTGGTGAAGAGCAGCCTGCCCGAGGCGGAGCGCCGGGTGACCGGTGACGCCCTGCAGGGGACGCTGGTGGATCTGCTGGCGCTGTCGCTGATCGGGAAGCAGGCCCACTGGAACATCGTGGGGCCGCGGTTCCGTTCGATCCATCTGCAGCTCGACGAGGTGGTGACGGCCGCGCGCGGCTTCTCCGACACGGTCGCGGAGCGCGCGGCGGCACTCGGTGTGCCGCCCGACGGCCGCCCCGACACCATCGCCTCGTCCCTCCCCTTCCAGGACCCGAAGGAGGGCTGGCTGCAGGACACGGAGGTCGTACAACTCCTTGTCGACGCCCTGGGGACGGCGATCGGCCGGCTGCGCGAGCGCATCGGGGCGACCGAGAAGGCCGACCCGGTGACCCAGGATCTGCTGATCGGCATCACGGCCGAACTGGAGAAGCAGCGGTGGATGTTCGAGGCGGAGAACGCCCAGCGCACCAACTGACCGCACTCCACCAGGACTTGCTCTTGCGCACCGAGGATCTGCCCTTGCCCACCCAGGACTTGGGCTGCCAACACCTGGGCTCGGGTCCTTCTCACCCCAGCAGCCAGCCCCCGTCCACACTGAGGTCGACCGCGTTGACGGACCGGTTGCGCAGCAGGAAGTCCACGGCGTCCACCACGTCGGCCATCGTGGTGAGTTGGCCCGCGGGAGTGCGGGCGCGCAGCCCCTCCAGCACCTCGGCCGGCTTGTCCCGCCAGTACGGGCTGTCGCCGACCACGCCCGGGTGTACGGCGTTGACCCGGACCGGCGCGAGTTCGACCGCGAGGGTGCGGACGAGGCCGGTCACCCCGGCGTTGACGGTCGCCACGGTCGTCGCCCCCGGGTAGGGCCGTTCCTTGGCCTGGCCGCCGAACAGCACGATGGCGCTGGCGTCGTGGAGCCGGGGGCGCAGGGTGTGCACGACCTCGGTGTAGCCGACGAGTTTGAGGGTGACGAGATGGAGGGCCGCGTCGATGTCGTAGGCGGTGACCCGGTTCTCGTCGCGCGAGACGCCCGCGAGGACGAGATGGTCGACCTGTCCGACGTCGGCGAGGGCGTCGGCGATGTCCCGGGGCCGTGCGAGGTCGAGCGCGAGACCCCGGGCGCCGATCTCCTTGGCCACCGTGTCGGCACGCCGGGCGTCCCGGCCGGTGAGGACGACCTCGTCGCCGAGTTCGACGCGGGTGCGGGCGAACTCCCGGCCGATTCCGGACGTACCGCCGATCACGACCACACTGCTCATGCCCGTCCCTCCCCATCACCCAAGTCGCCCGAATTGCCCAAGTCCCCCAGCACGCCCCGCAGATGGTCCCAGTCTCGGGTGAACCGGTAGGAGTGGCGCGGCGGTGGCTGCGGGGCCTGGGTCTCCAGCCAACGGACCGGCCCGTCACCGGCGTTGGTGAAGCCGTGCACACAACCGGCGCCCGCCCAGGCGGCGTCGCCGGGGCCGAGGCGGTGGCGCTCGCCGTCGAAGGTGGCGTCGACCACCCCTTGGAGGATCAGGTAGGTCTCCTCGAAGGGGTGGTCGTGCGTCCCGGCGACGCCGTCGGGCGCGTACTGCACCATGAACATCGTCGAGGCGACGGCGCCCAGGTCGCTGTCGACCATCATCTTCACGGTGATCCCGCTGTAGACGAGCAGCGCCGTGCGCATGCTGGCCGACACGGCCAGGAGATCCTGGGACTGCTTGCCGGGGTCCATCTGGGCGGGCTCGAAGTGCCCGAACGACCGGGTGCGCGGATCGCGTACGTCGATCCGGACGGGCTCGCGCTCGGGCAGCGCGGGCACGGCCCAGGTGTCGTACCCGTAGCGGGCGCGCGGCACGGGCGCGAGCATGTCGGCCCAACGCCCGCCCGCACCAACGGAGTTGCCCCCGCGCCAGGCATGCGGCACACCGGTCGGGAGGAGGCCGTAGTCGCCCTCCTCCAGCAGATACGAGCCCTCGGGCACATCGAGGACCACACTCCCGTCGAGCACGTGGAAGCTCTCTTCGTACGAGTGCACATGGGCGCCCACCGCTCCGTCCGGTCGGAGTTCGCACAGCCCGAAGCCGGTGTGGACGCTCCCGTCCGCCTCGCCGATGACCGCACGGCGCCGGAACCCGCCGCTGTCGTACGGGAGTTGCGGCGCGTCCGCCGCGTACCGCACCGCGAAGTCCGTCATGCCTGGTTGCCCGCCTCCTTCGCCGCCTTCGCCGCGTGTTCGGCCTTCGCCGCCAGCAGCCGGTCGCGGGACTCCTCGACGAGCCGCCGGGCCCGTGCGGTGTCGGCGAGCAGCTTTCCGTCGCGCTTGCGGACGACGCCGTCGACGATCACCGTCTCGACGTTGGAGACGTCCGCCGAGAGGGTGACCGCGGCGGTGGCGTCGTGCACGGGCGCCATGTTGAGGGCGGTGGCGTCGAGTGCGACGACGTCGGCGCGTTTGCCGGGGGTGAGGGAGCCGGTGCGGTCTTCGAGGCCCGCGACATGGGCGCCGTTGAGCGTGGCCAGCTCCAGCATCTGACGTGCCGTCAGCATCGTTGCGGGGACGGGGACATCGGCCTCCCAGGAGGCGGCGTTCACGCGGGCGCGTTCGGCGCCGAAGGCCGCGCGGATCTGGGTGAACATGTCGCCGGGCACGGTGGTGACGACGTCGATGCTGAGCGAGGGCCGCAGTCCGTGCTCGATCGCCTTCATCACGGGCGGCCAGCCGTGCCCCATCTGCGTCTCGACCTGTGGCGCGATCGACACCGTACCGCCGCTGTCGGCGACCATCCGCCACTCCTCCTCGCTGAGGTAACAGCAGTGGATGTAGGTGGTGTCGGCGCCCAGCAGGCCCAGTTCGTGGAGCTGTTTCACCATGCCGAAGCGGCCCGCGAGCCGGCCCATGGCGACGTGCACGGTGATCGGGATGTCGAGTTCGCGGGCGAGGGCCCATTCGGCGGTGACGACGTCGTTGATGCAGAAGCCGGGGCCCCGGGTGGCCAGCGCCATCGTCAACAGGCCGCTGTCGGAGGCGAAATGGGCCGAGCGGATACGGCGTACGTCGTCGCCCGGTATCGCGATCTTGCTCTCGAACCAGTAGTCGGAGAGGGAGGTGTTGGCGCTGCCGTAGGCGTACTGGGCGCGGATTCCCGTCTCCGCGAGGGCCTTCACGGCGGCGTCCGGGTGCTCGGGGGTGTTGTTGATGTGGGACCAGTCGACGAGGGTGGTGATGCCCGCGTTGAGGCACTCCAGGGCGCCCGCGAGGTTTCCCGCGTACACGTCGTCGGGGGTGTAGAGGGGGGCGAAGGTGTCGAGGACGTCCACGAAGTAGTCGTCGAGGGTGGCGTCGGGGGCGCAGCCGCGGATCGGCGCCTCCCAGGTGTGGCGGTGGGTGTCGACGAAGCCGGGGATCACGATGCGGCCCGTCATGTCGAGCACCTCGGCGTCGGCGCCGATCTCGCGCTGGACGGCGACGATCTTCCCGTCCTCGATCAGGACGTCGCCCTGGGGCAGTTCGCCGATGTCGGGGTCCATGGAGATCACATGGCCGGAGCGCAGAAGCAGACGATCGGTCATCGCCCTTCCTCCCATGGAGAGTTGGTACGGATCTCGGCAGGTGTTCGGTAGGCGGGCCTCAGCGGGCGGGCGCCGGCGGGCAGGTGTCGGTAGGCGGGTGCTAGTAGGCGGTGAGGGTGCGGACAGCCGTCATGACCTTGTCCACCGTGGGGATGACCCGCTCCTCCAGCGCGTCGGCGAACGGCAGCGGGACGCACTCCCCCGCGACCCGCCGAACCGGCGCGTCGAGCAGTCCGAACCCCTCGTCGGCGACGACGGACACGAGGGTCGCGCCCCATCCGCCCTGGTAGGGGTTCTCCTCCACGATCGTAAGCCGCGAGGTCTTCGCCAGCGAGGCGAGCACGGTGGAGACGTCCAGCGGTATCAGGCAGCGCAGGTCGACGACCTCCGCGTCGATGCCCTCCGCGGCCAGCCGTTCGGCGGCGGCGAGCGCGACCGGGACCATCGAGGCGAGGGCCACGAGCGTGATGTCGGCGCCCTCGCGGACGACGGCCGCCTTCCCCAGCTCCACCACATGGTCCGGCGGCGCGGGCGGGCCCTTGCTCGCGAAGAGCCCCTTGTGCTCGAAGAAGACCACGGGGTCGTCGCTGCGGATGGCGGACGCCATCATGCCGACGACGTCTGCGGGGGTCGACGGCGCCGCGATCTTCAGCCCCGGCACGGTGAACGCCCAGTTCTCGGTGGCCTGCGAGTGCTGCGCCCCGAAGCCGAGCCCACCGCCGTTCGCGGTGCGCACGACGAGCGGCACGGTCACCTGACCACCCGTCATATACCGTACCTTCGGTATCTCGTTGGCGAGGTAGTCCCAGCAACAGGCCAGGAAGTCCGAGAACATGATCTCGGCGACGGGCCGCATCCCGGTCATGGCGGCGCCCATCGCGGCGCCCACGATGGCCTGTTCGGAGATGGGCGTGTCCCACACCCGCCCCGGCCCGAACTCCTCGAACAGCCCGGCGGTCGTCTTGAACACCCCACCGGCCGCCCCGATGTCCTCCCCCAGGCACACCACGGCCGGATCACGCCTCATCTCCCGCGCGATGCCCTCGGCGACGGCCTCGCGATACGTGATCTGCCGCTGCCCGAAGGCTTCCTGAGTGGCCGTCAGTTCCGCCATGCCGCACCTCCGTCCGCCCATACGTCGGTCAGCGCCTCGGCCGGATCGGGCGCGGGCGCCGCCTTCGCGGCCTCGACAGCCTTCTGCACGACGGCGGTTGCCCGTTCGTCGGCCGCGCCGATCGCCTCTGCCGAGACACCGAGCCCGTCGAGCCGGCCGCGTGCGAGGTCCAACGGGTCGTGCTTGAGCCAGCGTTCGACCTCCTCGGCGGGCCGGTAGGCGGCCGGGTCGGCGCGGCTGTGCCCGTAGTGCCGGTAGGTCGACGCCTCCAGAAGGGCGGGCCCGTCTCCCGCCCGGGCCCGCCGGGCGAGCCGGTCCACCGCCTCCTGGACGAGCACCACGTCGTTGCCGTCGACGACCTCGCCAGGAATGCCGTACGCCGGGGCCCGGTCGGCGGCCGGCCGGGCCACCGCGGTGACGTCGGCGATCGCCGTGTACTCCATGTAGAGGTTGTTCTCGCAGACGAACAGCACGGGCAGTTTCCATACGGCGGCCAGGTTGAGCGCCTCGTGGAAGGCGCCGATGTTGGTCGCGCCGTCCCCGAAGAAGGCGACCGCCACCTGGCCGGTGCCCCGCAGCCGGGCCGACCAGGCGGCGCCGACGGCCATGGGGAGATGGGCGCCGACGATGGCGTACGAACCGAGCATCCCGGCGGACGCCTTGGTGAGGTGCATGGAGCCGCCCTTGGCGCCGCAGAGCCCGGTGGCCCGGCTCATCAGCTCGGCGAGGCACTCCTCGGGGGTGGCGCCGCGCGCGAGGGCATGGTGGTGGCCCCGGTAGGTGGCGAAGACGTAGTCGTCGGCGCGCAGGGCGGCGCTCGCACCGACGGCGATCGCCTCGTGCCCGGCGGCGAGATGGGTGGTGCCCTTGACCAGCCCGGACAGGAAGAGGTCGTGGGCCGCCTTCTCCGTACGGCGGATGACGGCCATCTGCTCGTAGAGGAGAAGGAGTTCGTCACCGGTGACCATCAACCGCTCCCGTTCTTCCGGGTGTTGAGGTGGGACTGGGATTCGCGGCGGGTGTTCAGTTCGCCGCCGACCGTCCAGTACTTGCGGCCCGCCACCAGGAGTTCCTCGGCCGGGAACTTGGTGATGACCTCGCAGCCGTCGGCGGTGACGACGATCTCCTCCTCGATGCGGGCCGCCGTCCAGCCGTCGGCGGCCGGCCAGTAGGTCTCCAGGGCGAACACCATGCCCTCTTCGAGGACTTCGGGATGGTCGAGGGAGACGAGGCGGCTGAAGATGGGCTTCTCCCAGATGGACAGGCCGACCCCGTGGCCGTACTGGAGCGCGAAGGCGGCCGTCTCGTCCGGGAAGCCGAACTCCTCGGCGCGCGGCCACACCTGGACGATGTCGGCGGTGGTCGCGCCCGGCCTGACCAGGGAAATGGCCTCGTCCATGTACTCCCGGCAGCGGACATACGCGTCGCGCTGGGCGCCGGAGGCGCTACCGACGGCGAACGTGCGGTAGTAGCAGGTGCGGTAGCCGAGGTGGCTGTGCAGGATGTCGAAGAAGGCGGGGTCGCCGGGGCGGATCAGGCGGTCGCTGTAGACGTGCGGGTGGGGCGAACAGCGTTCCCCGGAGATGGCGTTGACGCCCTCGACGTACTCGCTGCCGAGGTCGTACAGGACCTTGCTGACGAGTCCGACGCACTCGTTCTCGCGGACGCCGGGCCGGAGATACCCGTACAGCTCCTCATAGGCCGCGTCGACCATCGAGCAGGCCTGGGTGAGCAGGGAGATCTCGTCCGGGGTCTTGGTACGGCGGGCCTGGAGGAAGACCTGCTGGCCGTCGACGACGTCGATGCCCTCGGCGCGCAGGGCCATCAGGATCGGCATCTCGGCGAGGTCGACGCCGAGGGGTTCGTCCGCCAGGCCGTGGGCGCGCAGTTCGGTGGCGATCTTGCGGGCCACGTCCTCGGCGATGCCCGCGTCCGGGTGGAAGGCGCCACGGAGCGTGGAGATCCCGGCGCGGGCGCCGGTGGGCGGGCCGTCCTTGCCGTCGCTGTAGTCGAGCCACGGGTTGTAGAGCTGGTGATGGCGGGCGGCGGAGCCGAAGTCCCAGAGGATCGGTTCGCCGCCGCGCACCAGCAGCGCGAAGCGGATCAGCTTGTCCATGGCCCAGGTGCCGATGTGGGTGGACGTCATGTAGCGGATGTTGGCGAAGTCGAAACTGAGGACCGCGCCCAGCTCGGATCGGTTCAGGGCCTGGTTGAGCCTGGTCAGCCGCTCCCTGCGCAGCCTGTCCAGGTCGACGCGCTGTTCCCAGTCGACGGCATTGGGTCCGAAAGTGCGGATCGCCATGGCGACCACCCCCACTTTGGAGTGAACGACTCCACAGCCCGACTGTCAACCTCTACTGAACACTCTCGCTGTGGACGAACCACACCCCGACGGCCGGCTCGGCGCTGTCGTTGCGGTAGCGGTGCGGGGTCGTCGACTCGAAGCACACGGCGTCGCCGGGACGCAGGGTGTGCTCGTCGAAACCGAGGGTGAGGACCAGCTCGCCCGAGGTCAGATAGCCGTACTCGGTCCCCGCGTGCCGCATCAGCCCGTCGCTGCTCGACGACGAGCCACCGGGCCGGTAGGTCACCAGCAGGAAGTCGACATCCGTACCCGGGACATGCCCGAGCCGCTCCCACACCACTCCCGAGTCCAGCTCGATCTTCTCCCGCCCACCCGCTCCCACCAGCGGACCGATACGTCGGCCCGGGTCGGCGGCGAAGGCGGCGAGGGCGTGCACGACCGTGGCTCCGGCGACCAGCGGGGACTCCCGCACGGTGTCCGCCGACGCGTCGAAGAGGGACTCGACGGAGATGCCGAGGGCGGTGGTGATCGCGTACAGCGTGCTGACGGACGGCTGGCTCTTGCCGGTCTCGATCTGGGAGACGAGACTGGCGGAGACCCCGACCTCACGCGCGAGCCCACGCAGACTCACCCCCCGTTCGAGGCGTGCCTGCCGGATCCGCGCCCCTACGGGCGGCACGGCGGCGGGTGACACGGGCGGCTCCTCTCGGGATGGGACTGTGCAGCTCCATTGAACAGCTGGGCCGCCCTTGGACGCCAGAGTGGCCGAGTCGTAGCGGATCGTCTGCGGCCGTTGCGTGTGCCTTCCATTGAGGGCGCCCGGACTTGCCGGTGGAGACGGACGCACGTGGTGCTGCCGTGGCGCAGCTTCCCGCCGGGGCCGGAATCCACGCCCTGGGCGCCGACGACTTGCCGGCTTCGCGCGGGGCGGCGCGGGCTTCGGCCCGGCGGTTCCTGGAACTGTCGGCACGCGGTCCGGACCTCGCCCCGTGACGGCCACGGCGGTTCAACGGTGTGCCCGCCTACTGGCGCCGTATCCGCCGATCCGCCGCAACCGGCCGGGCGGTCGTGCGCGACGCACTCGACCGGGACATCGCCGCCCTGCTCACGCCGGTCCGTGACGCCGACCTGCTGCGCATCGCTCCCCACGGCCCACTGCACCTTTCTGCACCTCCTGCCGCTGCATGCACTGCCCGACGCGACCGACGCACTTCCTCGCCACCAATCCCCGCACCGGCACCGGTCGGTCATATCGCCCGACCGTCAGCACCGTCTGCCGGAAACACCGCCCGCACCTCCCACCCCACCTCGCCCCTCGGCCCCGCCCACAGCTCGCCGCCCAGTGCGGTCACCCGCTCCTTCAGGCCGACCAGGCCGAAGCCGCCGCCGTGTGCTGCGGCCGGGAGCTGGGTGCCGCCCCGGCCGTCGTCGGTCACGCCGACCTCCAGTCGGTGGCCGTCGTGGCGGAGCCGGACGGTGACCTCGGTGGCGTCGGCCGCGTGCCGTCGTACGTTCGTCAGCGCCTCCTGCACCACCCGGAACGCGGCGGCCTGCACCTCGTGCGGAAGATCGGCCGGTACGGCGGGGTCACGGTCCAGGGTGACGTGCTGGGCCGGGCTCGCGAAGCCGTCCGCCAGCTCCGCGATGCCGACCAGGTCGCCGACGGGTCTGCGGTCGACCGCCTCGGGACCGGTGTCACGCAGCACGCCGACCGTACGGCGCATCGAGGCCAGGGCCTCCGTGGCCGAGCGTTCTATACCCGCCAGGACGGTGTCGAGGTTCTCCGGCTGGGTGGTCGCCATCATGCGGGCCATCTGGGTCTGGACGAGGATGCCGGTGACGTGGTGGGCGACGAAGTCGTGCAGATCGGCGGCGATCGCCACCCGTTCCGACCGCCGGGTCTCGCTGACCGCCACGGCCCGCCGGTAGTCCTGCGAGCGCAGGAACGCGGCCATGCCGCCGACGAAGCCGGTCAGGATGAGCGCCAGCAGCATGAAGCCCATGAGGCTGGACATGTCGTGCTGATAGAAGCGGGCGGGCGAGACCAGCACCGCGGTGCCGTTCAGCAGCCCGCAGACGACGGCCCACGGCTGGGGACAGTGCCGTACCGCGACGAACAGCAGGCACAGCAGGATCGCCGTCTCGCCGAAGCCGAACGGGGCCTCCTGGCCCAGCAGCACCGAACCCGCGGTGAACAGCAGCGAGGCGACGGCAGGTGCGCCCGTGCGCAGCTGTGGGGTCAGCCAGTCGGGGCGGCGCGGGACCGGCCACAGCAGGGCGGCGTACCCCAGTCCGAGGACGACCAGGTGCGGCCAGACCGCATAACCGCCCTCGTCCGCGTTGAGGACGTCGAGCAACCCGGCCAGGACCAGGAGCGTGACGACGAAACCCCGGGTGCAGCCGCGGGGCGATTCCGATTTCATGCGATTCACGGTATGCGCCGACGGCGACGACCGGATCGGCCGAATGGTCGAGGAGCGGTCCGTGAAGCATGGCCGGACGGCCGAGGCGCGGGCCCCTGCCCGCCGGACAGAGTGGAGCCAGAACCCGACCGGCACCACTTCAGGAGTACGAGATGCAACGCAAGGCCCTCATCAGCGTGATCGGCGGTGCGACCGCCGCTGTCGCCCTCGCAGGCGTCGGAACCTATCTGCTCGCCGGCACCGAGTCGACGACCTCGCTGGACAAGTTCACGACGGTGCAGGTGGACGGTCACCCGGCCCTGTCCGGAGAGATCGTCGCGGGCCGCGCCCAGAGCAAGTTCCACCCGCTCCCCTGGGTGGGCACGAAGGTGTCCGGCGTCTCCTGCCCGACCGGCCTCAAGGCGGTGGCCGGCGCACGCATCACGTGCACGGGACACAGCGGCAAGGGCAAGGACATCGAGATACCCGTGACGGTGGTCAAGGCGACGGCCACCTCGGTGACCTGGAAGTTCGAGCGCTGAGCGACGGCGAGAAGACGCAGGCGAAGGAGTAGGGGAAAAGAACATGAGTACGGTCCTGGCCGGTCGCGGCCTCACCAAGAAGTACGGCTCCACCACCGCGCTGCACGGCGTCGACGTGGCGGTCGGCGTCCGGGAGTCGCTGGCGATCATGGGTCCCTCGGGGTCCGGGAAGTCGACCCTCCTGCACACCCTGGCCGGAGTCGTCCGCCCGGACGGCGGTGAGGTACTGCTGCAGGGCGAGCGCATCGACAGTCTGGGCGAGAACCGGCTGAGCGAACTGCGCCGCAAGCGGTTCGGATTCGTCTTCCAGTTCGGCCAGTTGCTGCCCGAACTGCCCGCCGAGGAGAACATCGCCCTGCCGCTGATGCTGGACGGCATGCCCCGCGCCCGGTCCGTCTCCCTGGCCCGCCGCTGGTTCGCCCCGCTCGGCCTCGACGGTCTGGAGAAGCGCCGCCCCGGTCAGCTGTCCGGCGGCCAGGCCCAGCGTGTCGCGATAGCCCGTGCCCTGGTCGTCCAGCCGGACGTGGTCTTCGCCGACGAACCGACCGGCGCGCTGGACCAGGTCACCAGCGAGGAGGTCATCCGGCTGCTGACCTCGGTCACCCGCGAGCAGGGCGCCTCCCTGGTGATGGTCACACACGACCCGGACGTCGCCGCCCACTGCGACCGCGTCCTCCAGGTCCGCGACGGCCGCATCTCGGGCCACCAGCAGTACACCGTCACACCCTGAACCCGGGGCGCGCCTCGCCGACGCCCTGGCCCCGGAGCCCACCTCAGCGACGCCCTGAGCCCGCAGCCCACCTCCGCGCGCCCGCCATCCCGCCTGCGTCCAGAACCCCTCCCGATCCCGGAGCCCACATGTCCTCGCCAGTCCCCCAGTTGACGTGGTTCCTCGCGCGCCGTTCCGGTCGTCGGGGACTGCACAGCCAGTTGCTCGCGGCCGGTGCCGCGGCCGTCGGCGCGTTGATCCTGCTCGTGCTGACGGCGGCCTACTTCGGCAGCGACGCCCGCTCCCAGGCCACGGCCTGGCGCACCCCGGCCCCCGACCGGCACGGCACCGCCGTACAGACCCTCGGCACGACCTACCTCGGCGACCGGCCCATCACCGTCGTGTCGCTGGCCCAGTTGCCCGGCCGCGCGGCGACTCCGGCGCCCCCGGGACTGAAGAAGTTCCCGGAACCGGGGCAGGTGTACGTCTCGCCCGCCCTCGCCGACCTGCTGCACAGCACCCCGGCGAAGCAACTCGCGGACCGCTTCCCGAAGGTCGCCTCGTACGGCACCATCGGCGCCGCCGGGCTGGCGGCGCCCCAGGAGCTGGTGGCCGTCGTCGGGCGGGCGGCGTCCGACCCCGCGGTCTCCGCCGCGGCCGAACCGCTCGGCATGTTCGGCCAGTTCGGCGGGCAGACCGCACGCGCGGTGGTGTCCGGCTTCGACGGCACCGAGGTCAGCGTGTTCACCTCGTCCGACAAGCCCGCCGTGTCGATCGGGGTGGCGATCGTCGCCGTCCCCGTGATCGTGCTGGCGGCTGCGGCGGGACGGCTCGGCGCGGCCCGGCGTGAACAGCGGCTCGCGGCGCTGCGGCTGGCCGGGGCGACCCCGCGCCAGATCCTCGCGATGACCGGCCTGGAGTCGGCGGCCGTCGGCGCGGCCGGAGCCGTCACCGGCGCGCTGGCCTACGTCCTGCTGCTGCCCGCGCTCGCGGAGATCCCGTTCGGCATCGGCACCTGGTACACGGGCCAGTTGTGGGTGGGGCTGCCCTGGCTGCTGGGGATCGTGGCGTTCGTGGCCGGACTCATCGCGGTGAGCGCCATGCTGACGCTGCGCCAGGTGGCGACCTCTCCGCTGGGTGTGGCCCAGCAGGCGGACCCGCGCCGCACCAACCTGATCCGGCTGGTCCTCTTCGTGGCGGTCGTGCTCTACATCTACCTGTCGGCCTCGTCGGGCGGCAGCAGCTCCCGTCAGCAACTGGCGATGCTGCTCATGTTCTACGGCACCTTCTGGCTGCTCGGCCCCTGGGTGGTGGACCGGCTCGGCCGGATCACGGCCCGCTTCGCCCGCCGTCCGGCGACCCTGCTGGCGGCACGCCGGCTCAGCGACGACCCGCGCGGCTCCTGGCGCACCGTCAGCGGCCTGGTCCTCGCCGGGTTCGTGGCCGGGTTCTTCACGGTGGGCAATGTCGGCATCGACGACTACCGCTTCCCTGACCAGGTCGCCGTCGCCACCACGAGCACCGCCACGGCCCGTACCGCCGCCACCGAGGCCCGCACGCTCCTCCGGGCGGCCGGGGTGCGGGCGACCGTCACCGCGAGCGACGGCGCCGACGAGATACTCGGCAGCACGACCGGCGTCGTCGTCCACGTCTCCGGCGGTGCGGGGCAACTCGACACCGCGGCCACCACCCTGTCGAACCTGGTTCCGGGTCAGCTCCCGTACACCCAGGAGTACGTCAACGCGGAGAACCAGGCATTCACCGGCCGGCTGGGCGAACTGGGCACCGCCGCCCTCGCGGTCAGCTTCCTCGTCGCCACGGCCTCCGCCGGACTGACCGCCGCTGCGAACGTCCTCGACCGGCGCCGTGTCTACGCCCTGCTGCGGCTGGCCGGCACCCCGCTGAAGCTCCTGGACCGGGCGAGGTTCCGCGAGACGGTCCTCCCGCTGGTCGTCCTCGCGGGCGGCACCACGACGGCCGGTGTGTACGCCGCCTTCCAGGTCAACAAGCTGTTCGGCAGCACGATAAGCACCTCCGGCGCGGTGACCCTGGCGGTGTGCGTGAGCCTGGGCGCGCTGGCCATGTTCGCGGCGATCGGAGCGAGCAGGCCGCTGCTGCGGGCGGTCACGCAGGACCCGGCCCAGACGGCGGACTGAACCGGCGAGGGACCGCGCCCTCCGCCTCCCCCGCGCACACCGTCCCTGTCCCCTCTCACCCCTGAGGCATGATCGAGCCATGACCCCCGCGCCGCCCAGTCCCCCGATCCGTGTCCTGATCGCCGACGACCAGGAGATGGTCCGTACGGGCTTCCGTTTCTTCCTGGACGCCCAGCCCGACATCACCGTGGTCGCCGAGGCCGCCGACGGCGAGGAGGCCGTGGCGCTGGCCCGCCGTGAGCGTCCGGACGTGTGCCTGCTGGACATCCGGATGCCCCGGCTCGACGGCCTGGAGGCGACCCGGCTGCTGGCCGGTCCCGGGGTCGCCGACCCCCTGCGGGTCGTCGTGGTCACCACCTTCGACCTCGACGAATATGTGTACGGAGCACTGCGCGGCGGCGCCTGCGGATTCCTGCTCAAGGACTCGGGGCCCGTCCTGCTCGCGGAGGCGGTCCGGGCCGCCGCGGCCGGTGAGTCCCTGGTGTCGCCGCCGGTCACCGTCCGGCTCCTTGAGCACATCACCGCCGGGCTGGCCGCCGGTCGCCGTCCGGCGGCGCCACTGCCCCCGATCTCCACCGCGAAGCTCACGGAACCGCTCACCGACCGGGAACTCGACGTGGTCGGGCGGGTCGCCGTCGGCCGCACCAACGCCGAGATCGCCGCCGAGTTGCACGTCTCCCTCTCCACGGTCAAGACGCACCTGTCGAGCGTGCAGCAGAAGCTGGCCGCCCGGAACCGGGTGGAGATCGCGGCCTGGGCCTGGCAGTACGGGCACGTGGGCCCGAGGGAGTGAGGAGGGGGCCCGGGCCCGGGCGGAGCCCGGATGTGGCGCGTTCGACGTGGGCGCGCACTGCAGAAACAGGACGAGTTGAAAGTACGATCAGCCAATGTCTGACATGATCGATACCACGCCCGGCTGGCTGGCACCCGACGAGCTCGAACAGGCTCGCGCGAAGATGCCGATCCTGTACGTCGAAGCCGTACCGGTGCGCGTCGACGACAACGGCGAAGTCACCAGCATCGGCCTGCTCCTGCGCATCGGCTCGGACGGCACGGTCAGCCGCGCTCTGGTGTCGGGCCGCGTCCTGCACCACGAGCGGGTGCGCGACGCCCTCCTGCGCAACCTGGAGAAGGACCTCGGCCCGGTGGCGCTGCCCCGGGTGCCGGCCTCCCCGCAGCCCTTCACCGTCGCGGAGTACTTCCCGACGCTGGGGGTCACCCCGTTCCACGACCCGCGTCAGCACGCGGTGTCCCTCGCCTACATCGTCCCGGTGTCCGGCGACTGCCGTCCCCGCCAGGACGCCCTCGACCTGGTCTGGTTCAGCCCGGAGGAAGCCTCCTCGCCGCTGGTGCAGAACGAGATGCCGGGCGGTCAGGGAATGCTCCTCAAGCAGGCCCTCGCCCATGTCGGCCGACTGTCCTGAGCTGGGCGGACAATCAAGACCCAGGAATCACCAAGGTTCTCACAGCATTTCCATGGCAATTGAATTCTGAGATTTCGACTTACGCCGCACGGTCCGTGTTAAGTTTTCTTTCATCGGGCGGCGGGAAAGCCCGGGGCGAAAGCCCCGAGCCCCTGCCCGTCCACGCGGAATCGTCCCGTGCGGTACTGGAAACTCAGAAGGAGTCAGTATGAGCTTCAGGATCATTGCCCCGCTCACCCCCCAGCGGAACGCGAACACGAACCCGAACGCCAACCAGTTCCCGCAGCCCCCGCAGGACGCGCAGCAGGCCCGCCGCCGGCGCCCGCGTCCCGGGGAGCCCCTGCCGCCCCGAGCCGGCAACTGACGTACAAGCCCTGCTCACACGGGAGGGCCGGTGGTGTTCCACCGGCCCTCCCGGCGTTTCCGCGCCCACCGCGGCACTGTGCGCGGACTGTGGATCTCCCCGGAAAAACCTGGCGATCGGGCAAAGTCCCGGAAACCGCGGGCGCCTGCTCCGTAATGTCATGCAGCACAGGAGAGTCATGCGTGCGACCAAAAGCAGGGGCAATTCAAGGACCGATCATCCGCGAAGCGTCCCGCCGGGTATTGAATTGTCCGAATACGGGTTCCCGATCTATTCGGAAAAGAACAGGGGGAATGATCCGGACGAGATATACGACGAACCGGACGACGGCTACGACGCATTCGAATCGTCCGCCGCCCCCACCGTCCCCGCCCGTACCGCATTCCGTCGTTTCTGGCCGCTGACGAAGGGGCTGCGGCGCTGGCTCGTGGCCGTCTGGCTGTGCACGGTGCTCGGCGCGCTCGCCGAGACGTCCGCGATCCTGCTCTTCGGCGACCTCACCGACAACGCGCTCCAGAACGGCTCTCTGGACGCCTTCTGGACGCCGGCCGCGCAGTGGCTGGCCATCGCCGTGGTGGGCGCGGCCATCGGGTACGCGGGCGGCTCCCTCTCCGTATGGGTGTCGGAGCGGTTCGTGATGCGGCTGCGCGAGCGCGTCTTCGACCATGTGCAGAAGCTGCCCCCGCACTTCTTCCAGCGCCACCGCCAGGGCGATCTGCTGTCCCGGCTGACCGGTGACATCGAGGCCATCGAGCAGATGGCGGTCTCCGGTCTCATCGGCACCGCGTCCGCGCTGTTCAGCGCCGTCTTCTACGCGGCAGCCGCGTTCTGGCTGCAGTGGGACCTCGCCGCGGTGACCTTCGCGCTCGCCCCGCTGTTCTGGCTGGCCGCGCGGAGGTTCTCCGCCGGGGTCAAGTCCACCGCCCGGGACGGTCGGGTCGCCGACGGCGCGGTCACGTCCGTGGTCGAGGAGTCCCTCGGCAATCTCGTCCTCACCCAGGCGTACGGCCGCGAGGACGCCGAGCGGCGCAAGCTGAAGCAGGAGGCGACGGCGTGGTTCCGGGCCTCCGTGCGCTCGGCCCGCCTCAACCAGGCGTACGGGCAGCTCGTCCAGGTCATCGAGACGATCTGCGTGCTCGCCGTGATCGGTATCGGCGTCTGGGAGATCTCCGAGGGACAGATGACGCTCGGTCAGCTGCTCGCGTTCGCCGCGCTGCTCAGCTATCTCTACCCGCCGATCCGCAGCCTCGCCCAGCTGGGCCTGGTCGTCACCGCCGCCACGGCCGGCGCCGAACGTCTGATCGAGGTGCTGGACGCCCGCCCCGCCGTCAGCGACCCGACCGGCCCCGCCCGCACCGGCACCGGACGGCCCGACGGCAGCGTCGAGGTCCGCGACGTCTCCTTCCGCTACCCGGGCGCCGAGGCCACCTCGCTCGACTCGCTCTCCTTCACCGTGCGCCCCGGCGAACTGGTGATCGTCACCGGCCCGAGCGGCGCCGGCAAGTCCACCCTCTCCAAGCTCCTCCTGCGCTTCTACGACCCCGACTCCGGCGCCGTCCTCCTCGACGGCACCCCGCTCAGGGACTTCCCCCTGGACCGGCTGCGCGAGTACATCGCCCTGCTGCCGCAGGAGACGCTGGTCCTGCACGACACGGTCCGCGCCAACATCGCCTGCGGCCGGCCCGGCGCCAGCGACCACGCCATCGAGGAGGCGGCCCGCACGGCCGACGCGCACGACTTCATCACCGCGCTCCCCGACGGCTACGACACCCGGGTCGACCCCAACTCGGCGCGGCTGTCCGGCGGTCAGCTACAACGCCTCGCCATCGCCAGGGCCGTACTCCGCGACGCACCGGTCCTCGTGCTCGACGAGCCGACCACCGGCCTCGACGCCATCGCCGCCCGCCGTATCGTCGAACCGCTGCGCCGGCTGATGGCCGGCCGCACCACGATCGTGATCACCCACGACCTGGACCTGGCCCCCGACGCCGACCGCATCCTCGTCATCGACCGGGGCCGCATCGCGGAGACCGGCCGCCACGACGAACTCCTCGCCCTGGGCGGCACCTACGCCCACCTGTACAGCTCCCGGAAAGAGACATCGGCGGGACCGGCCGAGCCGTTCCCGCCGATGTTCACGCCTGACCCGTACGCCGTGTTCAGCGGCCCCGAGGGCTACTACTACGGCGGCCAGGCGTCCTGAAACTCACAGGCCTGAAGCCCGGTGGCGGCCTCAGCCGATCTCGACGAGCAGGTCGCCGCCCTCCACCTGTTGGATCCGGTTGATGGCCAGCCGCGTGACCCGCCCGGCCTTCGAGGCGGTGACCGAGGCCTCCATCTTCATCGCCTCGATGGTGGCCACCGTCGCACCGGCGGCCACCTCGTCGCCCTCGGCGACCGCGAGGGTCACGACCCCGGCGAAGGGCGCGGCGACATGGCCGGGGTTGGCCCGGTCGGCCTTCTCCGTCGCCGGGATGTCGGAGGCAACCGAGGTGTCGCGGACCTGGATCGGCCGCAGCTGGCCGTTCAGGGTCGACATCACCGTACGCAGCCCGCGCTCGTCGGCCTCGCCGACCGCCTCCAGCTCGATGAGCAGCCGTACGCCCGGTTCGAGGTCGACGGCGTACTCCTTCCCCGGCCGCAGCCCGTAGAAGAAGTCCTTGCTGTCCAGCACGCTGGTGTCGCCGTAGGTCTGCCGGTGGGTCTCGAACTCGCGGGTGGGTCCGGGGAACAGCAGCCGGTTGAGGGTGGCCCGCCGCTCCTTCACCAGTCCCTCGCGGTCGTCCGCCGTCAGCTCCTCGACGGGCTTCGGGGCGGCGCGGCCCTCAAGGGCCTTGGTACGGAAGGGCTCCGGCCAGCCGCCGGGCGGGTTGCCCAGTTCGCCGCGGAGGAAGCCGATGACGGAGTCGGGGATGTCGAACCTGTTGGGCGTGGCCTCGAAGTCCGTCGGCGAGACATCGGCGCCCACCAGGTGGAGGGCGAGGTCGCCGACCACCTTCGAGGACGGGGTGACCTTCACCAGCCGGCCGAGGATGCGGTCGGCGGCGGCGTACATCGCCTCGATCGCCTCGAAGCGGTCGCCGAGGCCCAGCGCGACCGCCTGGGTGCGCAGGTTGGAGAGCTGCCCGCCGGGGATCTCGTGGTGGTAGACCCGCCCGGTCGGCGCGGCCAGACCCGCCTCGAACGGCGCATAGATCTTGCGGACGCTCTCCCAGTACGGCTCCAGGTCGCCCACGGCGGCGAGGCTCAGCCCGGTGGACCGCTCGGAGTAGTCGGTCGCGGCGACGATGCCCGACAACGACGGCTGCGAAGTGGTCCCCGCCATCGAGGCCACGGCCCCGTCGACCGCGTCCGCGCCCGCCTGGATCGCGGCCAGGTAGGTCGCGAGCTGACCGCCCGCCGTGTCGTGGGTGTGGATGTGCACCGGCAGCTCGAACTCCCGCCGCAGCGCCGATACGAGGGTCGCGGCGGCCGGCGCCCGCAGCAGTCCCGCCATGTCCTTGACGGCCAGGATGTGTGCGCCCGCCTCGACGATCTGTTCGGCCAGGCGGAGGTAGTAGTCGAGGGTGTAGAGCCGCTCGGCGGGATCGGACAGGTCCGAGGTGTAGCAGAGGGCGACCTCGGCGATCGACGTTCCCGTCTCCCGTACGGCGTCGATGGCCGGCCGCATCTGCCCGACGTCGTTGAGCGCGTCGAAGATCCGGAAGATGTCGATGCCGGTGGCCGCCGCCTCCTGCACGAAGGCGTCGGTCACCTCGGTGGGGTACGGCGTGTAGCCCACGGTGTTGCGTCCGCGCAGCAGCATCTGGAGGCAGATGTTGGGGACGGCCTCGCGCAGGGCGGCCAGGCGTTCCCAGGGGTCCTCGGCGAGGAAGCGGAGGGCGACGTCGTACGTGGCACCGCCCCAGCACTCCAGGGAGAGCAGTTCGGGCAGGGTCCGGGCCACCACGGGGGCGACGGCGAGCATGTCCTTCGTACGGACCCTCGTGGCCAGCAGCGACTGATGGGCGTCGCGGAAGGTGGTGTCGGTGACGCCGATGGCCGGTGACTCGCGCAGCCAGCGGGCGAAGCCCTCGGGGCCGAGTTCGACGAGCCGCTGCCGGGAGCCCGCGGGCGGTTCGCCGGCCGTCAGGGCCGGGATCTTGGTGACCGGGTCGCTCAGCTCGGGCCGTTCGCCGTGCGGCCTGTTCACGGTGACGTCGGCGAGATAGGTGAGCAGCTTGGTGCCGCGGTCGGCGGAGTGGCGCGAGGTGAGCAGGTGCGGGCGCTTCTCGATGAACGACGTGGTGACCCGGCCGGCCCGGAAGTCCGGGTCGTCGAGCACGGCCTGGAGGAAGGGGATGTTGGTGGCCACGCCACGGATGCGGAACTCGGCCACGGCACGCCGGGCGCGGCCGATCGCGGTCCCGAAGTCGCGGCCCCGGCAGGTGAGTTTGACCAGCATGGAGTCGAAGTGCGCGCTGATCTCCGTACCGGCGTGGGTGGTTCCGCCGTCCAGCCGGATGCCGGAGCCGCCGGGCGAACGGTAGGCGCTGATCCGGCCGGTGTCCGGGCGGAAGCCGTTGGCCGGGTCCTCGGTGGTGATACGGCACTGGAGCGCGGCCCCGTGCAGGGTGACCGTCTCCTGGGAGAGCCCCAGGTCGGCCAGGGTCTCGCCGGAAGCGATGCGCAGCTGGGACTGGACGAGGTCGACGTCGGTGACCTCTTCGGTGACCGTGTGTTCGACCTGGATGCGGGGGTTCATCTCGATGAAGTGGTAGTTGCCCTCGGGGTCGAGGAGGAACTCCACGGTGCCGGCGTTGCGGTAGCCGATCTCCCGGGCGAACCGCACGGCGTCGGCGCACATGCGGTCGCGCAGTTCGGGGTCGAGGTTGGGCGCGGGGGCCAGCTCGATCACCTTCTGGTGGCGGCGCTGGACCGAGCAGTCGCGTTCGAACAGGTGGATGACGTTGCCCTGGCCGTCGGCGAGGATCTGGACCTCGATGTGGCGGGGTTCGACGACGGCCTTCTCCAGGAAGACCGTGGAGTCGCCGAACGCGGAGGCCGCCTCGCGCGCCGCCGCCTCGATGGACTCGCGCAGCTGGGCGGGGTCCTCGACCCGCCGCATACCGCGACCGCCACCACCGGCGACGGCCTTGACGAACACCGGGAAGCCGATGTCCTCGGCGGCGCGGACGAGTTCGTCCACGTCGGAGGAGGGCTCCGAGGAGCCGAGCACGGGTACGCCGGCGGCGCGGGCGGCGGCCACCGCACGGGCCTTGTTGCCGGTCAGCTCCAGCGTGTCGGCGCTCGGCCCGACGAAGGTGATGCCGGCCTCCTCGCAGGCCCGCGCCAGGTCGGGGTTCTCCGACAGGAAGCCGTAGCCCGGGTAGACGGCGTCCGCGCCCGCCTGCCGTGCCGCGCGGACGATCTCCTCCACGGACAGGTACGCCCGGACCGGGTGTCCCGGCAGGCCGATCTCGTACGCCTCGTCGGCCTTCAACCGGTGCAGTGAATTGCGGTCCTCGTGCGGGAAGACGGCCACGGTCCGCGCGCCCAGCTCATAGCCGGCTCGGAACGCGCGAATCGCGATCTCACCACGGTTGGCGACCAGCACCTTGCGGAACATCATGGATCCCTTCAGCCTGCCGGTGACGCGCCCCATGGTGTCGGCCCGGCCCGGCTTACGCCATGTGAACCGGGCCACTCGCACCCGCGGAGGCCGAGTTCAGGGCGGGCCGGCCCGCTCCAGACCGTGTTCCAGAGCAGGCCGGCCCCCTCCAGACCGTGTTCAAAGCAGGTCCGCCCGCTCCGGGCTGTCGTCGAGGAAGCCGCCCGACTGGTGCTGCCACAGCTTGGCGTACGCGCCCTCCGCCGCGAGCAGCTCGTGGTGCGTGCCCTGCTCGACGATCCGGCCGCGGTCGAGGACGACCAGCCGGTCCATGCCCGCGACCGTGCTCAGCCGGTGCGCGACCACCAGCGCCGTCCGCCCCTCCATGAGCCGCCACAGCGCCTCCTGGACGAGGATCTCGCTCTCGGAGTCCAGGGCGCTGGTCGCCTCGTCGAGCAGCAGGATCGGCGCGTCACGCAGGATCGCCCGGGCCAGCGCGACCCGCTGGCGCTGGCCGCCGGACAGTTTCACCCCGCGCTCGCCGACCATGGTGTCGAAGCCGTCGGGCAGCGCGTCGGCGAACTCCGTGACGTGCGCCGCCTCGGCCGCGCGGCGGATCTCGGCGTCGGTGGCGTCCGGGCGGGCGAACGCGATGTTGTCCCGCAGGCTGCGGTGGAACATCGCCGGGTCCTGCGGCACGTACGCGATCAGACCGCGCAGGTCCGTCTGCCGCATCCGGCGGATGTCCTGGCCGCCGATCAGGATGCGGCCGGAGTCGATGTCCGTCATCCGCAGCAGGAGCCGGCTGAGCGTGGTCTTGCCGCCGCCGGACCTGCCGACGAGGCCGATCTTGGCGCCGCCGGTCACGGCCAGGTCGAGCCCCTCGAAGAGCGGCTCGGCGCCAGCGTGGGCGAAGGTGACGCTCTCGAAGCGGACGTCGGCGGCCCGGGACCGCGGGGACTGCGGCGATTCCGGCGACTCCGGGTCGAGCACGGTCGGAGACGTCAGCAGCAGCTCGGTGAACTGCGCGGCCTCCGTCATCGAACTTTCCAGCCGACGGTAGATCTGGTTGAACTCGAACATGATCCGCGTCGCGTTCGAGTAGTACGTGAAGGCGACGACGACCGCCTCCACCCCGTGCTCGCCGCCGCCGAGCGTGACCGCGAGCAGCAGGCCGAGGGAGTTGGTCAGCACGGACAGGGGCGCGACCAGGGTGTCGATGCGCAGATTGCCGTAGTCCCAGGACCTGAGCATGAGCCGTCGTGAGGCCGCGACGCGCGACCGGTGTTCGGCGGCCTCGCGTTCCTCGGCCGCGAAGGCCCGGACGGTGTCCATGTTCATCAGGCTGTCGGCGACATGGCCCGACACCCGGGCGATGGCCTCCTCGCGCTTGTTGACGATCGCCTGCCTGCGGCGGATGAGCGGCACCACGCACACCGCCGTGAGCGCGATCATCGCCAACAGGCCCACGACGAGCAGCGGTTCGTAGCGCCACAGCACGACCGAACCGAAGATCAGCGGCACCAGACTGCCCACGACCTGGAAGGTGAGCGTGTCGACGAACTCCTCGAAGCGGGAGGCGAAGCTCAGCACCCGTTTGGTCAGCGACCCGGCGAAGTTGTCGTGGAAGAACGCGGCGTCCTTCGCGAACAGTTCGTCCATGCCGATCACGTACAGGTGCTCGATGCCACCCGCGTCGACACGGTTCAGACAGTGCAGGCCCAGGCGCCACAGCACCTCGGAGACCAGCAGGACACCGGCGAAGCCGAGGACGTACGGCATCGTCGAGCCGACCGTGATGTCGTCGTCTCCGGCGATCTTGCCGACGAGCTTGGCGACGATCAGCGGGGCGATGTAGTTGATACCGATGTTGCCCATCGCCGGCAGCAGCATCGCGGGTACCGTCAGCCGCCGGAGGCGGGCCAACTCCCGTCCGTAGTAACGAAGTGCGAGCAGCACCGGGCCCCGGCCCGGCGTGTGCCCGCGCGATTCAGGCGATCCCATGTCAACCCTGTGTCGTCGTGCGGAAGCCCGTCACATTTCGGGCATCGCAGTGTCCCGCGCCGCCGACAGCACCGTCCAAGCGTTTTTCTCGGCCACCGACCAGGCCCTCGACTCGGCCATCTGCCGGGCCGTCCGCCCGGCCACGTATTCTTCGGCCATGGCTGACACCGAACCGCTGCGGCTTCCCGACATGCCGCTGCACGATCCGTTCGTCGTCGCCGACGAGAAGACCCGCACGTACTACCTCTACACGTCCAACGAGGCGTCCGTGTCCGGCGTGGACGGCACCGGCACGATGGTCTACCGCAGCCACGACCTGCGCGACTGGACCCGGCCGGTCGTGGTCTTCCGCGCCGCCGAGCAGCGGGGGATCTGGGCGACCGACGGCGGCTGGGCGCCGGAGGTGCACGAACGGAACGGCCGGTACTACCTGTTCACCACCCTCCACAACGAGGACAGACCGCTTCCGCTGCCGCCGCCCAACCGCTACGGCACGCCGTTCCAGGTCCCGGCGTACATGCGCGGCACGATCACGGCCGTCTCCTCGTCACTCCTGGGCCCGTTCACCGTCGTGGACCCCGCGCGCCCCACCCCGCCCGCGAACCTGATGACCCTCGACGGCACGCTCTACGTCGACCGGTCTGGGCAGCCGTGGATGGTGTACGCGCACGAGTGGCTGCAGACCATCGACGGCACGATGGAGGCGATCCGGCTGGCCCCGGACCTGTCCCGGACGATCGGCGACCCGGTCTTCCTGTTCAAGGCCTCGGACGCGCCCTGGCTGACCGAGGAGATCCCCGCAGGCGCACCGAACCAGCTCGCGCCCTACATCACCGACGGCCCCCAGCTGCACCGCGCCCCCGACGGCACCCTGCTCATGCTGTGGTCGACGTACGAGAAGAACACGGTCGGCGTGGACGGGACGATCAGCGGCGGCTACGTCCAGACCTACGCCACCTCGGAGTCCGGCGACGTCGAGGGCCCGTGGCGGCAGCACCGGCCGCTGGTCCGGGAGGACAGCGGCCACGGCATGCTCTTCCACACCTTCGACGGCCGCCTGATGCTGGTCCTCCACCGCCCCTTCGAGAACGCGCGGGGCAAGCTGTACGAGATGGAGTTCGCGGGCCAGGAGCTACGCGTACTGCGCCGCCGCGCCGACCTCGACGGCGGCGGCTGACACACCGAAGGCCGCCCTCTCATCGCTGAGAAGACGGCCTCTGAGCTGCGACTTGCAGAACAAGTCGGGACGACAGGATTTGAACCTGCGACCCCTTGACCCCCAGTCAAGTGCGCTACCAAGCTGCGCCACGTCCCGGTGCCGTCTGACCTGGGGTTTCCCCTGGCCGAACGCGCATTGAAACAATACCGCACTCGGGTCGATGGTCGCGCACGACTTTGTCCGTGCCGGTATCCCCAGCGCGACTCCTTGACCTCAAGTTTGGTCGAGGTAGCACGATCGTCCGCATGACGACCACAGCGGCACAGAGCCGTACGGCACACAGCCATCCGTACGACTACGCCGAGTTGCCCCGGCTCATGGGGCTGATGACCGGCGACGAGAAGCACGGGCCCGCGGCGACCTCCACCCTGGACGTGCTCTGGGTGCTCTACGACCGGGTCCTGCGGGTCGGCCCGGAGCGGACGTCGGACCCCGGGCGGGACCGGTTCCTGTTGTCCAAGGGGCACGGGCCCATGGCGTACTACGCGGTCCTCGCCGCCAAGGGATTCCTGCCCGTGGAGTGGCTGCCGGGCTTCGGTTCCTACGACTCCCCGCTCGGCCACCACCCCGACCGGGTGCTGGTGCCGGGCGCCGAGATCGGCAGCGGTTCGCTCGGGCACGGGCTGCCGATCGCCGTCGGCACGGCGCTGGGGCTGCGGGCCCAGGGGCTCGACGGGCCCGCGGTGTGGGTGCTGGTCGGCGACGCCGAACTCGACGAGGGCAGCAACCACGAGGCCATCGCCTTCGCCGGTCCCGCCGGGCTCGACCGTCTGCACGCCGTCGTCGTCGACAACTCGTCCGCGAGCCATGCCCGGCCCGGCGGTATCGCCGCCCGCTTCGAGGCCGCGGGCTGGTCCACGGTCACGGTCGACGGCCGTGACCACGCTGCCCTGTACAGCGCCTTCACCGCTCCGCACTCCGGCCGTCCGCACGTGGTCGTGGCACGGGTCGAACCGAAGGACGACTGACCCCGCACACCTGCGGCTCATCCCAGCTCTCCCTTCCCTTCCTTCTTCCCTTCCTTCCCACCGAACCGAAAGGATCCGCTCCCCCATGGACACCATGCGTGACCGTTTCGCCCCCGTCGTCTCCCGGCTGCTCGACGAGGACCCGCGCGTCGCCGTCGTACTCGCCGAGATCGGGACGGCCAACTTCACCGAGGCACAGGCCCGGCATCCCGACCGGGTGATCAACGTCGGCATCCGTGAGCAGCTGCTCGTCAGCGCGGGCGCGGGTCTGGCGCTCACCGGGATGCGTCCCGTCCTGCACACCTTCGCGAGCTTCCTCGTCGAGCGGCCCTTCGAGCAGGTCAAGCTGGACCTCGGGCACCAGGACGTCGGCGCCGTCCTCGTGAGCGCCGCCGCCTCCTTCGACTGGCCCGCGGGCGGCTTCACCCACATGGCACCCGGCGACGTGGCCCTTCTCGACACCCTGGACGGCTGGACCGTCCATGTGCCGGGCCACCCCGACGAGGCCGAGACCCTCCTGCGGCACGCGGTCGCGGCGGGCGACGACAAGGTGTACGTACGGCTGTCGACGCAGTCCAACACCGAGGGGCTGGCGGTCGACGGCGCGCGCTTCCTCACCCTGCGCGAGGGTCGCGACGGTGTGGTGATCGCCGTCGGGCCGATGCTCGACGCGGTGCTCGCCGCCACGGAAGGGCTCGACGTCACCGTCCTGTACGCGACAACCGTGCGGCCCTTCGACACGGCCGGCCTACGCCGGGCCACAGAGGCGGCGGGCACCGACGTCGTCCTCGTCGAGCCGTATCTCGCGGGCACGTCGACGGCCGCCGTGAACGACGCGCTCGCCGAGGTGCCCCACCGGGTGCTGGGCCTGGGCGTGGGTCGCCGGGAACTCCGCAAGTACGGTGAGGTCGACGAGCACATCGCCGCGCACGGGCTCGACGCGCGGACGCTGCGGGAGCGGATCCGGGGGTTCGTGGGGGCTGGTCACCTCTCCTCCTACGTGCGCACGTGAGCCGGCCGCTCCTCTGGCTCAGTCGGCGTCGGGCATCCCCAACTCCGGGTAGGCGTCGATGAGTCGGGGCGGGGCCGCCTGGCGCCAGGAGTCGGCGAGGATGTCGCGGAGTTCGCCCTCGTCCTCCAGCGCGGCCAGGCGCACTCTCACCCAGGCGAACCCCGCCTCGTGGTCGGCGATCCAGAACTTCCCCGGCTCGGCGAGGACCAGTTCGTCGCGCTCCTCCTTCGGGCAGCGCACGGCGATGGAGGTCTCGTCCTCGGGCAGCGTGGCGAACATCTTCCCGGCGACCCGGAAGGTGGGCATGCTCCAGGCGATCTTCTCCGTGGTGTCCGGCAGGGAGAGGGAGATACGGCGTACGTCTTCGGCTTCCGGCATGCATGGCACCGTAGCCAATGCCACTGACAATCACCCGGCGGGTCACCGCCGCCGACCGGCGCGGAAACCCTCACGTCCGCGACCCGATCCCCCTCCTCCCTCCCCCGCACGGCCCCTACCCCTCCGCCACCGTCCCCAGCGCCTCCAACACCGGGCGGATCAGCGGGTGTTCCTCCGCTCCCCGGCGAACCGCCGCGAAGACCCGGCGCGTCGGCGCGACCCCGTCGACCGGGCACACGACCACCCCCGTCAGGTCCATGCCGCGCAGCGCCGAGCGCGGTACGAGGGCCACGCCCGCGTCGGCCGAGGCGAGGGCGACGACCGCGCGGAAGTCGTCCGAGGAGTGTTCGAGTCGGGGCCGGAAACCGGCGTTCTCGCAGGCCAGGACGACCACCTCGTGGCAGGGGTTGCCTGGGTACGGGCCGATCCACGCGTCCTTCGCCAGTTCCGCGAGCGGCACCTCGGCGGCGCCGGCCAGGCGGTGGGCGACCGGGACGACCGCGTCGAAGGGCTCGGCGTAGAGCGGGACGTGGGTGAGGCGGGGGTCGTCGGCGGGCGGCGCCCCCCGGTACTCGACGGCCACCGCGACATCGACCTGCCGGTCCAGCACCATCGGCAGGCTGGCGTCGCCCTCGGCGTCCTGGACGCGGACCCGGATGCCGGGGGCGGTGCCGGCGAGGCGGGCCAGGGCGGGGGCGACGACCAGGGCGATGCCGGTCGCGAAGGCGGCGACGGTGACCGTGCCCGCGACGCCCGAGTCGTACGCGGCCAGTTCGGCCTCCGCGCGCTCCAGCTGGGCGAGGACCACGTTGGTGTGGGCGAGGAGGATCTCGCCCGCCGCGGTCAGCCGTACGCCCTTCGCGCCCCGTTCCACCAGACGGTGGCCGGTCTCCTGCTCCAGGGCGGCCAGCTGCTGGGAGACGGCGGAGGGGGTGAGGTACAGCGCGGCGGCAGCCGCCGTCACCGTGCGATGGTCCGCCAGCGCACGGAGGATGTGGAGTCGCCGCGCTTCGATCATGAGATCGATTATCGCAATGTGTTCAGGCCGCCCCGCCCTCCAGCTCAGCCGTCAAGCCCCCTGCCCTCCCAGCTCAGCCCTCCAGCTCCGCACGCGCCGCCACAAAGGCGTCCACGGCCCGGTTCACGTCCTCGGTGGAGTGCGCGGCCGACAGCTGGACGCGGATCCGGGCCTTGCCCTGCGGCACCACCGGGTACGAGAAGCCGATCACGTACACCCCCCGCTCCAGGAGCAGCTCCGCCAGGCGGCCCGCCTTCGCCGCGTCGCCGATCATCACCGGGGCGATGGCGTGGTCGCCGGGGAGGACGTCGAAGCCCTCTTCGGTCATGCGGCGGCGGAACAGGGCGGTGTTCTCGGCGAGCCGGGTACGCAGGTCGTCCGCCGACTCCAGCAGGTCGAGCACCTTCAGGGAGGCGGCGGCGATCACCGGGGCGAGGGTGTTCGAGAACAGGTACGGGCGGGAGCGCTGGCGCAGCAGGGCGACGATCTCGGCGCGGGCGGCCACGTAGCCCCCGGAGGCGCCGCCCAGCGCCTTGCCCAGCGTGCCGGTGATGATGTCGACGCGGTCCATGACGCCGTGCAGCTCGGGGGTGCCCCGGCCGCCGGGGCCGACGAAGCCGACGGCGTGCGAGTCGTCGACCATGACCATCGCGTCGTAGCGGTCGGCGAGGTCGCAGATCTCGCGGAGGGGGGCCACGTAGCCGTCCATGGAGAACACGCCGTCGGTCACGATCAGTCGGCGACGTGCGTCGGACGCGTCCTTCAACTGCGCTTCCAGGTCGGCGAGGTCGCGGTTGGCGTAGCGGAGGCGGCGGGCCTTGGAGAGGCGGATGCCGTCGATGATGGAGGCGTGGTTGAGGGCGTCGGAGATCACCGCGTCCTCGGCGTCGAGGAGAGTCTCGAAGACGCCTCCGTTGGCGTCGAAGCAGGAGGAGTAGAGGATCGTGTCCTCCTGGCCGAGGAAGGCCGAGAGGCGGGCCTCCAGCTCCTTGTGCACCTCCTGCGTACCGCAGATGAAGCGCACGGAGGCCATGCCGTAGCCCCAGCGGTCGAGTGCCTCGTGGGCGGCGGCCACGACCTCGGGGTGGTCGGCGAGGCCGAGGTAGTTGTTGGCGCAGAAGTTGAGCACCTCGCCGGGGCGTCCGCCCGAGGTGACGGCGACGGTCGCGGACTGCGGGCTGCCGATGACGCGCTCGGGCTTGTGCAGACCGGCGGCGCGGATCTCGTCGAGGGTGGCGCGCAGGTCGTCGCGCACGGAGTCGAACATCTCAAAGCTCCTCAGAATGCAGGTGACTTACCCGGTCTCCAGCAGGTGGTTCACGCGGTCCAGTCCAGGATGACCTTGCCGCCCCGTCCGCTCGCCGCGTCCGCGAAGGCGGCCTCGTGGTCGGCGACGGCGTACCGGCCGGTGATGACCGGGGTGAGGTCCAGGCCGCCCTCCAGCAGGACCGACATCGCGTACCAGGTCTCGAACATCTCCCGGCCGTAGATGCCCTTGACGGTGATCATCGAGGTGACGATCCGGGCCCAGTCGACCGCGAACTCCTCGGCCGGCAGGCCCAGCATGGCTATGCGTCCGCCGTGCGTCATGTTGGCGATCATGTCGCGCATGGCCTCGGGGCGGCCGGACATCTCCAGGCCGATGTCGAAGCCCTCGCGGAGGCCGAGGGTGCGCTGGCCGTCGGCGATGGTCGCGCCGGAGACGTTCAGGGCCAGGCTCGCGCCGATCTTGCGGGCCAGTTCGAGCCGTTCCTCGCTGACGTCGGTCACGACGACGTTCCGGGCGCCCGCGTGCCGGGCCACCGCCGCCGCCATCAGCCCGATCGGACCGGCCCCGGTGATCAGGACGTCCTCGCCGACCAGCGGGAACGACAGCGCGGTGTGCACGGCGTTGCCGAACGGGTCGAAGATCGCCGCCACGTCGAGGTCCACCGGCACCCGGTGCACCCACACATTGGCGGCGGGCAGCACGACGTACTCCGCGAAGGCACCGTCCCGGCCGACGCCGAGCCCGACCGTGGCCCGGCACAGATGACGGCGCCCGGCGAGACAGTTGCGGCACTTTCCGCACACCAGGTGCCCCTCGCCGCTGACCCGGTCGCCGGCACCGATGTCGGCGACATCGCGGCCGGTCCCGACGACCTCGCCGACGAACTCGTGCCCGAGCACCAGCGGCGTACGGATCGTCTGCCGCGCCCAGCCGTCCCAGGCCCGGATGTGCAGGTCGGTGCCGCAGATGCCGGTTCTGAGCACCTTGATCAGTACGTCCCCGGGGCCGACCGCCGGTTCCGGTACGTCCACGAGCCACAGCCCGGGCTCCGCCTTCTCCTTCACGAGCGCCTTCAACGCAACGGCTCCTGTGGGTAGCACCCCGGGGCAGGGCGCACCGAAGGTGCCCGTGGCGGGGAGAGGGGTGAGGCCGGGAACATGGGCCGCGAGAAGAAATCTGCCGTACGGACGACTCCCCGGTCCATCGAGGTTTTCTTAAGCGCCGCCGCAGCTTTCCTTCACGCCGGACGGCGGCCGGCATATCCGCGATGGCCGGATGAGCGACAACGGCGGCACTGGTGTTGATCCGACCGGTACCGGCAGCCGTATCCCTTCTGAGAAACCGCGCGAACTCATATGCGAACGCGCGCACAGGCGAAGCCGACGAAGGAGCCAGGAACCCGACATGCCCGCACCGCACTTGGCGCTCCCGCCCAACGACCGGGTCCTGTCGCTGTTCACCGGCTGGACCCGGGCACACTGGGAGACGCTCGCCGACCGGCAGCTGGAGGCGCTGGCCCCCTACGCGACGCCGGGTCTCGCGCAGTACCGGCTGCCGGGCCGGGGTTCCTCGGCGGGCGTGGTGTCGGACGGGCTCGAAGGTTTCGCGCGGTCATTCCTGCTGGCCTCCTTCCGGATCGCGGGAGCGACGGGCGAGGTGGATTCCCGTCTCGTGGAACGCTACGCGCAGGGTCTGACAACGGGCACGGACCGTGACAGCGGCGAGGCCTGGCCCGAACTCACCGACCGTTCCCAGCCGATGAACGAGGCCGCCTCGATCGCCATCGGGCTGCACGAGACCCGCCCGTGGATCTGGGACCGGCTCGACGTGGACGTCCAGGAGCGGATCGTCGACTGGCTGTGGGGTTTCGTGGGCCGCCGCACCCGCGACGACAGCGGGCGGCTGTGCCAGGTGGTCGCCGAGCAGTTCCTGGCCTCGGTGGGCGCTCCGCACCGCCAGGAGGACATCGACGGCGGCCTCGACCGGCTGGACGACTGGTACGTCGGCGGCGGCTGGTACAGCGACGGGGACGGCCGTACGTTCGACTACTACGTCGGCTGGGCGCTGCACCTGTACCCGCTCCTGTGGTCCCGGATGACGGGCGGCGAGGACGGCGGACGCGGCCGGGTCCTGCGGCGCAGGCTGGCCCAGTTCCTCGCCTCCTACCCGCACTTCTTCGGGGCGGACGGCGCCCCCGTCCACCAGGGGCGCTCCCTGACGTACCGTTTCGCCGCCACCGCTCCCGTCTGGCTGGGCGCCCTGGCCGAGTGCACTCCCCTCGCCCCGGGGCTGACCCGGCGGCTGGCCTCGGGCACGGTGGCGCACTTCGTGGAGCGCGGGGTGCCGGACGAGCGCGGGCTGCAGCCGCTGGGCTGGTACGGCACGTTCCTGCCGGCGACCCAGGCGGACGCGGGGCCCGGTTCGCCGTACTGGTCGAGCATGGCCTTCCTGGGCCTCCTGCTGCCCCCGGAGCACCTGGTGTGGACGGCGCACGAACGCCCGCTGCCCGTCGAGGAGTCCGACCAGTACACGGCGCTCCCGGGGCCGGGCTGGCTGCTGCACGGCACCCGGCACGACGGCCTCGTGCGGCTCGTCAACCACGGCAGCGACCGCAACCCGATGGAGGGACCCGCCGCCGACGATCCGCACTACGCCAAGTTCGGCTACTCGACCGCCACGGCGCCGGAGACGGGCGAGGTGGCCTGGCAGCGGAACGTGGACGGGCACCTGGCGCTGCTCGCGCCCGACGGTACCGCGTCCCGCCGCCGCAGAATCCTTCCGCTGCACTGCTCGGGGAAGGTCGCCGCCTCCCGCTACGAGGCCGAACTCCCCGGTGTGGAGGGGGAGTTCCAGGTCGAGTCGACGAGCGTGCTGCACGGTTCCTGGGAGATCCGTGTGCACCGCGTGCAGGCACCGGCCGAGGCGGCGGTCCGGGAGGGCGGTTACGCGGTGGCCGACACGGCTCTGCCCGAGTCGGAGCGGGGTGACGGCTGGGCCCTGACCCGCAACGGCTCCGGGCTGACCAGCGTGATCGTCGCGCTGCACGGCTGGGACGAGGTCTCGGGCGTGGCCCGCGAGGTCGACGCGAACGCCTTCGGCCCGCACTCGGCGACGCCGTATCTCCGGCGCGCGGCCGAGTCCCCGGGCGCGAGCAGGCTGTTCGTGTCCCTGGTCGCGCTGACCCGGGACGCCGTACATCCGCAGGCCCTGCGCGAGGCGGTGTCGTGCGCGGTGACGGAGGAGGGCCGCGCCCTGATCATGTTCCCGGACGGCGAGACGGTCTCCGTATGACGCGGCAGTCCTGGTCGGTACGGTGCGCAGGCCCCACCCGGGACGACGACGTGGAAGTCCCGCTTCGGGAAAGGACCTACCCGGGGGCGAGCTGCCCGGCCAGCTCCGCCGCCATCGCCTTGATGGTCTCCAGGCCCGCCCTTCCCCAGGGGCGCGGTTCGAGGTCGGCGGCGCACACCGTGCCCAGCGCCATGCCCGAGGCGTCCATGAGCGGTGCGCCCAGATACGAGCGGATGCCGAACTCGTCGACGACCGGGTTGCCCGCGAAGCGCGGATAGTCGCGGACGTCCTCCAGGACGAGCGCCTTGCGCCGGACCACGACATGCGGGCAGAACCCGTGGTCGCGCGGCAGCCGGCGGCCCACGCGCGGCTTGACGTCGTCGGGGTCGGCGCCACCCGTACCGGTGTCGGCCGGGACATGCAGCCCGGCGAAGAACTGCCGCTCCTCGCCGATGAAGTTGACCATCGCGTAGGGCGCCCCGACCAGCTCCGCGAGACGGTCCGCGAAGGCGTCCAGGGCGGGCTCGGGCCGGTCCCCGAGGCCGAGCCCGCGCAGTCGGCGCACGCGCGCGGGTGCGTCCTTGTCGTCGGGGGTCAGCAGCAGACGACCGGCCGGGCGTGGCGGGTCGTAGCTCATGGGCGGGCTCCCTCGCTGTGGGCGCTCGGCGCGGGCGCGGGCGCGTGGGCGAGCAGATGCCGTACGAGGACGAGCAGGGTCTGCACGCCCGAGCTGGAGATCCGGGCGTCGCAGCGCACGATCGGGATGTCGGGGTCGAGATCGATGGCGGCGCGCACCTCCTCGGGGTCGTAGCGGTACGAGCCGTCGAACTCGTTGATCGCCACGATGAAGCCGAGGCCGCGCTGTTCGAAGAAGTCGACGGCCGCGAAGCAGTCCTCCAGGCGCCGGGTGTCGGCGAGGATCACCGCGCCGAGCGCACCTTCGGACAGCTCGTCCCACATGAACCAGAACCTCTCCTGTCCGGGCGTACCGAACAGGTAGAGGACGTGTTCCGGGTCCAGGGTGATGCGGCCGAAGTCCATCGCCACGGTGGTCTCGACCTTGTTCTCGATGCCTTCGAGACTGTCGGTCGAGGCGCTCACCGTGGTGAGCAGTTCCTCCGTGCTGAGCGGCGCGATCTCGCTCACCGCGCCGACGAGGGTCGTCTTGCCGACTCCGAACCCTCCCGCCACCAGGATCTTCAACGCGGTGGGGAAGGGATCAGAGCTGTCGTCGTAGTCCATCGAGCACTGCCTCCAGAAGAGACCGGTCAGTGGGGTTGTGGTAGAACTCGGGCGGTTTGGTCGTGAGGGCCCCGCAGTCGACGAGGTCGGACAGCAGCACCTTGGTGACCGCCGCCGGCAGCTTCAGCTGGGCGGCCACCTCGGCGACCGAGACGGGCACCCGGCACAGGTCGATCGCCTGGGCGTGTTCGGGGCCGAGGTAGCCGAGCGGGGTGTTGCCGGTGGCCATCACCTGGGACATGAGGTCGAGGGCGGTGGTCGGCCGGGTCCGGCCGTTGCTGACGGTGTAGGGGCGCACGAGCCGTCCGGCCGCGTCGTCGAGCCAGGGCCCGTCGCCGGCCGCCGTCACGCTCAAGGCCTCATCGCCGAGGGTTCGGCGGACTGCCGGGGCGCGGTCATCAGATACGGGCGGACGCTCTTGACCAGCATCGCCATCTCGTAGCCGAGGACCGCGGCATCGGCCTCGCGGCCGGCCAGGACGGCGAGACAGGTGCCGGAGCCCGCGGTGGTGACGAACAGCAGGGTCGAGTCGAGTTCGACGACGACCTGCCGTACCTCACCGCCGTCGCCGAAGCGGACGCCCGCGCTGCGTCCGAGGGAGTAGAGACCGGAGGCCAGGGCGGCCATGTGGTCGGCGCTGTCCGGGTCGAGTCCGTGCACGGACTTCACGAGTCCGTCGCAGGACAGGAGTACCGCGCTGGTGGTGTGCGGTACGCGCTGGACGAGGCCGCTCATCAGCCAGTCGAGATCGGATACATGGCCGGTGGGCACGTCGCTCGCCATGGTGGATCGACTCCTTGGGGTACGAAGGTCTGCGGGAGCGGTGGGGGTGGGTGCTGGGTTGGCCCGGTGGGGGCTGGAACAGTGGGGGGTGGTCATCCGGCCGGTGCGCTCCCGTCGTGCCGGGCGGTGAGGTCCAGGTCGTGTCCGGGCGCGCGCAGCCGGTGCGCCTCGGCTATCCGGGACGTGTCCATGGCGGGTGCGTCGCCGGTGGGCGGCGCGGGGATGTCCGGTCCGGCGGGCCGCGCGGAGACCCGCTCCATGGACAGCGGCTCCAGGGGTACGACATCTGGTGCAGCGGTGTGCGAGGGCTCCGCGTAGGTGGCCTCCGGGAACGTGGTCCCCGGGTACGCCGGTTCGGTGTAAGAGGGCTCCGCGTACGTGGGTTCCGTGTACGAGGGTTCCGTGTACGTCGGTTCCGCGGGCGCCGGTGGCCTGATGGGCGTCGCCGGGCGGGCCTGGTCCCCGTACTGCGCCGCGTACTCGCGCTCCATCGCCGCGATGGCCGGGTCGGTGTAGCCCGGCTCCAGCTGGCGGGCCTCGGCGAGTCCGATGCCGCGCTGGAAGGCGGCCATGAGGCCGGGGTCGTGTCCGACGGGTTCGCTCTCCGGACGGGGGGCCGCCGGGCCGCCGCGGAGCTGGGGCACGATGTGTTCCTGGGCGCGGCGGCGCGGCAGTTGGGGCTTGCCCATGGTGCCGCGCACGGTGCCGGTGCGGGGGCCGGTCGACGCGGCCACGTTCTCCGCGACGGTCCGCCGGTCGCCGGGGCGGATGCCGGGCATGGCCTCCGCGGGGTTGGGCCGCTCACGGTGACTCCCGCGTACGGGGAGCGGTGCGGGACCCTGGCCATGGGGCGCCGGTGCGGCGGGCCGGGCCGCCTCCGGGCGCCGGTGCGTCGAACCGCCGTCCGGTGCTGCGGGCGCCGACGGCCGGCCCTCGTGGCCCGCGGCCGAGGGCCGCTGCCGGGGCGGCTCGGCCACGCGCCGCATGCCGCCGGTGTCCTGGACGGGGGGCTGGGCCGGTTCCTGGGGCCGGGGCTGCGGGAGGGCCGCTGTCCCGCCCGGTGCCGTGTCCGTGCCCAGCAGCCCCTGCGGGACGACGAGTACGGCCTGTACGCCGCCGTAGATGTTGCTCTGGAGCCGGACGTGGATGCCGTGACGGCGGGCGAGCTGGGAGACCACGAAGAGTCCGATGCGGCCGTCCTGGAGGAGGCTGGCGACGTTGACCTGGTCGGGGTCGGTGAGCAGCGTGTTCATCTTGTGCTGCTCGCCCACGGGCATGCCGAGGCCGCGGTCCTCGACCTCGATGGCCAGCCCCGAGGTGACGAGGTTGGCGCGCAGCAGTACCTGGGTGTGCGGGGCGGAGAACACGGTGGCGTTCTCGACGAGTTCGGCGAGCAGGTGGATGACGTCGGCGACGGCGTGCCCGCGCAGGGTGCCGTCGATCGGGGGCACGAGCTTGACCCGCGAGTACTGCTCGACCTCGGCGATGGCCGAGCGGAGCACCTCCGTCATGGAGACCGGGTTGCTCCACTGGCGGCGGGAGACGGCGCCGCCGAGCACGGCGAGGTTCTCGGCGTGGCGCCGGATGCGGGTGGCGAGGTGGTCGACGTGGAAGAGGCCCTTGAGGAGGTCCGGGTCCTCGATCTCGTGTTCCAGCTCGTCGAGGATGGAGATCTCGCGGTGCACGAGCGACTGGAGGCGCCGGGCGAGGTTGACGAAGACCTCGACCTTCTGTTCGCTGCCCGCCTGGCTGGAGAGCTGCGAGGCCTGGACGACGGCGGTCAGGGCGCCGTCGTGGGCCCGGGCGAGGTCGGCGCCGAGGAGTTCGAAGTCGTCGGCGTCGTCCGCGGGCACCCCGCGCGTCCGGCGGGCCGGCGGTGCGTCGCCGCGCCGCAGCGTCTCGACGAGGGCGCGCAGGTCGGCCTCGCCCCGGGCGCTGGTGCGGCGCAGGGCGCCGAGGCGTTCGTGCACGGATCTCGCGGTGCGGTCGGCGGCCACCAGGGCGATCACTACGCCCCCGGCGGCGACGACGGCAGCCCCGGCGAGGACGGCGAACAGGGTGAGGGTGGGCCGGACCCCGCCGGAGCGGACGAGGAAGAGGAGGGCGGCGCAGGCGCTGAGGGCGACGGCGAGCGGCGGCAGCACGGCGAGCCGCATGAGCTGCGGCCGTATATGGGTCTCGGGCAGCGAGGGGACGGTACGCGCGACCGGCCGACCGTGCCGTCCGCCCTCACGGCGGTCTGCGCGCGGGGCCGGTGCTCGGAGGTGAGACATCTTCGTCCTCGTACTGGTGCGTCGGGACCTGGGGATCGCGCGTCGAGAGCCGAAGAACCAAAGAAACCAGCCCTGTGTCGCCCGACGGCCACTCACAGTAGTCGGCAACGCAATATGTGCGGTGGGCAGTTGACAAACTCCCCCACGAAGAGTCCCGCTCTGGTATGAGGCCTCGCACGGCAGACCGATAAGCACCTCGGACACACGTTCCCCTGCCCCGGTGAATCGATCAGGGCTGGTCAGAACCGGTCACGAACAGACGACGAGGGCCGGGGAGTCAGTTGCTCCCCGGCCCTCGCCGTCCGTACTACTGTCCGACTGTCGTCCGTTCTCGCCCCTCGCGGTCAGCCCGCGGACACCGCCTTGGCCTCCCCGCTGCCGTCAGCGGCAGACCCCTGAATGTCACCGGGCGTGTCGGTCCGGGTGTCCTCCACATCAGCCGTACGAGTGACATCGGCCGCGTCGAGCGCCGGCCAGCCGCCCTCCGGGGTCAGGGCCACGCCCCGCCACCAGGGCTCCGCGGGGACGGTCTCCGCCGTGGGCTCGAAGGGCTCCCCCGGGTGCGGCAGCGCGATCCGCGCGCCTGCGGCCCGGGCGGCCTCGATCGTGCCCTCGCCGGGGTCCGACCACGCGTGCGCCGCCAGGTTGAAGGTCGCCCAGTGGATCGGCAGCATCACCCCGCCGGGCGTCCCGCCCTGGAGGTCGAGGTGGGCGCGCATGCCCTCCTCCGGGGTCATGTGGATGTCCGGCCAGAACTCGCTGTAGGCGCCGATCTGGATCATCGTGGCGTCGAACGGGCCGTGGGCCGCGCCGATGTCCTTGAAGCCCTCGAAGTACCCGGTGTCGCCGCTGTGGTAGACGCGGTGCTCGGCGCCCTCGACGACCCAGGACGCCCACAGGGTGTGCTGGGTGTTGCGCAGGCCCCGGCCGCAGAAGTGGCGGGCCGGGGTGGCGGTCAGGGTGAGGCCGCCGACCTTCGTCGACTCGTGCCAGTCCAGTTCGCGCAGCCGGTCGGCGGAGACGCCCCAGCGTTCCAGGTGGGCGCCGACCCCGAGAGGCACCGCGAACAGGGTGTCCGTGCCGGCCAGCTCCTTGATGGTGGGCATGTCCAGGTGGTCGTAGTGGTCGTGCGAGATGACGACGACGTCGACCGGGCCGAGCGCGGCCAGCGGCAGGGGCACCGGGTGCAGCCGCTTGGGCCCGGCGAAGGCGAACGGCGAGCAGCGCTCGCCCCAGACGGGGTCGAAGAGCACCCGCTGTCCGTCGATCTCGGCGAGCACGCTGGAGTGGCCCATCCAGGTCAGCCGCAGCCCGGTGACGGGGGGCTTGGCGAGGTCCGCGAGGGTCGTGGCGTGCACCGGCACCGTGCCGGACGGGGCGCGGCGGACCCGGTCCTCCTTGCGCAGGGAGGACTTCGCGAACTCGAGCATGGCGCCGTCGGGCCGCGGGGTGCCCGGCGGGTTCTGGAAGATCCCGTTCGCGAAGTGCGGCGATCTGCGGATCCGCGCCAGGCGCTCCCCACTCGGGTCCGCGCCGAAGGCCGCGGGCCGCAGGGCGCGCAGCCGCGAGCTCGGAGAGGGGAATCCGGTCACGGTACCTCCAGGTGGAGTCGGTCAGACATTCCATTATGGGCGCCCCCTGCGACACTCCGGCGTCGTGCGGGTGTCGGCGGGGTCATTCCAAGGAAAGTCCAACGTTCCGGACGGCCGATCGATTCCGGGGCGACGGAGAGCGACCGCACGGACACCTGGGGTGCGGGCGACGGACAGGACGCCCGGGAACAAGGGCGCACCGCGGCACACAACTGAACGGCGAGTCAGTATATTGCCCGCATGGCAACCCCTCAGGGCGCTCCCCTGCTCTCCCTCACCTGGACCGACCACGTCACCGGCCGCCAGGGCTTCCTCGTCGTGGACCGCCTGGTACGGGGCGTCTCCAGCGGCGGTCTGCGGATGCGCCCGGGCTGCACTCTCGACGAGGTCGCCGGACTGGCCCGAGGCATGACCATGAAGGAGGCCCTGCACTACAACCCGGAGGGCCGCTACATCCCCCTGGGCGGCGCCAAGGGCGGCGTCGACTGCGACCCCCGGGACCCGGGCTCGTACGACCTGCTGGTGCGCTACCTGCGCGCGATGCGGCCGTACGTGGAGAGCTTCTGGACCACGGGCGAGGACCTGGGGCTCACCCAGGACCTGGTCGACCGGGCGGCGGCCGAGGCCGGGCTCGTGTCGTCGATCCAGGCCGTCTACCCGCTGCTGGACGACGAGACGGAGGCCCGCGCGCGGCTCGCCGACGCGTTCGCGGTCGAGGTGGACGGCATCGGGCTCGACGAACTGGTCGGCGGCTGCGGGGTCGCCGAGTCCGTGCTCGCGGCGCTCGACCGGGCCTCGGTGCCGTACGCCGGGACCCGGGTCGCCGTCCAGGGGCTCGGCACGATGGGCGGGGCCACGGCGCGCTTCCTCACGCGCGCGGGACTCACGGTGGTGGCCGTCTCCGACATCAAGGGCACGATCGCCAACCCGGCCGGCCTCGACGTCGAGGCGCTGCTCGCGGCCCGCGACTCGTACGGGACCGTGGACCGCGCGGTGCTGCGCCCCGAGGACCGCGAACTGCCGGGCGAGGACTGGCTGTCCGTGGCGGCGGAGGTGCTGGTGCCGGCGGCCGTCTCGTACGCCGTCGACACCGGGAACCAGGAGCGGATCACCGCGCGTTGGATCGTCGAGGCCGCCAACATGCCCGTACTCCCGGAGGCCGAGGAGTTGCTCGCCGCGCGCGGGATCGTCGTACTGCCCGATGTGGTCGTCAACTCCGGGACGAACGCCTGGTGGTGGTGGACGCTGTTCGGGGACATCGGGGCGGACGCGGAGGAGGCGTTCGCGTACACGAGGCGCTCGATGCGGGCCCTGATCGAGCAGGTGCTCGCGCGCGCGGAGGCCGACGGGACGACCGCGCGGGCGGCGGCGCACGCGATCGTCGAGGACCGGCTGCCGGTGATCGCGGAGCGGTTCGGGTGGTACCGGTGAGGGGTTGAGGGGGTGACTGGGTGGGGATTTGCAGGCATTGACGGACCTGCCCCGACATCGTGGCCGGTGACGGATTACTGTGGCCGCGTGGCAAGGGTGCGGTTGAGCGTGGGCGAGCGGCGCGAGGAGTTGCTGCGGGCCGCCATCGAGCAGATCGAGGTACGGGGCGTGGCGGCGGTCAGGATCGCCGACGTGGCCGCCGTCCTCGGGGTGAGCAACGCACTGGTGCTGTACCACTTCTCGACCAAGGAGAAGCTGGTCGCCGCCGCGTTCCGGTACGCCGCCGAGGCGGACCTCACCCACCTCGCCAAGCTCCTCGGACGCCGCTCCCCGGCGCTACGCCGACTGCGGTCCGCGGTGCGCTGGTACGCGCCGACCGGTCAGGCCAAGGGCTGGCGGCTGTGGATCGAGGGCTGGGCGGTGTCCCTGCGCGACCCGGCGCTGCGGGAGGTCGCCGGGGACCTGGACCGGCGCTGGAAGGCCGCGATCACCGAGGTCATCGCGGAGGGTGTCGCCGCCGGCGAGTTCGAGTGCCCCGACCCGACGGGCACGGCGATGCGACTCACCGCGCTGCTGGACGGGTTGGCGGTCCAGGTGACGGCGTACGAAGGGGTTTCGCGTGCGCGGGCCGAGCAGTGGGTGGACGCTGCGCTGGCTGGGGAACTGGGGCTTGAGCGGGCGGCGTTGACGTCCGGTAGGTAGGCCGGTGTGGCCGCCGGACCTGGGGGCTGCCGCCCCCAGACCCCCGCTTCGGCCCTGAAGGGGCCTCGTCCTCAAGCGCCGGACGGGCTGGATGGTGCCGACCGGCGCTCAAAAGTACTCACGCGACCCACTCGATCCGGCTCTTGATGTCGTCCGGCGACAGACTCCCCTTCGCCGTCACATGATCGCCCGACGACTCCCCCCGCAACCGCCGCCCGATCCACGGCACCAGATACTCCCGCGCCCAGTGGACGTCGTCGCGGCGGATCTCCAAAGTCCCCCGGGGCGGCAGCACCGGCCAGGGCTGGTCAGGGTCGGCCGGGATCTCCAGGCCGAGGACCTGGCCCGCGCGCAGTGCCACGCGTGTGTGCCCCTCGGGTGAGAGGTGCAGCCGGTCGCCGTCCCAGGCGCGGCGGTCCTGGATGGTCTTCAGGGACCACAGGTCGAGCACCGGACAGCCGTAGCGGTCGGCGATGGCCCGGATATGGCCGTTGTACGTCGCGATCTTGCCGCGCATGTGCTTCAGCACCGGGACGTTGCGGGTGTCGAAGCCCGTCGTCACCATCACCTGGCCGACCGCCGACGTGAGGTCGACGACCGCCCGCTCGAAGCGTTCGGCGAGTTCGTCCGGGTCGCTGCCGGGCCGGATCACGTCGTTGCCGCCCGCGCAGAAGGAGACCAGGTCCGGCGCCTGTTCCCTGGCCTGCGGAAGCTGCTCGGCCACGATCTGGTCGAGCAGCCTCCCGCGTACCGCGAGGTTGGTGTAGTCGAAGTCGCCCTCCGGGCGCCGGTCCGCGAGCAGTACCGCGAACCGGTCGGCCCAGCCGACGAACGCCCCGTCGGGGCCGGGGTCGCCGACGCCTTCGGTGAAGCTGTCCCCCACCGCCACGTACGACCCGATCACTGCTCTACTGCCATTCTTCGAATCGTCTGCCACATCGGTCCATGATTCACCTTCCGATGTGAGCTACGCGACCGTAGGAAGGGGTTGACTCGCGGTGAGATAAGCCACTCGTCAAGTGTTGGTCAACCCGGAATAATGGGAAGACGCAGCTCACGGACGCTGAAGTCGGTGATCCGGAAGTGACTCCAGGTCGTCCGGAAGGCGAAGTGCCCACTCGTGTACGGCTCCGGGTCGCTGTAGTCGAAGACGAGCCGCCCGTTGTTCCACCAGCGGACCGTCGAACCGGCCGAGACGATCCGCACCCGGTGGGGCTTGTTCGGGACGAGCAGCGGCTCGGTGTAGTCGTAGATCAGCGGGCGTACGCCGGCCTCGCCGACGTAACGGCGCAGCCTGGTCGTGGTGTTGGTGTTGGCGCCGTAGCCGACGTAGTAGGTCTTGAGGTAGTCGTACTCGGCGAGGGCGCCGCCCCGAGGGGTGGCGAAGAGGTCGTCCGGGGAGCGGACGTCGAGGGCGTTCCAGAAGTTGTTCAGGTCGGAGACGCGGTCGTTGACCCCGCCCGCCGCGACCGGCATCGCCGTGTACTCGATGACGTACGGGCCCTGCAGCCGGCGCTTGAACCAGATGGTCGCGCCGCTCGGCACGTCCACCTCCAGCACTCCCCGGGCCGCCGTGACGGTGCCGCCGTCCTGGAGTTCGACGGCCCACTGGCCGAGACCGCGCCGGAAGTCGTCGCGCGCTATCAGGCGTCCGTGCCGGCCTGCGTGCGCACTGGCGCTCGCGGCCGGGGCGAGCGCGGTGATGGCCGCGCCGGCCGCCAGTGCTCCGAAGGCTCTGCGGGTGGTCGTCACGAGGCAACTCCCTTGGTGGTCGTGATCGAGGGCTTCGGCACCCGACGGGTCTCGGTGCCGAGGTAGTAGTCCGTGTACGTCGACTGGAGGTAGCCGCGCACGGTCCAGCCGAGGCGGTACGCGGGGTTCTGCGCGAGCGTGTAGACGCGCGTCGCCGTCGGCTCGGTGGTGGTGTAGAGGCGCAGTGCGGTGTGGTCGGCGGTCTCGGCGAGGATCTCCTCGCGCCAGTCGCCGATCAGGTCGCCGTAGAAAGGGGTTGCGTTGCGCGGGCCCGACACCACTCCGGTCGGCTCGAAGATCCGCGTGCTCGTCTCCGTCGCCGGGTTCCACTTCTCCACGTGCGTGAAGTCGAGGAGTTCGGCCGCCTTGTCGCCGTCCCACCAGATACGGAAGTTGACGCTCGGGGTGGTCGTGGAGACCTTGCCGTCCTGGACGTTGCGTACGCCCGCGCCGGGGGCGGTGACATCGGCGGTGGAGGTCCAGTACTCGTAGCCGGGGTGGCCGGGGTCGATGTCGGCGGCGTTGCCCCGGCCGACGTCGATGTCCGTGTCGTTCTCCCAGCTCGCCGGGTGCTGCCCGGTCACCAGACGCTCACCGGTGTCGGCGTCGTAGTAGTACCAGGGGAAGTTCGGTACGACGCCCAACTCGGCCTGCTGGATGGCGAATCCCTCCAGGCCCGGGCGGTCGGGGTCGAGGTCGGCGATGTCGAAGCGGTCGCCGTGTCCGGCGCCGTCGACAACATAGCGGAGGGTGCCGTCGCTGTTGACCACGTAGTTGCCGTCGGCGATCTCGTCGCGGCCGTCCTGGTCGACGTCGACCGTGCGGATCTGGTGGAAACTGGTCGCGCCGCTCGCCGCCGGGACCGCGTACTTCCAACGCCCGGTCAGCTCGCGGCCGTTGAAGTCCCAGGTCTGGATGAGAATGCGGAACGCGCCTCGCCTGGCGCCGACCCGGGTGACCAACTTCGTGACGAGGCTGGGGTGTTCGCCGTCGAGGTAGGCGATGCCGAAGTGTCCGCCGGACGGGCCGTCGGCGACCAGGTCGTCGGGCACCGGCTGACGGGTGCGTTCTGTTCCCGTGGCGCCGTCGATCACCGAGACGAACTGGTTGGCGGGCGAGTCGGCGGTGACCTTCGAACCGTCCGCGAAGGTGGTGCCGTCGGCCGTGTGCACCAGCACCTCGGCCCTGCCGTCGCTGTCGAGGTCGTACACCGTGACGTTGTCGTCGTTGCGGTAGCCGCCGATGGCCGTGGAACCGCTGATCGCCGCCGGGGCAGGGTCGTTGGCGCCGTTTCCGCCCACCTGGGCGTAGGAGCCGGGACCCAGGTCGACCCGCCACAGGCGCTCACCCGTGAGCGTGTACGCCTCCAACAGGTCGGGCCTGTCACGGGTTTGGGAGAGTCGACTGACGACGAGTTCGTACCGTCCATCACCGTCGAGGTCGCCGGGCCAGGCATGCTGCACGCTGTAGCCGTCGGCCGCGGCGAGGGGGATCTCCGCGTAGCCCTTGTCGAACGTCAGCGCCGAACTCGGCCGCGACTCCCGCCCGTTGACGACCGCCCGGACGCTGTAGGTGCCCGCGCCCCGGCTGTTGTCCTGGTACGTCGTGGACTTGGTCACCGGCACCGCGTTGAGGCGGCGTCCGCCCTTGTACACGTTGAAGGCGACGGCGTTTCCATGGCGGGCGTACTCGGTGCCGAGCAGCCGCCAGCTGAGGAAGGTGCCCTTGCCGGACGGCACGGCGACCAGGCCTCGGTCGAGGTTCTCCACCACCCGGCGCGGGGACCCGGCCGCGTCCGCGTGTCCGGCGGGCGCGGAGAGCACCCCGGCCGTCAGGATCGCGGCGACGACGGCACCGGTTCTTCGGCGTCGACTTCGGCTTCGGCTGAGCTGCACAGGTCCTCCGTAGACAGTCGCAGAGAGTAGAAAGCGCTTGCGAGACAACGGAGTTCACTGTGCCCCTCACCTTCTCGCCCTGTCGACGCTCCGGGCACACGCGCCACAAGACTGCAATGCGATGATCATGAAAGCGTCAAAGGCCGGACCCGATCGCCGGGTCCGGCCTTTGACGGTTGTTCTCGTGGGGTGTCCGCGTCAGCCGACGGAGACGCCCTTCGAGCGGAGGTACGCGACCGGGTCCACGTCGGAGCCGTAGTCCGGGGTGGTGCGGATCTCGAAGTGCAGGTGCGGTCCGGTCACATTGCCGGTGGCACCCGAGAAGCCGACCTGCTGCCCCTCGGTCACGGTCTGGCCGGCCGAGACGGAGAGCTGCGAGAGGTGCGCGTACTGGGCGTAGTAGCCGTCGGCGAGCTTGATGACGACCTGGTTGCCGTACGCCCCGCCCCAGCCCGCGGAGACGACCGTGCCGGCGCCGACGGCCTTGAGCGAGGTGCCGGTCGGGACGACGAAGTCGACGCCCGTGTGGTAACCGCTGGACCACATGCTGCCCGCCACGTGGTAGGCGGTGCCGATGGTGGCACCGGCCACGGGGAGGGTGAAGCCACCGGAGTTGCTGGAGCCGCTGGTGTCGGCGGCCTCGGTCGTCGTCGAGGTGTCCGTCGCGCTCTCGGTGGCCGGCTTGGCCGTCTCCGTCCGGGTCGACTTCGAGGAGGAGGACGAGGACGACGAGGACTTCGCCGAGGACGAGGAGGACTCCGAGGTCGAGGCCGCCTTCTTGCCGATCGTCAGCTTCAGACCGGGGTGGATCAGGCTCGGGTCGGAGCCGATGGCGGTCCGGTTGTCCGAGTAGAGCTTCTGCCAGCCACCGCTGACGCTCTGCTCCTGGGCGATCTTCGAGAGGTAGTCACCGGCCTGGACCGAGTAGGTCCTGACGGCCGCCTTCTTGGCGGCGGAAGGCGCGGACGCGGCGGCCTTTTCCGGCTGCGCGGAAACGGAGTCCGCGGTTACGGACTTCGCCGAATCCGGAAGCGAGGAAACGGACTGGGCGGTGGACTCCGCCGTGGCCGCGTGGGCGCCGGTGGCTCCCAGCAGCGGAAGGGCGAGAGCCGCCCCGCCGGTTCCGGCGGCGGCTATCGAGCGGGTGAAACGCTGGGACTTCGGACGGCGGTGCTTACCCTTCGCGGGCATGGCGAATTCCTCTCCGTCGCCTGCGAGGTGAGCTGTCGGGTGCGGACTGGAGATGTCCGGTCACGCCTGAACGTGACTTAACCCCAAGCCTGTTCCAGAGACCGGAACAGGCGTTCTACCTGTGGGTCCCCCGCTCCTGCCGTTGTCGGGTGTTCGATGCGGGCTCCGGGCGGCGGCAGGATTGGGCGTCCGTCCGGATTGGTGGCGAACGTAAGCGACCAAGACGCACGGAAACAAGCCTGAGGTTCCCTGTGTACGGGTTTTCTGTGATCCTCCCCAGAATTCCCCGTCACTGTCCGTGAATTACGGATCTTTCCGCCCCACGAAGTCCCTTAAAACACGCCGAAATTACGTGGACATGTCGGCGACACACGGTCACGGATATGACGCTGCTCACTCGCCCGATTCACAGCAACCCTTATTCCCAGGCGAGTTGGAACGAAGGCGCCATAGACGCCATAACGGGCAGGAGGATCAGATGCGACGCAGGCGGAAAATTGCCGCATCGAGGTCACCCTTGAGCCCGGTCCGCAGCCCGTGATGCAACAGCACGGCGCCCCGGTGAACTTCGCCCGTTTCGCGGCATTCGTACGTCGCCGACGGGTCGAGTCCGCGCAGCCGCAGGGCCGGGAGCGGCTCACCGTGGTGCTGCGCCTGGAGCCAGGCGAAGACGACGGCGTCGTCGCCGTGCACGTACTGCACCGCGCTCAGCCCGCCGGTCGGCCGCCGCAGCCGGTAGAGGTCACCGCGCTGCACCACGGGCCGGATCTCCTTGTACAGCGCCACCCACTCCCCCGCCTCGGCCAGCTCCTCCTCGGTCCACGTGGTGAGGTCGCCGCCGACGCCGAGCACCCCGGCCATCGCGCTCACGAACCGGAACCGCAGCGAACTGACCCGCCCGTTGAGCTGGGCGTTCGGGCTGTCGGTGACCCAGGCGGCCATGACCCGCGCGGGATGGAGCCGGCTGAACCCCTCCTGGATGGCGAGCCGGTCCAGCGGGTCGGTGTTGTCGGAGGTCCACACCTGGTCCGTACGGGCGAGGACCCCGAGGTCGATCCGCCCGCCACCGCCCGAGCAGGACTCGAAGGCGACGCCCGGGTGGGCGGCGCGCAGCCGGTCCAGCAGGGCGTACAGCCCGTGCACGTGGTCGACCCACAGTCGCTGCGGATAGTCCTCGCCGGGCCAGCCCGCGTCGGTGAAGCAGCGGTTGAAGTCCCACTTCACATAGTCGATCGGCGCGCTGGAGAGCAGCCCGTCGAGCTGCTCCCACAGATACTGCCGGACGTCTTCACGCGCGAGGTTCAGTACGAGCTGATTGCGGAACTCCGTCCTCTTTCGTCCCGGTTGGAACTGCACCCAGTCGGGGTGTGCCCGGTACAGATCGCTGTCCGGGTTGACCATCTCGGGCTCGACCCAGATGCCGAACTGCATCCCCAGCGCGTGCACGTACTCGGCGAGCGGCTTCAGCCCCGCCGGGAAGCGGTCCGGGTTGGGCGTCCAGTCGCCGAGGCCGGCCCGGTCGCTGGTGCGGGCCCCGAACCAGCCGTCGTCCACGACGAACAGCTCGACGCCGATCGCGGCTGCCCGCCGGGCCAGCGTGCCCTGCTGCTCCTCGGAGATGTCGAACTCCGTGGCCTCCCAGGAGTTGTAGAGCACGGGCCGGTCCCGGTCGGCGTCCGGGACGACGAACGCGCGCTGGTACGCGTGCCACGCCCGGCTCGCCCCACCGTGCCCGGAGTCGCTCCACAGCCCCGCGAAGACGGGCGTGACGAAGGACTCCCCGGCCGACAGCCGCAGCAGCCCGGAGTCGTCGTATCCGGCCCCGCCGGTGATCTGCACGCGCGCGTCCGGCAGTTGCGCGACGGCGATCCGCCAGGACCCGGACCAGCCGAGCGCGCACGCGTACACCTCGCCGCGCTCCTCGGTCGCGTCGGTGTCGAGCGCCACCCAGGGCAGATGCTGATGCCCGGTGTGCCCGCGCCGACTGCCGATGACCTTCTCACCGTAGGTGAGGTCGGTGGTCACGAGGCGGGACTCGGCGGCCCAGCGTCCGTGGAGCTGGGACAGGCGCCAGCCGTCGCGGTCGGGGAGCGTCCAGGTGGCGGAGTCGGCGCGGAGCAGCTCCAGGGGCGCGGTTCCGTCGGGTGCGTCATTGGTGAGGCTCACCCAGCGCTCGACGACGTCATGGCGCATCCGGTAGTGGAGCGTGACGGCCAGCCCGGTGTCCCGGAACCGCAGCCGGAGTTCGTCGCCCTCCGCCTCGTACGCCTCGAACCGCCATTCGGTGCCCCGGCGCTCGTCGGTCCGCACGGACAGGGCGGGCCGTACGAAACGGGGGCCACCCTCGACCGGGTACTCCTCGCGGCCGTCGAGCGGGGACTCGAAGGGCCAGTAGTCAGGCAGCGGACGGACGGCCAGTGCCTCGGCGTCGGCGAGGGCGATCCGCGGACCCCAGTGCAGATGCAGCAGTTCGTCGTCCTCGGTGAGATGGACGGCGTAACTGCTCGTGGGCCCCGAGAGAAGCCACGTACGACCGGTTCCGGCGATTTCCAGCATCATGTCCCCACAGATCCGAACAGGCACGCCCAAGTCTCAACATCATCAGCGCCAGAGCCCTTGACGGCAACGCCTGTGGATAACTCCTTGGCCTACGCAGCCATGTCGTATCGTCGAAGCGCGCCCGTCGACGAGCAGCGTCCGCGGGGCGGTGTGGGAGGGAGCCCTCGTGACGCAGCAGGTCCCGTCGACCGAGCCCGAGCTGGGTGGCGTACGTAACTTCCGTGACGTGGGCGGACTGCCGACCGTGGACGGACGGCGGGTGGCGCCCGGACGGCTGTTCCGCAGTGGTCATCTCGCCCATGCGACCGACGAGGACGCGGCGTTCCTCGGCTCGCTCGGGCTGCACACGATCTTCGACTTCCGCAACGCGGCGGACATCCGGCTGGAGGGGAACGACGTCGAGCTGCCGGGGGTGCGCAACCTGAACCTCCCGCTGTCCGACCCGGCGCACGGCGCGGAGTTCTGGAAGATGGTCCGGGACGGCGACCTCGACGAACTGCGCGGCCTCCTCGCCGACGGCAAGGGCGAGCAGCGGATGATCAACTCCTACCGCGAGATCATGCGCGACCGCACGGCCGAGCACTCCCGGATGTTGCACGCGCTGGCCGAGGACAGCGTCCCGGCCCTGATGCACTGCGCGGCCGGCAAGGACCGCGCGGGCCTGTCCATCGCGGTGACGCTGCTGGCCGTCGGGGTGGAGCGCGACGCGATCGTGGCCGACTACATGGAGTCGAACGCGCAGCACCGCCGCTACCGGGTCCGGCGCACCGCCTCCGACGCCCAGGCCTACAGCCCCGAGGTCCTGGAGCTGCTCAACCCGCTCTTCGGCACCCGGCCCGAGTATCTGACGGCGGCGCTGGCGACGGTCGAGGAGACCTGGGGCGGCGTCGACAACTATCTGACAGAGGGGCTGGGTGTCGGTCCGGAGACCCGGGAGCGGCTGCGGGAGCGGCTTCTCGACTGAGCCCGCCGTCGCCCCTGCGGGCTACTGGTTCGCGCCCACCTCGAACAAGAGGTAGATGAAGGCCGCGAAGACATGTCCGACCGCGATGTAGATGAGCAGCCGTACCCACAGGGCCCGGGGGAACTTCTCTTCCATGTCCGTCATGGCGTGACTCCAGGGGTCGGGCCGAGGCAGAGCCCCGCGGTGGGGCTCTGCAGCAGGGTGTGGACGAAGAGCAGGTCGGTGCCGTCGCGACCGTCGGCGGCGAGGCGGTGCGGGGTCAGCGAGTCGAAGTGGGCGCTATCCCCGGGCGCGAGCACGTGCGCGGTGTCGCCGAGACGCAGGCGCAGCCGCCCCTTGAGGACGTACAGCCACTCCTCACCGGGGTGGACGCGCACGATGTCGCCCTGTGCCCCGTAGGGCACATGGACGCGCAGGGCCTGCATCCCGCGCCCGGACGAACCGGCCTGCCAGTACGACCAGCCACCGGCGGCCGTCGGCTCCATGTCACCGGCGCGCACGACGGCGTCCCGGTCGGCGACCGTCTCACCGAGCAGTTCGGAGACCGTCGTACCGTAGATACGGGCGAGCCCGAGCAGCATCGGCAGCGAAGGCTGGCGTTGCCCGGTCTCCAGGCGGGAGAGGTGGGCGGGCGACAGCCCGGCGGACCTGGCCGCGGCCTCCAGGGTGAGGGAGGCCCGGCGGCGCAGCGCGCGGAGCTGCGGAGCGACGACGGGCAGGTCTTCGACCGGCCCTGACTCCTCGGGAAGGCTCATGCCTCCATTCAGCCGCAGCATTGCCTCTGAGGCAAATCTCTTGCCTCAGAGGCAAAAATTCCAGGCCTCCTGCTCTCCCCGTCCTACCTGTTCGCCACCGCCTGCTTGACCAGTGTCTTCCCGAAGTCCCACATCAGTCCGCTCCCCCCGTGCGCGTCGTCCATCACGGCGGTGAAGGCGTCCACGAACCGGTCCACCTCCCGCTCCCCGACGACCAGCGGCGGAATCAGCTTGATCACCTCCAGGTGATCGCCGGAGACCTGGGTCAGGATCCGGTGCCGTTGCAGCAGCGGTACGACGACCATCTGGGCGAAGAGCCCCTTGCGGGCGGCCTGGAGCATGGTCCAACGGCTGCGCAGCTTCAGCGACTTGGGCTTCCCGAACTCGATGCCGATCATCAGGCCCCGGCCGCGTACGTCGGCCAGCAGTTCGTACTTGTCGACCAGCGCCGCCAGTCTGGTCCTCAACTGGTCCCCGGTGGCCCGGGCGTTGGCGACGATCTGCTCGTTCTCCATGACCGACAGCACGGCGAGGCCCGCCGCCATGGCCTGGGCGTTGCCGCCGAAGCTCGCCGAGTGCACGAGGACCCGGTCGATCGACGAGTAGACCTTCTTGAAGATCCACTCCTTGCCGAGCGTGGCGCCCACCGGCACATACCCGCCGGAGAGCGCCTTCGCCACGCACACCAGGTCGGGCTCGACGCCCTCCTCGTGCTGGTAGGCGTAGAAGTCCCCGGTCCGCCCGAGGCCGGTCTGCACCTCGTCCGCGATGAGCAGCGCCTTGTGCCTGTGCAGCAACTCCCGGGCGGCGCGCAGATATCCGGGCGGTGCCTCGTGGACGCCCTTGCCCTGGATCGGCTCGACGATCAGGGCGGCGACGTCGCCCTTCTTCAACTCCCGTGCCAGGGCGTCGAGATCACCGAGCGGTACGGCGGTGTCGGGCAGCAGCGGGGCGAAGCCGTCCCGGAAGCCGTCCTCGCCGTTCACCGACAGGGAGCCGGTGGTCAGGCCGTGGAAGGCGTGCGAGCAGTACAGGACGCGCGGCTTCCCGGTGGCGTACCGGGCGAACTTGAGCGCGGTCTCCACGGCCTCCGTACCGCTGTTGCCGAAGAACACCCGGTCCAGATGCGGACTGTGGGCGAGGAGCCGCTCCGCCAGCAGTCCGGGCAGCGGCTGGCAGTCGAAGCGGGTGAGGTCGGCGAGCTGGGCGTCGAGGACGTCGTGCAGCGCCTTGCGGACCACGGGGTGATGGCGGCCGAGGCCCATCACCCCGAACCCGGCGAGCATGTCGAGGTAGTCGTCGCCGTCCGCGTCCCAGAAGTACGCGCCCTCGGCCCGCTCGTAGACCTTGTCGAAGCCGATGGTGTGCAGCATGCGCGGGAGCTGGTGGTTGAGGTGCTTGGTGTGCAGCTCGTAGCGCTCGGCGCCGCGCTCGGCCAGCAGCGCGCCGAGGTCGAACTCCCCCGACGGGGAACCGGGTTCAGCGGTCGTCATTCCTGTTTCTCCTCGGCTTTCTCCTTGGCCTTCCCCTGGGGCGGCTCTTCCTTGGCCAGCTCGGCCTTGACGGCCAGCCCCGCGCTGATCCGCCCCGCGATCTCGACGGGCGTGAGGCCGATGTCGGCGAGCACCTCGCCGCGCTTGGCGTGCGCGAGGAACTGCTCCGGGATCCCGAACCGCCTTACGGGCACATCGACATCGGCGTCACCGAGGGCGAGCGCGACCGCCGCGCCGACGCCGGACGCCCGGCTGTTGTCCTCGACGACGGCCACCATCCGGTGCGAGGCGGCCAACCCCGGCAGCGCGGGATCGACGGGCTTGACCCAACGCGGGTCCACGACCGTGCAGTTGATGCCGCGCGCCTCCAGCAGCTCGGCGGCCTGGAGACACACCGGCGCCATCACCCCTACGGCCACCAGGAGCACGTCGGCGGCCTCCTCGGACCGGTGCAGGACATGCATGCCGCCCACATGGCCGACCGCCTCGATCGCCGGCCCCACCGACTCCTTGGGGAACCGGATGAGGGTGGGCGCGTCGTCCACGGCCACCGCCTCCCGCAGCTGGGCGCGGAGTTGGTCGGCGTCGCGGGGTGCGGCGATCCGCAGCCCGGGCACGACCTGGAGGATGGACAGGTCCCACATGCCATTGTGTGACGCTCCGTCAACTCCCGTGACACCGGCGCGGTCCAGCACGAAGGTCACCCCGCACCGGTGCAGCGCGATGTCCATCAGCAACTGGTCGAAGGCACGGTTGAGGAAGGTGGCGTACACGGCGACGACCGGATGCAGCCCCCCTGTCGCCAGTCCGGCCGCCGACACGGCCGCGTGCTGCTCGGCGATCCCGACGTCCCAGACCCGGTCGGGGAAGCGCTCGGCGAACTTGCCGAGCCCCACCGGATGCAGCATGGCCGCCGTGATCGCGACGACGTCCTCCCGCTCCTCCCCGATCCGCACGATCTCGTCGCCGAACACCGAGGTCCAGGAAGGGCCATTGGAGGGCGCAAGCGGCTCGCAGGTGAGCGGGTCCATCACACCGACGGTGTGGAAGTGGTCCTCCTCGTGCGAGCGCGCGGGCTCGTAGCCGCGCCCCTTCTCGGTCAGACAGTGGATGAGCACGGGCCCGTGGAAACGTTTCGCGCGCCGCAGCGCGGACTCCACGGCCCCGATGTCGTGACCGTCGATCGGGCCCACGTACTTCAGCCCCAGGTCCTCGAACATGCCCTGCGGCGCGAACGCGTCCTTGAACCCCTTCTTCGCGCCGTGCAGGGACTCGTAGATGGTGTTGCCGATGACGGGCGTGCGCAGCAGCACGTCCTTGCCCCAGGCCAGCACCTGCTCGTAGCTGTCCGTCGTCCGCAGCGTCGCCAGGTGGTTGGCGAGGCCGCCGATGGTCGGCGAGTAGGAGCGTTCGTTGTCGTTGACGACGATGATCAGGGGCCGGTCCTTGGCCGCCGCGATGTTGTTGAGCGCCTCCCAGGCCATCCCGCCGGTGAGCGCGCCGTCGCCGATCACCGCGACGACATGCCCCTTCTCGCCCTGCACGTCACGGGCCTTGGCGAGCCCGTCCGCCCAGCCGAGCGCCGTGGAGGCGTGGCTGTTCTCGATGACGTCGTGCTCGGACTCCTCCCGCGAGGGATAGCCGGACAGGCCTCCCTTGCCGCGCAGCTTCGAGAAGTCCTGACGCCCTGTCAGGAGTTTGTGTACGTAGCTCTGGTGGCCGGTGTCCCACAGGATGCGGTCGACCGGCGACTCGAAGACCCGGTGGAGCGCGATGGAGAGTTCCACCACCCCCAGATTGGGCCCGAGGTGGCCGCCGGTCCTGGCGACCGCGTGCACCAGGAACTCCCGTATCTCGTCGGACAGTTCACCGAGTTCCGCCTCGGACAGCGCCTTCAGGTCGCGTGGTCCCCGGATGTTCTCCAGAATCGTCACGCTCGGGCCCCCTCTTCTTCCGTACTCGTCAGCCCGTGCTGCTGCTCAGCTCACGGTGACCGCCGGTTCCCCCGACGCGACGCCGTCCTGCTCCATCTGTTCGGCGATCTTCATCGCCTCCTCGATCAGGGTCTCCACGATCTTCGACTCGGGCACGGTCTTGATGACCTCGCCCTTCACGAAGATCTGCCCTTTTCCGTTGCCGGAGGCGACCCCGAGGTCTGCCTCCCGCGCCTCGCCGGGGCCGTTGACGACGCACCCCATGACGGCGACGCGCAACGGCACTTCCATGCCCTCCAACCCGGCCGTGACCTGGTCGGCGAGCTTGTACACGTCGACCTGGGCCCGCCCGCAGGACGGACAGGACACGATCTCCAGCCGACGTTGCCGCAGGTTCAGCGACTCCAGGATCTGGATGCCGACCTTGACCTCCTCGGCGGGCGGCGCGGACAGCGAGACCCGGATGGTGTCGCCGATGCCCTCGCTGAGCAACGCCCCGAAGGCGACAGCCGACTTGATGGTCCCCTGGAAGGCGGGACCGGCCTCGGTGACTCCCAAGTGCAGCGGGTAGTCGCACTGTTCGGCGAGCTGCCGGTAGGCGTTGACCATGATCACCGGGTCGTTGTGCTTGACGGAGATCTTGATGTCCCGGAACCCGTGCTCCTCGAACAGCGACGCCTCCCACAGCGCCGACTCCACGAGCGCCTCCGGCGTCGCCTTGCCGTACTTCTGGAGCAACCGCCGGTCCAGCGAACCGGCGTTGACCCCGATCCGGATCGGCGTGCCGTGGTCGTTCGCGGCCCGCGCGATCTCCCGCACCTTGTCGTCGAACTGCTTGATGTTGCCGGGATTGACGCGAACGGCCGCACAGCCGGCCTCGATCGCGGCGAACACGTACTTCGGCTGGAAGTGGATGTCGGCGATCACCGGGATCTGCGACTTGCGCGCGATCGTCGCCAGGGCGTCCGCGTCGTCCTGCGTAGGGCAGGCGACGCGGACGATCTGGCAGCCGGACGCGGTGAGTTCGGCGATCTGCTGGAGCGTGGCGCCGATGTCGGACGTACGCGTCGTCGTCATCGACTGCACCGACACCGGGGCCCCGCCCCCGACCGCCACCGGTCCGACCTCGATCCGCCGGGAGACCCGGCGTTCGGCGATCGGACGGACCGGTACCTCGGGAACGCCCAAGGAGATGGCGGTCACGACGTCACTCCCTGTTTCCGGCGACGGTCTCGCGCATGGCACGCAGGGACTCCTTCAGGGAACCCATGGTGGCCAGGACGGCCGTCGGCTCGTAGCCGCAGTGCGCCATGCAGTTGGCGCACCGGTCGTCCCTGCCGCGGCCGTAGGAGTCCCAGTCGGTCTTCTCGATGAGGTCCTTGTACGTCGTCACGTACCCGTCGCTCATCAGGTAGCAGGGCTTCTGCCAGCCGAACAGCGAGTAGTTCGGGATCGCCCACGCCGTGCACGGGAAGTCGACCTTGCCCTCCAGGAAGTCCAGGAAGAGCGGGGAGTGGTTGAGCCGCCAGCGCCGCCGGTTGCCGCCGCCGAACGCCTTCTTGAACAGCTCGCGGGTCTGCTCGACGCCGAGGAAGTGCTCCTGGTCGGGGGCCTTCTCGTAGGCGTAGGCGGGCGAGATCATCATCTCGTCGACCTGGAGGTCGTCGTTGAGGAAGTTGAGCACCTCGATGATGGTCTGCGGGGTGTCGGTGTTGAAGAAGGTCGAGTTGGTGGTCACTCGGAAACCGCGCTTCTTCGCCTCCTTGATGGCGGCCACGGCCTCGTCGAACACCCCCTCCTTCGCGACGGACTCGTCGTGCCGCTCACGCAGACCGTCGATGTGCACGGCGAACGCGAAGTACGGCGAGGGCTTGAACTTGTCCATCTTCTTGCGCAGCAGCATCGCGTTGGTGCAGAGGAAGACGTACTTCTTCCTGGCCACCAACTGCCGCACGATCTCGTCGATATGAGGGTGCATCAGGGGCTCACCGCCCGCGATGGACACCATCGGCGCCCCGGACTCCAGCACCGCCCCGACGGCCTGGGCGACCGGCATGCGCTGCTTGAGCACACCGGCCGGGTGCTGGATCTTTCCGCAGCCCTCGCACGCCAGGTTGCAGGCGTAGAGCGGTTCGAGTTCGACGATCAGCGGGAACTTGTCCCGCTTGCGGAGTTTCTGTTCGGCCAAATATGTAGCGATCTTGATGGTCTGGCGGAGCGGCATGGCCATCTGACTCACCTCCTGGGGAGCAGCAAGGAACGGTGCCATTCGACAAAAGCGGGAAGGACCGAACGAAGAACGCGGAAAGCCGATATTCCACCGCGTACCGTGCCGATCCGGACGAGTTCATGTTCTGGAGCGTCCACGACCACCCGTACGGCCGCAACCGGGCGCACGCCCGTGCGCACGGCGCAGTGGAGCGTGGCCGCCGACTCCATGTCGACCGCGATTGCGCCGGTCGCGAGCAGAGCGGCCCGCTCGGGACCGCGTACGACGTGGTCGGAACCGGTGAGCGGGCCGGTGTGGACGGTGCGCCCGGGCACGGCGCGCACCAGTTCCTTGACCAGGAGTTCGACTCCGTCGCAGCGGGTCGTGCCGCGCGGGTCCCGGGTCTCCTCGGCGACGACCAGGTCACCGGGGTGCATTCCGGGGGCCAGGCCCGCGCAGAAACCGGTGGCCAGGACGACGGCGTCGCGCAGCGCCGGGTCGGCGAGGGCCCGGGTGACGGCCGCCTCGGCCGCGTCGGGCCCCATGCCCGTACGCAGCACGGTGACGGGTCCGTCGCCGCGTGCGCCCCGGCGCAGGGCGAGCCGTTCGATACCGAGCGCGCAGGCGATCAGCAGCGGGGCCGGTTCGGGGGGCCTGTCCATCAGCCCCCCTTGACCTTGCCGGACGACTCGGCGAAGGGCTCGCCGTGGACGTACCGGCCGAGCGCGGTGAGCGGGAAGACCTGGCGGTAGAGGTGGTAGTTGATCGAGAAGTCCCAGGGGAAGCCGGTGCCGGTGAAGTACGGCTCGTCCCAGGAGCCGTCCGGCAGCTGGGTCGCGGCGAGCCACTCGACACCGCGTTCGACGGCCTTGGACTCCTGCTCCCCGGCGGCCAGCAGCGCGAGCAGCGCCCAGGCCGTCTGGGAGGCGGTGGAGGCGCCCCGGCCGCTCCAGCCCTTGCTGTCGTTGTAGGAGCGCAGGTCCTCGCCCCAGCCGCCGTCCTCGTTCTGGACCTTCGCCAGCCAGGCAACCGCGCGCCGGATCGCCGGGTGCGCGGCGGGCAGCCCCGCCGCGGTCAGCGCGGGCACCACCGAGCCGGTGCCGTAGACGTAGTTGACGCCCCAGCGGCCGAACCACCCGCCCTCGGGCTCCTGTTCGGCGAGCAGCCACTCGATGCCGCGCCGGGTGCGCGGATCGTGGGACATCCCCTCGACGGCGAGCATCTCCACGACATGCGCGGTGACATCGGCGGACGGCGGGTCGATCACCTCGCCGAAGTCGCAGAACGGCAGCTTGTTGGGCAGCGAACTGGTGTTGTCGACGTCGAAGGCACCCCAGGCGCCGTTCTTCGACTGCATCCCGAGGTTCCAGCGCACTCCGCGCCCGATGGCCTTCTCGACCCGCTCCGGGTCGTGGTGCCGGACCCGGCGCAGTGCGAGGACGACCTCGGCGGTGTCGTCGATGTCGGGGTAGTTGTCGTTGTGGAACTCGAACGCCCAGCCGCCCGGCGGCAGTTCGGGCCGGCGGACGGACCAGTCGCCGGGTCTGACCACCTGCTCGCCCAGCATCCAGTCGGCGGCCTTGACCAGTTGGGGATGGTCGGCGGGCACACCGGCGTCGGCGAGGGCGATGACGGCGAGGCAGGTGTCCCACACCGGCGACTGGCAGGCCTCGATCATCCGGGCCCCGTCCTCACGCCAGATCGTGAAGCGGTCCAGGGACTCCAACCCGGCCCGCATGACCGGGTGTTCGAGGTCGTAGCCGAGCAGGTGCAGGGCGATCACCGAGTAGACGGCGGGCGGCTGGATGCCGCCCCAGCAGCCGTCGTTCTCCTGGCGCTCGATGATCCAGCGGGCGGCGGCGTTCATCGCGGCCTTGCGCAGCCGGCGCACCGCGACCTTGCGGTAGCCGTGCAGAACCTTGTCGAGCCGCTGGAACGCACCGTCCCAACTGACCAGCGGAGCGAGGGACTTGCCCGGGTTCGGCATCCCGGCATCGGTGTGCAGCTCGTCGAGCGGGAAGGGCGCCGGGCGGACCGGGCGCTTCGCGCTGACGATGGTGAGCGGCACGATGGTCTGCCGGGCCCAGCAGCCGAAGTCGTAGATGTTGAGCGGCATCCACTTCGGGAAGTAGATGAGTTCCGGCGGGAGTTCGGGGAGGTCGTCCCACTTCCACCAGCCGAACAGGGCCAGCCAGATCCGGGTGAAGACCCGGGCGGCGGCGATGCCTCCCCGGTCCCGGACGAAGGCGGACGCCCTCGCCATGTGCGGCGCTTCGGGTGCGTCCCCGGCCAGCCGCAGGGCGACGTACGCCTCGATGGTGGCGGAGAGGTCGGCGGGTCCGCCGTGGAAGGTCGCCCAGGTGCCGTCGTCGCGCTGCTCGCCGCGGACGAACAACGCGGCTGCCTGGGTGGTCTGTTCGTCGCGGATGCCCAGGAACTGACGGAGCAGCAGGTCCTCGGCGTCCATGGTGACGTTGGTCTCCAGGTCGCCCTTCCACCAGCCCTGGGCGTCCTGCCGCGCGAGGAGATGATCGGTGGCACGCCTGACGGCGCGCGCGGCAGCATCCTGGACCCCTGCCGCCACTGGGGTGTCGGTGTCGGTTTCGCTGGCCGAGGCAGCGCGGGGCGGCAGTGCCCCGGTGCTTCCGTCGGTCGTCGCTGTCATGGCTTCCCCTTCGTGCAGTGGATGTCTCTGCTTGGGTCCGCCGTCGGCCGGTGCGCCACTGGAACGCGGCGCCGGCCGGCGACTACGCGAGGCTTATTCGACCGATAGTGATCATCTCTTTCGTACGACGACGAAGTCGGCGAGCGCGGTGAACTGCGCACGCACCCGGTCGGGCATGTCGATGGCGTTCAGCGCGTCGACGGCGATGGTGTGCTGCCGGCGCGCCTCCTCGGCGGTCCACTCCCGGCCGCCCGCCTCTTCGATCAGGGCGGCGCGGACGGCGAACTCCTCCTCGGAGAAGTTCTCGAAGTCGCTGCTCTTCGCGTCGGCGGCGAGCAGGTCGCCGAGCTGGTCGGCGGCCGGGCCGCTCGCCGCGAGGGCGGCGACGACGGGCAGGGACTTCTTGCGCTGGCGCAGGTCGCTCCAGGTCTGCTTGCCGGTGGCCTCCGGGTCGCCCCAGATGCCGAGGAGGTCGTCGACGGCCTGGAAGGCCAGGCCGAGGTGGTAGCCGTACTTCTCCAGCGTGTCGGCCGTACGGTCGTCCGCGCCGCCGAGGACCGCGCCGATGGAGCTGGCGCAGGCGAGCAGGGCGCCGGTCTTGTTGCCCTCCATCTCCAGGCACTCCTCGACGCTGACGCGGTCGCGGTGCTCGTAGGAGATGTCCTGCGCCTGGCCGTCGATGAGGGCGCGGGTCGCGGTGGTGAGGCGGCGGGTGGCACGGCCCGCCTCGACGGTGCCGAGTTCCAGGAGGATCTCGTTGGCCAGCGCGAACAGGGCGTCGCCGACCAGGATCGCCTGGGCGGGGCCGTGCACCTTCCAGACGGTGTCGCGGTGGCGGCGCTGTTCGTCGCCGTCCATCAGGTCGTCGTGCAGCAGCGAGAAGTTGTGCACCAGCTCGACGGCGACCGCGCCGGGGATGCCGACCTCGGGGTCGGCGCCGGTGACCTCGGCGGACAGGACGGCGAGCGCGGGGCGGACGGCCTTGCCTCCGTCACCGGCCGCGGGCCTGCCCTGGGCGTCGATCCAGCCGAAGTGGTAGGCGGAGACGGTGTCCATGGGCGCCGCGAGACGGCCGATCGCCGCCCGCAGCACCGGAGTGGCCAGGGTCCGGCCGCGCTCAAGGAGCGCGGTCACGTCCACTACGTCGGCAGCCTTCGGGGCCGGGGGCACAGTGGGCACAGTCTCTCCTCTTGGTGCGGTGCTGGGGGTGCGGGGGCCCGTCGCCTGCTGATGATCGAGCATCACGCTGCCTCCTCGACGTCGAAGAGGTGGTGGCGGGGCCGGCCCAGGGCGCCCAGCGCGGCACCGGCCGCGCTCACGCCACTGCGGACCGCACTCTCCATGGTCGCGGGCCACCCCGTGGCGGTCCACGAACCGGCCAGGTACAGGCCGGGGGCATTGGTGCGGGCGCCGGGCCGCAGCCGGCCGACGCCGGGGGCGGGGGCGAACGTCGCTGTCCGCTCCCGGGTGACGAAGAAGTCCCGCACCCCGGCGCCCCGCGCGCGGGGCAACAGCCGCTTCAGCTCCGGCAGATACCGCTCGCGCAGCGCCGCCACGGGTTCGTCGATCTCGTCCTGCGCGGCCGACTGGGACAGCGCCAGATACTGGCCGTCGCCGCCGAGCCCGGAAGCCTCGGTCCGGTCGAAGACCCACTGCACCGGGCTGCCGAGGGCCGCGAGGAACGGCGTGTTCAGCACCTTCCGGTCGTACACCACATGCACGTTGAGGATGGGCGCGGTGCCGATCTCCAGCAGCCGCCCGGGGGCGTCGAGCGCACCGGCGGGCAGCAGATCGTGCGCCTCCCGCTGGGGCACGGCAAGCACGACGGCGTCCGCGTCGAGCGTCTCGCCGGGAACCTCGACCGTCCAACGGCCGTTCTCGTGGTGACGGACGGAGGTGACGCGTGTACGGACTTCGGTACGCACGCCCGCGGAGTCGAGCGCCTTGCGGGCCAGAGTGTCGTGCAGTTCGCCCAGCGGGACGCGCGCCCAGCCGATGTCGGCCGCGCCCGGGTCGGACAGCAGACCGGTCTTGAACACCATCGCGGCGAGCCCGAGGGACGAGTCCCCGGCCACCGCGTTGAGGGTGGCGACCCCCACCAGGTCCCACAGTGCCTCGACGGCACGCGTCGACTGACCGTGCGCGGCCAGCCAGCTGCCGAAGTCCTGCGCGTCCAGCGCCGGGTCGGCGAGGTCCAGTGCCTTGAGCGCGAGAGCGGCACGCCCGACTCTGGCGCGCTCGGCGAGCGAGAGGTGCGGATACGTGGCCAGGCTGCGCCCGAGATGCAGAGGTACGGGCAGTGCGTCGCGCCGGAGTCTGCCCAGCCGCCGTCCGGCGGGTTTCGCCACGTCGACGACCGGCACGTCGAGCCGCGCCTGCACCGGGGCGAGTTCGGCGGCGTCGATACGGTCGAGGAACCAGCGGTAGGCCGTACAGCAACGCAGGTACACATGCTGGCCGTTGTCGACGGTGAGGCCGTCGCGCTGGAAGGAGAAGGCGAGTCCGCCGAGCCGCGGCCGGCCTTCGAGGAGCGTGACGCGGACCCCGGCGTCGGCGAGCGAGAGCGCGGCCGTGAGGCCGGCCAGGCCGCCGCCGACCACCACGGCGCTCTTCTCGCCGCCGTGGTGGCCCGGGCGCTCCCCGGGCTGCGTACCGTCGCTCATCCCGCACTCCCCCCTGCGCACCCGCCGCGCCGGATGAACGCCGCGCGGCAGGCCGTTGAAGTCAGGGACGCCGTCCCCGACCGGAGGGTTGCGCACCGTTTCGCCTCGGGCACCTCACCTTGGACCGGTTTGTCCATCAGGCCCGCCTCCTGACGGTCCGTCGGGACACATGCCGGGCGTCCAGACCGGACAGGCCGCGCACCGCGACGTACGCCTTCTCGCGTCCGGGCAGCGAGACCCGGCCGCGCAGGACGGCCTCCGGCTCGCGCTCGATGCGGTCGAGGAGCCGCCGGTAGATGCCGGCCATGGCGGCGACACAGGCGCCGCTGCGCCGGTCGAGCATGGGCAGCAGGCCGTAGCCCTCGGCGAACAGGGCGCGGGCGCGCCGTACTTCGAAGTGGACGAGGCCCGCGAAGTCGGAGCCCTCGGGCGGCTTCGGACCGTTGAACCCGGCCGAGCAGCCGAACTTGGCGAGGTCGTCGGCGGGAAGATAGGTCCGCCCGTCCTCGGCGTCCTCGCGGACGTCCCGCAGGATGTTGGTGAGCTGCAGCGCGAGCCCCAGCGTGTCGGCGTACTCGGGGGCGCGTTCCGCACCCCGCGCGCCCTTCTCGGTGCCGAACACGCCGAGCGAGAGCCGTCCGATGGCCCCGGCGACACAGCGGCAGTAGACCTTCAGGTCGTCCCAGGTCTCGTAGGTCTCGCCCTGTACGTCCATCACGACGCCGTCGATGAGTTCGTCGAGGCCGCCGAGCGGGATCGGGAAGTGCGTCCCGGCATGACTGAGGGCGACCGCGACGGGATCGGTGTCGTCCTCGTCGACCGCGCCCTCGCGCACCCGGGTGAGCAGCGCTCTGGTGTCCTCCAGCCGTGCCGCCTTGACCTCGGGGGCCAGCGTGCCGTCACCGATGTCGTCGACGCGCCGTGAGAACGCGTACAGGGCGGACATGGCACGCCGCTTCGCCGTCGGCAGCAGTCTGATGCCGTACGCGAAGTTGCGGGCCTGCTGCCCGGTGACGGCCTCGCAGTAGCTGTAGGCGGCGAGTACCGGTGCGGACACGTGTGGTTCCGACTCCACGGTCCGGATCACCCCTTTCCTCGCAGGGTTGTGCCCACCTCGCGCAGCAACTGGATCCTGCCGGGCTTGGGCGGGCCGGGAAGTACGTCGTGCTCGGCGGCGGCGATCGCGCGGACCGCCGCCTTTCCCCCCGCCACGAAACCCGCGAGCAGCAGCTTCAGCCTGCCGTGGACGCTCCCCACCAGGGGGGTGCCTTCACGCAGCAGGTCGCTGGCGCGGTCCGCTTCGTATGCGATCAGTGCGCGCACCGACGCTCCGGCGGTGGGGACGGCGAGGTCCGCCTCCTGGACGTGAAAGCGCTTCATGTCCTGGGCGGGCAGATAGATACGGTCGCGGCCGAGGTCCTCGGCGACGTCCTGGAGGTGCTCGACGATCTGGAGGGCCGTGCACACGGCGTCCGAGTGGCGGATCCGCTCGGGTGTCGCGGTGCCGGTGACGGCGAGGACGAGGCGGCCGACGGGGTTGGCGGACAGCTCACAGTAGGCGAGCAGGTCGTCGTACGTCTCGTACCGCGTGACCAGCTGGTCCTGGCGGTTGGCGGCGATCAGCCCGAGGAACGGCTCCGGGGTGAGGGCGCGGCGGCGCACGGTCGGCTGGAGGCGGCGCAGCAGGGGGTGGTGCGGGGTGCCGTCGAAGACGCGGCGCAGGTCGGCCTCGAAGGCGTCGAGGAGGGCGAGCCGGTCGTCGGCCGCCTCGGGGGCGACGCCCAGCAGGCGGGCGTCGGCGCCGCCGGGGGCGAGGTCGCCGTCACCGATGTCGTCGACGAGGCGGGCGAAGCCGTAGACGGCCATGAGGTCGGTGCGCCAGGCCCTGGGCAGGAAGAAAGGGGCCACGGGGAAGTTCTCGTCCGCGGCCTTGTCGAGCGTGCCGCGCTCCGGGTCGGCGGTGCGCGTGCGACCGGTTGCCGTCACCGTTCACTGCCCGGGGCGGGGACGGCACACGGTGTGGGGAGCTGGGGAGTTTCCGTAGCCATCGCCGTCACATCTCCCGTTCTACACTGCTGACCCAATGGGCACTATTTCGGACACGCCGCCCGGCCGTCCGCGCGGCGGTCCGATGCCGGGTGTCGCGCGGTATCGCCCTACTTGCCGCGATTCAGCACCCGTACAGCTTACGTTGTACAACGCGGCATGGTCCGTCGGGGTGTCCTGCGCATCACAAGAACGAACCGATTGGCGTCAAGATTCCTGGGGCGGACCGGAGTTGACGTTTCCTTTGCAGACGCGGGGCCCCGCCGGAACAGTTCCGGCGGGGCCCGTTTTCGCCCGGCTGATCTTCACCGGGCCGTCCGGCTACTTGCCGGTGAACTTCTCGTACTCCTTGAGGACCTCGTCCGTCGGCCCGTCCATGCGCAGTTCACCGCGTTCCAGCCACAGGACACGGTCGCAGGTGTCCCTGATCGACTTGTTGTTGTGGCTGACGAGGAAGACCGTGCCGGCGTGCTTGCGCAGCTCCCGGATGCGGTCCTCGGAGCGCTTCTGGAAGGAGCGGTCGCCGGTCGCCAGGGCCTCGTCGATCATCAGTACGTCGTGGTCCTTGGCGGCGGCGATGGAGAACCGCAGCCGCGCGGCCATGCCGGAGGAGTAGGTGCGCATCGGCAGGGTGATGAAGTCGCCCTTCTCGTTGATGCCCGAGAAGTCGACGATCTGTTGGTAGCGCTCCTTGATCTCCTCGCGGGACATCCCCATCGCGAGACCGCCCAATATGACGTTCCGTTCGCCCGTGAGGTCGTTCATCAGGGCGGCGTTGACGCCGAGGAGGGAGGGCTGCCCGTCCGTGTACACGTGCCCGCTCTCGGCGGGGAGCAGGCCCGCGATGGCGCGCAGCAGGGTCGACTTGCCGGAGCCGTTGGAGCCGATCAGGCCGACGGCCTCACCGCGGTAGGAGACGAAGGAGACACCGCGTACGGCGTGCACCTTGCGTACGCCGGGTGAGTCGCCTCGCCTGACGATCCGGCTGAGGGCGGAGGTGGCGCTGCCCTTGCCGGTCTTGGCGCCGTTGACGCGGTAGACGATGTGGAGTTCGTCCGCGATGACGGTGGGGATCTTGTCCCCGGGGATCGGGTCAGCCACGGCCGTACCTCTCCTCCGACTGCCAGAAGTACACGAAGCCGCCGAGGGCGAACAGCGCGGCCCAGCCGCCCGCGACCGCCCAGACGTGCGGGGGCAGGTTCTCCGAGCCGTAGCCGTCGATGAGCGCGAAGCGCATCAGGTCCATGTAGATGGCGGCGGGGTTCCACTGGAGGACGTCGGCGAGCCACTGGGGCTTGTCGGCGAGCATGACCGGGATGGAGAACATCACGCCGGACGCGTACATCCACGTACGCATCACGAACGGCATCAGCTGGGCGAGGTCCGGGGTGGACGCGCCCCAGCGGGCCATGATCAGCGCGAGGCCGGTGTTGAAGAGGAACTGGAGGACCAGCGCCGGGATGATCAGCAGCCAGGACAGCTTGGGGTAGCTGCCGAAGCCGATCGACACCACGAACAGCACGATCATCGAGAAGAGCAGTTGCTGGAGCTGCTGGAGCGCGAAGGAGACCGGCAGGGCGGCGCGCGGGAAGTGCAGGGCGCGCACCAGGCCGAGGTTGCCGGAGATCGCGCGGACGCCCGCCATCACCGAGCTCTGCGTGAAGGTGAACACGAAGACGCCCGTGACGAGGAACGGGATGTACACCTCGCGGGGCATGCCCCGGTCGGCTTCGAGGATCACGCCGAAGATGAAGAAGTACACGGCCGCGTTGAGCAGCGGTGTGGCCACCTGCCACAGCTGGCCGAGTTTGGCCTGGCTGTACTGGGCGGTCAGTTTCGCCTGCGAGAAGGCGAGGATGAAGTGACGCCGTCCCCACAACTGGCGGACGTACTCGACGAGTCGGGGACGGGCGCCGCTCACGGCGAGCCCGTACTTCGCGGCGAGTCCGGCCGCGGAGAGGCCGTCGTCGGGTGACGGTCGGTCGCTCACCGCGACACCGCCGTCATGCGTTGTCTCACTCACAAATGGAAACTTTCGTCTTCAATATGCGCAGCTGAACGGGGCAGAGCGCGGGCCGGGGTGCAGAGTGCGGCCGGTCCGCGGGGGCACTGGGTAAGAGCTTCTCAGATGACTGGGGGGCGGCCCAGCCGGGTCAGCCGCCACACCGTACGCCACCGGATGGGCCGGCGGGGTCCGCACGGGGTGGTCAGGCCCTCCTTGAACCCGCCCCACCAGGCTCTGAGCGCCGGGCGGGAGGGCCGTCGGAGGAGGGTGAGCAGCAGCCAGTCCCCCAGGTACACGGGTACGAGGGGGGCCGGAAGGTTGCGGCGGGCCAGCCAGACCCGGTTGCGGGCGACCATGCGGTGGTAGACCGCGTGCCGGGAGGGCGCGGTCGTGGGGTGGTAGAGCAGCATGTCGGCCCGGTAGTCGATCATCCAGCCCGCGTCGAGGGCCCGCCAGGCCAGGTCGGTCTCCTCGTGGGCGTAGAAGAACTCCTCGGGGAGGATGCCCACTTCGGCGAAGACCTTGGTACGGACGGCGTTGGCGCCGCCGAGGAAACTGGTGACGCGGGAGCTGCGCATCGGGTCCGTGGTGCCCGGCCGTGGCACGTGGCGGCGCTGGGTGAGGCCGGTGTCGGGGTCGGCGATGCGGAAGCTGATGATGCCGAGTTCCGCGTCGTCGGTGAAGGCCCGGCGGCACAGCTCGGCGGTGTCCTGGTGGCCCAGGAGCCCGTCGTCGTCGAGGAACATCAGAATGTCCACGTCACCGCCGGCCGGGCCGAACGCCTCGATGCCGACGTTGCGGCCACCGGGGATGCCGAGGTTCTCGGGCAGTTCGACGCTCCGTACGCCCTCGGGGAGGTCCGGGACGGGCGAGCCGTTACCGACGACGACGACCTCGACCGGGTCGCCGTCCTGTTTGGCGATGGAGTCGACGAGGGCGCGCAGTTCGTCGGGCCGGTTGCCCATGGTGATGATCACCGCGCCGACCTTCATGGCGCTACTCACCGGAGCCTGCTGGAGGCGAGGATGGACACCAGGTGCAGCACGGTCTGCAGGATCGCGATCCCGGCCAGCACGGCGATGCCCAGCCGGGTCCAGAACAGGTCACCGCCGAAGGCGTCGAGGATCGCCACGAAGAGGATGAACAGGCTCGCCTCGACGCCGCCGATCAGCCGGTGGAACTTCAGCGCGGCGGCGGCTTTACGGGCCAGGGCGAGCCCCTCGGAGCGCGGCACCGACAGCTCCTCCTTGGCGGCCTCCAGCCCGCTGCGGGAGCGGGCCACGTCCACCAGGTCGGTCTCGGCCTTGATCAGGATCGCGCCGAGGGCGGCCAGGGTCCCGAGGAACGCCCACAGCCACTCGGGACTCCCGGAGCCGTCCCACAGGTCGGCGCCGCGCAGCCCGAAGCCGATCAGCAGGGCCGACTCGGAGAGGTAGTGGCCGATGCGGTCGAGGTACACGCCGGTGATCGAGGTCTGCTTGCGCCAGCGGGCGATCTCGCCGTCGACGCAGTCGAGGAGCAGGTACAGCTGGATCAGTACGACGCCCAGGATCGCGCCGGTCAGGCCGGGCAGCAGAAGGGCCGCGCCCGCGAGGCCGCCCGCGACGACCATCAGGTACGTGAGCTGGTTGGGCGTGATCCTGGTGTTCACCAGGTACGGGTCGACCCGCAGGGACACCTCGCGCATGTAGAGGCGTCCCGCCCAGTGCTCGCCGCTGCGCCGGTCCTTCACCCCTTCGGGGTGGACGACGGGGCGTAGTTCAGCTACCGATGGCCTTGACATAGTCCGCGTACGTGTCCTTGATCTGGTCGTTCGTGAGGTCGAGGTGTTCCAGGATCGTGTAGCGACCGGGTCTGGTCTGCGGGGCGTACTCGACGACCCGTACGAACTCGTCCGTGGTGAAGCCGATCTCCTCCGGCAGCACCGGCAGCCCGTGCCGGCGCAGTACCTGGGCCATGTAGGCCGCTTCCTCGGGCGCTCCGCGCAGGTACATGGCGAAGGCGGCGCCGAGGCCGCACTGTTCGCCGTGGCTGGCGGCCCGCTTGGGGTACAGCAGGTCGAAGGCGTGGTTGATCTCGTGGCAGGCGCCGGAGGAGGGGCGGGAGTCGCCCGACACCGACATGGCGATCCCGGTGAGGACGAGGGCCTCGGCCAGCACCTGGAGGAAGGCGTTGTCGCCGACCCCTCCGGGGTGGCGCAGCACCGCTTCGCCGGCCTGGCGGGCCATCGCGGCGGCGAGGCCGTCGATCTTCTCGCCGTTGACCTCGCTCGCCAGCTCCCAGTCGGCCACCGCGGAGATGTTCGACATGGCGTCGCCGATCCCGGAACGCACGAACCGGGCCGGGGCCTCGCGGATCACGTCCAGGTCGATGACGACGGCGATCGGGTTCGGTACGCCGTACGAGCCGCGCCCCGCGTCGTTGTCCAGGGTGGCGACCGGGGAGCACAGGCCGTCGTGCGCGAGGTTGGTGGCGACGGCGACCAGCGGCAGGCCCACGCGGGCGGCGGCGAACTTGGCGCAGTCGATGATCCGGCCGCCGCCGAGGCCGACGACGGCGTCGTAGTGGCCCGACTTGATGGCGTCGGCCAGCCGGATCGCGTCGTCGATGGTGCCGCCGGCGACCTCGTACCAGCTCGCGCCGGGCAGCGCGGGGGCCAGCCGCTCGCGCAGCCTGGCGCCGGAGCCGGAGCTGATCGCGACGGCGATCTTCCCGGAGTGCGAGATCCGCTGGTCGAACAGCACGTCCGCCAGGTCGTCCAGGGCCCCCCGGCGGATGTCGACGACGACCGGCGAGGGGATCAGCCTCGTCAGTACCGGCACGCGATCTCCCGTCCTCGGGCGAGATCGTCGTGGTTGTCTATCTCGACCCACGGGACCTCGCCTATGGGCGCCACGTCGATCCGGAAGCCGCGGTCGACCAGTTCCTGGTAGCCGTGCTCGTAGAACTGCTGGGGGTCGGTCTCCCAGACGGTCTTGAGGGCGTCGGCCAGTTCGGCGGCGGCGGCGCCCTCGATGAGGGTGACGCCGATGTACTCGCCGGTGGCCTCGGCCGGGTCCATCAGCTTGGTGATCCTGCGCACGCCCTTCTCCGGGTCCACGATCACCTTCATCTCCTCGTCGGCGAGATCCTTCACCGTGTCGAGGGCCAGGATGATGCGCTTCCCGTCACCGCGCGCGGCGAGCAGGGTCTTCTCGACGGAGACGGGGTGCACGGTGTCGCCGTTGGCGAGGATGACGCCGTCGGCGAGGGCGTCCCGGCCGCACCAGAGGGAGTAGGCGTTGTTCCACTCCTCGGCGCGGTCGTTGTCGATGAGGGTGAGCTTGAGCCCGTACTTCGCCTCCAGGGCGGCCTGGCGCGCGTAGACGGTCTCCTTGCGGTAGCCGACGATGATCGCGGCCTCGGTGAGGCCGATCTCGGCGAAGTTGGCGAGGGTGAGGTCGAGGACGGTGGGGCCGTCCTCTTCGCCCGCGGGGCCGACCGGCACGAGAGCCTTGGGCAGGCTGTCGGTGTAGGGGCGCAGACGCCGTCCGGCGCCGGCCGCCAGCACGAGGCCGATCATGCGGGTTCTCCTTCGTCGTGTACTGCGGGCGCGCCGCCCTGGTGGGCGGCCACCCAGTAGCGGATGCTCTCGGCGAGCACCAGCAGGGCCACGACCACGGCGAGGACCGTGAGCGCGACCACGAACTGCGAGGCACTGAGCAGCGCGGCCAGTACGACGACCACCAGTGTCCGGCCCTCGTGCCCTCCGCTCGCCCGTACCAGCCAGCGCGGGGGCGCTCCGGCGTTGCCACGGATGCGGTACACCGTGTCGTAGTGATGGTAGGCGACGGCGGCCACGAGGCCGAAAGCTGCGGGAAGTGCTCCGTTTACCTCCGCTTTGCCCGCGAGAAGGAGGACTGTGCCGTATTCGGCAGCCCGGAAGACCGGGGGGACGAGCCAGTCGAGGCGGCCCGTCAGGGGCAGTGCGACCGCGCCGCCCGCGCTGAGCACGTACAGCACGGTGAGGACCGCGGGGATCGGGCTGCCGTACCCGCACACCGACAAGGCGAAGATCATCATCGCCGTGCCTTCGAGCGCGAGGAGCAGGCGCGAGCCGCCCGTCGTACGCCCGGGAACGCGTGCGACCAGCTCGGCGAGCGGCCCGCTGTCCGTGAGGTCCGCGAGAGCCTGCGCTCCCCGATCGGTGCGCTGAGCCGTTCGGGTGAGTGAGCGCAGTACACGGCCCGCCGTGGTGTACGTCGCCGCGAAGCCGCAGCCGATGAGCAGCACGGTGAAGGTGACGCGGGGGGTGGTGAGGGCGGTGAGGACGGCGATCAGTGCCCAGCGCTCGCCGATCGGCAAAACGATCATGCGCCGGACCCAGACCGTCCAGCCGACGCTGTCGAGGCGGTCGGAGAGGGCGGCCGTGGGGCTGGTGTTGGCCGTCGCGGCCGGGTCTCCGGCGTTCGCCTCGTTGAAGGAGAAGTCGACGACGTGCCGGCAGGTCTGCAGGATCATCGCGCCGAGGGCCAGCGCCCATACGTCGTCGCCGCCCCGGGCCGCTCCCAGCGCGAGGCCCGCGTAGTAGGCGTACTCCTTGGCGCGGTCGAAGGTGGCGTCCAGCCAGGCGCCGAGCGTCGAGTACTGGAGGGAGTAGCGGGCGAGCTGGCCGTCCGTGCAGTCCAGGACGAAGGAGACGAGCAGGAGCACGCCGGCGAGGACGAAGCCGCCGCGGGTGCCGGTGGCCGCGCAGCCGGCCGCGATCAGGGCGGTGAGCAGCGAGGCGGTGGTGACCTGGTTCGGGGTGAGGCCGCGACGGGCGCACCAGCGGGCCAGGTAGCGGGAGTACGGGCTGACGCAGAACGTCGTGAAGAAGCCGTCCCGGGACTTCACGGCCGACTTCAGGCGTACGGCCTCGTCGTCGACGGCGGCGACGGCCTGGCGTGCCTCGCCCAGCGCCCGCGGGTCGGCGGGGACGGTGGCGGTGAGGCTGCCCAGCTCGGGGCGGTGGACGGGGGCGCCGTCCGCGTCCAGGGCGAGGGCGATGCGGTCGGCGAGGCTGTCCACGGCTACGGCGGAGGCGGCGGCGCCGGGGCCCGTCGGGGCGTCCTCGCCGGTGGAGATCTCCCGGGCCAGGACACGGGTCAGGGCCGTACGGCCGGCGTCGGGCTGTGCCGCCACGGCGCCCGGGATCGCGGCGAGCGCGAAGCGGGGGTCGGTGAGGCCGAGGCGCAGGGCGTGGACGTGGCCGACGAAGCGGGCGTCGACGATGGCGACCCGTTCGGCGCAGGGGGCCTCGGCGAGGAGGGTCTCGGTCGCCGGGCCGTCGGCCGCGCTCCGGACGTCGAAGCCCAGGGACCGCAGATCGTCCTCGATCGACGATCCGGGAACCGGCTGACCCGTGAGGATGGCGGTCGGCAACCGAACTCACTCCCTGGACACCGACGCGTGCACGCCGGTCATTTACATGATGGTGGGGGAAACCCTGACCCACGGTGGCCGGGCAGCATGTCGGCAGAGGCTATCGGATGAGGCCGCGCCCGTGTTCACCGGCTGTTCACGGCCCCCGGCCGTGACCCGGGCGGGTGTCCGTCGCGACCGTCGTCGGCGCACCCCCGGCGGAGCGAGCCGCGCATCGCTGACCTGCGATTCGTTTCCGCAGGTCAGGGCACATGACAACGGTGTTCAGTGCCGCGTTGCCACATACCCCCCACCCGTAGTTCACTGTGATCGCCGGACGGGGTTCGGGACCGGGCGCGGGACGACACAGGAGGCGGCTTCCATGGGGGCTGGGCACGATCACGGACACGCGCACAGCGCGCCGACCACGGGCACGGCGGCAGCCGCGTACCAGGGGCGGCTGCGCATCGCGCTGGCCATCACGCTCACCGTCATGGTGGTCGAGGTCGTCGGCGGGGTCGTCGCCGACTCCCTCGCGCTGATCGCGGACGCCGCGCACATGGCGACGGACGCGCTGGGCCTCGGCATGGCGCTGCTGGCCATCCACTTCGCGAACCGCCCGCCGACCGGCAACCGCACCTTCGGGTACGCCCGCGCCGAGATCCTGGCCGCGCTCGCCAACTGTCTGCTGCTGCTGGGCGTCGGCGGCTACGTCCTGTACGAGGCGATCCAGCGGTTCGTCACACCGGCGGAGACCGCGGGCGGGACGACCGTCGTGTTCGGTCTGATCGGCCTGACCGCGAACATGATCTCGCTCACGATGCTGATGCGCGGCCAGAAGGAGAGCCTGAACGTGCGCGGGGCCTTCCTTGAGGTCGTCGCGGACGCGCTGGGCTCGGCGGCGGTGCTGGTCTCCGCGGTGATCATCATGGCCACGGGCTGGCAGCGGGCCGACCCGATCGCCTCGGTCGTCATCGGTCTGATGATCGTGCCGCGTACGTGGAAGCTGCTGCGGGAGACCCTGAACGTGCTGCTTGAGGCGGCCCCCCGGGGTGTCGACATGGCGGAGGTACGGGCCCACATACTGGCGCTGCCGGGCGTGGAGGACGTACACGATCTGCACGCCTGGACGATCACCTCCGGGATGCCGGTGCTGTCGGCGCACGTGGTCGTCAGTTCGGACGTGCTGAGCGGCATAGGGCACGAGAAGATGCTGCACGAGCTGCAGGGCTGCCTGGGCGACCACTTCGACGTCGAGCACTGCACCTTCCAGCTGGAGCCGGGCGGGCACGCGGAGCACGAGTCCATCTGTCACTGAGCGGCTCTTTTCGCCCCGCCGACCGGAACGCAGCCGTCCGGCGCGCGCCCGCGTCCCCTTCTTCAAGCCCCCCTCCCCGGCGGTTCCACGGCCGGGGGACAGGGCACGATTGACTATCCGGTCGCTGTCCGGGGGCTTCGCCGCCGGACATGCGGGGGTGCCGCGAAGTGCCGGGAGTGCCGGATTCGTACGGCAGACTTGGGGCTCGAAGACCGAGGCGAAGGATGGGTATGCCGATCACACCTGCCACCGCGACGCACAACAGTTCGTCGAACGGCACAGCAGAAGCGATCTTGCTCGAACTGGTCGACGAGAACGGCACGACGATCGGCACCGCCGAGAAGCTCTCCGCGCACCAGCCACCGGGCCGGCTGCACCGGGCCTTCTCCGTCTTCCTCTTCGACGAGCAGGGCAGACTGCTGCTCCAGCAGCGCGCGCTGGGCAAGTACCACTCCCCCGGCGTCTGGTCCAACACCTGCTGCGGCCACCCCTACCCCGGCGAGGCGCCCTTCGCGGCGGCGGCCCGGCGGACGTACGAGGAGCTGGGGATCTCCCCGTCGCTGCTCGCCGAGGCGGGCACGGTCCGCTACAACCACCCCGACCCGGAGTCGGGCCTGGTCGAGCAGGAGTTCAACCACCTGTTCGTCGGGATGGCGCAGTCGCCGCTCGCGCCGGACCCGGAGGAGGTCGGGGCCACGGACTTCGTGACCCCGGCCGAGTTGGCGGAGCGGCATGCCAAGGACCCGTTCTCGGCCTGGTTCATGACCGTGCTGGACGCGGCCCGCCCGGCGGTCCGGGAGCTGACGGGCCCGTCGGCCGGCTGGTGACAGCCGCTGCTGCCGTTATGGCAGCAGCGGTGCGGGCTTGAGCGGCAGGGCCGCCCAGACGACCTTGCCGCCGCTCGCCGTGTGTTCGATGTCGCAGACCCCGCCCGCCTCCCTGGCGATCTCGCGGACCAGGAGCAGTCCGCGTCCGCCGGTCCGGCCGTGGTCGGCCTCCAGGGCGGTCGGGCGGTAGGGGTGGTTGTCCTCCACGGACACCCGCACCCACTCGGCACCGACGGCCACCTCCACGGCGAGCGTCGGCGAGAGCAGCGCCGCGTGCCGGACGGCGTTCGTCGCCAGCTCCGAGACGATCACCAGCAGCCCGTGCACCAGGTCCGGCGAGGCGGGCACGCCCTGCCGGTACAGCAGGTCCCGTACCGCGTGCCGCGCCTGCGGGACGGAGGCGTCGACAGCGGGCGCGGTGAACCTCCAGACCCCTTCATAAGGAAGCGGATCCGGAGGTCTCCGCTCCATGGGCACCCCGTCGTCCGCTGGGCGGGAGTCGGACTCGCGCCCATGGTTCTCCATCGTCCGGTCGCCGCCCTCGCGCTCGATTGTCACCACACGACGAGTGTTGATAACGGCGGCTCCCCACCGGAGAACTGAACAGAAGTCAGCACGTATCGAACGCTTCTGACGGAAGCCGTACGTCCCGGGTTCGCATGCGACCGGTCCTGGTCAGGTGGTGCCGCCTTCGTGAACTATTCGGGTTGTACGGGTTTGAGTGCCGCCCTCGTCCGGGGCCGGTGACCGGCGGATACGATCCGGTTCATGGAGCCGCAGCTGACCCACAGTGCCGCCGACGGGATCGCCACCGTCGTGATCCACAACCCGGCCAAGCGCAACGCCATGACGGCCGACATGTGGCGGGCGCTGCCCCCGCTGCTCGCGACCCTGGCCGCCGATCCTGACGTCCGGGTGCTGGTGCTCACCGGAGCGGGCGGAACCTTCTGCGCGGGGGCCGACATCTCGACGCTCAAGGGCTCGCCGGAGGAGACCCAGCGGCTGGCCGTGGCGGCGGAGGAGACCCTCGCGGCCTTCCCGAAGCCGACGCTGGCGGCGGTACGCGGGCACTGCGTGGGCGGCGGGGCGCAGCTGGCTGCGGCCTGCGATCTGCGGTTCGCGGAGGAGGGGTCGCTGTTCGGGGTGACTCCGGCGAAGCTGGGCCTGGTGTACCCGGCGTCGTCCACCCGGCGGTTGGCGGCCCTGGTGGGCCCCGCGACCGCCAAGTACCTCCTCTTCTCGGGCGAGTTGATCGACTCGGAGCGGGCGCTGCGCACCGGGTTCCTGGACGAGGTGCTGCCTTCCGGTGAACTCGACAAGCGGGTGACGGAGTTCACCCGCGTCCTGGCTTCCCGCTCCCGTCTCACCCAGGCGGCGGCGAAGGAGTTCGCGAACGGCCGCACGGACCGGGACGCGCACTGGGCCGAGCAGGCGCGTACCGGCGACGAGGCGGCGGAGGGGGTGGCCGCGTTCCTGGAACGCCGGCCACCGGAGTTCTCCTGGACCTGGCCTACTTCGGCGTGAACCGGCTGCGCGAGCGGAGCAGTTCGACCAGGCGCGCGGGCGCCTTGTGCGGGGCGCCGGCGTCGTAGGGGCGCCGTACTTGTTGAGTTCGTCGAGCGCGAGCCAGTGCGAGGTGGCCCGGCGGCCGGGAGTCCTGTCTGTTTCGCTCCGCCGGAAGGGCGGTGGCGCGAAGTGTTGTCGGTCCGGTGCGGCAACGCCGTGGCTTGTCGCGCAGTTCCCCGCGCCCCTTTGGGGCGCGCTGTCCAACCGTGCGGACATGGCCGGTGGAAGTACCCGGTTGTCGGTGTCACCTGCCACAATTGCCGCGCAACCTCAGTGGAGAAGGCGGTACGGGATCGTGACGACACCCCTCGTAGGGTCCATCGAAGGCAGGATCGCCGAGGAGCTCGGCGTACGGGAGCGGCAGGTGAGGGCCGCCGTCGAGTTGCTCGACGGGGGCTCGACAGTGCCCTTCATCGCCCGCTACCGCAAGGAAGCGACCGAGATGCTCGACGATGCGCAGCTGCGCACGTTGGAGGAGCGGCTGCGCTATCTGCGGGAGCTGGAGGAGCGGCGGGCCGCGATCCTCGAATCGGTGCGCGAGCAGGGCAAGCTGACGCCCGAGGTCGAGGCGCAGATCCGCGGGGCGGAGACCAAGGCACGGCTGGAGGACATCTACCTGCCGTTCAAGCCGAAGCGGCGGACGAAGGCGCAGATCGCGCGCGAGGCGGGACTGGAGCCGCTGGCCGAGGGGCTGCTCGGCGACCCGACCGTCGACCCGCTGGCGGCTGCCGCGGCCTTCGTGGACGCCGACAAGGGCGTCGCCGATCCGCAGGCCGCACTGGACGGCGCCCGCGCGATCCTCACCGAGCGGTTCTCGGAGGACGCCGACCTGATCGGCGAGGTGCGCGAGCGCATGTGGGTGCGCGGGCGGCTGGCCGCCAAGGTGAAGGACGGCAAGGAGGAGGCGGGCGCCAAGTTCGCCGACTACTTCGACTTCGCCGAGCCCTTCACCGCCCTCCCCTCGCACCGCATCCTCGCGATGCTGCGCGGCGAGAAGGAGGACGTCCTCGACCTGGTCCTGGAGCCGGAGGAGGCGACGGAGGGCCCGTCCTCGTACGAGGGGATCATCGCCCACCGCTTCGGGGTCGCCGAGCGCGGCCGTCCCGGCGACAAGTGGCTCGTGGACACCGTGCGCTGGGCCTGGCGCACCCGCATCCTGGTGCACCTCGGCATCGACGTGCGCCTCCGGCTGCGTACGCTCGCGGAGGACGAGGCGGTCAACGTCTTCGCGGCGAACCTGCGCGACCTGCTGCTCGCCGCCCCGGCCGGCACGCGCGCGACGCTGGGGCTGGACCCCGGGTTCCGTACGGGCGTGAAGGTCGCCGTGGTGGACGCGACCGGCAAGGTCGTCGCCACGGACGTCATCTATCCGCACGTCCCCGCGAACAAGTGGGACGAGGCGCTCGCCAAGCTGGCCCGCCTCGCCAAGGAGCACGCGGTCGACCTGATCGCGATCGGCAACGGCACGGCGTCCCGGGAGACGGACAAGCTCGCCGGTGAACTGATCACCAAGCACCCGGAGTTGAAGCTCACCAAGGTGATGGTGTCCGAGGCGGGCGCGTCCGTGTACTCGGCGTCGGCGTTCGCCTCGCAGGAGCTGCCCGACATGGACGTCTCGCTGCGTGGCGCGGTGTCCATCGCGCGGCGGCTGCAGGACCCGCTGGCCGAGCTGGTGAAGATCGACCCGAAGTCGATCGGCGTCGGGCAGTACCAGCACGACCTGTCCGAGGTGAAGCTGTCGCGCTCGCTGGACGCGGTGGTCGAGGACTGTGTGAACGGCGTGGGGGTTGATGTCAACACGGCGTCCGCACCGCTGCTGTCCCGGGTCTCCGGGATCTCCTCCGGGCTCGCGGAGAACATCGTGGCGCACCGGGACGCCAACGGGCCGTTCAAGTCGCGGTCCCAGCTGAAGGGGGTCGCGCGGCTCGGGCCGAAGGCGTACGAGCAGTGTGCGGGGTTCCTGCGGATCCGGGGCGGGGACGATCCGCTGGACGCGTCCAGTGTGCACCCGGAGGCGTATCCGGTGGTGCGGCGGATGGTGAAGTCGGCGGGGAGCGGGGTGACTTCGCTGGTCGGCAACACGGCGGTGCTGCGCTCGCTGCGTCCCGCCGACTTCGTCGACGAGACGTTCGGTCTGCCGACGGTTACGGACATCCTGCGCGAGCTGGAGAAGCCGGGGCGTGACCCGCGCCCCGCCTTCAAGACGGCCACCTTCAAGGACGGGGTCGAGAAGATCGGCGACCTGTCCTCCGGGATGGTGCTGGAGGGGGTCGTCACGAACGTGGCGGCCTTCGGGGCGTTCGTGGATGTCGGCGTCCACCAGGACGGGCTGGTTCACGTGTCGGCGATGTCGAAGACGTTCGTCAAGGACCCGCACGACGTGGTGAAGTCCGGGGACATCGTCAAGGTGAAGGTGCTTGATGTCGACATTCCCCGGAAGCGGATCTCGCTGACGCTGCGGTTGGACGACGAGGCGGTGCCCTCCGGGGAGCAGCAGCAGGGGGGTGGGGGCGGGCGGTCGCAGCAGCGGGGTGGCGGCAGGCCGCCGCAGCCTCGACAGCAGCGGCAGGGGCAGGGCGGTGGTGGGGGCTCGCGGCAGGGGGCGCCCGCGCCCGCGCCGGGGAACAGTGCGATGGCTGATGCGTTGCGGAAGGCGGGGTTGGTGGACCCTAAGCGACGGTGAGGTTTGGCTGGTGCCGGGTGCCCTTCGCGGTGAGGACACCCGGCGCTGGTGCTGACCGACGGGCGGGTCGCACGGCCCGGCGCTGTACGGGGTGCCGCTGCGCCCACCCGTGCCGCCCCTAGCGGCACGCATGCCCGCAGCTATGCGGACTGGGGACGGGCGGGTCTTTTAGGGGCGCGGGGAACTGCGCGGGCAACCCCCACCGGGCCCGCGGCCGAACAACCACGGTCGGACGGGGCTCTTTTGGGGGCGCGGGGAACTGCGCGACCAGCCCCCACCCGCCCGCGGTCATGCCTGTTCCGACACCTTGCCCGCGGTGACCTCGAAGCGTCGGGTCACCCTTACCGCGTCCAGCATTCTGCGGTCGTGGGTCACCAGGAGCAGCGTGCCCTCGTACGAGTCGAGGGCCTGTTCCAGTTGTTCGATCGCCGGGAGGTCCAGGTGGTTGGTCGGTTCGTCCAGGACCAGGAGGTTCACTCCCCTGCCCTGGAGCAGCGCCAGCGCTGACCTCGTGCGTTCGCCCGGGGACAGCGTCGCCGCCGGGCGCAGTACGTGGTCCGCCTTCAGGCCGAACTTGGCCAGCAGCGTGCGTACCTCTGCCGGCTCCGTCTCCGGTACCGCCTCGCAGAACGCGTCCAGCAGGGCCTCCGGGCCGTGGAAGAGTTTGCGGGCCTGGTCCACCTCGCCCACCACCACGCCCGAGCCGAGCGTCGCATGGCCCGCGTCCAGCGGGACGCGGCCCAGCAGGGCGCCCAGGAACGTCGACTTGCCCGCGCCGTTCGCTCCCGTGACCGCGATCCGGTCCGCCCAGTCGATCTGGACGCTCACCGGGCCCAGCGTGAAGCCCGCGCGGCGCACCTCCGCGTCCCGCAGGGTGGCGACCACCGAGCCGGAGCGCGGGGCCGCCGCGATCTCCATGCGCAGTTCCCACTCCTTGCGCGGCTCCTCGACCACGTCGAGCCGCTCGATCATGCGCTGGGTCTGCCGCGCCTTCGCCGCCTGCTTCTCACTCGCCTCGCTGCGGAACTTGCGGCCGATCTTGTCGTTGTCGTTGTTCGCCTTGCGCCGGGCGTTCTTGACGCCCTTGTCCATCCAGCCGCGCTGCATCTGGGCCCGGTCCTGGAGGGCCCCACGCTTGTCGGCGTACTCCTCGAAGTCGTCGCGGGCGTGCCTGCGGGCGACCTCGCGCTCCTCCAGATAGGCCTCGTAGCCGCCGCCGTACAGCCTGATCTGCTGCTGGACCAGGTCGAGTTCGAGGACCTTCGTCACCGTGCGGGTGAGGAACTCGCGGTCGTGGCTGACGACGAGCGTGCCCGCGCGCAGGCCCTTGACGAAGCGTTCCAGTCGCTCCAGGCCGTCGAGGTCCAGGTCGTTCGTCGGCTCGTCCAGCAGGAAGACGTCGTAGCGGGACAACAGGAGCGACGCGAGGCCTGCTCTTGCCGCCTGGCCGCCCGACAGGGACGTCATCGGCTGGTCCAGGTCCACCGTCAGGGCCAGGGAGTCCGCGACCTCCTCCGCCCGTTCGTCCAGGTCGGCACCGCCCAGGTCGAGCCAGCGCTCCAGGCTTGTCGAGTACGCGTCGTCCGCGCCCGGCGAGCCGTCCACCAGGGCCTGGGTCGCCTCGTCCATCACGCGCTGAGCCTCGGCCACGCCCGTGCGGCGGGCGAGGAAGTCGCGTACGGTCTCGCCCTCCCGGCGCTCCGGCTCCTGCGGGAGGTGGCCGACGCTCGCGGTCGGCGGGGAGAGGCGCAGTTCGCCCTGCTCGGGCGGGAGCAGCCCGGCGAGCATCTTCAGCAGCGTGGACTTGCCCGCGCCGTTGGCTCCGACCAGCCCGATCACGTCTCCGGGCGCGACGACGAGGTCGAGCCCGGAGAAGAGGGAGCGGTCGCCGTGGCCGGCGGCGAGGTTCTTGGCGACGAGGGTGGCAGTCATCAGGGTGTCGATCCTAACGGCCGAAGGCCTGGGCTCGCGTCCGGGATTTCACCTCGCCATCGGCTCCACCAGCACGGTTCCCGACGTGCGCGCCACGATGAACGACTCCCCCTTCACCGCCTTCGCGTCCAGGGCGATGCGGTGTCTGCCGGGTTCGAGGATGCCGTCGAAGACCTCCTGGGCCTGGGTGCGGGACAGGCGGTCCTGGCGGTACGCGGTGAGGTGGACACGGCAGGTGGAGGTGACCTCTATGCCCGCCTCGCCGTCGGCCGCGACCAGGCGGGTGAGGCGGCGGCGTTCCAACGGGCTGCGGTCCAGGGCGTGTTCGATCTGGGCGACGAGGAGCGGCACGATCGGGGCGAGGCCGTCGACGTACGCCACCTCGACGCCCGCGTGTTCGAAGGAACGGCGTACGGCGGCACGTTCCTCCTCGCCGGTCGTCCGGCCGAAGGCGACGGCGCCGTAGCCGCGCAGCTCGTCGGCGGGGACGTCCGTCGCCTCCCGCGTGATGTCGGCGCCGATCCCGATCGTGCGCAGCGCGGCGGCGAGCTTGGCGAGGACGGCGACCCGGGCGCCGATCAGCAGCACCCGGCGGCGGGCCGCGCCCTGCTCCACGGACTCGGCGGTCTCCGCGGTGTCGAGGAGGGAACCGAGCGCCTCGCGGTACTCGGCGCCGGGGAAACGGAAAGGCCCGATGCCGTGGTAGCCGTTCAGTTCCAGGTCGACCTGGGCGGCCGTCTGCCAGGCGAAGTCGCGCCACACGTAGTCGTCGCCGTCCCGTTCGATGGCCGCCGTCACGGCGCCGCACGCGAGGTCGGCGCACTCGGGACAGCCGTAGATGACGTAACGGCCGCCCTCCAGGGGCGCGTCGGCCTCCAGGAGCAGGCCGCGGACCTGGGCGGTGAAGATCGCGGGCGGGACGTCGGAGGCGAGCGGGGAGACCGCGTCGAGGTCGGAGAGCTGGTAGAGGAGGGGGCGGCCGTCGACGATGAAGTCGAGGAAATCCCGGTGGACTTGGTAGTCACCGTTGGCGAGGACTCCACCGGCACGCATCGCCGGTGCCAGGCCGAAGGTGGCGTACTCGGCAGACATGCTGTGAGTATCCCCAGACTGGGAGCGATCTGAGCACGGCATGACATATTCCGCTAACGTCCCCGCGGGGGCGTGCGGGGGCGCGCGGCGGAGTGGTGGGGTGATCGTGGCCGGCGGTGGGGTCTGTGGCCTGGCCATGGGGGTGGTACCGGTCGGGCGTGGGCGCCGGGTCCGGGTGTGGGCGTGGTGGCCGGATGGGGCGGGCGTACGCATGGTCGAGGGTGTACATGCTGGGCTGCGGCTGGACGAGGTGGGGGTACGGGATGGGTGGTTCTTTGGCTGCGGGGCGGTGGGGGCTGGTCGCGCGGTTCCCCGCGCCCCTGGTCGGGGGCACTTTCGCGCCACCCGACCTCACCAGCCCCCCTGCACAGACAACCTGCGGACAGCCCGCTTCCCGCCGGCTCAGCAGTTCACGTCCGCCTCCCCCGCCGTCAGGTGGTACGGGGCCCGTTCGTCCAGTAGCAGCGGAACCAGGGCTCGCAGTGACTGGCGCAGGGGTACGTACGCCCCGGCGCCGTCCGGCCTCGTCCGTACTCCGTGCAGGGCCAACTCGTCTGCCACCTCGGCGAATTGCTCTGCCGTGAGCCGATAGCCGCACGCCGGGTTCTCGATCACCTCGGTCGGTTCGGCGGGGTCGTTGTCCGCGCCGCCGAGGTAGATCGGGCCGGTGTCCCGGTAACCGGTCAGGCGGGCGGCGGCAGTTGCCGTGTCCACCTGGCGGCCTCGTTCGCCGGCGAAGCTGAACAAGCCCTTCAGGGCAGCCAGTTGGGAGTTCACCCGGCGGCGGTTGTTGTCCGGCTCCGGCGTGCCCTCCGTCGGCGGCTCGACGCGGCTCTCGATCAGGAGTCCTACCGAGTGCTTCACGCCGGACATGTTCCGCAGGATGCGTTCCTGTCCGTCGCCGGCGACCTGCCGGATCGGGTCGCCGGTGACGGGGTCGGTCCAGATGCCGTACGTGCCTGTCGTGAAGCCCGCGCTCCCGGCCGCCGGTCGGACGTACGACCGGGAAAGGGTCCGCGCCTCCGTGTGTACGGCCGCGTCGGTGTTCAGGTTGCGTGGCCAGAGGTCGAACAGGTCCTTCTCGTAGTACAGGGGGGTGGCCGTGTATTCGTGCAGGTCGTAGACGACATCCGGTCGGCGGTCGCGGAGGATCGTCGCCATCGCCCGTGCCTCCGCCGTCCGGAGGGACAGGTGGTCGCGGTTGATGTCCACGCCGTCGCTGTTGCCCCGGGTGTCGGCGGCGCGGCCGTCGGGGTTGGCGGTGGGGACGACCAGCAGGGTCGTGCGGGACAGGAACTCCTTCGTGCGCGCGTCCTTCGTGTACGCCAGGTCGCGGACCGTCGTCAGACAGGCCTCGCGGCCGGACGGCTCGTCGCCGTGCTGGCTGCAGATGAGCAGGACGGTGCGGGTGGTCGGGCGCTCGGCGATGCGTACGAGTTGCAGCGGGCGGTCCTGCTCGGTGGTGCCGATGCGGGTGAGCGTGACGCGGGTGCTCGCCCGGTCGACGGTGGCCAGGAAGTCCTGCTCCTCGGGCTGGGTCGTCCAGCGGGCGCCGTTCGTCTGCTCGAAGCCGGTGCGTGGGGGCGTCGGTCGGGCATCGGCGGCATAGGCGGGGGCGGACAGCAAGGGGGCGGCGAGGGCGGCGGCGATCACCGTGGCCAGACGCGGCTTCACAGCGCTCCCGGGATGCGGTGGGCGGCGCGCGGGTCGCGTACGCCGTCGAGGACGGACGGGGTCGGGGTGGCCGCGACGGTACCGGCCGTGGCCCGCGCGAACGCGCCCGCACCGCCGACGAGCGGGACCCTGGCCGTCGTACGGGACAGGTCGAGTGTGAGGGTCGGGGTGGTCGACGGGGGGTCGATGAGGTCCCTGTCGGTGCCCGCGACGATCAGGGCGAGTCGGTGGCCGGCCGGGAGCACGTGGTCGGTGGCGTGCAGGTCGAGGGTGATCGTGTAGGGCCTGCCCGGGGTGAGCGGGGTGCCCTTCGTGGCCGAGGCGTGGTTGCCCAGGTCGGCCCAGCCTCGGCTGACGATCGTGTAGTCGACGGCCGTCGTCTTCGCTTGCGTCGAGCGGAAGCAGGAGCTGTCGCCGGTGGTGCTCGGGCCCCAGCAGGTGCGGTCGGCGAGCGTGGTGATGCCCTCGGCGGCGTCGGCGTAGTCCCGGATGGTGTCCGGGCCGAGGTCGACCAGGACGGCCGTCAGGTGGGCCGTGGTGGTGGTCGGGGTCGCTCGCACGGTCACCGTGGACGAGCCCGATACGCGCAGGTCGGTGGCGAGCGGCTCGGTGATGAAGCCCGCCTTGCCGGGTGTCGGGGTGTCGATCCGCGCCGACCAGTCCGTCTCGCTCAGGCGCGGGTCGTCGGTGAACCTCTCCGTGCCCCGCTGCTTGCGCAGGCCGAGGGTGCCGACGCCGGGCTGTTCGCCGGTGCCGGGGCGCAGGCTCACGGTGTCGGTGGCGCGGGGCGGCCAGACGTTCGAGGTGACCCACTGGTCGGGGTGGCGTTCGACGTCGGCCATGGGTTCGTCGTCGATGCCGTTGTCGTAGCCGAGGAGTTCGTGGTCGAACCAGCGGTGCAGGGTGCCGGCCCAGGCGGCGCGGCGGAAGTCGAAGGGGTCGACGTGGCCGGTCTGGGAGAGCCAGATCCTGCGCTCGACACGGTTCTTCGCGAGGGCGTCCCACCACTGGCCGAAGTGCTTGGGGCGGACGTTGAGATCCTGTTGGCCATGGATGACGAAGACGCTGGCCCTGATCTTGCGGGCGTCCTTCACGTAGTCTCGCTCGGTCCAGAAGGACGTCCAGTCACCGGTGCGCGGGGCTCCGGCCACGATCTTCTGCTGTACGGCGGCGCACTTGGCGCGGGCGGCGGGGCTCTCGACGTAGTTCGACAGCCATTCGGGGCCGGAGTCGTAGAGCGGGGCGCCCTGGGCGAAGTAGTAGTCGTACCAGGAGGAGATGGCGCTGATCGGCACGATGGTCTTCAGGCCTTTTACGCCCGTCGCGGCCACGCCGTTGGCGATCGTGCCGTCGTAGCTCTTGCCGATCATGCCCGTCCGGCCGTTGGTCCAGGTGGCTTCGGCGCGGTCGGTGCCGGTGCGGCTCGTGTAGGCCTTGGCGCGGCCGTTCAGCCAGTCGACGACGGCCTTCGCGGACTGGATGTCGGAGCGTCCGCCGACATCGACGCACCCGTCGGAGCGGTTGGTGCCGGCCAGGTCGACGCCGACGAAGGCGTAGCCGCGCGGCACGAAGTAGTTGTCGTAGAACAGCGGCATCTGGACAACGTTGCCGTTCGCGTCGTACGTCTTGCGCTGGCTCTCGTTGCCGCGTCCGCAGCAGGAGTAGTAAGGGCTGGCGTCCATGATCACGGGTATCTTCCGGCCCTGCGCGGCGGGTTCACGCGGCCGGACGATGTCGACGGCGACGCGGTCGGTCCTTCCGTCGCTGTCGCCGTCGAGTCCGGTGTCCACCCAGACGGCCTCGCGGATCGCGTCGGCGTAGGAGTAGACGGGGCTGCTCTCGCGTGGGGCGCTGTGGGCGACCGCCGGGGTGAGCAGGGCGGCCATCAGGGCGGCGGTGGCCGCCGTCGCGAGCGTTCTCCAGGTCGTGAAGCGCGTGCGTTTCGGCATGCGCCGGACGGTACTGCGGTCAACTCCCGTTCAAAAGAGGGCCTCTTGGGATCGTGGCGGCCGAATGGCGATCGTGTGACACGGGTGGTTGTGGACCCGCCCGGTCCCACAGGTGATGAATAGGCTGCGAACAGACTTCATGCCCCCCACGACTTGGAGCTTTCGTGCACCGCAGACTCATCCCGTCGGGCGCGCTCGCGGCGGCCTCCCTGATGCTGGCGGTCCCGGCATCCGCCGCGAGCCCCTCCCCCGGCGCCCCGGGCATCGGCGACCCCTACTACCCGTCGTACGGCAACGGCGGCTACGACGTCTCGCACTACGACCTGCGGCTCAAGTACCAGCCCGCGACAGACGAGTTGGAGGGTACGGCGACCCTCCTGGCGACCACGACCCAGGATCTGTCGCGCTTCGACCTCGACTTCCTGCTCGACGTGAGCGAGGTGCGGGTCAACGGCTCGCGGGCTGCCTTCGCGACCTCCGGTGAGCACGAGCTGGAGATCACTCCGCGTACTCCCCTGGCCAAGGGGACGGCGGTCACGGTCGTGGTGCGGTACAGCGGGGTGCCGTCGTCGAAGCAGGCGTACGGCTTCACCAGCTGGCACCGGACACCCGACGGCGGGGTCGGCGCCAACGAGCCCGAGGCCGCCTGGTGGTGGTTCCCCAGCAACGACCACCCGCTCGACAAGGCCACGTACGACGTCTCGGTGCTCGTCCCGGACGGCTCGCAGGCGATCTCCAACGGCACGCTCCAGTCGACGAGTTCACGCCTCGGCTGGACCCGCTGGAACTGGCGCTCCAACAAGCCGCAGGCCACCTATCTCGCCACGCTCGCCGTCGGGAGGTTCCACCTCACGACCGGGACGACCGAGAGCGGCATCCCGGTGGTCAACGCCTACAGCAAGGACCTCGGCGACAACTACGGGGCCGCGCGGGCGAGCGTCGAGCGGACCGGGGAGGTCGCCGACTGGCTGGCGGAGTACTTCGGCCCGTATCCGTTCAACTCCCTCGGCGGGTATGTCCCGAACACGAACACCGGGTACGCGCTGGAGACGCAGACGCGCCCCTTCTACAGTCCCCGCCAGTTCGCGAACGGCACGAACGTCTCCGTCGTCGTCCATGAGCTGGCCCACCAGTGGTACGGCGACGCGGTGTCCGTCGCCGGCTGGAAGGACATCTGGGTCAACGAGGGCTTCGCGCGGTACGCGCAGTGGCTGTGGTCCGAGCACGAGAACGAGGGCACGGCACAGGAACTCGCCGACTACGTGTACGCCGTCCACCCGGCCGACGACCCGTTCTGGACCGTGAAGCCGGGCGACCCGGGCCCCGAGAACCAGTTCGACCTGGCCGTCTACGACCGAGGCGCGCTGGCCCTCCAGGCGCTGCGCAACGAGATCGGCGACACCGACTTCCTCGCGATCCTGAAGGGCTGGCCCACCAGGTTCGCGTACGGCAACGCGTCCGTCGCCGACTTCCGGGCGTACGCCGAGCAGGTGTCCGGCGAGTCGCTGGGGGCGCTCTTCGACACGTGGCTGTTCCAGGCGTCGAAACCGGCGGCTCCGGCGGTACGGGCGTCGGCCGTGCCGGTGGCACCGAAGTCGTGGAAGGCGATCGCGGCGACCAACTCCGTGCACGACGACGGGCACTGAGCCGCACGCCTCACAAGTAGGCCGACCCGCCTGACACGTTGAGGGTCTGGCCGGTCAGGAAGCCGCTGCCCTCGTCGATGACGTAGAGGAGGGTCGAGACCAGGTCGGACGGCAACTGCGTGCGCGGTACGGCCTGTTGGGCGCGGACGTGCTCGAAGCCGCCGTCCGCGCCCACCGTCCGCTCGGCCGTCGCCGTGCGGACCATGCTGGGGGCGATGGCGTTGACCGTGATGCCGCAGGGGCCGAGGGCCGAGGCGAGCGCGCGGGTGAAGCCGATCAGGCCCATCTTCGAGGTGACGTAGGGGACCATCGTGGGCGGGGCGGTGAGGACGGCCGCCGAGGTGATGTTCACGATGCGCCCCCAGCCCGCCGCCCTGAGGTGCGGCAGCACGGCCTGGGTGACCAGGAACGGCGCCTCCAGGTTCACCCGCATCACGCGCCGCCACTCCTCCGGGGTGGTGTCCTCGAAGGGCGAGGAGGGGTAGACGCCCGCGTTGTTGACCAGGATGTGCAGGGTGCCGAAGCGGTCGATGACGCGTTCCAGGGCCTGGCTCACCTGGGACTCGTCGGTGACGTCGGCGGTCAACTCCAGGTAGTCCAGCACCTTTCCGGCGGTCTCGGGCTGCGGGACCAGGTCCAGTCCGGCGACCCGGTAGCCGTGGCCCGCGAGCGCGACGGCGAACTCGTGGCCGAGGCCCTGTGCCGCGCCGGTCACGAGGGCGGTGCGCGTCTCCATGGGGCGAGTGTGGTGAGACACCGGCCGCTCGGCAAGAGCGCATTTCACTCGCCGGAACGGCCCGGTTGCCGCCCGCGCCCGGGGGGCCCACGCTGCGGTGCACCCCCCAGCCCGCGTTGCAGCCGCCCGTACGGGAGCCGTGTCCGATGACCGAGACCGAGCCTGCCGTGGACGACGCCGAGCGCGCCCGTGAACAGGGTGGCGGGCGGCGGCGGTTCAGGGTGCCGCCGCGGCTCGCCGGACTGCTGCCGCGCCGGGTGGTACGGGACGAACTGGGCGTACTGCTCGTGCTGGGGCTGCTGATCGCGGGCATCGGTATCCCGTATCCCGACTTCCTCGCCAGTGACAACCTGCTCTCCACCGCGCACAACTCCGTGTACATCTCGCTGATGGCGTGCGGGATGGTGTTCGCGCTCGCCATGCGCGAGGTCGACCTGTCGGTGGGTGGCAGCTACGCGATGTGCCTGGTCGTGGGGGCGCTGCTGGTGCGGGAGGGGACGCCGCCGTGGCTCGCCGTGCCGGTGATGCTGGCCACCGGGATTCTGCTCGGGGTGTTCAACGCGCTCGTCACGACGCTGCTCGCGCTGCCGTCGTTCATCGTCACGCTGGGCACGCTGCTGCTGTTCCGGGGTGTCGGGCTGGCCCTCGCGGACGGCAGGCAGATCACCGATCTGCCGCTGGACGACTCGTTCTTCACCCTCGCGGGCGGCGACGCGGGCGGAGTCCCGTTCGCGCTCTGGGTGCTGCTCGCGGTGGTCGTCGCCTTGTCGGTGGTGCTCGCCCGCACCCGTTTCGGGGCCCGGGTTCGGGCGATCGGCTCCAACCCCGAGGCCGCCGAGTTCAGCGGAATACCCGTCGTACGCACCCGGGTTCAGGCCCTCGCCCTCTCCGGCCTCACCACGGCCTGCGCCGCCGCTCTCGCCCTCGCCTTCAACGGCGCCGGTGATCCGACGCTCGGCCAGGGCTACGAGCTGCAGGCCATCGCCGCGTGCATCATCGGCGGCACTCCGCTGGCCGGCGGGCGCGGTTCGGTGATCGGTGCGGTGGCCGGGGCGATGATCCTGTCGGTCGTGGCCGCCGGGCTCGTGTTCTTCGAAGTCCCCATCAACTGGACGTCGTTCGCGACCGGCGGGGTCATCCTCGTCGCGGTCGCGGCCGACAGCGCGCTGCGCCGGACCGGACGCCGACGCAAATAGCCACCCAGGTGGCTCCCCCCTCTGTCACACCCGTCAACCACCCCTGTGGGTCGCTCCCTTGGAGGCCACGATGCACCGCCGACTCCGTACGCTGCCCGCCGCGCTCGGCGCGCTGGTGCTGCTGGCCGCCGCCGGATGCGGCGACTCCGACAGCGGTTCCGCCGGTTCGGGCGGAAAGCTCAACATGGGCATAGCAGTTGCCAACATTTCCCTGAACTTCGCGCACGAGATGGTCCTCGGCGCGGAGAGCGCGGCGAGCCACGCGGGCGACGTGAACTTCAAGGCCGTCGGGCCGCCCAACACCGACGGCCCCGCCGAGGTGCAGCTCTTCCAGAACCTCACCGCCCGCGCGAAGGACGGCATCGTCCTGGAGAACCTCGACCCGCCGATCTTCACCAGGCCCGCCGCCCGTGCGGTCGACCAGGGCATCCCGATCGTCGCCCTGGACACCTCCCCCACCGACGGCAGCAAGGTCACCTTCTATGTGGGCAACGACAACTACGCGCTGGGCGAGTTGATGGCGACGGAGGCACTGAAGCGGCTCGGTGCCGACCCGAAGGGCGAGATCGTCATCGGCGTGCCCAACCCGGGCACGCCGGTGCTGGACAACCGGGCCAAGGGGATCGCCGACACGTTCGCCGCGAAGGTGCCGGACGTGAAGGTGCTCGGCCCCTTCCAGACGTACAGCGATCCCGGGCAGAACTACAGTTCCTGGTCGGCGCAGGTCAACGCGCACCCGGACGCGCTGGCCTTCCTCGGGGTCGGGGACGCCGACAGCTACAACCTCGCCAAGATCAAGCAGGCGGAGGGCGGCAAGTGGCTGACGGCGGGCTTCGACGTCGACCCGAAGACGCTCGACGCGGTCAAGGACGGCTCGAACTTCGTCACCATCGACCCGCAGCACTTCCTCAAGGGCTATCTGTCGACGGCGATGCTGATCGAGGCGGTCCGGGAGAACGACGGCAAGCTGCTCGACGGCTGGTTCCTGTCCCCGGGCGGGGTCGTGGACTCCACCAACATCGACGAGATCATCACCCGCCAGAAGTCCCCCGAGGCGGCGTACGACTGGTACAAGCCGACGATCGACAAGCTCCTCGGCGACCAGCAGGCCAACCTCAAGCCGCTGAAGGACGCACGCTGAAATGACGTACGGGGATGTGCTGGTGGCGCGGGACCTGGTCAAGTCGTACGGCGGGGTGCGGGCGTTGGACGGCGCCGGGATCAGGCTGCGGGGCGGCGAGGTGCACGCGCTGGTCGGGGAGAACGGGGCGGGCAAGTCGACGCTGGTGCGCATCCTCTCGGGGACGCTGGCGGCGGACGAGGGGACGGTGCGTCTGACCGGGGCGACTCAAATCGCGGTGGTCTCGCAGGAGTTGAGCCTCTTCCCCGACCTCACGGTCCGGGAGAACCTCTTCCCGCACCGCCCACCGCGCCGCTTCGGCCTGCTGGACCACGGCGCGATGGACCGCGCCGCCCGCCCGGTCCTGGCCGACCTGGGCCTGGCCGTCGAGCCCGGCACCCTGCTCGGCGAACTCCCGCTGGCGGACCAGCAGTTGACGGAGATCGCCCGGGCCCTGCTGCGCCGCCCCGGACTCCTGGTCCTCGACGAACCGACCTCGGCGCTCCCGGCGGCGGCCGTGGACCGCCTCGAACGCGTCCTGCGCACCCTCACCGAGCGGGGCATCGCGGTCCTGTACGTCACCCACTTCCTGGAGGAGGTGATGCGCTTCGCGCAGCGCGTGACGGTCCTGCGGGACGGCCGGGTCGCCCTGGCAGGCGTACGCCGCACGGAACTCGACGTCCCCGAGCTGGTGACCGCGATGCTCGGCGGCCGGCCCGCCCCGCCGGTACGCCGCCGGAGGCGCGAGTCGATCGACGCGCCGCCGCCGGTGGTGCTGGCCGGGGTGAGCGTGCCCGGGCGGCTCACGGACGTGACGTTCACGGTGCGGGCGGGCGAGGTGGTCGGGGTCGCGGGGCTCCAAGGGGCGGGACATCTGGGCGCGTTGGAGGTGGTGTGCGGCCGTTCGGATGTCTCTGCCGGGCGGGTCGACATCGGGGGCCGGGGACAGCCGCGTTCGCTGCGGGCGGCGGTGCGGGCCGGGGTCGCGTTCGTGCCGAGCGACCGGAAGCGGTACGGGCTGATGACCGGGCGGACGGTGTGGGAGAACGCGACGGCGGTGAGCTGGCTGGCGCTGGGGCGGGGTGGCGTGATGCCGTCCCGCGCCGAACTCGTCGGCAGGACAGCGGAACTGACGGAACGTCTACGACTGCGCGGCGGCCCGCACGACGTCGTGGGCCGTCTCTCCGGCGGCAACCAGCAGAAGGTCGTCTTCGCGAAGTGGCTCGCGACCGACCCGAGGATCGTGGTCCTGGACGATCCGACCCGGGGCGTCGACGTCGGCGTACGGGCCGAAATGCACCGCATAGTCGGCGAGTTGGCGGCGGACGGCGCGGCCGTCCTGCTCGCCTCGACCGACCTCGCCGAACTGGCCGAGGTGTGCGACCGGGTGCTGGTGTTCGTGCGGGGGCGGATCACTGGAGAGGTGTACGGAAAGCGGTTGACGGAGCATGAGTTGGCGGTGGCGATTCAGCGGGGGGCGCCGAGGGTGGAGTGAGGGGTAAGGGGCGGCGGGGCAAGGGGAGTGAGGGCGCGGGGTAAGGCGGTGGAGGGCTAAGGAGGGTAGGGGTAAGGAGGGTGAAGGGCTCAGGCCGAGAGTCGCCTCGTCAGCGCTCGGGCCGCCGCGCACACGTGGGCGCCGACTCGGTCCACGTCCAGGCGACGGGTGCCGCCGGTCACCGAGATGGCGGCGACGGGGCGGGAGTCGCGGCCGTAGACCGGGGCCGCCACCGCCGAGATGCCTACCTCGGCCTCCTCCAGGTTGACGCCGTAGCCGCGGGCCCGGGTCAGGGCCAGGTCGCGGGCGAGCTGGCCGGGGAGGGTGAGGGTGCGGGGGGTCAGGCGGGGCAGGGTGGCGCGGGACAGCCGGGGGCCGTGGGCGAGGAAGATCTTGCCGGTGGCCGTGCAGTGGGCGGGGAGCCGGCCTCCGCTGCGGGAGACGATCGGGGTGGCGCGGCGGCCGGTGATCTTCTCCAGGAACAGGGTGTCGGTGCCGTCCGGCACGGCCAGGTGGACGTTCTCCTTCGTCGCGTCGTGCAGATCGCCGAGGAACGGCAGTGCCGTGTCCCGGAGTTCGCGTACGGACGGCGCCGACTGGCCGAGGACGAAGAGGGCGAGGCCGATGCGGTACGAGCCCTCGGGGGTGCGTTCGACGAGCCCGAGCCGGACCAGTTCGCCGATCAGCCGGTGCGCGGTCGGCTTGGGCAGGCCGGTGCGCAGGGCGAGTTCGGCGAGGCTCAGCGCGGTGTCGGCGTCACCGCAGACTCGTAGCAGCGTCACGCCTCGCGCGAGCACCGACTTCGGAACCGGTCCGTCCGTCATGGGGAGATGGTCGGGCCCTGGGGGCCGGGTGACAAGACGCGCGTGGCTATGAGTCCGGAACGTCTCCTCACGGTTGCCGCAGCGGTACGTCGAGCAGCATCGGCCGGGTCAACTCGCCCGCCCCGGCGACGATCTCCCGCACCTGCTCGGCGCCGCTCGCCCGTACGGCGTCGACGCCGAAGAACCGGGCCGCCTGGGTGAAGTCGAGCGGCCCCAACTCCGTTCCCGGGCAGACGCCTTGGCCGCCCATCGCCGCATAGGTGTCCTGGAGGGTGCGATAGACACCGTTGTTCATGACGACGAACAGCACGGGAGCCCGCGTACGGGCCGCGCTCCACAGCCCCTGAAGCCCGAACAGGGCACACCCGTCCCCGAGTACGGCGACGACCGGCCGCCCGGGCTCGGCGAGCGAGCGTCCGACGGCGGCACCGATGCCCCAGCCGAGGCCGCCGCCGACGGTGTGCGTATAGCTTCCGGGACGGTCGAGCCGTACCAGCTGCCGCAGCAACAGCCCTACGGTGATGACCTCTTCGACCACCACGGCGTCCGGCGGCAGTCCCCGGGCGACGGCGTGCGCGGCGGCCCAGGGGGCGAGGGGCGCCGGGGAGTACGCGGCGAGGGCGGCGGCCTCCGTCCGCTCGCGCTCGCTGCTGTGCCGCTCTCCGGCGCGCAGGATCCGCGACTTCGCGGTGTGCGCGGGCACTTGACCGCGCAGCAGCTCGGCGAGCTTGTCGAGGGAGGGCGCGAGTCCGCCCACCAGCCCCGCGTCGACGGGGAAGTTGCGGCCGATCTCGTCCGGGTCGGAGTCCAGCTGTACGACGGTGATGCCGGGCGGGAGCGCCGGACCCGGCGTGTAGTGGTGGGGCGTGAAGGCGTGCGCGCCGGCGATCAGGACGGTGTCGTACGGAGCGAGGGCGGCACGGATCGCGTCGTGGCGGGGCGGGAGCATGCCCGCGTGGAGGGGGTGGGTGGTCGGGAAGTCGAGCCAGTCGGCCATGGGTTGGTGGTGGACGGTGGCACCACAGGCCTCGGCGGTCCGGATCAGCGCGGGCAGCGCGCCCTCGCGGCCGACCGCGTCACCGGCGACGATCACTGGGCGGGTGGCCGCGCCGAGGAGGGCGGCGGCGCGGTCGAGGTCGGGGGCGGGGGCTGGACCGGGTCGGGGTGGGGTGCCGCGGGCCGGGACGTCGACCTCGGTGTCCTCGGCGAGGAGGTCCATGGGGACGGAGAGGAAGACGGGGCCGGCGGGGGGTCTGGCGGCGAGGGCGAAGGCGCGGCGCAGGGCGAGGGGGAGGTCGTGGGCGTGCTGGATGTCGTAGGCGGCCTTCACGGCGGGGGTGGCGAGGGAGACGAGGTCGCCGGTGAGCATCGGGTCCTGCTGGAGGTGGCGGCGGTCCTGTTGGCCCGCCATCACGACGAGGGGGGTGCGGGAGCGGCGGGCGTTGAGCAGGCCGAGGAGGCCGTTGGCGAGGCCGGCGGCGATGTGGAGGCTGACGAAGGCGGGGCGGCCGGTGGCTCGGGCGTAGCCGTCGGCCATGGAGACGACGGCTCCTTCGTGGATGCCGAGGGTGTAGGTGGGGGTTGGGGTGTCGGTGCCCTCGGTGTGGGCGGGGGCGGTGAGTTCGGTGAGTGCGGTGAGGAAGGGGAGTTCGGTGGTGCCGGGGTTGCCGAAGACGCGGTCCACGCCTTCGCCTCGGAGGATTTCCAGGAGGGCGAGGGCGGGGCGGGATCCCATGGGGGCTCCTCGGGGGCGGGGAGGGGTGGGGTGGTGCGGGCCGGTTGCTGGTCAGGGTCAGGGGACAGGTGGGTGAGGAGCAAGGGAGCCGTGTCGCTGAACGACACGCTTTTCCTCGCCCCCGCCGCCCCTACCCGTTCCCATCCCTGGGGGCTGCGCCCCCAGACCCCCGCTTGTCGGCCTGAACGGCCTCGTCCTCAAACGCCGGACAGGCTGAAGATACGAACCGGCGCTACAAGGCCAAGCCCCAAGCCTGCCCCTTCAGCCCCGGCCACCGCCCCCGGCCCTGACCAGCGCCCCCAGCCCCGGCCCCGACCACGACCAGCACCACTCAGCCCGTCCGGCGTTTGAGGACGAGGCCGTCCAGGCCGATCCACCACCCACCCCCGCCGTGCCCCCCCCCCCCCAACCGCCCCCCCCCCCCCCCCCCCGGC